>NZ_CP145892.1:4800000-6917693 GCF_036894225.1 Paenibacillus amylolyticus | reverse complement strand
AGACTGTCACTCCTTTTACATGTTCCAAGTGTGGCTTAAGCCATGATGCAGTGTCGAAATACGAGATATATTGTTGAATTTATCCCCAAACCCCCGCAGGTCGAAAACAAAAAAAGTATGAACAACGGAAAATTGTTCACAACTTTATCCACAGGCTGTTGATAATATTATGGGTCAGATCACATATTCACATCCAAAAGTAATACAATCATAGCAAAAGAAACCCCGCATTTCAACGTATCGCGTGATTTTATCCACAAATTCAATAACTTGTGTATAATTTTTAGTCACAACACAATATATTGTTTATAAACTGTTTAATTTTCGACAGAATGACCTAAAAACCAAAAATGTCTTATACACAGGTTATCCGTCAAATGATGCCAAATTGTGTGTAAAAGTATTCTTCGTTTGTGAATAACCTGTCTGTGGATAACCGTGAAGTGAAAATGGAGCATGATTGAGATCGGAAAAAGAGTGACCTCTCACCCTCGTGTTTTTCTTGCCAATGGGGCGATGGTGAAAGCGACGAATTCAGTATCTGGATGGGAGCCGGAGAGGGGGAGTAAACTCATGCTTTTAATTGAACAAGATCAGTGGTGTATTTTCTGAGCAGATGGTAATTCTGTGATGGCAATGTATAAGAATAATGGACATAGATGACTTCATTTTGAGACATATGTAATGAGAATTATCAGGATCAAGAGGTAAGCTGATACTCGAATATGGAGGTTGAAGTGTATAAATGTATAATATGAAATCAAAGGATAGATTATGCGTGTATAGCAAAAGAGGGTGTCCTCTAAAACCGATTTTTGGTTTTAGAGGACACCCTCTTTTTTTGGTGCGGAGACGAAGTATGGATTGATGATTTAGAGACGGGGAAGGGACATCTTACGCTGGAATTCAGCGATATCTGCGTATTCCTCTTCCAGTTTGCGAGAAATCCGAATAAAGATGGGCAGCAGCTCTTGGTAGAGTACAGCATTCTCTTTGATAGGGGTATGCCGATGCGTTGTACCGACCATGGAAGAAACGGCATGAAGCGATTGGATCCGCCCTGTAGCGTACAAACCAAGCACGACGGCACCCAGACAGGAACTTTCGAAGCTCTCGGGTACAACCACTTCCTGATTGAAGATATCAGACATCATCTGGCGCCAGAGAGGAGAGCGTGCAAACCCACCGGTGGCTTGAATGGAGGTAGGTTGCCCAATCTGTTCTTCCATGGCGAGCAGTACCGTATATAGGTTGAAAATAACCCCTTCCAGGACAGCACGAATCATATGCTCTTTCTGGTGATGGAGTGTTAAGCCAAAAAAGGAGCCACGGGCATCCGGATTCCATAAAGGGGCACGTTCGCCCGAAAGGTACGGATGAAACAGAAGTCCTTCCGATCCCGGCCGGACACGTTCGGCAATTTTGGTCAGTACATCATAGGAATTGATGCCAAGTCGTTTCGCTGTCTCCACTTCAGACGCGGCGAATTCATCCCGCACCCAACGAAACAGCATGCCACCGTTATTCACAGGTCCACCAATGACCCAAAGATTCTCTGTGAGGGCATAACAGAAGGTTCGACCTTTGGGATCGGTAACCGGACGGTCCACGACAGTGCGAATGGCCCCGCTGGTTCCGATGGTTGCTGCGACAACACCAGGTTCAATGGCGTTCACGCCGAGATTGGATAAAACCCCATCACTTGCGCCAATAACAAAGGGCGTGGAGGGGGAGAGAGCCATTTTTTCAGCCGATTCGTGATTCATTCCTTCTAATATATGTGTTGTAGGTACAAGCTTCGAGAGATGGTCGGGTGTAATGCCTGCAACCTCAAGGGCCTCTGCGTCCCAGTCCAGTTGTTCCAGATTGAGCAAACCTGTGCAGGAAGCGATGGAATGGTCGACGACATATTGTCCGAATAGACGGAAGAACAGATATTCTTTAATCGAAATAAATTTGGCGGTACTCTCAAAAAGTTCAGGTTCATCGTGGCGCAGCCACATTAATTTGGTCAGCGGTGACATGGGATGGATCGGTGTACCTGTGCGCAGATAAATGCGATGGCCCAATCCATTCTCTTGCAGCTTGGCAGACCAAGCTGCACTTCGATTATCCGCCCAGGTGATGCAACGGGTTAAGGGTTTATTATCCTGTCCCATGGCAATGACACTATGCATAGCCGAGCTACAGGATACAAACAGGATCTGCTCGGCAGCAACACCACTCTGATCCATAACTCCTCGCACAGAGCGGAGGGCTGCTTGCACAATCTCTTCAGGGTCCTGCTCGGCAACATCGGGTGCCGGGGTATACAAAGGGTATTCCTGCGTTGAGGTACTGACGACAGAGCCTTGCTCGGTAAATAATACGGATTTGGTACTGGTGGTACCAATATCGATCCCAATCATATAGTTGTTCATGTATTTAATCCTTCTTTCTCCAGAAAGCGATGAGATTTTAATTTCTTTCTACTATAGATACTCCATTTATACCACTGTACTCAGGAGCAAAATAAAGATCAGTCCCACTACAGATAATAGTGTTTCCATAACGGTCCACGTTTTCAATGTCTGGGAAACGCTCATATTAAAGAATTCTTTGATCATCCAGAATCCCGCATCGTTTACATGAGACAAGATGAGTGACCCCGCACCTGTGGCGAGTACAACCAGCTCAATATTGGCCCCTGGTGTTAGTGCAAGCACTGGAGCGACAATACCGGCGGCTGTTGTCATGGCTACGGTTGCTGAACCGGTAGCTACACGAATGAGCCCAGCGACAAGCCAGGCAAACAGGATCACGTTGATGTTGGCATGGGTAGCGACTTCAGCAATGGCGTTACCTACACCACTATTGATCAATACCTGTTTGAAGGCACCGCCTCCACCAATAATGAGAATGATGGTCGCCGTAGGCGCCAGACACTCACTGGTGAAACGGGAAATATCGTGTTTGGTGAATCCACGTGCAAAGCCGAGTGAAAAGAGGGCAAATACAACTGAAATGAGCAAAGCAATGATCTCATGACCGATAAATTCACTGAAAACGGTGAAACCGCTCGTGGCATTTGGGTCAATGATGCTTGCTATGGAACCAATCAGCATCAAAATAACCGGCAGCAATATGGTAAACAGGGTAATACCAAACCCAGGCATGTTGCTGTTTGTTTTGGTTGCGAATTGTTCAGCCAGTTCTGCTGGCGGTTCGGTGTGTATTCTTTTTCCAATAAACTTACCAAACAAAGGACCTGCAATAATCGCTGTAGGAATACCAACAATAAGGGAGTACAAAATGGTTTTACCCAGATCCGCGCTGAAGGCTTCAATCGCTATCATTGGCGCTGGGTGGGGTGGGACCAAACCGTGTACAGTCGACAGACCCGCCAAAATGGGAATACCAATCTGCAACAAAGACATGTTGGTTTTACGTGCAACGGTAAAAATGATGGGGATCATCAAAATCACGCCAACTTCGAAGAAAACGGGAATACCCACGATAAATCCAACGATCATCATGGCCCAGTGCACACGTTTCACACCGAACCGATCAACCAATGTAGTTGCAATGCGCTCGGCACCACCAGATTCGGCCATCATCTTACCAAGCATTGTACCGAGAGCAATAACAATTGCGATGGTTCCAAGTGTGCCGCCAAGTCCCCCGGTAATGGAAGAGATCACATCGGCAGGTTTCATGCCTGTAAGCAAACCGAGCATTAATGCGGACAACAGCAGAGTGATAAAGGGATTCCATTTATACTTGGAGATCAAAACGATCAGAAAAACGATCGCAATTAACGTCCAAACCAATAATGTTGCGTTGTGGGATAGTCCAAAAAGAGTGCTCATGATGTTGTGTGCTCCTTTATTTCTGATATAGAACGCTTACAAGTGAAATTATCGTCAACAATTAAATGTGTACCAGTACCGCAGAAGGTGTTGGCGAAAAATGTAGTTTTATCATGCCCAAATTTAAAACAAAATCGCATTTTGTATACTTGTCGACAAGTTAAGGCGCAATCATTCACGACGGATATGATTGCAAACGCCTTGCACCCATTAGGAATCAAAGCTTTGGTGCAGAGTTTTGCCAGAATCTTGGAAATATGTGCGGACTCCAGCCTGAATGAGTACCTTGTCACCTGATTCAAGTGCTTCAACGAGCAAACGGTGTTTCTCAATTACAGCGCTTACTTTCTGCTCACCTTGAACAAATACTCTGCGCGTTGTGAGCAGCATAACGGTCATCACAACATATCGAATACTCTTCCATAGATGTGAAATACGGGAATGCTGAGCAGCTTCAATGATCGTTTCATGGAAAACGAGATCCTGATAGGCGAATTCGACGGCGTCCTGATGCCGTCCAGCAAGTTGCATTTTGTCGATCACGTTACGCAGCTGGGTGATTAATGATTCTGGGACATCACCAGCAAGTCGCTGCTGCACAAAACTTTCAATCAGGAAACGGACATCATACAATTCTTCAACATCCTTGATTCGTAGTCCAATGACAACGACCCCCATACGTTCAAGTCGAATAAGTCCTTCATTGGACAATGTTCGTAACGCTTCACGGACAGGTGAACGACTGCTGTCAAAATCAGCCGCAATTCGGTTTTCCGACAAAATCTCTCCAGGTCGAAGGGTACCGCTGATGATCCGCAGCCTTAATTCGCAGGCAATGGCTTCACCACGGGAAGCCCCTTGGAGCCAGGAAGAAGGAAATAACATATGGCTAACGCTCCTATTAATAAGTAATCAGTTCATTACTGATCATAGCATAACTATTTTGCGGACTGGACATTCAGTTCAATCCATAGTCTGTAGCTACAAGCTAACGGCTAATGTTTTTTTCAAAGGACTACTAAAGGCGGATAAGTAAATCGGCTTCATCCATATACTTGTATACAAGATGTGATTTTTATCCTACACCTTTCTCAAAAGCTTGTAAACCTTAATTGAAGCGGATACAACCTGTTTAGAATTCGACGATAGTAATAGCCTATAATCATTATCCACATGTGAATAACTTTAAACAGGATGTAATAAAGATGATAACGGGTATTGGAGGGTGTGGATAACTATAAATGCTGAAATATGGTCATCTGATCGGGGCCTGGGGATAACTTTCAGGACTCTCTTCGGGGCTTGAAATTGGTATTGAAGTGAACGGACTGTGGTCATTACTATGGATGGGATGAAGAGTGTATATAAAAGAGGGAGAAGCCTTGCGCCATGCAGTTGACTTTTCCAGGTGATCATGGTTAAATATATAAAGGTGTTTTCTGTGAAGATGAAAGTGATTCATCACATAAGTATTTCCTTGTGAGGAGGTGCAATACATTGAGACCTACATTCAAACCGAACGTTAGCAAACGTAAAAAAGTTCATGGTTTCCGGAAAAGAATGAGCACGAGCAACGGCCGTAAAATTTTGGCCGCACGTCGCCTTAAAGGCCGTAAAAACCTGAGTGCTTAATGCATTGAAGACCACCGAGGTGGTCTTTTTTTTCTTAATTAGCTCAAATCAGACTGGATGCTGCTACAGATCAGGTCTGAATGGTCTGCGAAAAAGTGCTGAACACACACGATGTATGTTGAGTGAGTTTTCCATTTTTCGAAAACTTACCTTATATAATGATGAATCGTTGATAGGTTTAAATGGCCAATCAACATTCATCCCGAATGAATGCGGATCAGTTCAAGTAGCTGATTAACAATCATCCCAAATGAAGTTGTCGCCAAGGCGGTTTACCGTCATTCAAGAAAGCCTATACTAAATCAGTAATGAGGCCTCCGTCAATAACATTGGTGGAGAAGAGCAAGGAGAAGCGCCGTGTATAAAAGACTGCGTCTACGAAACCGGGCGGACTTTAGTCGCGTATACCGGTATGGGAAATCGTTTGCCAATCATCAATTCGTGGTGTATGGCTGTCGCCGTAAAGATACGGAACAATTTCGGGTCGGCGTATCATGCAGCAAGAAAATCGGAAACGCTGTCGTACGCAACCGGATGAGACGCATGATCAAGGAAATTGTTCGTCATCATGAGCATGAAATCGTCACGCAGATGGATCTGATTTTTATCGTCAGAAAAGGTGCACTGGACATGCCCTATAAGGAAATGGAAAAAAGCCTGCTACATGCGATGCGAAAGGGCTCTCTTTTGAAGTCGAGCAAGCGGTAAGCTTCGGTTTATTTGTCCTCCTAATTATGGTATGATTTTACGATGGAATGGATTGGTTAAGAGAGGGGTTATGAAGTGTCGCGATTGAAGACATCAAAGGGGAAGTGGATTCTCCTCATTGCAGTCATTGCAATGGTCACTGTGCTCGCCGGATGTACTCCACAAGGAGCCGGGGTTACTACGGAAGATCTAAAGAATAGTGATTCTTTTTGGCAAGCCAATGTTGTGTACTGGTTCTCACTGGCGCTGGATACATTCGCCAACTGGTTCAAAGGTGAATATGGACTGGCCGTCCTCGTGATGGTGCTTATTGTACGGACATTGATTTTACCACTAACAATGAAACAAGTCCGTAGCTCCAAAGCTATGCAGGCCATTCAGCCGCAGCTGAAGGAGATTCAAGCCAAGTTTAAAGATACACCTGAGAAAGTTCAGCAAGAAACGATGAAGTTGTTCCAGGAGAACAAAGTTAATCCGATGGCCGGTTGTCTGCCACTTATCATTCAGATGCCGATTTACATCGCACTTTATAACTCAATTTACGGAAACTCCAGTCTGAGAACGCATGATTTCTTGTGGCTCCAGCTCGGATCACCCGATCACCTGTTTATTTTGCCAGTGCTGGCTGCCATCACAACATTCATTCAAACATGGATGATGATGCGTATGAACCCTGCACAGCAAGTGGGTCCGATGCAGTTTATGCTGTGGGTGTACCCGATTTTGATCTTCGTGATGTCTTATCAGTTCCCGTCAGCACTTCCGCTGTACTGGTTCTACAGTAACATCTACACGATCGTGCAAAACTATTTCCTTTACCGGAATAATGATAAAATCGTGGCTGAGGTCAACGTGAAGCAGAATAGCTCTTCCAAAAATGGAGCTAAACGCAAAAACGGTGGCAAAGCGACCGTATCTGGAAAAGGGTCGAAAGGGGCCAAAAAATCGAAATGACCAAAGTCATTACGTCAGGAAAAACCGTTGAAGATGCTGTAAACCAAGGATTGACCGAGCTTGGCGTAAGTCGGGACAAGGTCGAGATACAAGTGTTAGAGCAGCCGTCAAAAGGATTCCTGGGTTTGTTCGGGGTGAGGGCGGCCAAAGTTGAAGTGAAATTATTGCCTGTACCTGAAGTTGTTCCACAGCCGATCAAACCAGCTGCATACAAGTCTGAAGTAGATGCATTACTCGAGGATGTTGCAGCTAAAAATCCCTATGAAGAAGCGGCTGCTTTCTTGAAAGAGGTCGCAGCAGGTATGGGACTGGATGTTGAAGTGCATATCAAAAAACAACGGGATGGACATATCTTCAATATTGCCGGGGAAGATCTGGGCATGATTATTGGTAGACGTGGACAGACACTGGATGCGCTTCAGTATCTAACGAACATTGTAGCGAACCGATATTCGGAAAGCTTCGTTCGAATTGTGCTCGACGCGGAGAATTTCCGTCAACGTCGGCGGAAGACACTGGAGGATCTGGCTGAACGGTTGGCTGGACAAGCAATCCGTACCGGTAAGGAAGTTGTACTGGAACCAATGCCTCCGCTCGAACGAAAAGTCATCCATGCAAAACTGCAAAATCACCCGCAGATTAAGACGTTAAGTAAGGGCGAGGAGCCTAATCGGCGTGTGGTTATTACGACGAAATAACACGAAATTGAAGACGCAATGGCTTCCTGCCCGGTGCAGAAGCCATTGCTTTTTTCGTACAGAAGCAATTTGATAAGGTGCGTAGAACAAGTAAAGAGTGGACTTAATACGATAAGCAGCATGTCATATGATATAACATTAATAGATTTGAAAATGGATATGGCGTCCTCAGAGGGACGGCAATTTAAAATAGAGCAAGGAGAGATAACCATGATCAGTGATACGATCACAGCGATATCAACGGCTGTCGGAGAGGCGGGTATCGCCGTGATCCGGGTCAGCGGCCCGGAAGCAGTGTCGGAGACGGAAAAGATTTTTCGCAGCAAAACCCCTTTAACTCAGGCAGCATCTCACACGGTTCATTATGGTCATATCATAGATCCCGTTAATGGGGAAAAGATTGAGGAAGTATTGGTTACGGTCATGCGAGCACCGCGCTCGTTCACAACAGAAGATGTGGTGGAGATCAGTGCGCATGGCGGTGTAGTGTCTGTTAAACGGGTCATGGACCTGTTGTTGCAGCTTGATATTCGTCTGGCTGAACCCGGTGAGTTCACGAAGCGTGCTTTCCTTAATGGGCGGATTGACCTGTCTCAGGCGGAAGGTGTCATGGATCTTATTCGTTCCAAGTCGGACCGAGCTTTCTCGGTTGCATTGAAACAGGTTGAAGGCAAGTTGTCCTCCAAATTGCGTGATCTACGATATACATTGGTGGAAACACTGGCTCATATTGAAGTGAATATCGATTATCCCGAGCATGATGTGGAGTCGTTAACGTCTGATTTTATTAAAGAAAAGTCCAGTCAGGTTATGACTGAAATTGATAAATTGCTGACTACAGCAGAGCAAGGAAAGATCCTGCGAGAAGGTATCACGACGGCTATCGTTGGACGACCTAACGTAGGTAAATCCTCATTGATGAATACACTTGCGCAAGACAACCGGGCCATCGTCACGGACATTCCAGGAACAACTCGTGATGTGATCGAGGAGTTCATTACGATCAATAATATCCCGCTCAAGTTGCTTGATACGGCAGGAATAAGGGAAACGATGGACGTTGTTGAGAAGATCGGGGTAGAACGCTCTCGTTCTGCGGTAAGTGAAGCTGATCTGATCTTGATGGTTGTGAATGCTGCGGAGCCACTTCATCCCGATGAGATTGAATTATTGGAACAAATCCGCGGTAGACAATCGATAATCATTATGAATAAAATGGACTTAACGCCACAGGTAGAACGTGACGTGCTGCTTCGTTACATTCCGGAAGAACGGCTTGTACCGATGTCGGTGAAAGATGATCTGGGTGTGGATCGACTGGAAGATGCCATCTCTACGCTATTCTTCAGTGGTAAACTGGAGTCCGCAGATCTGACCTATGTCAGTAATGTGCGTCATATTGCTTTGCTCAAAAAAGCGAAGCAGTCCCTGGTGGATGCCTATGAAGCAGCAGAGCAGTTCATTCCGATCGATATGATTCAGATTGATGTTCGTTTGGCGTGGGAGCATTTGGGCGAGATTGTTGGAGATACAGCACATGATGCATTAATTGATCAGATTTTCTCCCAGTTCTGTCTAGGAAAGTAAAAAAATATACTGCCGTTTGACTTAAATCGTAGTGTATGATAGAAAAGTACAATTTCTGCCTGTTGTCAAAGGATGGAATGATATTGTAGCCATTACGTGTTGGTTTCATATAGATAGGAATGCAAGTTCCGATGAACGGTTAGAAGTAGTTTCATTATTTTAGAACATGATCCGTCTGCGTGAGTTACACCAAATGCAGCGGAATAAGGAGGTAAACGGGAATGGCTTTTGATGGCGGCAGTTATGATGTAATCGTCGTTGGTGCAGGGCATGCTGGTGTGGAATCCGCGCTGGCCGCAGCTCGTATGGGGTCCAAAACACTAATGATTACGATCAATCTGGATATGGTGGCCTTTATGCCTTGTAACCCATCTATTGGGGGACCGGCTAAAGGACATGTTGTCCGTGAGATTGATGCACTTGGTGGAGAAATGGGACGGAATATCGATAAAACCTTTATTCAGATGCGGATGCTTAACACGGGGAAAGGGCCTGCTGTTCACGCGCTTCGTGCTCAGGCAGATAAATTCTCCTACCAGCATAAAATGAAGGAAACGATGGAGAATGAACGTAATCTGACAATGCGTCAGGGTATGGTTGATTCACTGATCGTTGAAGACGGAAAATGTGTAGGCGTTGTGACTCAGACCGGAACAGAGTATCGGGCCAAAGCGGTCGTTCTGACAACAGGCACATACTTGCGCGGTAAAGTAATTATGGGCGAGTTGATGTATGAGAGTGGACCGAACAATCAACAACCCTCTCTTAAATTGTCAGAGAATTTGCGTGAACTGGGCTTTGATCTGGTTCGTTTCAAAACGGGTACACCACCACGTGTGCATAAGGATACGATTGATTTTAGCAAAACCGAAATTCAGCCTGGTGATGACAAGCCGAAGTTCTTTTCCTATGAAACAGAATCTTCCGATAATGAGCAGTTGCCTTGCTGGTTGACGTATACATCTGTGGATACACATCAGATTATTAATGATAATCTGCATCGTGCTCCGATGTTCTCGGGGCTTATTGAAGGAACCGGACCACGTTATTGCCCTTCCATTGAAGATAAAATTGTTCGTTTCAGTGACAAGCCGAAACATCAGATATTCCTTGAGCCGGAAGGCAAGAACACATCCGAGTATTACGTACAGGGGTTGTCTACGAGTATGCCAGAAGACGTTCAACTGGCTATGCTGCGTTCCATTCCAGGTATGGAAAAAGTGGAAATGATGCGTAATGGTTATGCGATTGAATACGATGCGATGGTGCCTACACAATTGTGGCCATCACTGGAAACTAAACGTCTACCAGGTCTGTTTACGGCGGGTCAGATTAATGGTACCTCTGGCTATGAAGAAGCAGCAGGACAAGGTGTTATGGCTGGAATCAACGCTGCACTCAAAGTACAGGGGAAAGAGCCGGTAATACTTGATCGTTCCCAAGGTTATATTGGCGTGCTGATTGATGATTTGGTAACAAAGGGTACAAATGAACCGTATCGTCTGTTGACTTCACGCGCTGAATATCGTCTGTTGCTTCGCCATGATAATGCAGATATGCGTTTGACGGAAATCGGACATGACATTGGCCTGATCCCTGAAGAGCGTTATGCGAAATTCCTGGATAAAAAGGCGAAAGTCGAGCAGGAAGTTGCACGTCTGAAAGTGGCTAAAGCTCGCCCGGTTGAAGTGAATGCCAAGCTGGAAGAGTACGGATCTACACCTATTCAGGATGGCAGTACGTTGCTTACCTTGCTGCGTCGCCCGGAGCTGGGGTATGAACTGATTGAACAGCTCTCACCATCTGAGGTAGAACTGACAGCAGATATGAAAGAACAAGTGGAAATACAAATTAAATATGCGGGTTATATTGAGAAACAATTGATCCACGTGGAACGTTTGCAAAAGATGGAGAAAAAGAAAATTCCGGACACCATCGTATATGATGAGATTCATGGTCTTGCTATGGAAGCCAAACAGAAGCTCGCTACGATTCGTCCAATCTCGATTGGTCAGGCTTCTCGTATTGCTGGAGTTACTCCTGCCGACATCTCCATTCTGCTGGTCTACCTGGAGCATTATAACCGTGTAACCGCAGCAAGGGGACAATAATGGACGATATTCAACAGCAACTGCAGCGGCGCTTAAAGAAACATGGATTAGAGCTGGGCGAACTCCAGTTGGAGCAATTCGAATTGTATTATCAGGAACTGGTATCCTGGAATGAAAAGATGAATCTGACTGGAATTACGGATCGGGAGCAAGTGTATACAAAACATTTCTATGATTCGGTATCGCTGGCTTTTTATACTGACATGACTAAAGTGAATAAGCTTGCTGACATTGGATCAGGTGCGGGTTTTCCGGGATTGCCACTGAAGATCTGTTTCCCGCATATTAAGCTTACGATCATTGATTCATTAAATAAACGTATTGGCTTTCTACAGCATGTGGTAGATATCCTTGGTCTGACTGATGTAGAATTGGTCCATGGACGTGCTGAAGAGATTGGACGCAAAGAAGGGTATCGTGACAGCTACGATCTCGTTACGGCGCGTGCAGTAGCCAAGCTGGCTGTGCTGAATGAATTCTGCCTTCCGTTTGTTCGTAAAAGTGGAATATTCGCTGCCATGAAGGGCGGAGACCCGCGTGAAGAAATGAAGGAAGCGGAGTTCAGCTTCAATCAGCTGAAAGGACGGGTTAAGGCCGTTCATCCTTTCCAGCTGCCGGTTGAAGAATCAGAGCGTCACATCATTCTGATTCAGAAATTTGATAAGACACCATATAAGTATCCGCGTAAACCAGGTACTCCAATGAAGACTCCGCTGATATAGTTGCGTGATGGTTTTGAAGTAAGTCAAAACAAAATAGAATTTTAGACATGGATGAAGAGGATGTTTCACGTGAAACATTCTCTTTTTTTTGTTTTCTAAAATGGAGGACTGGATCAACATTACAGATACTTCGTATTACATATCTTTTAAAGAACCTGTATTGATGAATTTTACGCACAGTAACTCATGAACAATTTCATTAATTGAATGTGTGCAAGTCGTCATATTTCCAATATTCACAAAGAAAAAGCAGGATAATTAGTAGAGTTTAAAGAATAGGTAAGCATAGGATTATGATAGAAAAGATGATAGAATAGAAGTATCCGATCCTGGGTCACAGCGATCATAGATTATATGTATAGATAGATGGATATGCGTTCGATGTTGCATGACAGAAAGCGTTATGAAAGGCAAAACTTATTCCAAGAACGATGCATGTGAAAGGTCGCTTATTGAATAAGAAGCACCTGCAAAGACTGTGGGAGCTATTACGAAACTAGGTGGTAATCTGCGGAATGAAAGAACAATTTTCGAAGTTGTTTGGTTTGGCGGAGCGCAATAACGGAGATGAGATCAAACAGATTCCGGTTAATGAAATTGTGAGCAGCCCATATCAACCCCGTACTATTTTTGATGATGATAAAATTGATGAGTTGTTGCAGACGATCAAAACACATGGTGTAATTCAGCCTATTGTCGTTCGCGTGCGAAATGGATCATATGAGATTATTGCCGGGGAACGTCGCTGGCGTGCAGTTCGAAAATTGGGTTTGGATACGATTCCGGCTATTGTGCGTGAATTCAACGACTCTCAGGCCGCATCCATTGCACTGATTGAGAACTTGCAGCGTGAAGGATTGACTTCCATTGAGGAAGCTGTCGCTTATCAGAAGCTGATCGACTTGCATCAATTGACACAAGAAAGTCTGGCACAACGACTCGGCAAAAGCCAGTCAACCATCGCGAACAAAATTCGGTTGTTACAGCTCCCGGACGGCATTAAGGCCGCATTGATGGAACGCAAAATTTCTGAACGGCATGCAAGAGCATTACTTTCTCTGGATACGGAAGAACTGCAGATGAAGTTGCTCGGTGAGATTATCGAAAAAGAATTGAATGTGAAACAGACAGAGGCACGTGTTGCCTTCTACAAGGAATCTTCCAAGATTAAAAAATCTAGACGTGTTTCCTTTACCAAGGATGTAAGGCTTGCACTTAATACAATTCGCCAATCCATTGATATGGTAACTGGCTCTGGTCTGGACATCAAAACCAAAGAAGCAGACCATGAGGATCATTATGAGATCGTTATCCATATTCCAAAACGCAAATAATTGAAGCTTATGGCGGCAATGGGCCGCTTTTTATGTCTATAAAGCATGTTAGGTCAAACATTTTTAAAGAACGGTATATTGATGGAACGGTAGTTGTTGTTTGTGTGGACGATAGCCGCCTGCTTTTTGTTAACAATATCTCACAACCTACAGAAAAGACTCCTATTTTATTTGAGGTGAAGTAATTGTCTAAGATTATGGCCGTAGCAAATCAAAAGGGCGGTGTGGGGAAAACGACGACATCTGTTAACTTGGGTGCAGGACTGGCTTCACTCGGGAAAAGAGTATTGCTTGTCGATATTGACCCTCAGGGGAATACAACCAGCGGAGTCGGAATCAATAAAGCAGATGTGGCTAATTGTATATATGATGTCATTATTAATGAGGTTCCTCCTCAAGAAGCAATTTTGGAGACTCAGATTGAAGGCCTTCATATCATACCTGCAACGATTCAGCTTGCCGGAGCCGAGATCGAATTGGTGTCCACGATATCACGGGAAGTTCGCCTGAAAAAATCACTCGCCATGGTGAAAAAAAACTATGATTACATACTGATCGATTGTCCACCATCTCTTGGTATGTTAACGATCAATTCGTTGACTGCTTCCGATTCGGTGATCATTCCGATTCAGTGTGAGTATTATGCACTTGAAGGATTAAGTCAGTTGCTCAATACAGTACGTCTGGTACAGAAACATCTGAATACATCCCTGCAGATTGAAGGGGTATTGCTGACGATGTTTGATGCGCGGACCAATCTGGGGATTCAGGTTATTGAAGAAGTGAAAAAGTATTTTCAACAAAAAGTATATCAAACGATTATTCCACGTAACGTACGGCTTAGTGAAGCACCATCTCATGGTCAATCCATTATTACGTATGACCCTCGTTCAAGAGGGGCGGAAGTGTATTTAGAGCTCGCAAAGGAAGTGATTTCTTATGAGTAAGCGGCTTGGAAAAGGTCTTGATGCCCTCATTCCTTCGCTTTCAATTAATGACGATGATAAAGTCGTAGAAATCCCGATTAGTCAACTGCGGGCTAACCCCTATCAACCACGTAAAGTATTTGATGAGGGCGCAATACATGAACTTGCTGAGTCCATTCGTCAGCATGGTGTCATACAACCCATTATTGTTCGTCCTGTATTACGAGGTTATGAGATTATTGCCGGAGAACGACGGTTCAGAGCTTCGCAATATTGTGGTAATGCCACGGTACCGGCTGTAGTCCGCAACTTCAGTGATCAGCAGGTAATGGAGATTGCGTTGATCGAGAACCTGCAACGGGAGAATCTGAACGCCATGGAAGTTGCAGTTGCTTATCAGGGGTTAATGGATCAATTCGCGTTGACTCAGGAAGAGTTGTCTGTAAAAGTAGGTAAATCACGTTCTCACATTGCTAACTTCTTGCGTCTGTTATCATTGCCCGAAGAAGTAAAAGACCATGTTTCACGTGGAACATTATCTATGGGACATGCACGTGCGATCGTGGGTGTTAAAGACGAGGTTATAGTGAAGCAACTTGCCAAACAGACCATTGATCAGCAATGGAGTGTACGTGAGTTGGAGGAAGCTGTTCAACAACTGGATCGCTCCAAAACAGGTGAGGCTAAAGCCAAATCGAAGTTAAAAAAGAAAGATCCATTCATTGATACATTGGAAGAATCTCTTCGTGAACGTTTCAAAACCACAGTGAAAATCAAGCACAATAAAGATAAAGGTAAAATTGAGCTCAACTACTACAGTCAACAGGATCTGGAACGGCTATTGGAATTGTTACAATAACAGTCGGCTCTATGATTCATTAACAACATGCGGGGCTTACTCATGTCATGACATATCGCCTCTGTATCATGGAGAAACGATATGTCATTCTTTGTTTATAGGGTTATATGTGCAATATGTGCAGGCGAATTATTAATTTATAGGACAGAGGTGGTTGTGAGGTGGAGGGAGTTATCTATCTAGATCATGCAGCAACATCTTGGCCCAAACCACCTGCTGTCGGTGATGCGATGTTGAGTGCATTGGAGATTGCCGGAGCCAATCCTGGCAGAGGAAGTCACCGTATGGCTGTTCAGGCAAGTCGTGTATTGTTCGAGGCGAGAAAATCCATATCCAATATCTTTGGAATCAAAAATGCGAATGATATTGCATTCGGATCAAATACGACAGAAGCGCTAAATCTAGCTATTCAAGGCTCGCTCAGAGAGGGCGACCATGTGATTGCCACCATGGCTGAACATAACTCAGTCAGACGACCACTAGAGTATATGCGCAGACTCCGAAATGTCGAGATTGATTATGTACCTGTTAATGCTGCGGGAGCCATTGATCTGATGCAAATGGAACGTATGTTTCGTTCCAATACCAGATTGGTGGTATGTACACATAGTTCGAATCTGCTTGGCAGTATTCTTCCTATTGGAGAAATTTCGCTCCTATGTCGTAAACATCAGGCGATCTTATTGGTAGATGCGGCTCAGAGTGCTGGGGTTATGCCTGTGAGTGTACAACAATTGGGCATAGATATGTTGGCTTTTCCAGGGCATAAGGGACTGCTTGGTCCTCAGGGTACAGGGGGCTTGTACATTGCTCCAGAGCTCGATATAGAGCCTTTACTTCATGGAGGAACAGGAAGTCAGTCAGAAGCTGTAGAGCAGCCAAAGGTGCGTCCTGATCGGTATGAAGCGGGGACGCCGAATACAGTCGGGATCGCAGGGCTGAATGCGGGTGTGAAACATGTACTTGAGATGACACCCGCGTTCATCTACAAACATGAGTGGGAACTGACCCAACTTATGATGGATGGGTTGTCATCCGTTAAGGGTATACGAATGCTTGGTCCAGAGATTGGACAGCCACGCACTGGATTAGTATCTTTTACTGTAGATGGGTATGATTCAGCACAACTCGCCTTCCGTTTAGATCGGAATTATGGGATTGCGGTTCGCTCCGGTTTTCATTGCACACCCCTTGCACACGAATCTGCTGGTACAACCGCTACCGGAGCAGTAAGGGCCAGTGTGGGATACAATTCAACTAGAGAACATGTGGAAGCACTCGTTAAGGCAGTGTTGGAATTGACTGGAGCAGACTAGATTAGAGTTGAAATGATGAACTCATTTGATACAGGGTTGCTTGATTAAGCTTATGGATATCGGGTTGATTTATAAAGAATGATAATATTACAGGACAGACGTTAATCTGATCAAAAATATAGAGGGGTAGTTGCAATTACATGGCTGAATTAAACGAGCTGATTCTGGAACAGCTGTTATGGATTATTGGCGGAATGGCATTACTTACGGTGATCTTGCTGATTGTGAGTATTGTTCAAGGGGCAAAGTTACGAAAGTTTAAACGTAAATATGAAGCCATGATGGCTGGCAGTGGAGTAGAGGACCTGGAATCGTTGCTGGTTAATCTGAAAATTCAGATGGACAGCATTGAGGATGAACACAAACTGCAAACGAATCAGCTGCAAGTTGTCATGCAAAAGCTGACCCGCATTCAAGGTAAAGTTGGCGTGAAAAGGTACAATGCATATGGAGAGCGTGGCAGTGATCTGAGCTTCTCAATGGCTATGATTAACGATAGCCAGGATGGCATGATCCTTACGGGGATATATAACCGTGACGGTTCTTACGTATATGCCAAACCTCTTAAAGGGGGAGAGTCCACGTATACTCTGTCCCCAGAGGAAAAGGAAGCTATTACTCTGGCACAGCAAGCAGAGTAGAACGTGTATGCCATTCCCGAATGGCCGAGTATAGACTGCTGGAAATAATCTCGGACATGCGCATAACAAGACTGAGCCGTGTGTTCTGTAGAACAAAGTATTCCATAAAGCCGCCGACGTTAACGATACCTGTCAGATGGATATCGCCGACCGGCGGTAATTCTTTATTTACCCCCGCACCCGGCTTGAGTGGACCATTCACAACTTGAATGCATCCCACACTGGATGATTGTCCGAGACAGGCATCAATGCCAATCACATAAGGGTTATGGTGTGTTTTCTGTATGTTGTGGAGTGTATCTTGCAGGTTCATCGCATGGACTGGTTCATCCAAGGTACCATATAGATGGAATAAAGGGCTGTCCCACTTGGAAAGGGCTGATCCGACCAGAGGACCAAGGCAGTCGCCTGTTGAGCGATCTGTGCCGATGCAGACAATCACTACATTTTGCAGAGAATGGGCTTTATAGAGATGGAACATTAAACGATGGGTAATGGCCGAGTGAATACTTGGATCGGTATGGGGGATTTTCAAACTGGTCATGTCTTGTGATGAAAAGGAACGCGAAGTAGGATTCATAGGATCTATCCTTTCCCTTGGAATAGTAGTAACAGTATATGGAAAGGTAGAGCGTTTTATACTTCACGAGGACAAGCTTTTTCTCTAGGGTTGGACGTATGGCGAAAGGAGCCGGATATGGACGAATGGATTAACGATTGGATGCTGATTGCGTTTGATTCAACCCAGCAGGCACTGCGTGCTGAAATGCTGCTGGAGTTTGCTGAGATAGAGATTGATTTGTTCCCTACACCAAAAGAAATTACAGCAGGGTGTGCGTTATGTATTCAGTTTCCAAAAGAGGATCTGGGGCGAGTGCAGAAGATCATTCGTAATGAGTTCGTAGAGATCCGAGGCCTCTATTTCAAAACAGAAGACAGCTATGATAACATACCGATGTAGAGGAGGGATGATGAATGTTGTCATTTCAGTTTGCTCAAGGGACTACAGCTAGTGGTGCCGCAACCGCCGTTGGTGAAGCCCTTCGTTGGACGGATAAAGTCTGGAACAAAATTGCTGATCCCGATATGTGGCTTAACATCATGTTCAGCTCAATCCGGATTATCATTATTTTTATCATCACCCGTATTGTCATTAAAGTAGTCTATCGAATTATAGATCGTTCCATGGAACGCAAGCAGGAAGGCAAGATTCGCGTGAATCCGCGCAGGTTCGTAACCGTAGGGGAACTGTTGAAAAATGCGACCTCCATAACATGTAATTTTATTATGATTCTGCTACTGTTATCTGAGATCAATATCCAAGTTGGACCGCTACTCGCGAGTGCCGGTGTGCTCGGGCTTGCCATTGGTTTTGGTGCACAGGGTCTGGTCAAGGATGTTATTACCGGTTTCTTCATTATATTGGAGGACCAGTTCGCTGTGGGGGATGTTATTCAGACGGGAACCTACAAGGGAACGGTTGAAGTGATCGGACTTAGAACAACGAAACTGGTCAGCTGGCAAGGCGAAGTGCACATTATCCCAAACGGGGCGATTGCAAGTGTAACGAACTACTCCATGTCGAATTCGCTGGCTGTAGTGGATATTCCGATGAAGGCGGACTTAAGTCTCGATGAGTCAGTACATCTGGTGAAAAAGTCTTTGGTTGGGATTGAAGAGCGTGACCTAAATATTGTGAAGGTGCCGGATGTGCTCGGTATACAGTCGATGTCCACATCAGAGTATGTGGTGCGAATTGTGGCTGAATGTATGCCTAACTCTCGTGCTTCGGTGGAACGTCAGATTCAGGGCGATGTGAAGAAAACGCTGGAGTATCATGAGATGAGCAATCAAGCTGTATTGGAACAGGCAGTAGCTTTGGAGAAAGATGAGGGGGATGGCACAGGTGGAGCGTAAAAGTTTCCAGCTTGGGGATATCGTGCAGATGAAGAAGCAGCATCCCTGTGGCAGCAATGAGATGGAGATCATTCGTATGGGTATGGATATTCGGATTAAGTGTGTCGGATGTAAACACAGCGTGTTGATTCCAAGAGCGAAATTTGAGAAAAACATGAAGAAGGTCCTGCGTTCAGCCGAAGATTCCACTGAATCCTGATCTTGCAATAATTCGGTATGCAGTATGCGTAATAACGTTTACATGCAGGCTCCGTAGGAGTGTTGCGTTCTGTAAATGATCATGCTATAATCAATATTGCTGCGGAAAGGTACCCAAGAGGCCCAAGGGGGCTGACTCGAAATCAGTTAGGCGTGTCACAGCGTGCGTGGGTTCGAATCCCACCCTTTCCGCCACTTCAATTGTAATTTACTCAATACACATTGAGTTTAATAAAAAAGATCGATAAGAAGACTTTCCATTAGGAAAGTCTTTTTTGGTATAACGTTTTATCGAATATGTATTGAACATGTATCCATATCAGATGCATCATTAATGACTCGAACGAAAAACAAAGAGCCCCGAAGGGCTCTTTATCCGGCGGTGCATTTGTTTGTTAGGAAACAATCGGTCGTAACAATCAGACACTTGGTGTACTGCACGTAGCAATACGCGTGCTTCAGACGAAGGGCCTTACTACACATAACCACTTGCTTCTTAAATTACGTGATGAATCTCCAACAGCGAATGATCGGCTTCGTTGTCCAACGGAACCACACCTCTCTCGTGCACCGCCTGATTGTATTATGTGCTTTATTCCGTTTTATATACATGGATCGTAAAAAAGTATTGCGATTAATGGACGCGGGCTTTGGTCAGCTTCTTCCACTTGCGATTATGATTGCTTGTTTCGGGAAAAGCTTCACCTTTTTGCAACGTTACCCGCTTTGGGTTCTGAATTTCCGTGACAAAGCTTTTTTCCCCAACTTCCGTGTACTCCCCATCGTTTGGGGCTTTGTCTCCTGGTTCAAACTCGGTTTTTTCGCCCATGATAAAACCTCCTCTGCAGATTATGTTACTTTGTTGCTTCTGTAGTGTGCTCCATAGCCGGTCTGATCATGTGCCAATATGTACAGGGAACGTTTGCTTGCACTTTGACTCGGTATTTGTTATATTAATATAGTTCGAGTTTGTGCTCGTTCCTTGCTCTCAACCTAGATTGAGGGCCAGAGTCCATAAGGAGGTGAAAATTATGCGCAAATATGAAGTGATGTACATTATTCGTCCTGACATTGAGCAAGAAGTTGTTCAAGCTACAGTCGATAAATTCCAAGGCATCATCTCCAACGGCGGTGGTGAAGTTACAGCTCACGACGTTATGGGTAAACGCCGTCTTGCGTATGAGATCAAGAAATTCCGTGATGGTTTTTATGTTCTGGTACATTTCACTGCTGAACCAGCAGTTGTAACTGAACTTGAGCGTCTCATGAAGATTTCTGACGAAGTAATTCGTTATCTCATTACCAACGACGTTAAGTCTGCTTAAGACTACTCGTGATTAACGCACCAATACGCTCTGAAGGAGGGGATTACATTGTTGAACCGTGTCATTCTGATCGGACGGTTAACCCGGGATCCTGAGTTGCGTTACACTCCAGCAGGAGTGGCAGTTACGCAATTTACTTTGGCAGTGGACAGACCGTTTACAAGCCAAGGGGGAGAAAAGGAAGCCGATTTCATTCCGGTCGTAACCTGGAGACAGCTTGCCGAGACCTGTGCGAACTACTTGCGCAAAGGACGCCTGGCTGCAGTCGAAGGACGCATTCAAGTACGGAACTACGAGAATAACGAAGGAAAACGTGTATACGTGACCGAAGTCATTGCCGATAATGTCCGTTTCTTGGAGTCAGCTAACCGTGATAATAGCGGTGGCGGCGGTGGGCAACCAATGCGTGAAGAGCCTTCTTATGGAGGCGGCGGACGCGCGAACAATAACAATAATTCGCGTAGCAACAATCAGGATCCTTTTTCCGATGACGGAAAACCGATTGATATATCGGATGATGATTTGCCATTTTAACATGAGCTGATACTCTTAGGAGATATGGGTTACATGATAGGAAAGGACTGAAAAGCATGGGCTTCAAGCAAAGAGAAGGCGGAGACAACGATAAAAGACCGGCACGTCGTGGCGGCCGTAATAAACGTCGTAAAGTGTGCTTCTTCACAGCTAACAAAATTACTCACATCGATTATAAAGATACGGACTTGCTTCGTAAATTTATCAGCGAACGTGGAAAAATTTTGCCACGCCGTGTAACAGGTACTAGCGCTAAATATCAACGCATGCTGACGATTGCAATCAAACGCTCCCGTCAAATCGCATTATTGCCATACACAACTGAGTAGTTTTTACTCAGCTTGGATACGAAGCAGTCGGCTTATAGCCGGCTGCTTTTTTGTATATATCAATAGAAGTAATAGAAATAACAGATCCACTCTAACAAATGGAAGAATTCAATACTGTGGTGATAGAAGCATTCAAGGCTCAAATGAATTATAATAGAGTCTAATCTACTGAAAAGGTACAGGCAGCAGAAATAGCTGTTTATTTCAGAATAAACACCAGGAGTGGATATGAATACATCAAAACGTAAAGGCAAACAGAGAAAAAAGAGTCTGAAAAACTGGATTATAGCTACTCTTTTACTTTCTATTATATATGTGTGGTTACAGCAAAAAGGTGATATAGATAATATGTGGCCTGGGACAACAATCCAAGAAGCTCTGCCAATCACCGGCCTACATCCTGTGGTTGCAGAGAATGAGAAATTATTGGTACGTAAGGCAGCGAGACGTGGAATAGAGATTGTTATCACCCACGGTTACCGAAGTTCCGAGGAGCAAGATGCACTATTCAACCAAGGACGCTCAAGCACAGGCAATATCGTTACTAATGCGCGTGGTGGTGAGTCATATCATAACTACGGATTAGCAATTGATTTTGCATTGAGGACGCCTGAGGGTGATGTGGTGTGGGATATGGAACGGGATGATAACGGCAATGGCAAGGCAGACTGGATGGAAGTTGTGGACCTCGCCAAAGAGTTAGGTTTCACTTGGGGTGGAGATTGGGCAAACTTTCCGGACTATCCTCACTTGCAGATGGATTTTGGTTTGAGTATTAATGAGTTAAAACGTGGTAAAAGACCTCCTGACTCTTAGTGAAAAGTGTTATATATACACTTAAATGAATAATTATTAGATAAGCTCTGCATTATGCAGGGCTTTTTTCTTTCTTTTGTAAAATAAATGATAAAAGATGACAATTTGGTCTTTACATTAGCAAATAAATAAAACTATACTAGATTAACTAGATTTTTTACTTTGATCGCACATATTATTTCAATTGTAAGCATAACGGCTCTGATTAAATAAAATTTAGCTATAGATCGAGATATAATCATCACTCATATATGTAACATTTACCTCACGCAAAATTAAGATTGTCTACTTAATTTAAAGCATACACATACACTAGATGTAACTATTATGTTATGTATATGTTATTTTGACCAATTGCTTATGTACACCTCACAGCCAAAAACAAGATAACGCCTCTCAAATTCTCTGCTATAAGCCTTTATAGTATTACTAATATCCAAATCTGTAGTATAAAAAACATTTATACCAAAAATCTCAAAATAAGCATTGACGTTAGCTAAAATTACACGTATGATTACATTAATTATTTTGATATATAATTCCGCTAGGAATTATCAACATTAATTGACCAATGGTCTAAATATAAGTCTCTTAAACTTGTTTCTCCTAACAATTTGGTATTTTGTATAAGCTATTGTTCGTTATCTTCAAGAACTTGGAAATATACAGTGGATGCATTTCTCTACACACGAATACAATCTACGGAAATTATGGGGTTAGGGTGATTGATTTGAATACAGAGCTATTGGAAGTCAGAAATCTAACAACATCATTCAGAATTGAAGATGACTATTATGCAGCAGTGGATCACGTTAACCTTACGGTGAAGAAAAATGAAGTGTTGGCGATTGTAGGTGAATCCGGGTCAGGTAAAAGTGCTTTTGCATTCTCTCTTATGGGTTTGCATAACAAAGCAAAAATCGAAGGCCAGATCCTCTATAAAGGACAAGATATTGCCAACATCTCCCCAAGCAAGTTAAACAAGCTACGCGGCAAAGAAATGGGCATGATTTTTCAGGACCCATTGTCCGCACTAAATCCTCTAATGATTATTGGTGAACAGATTGAAGAGATTCTCACACTTCATCAGTCCAAGCTGTCTTCCAGAGAGAAGAGAGAAAAGGTCATTCACTTATTGAATCAGGTAGGGATTCCACGTCCCGAACAAATATACAAGCAGTATCCCCACGAATTATCTGGTGGTATGAGACAGAGAATTGTTATCGCCATTGCGATTGCCAACAAACCGGAGCTACTAATAGCCGATGAGCCAACGACGGCGCTTGACGTTACGATTCAACTACAGATCCTGGAACTAATCCGTGATCTGAAGAGTGAAATTAACGCAGGCATTATTCTGATTACACATGATCTGGGTGTCGTAGCTGAGATGGCTGATCGCGTAGCAGTTATGTATGCAGGCGAAATTGTTGAAATCGCAGATATCTTCACATTGATGAACGATGCGAAGCATCCATATACCCGCTCATTGTTGAACTCTATTCCCACCCTGTCTGAAGAAAGATCCAAATTACATGTCATCCAAGGCATCGTACCATCACTCAAAAATCTTCCTCGCAAAGGGTGCAGATTCAAAGCCCGAATTCCATGGATTAGTGAATCGGCTCATGAAGAGAACCCACAGATGCATGAAATTGCACCAGGTCACTTTGTACGGTGTACCTGTTACCAGCACTTTCATTTCCCTGACCAAAGCTGAGGAGGAATAACATAATGGCATTACTCGAAGTAGAAGGGCTTAAGATACACTTTCCGATTCGCGGTGGATTGCTTAAACGGGAAATTGGCAGTGTAAAGGCTGTTGATGATGTTAGCTTCTCCATTGAAGAAGGACAGACTTATGGTCTGGTTGGCGAATCAGGTTCAGGAAAAACAACAACAGGCAGAGCCATTATTGGGCTAAACCATGTCACTGACGGAAAGATCCTGTTTAACGGCAAAAATCTGGCTACGGAGCGACGTAAGAACAGGCAGCTTCAGCGGGATGTACAAATGATTTTTCAAGACCCATATTCATCACTGAATCCAAAGAAGCGGGTTATCGATATTATCGCTGAGCCGTTCCGTAACTATGAGCGTCTGACAGCTACCGAGGAAAAAAGACAAGTAAGAGAATTACTTGAAAAGGTTGGCCTGAGTCCGGAATCAATCTACAAATATCCGCATGAATTCTCAGGGGGGCAGCGTCAACGGATCGGCATTGCACGGGCTATTGCACTGAAGCCGAAGTTAATTATCGCTGATGAACCTGTATCTGCACTCGATGTATCGGTACAGGCTCAGGTACTCAACTTCATGCAGGAAATTCAAAAAGAATTAAATCTGACCTATCTGTTCATCAGTCACGATCTGGGCATCATCCGTCATATGTGTGATCAGATTGGAATTATGTATAAAGGTCGATATGTGGAACAGGGCACAACAAATGATATTTTTGAGAATCCACAACACATCTATACCAAACGTCTCATTGCAGCCATTCCGGATATGGACCCAACCAAACGAGAGGAAATGGTAGCCTTCCGTCAACAGGTCAAATCTGAGTATGAAAATTCATACCGAAATTTCTTTGATGAGGAAGGGCTTGCATACTCGCTCAAATCCATTTCCGATACTCACCGAGTAGCTCTACCTCAGAAAGGTTGAAGGCCATATGTGGAAAATAATAGTACGAAGAATCATGATTATGATCCCTCAAATCTTTTTATTAAGTCTTTTGGTATTTTTGATGGCCAAAGCCATGCCAGGAGATGCACTAACCGGATTGCTCGATCCAAGTATTGATCCTAAAGCTTTGGATGAACAGAGGGAACGACTTGGACTTAACAATCCATGGTATGTACAGTATTGGGACTGGATCAGAAATGCCGCACAGGGCGACTTCGGACAATCTTTCCGATTCAAGATGCCAGTTTCTGATCTGATTGGTCAAAGAATTGCAAATACATTTTGGCTGGCTTTTGCAACACTTGTCTTCACATATTTGATCGCGATCCCACTTGGTATTATCAGTGGTCGTTATAATGATACATGGTCTGACCGGTTAATTACGGGTTACACCTATCTGGGGTTCGCAGCACCGTTGTTCATTTTTGCACTGGTTATGTTATGGATTTTTGGTTTCCACTTTGGGTTATTCCCAACGGGGGGCAGCGTGGCACCTGGACTTACACCAGGCACATTCAGTTACATTACAAGCAAGTTCTATCATCTGTTATTACCGGCATTATCCATGGCACTGATTACTACGGTATCAACCGTTCAATACTTACGTAGCGAAATTGTTGATATCAAGCATAAAGAATTCGTTCTTACTGCGCGAGCCAAGGGCGCTTCGGAGTCACGAGTTTACAACAGGCATATTTTAAGGAACTCTCTACTGCCGATTGCCGCATTCTTCGGTTATGAGATTACAGGACTTATCGGAGGTACTATTTTCATTGAGAGTATATTCAGTTACCCAGGCATGGGGCAGCTGTTCCTTAACTCAATCTCTCTTCGTGATTTCAGTGTTGTAACCGCACTTGTCCTGCTATTTGGTATAGCTACAATCCTGGGTTCGCTGTTATCTGACATTATTCTGGGATTAGTAGATCCGCGTATACGGATCAAGTAAGAACTTGAAGATTTCGGGGTGAATAAGATGAGCAAGGCCAATGATGTCGTTGTAACTTCACAGAAGATTGATAAAAGCCCCTCCAGCTTGAGTATCTTATGGAGAGAGCTTGTCCGGGATAAGGTGGCACTAATCTCGCTCATATTTTTGGGACTGGTTTTATTAATAGTCTATGGAACTGCTCTGATCCTGGATCAAGATGAAATTGTTAAAGTGGATCTATTCGCTTTGTATGAGCCGCCTTCTGCACAATACTGGTTAGGAACAGATTACGGAGGTCGTGATGTATTTGGACAACTAATCATCGGAACTCGGAACTCGTTATCCATTGCCATTCTAGTTACGGTAATGACAGGTTTCTTGGGGATCGTAATCGGTATACTTTCTGGTTATTTCGGAGGACTAATTGACAATATATTCATGCGTATCGTGGATTTCTTCATGATTCTCCCGTTCATGATGATTGTTATCGCGTTTGTTACAGCAGTACCCAAATATAATATTGTTTCGTTCTCGCTAATCATGACTGCCTTCCTATGGATGGGAATTGCTAGATTAATTCGGTCTAAGGCACTGCAGGAGAGAGAACTTGAATATGTAAAAGCTTCAAAAACATTGGGGTCATCGCATCTCAAGATCATTTTTTCACAGGTTCTTCCGAATCTGAGCTCCATTATCATCGTAACGATGACATTGAATCTCGCTGCCAATATTGGCCTCGAATCAGGGTTATCTTTCCTGGGATTTGGTTTTCCCGAAAGTACGCCTAGTCTTGGAACACTCGTAAGTTATGCACGTAATCCGCAAACCCTGGAATCCAGATGGTGGATATGGCTACCCGCATCGGTACTGATTCTGGTATTGATGTTGAGTATAAATAATGTCGGTCAAGCCCTAAAGCGTGCGACTGATGCAAGACAAAGAAGAGGTTAAAAAAAGGGAGGAAAGGTTCATGAAAAAGGGATTATTTTCACGGGGACTATTTTTCACGATGATGTTGGTCTTTGTATTGGTGCTCGCAGCTTGCTCTGAGAAAGAAGCAGCTACTCCAGCTCCAGCTTCCAACACAGAAGAGGGAAAAACGGAGGAAAAACCTGCTAATGAAGAGGGCGTTTACTCCATTGATGACTTCAACAATGTCAAAACGAATGAGGGTACTGCGATTGAGGGTGGATCAGTTACATTCGGACTTGTATCGGATACTGCTTTTGAAGGTACACTGAACTTTAACTTCTATTCCGGTAACCCGGATGCACAGGTTCTTCAATGGTTTGATGAAGGTTTGCTGACTTGGGATAAAGACTATGTGTACACCAATGATGGTGCTGCAACATATGAGACTTCCGAAGATGGCAAAACGTTCACACTGACCATTCGTGATAATGTGAACTGGCATGATGGCAAACCGGTAACGGCTGAAGATCTGCAGTTTGCTTATGAAGTGATTGGTAACAAAGCGTATGATGGTCCACGTTATGACTCCAACTTCACTAGCATAGTAGGTATGGACGAGTATCATGCTGGAAAAGCAAAAACAATCTCTGGTATTAAAGTGCTGAGCGACAAACAAATCAGCATTACGTATAAAGAATCTACTCCGTCCCTGCTGACAGGTGGCGTATGGACGTATCCACTGGCTAAACATATCTTCGGCGATATGGATGTAGCCAAAATGTCTTCTTCCAAAGAAGTACGTGAAAAACCAATTGGTTTTGGTCCATTTAAAGTGGATGTTATCACTCCAGGTGAGTCTGTAACTTTTGTTAAAAACGATGACTACTGGCGTGGAGCTCCAAAACTGGATGGTGTAACTCTGAAAGTTATCAACCCGACAACGGTTGTTCAAGAACTGAAATCTGGCGGGGTAGATCTTGTGGATGCATTCCCGACAGATCAATACAAAGACAATGCTAACCTGTCCAACGTAGAATTCCTGGGCGCAATCGATCGTGCTTATACGTACATCGGTTTCAAACTAGGTACGTGGGATGAAGAGAACGGAAAAGTTGTAAGCAATGCCGAAGCAAAAATGGGCGACAAAAACTTGCGTAAAGCCATGTGGATGGCTGTAGATAACGATCAAGTAGGTAAACGTTTCTATAATGGCCTGCGTTGGAATGCAACAACCTTGATTCCACCATCTCACCCAGAATTCCATGATTCCAACAATAAGGGTGTAACATATGATCCAGAAGCAGCGAAAGCATTGCTCGACGAAGCTGGTTATAAATTGGATGGTGAATTCCGTACGAATCCGGATGGAACACCACTCGAAATCAACTTTGTATCCATGACTGGTGGAGACACAGCTGAACCATTGGCTCGTTATTATGTTCAATCATGGGCAGCTATTGGTTTGAAAGTAAATCTGGAAATGGTTGAGTTCAACAGCTTCTATGACCGTGTAGGTAACACAGGTAAAGATGATCCGAACATTGATGTGTATCAAGCAGCATGGGGCGTTGGTATTGACGTAGATCCATCTGGTCTGTATGGCCGTGATGCACTCTACAACTTCTCCAGATTCTCCAGCGAAGAGAATGACAAATTGCTGGCACAAGGTATCTCAGCTGAAGCATTTGATGTAGACAAGCGTAAAGAGATCTACAATCAATGGCAACAATACATGGTAGATGAAGTTCCTGTATTCCCTACACTGTATCGTGCAGTTGTAGCACCCGTTAACAAACGTGTAATGAACTATGCGATTGGTGATGGAACAGGCGTTTACCTGAGCGACCTGCAAGTTAATGCAGACAAAGCAGTTGTAGCTCAGTAAAACATTCTTAAATTAGCAGCTGTAAGGATTGGGGTCCTTTAAGAAGCCGGTTGCTAGATTATTAATGAAGAATTCTCCTGGGAAAATGAATAAAAAGTGTCTTTAAAAACATGGATTCTGTACACTCTGGCATGGGTGTATGGGGTTCATGTTTTTTTTGTAACCAAAAAATAAAAAAAATTTAACTTTTTTTCAAAAAAGTGCAGACAAAATGCCTCTTTACTTCGTCTATATAGGTAAGAGGTGATCATCTTATGAAAAAATGGTGGAAACGGGCAGGTATGCTGCTAGCTCTCTTGCTTATTATATATTTGGGTGTGAAACCGGACATGTTGGTAGGCAAACCGGGAATTAAAGCTGAATCTGCGGTACTAATGGATATGAACTCTGAACAGATCTTAATGGATTTTAACGGCTCCGAAGAGATTGCTCCGGCAGGCGTCAGTAAGTTGATGACAGAACTGTTAGTAATGGAAGCCGTGATCAATGGTGATATAGGCTGGAATGATCTTGTTAATGTGAGTCTGTATGCCAGCTCAGTGGGGGGCAGTCAACTGACCCTGAAACAAGGAGAGCAATTCACCGTTCAGGAGTTGTTCGAGATCATAGCTGTCTATTCAGCCAATGATGCAGCGGTTGCTCTGGCTGAACATATCAGTGGTACAGAGCAGAAGTTTGTGCAACAAATGAATCAAAAAGCAACTCAGATTGGGCTGTCTGAGGATACACAATTCACGAATTCAACGGGCCTCAGTGAAAAGCTGCTTGGTCCTAACCGTCCGATGGATATACAAGGGCAGACCTTAATGACGGCTATAGATGCATGTAAGCTTGCGCGATATCTGCTGAATAACCATCCCGAGATTTTAAGAATTTCCAGTCAAATGCAAGTATCAATGCACCAAAAAGGGATGTACATGAGTAACACGAACTGGATGTTGTCCTCTATTGGCGGGCCGTATGCTTACGATGGGAATGACGGATTGAAGACCGGGTATGATGAAGATTCCGGATATCATTTTGTGGGGACAGCTGAACGTGATGGCAAAAGACTGATATCAGTTGTATTTGGAACAGATACTCGTGAAGGGCGTTTTGTGGAGACTCGGAAGTTATTCAACTATGGGTTTTCGGGAAACCGAGTCAGACCAGATTATTGAAGCATTACGCAAGCGTTAGTACGATAGATAAGATATGAGGGCTGTCCGCAGGTTCGACTGAACATGTGGTAGCTCTATTTTATCGAATCTGAGGTAAATTGATCCATATAACCATATTATTAAATTGACATATGGTTTTCTTTTGTTTTAAAATGACCAGTGAGTCATTATTATTCAACTCGGTTTAATATATATGTACCAAACCAACTGTACGATACTGAATTTACGATCTGATCGGGAGGTAACATGTGATGCAAAAACAAATGAAATGGCCGCTAATCCTGTTCGCCATAGGGGTATTTATGGCTGCACTGGATAACGGGATCATCACCTCTTCACTGACCACCTTAAATGCATCATTTGGTGTGTCGCCAACATGGGGAGCATGGACGATTACGCTTTACACACTTGGGCTTGCGGTGAGTGTACCTATTGCGGGCAAACTGTCGGACCGTTATGGTCGCAAGAAACTATTTTTGATTGAAGTGGCGTTGTTTGGGATCGGGTCCCTGCTTGTCGCGCTGAGCACATCGTTTACCTTTTTCCTGATTGCTCGTGTTATTCAAGCTTTGGGCGGTGGTGGGATTTTTATCATTGCCAGCTCATACGTATTAAGCAAGTTCCCGGCGGAGCGACAAGGTACAGCCTTGGGTCTGCTCGGAGGGATGAATGGTGTTGCCGCTATCTTGGGACCCAATGTCGGTGCTTTTATACTGGATCTGACTGGCAACTGGCATTGGTTATTCCTGATTAACGTGCCTATCGCCATTCTGCTATTCATTGCAGGTATTCGATTTATTCAGGAAGAGCAGGAACTGAATCGTGCAGCAGTGGACTGGAGCGGCATTGCTGTCCTAACGTTGGGTGTACTCAGTTTAATGTATAGCTTCAGCAATCTGAACGGTGTGAACATGCTTCAAAGCCTGGGATCACCGATGTTCTACGGCTTTTTCTTGGCAGGTGTGATCATTCTGGTGATCTTTTACTTCATGGAAAAAAGGCTGGAAGGATCTGAACGTGAACCTGTTGTATCGACACAGCTTCTGGGCATTGCGTCCTTTCGCTGGACGCTGTTGATTGCCTTTTTCTCGGGAGCCATTCTGGCCTCGGTGATCTTTATTCCCGGATTTGTTGAGCAATATCTCGGCGTATCCAATACAGCTTCCGGGTACTGGTTTACTCCACTCGCGCTGGCATCCGGCATCGGGGCAGGTGGAGGTGGATACCTCGTTGACCGCAAGGGGCCAATCTGGACGTTATCGGTTGCGGGCCTACTATCTGCCATTGGATTCCTGCTGTTCCCGCTATGGGTGGAGCATATCTGGCAATTTGTCATCGCGAGTACACTCGTAGGTATCGGTTTCGGCATGATGCTTGGTGCGCCAGTTAATGTACTTGTCACGGAACAGGCGGGGGAGAACAACAAAGGCATCGCGGTAGCGACCAGCTCGTTATTCCGCCAGATGGCGATGGCTATTGCACCTACCATTTTCGCCGGATTCCTGGCACGTTCTTTCATTAATCTGGGGTCCAACATTCAGGCAGGATTCGCTGACAAAGGAATTCAGGTGCCGCCGGAGATGCTGGAGCAATATGCGTCGGGTGGAGCATCAGGGAGTGATGTATCCAGTCTGACAGAGGGCCTGTCTCAGATTCCTGATGAAGGTATCCGTGATGTGTTGCTCCAGGCAGTGCATCAAACGACAGGGCAGGGTTATAATGGCCTTTTCTGGTCTGCGGTGGTATTCAGTGTGCTTACGCTGGTAGCTGCGCTTATAACGGGACGTCTGCGTCAAAGAGAGAAGAGCCAACATGTGAAAAGTGTATCCACGAACGGATAGGATCGCATGTGAAAATGAAGAGAACAGTGCACCTTTTGTAGCTAAAAAGGAGTCGCTGTTCTTTTCAATTTAACCGGATTGTAACTTTTCTTGCTCCTGCAATGATTACAATAGAACGAGCGTAAGCGGTGTCTTGATTCAAGAGAGAGAAAACTTCAGTGAACACCGAGTCACAAGGCATCCCAGACGTTTAATTGGTATTATATAAGTTGAACGAATCGTTACACTTCATCACTGCGAGTTCAGAATAACCTTCCGATCGCTGTTATCCCCAGATTTTTTTAAATTACCTTATTCAAAAGGTAAAAATCCGTTGATAAAGGCGAGCGCTACGCTTCTTCAGGTTTTTTCCGACCTCTCCGTTATTAGTGTAAATATTAGATGAAACTTATATAGTAGGCAGTATCATTTCGATAGTGAAGAAGGAATCGATGGATGAAAAGCAGAACTAAGGATAAGAAGAAGAAAAGAAGAAAAGGCCTATATATAACGCTCGTTTCACTTGTTGTTTTGTTAATCGGAGGGTATTTGTTCCGTCAGCAACTGGCTGTAGCGGCATTTGATCTGTTTCTCGCCGGTTCGGTAGAAGATCAGTTATCCCGTTCTTATGTACCGCAAGAAGGCAACAACACGCCTGATCCAACGGTATACCGTAAGGAACCTTTCTCCGTATTACTGCTCGGTTCGGATAAACGCGCCTATGAGAAGACGCGTGGACGTTCCGATACCGTCATCTATGCTGTAGTTCGTCCCAAGGAATCCCGTGTGCTTCTGGTATCCATTCCACGTGATACGTATGTGCAGATTGTAGGACGGGATGCCAACAAGGACGGCGAAGATGATTATGATAAGCTGGCGCATGCCTATGCTTTTGGTGGGGAGAATATGTCCATCAATACGGTGGAGAAATTCCTTGATGCTGATGTGGGTTATTATGCAACGATCAACTTCGATGGAATCAAAAAAGTGGTTGATGCGCTCGGTGGTGTAAAACTGCCAATTGATGAGGACATTGTGAACAAGAACCCGGATCATGTGCAATTCACGATTGAAGGTGGTAAGCCGATCTATGACGGGCAGGAAGCACTGTATTATGTAAGATACCGTGAGGATAGCGATTTTAATCGTACCAAGCGGCAGCAGATTTTCCTGAACGCGATGGCGAATGAGATGCTGAATTTGAATCAAATCGCCAAAATTCCGGAATTGATTCAGATCATGGGTGACAGTTTCCAGACGGATATGCGAGCATCTTTCATTATTGATCTGGCCAAACAAGTGCTTACTCAGGAGAAACCGCAGATTTCAAGCTTCACCATCCTGGGTGAGGGAATGAAAAAAGACGGTATCTATTATGGTCAGGCTGACGAGAAAGATGTCCAATATGCCAAAGAGCTGATTAACAACTGGATGGATCAATCGACCCCAGCCGGTGAAGTCATGATCCCTGACCGGCAAAAGATTGAATAACCAATTCCATACCAATGATGTGTTGTAGACCACAATCAGCAGTACGTTTATTCGCGGGCTGCTGTTTTTTTTCTTTGTATTGAGAACTATTATCCTTTTGGAACATCCTGCGTTCTAATCCGTATAATATAAGTTGAGCGAGATAAGTTGAACGAAGAAATTCACAAGGAGGATACACAAGGGTATGAACATCGCATTTTTTTTGCTACCCAAACAAGAGGTTACGTGCGTGACGTCGGATTCTACGCTGCGGCAAACGTTGGAACGGATGGAATATCATCGTTTTACGGCGGTACCCATTTTGAATAAAGAGGGCAAATATATTGGTACGGTTACCGAAGGCGACTTACTGTGGTATATGAAGAATGCCGAGGGAAAGATTTCATTTGAAAACGCTTCAAAGTTCTTGCTCAAGGATGTTCCCCTTCGCTTGGATATTAAACCTGTATCCATTAACGCCAACATGGAGGACCTGATTAATCTGGCTAAAGTTCAGAACTTTGTTCCTGTGGTCGATGATATGGATCGGTTCATTGGTATTGTCAGACGGAGTCAGATTATTGAGTACTGCGAGGGCATTGTAGCCAAAGAATCGATCAAGGCTAAGTAAGTCTGTTACGAATTTAAACATTATTGTTTCATTAGGGATAATCACAGCCGTCCGGTATCATGTTAAACTTAAGAAGTCCTGAATCAGGGGCGGATTCGAAGTTTTTTACAAATATATAGGTCGATAGGATGTACGGAGGACTCCGCATAAGTACCTGACATCAGTTTCGGAGAACTTCTCCGTTTTTTGGGGTAATTTTGCGGGCCCTCTTTTTATGCTATAATCGAGAATAAAGCTTTTTCGGGGGAGAGTGACTTTCGCCAATATGCCTAAAGAACTGGATGTAGCCAAACGCGCTAAAGTGATTGAATGGCTGAAAACCGAAGTGCTTGATCAGGTATCCCGATTATTCAAGGCGTTATGGGAAGGCAGTACAACTCGAATCGGGGACAGTCTTGCCAGTTTGATTATGAGTAGTTACATATTGGGCCGCAGGCTCGGTATTCCTTTCAAGGATCTGGATGCACTGCTAGTTGAGAAGTTGAAAAAGCATAAACAGGAAGGTCACCAGCTTGAAGACTGGTACCAGGATATTTCCGCGCTAGAAGATCATATGCGTAAGAGGTGAATTTGTTGAAATTTAGCTTTAAATCAGCTGTTTGGAGCGCAGTTTATCTGCTCTTGCTACTTTCGCTGTTAACTCCTTTATCGGTACTTGCCATATTTTTTATGATGATTCCGGGAGTTATTTTGTATGCTTCATTATCTTTAAAATCATTTATATGGCATCTCGTGCCCGTAGCCGTTATTTTGGTCGTATTCCACCCCATCTATCTGTTACTATTGCTCATCTTTACCCTGCCTGCGATCGTTATGGGTCACGCGTATAAAACACGCAAATCAGCCCTGTTCGCCCTGATGGCGGGAAGTGGCATGATGTTGGCAGAATACTTGTTGTTGCTCTTGGTCGGCAGTGTCATTTTCCAATTCGACCTGTCCAGTTATATTGAAGATGTGGTCAAATTGACCATTGAACCGTTAACCAATACATCGAATCAGATGATCAACGGGTTTGCATGGACACCTGAGATGACCGAGGATGTTGCCAAACAAACACAGCTTATGATTCCGTTTGCTCTCGTTGTCACATCGATGGTAATGGCCTTTATTACACACGCCATAGCTCGTCCGATTCTGAACGTGATGGGTGTGGTGGTATCGAAGCTTCCACCAGCGAGAGAGTGGCGTATGCCGCGTGCATTGATCTGGTATTATTTCCTTGCACTGTTGATCGAAGTGATCTCCAGACAAAGTGATGGAACGTACTGGACCATGATTGCCATGAATCTGTCGCCGTTAATCAATCTGGGCTTCATGATTCAAGCGATCGGTTTCTTCTTCTTTCTCTCACATACAAAGAAATGGAATCCGGTTATACCATATTTCCTGGCGGCTGCGGTCTTCTTCATTGGTCCGCTTCGGATTATCGGAATTATCGATCTGGCGTTCCCGCTTCGTGAGGCAATATCGAAATCAAAACGATAGGGTGATGAGTCATGCCTAAATTTCTGAAGAAACGCTGGCACGGCTACTATACCGTATGGGCGTTCATACTGCTGCTGTTGCTCGTTATGTTCGTTACCATTTATAACTGGACGCTTGGTTTGATTAGTCTGATACTGGCTTCGGCGCTGGGAATCGTCATGATTAAGGCGGAGCTCGCGTTCCGCCGTGAGCTTAACGACTACATTAATGGCCTATCTATTCGGATCAAACGGATGGAGGGGGAAGCGGTCAGCATGCTTCCATTCGGAATTGTGCTGTACAGCGAAGATCGTACGGTAGAGTGGCATAACCGCTTTGTCGCGGAGATGTTCCAGGAGAAGACAATGGTGGGTAATCCGCTACTTAATTTGTTTCCCAAACTTCCTCAGCCTAAAGAGAAGAAGGATGGGACGAAGGAACATTCATCCAAGGAGTTCCATGACGAATTCCAGTTGGATGATCGGCATTATGGAGTTATTCATAACCCGCAGGAGCGGTATGTATATGTATACGAGATTACGGAGCTAGCCATTCTTCGTGATAAATATGAAAATGAACGCCTTGCATTGGGAATTCTCGTTCTGGATAATCTGGACGAGGCTGCCCAAGGCATGGACGATCAACAGCGTACAGCGCTGATTGCTCGAGTGACCAGCGAAATTACGTCTTGGGCCAAGCGGTACGAAGTGTACCTGCGCCGTTTGTCTTCTGATCGTTATCTGTTGATGCTGAATCATAAGTCTTTGCAGGAACTGGAGCAGAGCCGATTTGTCATTTTGGATGAAGTTCGGGAGATGACTGCTGACCTCAAAGTGCCAATGACACTCAGTGTTGGACTGGCATTTGGATCGGATAGCATCAGCGAGATGGGAGAACTGGCACAGTCCAGTCTGGACATGGCACTTGGACGTGGTGGTGATCAGGCTGCCGTGAAGTCCGGACAACGCCTGTCTTTTTATGGCGGTAAGTCTAACGCAGTGGAGAAACGGACACGGGTAAGAGCCCGCGTTATTGCGCACGCGCTGCGTGATCTGATGCAGGAGAGCGATCGGGTGCTCATCATGGGGCACAAAATTCCGGATATGGACGCGATCGGCGCATCCATCGGCGTGTGGAAAGCGGCCAGTCTGTACAATGTGGAAGCACGAATTGTTCTGGATGGAATGAATCCATCGATTGAACGCATGATGGAGCAAGTGAACAAGGACGAGAAGTTGTCCAAAGCATTTGTATCACCGGAACAGGCAACCCAGATGATGACCGAGCACACGTTGTTGGTGGTGGTGGATACTCATAAGGCCTCCATGACCATGGAGCCAAAACTGGTACAGTCTGCTACCCGTGTCGTAGTTGTGGATCACCATCGCCGGGGCGAAGAGTTCATCAATGACGCAGTGTTGATCTATCTGGAGCCTTATGCGTCCTCTGCTGCCGAATTGGTAACCGAACTCTTGCAATACATTCATGATAAGGTACAATTCACTCCGCTAGAAGCTACGGCTCTACTTGCCGGGATTACGGTAGATACGAAGCATTTTGCACTGCACACGGGGTCCAGAACGTTCGAAGCGGCAGGTTTCTTGCGCCGTAGCGGTGCGGACACCATTATGATCCAGCGGTTGATGAAAGAGGATCTGTCAGAATATATTGCTAAGGCAGAAATCATAAAGCATGCTAAAATGGTATATGGAAACATTGCGCTGGCGGTCACAGACCCTGGCAGCAAGATTTCACAGATGATGATCGCCCAGGTGGCGGACACATTGCTGAACATGACCGACGTGGTCGCTTCATTTGTGATTAGTGAGCGTCCGGATGGACTGATTGGCATCAGCGCGAGATCGCTGGGGCGCATGAATGTTCAGGTTGTCATGGAACGACTGGGCGGTGGCGGACATTTGACAAATGCTGCCGTGCAGCTTGAAGGAACGCTTGGAGAGGCAGAAAAACGGCTGACGAACGTACTGGCTGAAATCGAAAAGGAAGAGGGGCTGTTCGAATGAAAGTCATTTTTATAAAAGATATGAAGGGTCAAGGCAAGAAAGGGCAAGTGAAAGAAGTATCTGAGGGTTACGCACAGAACTTCCTATTGCCACGGGGAATCGCACGTCTGGCAACAGACGGCAACATGAAGACACTGGACAACCAGAAGGCGGCTGAAGAAAGACTCAAACAGGAAGAGAAAGCGGAAGCGGAAGCACTTGCGAAAAAGCTGGAAGCAGAAGTGACTGAACTGAAAGCCAAGTCCGGCGAAGGTGGTCGTCTGTTTGGCGCCATTACTAGCAAACAGATCGCAGAAGCTTTGTCTAAAAAGGGTCTGAAAGTAGACAAACGCAAAATTGAGCTGGACGAGCCTATTCGTACACTCGGCGTAACACAAGTAACTGTCAAGGTTCACCCTGAAGTGAAGGCAACCTTGAAGGTACAGGTAACGGAAGAGTAAGATGGGCGGAGAAATGTTATTCGACCGGATTCCCCCGCAGAACCTGGAAGCCGAACAGGCCGTGCTGGGTGCAATCCTGTTGCAGGGCGAGGCCCTGATTACAGCGATGGAACGGGTGCAAACCGAGGATTTCTATGATAAACCCCATCAATTAATCTTTGAAGCGATGATCCAGCTTGGTGAGGGAAATCAACCGATTGACCTTGTTACACTGACTTCGCTTCTGAAGGATAAAGGTGAGTTGGAGGACATCGGGGGCGTTAGTTATCTGGCTAAGCTAGCCCATGGTGTACCTACAGCCGCGAACGTAGACTATTACGCTCAGATTATCGAAGAGAAATCGATGCTGCGTCGCCTGATTCGTACGGCAACACAGATCGTGAGCGAAGGATATACAGGCGGAGAAGATGTTGCAGCGATGCTCGGAGAAGCTGAACGTCGCATTCTGGAGATCTCCAACCGTCGCTCCAGTAGTGGTTTTATAGCCATACAGGACGTACTGATGGAAGTATTCGATCGTGTGGAAACACTTCATCAGAATAAGGGTACAACAACAGGTATTCCGTCCGGGTTTATCGATCTGGACAAGATGACTGCCGGATTCCAGCGCAGTGACTTGATCATTGTAGCGGCCCGTCCTTCCGTAGGTAAGACGGCCTTCGCCCTGAATATCGCTCAGAACGTAGCCATTCGGGCCCAGGAGACGGTAGCCATCTTCAGTCTGGAGATGTCAGCTGCCCAGCTGGTGCAACGTATGATCTGTGCTGAAGCCAACCTGGATGCCAGCGTAATGCGTATGGGTGACTTCAAGGGTGATGAAGACTGGCAGAAGCTGACGATGGGTATTGCAGCTTTGTCAGAAGCCAACATCTTCATAGATGATACGCCAGGGATTACCGTAGCGGATATTCGTGCCAAATGCCGTCGCCTGAAGAAAGAGAAAGGCCTCGGTATGATCCTGATTGACTATCTTCAACTGATTAGTGGTCGTGGTAAAGCAGGGGAGAACCGTCAACAAGAGGTATCCGAGATTTCACGTACACTGAAACAGATTGGCCGGGAACTGGAAGTTCCGGTTATTGCCTTGTCCCAGCTGAGCCGGGGTGTAGAGCAACGTCAGGACAAACGTCCGATGATGAGTGACTTGCGGGAATCGGGTTCGATCGAGCAAGATGCCGACATCGTAGCGTTCCTGTACCGGGATGACTACTATAACCAGGAGACCGAGAAGAAAAATATTATCGAGATCATTATCGCTAAACAGCGTAACGGTCCGGTAGGTACGGTTGAACTGGTCTTTCTGAAAAACTTTAATAAATTCGTCAATTACGAGAGGGCGCACAATGACGCCTTCGCGATGTAATGGGCAGGTGCTGACGGCTTCGATCAATAAGCGAGAATCGTCTGTCCCGAAGATCAACCATTAGAGCAACTGAACGCAAACATGTGTTATAAATACCAGATATAGATTCACATTGAAATGGGTATCCTTGAACCGGTGATAGCAGTCAAGTAAGCTTGGACTGAAGTCTCCGGTTTTTTGTGTTGAAATAATGGGTAAATCCCGAACATTACGGTTGTACTATATCTAATTGTTCGCCATTTGATTTGACTTTGAAAAAGGGTACTGGTACACTAATACTGCTGCGTTAAAGCAGCGCAAACCTTCCCTTGAATGTAACGGAAGGACATTTTTACTGTCCGTTAGCACGCTTCTCAGTCGGTTTATTGCGTAACACGCCTGCCGGGATAGAGGACGGACAGACCAATACAAAGGTGCGCAAGGCACCCACGGAGGAATGTTAACTATGTCAACGGTAGTTGTAGTGGGAACGCAATGGGGAGACGAAGGAAAAGGTAAAATCACGGATTATCTGGCGGAGAGCGCTGATGTGGTGGCTCGTTATCAAGGTGGTAACAATGCGGGTCATACAATTCTGATTGATAACAAAAAATATAAACTGACGATGATTCCATCAGGGATTTTCTACACGGATAAAGCGTGTGTTATTGGTAACGGAATGGTTATCAACCCGAAGGCACTCATCGAAGAAATTAACTATATTCATGACAATGATTTTACAACGAAGAACCTGTCCATCAGTGAGCGCGCACATATCATCCTGCCATATCACATGGTACTGGATGCACTCGAAGAAGAGAGCAAAGGCCCGAACAAAATCGGTACGACTGGCAAAGGAATTGGCCCATGTTACATGGACAAATCAGCTCGTATTGGTATTCGGATGGTTGACCTGCTGGATGCTGAAGATTTCGAACTGAAACTGCGTCATCTGGTCAAAGAAAAGAACCGTGTCATCGAGCAAGTCTACGGCGGCCAGCCTGTTGATGTTGAAGAGATTCTGCAAGATTACCTCGGATATGCTGAAATTCTGCGTCCTTACGTACGTGATACATCGGTTGTTCTGAACGAATATATTGATGAGGACAAAAAAGTATTGTTTGAAGGCGCACAAGGCGTTATGTTGGACCTTGATCAAGGAACTTATCCATTTGTTACATCATCCAATCCGTCCGCAGGTGGCGTATGTATCGGTTCTGGCGTAGGCCCGGCTCGTATTCAGCAAGTCATTGGGGTAGCAAAAGCTTACACAACCCGTGTAGGAGATGGCCCATTCCCTACGGAATTGCATGATGCAATCGGTGACCAAATCCGTGAGACTGGACATGAGTACGGTACGGTAACTGGACGTCCACGTCGTGTAGGTTGGTTCGATAGTGTTGTTGTTCGCCACGCGCGTCGTGTCAGTGGAATCACAGGTCTGTCCCTGAACTCTCTGGACGTAATGACAGGTCTGGAAACCGTAAAAATCTGCACAGGATACAAATTCCGCGGCGAGGTCATCACACACTATCCGGCAAGCCTCAAAATGCTGGCAGAATGTGAAGCAGTATACGAAGAGATGCCAGGTTGGAGCGAAGATATCACTGGAGCGAAGAAACTTGAAGACCTGCCAGTGAACACACAGAATTATGTAAAACGTGTTTCCGAACTGACAGGCATTCCAATTGCCATCTTCTCCGTTGGTCGTAACCGTGAGCAAACGAATCAAGTTCTTCCAATCTACGAGTAATCGAAGAAATAGAGAGATTGTTTCTTGAATTATAAAATAGAATCCTCTGCCGATTTAGGCATGTTAAGCCTCCAGTTGTTGCTTTTATAGCGATGACTGGAGGTTTTTTGTATGTTTATCGGATATAATCCCAAGATTTCCGTCAATACTGGTTAACAGTAGAGTCACAGACCCCAGCATGCGCATGCTAGACGGGTGGGATAATCGGAGGGAGAGAACGGAATGAAGTTGCTTGTGTGGTTTGTTAAAATCGTGCTAACCGTGTTGCTGGTCAGTTCACTGACACTGCTCACGACCGGATTAATTGTACAGTCATATGCGAAGTCGCTACTCGCGAGTTTCAATATTCAGTGGGAGGGTCAACCCATGGGGTTAACCGCCATGTTCCAAGGTGCCTTGGGTGGTAAAACCAGCGAGGGTAATAAATCAGGAAATGGGACGACAGATCAGCCGACAGGAGCGGACGAAGAGCAGGTTCCGGAAGATGCTGTTTCCGTTATGGGGAATGGGACGGAGAGTGGTCAATCTGGCGTAGATGCAGGCAACGATGCGTCCCAAGGGAGCGGCTCAAATGAGGGCACAGGGGAAGGTTCAGGTACAGATACGACCGTAGGATCAAACTCAGGCACAAGCGCAGGCAATGGGACGGATACGGGCACGGGTAATGACTCAGGAACAGATCAGGGTAGTGGTTCGGCTTCAGGTAATGGAACCGGAGCGGCCAGCGGCGGTGCTTCTTCAGGCAATGATGCCATTGTTGTATCACCGGATGACATTACAGGAGCGAAGGACAAGCTGCCAGCAGAGGAGAAAGAAAAAATCTTCAGCCTGCTCATGAATAAGCTGCCACAGAAAGAAATGCAACAGATCTCAGGTGCCATGGAAGGTGGCCTAACGGAACAGGAATTACGTGAGATTGAACAGGTGATCTCGAAGTACCTGACCAGTGAAGAGTACGACAACCTGATGGAAGTACTGCAAACAGAATAGGATGATAGGCAGGCAGGGAAGACAGGCGTGCTCATAGACGTATCGCCTGATTCATAATGTAATGGACTTGTCGAGGATGATTGAATATAATTTATTTAAATAAATTCTGGAAATGCTTATAGGAGGGAAAAGTGTATGAAATATAAAGGTAAAGAACACAACATATAAAAACGTTCAGGCAACATTGCAGAAACCTCCAGTCCAATTCGTGGACCTCCGTTCATAGGTGCTTTCAAGAGAACCTATGGACTTGTGTTTACGAATACACTAATTGGAGGTTGTATTGACCATGAACTTATATCATTCTAATTCAGAACCATCAGTAAAAGAGTTTGCCGAGGCGGCGAAAGAGCGATACGAGCAAGGGTTGCAAGAGGCGGACCAGCCGTTTAGTGGCTGGGATTTTAGCTATGTAACAGGGAGTGGGCGACTCCAGAGCGGAATATTGCCTTGGTCATATGGAACGATGGCGCGCCGATTATTGAATCAAACAGAACGAATGCTCGACATGGGGACTGGTGGAGGAGAGATGCTGTCCAGACTCCGTCCCCTTCCTCCATACACATGTGCGACCGAGGGCTATCTCCCCAACATACCAATTGCAGAGGAACGTTTACAGCCGCTCGGTGTGAAGGTGCTTCCAGTGACTGATGATTCGCAACTTCCTTTCACAGATGGGGAATTCGATCTGATTCTTAATCGGCATGAGTCGTATGATGAGCGGGAAGTTAGGCGGATTCTATCGGTAGGGGGAATGTTTCTAACTCAACAGGTAGGTTGGTCAGATTGCAGGGAGATCAATGATCGGCTCGGCATTCCTATGCCAGCGGATTACGCTGGATGGGAACTGGATCGTGCTGTTCTTCAGCTGGAACAGTGTGGATTCCGTATTCTGGAGCAACGGGAAGCAACCCCTGCACAACGTTTCTATGATATAGGCGCACTGGTATATTATCTAAAGACTATCCCGTGGCAAGTACCTGATTTCAAAGTGGAACAGTTCCGTCAGCCGTTAATGGATATTCATATGGAGATGGAGCACAATGGATTCTGGGAAGTACAGCAAAAGCGATTTGTAATTCTTGCAGTCAAAGAATAGAGACATAAAAGTTAATTTCTATTGTGGCATGAGCTGAAATCCAGTTTAAGATAAACCACAAACAGGTTGTTTACGTAATCCCTTATCAGAGTTGATCTGGTGAGGGATTTTATATGTATTTTTATGAAAAATAAAGCATATTTCACTGGGTCTTAGAACCTAGTCTTAATTTGCGAACAAAAGTACATAGTACAGCGGATGTTGAGGCATAATGGGTGATGGACCAGCCGTACTATCTTATGGATAATTCAGGGAAAGCAAGCGGGGCGTGGCTTTGCGGTGTGACGTGTAGAGTTGAAATGAGTGTAAAACCTGTGTTAAAGTATACGGGTGTGATAAAAGGTTAAAATTTTGACACTTTTACGAGCGCAGCTAAAGTCCTGATTTTGCGGACACCCAATACAAGTATCAACGAGCATGGGACAGACACGATGGGTGATGTCTTGACAGAAATGCGAACTGAGAAGTGCTGAAAAGGAGAGAATCATGAAAGGTTTCAGAGGCATACGCCAACCGGGCAAAGACCGGGTACACGAACAATCCGGGGAACACCGGACGGCCGAAGACAAAAACAACATGAGCATGTCCACCTTCAGTGTGAATAAGAAGCGCGTTCTGGCCTCGCGCAAATGGATCATTACAGCAGCATGTGGTGTATTCATCGCAGCATCGCTCGGGTTCGCAGGCAAACAATATGTTACTGCAAACACCGTACCGTACTATAAAGTAATGGTTAAAGGTAGCGAGATTGGTACCATTGCAGATGAGGCACAATTACAACAACTATTTACAGACAAAACTGAGGAATATCAACATAAATATCCGGATGCAGAGATGGTGCTGAACACGGATGGCATCACAACCGAAACGGTAAGAGCGTACAAACCTGAAGTGAACAGTGACGAGACGCTGGACAAACTGGGTGACATGCTGACAGCCTACGCCAAAGGTGTAGAACTCAAGGTAGACGGTGAAGTCATTGGTATTGTGAAGGATCAGGCAACAGCTGATGCAATCCTGGAACAAGTGCAGAGCAAATACATATCGGCATCGGCTGTGCGAAGTTCGCTTAAGACGAAGTCGGTATCGGCTAATTCCTCGAAGAAAGAGGAGGGACCAAGCACAACCCTGAAGTCTGTAGGCATCAAGGAAGATGTAGCGACGGATGTGGTGAAGGCTGATCCAAACAAAATATGGGATGTGTCCGAGGCGGTTAAAGCTTTAACCGTTGGTAAAGACGCGCCTGTAACTTATGTGGTTCGTGAAGGAGATACGATCTCTTCGATCGCTGCCAAGTATGAAATAACACAAAGCGAGATTCGCCAGCATAATCCGGGCATCAAGGAAACGTCGCTTCAAATCGGAGACGAACTGACCTTGACCGTTCCGAAACCGGCGGTAACCGTTAAATCGGTTGAGCAGGTTGTTGAACAGATTGAGATCAAACCGCAAGTGGAAGTGCGCAAAAGTGACGAGTTGAAAGCAGGTACAACAAAAGTCGTGCGCCCAGGACAAAGCGGCTTGAAAAGCATGCAGTACCGTATAACCAAAGAAAATGGTGAAGTGGTTCAGGAAGAGTGGCTTGGTCAGGAAGTGATTAAAGCAGCTGTAACTGAAGTAGTCCTTAGCGGAACAAAAGTTGTTGGTGAGGGCACAGGTGAATTTGCTTGGCCGGTATCAAATGCAACGATGAGTAGCAGCTTTGGACAACGTTGGGGTCGCCAGCACAAAGGTGTCGATCTGGTAGGTAACCGCGATGTGAAAGCGTCTGATGAGGGTGTAATTACTTTTGCAGGACAGAAAAGCGGTTATGGTAATGTCATCATTATTAACCACCGTAACGGATACGAAACACTGTATGGACATTTGAACAGCATTGGCGTTAAGGTTGGACAAGTGGTTGAAAAAGGCGAGAGTATCGGCGTTATGGGCAACACGGGTCGTTCGACTGGAACACATCTGCATTTTGAGATTATTAAGAATGGAACGGTAGAAAATCCGTTAACGTATTTGAACTAATATAGAGCTTAAGTGGAGCAAGGTTGGCTATAATGCTGGCCTTGTTTTTTGCTGCTGTAAAAAATTTTCAGATGAAAGACCTTCCAAGCCCCTGATCGGGATGTGACGGTGCTTCAGGTATGTTAAACTAGAGAGTATAAACAACAAACTAGAGAAACAAATCAAGCAGGCTTGGTACAAGCTAAACATAGAAGAGAGATATAAACGCTAACGCGGATTAAGCAGGATATAGGGGTGAACTTAGCCGATGCAGGGGAAGATTTTGGTGGTGGACGATGAACAGCCCATCGCGGACATTCTGAAGTTTAATTTGGAAAAAGAGGGGTACGAGGTCATCTGTGCATTTGATGGCATTCGTGCGGTTGAACTGGCGTTATCCGAGAAACCGGATCTGATGCTGCTGGATCTGATGCTCCCGGGCAAGGACGGTATGGATGTCTGTCGTGAGGTGCGCGCTCATCTGGAGATGCCAATCATTATGCTTACCGCCAAGGATGGCGAGATCGACAAGGTGCTTGGTCTGGAGCTGGGTGCGGATGATTACGTGACGAAGCCATTCAGTACGCGTGAGCTGCTTGCACGGGTGAAGGCACAGATGCGCAGACGGCAAAAGCTTGCGATTACGGCAGAAGCGCATGAAGACGAAGAGAAGCAGGTCATGCGGCTATTTGATCTGGCTTTTGATATGGACATGTATACGGCTTATAAAGGCGGAGAACCGCTTGATCTGACCCACCGTGAATACGAACTTCTCTATTATATGGCGAAGCATTCCGGCAAGGTTATGACACGGGAACATCTGCTGCAAGCGGTATGGGGATATGAATATTTCGGTGATGTACGTACCGTGGATGTCACGATCCGTCGTTTGCGTGAGAAGATTGAGGAGAATCCAAGCAAACCGGAAACGATTCTGACTCGCCGCGGGCTCGGTTATCTCGTGCGCAGTGCCAAAAGCGTGGGGATATAATGGGCCGATTCGCGCGATTTTCGTTCTTCCGAACGATTCAGGCGAAATTGATCATTATCTATGTACTGCTGATTCTGATTGCGATGCAATTGATCGGGGTTTATTTTGTGAGCGCGATGAAGAACTCACTAACGAGCAACTTTACGGAAGACTTGCAGGCGCGTGCGGAGATGCTGTCGGTTCTCGTGGGGGAGACGATGGCTGGTGGAGAAGCAGAGGCTGGCGAGGACAAAACGGAAAATCTGCGTGTGCTGGTGAACAACCTGTTCAACATTAACGGTGCCGAGATTCAGGTGCTGGATGCCAGCGGCAAGGTACTCACGACCTCGCTAAGTTCACATTCGGACTATGTGGGGCGCAAAAATACCCAAACCGTTGTCAGCCGTGCGCTGCAAGGCATTCGGGACAATGAGGAATATATCGTGGACGAGGATAATGTTCGCAAAAAGGTCGTCGCCAAGCCGGTGCTGTCCGGCGGCAAGATCATTGGCGCGGTCTACATCGCGGCATCCATGAACGAGCTGTATTCCACGATGGAGGGAATCAACAAAATCTTCATCTCCGGCATCCTGATTGCCCTGGTGTTAACGGCGGTGCTTGGCGTGATTCTGTCCCATACGATCACGCAGCCGATTAAGGAAGTGACTCGGAGAGCGACAGCGGTCGCAGAAGGTAACTTTGATCAACAGACACCTGTATTTGGCACGGATGAGATTGGTCAGCTCAGTCGGGCTTTTAACTATATGACCAGCAGGCTTCGGGATGCACTTTCACTGAATGAAGAGGAGAAGGAGAAGTTGACCTCCATTCTGACGAATATGAGTGATGGTGTGGTTGCTACGGATGAGTACGGTAAAGTTATTCTCGTAAACCGTCGTGCCAGCAGCATTCTGGGTATGCATCCTGCTGATATTGAAGGAAGACACTTCGCTATATTACTCGGCATTGATCCGGAGGATGCGGAAGCCCTCGCGAGTGGTTTCACAGGTTCAACTTTGCTGCAGATTGCACCCGCAGGACAAGAAGAGCCTGTGGTCATTCGGATGACGTTCACACCGGTTCATCGACGTGAACGGGGAATCACGGGAACCATTGCCGTACTTCAGGATGTTACCGAGCAGGAAGAACTTGAAGCATCCCGGCGTGAATTTGTGGCCAATGTATCCCATGAACTGCGTACACCACTGACGACGATCAAGAGTTACGCGGAAGCGCTGGATGACGGGGCATTGGAAGATCCGCAGCTTGCCGGTCGTTTCGTTGGTGTTATTCAGAACGAGACGGAACGAATGATACGACTGGTTACGGATCTGCTGCATCTATCGCGGCTGGATTCCAAGGAAGCTTTACTGCGCAAGCAGCCAACCGATATTCTGGAAATGCTGGAGGAAGTGACGGATCGATTCTCGTTCCAGATGCATCAGAAGGATATTCAGCCTGTGCTGTCTGTAGAGAATGATATTCCGGCTGTTCCGCTGGATCGCGACCAGATTGATCAGGTGCTGGATAATGTCGTGTCCAATGCGCTGAAATATACATTGGAAGGCGGCACCATTACGATTGCGGCTAGACGCAGTGATGAACACGCACTTGCCATCTCGGTATCGGATACCGGAATGGGTATCCCACAGCGCGATCTGGATCGCATTTTCGAGCGGTTTTATCGGGTGGACAAGGCTCGTTCCCGCAGTATGGGAGGCACAGGGCTAGGACTGTCCATTGCCCGGGAAATTGTGAAGGCACATGATGGAAGCATCTCTTTGGAGTCTGAAGTAGATGTGGGAACGACAGTAACGTTCACACTGCCGATGCGTGAGAAAGGGGGTGAGCACCGTGAAGGAACGGATTAAATCCTTGGTGCTTGCCGCCCTTGTTGTAGCCAGTCTGGTTCAGAGTTATTTTCTGATCTACCGTTTGCCCGGAGGCGGGGATTCCATTGTGACGTCAGAAACGAACTATGTGAAGACGGAAAATATGGGTCAGGAACGGAATATTGAAGAATTGATCTTCCCTGATCAGATGATTATTCATCTGGGTGAGGATAAACATACGGTGTTTTACCCTGGCAATACGTTCTATCAGTTGATCTATTCAAGGTTACAGGGGCGGGCGTTCGATGATTTTCAGCGCCGCAGTGTGCAATCGGTGAACTGGGATCAGATTCGCAAGGAGAACCCTGGGTTTGAACTATCGTTCAAAGAAGGTATTCCCGTAGCTTTATTACAGCGGGTGATGAGGCTTGGGACGGATTCCTTATTTCAAGGGGAGACGATTAACCGAATCTCGATCTATACGTCCAAAAATGAAACGAAGGCCCATGCGCTGTTCTTCAGCGCCAAGGGAGACGTGGTATACGAAGCAACGCAGGCGGACCTGACAGTACAAGACGTGCAGCAGCATGTTGACTTCGGTACGAACTGGACGCCATATACGCTGATGGCTGGCGGGTATTATATCCCGGCCCAAGCTCTGGAGACGATTGAGGCAGATGTGCCGACAGGGCAATTCACGGTTGAGCAAATGCAGCGTAGTCTGTTTTTCGATCCAAGCATGACCCGGAATATCCGGGAAAAAGATGGATCGGAGATCTACACGGATAGTAAACGTAGTCTGCAGGTAAAACAGGAACAGCGCTGGATCAGTTACACCGATCCGGCGGCACCGCCTGCGGGACAGATTGATCCCGCGAAGGATGCGTTGTCTGCGGTTGACTTTGTGAATCAGCATGGTGGCTGGAAAGGCCGTTCGCGCATGATGCTGGAGACCGCCGACATCAAGACGCAGCTTGAATTCCAACAGTATTATGGTAGCTATCCGATTATGGATTCCATGCAGTTCCGCTTTGGCACGATCAGCATGGAGATGCAGCAGGAGACGGTATCCAGTTATGAGCGATCACTGGAATACCTGAACGAAGGTGCAGAGACGAAGAAATCGGTAAAGTTGCCTGGCGGAAACAAGCTGAAGGCTCTTATTAAAAAGGTAGCAGGTGAGAATCGCCAGGTGGTGGATGTCTACCCGGCGTATCGTCCTTCTTCGATTGAAGACGGACTAAAGCTGATCCCGGTATGGGTGATCCGCTTTGGAAACGGGGAGGAAACCACCGTTTCTTGATGGGTTGTAGTCTTTGAACCAAAGAGTAGCTGTACTTTATCACTACGCGTGCAGAATAACCTTCCGATCGCTGTTACCCCCAGATTTCTTGAATTCCCTTTTAACACGGGAGAAATCTGGTGGTAAAGGCGAACGCTCCGCTTCTTCAGGTTATTTCTGCCCTCTCCGTTATCGTATAGCTTTAAGTTCAAAGGCTATAAACGGCCAGTTACGGTGGAAGGTGTAGGCAACTTGAGAAAGTATTGCAAGCAGCTAAGTTAGGGGGGAACGTTTTGGATTGGGGACGGGCGAAAAATGTGTTGATCTATGCCTTTCTGCTGCTCAATCTGGTGCTGGGCTACCAGATCTGGATGGATGCGCGAGAGACGGCCGGAGCCAATCTGGACTTCACCTCACTGGCAGATAATACACAGCAGGCGATGGAAGAGAAGGGCATTCAGGTGCTGGCTCCGATTCCAAATGAAACGCCAAAGCTGCCCAAGTTGTCCTATGAGTTCATTGAAGAGGACAGGGCTGGCGTGGATATGGAACTGGAACAGCCTGTAGATAGCAAGTTGATCTTCTCGCAAAGTGAGCTGGAAGATGCATTAGAGCGTGAGATTCCACAGATTGGGACATACCGGCTGGATCAGTTGATGGCCGAGGATGGGGCTTTTGTGCTTCACCCATTGGTGGATGGTAAATGGCCGCTCTTCAATGTGAGTCTGGAGCTATTCTACAGCGATCAGAAAATAACGGGTTACCGTCAGACTCCAGTGCGGATTACGACCGCAGAGGAGAGCGATCAGCAGGTACTTCCGGCGTCGAAGGCGCTGGGAACGCTGATCGAGAACTTTTTGCCAAATGATGCAATTGTCAAAGATATTCAGCTGGGCTATTACGGCCAGTTGTTCAATTCAGATATACAGGTAGCGATGCCGGCATGGCGGTTCGTGCTGGAAAGTGGCGAAGTGTTGTACGTGCAGGGCATCAGTGGGGATGTATTCAGTCCCAAGACAGACAAACCAGGGGAGTAATGCGTTATGGGGATATATTTTACCGTGTTATCCAGCGGTTCGACAGGTAATGCCACAGTCATACAGCATGGGGGTACCTCTCTCATGATTGACGCGGGTCTTAGTGCGAAGCGATTGGATGCACTGTTTCAGGAAAGGGAGATTTCTGGGGCAGAATTGGACGGGATTCTGGTTACACATGAACATTCCGATCACATTAAAGGACTAGGCGCGATGTCTCGGAAATATAATTTACCAATCTACGCGAATCTGAATACGTGGGCGGCACTGGAGAAGTCGGTCGGGGCGATTCCAGAGGAAAACCGGAGGGTATTTGAGACGGGTGAAAAGCATGATTTTGGGTCACTGCGCGTGGAATCCTTCGGGATCTCGCATGATGCAGCTGAGCCGGTAGGGTACACATTCGATGATGGTACGGAGAAGCTGTCTGTTGCAACAGATCTTGGGTACATGAGCGACAAGGTTCGCGATGCCATCTCTGATTCTGACGTGCTGGTGCTGGAGGCGAATCATGATGTCGAATTGCTGCGTATGGGGCGATATCCGTGGAACACCAAGCGCCGGATTTTGAGCGACATTGGGCATTTGTCGAACGAAGCGGCAGGGGCAGCGCTTAGTGAACTGATGAACGGACGCATCAAGCGCACGTATCTGGCACATCTTAGCCGAGATCATAATATGATGGACTTGGCGAAAATGTCGGTGCGCGACGCGATGGAGAGCCGTGGATGCTTTTATCGGGATCATGAGTTCAAACTCTGTGATACGTATTACGACCGTCCTACGCCATGGGATAGGGTGGGTGAGCCATAAAGCTGTCCAGTTCGGCGGCTTTGCGCTCGACTTCCTCGCGGGTTAGGATGCCTTTATCGATAAGCAGTTCAATGATGGTACTGAGTGCAAGGGTGTTGCGATAGTGTTCTTCCTTGAGATCGGCCAGCTTGGCCGCCATATGAACTTCATCCATGGCAGTGAGTGTACGTGTGCGATCCATATATATCCTCCTCTATGAAGCTTCGAATTGTCTTTTACTATTATTGTAGTCAGGCTTGATGGAAAACATTCCTCTTTTTGCCGCTAACATTTGTGTGATGAGACGTGTATGCTGAACCTGTGACTATGCAGGGGTGAAAAAGTTCTTCAAATTTGCAAAAATGGCGCTTAGCGGACCGGATTTTGTGGTGATAGATACTATGGACCTTTATTGTTAAGCGCGTTATAGCGGAAATTTGCTTTAATTTTCGTAAATATGCAACTTTTTGTGATTTGACGTGTTTAGTATATGAGGAGCATTGTGATTTTTGCTGTTTTGCGTGTGAAATGGCATGTCATAGAATGCGAGAGCATGATTGATAGAGTCACTGACAGAATGGCGTGTCCGTTCTGTTGTACATAGACGCTGTATCTTGATTTGATGCCGGGATGCGGCGATATGCAAGACCATTTTTTAAAATTGCAAAAAAGCATGGGAAAACGAGAGGTTATTTACGGTACGCACGTAACGAAAGACACAGAGCGAGGCTGGAGAAGCGTAGCGTTCGCCTTTATGAACAAATTTTACCTAGGAAAAAGAAATAAAAAAATTTGTGAGTAACAGCGATCGGAAGCTCGGCTGTGGCTGGAGTGGGGTAACGTAAGAACACCATCGTTGAACCATGCGACAACTTAGGCGGCAGTCAGGGTCTTGATGCGTGACAACGAAGGGGAGAGGATCACGATGGGATTGTTTGGAGACGATTTTTATTCAACCAAAGTATCAAGACGCGCCGAACCTGAACAGAAAGGCAAACTTCAGATCATCCGCCCTGGAGGCAGAGCACGTGGACGTGACCGCTGGAGCAATCCGCGTAGATCGCGTACAGGAATCAGTTCCACAGTGAAGGTAGCTGTGATTAGCTCAGTGATCAGCTCCATCGTGACCGTCATGCTGTTTAGCTTCATCACACAGCCCGCTTCGTTACCGCTGGCTAATGCTACAGGTAATGGTGGTGGAGGCGGTGCACAGACAGCGCAGGCAGCTGATCCATACGACCGGATTATCCAGGCAGCAGCCCATGTTCGTCCTTCCGTGGTGAGCATTGTGAACCATAAAACGGGTAGCAGTCTATCGATGGAAGATTCGGCGCTGGGCTCAGGGGTCATTTTCAAGAAGGAAGATGGCAAGGCTTATATTATGACCAACCACCACGTTGTGGAGGGTGCGAGTGATCTGGAGATTGTGACCGTAGATGGGGAGACACATAAGGCAAAGCTGGTCGGTAAAGACCGTGTAAGTGACATTGCTGTATTATCCGCAGAAGATAAAGGGCTAGGTGCAGTCGCGGAGATTGGTGATTCCAGCAAACTTCAGCGGGGTCAAACGGTGTTGGCAATCGGGAACCCGCTTGGTCTGGGCGGTACGCTGACATCCGGTATTGTCAGTTACACGGATCGCATTCTGCCTGTATCTATTAATCAGGACGGAGTGTACGACTGGGAGCAAAACGTAATCCAGACGGATGCGGCGATTAATGAAGGTAATAGCGGGGGTGCTTTGGTCGATCTGAACGGCAAAGTGGTCGGCATCAACACGATGAAAATCTCGGATACGGGCGTTGAAGGTCTCGGTTTCGCCATTCCGATGAACGAAGTGATGAAAACGGTAGATTCCCTGCTACTGAACGGCAAAGTATCTCGTCCATACCTCGGCGTGTACACGGTGGATCTGAGCAACCCTTATGCACCACTGGATGACGAGCAACGTAAGGATCTGAAGCTGCCATCTCATGTGGACAGCGGTGTGGTTGTGCTGGAAGCATCCGGTCCGGCATCTGAAGCAGGTATGAAGCTGAATGATGTCATTACGGAGTTTGACGGGCAAAAAATTACCTCCACGCTGGATCTGCGGAAATATCTGTACGATGAGAAGAAGATTGGGGATACGATTGAAGTGACCTTCTACCGGGATGGCAAAGCTGAGAAGGTATCAGTGAAGCTGACGGATAAACCGGAGTAAGGGAAGATCAACGAGCGAGCCCATACTTTTGCGTGGATTGAAATAGGGAATGCTAGAAGAGTGATCAGATCAACTGACCACTCTTTTTTAGTTGTTGGACGATGAGCATTGCGCAATGCTTAGTTGTAAGGGGTGGGCTAGATTGTAATTAAATAAGAAAAGGAGTACTTAACTGGTACTTACCACTGGCCGACTATGAGTGGATGTGCTCGTTCGACAGTAAATGAGTAGATCAACCATTTTATATTCTCATGATCAGTTAGACCCGGAGCCAAAGGAGCAGATACATAAGACTAGGGCTGTGGTAAACTGTTGTCAATATGTTGGAGACGGTCGCTGATGCAATAACATCTGTTTGTCGATCATATTTTTATTTCAGAATGGAAGGGGTATTTTTGATGAAACATTTGAGGAAAAAGATGCTTGGGGGAACGAGCTTGGCGCTGTCCCTGTTTATGCTGTCCGCCTGTGGATCTGAGGTAGCTACGACAGGAGCATCTGTAGATACAAGTGCTCTGCAAGAGAAGATTGCAGGGCTTGAGAAGAAACTGGTGGAGCAGGGAGCCAAGAGCGTTGAGCAGGAGCAAAAGATCGCAGCACTTGAGACCAAGTTGAATGAGTTGAGTACAAGTGTGATTGCGGTAGGTGAGGCTGGTGGTCAAACGCCTGTAACATCGGGAAACAACGGATCGGCCGGGAAAGGCGACGGGGTGCTGATTACCTTTGCCCAGTATGAGAAGCTTGAGGTTGGCATGTCGGTGGGAGATGTCATTGAGATCCTCGGCGGCGAAGGTGAAGCGCTGAGCGAAGCGGAGAATATGGTGGTTTACAACTATAAAGGCACAGCCGGCAATGGTGCCAATGCTGTTATTGCTTTTCAAGGTGGGAAGCTGTTGACGAAGGCGCAGTCGGGATTGAAGTAAAATTAGTATTGGACATATAGAGTCTGAATCTGTGGAATAAAGCGTATTACAGGGTTAGGGGAAGTTAAATGGGGGCCAATCAGAAAATTCTGGTTGGTTTTTTTGTTGTTTTTATAAAGTCTGTGAGTAGCAGAGAAATAATTAGATGTAGATTTTTCTGATAATAACTTGACATACGCATTTAGTTGTAACTATAATCATTACATCATATAAGTTGTAACTATAGTAGTTACATATAATGATTTGAAGGGGGATTTAGTCGAAGCAATTGTACAACCAGACTATAGGATGGTTTAAAAAATCAACGGAATTGGCTGCTAGATGCATTGTTATGATGATGGCGGCGACATAAAGAGAGGAAGATCAATTAAATGTTTACTAAAAAATCATCAATGGGCGTTATGCTTGTTCTATGTTTCATGTTAATTCTGAGTGCTTGTGCGGGTACAGCAAGTAAAACCGAAAATGCGGAAGACTCTTCATCCAATGCTGCTAGTGCTGGAAATACAAAGAGCGAGGAAACAAACACACCAGCGGTGGAGCTGAAAGTGATCACCTATAATCCTGGGGAAAACAGCATTTTTGGCGTTTCATCAAATCTGATTGAAGGTCCAACTGAAGTCGTGCTCGTTGATGCGCAGTTCCAAAAGAATGATGCCGAGCAATTGGTCAAAATGATTAAAGATTCGGGTAAAAAACTGACCACCGTATATATCAGCCACAAGGACCCGGACTATTACTTCGGTCTATCGGTAATCCGTGAGGCGTTCCCTGATGCAAAAATCGTTGCGACTCCAGCAACGGTGGAAGGAATCAAGGAAACTATTCAAGTGAAGAATGACTATTGGAATCCGATTCTGAAAGAAAATGCACCAACTGCACAGATTGTTCCGAATGTCCTTGACGGTGCTCAATTGACCGTAGATGGGGAAAGCGTAGAGATTATCGGTCTAGATGGTTCCGATCCGTCCCATACATTCCTGTGGATTCCTTCCATTAAGACTGTACTTGGTGGTGTTCCTGTCTACGAAAATTCGCATGTCTGGATTGCAGATAACCAAACGTCAGAGAGCCGTGACTACTGGCGCCAATTGCTAGACCAAATTATTGCATTGAATCCAGAGCGAGTGATTCCAGGTCATTACCTGGGTACCAGTGCCGGGGATATAACGAGTGTTACATTCACTCGTGATTATATTGATAAATTTGAAGCAGAGGCAGAGACAGAGACAGCCAAAGATTCTAAAGAACTGATTGCAAAAATGGAAAAAGCATATCCGGACTTTACGAATACAGGCGATCTGGAGACGAGCGCTCAGGTAATTAAAGGCGAAATTTCTTGGCCTTAAGTATAACAATGGAATTCTAGAAACGGTATAAGTAAAGGGCAAACATCCTTATCCTGTTAAGTGGGAGGGATGTTTTTGCTGTCATTAGGCGTGTAGGGGTTTCTTTTCGGCGGCAGGTGTGATAGAACTGAGAAGTGGCTATCCTGTAATGGGATACGCGGTTGTGAATCGGGAACATAGCTGGTTACAGAAAGGATGCTTAACGGATGTACGTTGTATGCAAAGAACACGTGGACATTGCCATCGACATGTTTGTCGATGAGTATGAGGACGCTCCAGATATCGTTGATCTGAAGGAGACGGAATTTGCCGATTGGGACCCGCCTGCAAAGTGCGCAGAGTGCGAACAGCATGCGGAATTTCTCGTCGTTTAGCGTACTGTAGGACTTAGATGGCCGGAGGCGTGACTTAAGGTGGCGCTTCGGGCTGACTTTCCATCCGGTATGAACATCACAGCAAGAAGCCAAGGAGAGCGTGATGAGCGCTCTTTTTGTCTTTGTGTGGGGAATTGGTGGTGGTTGTTAGGCAGCGTGGAGCTGGGTGGGGACGTAGGGGTTAACGTGGGAGTAGGCCGAGAGTAAGAGAAGATTAAGGTAGGTAGGTGCCGAGTTCCGAGTTGGGAGTGGGCTAGGTTGTAGTAAAGGTGCAAGTTGTAGGTAATAGAAATGGAAGCTGCTGAGGCATGGGGGAAAGTGCCGTTGGGTAACAGCGATGTGGGTAGTGACGTGGGTGTAGACTGGCCGAGTAGCTCTAACGAACTCGAGACGCCTTATATGAGGCAAACACAGCCTGGTTGAAATCTAACGAATCGTAGACACGTTATATTGCTGAAATGGCCTCGAAAGTGGTGGGGAGTGCTCGTTTGATGCGAAGTAGCGTGTTTCAGATTCGTTAGATTTTAAAAGAGCCGAAATGGGGCTGATTAAGGTGTGTGGAGTTCGTTAGAATTTGGAGAAATGTGTAGTATAGGTATAATACAGTTGGAACGAACGATGCGATGAAGCATCTTACCTATAGAATATCTCGCAAGACAATTTAGGAGGAATGAATTTCATGTTTATTCAGATTATTGGCGTAGGCAAATTGAAGGAAAAATATCTCACGCTGGGCATACAGGAATATGCCAAGCGGCTCGCCCCGTACATCAAGTTTCAGATGATCGAGGTCGCAGACGAAAAGGCGCCCGATACCCTGAGCGAAGCTGAGGTTCGGGCGGTAAAAGAGCGCGAGGGCGAACGCATCCTCGCGCATGTGAGGAGCGAGGCGCACGTTGTCGCGCTCGCTTTGGATGGCCAGCTCTGGAGTTCCGAGGAGCTGGCATTGGAGATCGACAAGCTCGGCACGTATGGGACGAGCCATGTCGTGTTTGTCATCGGAGGAAGCCACGGGCTCTCCGATGAGGTGTTGCGCCGCGCAAAGCAGCGCTTGAGCTTCGGGCGCATGACCCTGCCGCATCAGCTTATGCGGCTGGTATTGGTGGAGCAGATTTATCGCGCTGTGAAAATCAATCGGGGGGAACCGTACCATAAATAGGGCGAAAAGTTGAGTTGAAGGTTGAAGCTTTAATGCTAAATATATCAGGAATAATTCTCCATCATTTGATATAAATAATTTCGAAAGTCTTCAACATAGGACTTGGGCTCTACAACTTTTAGATGAGTGCCGAAGCTTGCTAACAATTGAAATCCCATATGATTTTGTGGGACATAAATAGTTGCTAATAAAGATCCACCATTATGGTCTTCAATACTTCTTCGACCATACCTTTCGATGATTTGATCTTTTATGCTAGGCGATATCCATGCCTTAATCGTGACGAATTGCGGTAGATAACTTGCAACGCGACCTTGCTCTGACCAATCGTCTCTAGGATGAAACCTACGTTCATCCATCGTAATATGATCGATCCGCGATAACTTGAATGTTCGATATCCCTGTCGATGTAAACAGAATCCTTTCAAGTACCAACTCGATTCGTTGAAATGCAGCTCATAGGGCTCGACCATTCTATTCGTTACAGCCCCGTCTTTATCTGTATAATCAAACGAAACCAGCCTTTTTTTAGAAATGGATTCTTGACATATCTTTAAGGTTTCAAGAATCTCGGACCGACCTTCCCAAACATAAAACGACAGTTGAATGGAACGATTCAGAGACAATGGACTAACCATTGCCTCTATTTTTTTTATCGTTCTTTCCACTTCTTCAGTAAGGAGGAGTTGTTCCAATCCGCCGAGCGCAGCCAATATATTCTGTAAATCGGAGCTGCTTAGAAGGCGTTTATCGACCTTGTATTCGTCCATTATGCCGTAGCCGCCTTTGACGCCATTGACAGAGTAGATTGGGATGTTCGATAAGCTCAATGTTTCCATATCGCGAAGGATCGTTCTTTTGGAGACATTGAATAGTTGTGAGAATTCCGTTGTAGAAACAATCTCTTTCCTCAGCAATATCATGATAATCGAAATGAGTCTCTCCACTTTGTCCATAATTGCCCTCTTTTTTTACATGATTTTATAAAGGTGACACTAAGGTGTCACCTTTTATCCATTATACTACATGTATCAAAAGAAGGAGGTTTTAATTCAATGTTTAATCCAACCGATTTTCCCAAGCCCACCCTTATTTCAGTCAACAGTGTGGAACTCGAAGTGTTTGAAGCAGGCCGAGAAAACGCTGGAAAACCTATTGTACTCTGCCACGGCTGGCCAGAGCATGCCTATTCTTGGCGCCATCAGATGGACGCACTTGCCGCAGCAGGCTACCATGTCATCGTCCCCAACCAGAGGGGTTACGGCAACTCATCCCGTCCAACCGAAGTAACAGACTATGACATTGAACACTTGTCGGGTGATCTCATCGCGCTTCTCGATCACTATGGATACGAGGATGCTACCTTTGTCGGTCATGACTGGGGTGCATTCGTCGTTTGGGGACTGACCTTGTTGCATCCAAACCGCGTCAATAAAGTGATAAATCTGAGCTTGCCTTATCAAGAGCGCGGAGAAAAACCCTGGATCGAGTTCATGGAAGAAATACTTGGCGGCGATTTCTATTTCGTCCACTTCAATCGACAGCCAGGCGTCGCGGACGCCGTATTCGAAGACAATACATACAGGTTCCTTCGCAACCTGTACCGGAAGAACGAGCCTCTCAGAGCACCTGAGCCAGGTATGGCGTTGATCAATCTCGCCAGAGCAGAAACACCGCTCGGTGAGCCCGTATTGAGCGAAAGCGAGCTGGCCGTTTACGTCTCCGCTTTTGAAACATCAGGGTTCACGGGCAGCATAAATTGGTACAGGAACCTTGACCGCAACTGGCGCTTATTGGCGAAAGTGAACCCAATCATCCAGCAGCCGACCCTCATGATCTACGGCGACCGGGATGTGGTTGCGAAGTCTGAAAACCTGACAAAGTTCGTGCCCAATGTGGAAGTGGTTAATCTGGATTGCGGTCATTGGATCCAGGAAGAAAAGCCGGAAGAAACAAACCAAGCGATATTAAAATGGCTGGAATAATGGGAGATGTAGTTTTTTTCAAAAACCAAGAAGAGTTTAAAGATTGGTTAGAAGAACATCATGCTGAAGCTATTGAAATTTGGGTGGGCTATTTTGGGATAAGTACAGGGCGTGCAAGCCTTACTTGGTCTGCATCAGTAGATGCCGCTCTTTGTTTTGGGTGGATTGACGGTATACGAAAAACCATTGATAAACAAAGCTATAAGATTCGCTTTACTCCGCGCAAAGTAAATAGTGTATGGAGTGCTGTGAACGTAAAGAAGGTAAAAGCACTAATACAGCTTGGAAAGATGAGACCAGAAGGAATGCACGTCTTTAACAACAGAACCGATGCACAAGGCTATTCCTCTGAACAAAGAAACGTGGAACTTGCCAAAGAATATGAAGAACAAATCAAGGCAAATCAAACAGCCTGGTTATTCTTCACTAATTTATCACCATCCTATAAAAGAGATTCTATCTGGTGGGTAATGAGCGCCAAGAAAGAAGAAACACGATTAAGAAGGCTTGGAATGTTGATCGCTTCATCTGAAGAAGGGTTAAAATTTCAACATTGCAAAAAATATTACAGAATAAGGAAATATAAATAACGAAAGAATCGTTAAAAGGGATTTTTGGTACTACATACATCTGGGTCTATTGTTTCCCAGATCTTTAGGAGAGAGGAGCTACTGTATTTCTCAAACAATTAGGGCGAAGGTCTTTCCTACGAAAGTATTGAAGAATCATACACTCAAGAAACATATCTTCATTTGTAAGTCACATCGAGTTTTCCGATGTGACTTTTTGTGTAAAAGTTGATTCTAATCAAATTCTGCATATATCTCATTTGGTACCTCTTGTTACCATAGAAGTAAAGGGGAGAAATTATATGGATAAAAAGATTAAACTACTATTCACAAAAGATATATTGAAAGAGTCCGCACAATGTTTTGGAATACGTGAGAACTCCATTATCGAATTAAATGGGTTTCAAAATTTCGTTTATTCCGGCGTCGTTGAAAATAGAGAAGTCATTTTAAGAATTACGCATGTCACCCATCGAAATGAATTATTAACAAGAGCGGAACTAGATTTCATCATGTTTCTGGCTGATCGCGGAATGAAAGTAGCAAGGCCTATTCAATCTTCATCAGGGGATCTTATTCATATCATTGACGGGTCCTTTATTGTGACAGCTTTTGAGAAAGCACCAGGCAGAAATGCAGTAATCGCTGAGGAGAGCAATACGTTTTATGAAAATATTGGACAAATGGTCGGGAAAATACATAAGTTATCGCTTAATTACTCGACCCAAAACCCACGCCATGAATGGAGTGGTAATACTCTATTAGAATCTTTTAAGAAGTATTGTCCGTTAGAATTACACAGTAACTATGATCGTTTAATTAATGAAATTAGTGCCCTGCCCAAGGAAAAAAATACATATGGTCTTATTCATGGGGATATCAGCCCTGGCAATTATCTTAATGATGGGGATAAAGCCTTTATTATTGACTATGATGAGGTGGAATATAGCTGGTTTGTTTCTGATATTGCTACACCATTATTTTATGAAATCCCAATTCCTTGGGTTGTGTCTGGAGATGTGAGGAAGGAGATTGCAAAACGCTACTATTGCAACTTCTTAAATGGCTATTGCAAGGAATACACTGTAAGCCAAAGCCAGTTAAACAAAGTTCCACTATTTATAAATTTAAGGCAAGCTAGAGTTTTAGCTGCGCTCTATAGAAGCAGAGACTTTAACGCTCCTGATTGGACTGAATGGTATGAGCAAGCCCGACGCTTCTACTATGAAAATTTATTAAATAACAGGCCTTATATTGATATGGACTTTTTGAGTTAACCGGTGAACCCTGTCACAATTAGCGTAGTAGAGGCTTTACACACAAAAAAGATCCAATCACCTGAAATGACTGGACCCTCAATCATAAACTTAAATTTCAAAATCAAGAGTACCCGTTTCGGTTAATTCAAACGGACCAGGTGTTACATCTGCATCGGGTCTCTTTGTTCCGAAGAAATCGGAGTCAAAATGATATGGACTACTGTCCGGCTCCTCATACTTCATGTTGGCGTGATAAGTCTTTCCAAGCAGATCCGTGGTAACTAACATTGCAGAGGTTCCCCGAAGAAGTTCGGGCTCATTGATCTGAATGTGCACCTTACCTAGCGCAGGATCAATCTCAACGTTCATACCCTTTTGTGTATATATCTTCGCTTGGGATTCGTGACGGCTTGAAACCGCATCGTTAAGAAATACATTGCCACCCATAGCTACCGGAAGTACGGCATTGCCTATAAAGAAATCCTTTGCGGCATCGCCAAGCTCCATAAGCTCCTCTTTGGTGTATTCCCACCATTTCTTATCTTTCACATCCGGATGTTGATCGTAGCCGCCAAGTCCCACAGCATGCAGATAACATCTGGAGTTGTCCGGGATACCATCCATGACCGTCTTCCCGTCCTCTCCAACTTCATCCCTTGGTTTAAGGGGAATATGCTCAAAGAAGGTGATGGGCACAGGCTCCTTATTAGGATCATTGTCACCTATAAAGATATTGTTGTAGTACCTGTCATCGCCCCCAGTGATATTGGAGTATCCCGCCATGGCCGTCTCGTGAGGGAAATGATATGGCGTAATACGAGTAATTTCGGAACGAACTACAAATCGGCCTGCAAACAAATTATGAGCAAATGCCCCGCCCTGGGCCATATTCCTGAAATTCATCGGAGAGAGAAATAGGTTATGATCGACCATATATGGACCATGGCAAACCTCAACGAAGAGGTCCTCCGAAAGATTGTCAAAAAATACATTACGGCTGATGCGAGTGCCCTGTGCCTGCCAGTCCAACCAAAGCGCACGGTAACAGCTATACATTATATTTTCGCTAATTTGAGTATCCAGGGAAGCATGCAGTTTAATTCCCGCTACTTCGGCACCATGTCTGAGTCGTTTGTGGTGAATATTATAAATACGGTTCTGATAAATGTGGCTGAAGGCTGCTCCCATATGACCCACAATACCTGCCTGTTCACAATCATGAATCACATTACCTCGAACTGTGTGACTGCCGATGTTATCTTTATGCCAGCCGGAGCGTAATGCTTGTAAAATAACCTCCTGCTCGCGTTGAGTACCACCTTTACTATGCTTCTCCAAAGACTTGGTGTGCCCTGTACCGATTTCGGTACCCAGGCTAATACCAACGCATTTGGATTCACTGATTATATTGTTTTCAATAATCCAGCCCTTGCTCCAGTGAGGTCCAATCAAACCTTCCTGGTAGTCTGTAGGCGGTGCCCATTGGGGGGAGGCTTGACGCAGAGTGAAGCCGCTTACAGTGATGTAGTTAATTCCCGGTTTCACAGGCCAGAAGCAATAAGGACGTACATTAATTTCTACATTTTCCGTACGAGGATCTTTTCCACCAAAGTTGGCCCAGATTTTTGTTGTTGTAGAACCAACCTCGGCATACCATTTTAACAATGAATCCTTGGGATACTTGGCTTCGGACCAAACTTCAGGATTGTGAACGCTTTCAATACTATCGCATTCATACAATGATTTGCCATCCAAATAGACATCGCCGAGATGAATTGGGAAGGGCCCGTCAAACAACCAGTCTCCACTGAGCTCTACCTCATAGGGATTGCGAACGGAAAAGAGGGAATTGGGCACTTCTGTGCTCCAGACATGGTTTCCTTCAGAATTCCAGTTGGTAATCCGTTCAGCTCCTGTAATCACGACTTCCCCGTCTCCTGCGGATCGATATACGATTCTATGCTCCGCTGTTCCTCCATTAGCCGGGTTAACCCATTCCCTGTATACTCCCGCATGAACAATAACTGTATCACCGGCCATGGCATGAGCCGCAGCGCGTGATATGGTACGAAGGGGTTGATCCGCTGTTCCTTTTCCTTGATCATTCCCATGTATGGATACATGATATTCCATAACAACTCTCCTTCTATTTTAAAATGTTTGTTGTATCCCGTTATTATACTAGAAAATAATTATAATGGCAGAGATAGGAAGGTGTATGTTAGCCTGAATTGATATTGATAAAAGGTAAAATCACATCCACTACCCTATGAAGTTGTGGATTTTTGCGTATTAAAGTCTTGTAGCTATTGTTAAAAGCTATGACTAGCCATGCTTTTTTCATATAACAAGCATTCCTTTCCATCATGCTATACTCATTAGACTAAAAAGTTAGAAGGAGAAATAGTTATGATACCATTTCGTAATGATCATGTAGGTAGCTTTCTACGTCCTGCAGATTTAAGTCAGGCACGTGAACAATATAAATCAGGCAACATCACATATGAGGAATTAAGAGCTGTGGAAGATAAAGAGATTATTCGAATTATTGATAAGCAAAAAGAAAATGGCGTATTGGCAGTTACGGATGGTGAATTCCGCAGAAGCTGGTGGCATTTTGATTTTCTGGGCGGCTTGGATGGCGTAGAGTTGTATGAGCAAATAGACGGACCGAAATTCCATAATATGCAAACGCGCAAGGGCGGGATTCGTGTTGTTGGTAAAGTTGATTTTTCGAGTCATCCCTTTGTTCAGGATTTTGAGTTTTTGAAAAAGCATGCAGGTGACGCAGTAGCGAAACAGACCATTCCAAGTCCCAACATGCTTCTATATCGATTGGAGAATGACGCTAATATCTATACAGACCGAGAGCAATTCCTCCAGGATACGATTGCGGCGTATCAAAAAGCAATTCAAGCCTTCTATGATGCAGGATGTCGATACCTGCAATTAGATGATACAGCTTGGGCAGACCTATTCTCAGACGCTGGTCACGATAAGTTACGTGCTAAAGGTCTGGAACCGGCGGAAGAGTTGAAAACGATGCAGCGCATGATTAATGAATCCTTGTCTCATAAACCAGCAGATTTAGTGGTGACGATGCATATTTGTCGTGGTAACTATAAATCGAACTATTTCTCAACGGGTGGTTATGATTACGCTTCTGAAGTTATCTTTGGAGGCTTAAACGTAGATGGATTATTCCTGGAATTTGATGATGAGCGCTCAGGTGGTTTTGAGCCATTACAATATGTGAATCGAAAAGATCTGAAAATCGTGCTTGGTTTACTCACATCAAAAACAGGCGAGTTAGAGGATAAAGAACACATTAAAGCTCGGATTGCAGAGGCGGCAACCTATGTACCACTTGAGCAACTTTGTTTGAGTCCACAATGTGGCTTTTCGTCTACAGAAGAAGGCAATATTTTAACGGAAGAACAACAATGGCGTAAACTTCGTTATGTGAAGGAAATTGCAGAAGAAGTTTGGAATTAATCCATTTAAATAACGGAGGGGATGTAAAATGACAATTCAAGCAGACCAAGAGACAATTATCGTTGAAGCGTTCATTAATGGTCAGAATGTAAAATCCCTTTCGCAGGTAGCAAAAGAGAATCCGACAAACCCAACTGAGATCGTAGGTTATTTCCCTGTCACTACGAAAGAACAAGCGGTTGAAGCGATTGAAGCGGCGGCAGGGGCTTTTAAAACATGGAAGCAGACCCCCATTGATGAACGCATTATGATGATGCGCAAGGCGATTGAGAAGATTAGAACGGCTGAGAATGAAATTGTACATTTGCTGTCTAGAGAGCATGGCAAGCCCCTGTATGATGCACACGGTGAAATTTATGTTTCGTTAATGTGGATGGAGTTTGCTTGTAATGAAGCTAAATCGGCTCTACAGGAAGAGATCAAAGAGCATGAGAATGGTAAAACGATTCTTTCCTATGATCCCATTGGTGTGGTGGCAGCAATTAGTCCATGGAACTATCCCATTGCTTTATCTACGATTAAGATCGCTCCTGCCTTACTTGCGGGTAACACCATTGTGCTTAAACCAAGTCCATATGCGCCACTGGCGGCAGCGAAAGTGGCAGAGATTATTGCGAGTGAGTTCCCGGCTGGTGTAATCAATGTCGTTCATGGTGATGCGGATGTGGGCGTTGAACTGACTAGTAATCCTCTTGTTACTAAAATCGCCTTTACAGGTGGAACCGCAACAGCTAAGCATATTATTAAAGCGGCTTCGGAAACGATTAAGGATATGACGCTTGAGCTTGGTGGTAATGATGCGGCTATCTTCTTGGAAAGTTTTGATGTTCATGATGAGCGAGCAATGCGCCGGATTGTCATTTCTAATTTCTTGACAGCAGGCCAGATCTGTATGATCGCCAAACGTGTGTATGTACACCGTTCTATTTATGATGAGTTTGTGGAAAAATATATAGAGGCGGCTAATCGCTGGATTCGAATTGGTGACCCATTTGATTCAAATACGACAGTAGGTCCACTTAATAACCTGAAGCAGAAAAATTATGTGCTTGGTTTGGTTGAAGATGCGCAAAAGCGTGGGGCTGAGGTCATCCCTCTCGGTCAAATTCTTGATCAGAAGCTGTTTGAACAAGGTTACTACCTACAACCTACGCTTGTCTTAGGTTGCGATGTTCATGATCCGATTGTAGTGGAGGAACAGTTTGGTCCTACGGTTCCGATTCTTCCATTTGACGATGAAGAGCAGGTTATTCATCTACACAATGAAAGTATATATGGATTGACGAGTTCTGTGTGGGGGAAAGAAGAGGATGCCATCTCCGTTGCACGTCAACTCGAAGCTGGAACGACTATGATCAATACAGCTGCTGTGCAGGGGCTCGACGTTCGGTTCCCTTTCGGTGGGGTTAAGCAATCCGGTATTGGCCGTGAATACGGCGTGGAAGGTATCCGCACTTATACAGAAAAGCATGTCATCAACGTTCCGAAGACACTGGATCTTCCTTATATACCAGAATAAATCTTATAGCACACAACTTCGCATCGTACAGGGGAATGTACATGTGAAATTGAATGTAGGCTCTAACTTTGCGCTTTGTTTACTGATTTTTAAGAATCAGTAGGCAGGGCGTTTTTTTGTCAGATAAGTTTGACCGCAGCAACTTTTTAGAAAAAATTAACTCATATCTAATGGAGGTGACGCTGAAAAAATAAAGAAGCCACTCCATTGATGGAGTGGCTTGGTACTCAGCTATTATACGGTGAACGGCGGTTATTTTCTACCTAGTGTCTCCCAAATTCCATGGAGCCAGGAATCGAACTCAGCATCTTTGTCGCCCTCGTAAGTATCATAGATATCCAGACGTGTCTTTTGCAGTTTTTCCTTAAATTGCTCGAATGTGTGACCTTCAGGAAGGCTTTTTTTAATCCGTAGCAAAATTTTGTTAGTACCTTTAAACAGCTCACCTTTGTTTTTGGCAGGCATTTGTACATCTTCATCCAACTGCTTGAGCTTGTGATATGCGGCTTCGCGCACTTGAAACACTTGATCATTTTTCAAAACATGCTGCAGCAATTTAATGGTAGGGGCTGTATTCCAGTTCCCCAATTCGTTCACTGCATTCAGTCTTTCTCTCCAGCTCGACGTCCGGTTAGCCGCTCGTTTGAGCTCTTCAAAGTTCTCCGGTAGTTCGTTAACTGCTCCAGTATCATGGTTGTTCGTCAAAATTCAATCTCCTTAATCATCGCCATCTCGGCAGAATGATGAATGTTATTTATGTGATCACTATTATAGCACGAACCTGACTAAACTACTCCTATGAAGCCGATTGGTTAGCCTTTTCCTTAATGAAGTCCACCATATACACCCAACCAATCAGTCCACATAAGACAAAACCAAACGCATGCAGAGATCCGTATATGGGAATGAAATCGAGTATGGTTAAGGAGTACATATTTTTCAGTAACGGATAGAAGATGGAAATGACAATAACCGTGTAAAAGGCTAGACAAGAAAGGCCTAAAAAGAAGGCTGCCTTAATATCCAAAGCGTTTTTCCTCAAGTAAGTAAGGAGATAAGCGGTGTAAACCACAATATTACAGGCGAACAAAGTGACACCGACGTATTCAATTGGCTTGGAGAAAATCATACCAATAGCAATCAATATGGGTCCGATGATATCGATGGCAACAACCCAGGGATACCAACTTTTCTTCGTCATGATGCGTCCCAGTGCACCAATAAAAATCGGAACGATCGCAGATGAGAAATGAAAGTGGAGCGAGCTTAACGCGTGCGTTGCAGGATTAGCTTGAAAGAGGGTCAATTGATATTGATATAAGGTAAACCAAATGCCCCCGATAAAAAAATAAACGAGCCCCGCACCAATCGCTATTTCAGCTGCTTTTCCTTTAGAGATTACAATCGTGGTCAAGCCATAGATGCCAAGCAGCAGTGTGAACAGTAGCCATCCAAGAGACAGAATCCCTGGGATTTCCGTACTTTCTAACCCCCACATCTTATTACTCATTACCGAGGCCAGGGTAAGAAGCGCAGCGGGAAATTGAAGCCATTTCATAGCAGCATAAATCATTCGTTGATGTTTATTCTTTTCGTCATGATTCAAAAGTAAAATCACAAGAGGTACAATGACAAAAGCCGCAAAAAGTAGAAATTTTTCAACAAGTTCGAATTGGAAGTAATCAAGGGAAAATATCAGAATGGTTATGATTCCACCGGGAAACACTGGTGCTAATAATGATTTCATTCGTTGCTTCAAGGAACTATTCATGGGGTTTCCTTTCTAACTACGTTTATCGTAATAACTGCCTGTATCCAGTTGTGTAGCTTTCTTTAGTATAGATTCGGCAATTCTTCTTTCAGTAGTCTAACACATTTATTTGTCAATATATGAAAATAAGCTTATCTTACTGCGGTTGATGGAGTCATGGGAAATAGCCCTTCCGCTTTTCAAAGATTTTCACCATAAAGGAGCTGTGGTATCAAATGAATAAGGATAAAAGTATAGAAATGAACTACTCTTCAAAAGCAGGGGACATTCTACAGCAGATCAATAGTAAAACTAAGCTAGGCGAATTACGAAAAATCGCAAAGGATATTAAAAAAGATCACGAACTAGCTATGGAACTTTGGTCGACCGAAGCGTTTTTGCCCAGACTATTAGCTATTTTAATTATGGATAAAAAACTTCTCTCACAAGAATTGCTTAATAAGTTTGATAATGATATGCAGACTCACACTTTTGATGAGCGAAATAACTTAATGGATTGGTTAATGGCTAATCAGCTCACCAAAGACAAGAAGACCATTGCATTGATGGAGTCATGGGAAAAAAGTCCTTCTGCTCTTCAAAGGCGAGCTTTTTGGTATTATCAAGCGCGATTGAGATGGACCGGACAAACGCCTCCTAATAACACCGAGGACTTACTATCTGCAATTGAAGCTAGTATTACGCAGGAAGAGCCGGAAGTTCAGTGGGCTATGAATTTCATTGCAGGCTGGATAGGCATTTATGATCAAAAGTATCGTGCGCGTTGTATTAAACTTGGTGAAAATACAGGTCTTTATAAAGATGAAATGGTATCAAAGGGCTGTACTCCTAATTATTTGCCAGAGTTCATTGCAATTGAAGTTAACAAACGAAATAAGAACTAGTTGCGGCTGAAATATTCGTTAGTATCTGATCTGACATTAAAAATTCGAAGCCTCAATATGGAAAAAGGATCTGGAATTAAGCTGCCAGATCCTTTTTGCTTGGAGGGCAATTGCAAAAGTTTTATGACACTACTAATCACTATAATTTGAGTCAATCCAATTTTTTAACTCTTCACTCATGATCTCAAACTCCTTCTCAGTAGCCTTCGGATGCAATTCGATTCCTCCAGAAGGTCCGAAAATAATGATGTCTAGGCTCGTTTCGTCTGTAAATGTAATTTTTCCAGCATTGTTCGATCCAAACACATCACCTGCATCAAAAGGTCTAAGTTCTGCATCTTGTATCATTTGGATAACCGTATTTTTTTCTTCCTCGCTTAATATGGTGGGATTAATCATACCGATACTGATTTCTTTTACTTGCCCTGCATCAAGTTTCTCTTTAAATTGTTCTGCCCATTTGCTGTCCGCTCCGCTTCCCGTGGAGCAACTTGAAACGATCAGTATAAAACCGACAATCACCAAGACAATGCCTGAGATCCGTCCAGTACTTAGTGCTAAATCACTTGGCTCCGCATCTTTAAACTTCCATCCCAGTCGAATATACCAAGCAAAGTAAGGCCAAATTGCCATAATTAATCCTGTTAATAAGACTAAAACACCTATGATACCTGTCAAACAATCACATCCTCTATATGTTAAGTATTAGTCTAATATAAAAAACAGTAAGAACACCACTCTATTTCTTTCATTATTCTTTCATAGCGCTCTGTTAATATCCATAGAGGGTGATGACTCTCGGATCTGATCAAAAAGTATGCTCTGGCGTTGCCTGAATCAAAGGGATGAAGGAGAGAATACATATTGTTATCGTTTAATTGGAGAAAGATGGATTATCTTGTTATATGCTTCGTATTGTTGTTCAGCACAATCGTTCCATTTGATGTTCGATCGGCTTATGCTGCAGGTCCTGCTTCACCTGTTAAAGTAGAGAAAATAGACGCAGGCGGTCTTGCTTCAATGGCGTTAAAGTCAGATGGGACGTTGGTGGCCTGGGGGAGAAACGACTTTGGTCAACTAAACGTTCCCTTAGGTTTAAGTGAAGTTGTAGCAATCGATGTTGGGTATTTCCATACACTTGCATTGAAATCGGACGGTACTGTTGTCGGCTGGGGTAACAATAGCGTTGGTCAACTAAACGTGCCAGCGGGCTTGAATGATGTGGTGGCTATCGCCACAGGAAGCAACCATTCACTTGCGCTGAAGTCAGACAACACGTTGATCGGCTGGGGGAACAATGCCAACGGTCAAACCAATGTACCCGTGGTTGTAGACGGAGTAGTGGCGATTGCTGCTGGTAACCTCCATTCGCTTGCACTGAAGTCAGATGGCACGGTGGTCGCCTTGGGAGGCGATAATGTTGGTCAAACTAATGTGCCTGTAGGCCTAGACGGAGTAGTGGCGGTTGCTGCAGGAGCATCTCACTCACTAGCGCTAAAGTCAGATGGCACGGTGGTTGCCTGGGGAGGTAATAATGGTGGTCAAACCAATGTGCCCGTAGGCTTAGAAGGAGTAGTGGCGATCGCTGCAGGAGAAGCTCATTCACTAGCGCTAAAGTCAGATGGCACGGTGGTCGCCTGGGGGGAAAATATTAGTGGTGAAACCGATGTACCAACCGACTTAGAAGGAGTAGTGGCGGTCGCTGCAGGTCATTTACATTCGCTTGCCTTAAAGTCAGATGGTACCCTAGTTACTTGGGGATATAATCAGGATGGACAAATGAATGTACCTGGGAATGCCAATCTGAGAGATCTTAAGCTAGAGGAAGGGAATTTCACGGAATCCTTTGATCCTGCAGTCATGGACTACACGTATTATTACGACGGTCAATCGCTATCCAGTGTAGATGTAACGCCGACACTCGAGAGCACTGACCAGACAGTTATGTATGTGAACGGTGAGCTGCTGCCGTCAGGTAGCACGAAGACGATAAACTTTGCGGGAGCAACCACGGATACGGTTATTCCTGTTCGCGTGGAGCCCTACTTGTTACCCGGTAAAACGTATACCATTACGCTGGCGATCGATTCAACGCCTCCGGAAGTGCAGTTTGGTACGAATGGTGGTGTAGTGGCAGCGAAAACTGCAGCGAGTATCGTAACGGTCAGCGACCTACAAAGCGGAATAGATGATCATTCACTGCAATATGTGTGGACGCAAAGTACCGCCGTTCCGGCAATGGGCTGGTTGCCATTTAGTGACGGCGATACGTTGAGTCAGACTAGCGGGAATGGAAGTTGGTACTTACACATTCGCGCAGTAGACAAAGTAGGGAATGTTAAGGCTGCTGTTTCGAATCCATTTCTACAGGATAACACAACGCCGGCACCAGCACCGAGCCCAATAGATCAAGGCGGTAGTTCACCTGTTGGGCCTTCGGTAACCCCATCCCGATCTAACCAGGCAGTTTTAGCTAAAATAAATGTTTATAATTCCGGAAAGACATTGGAATTATCTCCTAAGTTCACGTCGGGGACTACGACGTATACAGTAGAAACAGACGCTGCGCAGGTTGAACTGGAAGTAGCTTCAGCCCATCCCAAGGCGGTTGTGAAGCTGTTGGGAGAACGGATAAGTGAGATGACGACTGTTCCTTTGGTGATGGGTGCTAATGTGTTAACCCTTACGGTTCAAGCTGAGGATGGAACGATCAAGACGTATACCGTCACCATTAACCGTATGACCCATGATGAACATCATGTTCCTTCAGCTCCGGTATGTCGGTTCACGGATATCGAGAATCACTGGGCAACATCAGATATATGCGAGGCAGCAGAATTGGGTATTGTGGAGGGGATAGATGCCTACACCTTTGTACCAAGAGGCAACGTAACAAGAACGGAGTTCGCCGTTATGCTGATGCGGACAATTCAGATCCCGATACGTAACGAATCAAGTGAGGTGTCTTTCAGCGATGCAGAGAGCATCCCGGCATGGGCACACCTGACGATCCAGACAGCCGTAGCCGAGGGAATTCTGCAAGGATATCCCGATGGAACATTACGTCCGAAGCAAACGGTAAGCCGTGCAGAGATAGCTACGATGGTCTCCAAGGCCATGAAGTGGAATGCTGATCGTACGGCTAGCTCTTATTTCTCTGATAATACAAGCATTCCAACATGGGCCAAGGCATATGTCGAAGCTGCTCAGGAGCACGGACTTCTGAAAGGGCAAGCGGGTAATAGATTTGTTCCGGAGGGACGAACAACAAGAGCCGAAGCTGCGGTTGTACTCTTGCGACTTTGGAAATCTATACATTAAGCAATAAAGGACTGACCCCTGATGTCATTAGATGACAACAGGGGTCAGTTTTTGTTGAAGCCTGATAGGAGATATGCTTGTAATCCATAATTCCCTCTACTATTATGGATAGAAAAGGCATAAGGTGTCTATTTTCTTAATTTAAATATAAAGGGACCTGATGTATGAATTCCACTGTAGAACTTATCCTGATGATTGTTTCATTGATCATGACGGGTATCATCTTACTCACTGTGTACGGGTTTAGACGAGAGCGCGGAGTAATCTACCTCGTAGGTTTGATCGTATGCCGAATGATGTACTCAAGCAGTATCATTCTGGAGAGACATAGCGATGTATTTATGACTAAATTAATTTTTCGCAATATTCAGAATACGACCCAAAATGTAATGGTCCCTTTCTTGATCTTATTCGTTTATCACTTAGTCGGTCGAGACAAGCTGCTGAAGACCCAATGGAAGATCCTATTGTTTGCCGTATTTGTATCGTGGTCGTTGCTTATGTGGCTTGACCCAAACCTTCATTTTATATATCTGACGATTGAGCTTTATAATGGCCACCTAGTCACAACAAAAACCCTCTATTCTAGAGCATTCAGCCTCATTTGCTATAGTGCAGTGGTTATATGCCTCTACTATTTATTTCAGTATGTAAGGAATATTAGGAGTGATTATCGTAAGCCGGGAATGTGGGTTCTCCTTCTGGCTACATTACCGTTTGTCCTGGAGATTATCAAATTTGTGAAGCCTGAGTGGTCATCATGGTTACTTCCATTAACAGTTTACTGCGGATCTACAGGGACAATTATGCTGGTGATTATTCTGAGGATTAAGTTCTTCTCTACCGTTCCGATTGCCAGGAATATTGTGCTCGATACGTTGCAGGAGAGTATTGTGATTGTGAATGGTTCGGGAAAGGTCATCGATAACAATAATCGAGCTTCACAATGGTTCTCAGAGTTGGGCTATACCAATATTTCGGGTCGGAATATATCGGAAATCCTAGCGTCCTGGCCAGAATGGTATAAGCTGAGCAAGTCTATGCAACCGGGCAGTGTAGAGATTGATAAGTGGCTGGATGGAGAAAGAAAAATATATAGTGTAAACGTATATCCATTATATACACTGGGTAAGGCACAGGGTAATATTTCTCTTATTTTTGATATTACAGAGAAACAACGGCATCTGGAGCAGATGGCACAGTTGAACCAGTTGAAGGATCAACTGGTTACAATTATATCGCATGATATTCGCAGTCCGCTAGCGCTGCAGTTTCAACTCGTGGAGTTACTGGAGGCGGACAGGCAATCCTTCGCTGCGGATCATCAGGAGATCATTGAGCAGCTGGGTGACCAGATTCGTAATGCACTTGGAATGGCTAATAACTTGTTGGAGTGGTTTCGCAGTCAGGTTGAAGACATGACACTTCGTCCAGAGTTACTGGAGCTTTCGGAGGTTGTTGAGGACTGTTGTCATATGTTACACATTAAAAGTGAGAGTAAACATATCAGCGTGATGAATAAGATTGCTATAGGCACCCATGTATATGCAGACCGGGAAACAGTTGGTTTAATTATTCGTAACTTATTAACCAACGCCATCAAATTTTCCGAATTGGGTGGTTTAATCGAAGTGTACGCTCAGTTGTCAGGAGACATGGTGATCGTGTCCGTTCGTGATAACGGAGTAGGTATGGAAGAGGAGCGAGTTCGTCAGCTATTTAACGAGAAGCAACTCAACTCCATGGCGGGTACATTAGGTGAAAAAGGGGCAGGGCTTGGACTGCTCGTAAGTCGGCAGTTCGTACAACTAAGTGGTGGAGATATGTGGGCAGAAAGCACGGTGCAACAAGGAAGCGTATTTCACTTCACTTTGAGAGGCGGAACAGAGAGATGAAAGTACTCATCGTTGATGATGAGCCTGCCATGCTGTTGGCAATGAAGCGGATGCTGTCGAGTATGCAAGATGTGGAGATTGTCGGAAGCTTTCAGAATGCGGCAGAGGCACTCGATTTCGTTAAGAACAGGGAAGTGGATCTCGCATTCCTGGACATCCAGATTGCTACGGACAATGGATTAGAGCTTGCACGCAGCTTGATCTCAGTTTGTAATGATCTTGACATTGTGTTTACCACTTCGCATGCAGAATATGCGATTCACGCTTACGATGTTTATCCGTTGGACTACATGGTTAAGCCGATTTCCAGAATGCGACTGGCTCAGACGCTCACTAGGGCGGCCAGCAGACGCAGATCTTCTTCTAATCTTGCTGACGACATTGCGCCTAATCGGCTGACGGTTCATGGACTGAGTTGCTTCGAGGCTAGCAGCAAACAAGCGGGTGCAGTAAAATGGAAATCCAAAAAAAGCATGGAGCTATTTGCCTATCTGCTTGTTCATCAGGGTCGAAGTGTAGCCAAATCCCGAATCCTGGAGGATATCTTCCCAGGGAGGCCTCTCAAGCAGGCGGAAGTGTACTTGAATACGATTGTCTATCAGCTTAGAAAGGTGTTATCCGAACATGGGTTCAAGGAGATGATCCTATCAGCGCAAGAGCAATATCGGGTAGATTTAGATCAAGCCGATGTTGATTTTATTCGATTCGAACAGACCATGTTGGAGTTATTCGAATTCAATATAGCTAATGAAGAAGCGGCCATAGCGTTAGAGAAACAGTTCGTAGGCGAGTTGTTTGAGGGTAAATCTTTTGATTGGGCGACAGGGGAACGTGAGAGATTGTTAATTGTGTACGTTTCCTATGCCAAGCGTCTTGCAACCTGGTTGCTGGAACGGAATCAATATAATGAAGCAGCACGCATTGCCAGAAGAATTGTATCCCGCAATGAGTTTGAGGAAGAGGCAACATTGCTGTTGTTAAGTATATTGGGAGCCATGGGAGATCGAAAATCACTACATAACCACTATGAGCAATATACACAATTACTGCTTCATGAACTTGGGTTACAGCCTTCGTTGTCTATTCAACAGCAATATGAACAATATCAATGATATCCTCCTGATAAACAAAAAAGAGCCGCAAAGCATGCGGCTCTTCATTTTTTTAACGCCCACCCGTATTGGAAGCCCAGACAGGAATCCAACTGTTCGGATAATTGCTGTTGGTCAGGGTTGTGTTATAGAGAACTAAATTCCCATCACTTTGCATGACCAGTGTGTCACCCGTTGTGTTAGCCGGTAAGCTGCTCCCGTGATGACCTGGAATCCATGAGGTCGTATTGGGAGACCAAGCAGCTACCTGTACAGAAGTATCGATCATCAAAACTTTATCCCATCCCCAACCGGTGTAATATTCAAATTTACCTGTAGCCGGGTTGAAGCCATAACGATAACCATATTGGTAAACATCTTGATATTTCATGCCATATTTATAGATGACAGGTTTCCCGTACTGTGATTCAAAATTGAACGAAAGAGCCCCACTGTTACTGGTTCCGCTACTCCAGAGAGAAGAACCGTTTTGATAGATAACAAAGTTCCCGTCATTCTGCCAAATGGCTGAAAATCTACCATCTTGGGAGGTGAGATAGTCACCCTTAGCCATGCTTTGGCCGATCGTGAGCTTATCTCCAAGATAGCCAGCAGAAGCTGTTGCTGGTACGGCAAATGCAAGAATCAACAAGCAAGCCATAAGAACTCGAAAAGATCTGGGAAAAAGTCGTTTGTTCATTGGACACGCTCCTATTTTTCTTATAATGGTTAAAGTTAAATGCATAGAACAACAAATCCTTACAGCTATTGCATGTTTCTGCGTTGTATTCAGTCAGGAGCGGTGAGGTAACACGTCCCCATCTGGTGTAAAACGGGAACTAAGATCTAAAATGCTCCCAACGGTCACCTCCTTTAATAGAAGTGTGAAAATCTTTGATACATATTATGTAATGGGATGTGTGTGTTTTAGGAGATGGAAGCTAAGTGTTTTTTAGTAGAGGAGTTATATCATCAAGTGAAAATACATACTTTATTTTCCATTATAGCAACAAAAAATATAAAAGCCATATTTTTCTATATGAAATTTTGAATCTATTACTTACAACCAATGCGTTATAACTTCTCGTCTCCTGAGCTAGAAAAAAACCTATTATTCGCTTGAATAAATTGAAGCTAAACACTAATTTTGGTGCAGCTCGAGACATAGGTATTCATCTCCTCTATCAATCTCTCAACTTTTTACATCCATTTTATATATTTAATGATTTTTATGAATTGAACTATGGTAAAATATCTCAGGATCTAAAATTGGAGAGGGGTTTTTTCATTCATGTTTTGGAAAAAAGTTTTGGGTAAAAGCACACTGCGTGTAGCTACCGTTGCACTATTACTCACGCAACTATTGGGCGCAGCAGGTTCTGTCTCTGCCGCAGGTAACGATGTAGAAGTACACTTGATTGGAATCAATGATTTCCACGGTCAGTTAGATACCACATCAATCGTGGGTGATAAGAAGGCAGGAACGGCTCCAATTCTAGCAACCTATCTCAAAGAAGCTCAAGCCAAATATGAACACTCCCTACTCTTCCATAATGGAGACTCTGTTGGTGCATCTGCTCCAGCCTCATCTTTGGATCGTGACGAGCCTACTATGGAATGGATGAATATGATGGGCTTCGATGTAGGGTCCTTAGGGAATCACGAATTCGACCAAGGTGTCGCTGCTTTAAAGGCACAGATCTTTGGTGGCCTTGATCCAAAAGAAGGTAAGGTAACGCATGCCGGTGCAAAATTTGATTACGTCAATGCAAACGTGATTGAAACTGCCACAGGAAAAACATTGATTAAGCCGTATGTGATTAAAGAAGTGGGCGGAGTCAAAATTGGATTTATCGGACTAGTGACGAAATCAACACCTGCCAAAGTATCTCCATCTGGGACAGCTGGCGTACGTTTCTTAAGCGCAGAAGAAGAAGTGGAAGCCGTTAATAAATATGCTAAAGAATTGCAAGACCAAGGTGTAGAAACGATCATTGTATTGGCACATGATCCAGCAACAACCAAAGAAGGCGTAACCACTGGAGAAGCAGCTGATCTGGCAAAAGCTTTACCGGCGGACTCCCCTGTTGACGTTATCGTTGCAGGTGACAATCATGCATTGGCTAACGGTGAAGTGAATGGAAAGTTGATCGTTCAAGCTTATTCCTATGGTACGGCGTTTGAAGATATCAAGCTGATGATTGACCCTGCTACCGGGGATGTAACTGAAAAATCAGCGACTGTTACAACGACTCTCCAAGAGGGTGTAAAAGAAGACCCTGAATCATTAGCTATTATTAAAAAATCATTAGACAAGCATCCTGAGCTGACGAAGCCAGTAGGTACAACGGATGGTTCTGTTACCCGTACAGATGCTTATAATAACGAAGCCCCTCTAGGCAACCTCATTGCAGATTCAATGCGTGAAGCAGACTTTGGGGATAAGGCAAGTGCTGCTGACTTTGCATTTATGAATCCAGGCGGTATCCGTGCGGATCTGCCACAAGGCGATGTGACCTTTGCTGATCTTGCCAAAATCCAACCGTTTGGTAATACTCTAGTAAAACTTGAGCTGACGGGCGAACAGGTTAAAACGTTGTTGCAGCAGCAATGGGGTACCAATGCTGACGGTACACCTAATACCAAAACACTCCAAATCTCTGGTTTGAAATACACTGCAGATTTCAATAAGCCGGTCGCAGAACGCGTAACTGGTCTCAGTCTTGAAGATGGAACAACGATTGATCCTGCAAAAACATATACGGCTGTAGTTAACAACTTTATGGCTGCAGGTGGAGATAACTATAAAGTGCTGCTGGATGCTAAATCATCCCTGGCAGGTCCTATCGATCTGGATGTATTCTACCAATACATCGTAGACACGTATAAGGGCGGTAGCATCGAAGCTAAAAATGAAGGACGTATCACAAACCTGGCTGCATCTACTGAGCCAACAGAAACACCTGTAACAACAGAAGTCATTTCTCGTGCTGAATTTGTAAGTGCTCTGGTCGACATGTTGAAACTTAACGAAGTAGCTACAGCACCTGCATTCAAGGATGTTGCGGCTAATGCTGCATATGCAGATGCGATTGCTGAAGCTACGCATGCTGGATTCATTCAAGGTTATGGTGGAAATTTCTATCCTGATCGGGATATCACGCGTGAAGAAGCTGCTACCATTCTTGCTAAATTGGTAAAAGATCAAGCGACTGATAAAGACGCTGCTACGATTATTGCTAGTTTCGAAGATGGTAAATCCGTGTCTGCCTATGCAATTAAACCTATGGCAAAACTGATTGACAAAGGTATTTTTGCTGGAACAGATAAAAAATCACTTCAACCTAAACTAGGTCTGACTACTAACGATGCAAAAGCATTAATTGAAAAAGCTGTTGCAGCAAAAGCTTCATAATGTAGAACTTATTCAAACTTTATATTAAACAGAGAAACACATCCTATCGGGCGAATGAGCATTCCTCTACGGATAAACCCTCTCATCAAGTAGTTCTTTAATTGGTGAAAAGGGTTTATCCAGGAGAATGCCATATCCCAATTTAGGATGTTTTTTTATGCTTAAAATCCACGATTCTATGGAGAAATCTATGTCTGAATTGGCTCTATGGTTTGGTTACCGTTTAGTGTTCAGAATTTGGTAAGGGCTCTAAAGTAAAATGGTAAGGCAAGCCATATGAACTTGATGAATTTTATCAGTTTCTGTTGTAAGGATGGAATGGCCAAAGGAAAGGGAAAAAGTTTCTGGTTGCTGCAAAAATTTTAGAAGTGGAGGAGATTTTCGTTTGAAACAAAAACGCAATATAGGTAAACCGTTATTGTCTTTATTTCTGGCAATGTTGCTCGTCTTGCAGACAGTGATATACTCCACCGCCGCATATGCGGAGAGTGTGCCAACCGATTCCGGAATGGAAGCGGTCATTGAATCTGACTCACCGAGTGCCGACGAACCACTTTCGGTACCTGAGGCAGTGAACGACGAACCGCTTTCGGAACCTGAGGCAGTGAACGACAAACCGAATAATTTCGTAGCGATGGCGGCAGTCCCAACGGACAAAACAGCGGTATTTATGGAATCTAATTCAACTTTTCCGCTGGAAGTGACGCAGGGGAATGCTGTTATTAATCCAAACGGTATTATTCAGGGTAGACAGCCCTTTACGCTCAAATCGGAAGGTCTCAAGGTACCAGTGAATGGTGATGACCCAAATCCAACTAATGCAGATCCTGAGAAATACATCCAAAAGGGTGACTGGATCGAGCTGAAAAGAGAAGATTACTTCAAGGAAGTGGTGCTGCCAACAGCTACTAAAACCTTGAATGCACAGACGGAATCAGGTACAAAACAGCTGGGTACCGCCTATTTCACTCCAAATAGCATCAAGATTGTATTTAACGGTGATGATTATTTTTTCAATGGTGTTGGACGAGGTATTGCCTTCAGCTTTGAATCTACGGCCAATGCAGATATAACGGGACTAGCGTATGGCGATAAAAAGCCGATCAACATCTTTGGTGGTGCATATCAGCTAGAGAACCCAGATGTTACAGCAGAGTATAACATTACTTTAAGCTCGCCTGGAATGATCAGGTGGGATCAGTATAGTTATCGCGGAATTCAACCAGCGCAATTTGTTGAGGGAGCTGTTACCTGGCAGTCAACCGTATCTGCGTTTGATCAGTTTGATAAAACAATCAAATTGCCACTAGACGGAAAGACCTTTTATACGAATCCCTCAACGTACAATACCAGCCCTGGAAATGCCCGCGGCACCTATATGGAGGAATCATTTAAAGTAAATGACCAAAATGTAACTCCAGTCGTTGGTCCAGACGGATCGCTGACTTACATTTTTCCACAGGGAACAGGTCTAGATCCAAAGGTTGAATATAAAACATGGATTTCAAAGGAAGCTTATTATTACGAGTATCGGAATCCGCCAGCCAATCTCGGTCGCAGCCACCGGGATATGAATGGTAAAGTGGAACTGAGAAAAGACAATAATATGTTGGTGCAGTCAGGTTTGGAGATTTCCTTTGCTCCCGACTGGATTCAGGCCAGCGCTTCGTATGACCATGCGAATGAAACCATTACATGGAAGATCACAGTTAACCAATATAACAAAAAAGGGTTAAAGGACTTTACCATCACAAATGTATTACCGGCTGGGCTGGAATTTGAATCGGCTGCATGGCAGACATGGGTAGATGGCGCTGTATCTGAAGAAGCGCTAATTACACCAGATTCGAACGGCGTTTATTCCTTCGGGGATATTAACGGAAAAGTCGAATTGTTGATTAAAAGCAAGGCAATAAGTGGTTCCAGCTTCCAAATTGACCCTCGTGCCAACTGGAATTTGGATACAACAGGTGGTATACAGAACAACGATGTAATGACGGGTAAAAGACCTATTGCGGTGACAGATGAGGCAGTCGTCAGCATTGGCGCACACACGTTTACAAAAACAGGCGCAGTATCAACCGAGGATTATAACCTGGGCAGTATCACGTGGACCGTTAATCTAGCACCACAGTATGCCTTACCTAACGCGGCAGTATACGATGTCCTTGTGCATGGCGGTGACTTGAACGTCTTGGACAACGCTGTAGATGAAACCAGCGAGGTGAGTGCGGAGACAATTGCGAAAATTAAAGCAAATATCACTTCTGCGCAGCTTTGGAAGCAGTACAAAGCGGGAACTCTGAAGTCGAATGCAACCGGATTGACGATGAAAGCTATTCCATTAACCGTGGACGGTAAAGTGGTGGCGGATTTGATCAAGGTGACCGGATACACCGAAGAAGCGGCATCCTTCAGCTTCCGTGCACTTGAGACCAACCCGAACATTCTCTTCAGACAGGATATTAACGCAGGGAAAACTGTTTCGAATCGGGCTTTGCTCATTGATGGCGAAACCGTAAAAAAAGCAGATAACAGCACCAACCTACACCTGCATATGTTGAACAAGGATATGCTCTTTGCTTCGAAGCCATTAAAAGTAGATGGTACTTTTGAAAATGTGACGCCGAATAACGTTAGCAGTTACATTAGAAATGATAACAATGAAGCATGGACAATTTCTGGCTATGACAGGACAACCAAAACGGTCACATTCCGTTTAGGGGTAAATATGCCTGGATATAACACAGAAGAAATGGCTAAGGATGGCGGTAATCGAGTCATTAGTAATATTAAGCTAGTGGATACACTTCCCGAAGGCTGGGAATTCGTTCCTTTTTCTGAAACTAAGGACTTTGAGCTTTGGAAAGGATTTTCGGACAATGGTGCAGGAACAGAATATGGTGTTAGAAACGATGCTAGAACTCTAATTGAACCAGGTACTAGTTCTCATGTAGTCCATTTTTCACACATTGGAAACGAGGGTACTTTCACCTTCTCCAAGTTGGAAAGTCCTTATATCATTCTGGTGAAGGCAAGACCTTCCAACGATGCTCTGCAGAAGTATTTAGAGGAATACACCATCAACGGCACAGACAAACAGGTGCTGTATAACAAAGCCGACCTTCATATGACATGGGGTGGAGTAGAGAAGGTTGTCACCGAACAGCGCAAAGTTATTGTACCTATTCAGACCCTTGGAAAGTCGGTAACTAAGCCAGTTCCAGGAGTGCTGGAATGGACGGTGAACTATACCCCGCCATTTAACATGAAGCAGGGTGTTTATTTGCAGGATACCCTGGGTGCAGGCATGAATTTGCGTTATGAAGAAAACGGAAAGCTTGTGCTGACATCACCTAGTATGGCAGTCTATCCTGCTAAATTGACCGCAAGCGGCACTCTTGAACGAGAGGGCGTAGCACTGGACCTCAGCGACCCGAATGCTGAAGTTCAAGTAGAAGCTGTACCAGGCGCAGGTGGCACTACGGTTCTAACATTTAAAATGGACGATCCTAATCAGCTTTACCAGTTTGTGTACCAAACAGAAGTTGATCCATCTACAGCGAAAGCTGGAGACACAATGGGCAACGAGGTAAAACTGGAGGGCGATGACAATCTGAAATCTGTCAGTGCCAGAAGCGAAAGTACGCTGGACAGTTCGGACGTGGCTGGCAGTTCAAGTTCCAATGCTCTGTTGCCTCTGAAAAAGGTAGATCCCAATGGCAATCCGCTAAAAGACGTAGAGTTTACACTCTATAAGAAAGACGGCGGAACTATAATTACCAAAGGAAAAACCGATAGCGGAGGGAAACTTAATCTGCTATTCCCTGATCCAGGGTATTATGAGCTGAAAGAAACTTATATTGACACCAATACTTGGCTGCCAACTACAAGAGTATACCAAGTATATGTAGGGAATACGCCCGGGAAGCCCATCTGGGTAGACGGGGTGAAATTAACCTCTGATAATCCACTGATCGTGCCTACACCGGCCCAAGGCAAGCTGACCATTACCAATAAGGTGGAAGGCAACGGCAGTGATCCGGACAAAGAGTTTGAGTACACCGTGACCATCACCGGCGAAGGTAAGGACAGAGAGTATACCTATAAGAAGTCGGATGATACGTTCGGCACGATCAAGAGCGGAGGCAAGATTACCCTTAAGCACGGGGAATCTGTGACGTTCCCAGCCTTGCCTGCGGATCTGGTCTATACCGTAACCGAGGCTGATTATACATCCGTTGATGGTTATACGACCACACCGGGTAAGAGAGAGCTGTCTGGCTCAATCGTGAATAAAGGTGATCACAAGGCGGACTTCATCAATGAACGGACCGTTAACAAGCTGACCATCAGCAATACGGTCATGGGCAACGGGGGCGATAAAACGAAGGAGTTCGAGTACACCGTCAACTTTGAGGATACAGGCAAAGAGGAAAGTTACTCTTACTTGAAGACGGACGGCAACACAGGTTCGATCAAGTCCGGCGGTACTTTCCGCCTCAAGGATGGAGAGACACTGGATATTTTGGGCCTGCCTAAGAATCTGAAATACACAGTTACCCAACAAGATTATACAACCGATGAATACATGACTACTCCTGAGGAACGGTACTATACCGGAGTCATGAAAGGCATTGATGAAGATGCCCCATTCACGAACGTGCGAGTCTTGAAGGGCGGCCTATTAATCAGCAACACAGTTAAAGGCAAAGATGAAGACAAGAAGAAGCTGTTTAAGTACACGGTTGCCTTCACCGGCGAGGGATCGGACGAATCCTACGTCTATGAGAAATCAGACGGCAGCAAGGGCATGATCAAGAGCGGTGAGAGCTTTGAGCTTACAGATGGCCAGACGTTCATTGTCCAAGGGCTTCCAACCAATCTTCAGTACAAAGTGACCCAAGATGATTATACGCAAGATGGCTATGTGACTGATCCAGAGAGTCTCATTCACATTGGCACTATTCCAGAGAAAAAATGGTCTGAAGCACATTTTGTCAATACCCGACCGTATCTGGAAGGCGTGTTGCGTAACAATAACACAGGAGAAGTCATTCCGAATGCACCGATTAAGGTAACCGATCTGAAGACAGGCGAAGAGATTCAGACGCAGACGAATGAGAAGGGTGAATATTCAATCCCAGCCGTAGCGGATACCGACTATACGATCAGATATACGAAGATGTATCGGGTAGGCGGTAAGGATGTACCTGTTGAGTTTACGCAGAAAGCAAATGTGAACAGAAGTGTAACGGACGAGACTGTTCCAGCGGACATTACGGCCGTGGGGATCATTCTGTTTAAACAACTGGATGGAACAACAGTGCTATTCAACGATTTATTGACTAGCCAGATGCATATCTATTTGAAAGACAAGGATGGCATTTATATTAAGGAAAACGGCCAACCTAAAGCATTCCCTATGGCTACGAATGGAACTTTCTCTGTGGAAGGGCTAAGCGAGCAGACGTACACAATGGAAGTTCGCTATCAAGCTGAGACCGGCGAGGAATTGCTCCTCAAAGTGGCGCAACTTGACGTTAAAGCTAACGGAGAGCTGAATATTTCAGAGGAGTTAGTCGACCCTTACGGTACGGTCTATGATGAAACGACAGGAGATGCCGTCACTGGCAAGAAAATTGATGGAGCCAAAGTTACACTGTATTATGCGGATACGCAGCGGAATAGAGATAACGGCCGCATTCCGGGTACGAAAGTAACGCTTCCAAAGGTTCCAAATTTCCCCCCGTACGACAACGAGAGCCCGGAGCAGAGTAGTGATGCAGATGGCTTCTATGCGTACATGGTGTTTCCTGAAGCGGATTACTATCTGATCGTAACGAAGGACGGATACGAAACGCACACAAGTGGTACCATTTCAGTCGATTTTGACATTGTCAGGTACGATGTGCCAATGAAGCCAATTCGTTCTGGTGGCGGCAATGGCGGCAATGGTAACAACGGAGGCGGCACCGTAACGCCAGATCCGGGCACCGTAACGCCTGAACCGGGCACGGTAACGCCTGAACCAGGCACGGTAACGCCTGAACCAGGCACTGTAACGCCTGAACCAGGCACGGTAACGCCTGAACCAGGCACCGTAACGCCTGAACCAGGCACGGTAACGCCTGAACCGGGCACGGTAACGCCAGATCCGGACACGGTAACGCCTGAACCAGGCACCGTAACGCCAGATCCGAGCACGGTAACGCCTGAACCAAGCAATGGTAACGATCAGCTTAAGAACGATAGCAACGAGTTGGACGATGCTCCGAAAACTGGAGATAACAGTGAATCGCCATTCTTGTATATGGTTTTGGCGCTGATGTCCTTAATGACGATCGGGTTCTGTCTACTCGGGTACAAGAAGAAAAAGCACATCCAGTAATGGAAGGGAAGGCGGTAAGAAAAATGAGCAAAACTAAAAAAGTTCTTATCGCTGTTTCCTTGCTTGTGTTGGTATTTTCACTTGTCAGTCTTGCGAGGACTTTCTTGCGAGATTATGCCGAGAAGCAGAAAATCGAAGAGTTAACAAAGGTTTGGAAAGAAGGATCAGAACAAGGGGGAGGGGATGCATTCCCTTCCCTTTTGTTCAATAAAGGCAATGAGCCGGTTATGCTTCCCGAATTTCGAGATCTTTACGAGAGGAACTCAGACATCGTCGGCTGGCTGAAGATTGACGGTACCCGAATTGAGTACCCAGTCATGCAGAGCCCACAGGATTCGGAGTACTATCTCAATCATGATTTCGATAGAAAAGAAAACCAAGGCGGTCTTCCTTTTTTGGACGAGTCTAGTACGACCAACAATTCGGACATTTTGCTGGTTCATGGTCATCACATGAAAAGTGGTTGGATGTTTAAAGATTTAATGAAGTACAAGAACGAAAGCTTTTATCAAGAACATGCGACGTTCCAGTTCAGCACGCTTTACGAAAAGGAAGAGTATGAGATTGTTGCCGTTATTCTGTCAAAAGTTTATCGCAAATCGGACGACGTGTTTAAATACTACCAGATTGAGAATGTAAGTACGCCCGCCGAGTTCGATTCATATGTTCAGAATATCAAACAACTCTCTCTTTATGACACAGGTGTAACAGCACAGTATGGGGACAAGCTTATTGTACTGTCCACATGCGAGTATTCGACCGAAAACGGTAGGTTAGCGGTGGTGGCCCGAAAGCGTTAATTGACGATGCTGAAACACAAAATCAATCTATTTTATTTCGCGTTCTCTCCTTAGAGGACGCGATTTTTCTTGTCCCCGAAATAAGGTGCTCATGGACATGTGGCTTGAGGAATTACGCAGAATGATAAATTCTGACGAATCCAACGAGTATCGAGGATGTATACATTTGAGATGAGGACATGAAGGCCTGTTCCAGTCGTCAAAATGGGAAATGGCGGGTTAAATCGACAAATTGATGTTTCTATGATAGGGTTGAATCATCCCATAGGCATTCTACTCTTCGGAGTAGAGTGCCTTCATGTATATTATGGGTGCTTACATTAAATGTATTTTAAAATTAATTGGATCGTATATGGAGGTGGTGATGCTATGTTTCTCTCTTTAGCCCCAACAGGGGATGGTTGGATGAGTATGAAAAATGTGAAAATATCATTTAATAAAGAGGAGCGAACATAGCATGACTACTAGTTTTCAGGCGGAGACCCGCATTCCATTAAATACATCCCGACTTAGGGATTTACGTAAATCCGGGCGTTTGCCAGGTATTGTGTTTGGCAAAAATACGGAGAATGAAATGATTCATATTCCAACAATACAATTTCAAAAATGGTTGAAGCAGGGTACGTCTGGTTTTATAGAACTGCAGTTTGAAGAGAAAGGCTCATTGACTGTATTGTTGGAAGATCTCCAGCGTGATCCAGTTACACGGGATTTACTTCATGTGGATTTTCAGCAGGTGCAGACCAATGAGATCCTGCGTACTAAAATTCCTGTGAAGTTCAACGGCACACCGATTGGTACAAAACAGGGCGGAGTCGTGCAAGTTCAATTATCTTCTATTGAAGTGGAGGCATTGCCGAGACACTTGCCAACGTCGATTGAATTCGACATTAGTGCTATGGACCTTGGTGAAACGTTACATGTAAGTGATGCTACGTTTGCAGCAGATGTGACGGTGATCTCTGAGGGGAATGAGTCTCTTCTCTCTGTAGTTAAACCTTAACAATTCCAATTTCGCAAAGCTGAATAATTCAAAATTAGCCGTACGGGTGATCATCCGTACGGCTAATTTGTGCTGATTATGAGATGTTGGCGTGCTCCCATCCTCACAAGGCGGGTAGTCTGGAATTCACCTCACGTATGTCTTTTGCTCGCGTACAGGCGCAATGATCCTGATATTTCGCTACCCTTTCAAAGTTCATTCGCAAAATTCAGGTGTAAAGTAGGTAGACTCAGGAAAGGTAATCACTATAATGGAAATAAGATACATATATAGTTGAACCCGAACTGCTAAGGTCATTGGCATAACATTTCTAAACAGGGCGGTGAGCGAAAAGAAATGGACAAATTAAAGAATAGCGGATTCTATAAACTGAGATTCTTCATCACTCCTGAAGAGTTTAAAAGCCTTTTGCAGCTTTTGGAGCATCGGCAAGCGCAATTCCATCGTACCAATGCTGCCCGAACAGAGCATGATTATAATCAGGTGTACGAGGAGTATCAGACGTTCTATCAGTATTTTGTGGCAGGAGAAAAGAGAGATGACATCCATCCCTTCTTTGTTTACTCTATTTCTATTGCATCGGATCAAGAAAGTTCAGGATTTTTTGTGAGAAATGAAGGGGTTTCTTTTCCATATCACGGACAATGGGCAGAGGATGAACTGCCGTGTATCTTGATTTCATTTCCGAAAGGTTTCCAAGTTAATTTGGAAGATGAAAAAGGAAAGTACTATATATATGAGGATATCCGGGACCATAAGCCACTGACCTATGCGTTTTTCGATGAAATCAGAGACTCTATCAAAAAAATGACCAAACCCCTTCGCTTCTCAGCCCTTGATGCAGATGCGATGAAGGAGCAAAAGCCCTCTGTGCGTATAAGCCATGATGCAATGCACAAATTGAGCCAATCGTGGATCTTCAGTAAATATAGACTTGTGATTCATGGCAAATAGGAGGGGCTGAAATGACGTTCGCCCTAAATATTATCTGTACCTGGGTACTGCTAGTTGCCTCATGTTCCGCAGTATGGTGGAGTTTCAGAACAGAAAAGCTTATAACCATCTCCTGGCTGGCATTTTTGCTACCGGCTGTCTTCCAGCTTGTTACCGCTTTCCGGATTGGTCCAGGCCAAGCAAAGTCACTCATCGTGTTCGGCTGTATCAATCTGGTGTTTGCTGCCCTTGTGGGTGCAGGTGTCTGGTATCTAGTCCAAATAGCCAATTCATATCGAAGGGGCAAATGATCAACGAATGGAAAGGGGAACTCTATTCATGAAGCCAATGCAAGAAATAGAGACACTGGCCATAGAGATCGCTGCTGCCGCCAGAAAGTCTTTTTGCACCCTTTTTGAAAATGGTGAACGTTACTATTATTGTACGTTATACACTACTGGCGAAGGACATGCGCCAAGCATTTCTGCATGGTCGTGGGAAGCTTTGGCGTTGGAATCGGCTAGACAAGCAGAGGAAAGTGATACGCCGGTATCCACGATTGCGGATCTCATCAAATGGTCGTATGCGGATTCGCCCTATTGTTGTTTTGGGGATGATCACTTTGCCGATGTCAAACAACGATATAACGAGCGTCCTTTCATTGCGGAACTGGAGAATGATGATTGGAAGCGCGAGTTGGATGTGAGGCTGAACGCCATGGAGCTGGCGATGAAAATGCTCGATGATGAAGGCGTATTTGCCTTAAATCAATCGCGAGAGTCCGTATGTATCCTTGTTGAAGTCATGCCGCCGGATAAGATCAATACCGAAATTGCCTTACGTTTGAATCGGGCAGAATCTCCGGCTATGCAAGCATGGTTGGCGGAGGCGGCAGAATAGAAGCATCTGCAATGGGGAGTTTTGATCGTCTATGATGTACCGTTTCGACTCAATTGGCTCAATAAGATGATAGTGACAGTAGGACTATAATTCTCGAACCACCTTTGTACAGTAAAGGGTGGTTCTTTTTTGTGTCTGCGACCCTCGGACAAACACACTTTTTCTGCCTTGTCCACATTTATACCTCACCAAAACTATTTAATTGCATCTAATAGATTATCAATAAAAAGGAGGTTTTGAGAATGGGAAATAGAAGACCTGGAGCACCTAGTGGTTATGACCCTGTTCAGATCTATAACTCTACTTCGTTTAATGCGAGTGGAGTAGTGGAGTATGCATCCATCTTTTGTAGCAACGATAGATATAGTGTTCAGCGTGACGAGACTTGGAGATCTTCCGACCGTGGTGTGTGCCTGGTAACCAGAATCACCGCGACGGTTAGAACACCGAGTGGAAATATTGAGGCTGAACCGTATACCTCTTCTGGTACTTCGTACAGCCAGTTCGCCATTATACAGGTAGGGGTAAATCAGTTCCGAGTGACACGTGTTACAAGTGCGATTAGAAAATGCCGGAAATAACCGAAGAGGGTTAATATCAAGAACAGGTACTAAACAGGAAGAGACGACTGGCCATGAGTAAAAGGCTGGTCGTCTTCTTTTGCTTTAATGTTCTTTGTACCATAATATTCTGCGGTGCATCGAGGAATCTTTCAAAAGTCGGAAAGGCCGTAAGGCTGGTTGATAATTGCCTTCGATAATCCAAATTCGCCGTTTCTTGTCGATGGCTATATCGAACCCGACTTGTCTAAGCATAGGGTAATGCTCTCCCAATCGTTTGGCAGCTAATCGTGCAACTTGTTCCGCTCTGACAAGTAAGCGCCGATCTCCAATTCGAGCTAGTCTCAGTGCTTTAATAACGGGAATGGGGCGGTTATTTACATTGGTGACTTGGTATCCTTGTGCTGCGACTTTAGCATAGGAACCGGTCACGTTCCAAGTGGACGAGGAACCCTTTTTGCGCTGAACCATGATCCGAATGTCGAACGGCCTGTGTTTAATTTGAGCAAGCTGCAGACGCTTTTGGACAATATACTCATCACTTTTGATTGTTTGTTCGAACCATTCGAGTAACTGCTCGTTGTCTCTCATGGTGACTGTGTTATTTTCATTTTGAATACGATAAGCATTTGCACCGCTTCGTTTAATGAACAGGATACCCCTTCCGTAACTGCCATTACGAGGTTTCAGTACAACGCTGGGATACTGAAGAAGCATCTTTGTTAGCGTATCCTTCTCAAGCAACTGTGTTTCTGGCAACCGTTCAGCGAGAGAGGGCTCATCGCGCAGAATGCCATACTGCAACCATTTGTCTCTTTCGAATAACATTGGAATCACAGCCTTTTTTTCAATCGTCTACGGTAATTCTAATTCAAATTCGTGATCCGCATAAGTGGCCATTCGTCCAGATTTGTAAGTCGATGCATGTCCAATCGGTCGATGGAGACAGAAGATGAACTTGTGCGAAAATTACTGCATTCTGGGAAGGCGCTCATTCACGCTTTGAGTGGCTTCTGGATACGCAGGCTCACTTCTATCACCACCGTGGATAACGGCATGCCGTGCTGGCACATGTACTGAAACAAGAGCCAAATGTGAAATGGTTTGAGTAGTACTAGACTGACCTTCTACTAGTGCTTTTTACCTATGAATTAGCTTATAAAAAGTGCGACTTTTTTACCAATATATATACAAATTATTCGTTTACTGTATGACTTTTCGATGTTATACTCACAATATTCAAAAAAATTGTAGAAATATGTCGAATTGAGGCTTATCAGGATGATTATAGGTAAACAAAACGGCGAAGCGATCATCCTCATTCCATCACTTGAACCGGATGAGAGACTTCCAACCTATGTACGGCAATTGCGAGAGTATGGATTGACCAATATTGTTATTGTAGACGACGGATCTGGTGAGGCCTACCAGTCGATTTTCGAGGAGCTTCGTGAGAACGGTTGTGCTCTGCTGACACATACGGAAAATCAGGGGAAGGGTGCGGCACTCAAGACCGGATTTGAGTATATTGGGAAGCAATTCGACGCATCTTCCTTCGTCGTAACCGCTGATTCAGATGGACAACACGCAGCTGAGGATGTATACCGCATAGCCCAAGAAGCAAGGATTTATCCGGACTCATTGGTGCTCGGGGTAAGGAACTTCAGCGAGGGGAATATACCCCCAAAGTCCCTGTTAGGCAATCGGATGACCTCCTTTATTTTTGCCATGCTGTATGGTAAAAAACTGTCAGATACCCAGACTGGGCTTCGTGCCTTCGGTCCAGGGTTACTTGCGTTTATGCAGGATGTTCGTGGCACTCGATTTGAATATGAGCTGCAGATGCTCATCTCGTGCATTCAGTCCGGTATACCAATCCATACCATGCCGATTCAAGTCATTTATGAAAATGGCAATGCAGGCACTCATTTTAAAGCGATCCAGGATAGTGCTCGGGTCATGGGGGTGTTGTTCTCCAATTTCCTGCGGTTCATTTCTTCATCGGTGGCCAGTTCTGTTATAGATTTGGGCATTGCCTGGTTTTTGATCGACGCGTTACGGCCCGTATTGGGTGAGCAGCACTATTTAAGAATTCTGCTTGCAACCGTGATTGCGAGAGTTATTTCCATTGTGGTCAACTATGTACTGAACAGACACTTTGTATTCCGCAAGGAGGATAGCCAGGGAAGTCTATGGCGCTATCTAACGTTATGCGGAGTAGTGATCTTGCTGTCCAGTACCGGTGTATATATATTCCATACCGTTCTCTTCGTAGATGAGAAATTGGCGAAATTCGTCTGTGATGCCTTGCTGTTCCTGCTCAGTTTCCAATTGCAGCGAAGATGGGTATTTGCAGCAAGGAGGAAGCAGTTGTAGTGCAAAACGAAAAAAGGCAGAATATCTTTTTTGTCATCACGATGATCCTGATGTCGATTTATTTGGTATGGCGCACGTTCTTTACGTTGCCATGGGGTGAGGGCGTTCTGAACGTCATTTTTGGTATGCTGCTGATTGTGGCTGAGACGGTCACCGTACTGACAACCTTTGAATTATTCTTTCAAAAGATGCAAAAAGAACGTACACAGCTCGACTTTCCAATCGTTCCGCCGGAGTATTATCCGGATGTGGATGTATTTATTGCTACGCATAATGAGCCTGTTGATCTGTTATATAAAACCGTTAATGCCTGTACGTTCATGGATTACCCGGACAAGCAGAAGGTTCATATCTATCTCTGTGACGATGGAGCAAGACCAGAGGTAGAGGAGCTTGCCAGACAATTTGGTGTAGCATATTTGGGGTTCCCCGGAAACAAGGATGCCAAGTCTGGCAATCTGAACAATGCACTGAGCAAAAGCTCTTCTCCGCTTATTGCAACGTTTGATGCGGATATGATTCCACAGCACACCTTTTTGATGAAAACGGTACCCTATTTCATGCTCTCCACGTTTATTAAGGAGAATGAGGTATGGCGTCCTCGCCGAGAGGACGAGATGGATTCTAAGTTCAAGCTTGGTCTGGTACAGACCCCGCAAAGCTTCTACAATCCGGATCTATTCCAGTTTAACCTGTATGCAGAGCAAGGTATTCCGAATGAACAGGATTTCTTCTCCAGAGAAGTGAACATCCTGCGTAATGCCTCCAATGCGGTAGCCTATACAGGAAGTAATACGATCATTTCCCGGCAGGGCATGGAAGACATCGGAGGTTTTCCACTCAATACAATCACCGAGGACTTTGAGACAAGCATCCGCTTGCAGCAGGAAGGTTATATTACCTATGCGACTCAAGAGGTTCAAGCTGCCGGGCAGACAACAACAACAGTGAAGAGCATGATTAAACAACGGATTCGTTGGGCACGGGGTATCATTCAGAGCCTGCAGAATACGCGTGCACCCTTATCTGGCAAGCTTCCTTTCTGGACGAGAGTGACCTACTTAAGCAGTTTCTTATACTGGTGGTCCTTCTTTAATCGGTTGATTTTCATTTTGGCACCTATTTTGTTTGCGTTGTTCGACTTCCAGATTGTGAATACAACCTTTTGGCAAATCCTAATATTCTGGCTTCCATCTTATTTCTTCTATAGTGTATCCATGCGGTATCTGTCCAGCAATATTCGGAATCAGCGATGGAGTCAGGTCATCGATACCATATTCATGCCTTATCTGATCTGGCCGGTTCTCTTGGAGACGCTGGGAATTCGCGAGAAAAAATTCAAGGTCACCAACAAAAGCAGAGCAAGCGGTCGACAATGGATGTCTGCTCTGTTATATGCACTTCCGCATATCTTCTTGCTGTTGCTTTCCATTGCAGCCGTGATTCGGTATGTGAATGGCAAGTACGGCATTGCGCTGTTCTTCAGCAGTATTATTATTTTCTGGCTGATTCATAACATGATTGCGCTGTGTTACGCCCTGTTCTTCATGGTTGGCCGCCGTGCGTACCGGGAGACAGAACGGATTCGGGCGCAGGAAGATGTCACGATTCACGACCAAGCCAACAATCTGCGTTATCAGGCCAAGACGGTGGATGTATCTGAGCAAGGTATTGCCTTCTATGTCCCATATCCCATTTATTTGGCTGAGCAGAAAATCATCTCTCTGGTTGTTAAAACCGATCGGTATGAGGCCAATCTCGATGCAGTCATCGTTTATGTGAAACAGGATGGAGAAGGCTGGCGTTACTGCGCAACGGTTCAGCCGATTGATGAGAATGATAACCGCCAATACATGCAAATCATCTACGACCGTAAACACTCCTTGCCAGAGCAGATGAATCTGTGGGATACGGCTTATGATGATATGTTACGTAATGTGAAAAAACGGATTGTTCAACCCAGATCGGATCAGCGAAAAATGCCGCGACTTTCCCTTCAGCTTCCAGTTCATTTCACCAATGATGCTAGCTGTACGCTGCGCAGCTTCAATTATCGTTTCTTCTCCGCGACGGGTTTCCATGGTGAAATTGCGGCAGGAGCGGTCGTTACTTTTTATACGAAGAGTAATATTGAAGTCATTTTGCAACATACGGGAAAAACGACAGCCCGTGAGCGCGAAGTGCTTCTCTCGGTGGAGAATATCGATGATATTGTGGAGAAGGGCATGATCGACCAATTGCTGACTGATTTGATTCAGCCACATTCCGATCGTTCCACCAGAGAGGGTTAGGAGAGATAGAGATGCTCATTGTGCTTCATTTTGTGATGGGAGTTTTATTGATATTCTCCTTTCTTGGTTATATGCAGTTTGTACGGAAGGCACTTTCACTACGTTGGGAATTCATCCCTGTATTTGTGTTTTCCTCGATTGCCTGCCTTGTTTTCATGAGTGGTTTGGCAGGGCAGCTGTTTACGGGCAGTCTTGTCATTCTGATTGCAGGTTTGTTTTTGTATGGGTGGCTGTTGATTCTTAGGCTACGCCGAGGGGCATCATTACGTATGTCCTTTTCCATATTCCAATTTTCATTCATGGCAGGGACTTTTGTTTTCTTGCTGGTGCTCTTTCAGAACCAATTAACACATTACGATAATTTCTCCCACTGGGCTATCGTATTGAAGCAGATGTTGAGTACAGATGCCTTTCCGACGCCAGACTCCAACCTGATTGATTTTAAAAACTATCCGCTGGGGACTTCGTCGTTTATTTATTATGTCTGTCGCTTCATGGGGCACTCCCAGTCCGTAATGCTCTTGGCACAGGGATTGCTTATCTTTTCCTGTTTTTATGCCATGTTTGGCATCGTTTCGGAGAAGAAACGCTTTCTTCTGTATGCTTTTCTTGGACTCGGGTTATCTACACTTTCGTTTTTCAATCTTACGATTCGGATCACTAACCTGCTCGTGGATTTCTTGCTTCCGATCTACGCACTCGCGATCCTGGCAGTGATTTACCAATATCGTAATGAGATCAAAAAGGCATGTATTGTTGTTCTTCCGCTTGCGGGATTACTGACCATCATCAAGAGCACGGGTATTATTTTCGCCGCGATCGGTCTGATATTCCTAGTGTATACATGGCTAAAACATAAACAAAAGTTCAGTTGGAAAACAGCACTCGCTGTAGTGGGTACGATCTGTGGTGCGCTGATTCCCTACTTCAGCTGGAGCTGGCGAATGGCAACGGTGTTCCAAGGGATTGATAACAAGTTCGATGTGGCTACCTCGGGGATTCAAGCCGGCAAAACGCCAGAGCAGATGCGTGAGATTCTGTGGACTTTCCTCAAGGCCAGTACGGATCTGACGACACGGCCAGTGATCGGCATTGTTATTTTCCAGCTTATCGCGATTGCAGCATCTGTATTTGCCATCGTGGTGCTTAAGAAGAAGTGGAACTTGTGGAAAGCATTAATTGCTTTGGACGTTGTTCTGTTACTGTACTATGCGGGTATTTTGGCGTTGTATCTCTTCTCCATGCCATTGGATGAAGCAATTGTCCTGGCTGGATTTGAGCGTTATGCATCGAGTATCGTGGTGCTGTTCGCCGGTGGGCTGGTGTTGTGCGCTGCGATCGACCTGGAGCGATCATTCCACTATCGGATCGGTGAAGTACCAGATTATCAGTCCTTTAAGACGGTTGAGACAAAAGGTCATTATCAAAAAGGTATCATCGGCTGTATGGCGGTTGCGGCCACCATCCTTTTGTCCGAATATAATGGTATCGTGTCTATCGCCCAAAGCTATGATACAACGCTCCCTTACAAGATTCATGCAGTTACTGGTGATCGGTGGTACCCAGGTGGGCAAGAGGATAATAACAGATATCTCTTCTACGCCTCAGACAGGGACCAACAGGTCACGAACTATTACATGCAATATGTAGGGAAGTATTTCTTGTATGCTCCTCATGTGGATGGGATTGTGTTGTTCTATGAGGACAATATGGACAACCTTCTGAGCGGCTACGATTATCTAGTGGTCGTCGAGACCGATCTCAACGCCAAGTGGTTGCTGAAAAAGCATTATGGCATCGACATGCAGGAGGGTATCTACAAAATCACCCGTTCCGGGGATCAGATCGTTCTTACGTTGACTTGAGAACATAGATGTTGAGATCCTGTTCCGGACATCCGGTCAGGTAAGATTGGTACATGATTGTATATAGAGTCTCCTTAAATATAGCCCGCTATAGCTAATACCTATAGCGGGCTATAACTCTTTTGTAGAACAGTTATTCCGATCGGATATGTTATATTTAATTCTATAATGATAAACGGGGAGATTAAACTATGAGCGTACAAACAAAACCTAAACAACGAACAGTCACTCCATTTCGATATGATATTGTGGGCAGTTTCCTACGCCCGAGTGCGTTGAAAGATGCCCGATTAAAATACCAGAACGGCGAAATTACCACGGAACAGTTGAATGAAGTGGAGAATGCCGAGATTGTGAAACTTGTACAGAAGCAAAAAGAGGTTGGCCTTCAGGCTGTAACGGACGGCGAATTCCGCCGCTCTTGGTGGCATCTGGACTTTTTCTGGGGACTGGATGGTGTAGAGCGGACGATCATTGAGGAAGGCTACCGATTCAACGGTGCGACATCCAGACCGGAAACAGCTCGTCTGAGCGGCAAAATCAGCTATAGCAGTCATCCATTTGTAGCGCATTATGCCTTCTTGAAAGAAGCGGCTGGGGAAGACGTTGTTGCCCGTCAGTCCATTCCAGCAGCAGCCCAGTTCCTATTCGAATTGGACCGGGCAGATAATAAGGAAAGCACACAGGCCATCTATCCGAACCGCCAAGAGCTTCTCTCGGACATTGCTGGGGCGTACAAAGCATCCATCCTGGCTTTTTATGAAGCCGGCTGCCGCAGCATCCAGATTGATGATTGCACGTGGGGTGCATTGTGTGACCAACAGTTCATCACAGTGATGGAGCAGATTGGCGTTAATGTGGAAGAGTACGCAAACGAACTCGCAAAACTGAACGAAGATGTGGTATCTGGCCTGCCGGAAGACCTCGTGGTAACCACTCATGTCTGCCGCGGTAATTATGTTTCGACATTTGCAGGAGTCGGTGGCGGTTATGAGCCGATTGCGCAGACACTTCTGAGCATCGATAACTACTCTGGATTCTATCTGGAGTTTGATACGGAACGGGCTGGTGACTTCAAGCCACTTCGTTTCCTGAAGGACAATCAGCAGGTTGTACTTGGCCTCTTCTCTTCCAAATTCGGAGAGTTGGAGAACAAGGAAGATATCCTGAAACGGATTGAGGAAGCTACACAATATGTTGATCTGGATCGAATCTGCCTGAGCCCGCAATGCGGCTTCGCTTCCACGGAAGAAGGCAACCATCTGACCGAGGAACAGCAATGGCGCAAGCTTTCCTTCATTAAGGAAATTGCTGAAGAGCTTTGGAAGTAACTTTTTCAACGTCATTCATCTTAGCCATACGGACCATCATCCGTATGGCTTTTTGGTGTAGTCCTCATTGTAGAGTGGATGTTTGATCAGAGCCCATAACAGCCAAGATAGTAAAGCAAGGGAGAGAGATAAGAATAACGGAACAGGGAAGCGGCATGACTGAGGAAGAGGTGTGGTGGACGAAATAAAATAGCGACAGTTAGGACAAAGGGATCTTTGTCGCAACTGCCGCTATTGGTCTATCTCGCATGATATCGCCCTTTAGGTACTACCATCGGTGATCCCGAGACGGGGTCTTCTATGACCGTACATTCCAATCCAAAAATGTCTTTGACCTGTGGTGCGGTTATCATCTCTGCGGGCTTACCCTCAGCCACAAGTTTTCCGGTATGAAGCACAGAGGGTTACATTCCTTGTTGAAGTAGTCCATTATCCGTTCTTAACGGAACAGTTATAGGATGAGAGCAGGAGGGTTTTTAATAAAATAGGATGAAGATAATATCCATGTATTCAATTCCAGATCATGGTATATTTGTAGTATTAAATAATGTAAGGAGATTCTACATGCATAATCAATTCATCAAAAAGTTGATCGTACTTTGTTTGGTTTTTGTATTATTACCGGCAACGAGCGTTTTGGCTGCGTCGTCGCTTATTAAGGACCCGGTCTTGGCCAAAGTTATTCGAGCAGATCTGAAGATGTCGGCTAAGAAGGAAATAAAGGCTGCCGATTTGAAAAAATTAAAATCCCTATATGCTATGGAAACAAAAAGTAAGATTTCTAACCTGCAAGGTCTTGAACATGCCGTTAATATGACGGATCTATTCTTGCCTGGTCAAAATATAAAAAATATTAAGCCACTCAACAAGCTAAAAAAATTGACGTTCTTAGCTGTTGGAGGCAATCAGATTACAGATATCTCCCCACTTTTAGGTCTGACTAATCTGCAAAATCTGGTTATGGACAATAACAAAATCAAAAGCCTGGCTCCATTAAAAAATATGCATAAACTGACCAGTCTGCTCGCCAGTGGGAATCAGGTGACTGATCTAAGTCCTCTTCAGAAATTAAAGTTGGAATGGGTCATTATGAATGATAATAAAATTCAAGATCTGACACCTTTCAAGAACCATCCGACCTTGGAGTATCTATATGTAGAAGATAACCTCATTGAGGATATTGCAGTGCTCGAAACCATCCCACATCTAACAGAGGTATATTTGGCTAATAATCCGCTGAATGATCGTGCAGAGCAGGTTGTGAAAAAGCTGGAGAAGAAAGGCGTCGTTGTAAGTCTGGTAAGCGATGAAGCGGATCAGGCGAAGTAGTTTCGATTAGAGAAAATGTATATGTATATGTAAGAAGAAGTTAATCCCTCATTATATTGAACAAAAACAAAGAAGGCCGCGGATATTCTGACGGCCTTCTTTAATTATGTTGGACAGAAACGCTCGGTAACAACTTAACGCCCGTCCCACAACAATATTATTCCACTACGATCTCCTTCACCGTCTCCCCCTCAACCAGCACCGGCTGATAGTAGGTGTTCGTTGGCAGATCCTTTTTGCCTTGCAGATTCTTGATTACCCAGTCGGCAGCATCGCGGCCCATTTGTTCTTGGGGATGGGTTAGCGTTGTTAGCCTGATGTTGGCGTTCTTGGCGATGTACGAATTGTCCTGCCCAATGATGGATAACTCATCCGGGATCGAGATGCCCAGTTGCCTGCAGGCGTTCACGACCTCCAGTCCCACCTCATCGTTGTAACAGACAATCGCGGTGAGCGAATCCCTGTTTTCGTCCAGATACGTTGCTACATTAGAGGATAAATCCGGTTTCGATGCGGTATCAAAGGAAAGCACTTGCTCAGGATGGAACCGTAACTTCGCTTCACCCAGTGCCTTGATGTATCCTTTCATCCGGTACTTGCCTTGTAGATCATCCATTTTGGCAATAATGCCGATCTGGGTGTGGCCTTTGGCGATCAATTCACGTGTGGCAAGATAACTGGATTGCACGTCATCCAGGCAGAAGAACGGAACCTCCAGCTCCTCATAAAATGCATTAATCATCGTAAACGGCACATCCTGCTCTTTGAACGATAGGTAGTATGCAATGTTGGGATTGTAGAGATTACTTTTGGTCGGTTCGACAATCAGGCCATCCACGCCGTAGGAGAGCATCATTTCGAGGGCTTTTTTCTCCTGCGCTACATCATTATTGGTGCTGGCCAGCAGTAACGAGTAGTTGTCCTCATTCAGACGACTCTCGATGCCACGGATGATGGACGGAAAGATGTAATCCGAGATGTATGTCGTGATCACACCAATCGTTTTCTTAGACGTATTGCCACCTGATCGTGATCGATACTGATTGCTAACGTAAGTCCCTGAACCCTTTTCGCTGCGTAAAAACCCTTCGTTCGATAACTCCAAAATAGCCTTCCGCACCGTCTGGCGACTTACGGTGTAGCTTTCCTGTAATGCCAACTCGGTGGGGATCTGTTCGCCTATGCTATATGTTCCCGAAAGGATATGACTCTTTATATCATCAATGATGACCTGATATTTTGGCTTCACGTAGTCCACTTCTTTCATCGTTACTCATCTATATCAACGTTGTTGTTCAAATAGTTGTACGTACATATTTTAGCATGATTCAGTTTGAATGCATATAAAACAGCACAATTTTTGAAGTAAACCGTACACATCAGGTCTTTTTAGAGAGAGGTGTACCTTACAGCATAGCCTTTTTATAGCCATATAAGACCTTTGAATGGTCAAAATGAGCACAATATATGTCCTTTGTAAGTATAACTATTATATATTATTGACAAATGTACGTACAAAAAATATACTAAGGCTGTCAGAAAAGGAAAGCGCATTCTTTGAAAACACAACAGGAAGCATTTATACAAAATTCATTATTAGTTACTGCCATAAGTAAAAGCTTCACCTTATATATGCATCCTTTGGGATGTGAAATCGCGACCGGAGAGGGGATACACGTGATTATGAGTCAATTGGACTTGAAAGAAGCCATTACCAAGGGCGCTACTTCGCTCGGAATTGAATTTGGATCAACGCGGATTAAAGCGGTGTTGATTGACGAGCGTTTTGAGACCATCGCTTCAGGCAGTTATGAATGGGAGAACCTCCTGAAAGATGGATATTGGACGTACAACCAGGAGGATATCATCACAGGTCTGCAAACGGCTTATCGTGAGATGAAGCAAGATGTGGAACAGAAATACGGAATCACGCTGCGCACGGTCGGTTCCATCGGATTCTCGGCCATGATGCACGGATATATCGCGTTGGATAGCGCGGGTGAACTGTTGGTACCTTTCCGCACCTGGCGTAACGCTACGACGGGAGCAGCTGCAAGGGAGCTGACAGAGCTTCTGCAATTCAATATTCCGGAACGCTGGAGCATTGCCCACTTGTATCAAGCGATTTTGAACGAAGAGGTGCATGTACCACAGATCGATCACCTGACAACCTTGGCTGGATACATCCACTGGTTGCTGACGGGCAATAAGGCGATTGGGATCGGCGATGCTTCAGGCATTTTCCCAATTGACGAGTCTACACATAACTATCACCCATCCATGATCCAACAGTTCGACGAACAGATCGCAGGCAAAGGTTATCCGTGGAAAGTTGAGGACCTTCTGCCCAAGGTATATCTCGCGGGTGAGAATGCAGGTGAGCTAACGGAAGCGGGAGCCAAGTTACTCGACCCTTCGCAAGATCTGCAAGCAGGCATTCCGCTCTGCCCGCCAGAAGGCGATGCCGGAACGGGTATGGTGGCAACAAATAGCGTGAGAAAACGTACGGGCAACATCTCCGTTGGCACATCCGTATTTGCGATGATCGTACTGGAGAAGGAATTGTCCAAAGTGTATCCCGAGATCGATATGGTCACCACGCCGGATGGCAGTCCAGTAGGGATGGTGCATGCCAACAACTGTTCCAGTGATATCAACGCATGGGTTGGACTGTTCCGTGAATTCTCTCAAGCAATGGGATATGAAGTGGATAACGCCAAGTTGTTTAGCGTGTTGTTTAACAAGGCTTTGGAGGCAGACCCTGATGGTGGTGGCTTGCTCAGCTACGGTTACTACTCAGGTGAGAACATTACGGGACTTGAGAAAGGCCGTCCATTGTTCGTCCGCTCCCCGGAAAGCAACTTCAATCTGGCAAACTTCATGCGGACACATCTGTTCAGTGCCTTCGGTGCACTCAAGCTGGGTATGGACATTTTGACGGAAGAAGAGAATGTGGCGATTGACAGCATTTTGGCTCACGGTGGCCTGTTCAAGACTCCTGTCGTCGGGCAACGGATTGTAGCTGCTGCGATGAACGTACCGGTGTCGGTAATGTCTACCGCTGGTGAAGGCGGCGCATGGGGCATGGCGCTTCTGGCTTCGTACATGATCAACAAGGATCAAGAGGAGAGCCTGGATGTGTTCCTGGAGCAGAAAGTCTTTAACGATGTGGAGGGTGTCGAAGTGGCGCCGGATGCATCGGATGTGAAAGGGTTCGAAGCATTTATCGAACGCTACCGGAAGGGGCTCACAATTGAGCAGGCAGCTGTAGATCATCTGGTAGAGGTTGTTCAAAAAGACCGCTTTTGATTACGAAGGATGCCTAGTGGCATCATCAACATCGAATATGGAATTCAGCCGAAATGTCCGTGGCTCACGTAGCTCTATCTACGCTCCGCTACTCCATTTCTAGCTTCATCCCATCTTCTCGGTACTGAAAACCGACTTTTTGAACATTCACTATTTAGAGAACGGGAGGGAATAACATGTTAGAACAACTGAAAGAAGAGGTATTCCAGGCGAATCTGGAACTGCCAAAGCACGGACTTGTGAAATTCACATGGGGTAACGTCAGCGCAATCGATCGGGAAAGCGGTCTGTTCGTGATCAAACCAAGTGGCGTCAGCTACGATACGATGAAAGCAAGCGACATGGTTGTGGTTGATCTGGACGGTAACGTGGTGGAGGGTGAAATGAGACCTTCCTCGGACACTGCAACACATGCCGTACTATATAAGCATTACTCGGAGATTGGTGGCATCGTGCACACACACTCCACGTGGGCGACTATCTGGGCGCAAGCCGGACTGGACGTACCTGTAATGGGTACAACACATGCAGATACGTTCTATGGAGCAGTGCCTTGTGCACGTTTCCTGAACCAGGATGAGGTTGATCGTGGATACGAAGCGGAGACAGGACACGTCATTATTGAAACGTTTGAACAGCGTGGGATTGATGTTATGGCTGTTCCAGCAGTGTTGCTCCATGGTCACGCACCGTTTACGTGGGGGAAAGATGCCAAGTCTGCGGTGGTAAACAGTGTCGTGCTGGAGGAAGTGTGCAAAATGAACCTGTACGCGCGGCAATTGAATAACTTCGCGAAGGAACTGCCACAAGGCATTTTGGATAAACACTATCTGCGAAAACACGGAAAAGACGCGTATTACGGACAAAAGTAATTAGGTTATAACAGTGACTGGAAGCATGTTCTGGCTTCCAAGTGGTTTAGTGTGGGAATGACTTGTTCAACTATACTTTTTACACGATAACGGAGAGTGCAGAACCAATCTGAAGAAGCGAAGCTAAAAGCTTTCTGCAAGAAAGCTACTTCGGAAGGATATACTTCGCGTTTATCACAGGATTTTCCCTTTGCAAAAAGGGAATCAAAAAATCCGGGGATAACCAGCGATCGGAAGATGGTATTGCAATCGGAGTGGTAAGTGTAACCCATTTGTTCAACTATAAAATAATGAAATGAGGATGATTATATGTCAGCAGCAAAAGAATTCTGGTTTGTGGTCGGTTCACAGCACTTGTACGGAGAAGAAGCACTGGGTGAAGTAAAAGCCAACGCACAGAAAATTACGGATGCCCTTAATGCAAGCGGCGTACTGCCGTACCCGCTCGTATTGCAGGATCTGGCGGTAAGCGCAGATAAAATCACGAGCACGATGAAAGAAGTCAATTACCGTGACGAAGTAGCAGGTGTGATCACATGGATGCATACGTTTTCCCCAGCGAAAATGTGGATTCGTGGTACAAAATTGCTGCAAAAACCTTTGCTGCACTTGGCAACCCAATTCAACGAAAGCATTCCTTGGGCAACCATCGATATGGACTTCATGAACTTGAACCAAGCGGCACACGGTGACCGTGAATATGGCTTCATTAATGCCCGCCTGAGAAAACAAAATAAAATTGTCGTTGGCTACTGGGAGCGCCCAGAAGTGCAACAACAGGTTGCTGACTGGATGGACGTAGCGGTAGCTTATAATGAGAGCTTTAACATCAAAGTAGCGCGCTTCGGTGACAACATGCGCAACGTGGGCGTAACCGAAGGTGATAAAGTAGAAGCACAGATCCAATTCGGATGGACCGTTGATTACTTTGGCATTGGCGACCTCGTGCAATACGTGAACGCCGTAACAGAGCAGGAAATCGATGATTTGATCGCTCAGTATGGAGACCTCTACGAATTCGATTACGGCACGAACAGCAAGGAAGCTTGGGAAGCCAGCGTACGTGTGCAAGCGAGTTATGAAATTGCGATCAAACGTTTCCTGGACGAAGGTGGTTACAGTGCCTTCACTACAAACTTCGAAGATCTGCATGGCATGAAACAGCTTCCGGGTCTGGCTGTACAACGCCTGATGGCTCAAGGGTACGGATTTGCCGGTGAGGGTGACTGGAAAACAGCTGCGCTGGATCGCTTGCTAAAAATCATGGCCCATAACGAGAACACGGGCTTCATGGAAGATTACACATACGAGATGGCTGCTGGACAGGAAGCGATTCTTCAATCTCACATGCTTGAAGTTGATCCTACACTTGCCAGCACGAAACCAAGAATCATCGTGTCCCCACTGGGTATTGGCGATCGTGAAGATCCGGCACGTCTCGTATTCGATGGTAAAGCAGGCGAAGGTGTCGTGGTATCCATGGCAGACTTCGGTACACATTACAAACTGCTGATCAATGAAGTATCCGCATTTGAGCCAACCGTTCCAGCACCTAACCTGCCGGTAGCACGTGTTCTGTGGAGCGTGAAGCCGAACTTCCAAGATGGAGTGAAAGCATGGATCGAAAATGGTGGTGGTCACCATACGGTTGTATCCTTGAACCTGACTACAGATCAGATCGTGACATATGCGAAGCTGGTGAATCTGGAGTACGTTATTATTAAGTAAAAGTGGATTAGCAGCTACTGCCTGAACTCAACCAATTTTTTTCTCTGTGGCCGGGGGTTAACCCTCGGCCCTTTGTTTGTTATGCTGAGAAGCATGATGTGAAGCTGAGCAAGGCTTTGCTTTTTCATCGAAAAGGGATAAGAAATGAAGGAGGAAGGACATGTATACAAAAGAAAGCTTGATGCAGCAGCTAGAGCAGCTTGGTGTGGATAGGCAAGGCACGGTGCTCATTCACTCTTCAATGAAAAGTATAGGCGAGGTTGAAGGTGGAGCAGACACAGTGTTGGATGCCTTTAGCGACTATATGAAAGAGGGATTGTTGGTGCTTCCCACTCATACGTGGTCTACCATTAATGCGGATAACCCAGTGTTCCACGTGGAAAATTCTACCTGTTGCGTGGGCATTCTGCCTGAACTTTTTCGTAAACGTGCGGGCGTAGTTCGTTCGTGGCACCCTACGCATTCGGTAGCGGCACTGGGAAGGGACGCAGAGGCATTTACGAAGGACGATCATCTCTTCGATACACCGTGTGCGAGAGGTTCAGCATGGGGGAAACTACTCGATCGGAAAGCGACCATCTTGTTAGTGGGCGTTGATTTGAAGCGGAATACATTTATCCACGGGGTCGAAGAGTGGGTGGACATACCTGGCAGAATGACAGACGAGCATGAGATGCTGTATACAGTTTTACCGGATGGAAGTCAGATTTCAGTACCATCCCGCAGACATTGTGGGTTGCCATGGTCGGAGCATTTCTGGAAAGTAGATGAGGTACTGGTTCGCGAAGGTGCGATGCATAAAGGAAAGCTCGGTGATGCGGTTGTTAGCGTGTGTGATGCGACTAAGACGGCAGAGGTAATCACGGAGATGCTGAAGGATAACCCCGATCTATTCACGGACAATCTCCCTCTGGATGAAGTAAACGAATGATGTAAGGGCCGTCCGATAGCCGGATGGCTCAATATGAATCACATGACAATGTCCAAATATCTTCAGAGCAGATGAACTTCCTCTCCTGTTAGTACTCTAAACCTTCAGAAGCATTCATAAATAATCAGAAATAGATCAGCATTTCGATCAGAGGTTGGTCGGACTTCCAGTGTATGGGCTACTCACCCTTATGGTGGTGTGATAAGATATGGTTAAATTAACCAATAAGTTTGGCGTAGCAGAATTGTATAGGTGTTTATTGAAGTTTTATATAAGTATCACATAGAATCATGAACAACCACGTTGTCATTGTAGCATCTAAGAAGGAGAAGATTCGTGAACCCTTTAGTATGGTATGATCTCTTTTTATTTGTCCTTTTGTTTGGTGTAGGTGTATATGTGTTTGCTACAGTTAGAATTACGAACTTACATAAAGTGTACTTTTTATTTCACGGGTTGATGATGCTCTGGCCTTTCTGTCAATTTGCGAGTACGCTCACGGATGATTCCGGTCTGCAATTGTTCTACGTTACCTTATCTTTCGTTGCGGTCTCCTTGCTTGGGAGCGGGTGGCTTCTACTGACGATCTTTATTACCGGTTATTCAGAGCGTCTGAGTGCAAAAGGAACCTTCTTGCTATTTGTCCCTGCGGTGATCGGGGCTATAGGTGTGGTCGCAAATCCATGGAACGAGTTCGTCATTCCACTGGAGGGCGGGTACATCGAGCGGGATTACGGCCTTTGGTTCTGGGTTGTGATGACTATTCTGGTGAGCTATTTCTTGACTTCTCTCGTGGTTCTATTCCGGGCCGTGTATTCTTCGCAGACGTCTGCCATGATCACAAAACAGGTGAGAATCACCCTGTGGGGCATCTTGGTGTTGGCTGTTTTTGCAACAATTGATGCGATTCTGAATGTCGTTCTAGCCCGGTGGTTGCCGATCATTCCTGGCATGACTTCGCTGGGGATCTTTCTGTCGGACCTGTTCTTTGTCTATGTGATCAAAAGATACAATGTGTTCGATCTGGTCTCTATCGCCCATGAGGACGTAATCAATACCATTCCATATGGCATCCTGGTACTGGATGAGAATGAAGTTATTGTTGAAGCGAACAAAGCCTCTCGATCCTTTATGGATCTGCATGTGGGGGATTCTTTTGATATGGAAGCCTTTCTGGAGTCTGTTCATGTTGTGGGCAGCTGCCGGGAGTTCGTGAATCATTATAAGAAAAAAGAAAATACCCTCTCTCACATTGAAGTGATCGTGGAGCGAGACAACAATATCCGGCACTATATCCTGCAATCTTCTCCGATTGTGGATTCGGCTCTTGTGCCGATCGGTCATATTCTCACGTTCCAGGATGTCTCGCAGGAGCGTTTCTACGTGAAAGAGATGAATCGCCAGAACGTAACGCTACAGGAGCGAAACCAGGCGCTAGACTTGATCCGTCAGGAGTTATCCGAGGCCAATCGCAAACTGGAGGAACTCGCCCTGACGGACAGTTTAACCAACTGTTACAACCGTCGTTATCTGACCCAACATCTGAATCACGAGGTCATTACCAATATTCAATACAAAACACCATTCTCTCTCCTGCTGCTCGATATCGACTACTTCAAAGCGATCAATGATCGCTATGGGCATGTCATCGGGGATGAAGTGCTCGTCCGCACGGCGGAGGCGGTCAAACAATCCATTCGCAGTACCGATATCCTGACGCGCTATGGCGGGGAAGAGTTCATGATCTACCTTCCGCATACGGAGCATGATCTGGCGAACCAGATCGCGGAGCGCGTAAGAACAGCTGTGGAGTCCAACCACATCATGGTGGATCACGAGATTATGCAGGTGTCCATTACGATAAGTATTGGGATTCTTTCCTTTGAGGACTTTGAAGTTGTCCATGTGCCGGACAATCCGGAGGGGTACTTGACCCAGCTGTTTGCCGCGGTGGATAAGGCGTTGTATCAGGCAAAGCAGAATGGGCGGAACAGAGTGGAGTTTGCGGAGTTTGAGCGGGAAGTTATTTGAGTTTTATGAGGATGATAAAGATTCCTTTATCAGATGTCCCAAAAGTTGTAAGAAATTAAACCATATAGAGTATTTGAGAAGGCGCTTCTGAAGACACTGTAAAGTGTTAATAAGAGCGTCTTTTTGTATGCGTAATCACCTCAAATACCATAAGTAGAATGTGTCATCTAGATATCCTGAAAATTTTAATTGACAGTGTGACTGGATGTGACTATAATTTACACAGGAACACCCAGTCACATTTTTAGTGGTTTCTGGAAGGGGGGATGTATATGAAGTGGAAGCTTAATCTGACAATTATGGCAGTAATGAAAATAAGCATTGAATTTGAAAGTAAACATCGGTTACATAAAGCTTAAGTAGTGGTTATAGTAGAGGTGTGTATTGCACCTCTAACTTCTTCTTTTTTTGGAATAAATCAAAATTGTGATTTTATTTATTGATGAAATAAACATTTATTTAAAAGGAGGAAATCCCGTGCGTAAAGATATTAATTATACTGCAAATCTAAAACAGAATGGGGAGGGAAAAGCATTTTTCACTGAGTTTAGACATCCTATAGTATTAGATTCAACGGGTAATCAAGGGAAAAAGATTAAAAAGGGACTGGGTAACAATGAAGAACTAGCAATAAAGATTGTTGAGGAATTAAATTGGCTTTTAAGCAATTACCAAATTGCAACTACGGAGATATCTAGATCTAAAGGATTTGAAGAAAAAACAATTGATTGTTTTTTTGGAGCTATTTTGAAAAAACAAAATAAAAGTAAATCTGATTTACTAGATAGTAAAATTAAAAGTCATACAAGAAGCAAAGAGCATGTAACTGTGGCTGCTATTGGACCTACAGGTTCAGGGAAAACTAGCTTAATACGGAATTTAATAGGGACGAATCCTTCAAATATATCTTTTCCAGCAGTTTCATCTAATCGCACAACTACAGCGAGGATCGAATACATCTTTAATAATAGTGAACAAGCAAAGGCAGCGGTGGTATTTGCAAGCGAACCCCAAATAGAACAATATATTAAAGAAAATATAATTGCAGCAATCAGAGAGCAAATTCTTGGTGATGATGATGAAGACGATGATGAAACTATTGCAGACACATTATTAACACATGCAGATATGAAGTTTAAACTTGGTTATATATTAGGTCATTTTAGAAAACCCTCTGGAGATGACGAAAAAAGAAATTCTGATTATATTGCCTTAAAGCAATTTGTTGAGAAAACGAAAAACTTAAAGAACGAAGCCGAACTTTTTTTTGAAAATCAACATATTAATTTTAAAGATGACGATGAAAAATTGGATTTTTATATTGATTATTATTTTGAAGATGAAAGTAGTAGCATAGATGATTTGGTTGAGGAGATAATAGCACTAATAAAAAGTAAAGTTTCAGCAATGAAATATGGAGAATTTGAAAAATTAAATGGATGGCCACAAGTTTGGTTTGCCGAAGGTGAAAAAGATACTATATTAAAATACATGGAATATTTTGCTGGAAATGATGGTAAAAAGTTTGGAGAACTTTTTGCTCCATTAGTAACGGATATTAGAATAAAGGCTAACTTTAAGCCTTACAGACTAAAGAATAATGAGAATCTGAATAATGTAACGTTAATTGATACTATTGGTATTGGGCACTCTACAAAGGCTATCGATAGTTTGGATTCTGAGATTATTGATACTGCCTCAAAAGCAGATTTAATTATTTTTGTTGATAATGGTAGTAATCCTATTAACCAGACTGCAAATATAGCTATAAGAGATCTAATAACTCACGGAAATAGTCAAAAAATGATAATGGCCTATACACAGTTAGATCGTATAGAGGATTTGGCCGCGATTGATATAAAGGACAAAAAAAAGAATATATTTAAAGTTTTATCTAGTGCAATGAAAGGATATATTGACATTGGAGTAAATAGATCTTCAGTTGAAGATGCTAAGAAGCACTTTAAAAGAAACTCATTGTTTTTATCAAGAACTAATGAATTAAAGGAAATAAAAGGTAATAACGAGTTGTTAGAGGAAATTGAGAGATTAATTACATTTATACATGCAAAAGGAGAAGAAATTGAAGAAACTATTGAAGGGTTACCTGATTATGACTACGGAAAACTGTATAAAATTGTTGGGGAGACTGTAAGTCTATTTATAGATAATTTTAAGTCTAAACTTGATGATAATCATTGGACTAAGATCAAGGCCATGACTCACCGAATTAGTCAATTACAGTGGGATGGTTATGATAACCTTAAGCCATTATCAAATATAATGAGTTACTTTAGTATTAAACTAGATGATTTTATAAAATCGCCTCTACTTTGGCAAGATAACTTTTCAAATGAATGTAATCCTACAGATAGTAAAAAGATTAAAATTTTAAATGGAATTGTTCAACGGACTACAATAGATTTAAAGAATGAATTAACCCTCCTTCTTGTTAGTCAGTGTCTTGCATCATGGGATGTTGCTTATAAACATAGGGGGACTGGTTCAGCATCTATTCGTAAAAAAGATATAGAGTTTATTTTGAAGAAAGCTTTGACGATGGTTGATGATAAAGAGGATAGCACATTCTTAGCAAAACCTATTGAAAATATAATTAAGAGTGTAATTGAAGAATTAAAAACAGTGAAATTATAGTATGATTAAATGTAATTAAGTACATATGGATCTCGGTTGAAGATCTCATATGTACTTAATTTAGAACTTATTATGTACATACAGCAGAGCAAAAACAATGCTCAATTGTAAATTGTACTTGAAATATATATCAAGAATAAAAGATACATATGGAAATATAAACCACAAAGAAGTACTATATAAGCAAATATAGTTTAAAACTTCAAGGGGGAAGCCAATGCTTGACTTATCAGTATTAGGAAAAAAAGGAAATCATATTGTCCTAAAGGCTACAAAGGGAATCCAGTTTGGACAAGAAATTGTTACAGCTCAATGCTCGGTAAATGATGTTCTTAAGTTCTTATTAATAGATAGAGATGTTCAGAGGGACATAGCGCCCGAAAGAGTTTCAGCTATAAGTAAATATATACAATCCGGAATAGATGGGGAAGATATATTCTTTGCACCTATGATATTTTCTTCTAGAGGAAAAGGTGTGTATGATGAAGAAACATCTGAGTTTAGGCTTAACATGAATGATAAACTAGTTATTTTAGATGGGCAACATCGAATAAAAGCATTTGAACATCTTAAAAATCGTGTAGAAGCAATGCTTACTCAAAAACCTCAAGATAAGAGTTTGGTGGAATTCTCTGACAACCTCGAATCATTTCCATTAACTGTGCAAATATACTCAAATCTAGATTTGGTTAAAGAGAGACAATTATTTACTGACGTGAACACTAAATCTTCGGCGGTGAATAATACTCTACTAATAATGTATAAGAAAGATGATCTATATGGTGAAATGATAAAAGAGATAGTATCAAACCACCCTACGATCTCACCGGATTTATTTGAGTGTCGTTCAAAAACAACAAGAAGTAAACTTGCTACCGCGGCCACAATATATGTTATTGCAAAAACACTCAATGAAGGTACATATACTCGAACTTCGAATGCGAAAATTAGTCCACAAACTTATCCAGTCTACAAGAAAAATACAGAAGAGTTTTTAACCCTATTGGTGAAGTACACACCGAAAGATGCTTTAGACCGTGAAAAATATGTTGTTTATTCTTCTAATGTAATGGTTGCAATAGCAAAGTATGTATTTGAAATGAAAAAGAAATATCCAAACAAAAGAATGGAAGAGTTTTTCAAGGGAGCTATATATAACGTTGATTGGAGCCATAAAAATAATGATTTTAGAAAATTAGCAGCTAAATATAACAATCAGACTAGAAAATATAACTTTGGTTCAATTGGTAGAATAGTAAGAACATTTTCAATGTATTTAATTGAAAAATATGAAGGAGCCAGAGCACATGTCTAAAATCAGCTTGAAAGGAACTATTGACACAATTAACAAAAGCAGAACAAAAGGCATGATGTCAACACAAATCAGAGTAGATGATATATTACAAATATCTAAAATAGATCATAGAATAAATCGTGATTTATCCTACAATCGTTTGCCTGGTCTTTTAAAATATTTCGATAAAGCAGAATCAGAGATCGGAATTTTTCTCCCAGCTTTAGTTTTTTCTTTCCGAGAGAATCCAATTGTCAAATATAATAGGGCAACCAGCACACTTGAATTAGAAGAAGATGATAAATTAATAGTTATAGATGGACAACACAGGATAAAGGCAATGGAAAAGTACGTTGAAAAAAACAAGTTGAATAAGGATGAGCAAATTAATTTCGTTTCCAATTTTCTTACTGCACAAATTTATTTTGGGCTATCCGAAGAAGATGAGCGTAAGCTTTTCTCTGATATTAATTCAAATGCTAGGCGAGTATCGATGTCATTAGTAACACAATATGATTCAAGGGACATAATGAATCTACTAGTTCAAGAGTTACATCGAACTACCTCGATTCTTAAAGTTGTCCAAATCGAATTAAATAAGAGCAAAATTCTTAGACCAACTAATCAAGCATTTTCTACTGGGGCTAGATTTAAAACATTTATCAGTTATTTGCTCTTTGGAAAGAAAACACCTAATAGAAAAGACGAAGAATTAATCAAGAGTCAGTATGATGAAATATCTAGTTTCTTAAGTAAGTTCTTTACTATGTTTTTTTCTGTTCTCCCAGAAGTACCAGGAGATGTAGTAAAGTATGTACTTGGTCATGAACCTATTCAAAATGCAATTGCTCTTTATCTAAATGCTACAATAATGTCCAGTGATAATGAAGTTATTGTCTGGAAAGAGGATTGGGAAACAGAAACCGAACAGTTAGAAGCGATTGATTGGTCTGTTAAGAATCCTGAGTGGAATAGATGGGCAATCACTGTTAACCCTGTGAAGGGAAGCTATAAGGGGTTCGTGGAAAATATAACATTAGAAGTGACAGAATTTATTATAGATAAAGTAGGCTAGTCATTATCTTGAGAGATTTCGTGAGAGATCAATTATAGACTTTCTGGAAACTAGAAAAAGACGCTAAATTCAAACATAGCGTTCTTTTTTTTATTCCTTGAATTTTTGACCGATAATAAGGGGGATTTCGTTAGTATTAATCTATTCAAAAGCTTCTTGCATGTTTTTAACTAGCTTATTTAGAATGGTAATTTGTTTAATGTTCATTTTTCTTACAGTATCTGTATATTCATCGATTGCTTTTTGTTGAAATAGCTGTAACTCATTCATATTATTTAGATCAAAAAAAAGTTCAATTGCAGGAATCTGTAAAGCCGTGACAATCTTCTCCAAAGTATCAATTGAGAAATTTCTCTCCCCACGTTCAACTGATCCAATATACGCGTCATCTAATCCGGAAAGTTCAGCAAGCTGCTGTTGTGTCAAACCCTTTGTTTTTCGAATTGCTCTAATTCGTTCCCCTACCGTGTTTCGTAATTTTGTCATATTAACCACCTCTCCTAAAGGTTAGGAGAGTATTGATGTATTTAGCAGAGACATAAAGGCGGTAAAATATATTGAAAAAACTGCGATTAAGTATTATATTAGATTTATTGTACTACTTCTTTGGAGTTTCTAAAAGAAAATAAATGGGATACTTTATGCAAGGCGTAATTGACTTAGTTTAATAGCCTAGTTCCAACCTATTTAGAAGGAGGCTCTTCTTTGCGGAAATCTATTCTAAAATCACTCAAACCGGACATCATTGTTGAAATGCTGGACATGGCTGTGGCTTTTGAAAATTGGAACAAGGTGATGGAGAGGGCGGACATGTTATATCAATGTGTGCAGTCGATCCACGAAGAGCGAGAGGAGTATCGGTCAAAGGTATTACCTTTAGCGTATATCCATACCGAGCGGCCTTTGATCTACTATTACGGGTTCAGTCATTTGATGCGGGGTATGGCTCACCGGAAGATGGGACAGGTGGATCAGGCACGGGCGTGTATCGATCAGTATGCAGATCTGGGATGGATGGAGAATCTGGATGAGGTAGGTATGCAGGTGGTGCAGGAGTTCAGGCATAAGGCACAGGTGAATCGATATGCTCTTGAGATTGAAGCCGGGCAGGTGGAATTGCTGGAGGAGTTTGTGAACTTTTTGCTTGAGCATCCGGAGGAATGGTTGGTGGGTCTAAAAGTGATTACGGAGGCAGCAGTGCGGCATAGATGGCAGATTGATCGGGTTTTATATATGTATGAAGATCAGATACAGGGTGTTGGTAGAGAAATGGATTCTTCAAACAACGATGATATGTACCATTACTGTTATCAGCGGGCTTTGTATGAACAGTGGATGGGAAGACCACAGGAGGCCGTGGAATTCATTTTGCAGGCGATTCAGTTAGCGGAAAAGCTAGGGATGGATCGGTATTTTATAAGGTGCACAGCATTGTTGGAATCATTGCGGGAAGAGGCGACAGAGGAGCAGATTGGACGGTATCGGGCGATGTTGGAGGAAATGAAGTAGAAGAGGTGCTTACTGAAACTGGTAGGATATGCCTTGAAGTGGGTATATGCATATAGGACCATAGCACCGATGAGGAGCGCAGCTTGTGTTTTTACCATGGTGAAATCAGGATGTTAGCCGGATAGTTTACATATTACACTTCTGCTAACATAGGATAATCCTATTTCGAATGAGCGGAGAAACGTATGAGTACAATCAAAGTTACCCCTGAACAACTACATCACGTATCAAATCAGGTGGATCAAGCCAGACAACAATTGGAGAGTATACGAAGTGATCTGACGAGACAGATCATGTTCGTTCAGATGATGTGGATGGGCGCGACGCAGGAGCGATTTTACTATGAGTTCGAGCAGTCACGACCTATACTGGATAAAGCGCTGGAGAGTATGGTGAATACATCCAAGGAATTGAAGGATATCGCCACGCGTTTCCAAGATGCAGATGCTCAGAAGGTAAGTCTGGGTGGTGCAATTGGAGCAGTCGGTGCCGCAGCTATGATGACCAAATCATCAGGTGATTCAGGTTCGGGTGATAAGGGCTATCGGATGGCTCAAATCAATATGTTCGGTAAATTGGTATGGATGCCTGTCAACGAGAATGGTGTTGCTGATCAGGCTGCCCTTCAGGCTTATCAGAGGGATCAGGGAAATCTGGACTTTAATCGCATGCAAGCTGTGAACGTTGAACCGCCTGGGGAAGATATTTTTGCGTTACAGATCAAGGCGTTTGAAATGGGGATTCATCCTACGACAGGAGAGCCTGTATCCGATAAGTATGCTCAGATGATGGTGACCTCTCTGAAGTTTAGTCAAATATTCATGGCCATTCAGATGGTTCGTGGGAGCATGCCGGGACGTTCAGGACCGTTTAAAACTTCGTCATCTGGCTTGGCATCTAAGATTCAGAATAATATAAAGAAAGCTGAATCGGAAGCCAAAATGGTTAATAAGCCAGCGGAGAGAGCAGTTGAGGGAACACCAAACTCTCCTATTGTCGAGGAACTTTCTAGAGCGCAACAAAGGAACCTTACAACATTAGATAATATAGTTGATAAGCATCTTACTGAGATGGATTTTTCGGGTACTTTACGAGATTTACAAGGAAACCCCGTGCCGAACAAAAAAACAGGTGGGTATTGGAATCATTTACAAGAGATGCAGGACTCATACAAAGGATTAAGTAAAATAAAGCGCGGATTAGAAGGTTCCCTACAAAACCCTAATCTATCTTCTCCACTGAAAAGTACATTGGAGGGGGCTTTGGACAAGGCCAATACTAATTTGAAAAAAATTGAGGATTTATTTGAACCATTTGGAGGAATAAAATAAATGAGTAAATTAATTAAAGAAATATACTCAATAGATCAAAGTATCCAGACTGATAACTCTGATTCACCTTTAGATCATTGGTACGATAGACTTATAAATAAGAAAGTGGATGAGCTTGACTTAGAAGATGTTAGTAGAATGTTGGGCCAACATGTATTTATAGATCTTGGTATAGAAAAGGCTATAGAAATTTTATCAGAAGATCCCCTTGCTGGGGAGATGTATGATGGACATCTGTTGAAGCTTCTTTGTTCTATTGAAACGAATAATTTTAGAGACTTATTACAACTGAAAAAATTACTCCAGACTATCAAGAGTAATCTTTCTCAGTTCGAATGGGCTGATGAAGAAGATCAGGAAGAGTACGCTGAGTTATTAGAACGTTTTCTGAAGAAGGTTAGCCTTTAAAATTGTGATAACAACATCGAGGTTACTGGTCACATATGCTGGAAGACTACGAAACAGGGCTATAACTCTTCGAGGAATCTTGCATGGTTCTACATGTAAACAATCCCGGATCGCAAATGAAATACCTACTAATCAAGCACTCATATGTAACAAAAAACATGAAGAATCCGCTCTCATCCGAGAGTCGGATTTTTTCTCGTTCTAACACCAATATAACTCTTGTCAAAACGTAATCATTACGATATGATAATACTCATTGTTTAGATCATAATGATTACGATTAAGAGAGAGGGGCATTACCTTGAATAAAAAGACGCCACTGCTAGCGCTGGTCTCCTTGGCCTTGAGCGCTGGACTGTTGAGCGCCTGCGGATCATCTGAGTCCAGTCCCGCTGCGCAACCATCCACCGATAATAAAAATGTTCATTTCCTATATAACTTCTCCACCAGTTCGCTAGATCCACATGTGGATTCTAGCTATGTGCCGCTGCGCGCGGGCATTACGGAAACGTTGGTTCGTCTCGATGAAGATAACCTGACGGTTGCTCCATGGCTCGCCGAGAGCTGGGAGAGCGAAGATGGGCAGCATTGGATGATCGACCTGCGAGATGATGTGACATTCCAGAACGGCAAGCCAATGACGGGTGAATCCGTTAAGGCATCCCTTGAGCGGGCACTGGAAGAGAATGTAGCCATCCAGAACGCGCTGAAGATTGATACGATTGAAGCCGAGGGCGACAAATTGGAGATCACTACAACTCAGCCGTTCCCGGAGTTCGCTTCGGAACTGGTGAACCCCAACACGGCGATTATCGACGTGAGTGAGCCGGACATTGTGAACAAGCCCATTGGTACGGGGCCGTTCAAACTGACCTCTTTTACCCCAGGCAGCAAGCTGCAACTGGATCGCTATGATGAATATTGGGATGGAGCATCGCCTCTGGATTCCATCACGTTCTCATTCAATGAAGATGCCAATGCCCGTACACTAGCGCTCAAATCTGGGCAGGTAGATATCGTATACCGTCCGGAAGTCGAAAGCCTCGAATCGCTCAAAGCGATGGACGGCATGAAGGTTGAGTCCACATCGACATTCCGCGTGCATCAGCTAACGATGAACATGCAGCGGGAGAGTATGAAGGACCTTAATGTTCGTCGTGCGCTGGACGCGCTGATTGATCGTCAGGGTATCGTGGACACGATCCTGCTCGGCTATGGCGAAGCAGCCATCGGGCCGTTCCTGCCATCGCTGCCATTCGCACCAACCTATACGGATACGGCAACGGAATCCGGAGCTGATGTCGCTGTAAACTATCTCAACGAAGCAGGGTACACGCAGCAAAACGGCGTGATGACCAAGGATGGCAAACCATTGCAGCTGACGTTGCTGACATATTCAGCTCGTGCCGATCTACCACTGATCGCTCAAGTGTTCCAGTCTGATGCGAAGAAGATCGGTATCGACGTACAGATTCGTCAGATTGACACGCCAGAAGATTATATGGCGTCTAATCGCGACTGGGATATTGCAACGTACAGTAATTTGACGGCCCCTCGTGGAGATGCTGGTTATTACCTGAATGCAACATACCATCCGAAGGGTGCCCTTAATTTCAGCGGATCGGAAGATCCAGAGCTGACCAAGATCATCGACGAACTGAATCTCACAGTTGCACCGGAGAAGCGCGCAGAGCTTGCCGAGAAGGCAGCCAACTATGTGCATGATAACGTACTGAATTCATTCGTGCTGCATCCAGGTACGATCGTTGCCTACAACGGCAAGAAGATCAAGAACTGGGTTACCACTCGCAGTGAATATTACATGATTACCAATAAGCTGGATGTGATGTAATGTTTCGCATTTTGCTTCGGAAGTTCCTTGAGGTATTTATCTTTCTGTTGTTCATTATGTTTGTGAGTTTCCTGTTCATTCGTCTGGCTCCGGGTGATCCCGTGCTGACGATATTGAACGTGGACGAACTGTCCGTTAGTCAGGAGCAGGTCGAAGCTGTACGCGAGGAGATGGGCTTCAATGATTCGCTTCCTGTCCAGTTCGGCAACTGGTTGCTCGATTTTGTTCGTCTCGACTTCGGCGTATCGTATTCAACAGGCCAGCCAGTTATGCAGACCCTGATGCGTGCGCTGCCTGCTACGGCTGAACTGACGATTGGCGCACTGCTGGTCATGCTTGTTATAGCTATCCCGCTCGGCTCGCTATCAGCACTCCATCGTGGCAGTTGGATTGACCGCGGCAGCCGGATGCTCTCCATTGTGGGTGCGGCGGTGCCAAGCTTCTGGCTGGGTCTAATCCTAATCGATATGTTCGGCGTACGCTTTGGCAATCTGCCGACCATGGGCCGGGATGGATTCACCTCACTTATTCTGCCATCTCTGACGCTGGGACTTGCCATCTCCAGCGTTTATGTGCGTCTTTTGCGTTCCAGCCTGCTAGATTCACTAAGTCAGGAGTTCGTTCGGTCCGCCAGGGCAAGAGGGTTATCCGAAGGCCGGATCTTCATGCTTCACGCCTTCCGGCACAGTCTGCCGCCTGTCATTACGGTATTTGGCGTCAGTCTCGGCAGCCTGATTGGCGGAGTTGTCGTGATTGAAGTGTTATTCGCTTATCCGGGTATTGGCAAGCTTGTCGTTGATGCCATCCGCCAGCGCGATTATCCACTGATCCAGGGTTACATCCTGATCATGGCTATCGTGGTATTCCTCGTGAATACGGCGGTTGATCTATCTTATCGTTATTTGAATCCCGAAATGAAACTCAAGGAAAAGGAGGCCCACCGATGAAAACCATACCCCTGCCCATTCCAACTACAAAATCTAAAAAACATAGCTGGCAGGCGATCATTGGTCTGCTGTTTGCACTGCTGGTCATCGCGGCCTCCTTGTATGCCTTTTTAGTTCTGAAACATGATCATACATTAACCGATCTGCGCGGACGATTGCAGGGTTCAAGTGCTCTCCATCCGTTCGGCACCGACCATCTGGGCCGCGATGTACTGACACGTCTGCTGCTTGGCGGCGGCCAAACACTGGGTTATAGTCTGCTGGCACTCGGTGTTGCACTGCTGATCGGTATTCCTTTTGGACTGATAGCAGGATACAAACGTGGCTGGGTCGATAAGCTGTTCATGCGCATCGCTGATGCTTTTCTCGCTTTCCCTGATACCATCGTGGCGATTGTGCTAAGTGGCTTGCTTGGCGCGGGAATCGGTAATCTGGTATTGGCGATTGTGATCGTAAAGTGGGTCAGCTACGCCCGTCTCGTTCGGAGTACAGTTTTATCGGAGTCCCAAAAGGATTACATTCGCATCGCCCGGACCAACGGATTGTCTGACGGTCGTATCATGAGAAAACATCTGCTGCCACATATCGCAGGCCATGTGCTTGTGCTGGCCAGTCTTGATCTGGGTAAAATCATTCTACTCATCTCATCATTGTCTTACATTGGCCTTGGCGCACAGCCGCCAACACCTGAATGGGGTGCGATGCTGAACGACTCACGGCCTTACTTCCAGTCTCGGCCGGAGCTGATGATCTATCCGGGCCTTGCCATTGTCTCGGTAGTGCTGCTCGCCAACATGCTGGGCGACTATCTAAGAGACCGGTTTGACGTGAAGAAAGAGGTGCAGCCATGATTCTCTCCATTGAGGAACTGAGCATCTCCAGTCGGGATCGTACGATTGTAGATCAAGTCTCTCTGGCTGTTCGCGAAGGCGAGTTCATGGCATTGGTTGGACAGAGTGGTAGTGGCAAAAGCTTGCTCTCGCAAGCGATTGGTCGTCTGCTGCCGCCCAACTTGCATGCGTCGGGGCGAGTCATGTTCGAAGGCAGCAACCTGCTCGAACGGAAGCCAAAGGAGATGCGCGCCCTGCGGGGAAGCCGCATCTCATATATTTTTCAAGACTATCAGGGAGCATTTACGCCCTTTCGCAGCATTGGTGGGCACTTTGATGAATACCAGAAGGTACATGGGGAAAAGTCTTCTGCCATCCGCAAGAAACGAGCGGAGGAAGCGCTGGAATCGGTTGGCCTTGGCGCTGAATTGCTGCGCCGCTATCCGTTCCAATTGAGCGGTGGACAGCTTCAACGGGCATCAATTGCCACCTCGCTGATGCTCTCACCTCGTCTGCTGATCGCTGACGAAGCAACAACGGCACTCGATAGTGTCTCCGGGCATCGCGTATTGGAGTTGCTGGCACGCAAGCAAGCGGAGACGGGCTGTGCCATTCTGTTTATCACACACGATTGGCGCCATGTACGTCGCTATGCCAACCGCTTGGCTGTGATGAAGGAAGGGCAGATCGTTGAATCTGGGGGGAAACATCGCATTCTTGACCATCCCCAGCATGAATATACGCGCCAGCTGATTGATGCGGCTCCCGTTCTGAGTCGTTCGCTGAAGTCGGGATTGAAGGAGGCAGGAACCGAATGAAGACAACCGCAAATGATGAACACCGTGGGCTCCTGCAGTCCGAAGAACATGGTGTGCGAAGCCAAGATTTTGCAAAAGACGTAAACCATGCAGACACAGACAATGCAGTCATAAATACTACAAATTCAGATCATACAGATATAGATGCGGATATAGATATTGCCGGTTCAGACAAATCTTCATCGCTCAGCACCCCTGGCAATCCTGTGCTTCACGTGGAACATCTGAGCCGAACGTATGCGGGGGCAGACCGAACGGCTGTGAACGATATTTCCTTCACCCTGAACCACGGCGAATGCCTTGGCCTGGTTGGCGAGAGCGGGTGCGGCAAGAGTACGCTCGCCCGCTGTCTGCTACGGATTGAAGATGCAGATACAGGTTCGATTACACTGGGTGGACAGGATATTGCACGGCTGAGCGGCCGACGGTTGCGGCCACATCGCCGGAAGATTCAGATTGTTTTCCAGAATCCAATGGCTGCACTAAACCCGAAGCTCAAGATTGCTGATTCGCTGATTGATCCGTACGAACAACTTGGACGGAACGCCGAGCTGTCCCACTTTACCTATACGTCGAAGGAGGCTTACGTCCAAAAGTTGCTTGAAGCGGTCGAGCTTCCAAGCGATTTGGCTGGACGTTACCCCCATGAGCTAAGTGGTGGACAGCGTCAGCGCGTCACGATTGCACGTGCTATTGGCATTGAACCGGACGTTGTTGTTCTGGATGAACCGACGGCCAGCCTGGACGTGATCTCGCAAGGAGCAGTTTTGCAGTTGCTCACCGATCTGCGGACATCGCTTGGTCTTTCATACGTGTTCATCTCGCATGACTTGGCCGCGGTACATCGCATGAGCCAGCGCATCATCGTCATGCGGGAAGGTCAGATCGTTGACCGCTTTGGTGCAGATGCGTTGTTCGCTGAAGAACGCCATCCGTATACAAAGGAACTGATTTCAATCTTCTGAGTACTCCCGGAGACGCCGGGGGTTGTAATCGTTAATTTATATATGAAGCCGCCCTACGAAGAGATTCGAGAGCGGCTTTTAGTGCATCCATTTCATCACCAAAGTTCCCCTAAAACCGGGTTCCTTTCTTTGTTTTGAACAAATATATCTTTCAGGCCTATAACCGGGCTAACGTTCCGATGTAAACTAGCGTATACTGATGGAATAGCAAATATCTTGAAATTGCATATTTAAATTGCTCTATATTATTGATACACTAGTTCAAGGTTATAATCATTCAGAGAAGGTGCGATCCCGTTCAAGAATGGGCTTGCTGCAAATGCCAAATCGATAACGCTTACATCCTTTTGGCAAATATAGGATATAAGGACGGTAGACATGAGCCAGGGACAAACGAGTACAGATGTTATCTTGATTGGTGCCGGAATTATGAGTGCAACTTTGGGAACTTTGCTAAAAGAATTGGCACCAGACTGGAATATTAAGGTTTTCGAAAAGCTAGCCACTGCAGGAGAGGAAAGCTCCAACGAATGGAATAATGCCGGAACCGGGCATGCTGCATTGTGCGAACTTAACTATACCGTTGAACGACCAGACGGAACCGTAGATATTAGCAAAGCGATTAAAGTGAATGAACAATTTCAGATCTCAAAGCAATTTTGGTCCTATCTCGTCAATAGCCGTCTGATTCGTAATCCGCGGGACTTCATTATGCCGATTCCTCATTTGAGTTATGTACATGGAGAGAGCAATGTCCAGTTTTTGAAAAGACGTTATGACTCCTTGTCGAATCACCCGTTGTTCGCAGGCATGGAATTCTCGGATGACAAGAAAGAGCTGGCGAAATGGATGCCGCTGATGATGAAAGATCGTACCAGTAATGAACCTGTTGCAGCGACCAAAATTGACTCCGGTACGGACGTTAACTTTGGTGCTTTAACGCGTATGCTGATCAAACATTTGAAGGAACAACAAGTGGGCGTCCACTACCAACATAGCGTGAAGAATATGAAACGCACCAGCGATGGACAATGGGAATTATCCGTGAAAAACCTGAAGAGTGGTGCAGTCGAACGCCATAAGGCAAAATTCGTCTTCATCGGCGCGGGCGGCGGAAGTCTGCATTTGCTCCAGAAGACGGGCATTCCGGAAGGTAAACATATCGGCGGATTCCCGGTCAGTGGGATCTTTATGGTGTGTAAAAATCAAAAAGTCGTGGAACAGCATCACGCCAAAGTATATGGCAAGGCTTCGGTAGGGGCTCCGCCGATGTCGGTTCCACATCTGGATACCCGTTTTATCGACAATAAGAAGTCGCTGCTATTCGGACCGTTTGCCGGGTTCTCGCCGAAGTTCCTGAAGACGGGTTCCAATGCTGATTTAATCACGTCGGTTAAGATGCATAATCTGCTTACGATGCTCGCAGCAGGTGTCAAAGAAATCTCTTTGACCAAATATCTGATCCAACAACTAATGTTATCCAAAGAACAACGTATGGCAGAATTGCGTGACTTTGTTCCGGGTGCGAAGAGCGAGGATTGGGATATGGTTCTGGCGGGCCAGCGTGTGCAGGTGATCAAGGATACCGTTCAAGGTGGCAAGGGTACGCTCCAATTCGGTACAGAAGTGGTCACGTCTGCAGATGGAACGATTGCGGCTCTGCTAGGTGCATCACCGGGTGCATCCACCGCGGTTCAGGTCATGCTTGAGATTCTTCAGCGGTGCTTTCCGCAGCATATGGAGGCATGGGAGCCAAAGATCAAGGAAATGATTCCTTCCTACGGCATATCCCTTGTGGAGAATCTGGATCTCCTCAAAGAGGTTCATTCTTCAACAGCCAAGGCGCTGGGATTATCGGATGAAAAACATGTCCTGCACGTATAACGTTTAGTTTATCGTGTTAGATCATAATGAAGCCATAGAAAAGAGAGCTAAGCCGGGACGAACCCTGTGCTTAGCTCTCTTTTGGTTTATTTGGTATATCAGAACCTGAACTTGAACTCGAGCCTGGGCTTGGAATTGAACTTGAACATGTCCGCTATCATCGCGTTCCCCGTAGACCTTACACAAAGCAAACGGATATGGATCGTACAATATGCCGCTGTAGAGTCATAGAACGATCTTATCGCTCAGGCTCTTGTGCTGCGGTCCAAAGGGATGACAAAGGAAACTTTCGTGCCTTGACCCGGCGAGCTGACGATGGTCAAACCTTGTCCGTACATCTGGGTCAACCGGCGATGTGTATTGGTTAATCCAATGCCTCCAGTTCCGCCTGGACCTTTCTTGGGCCACGCCAGTGCCCGTTCGATCTGCTCGGGCTGCATCCCCACACCGTCATCCTCGATTTCAATCAAGGTGGACGCTGTTTGGTTGATGATTCGGATATGGACGGTTCCACCCTCCACTTTGCTGAGAATACCATGTCGAACAGCATTCTCAATGAGCGGTTGAATGGTGAGTGGCGGCAGGGATAGATCAAGGTCATCAGGGATATCCCAGATGACGTTCAACCGATTCATGAATCGTTCCTTCTCAATGTAGAGATAGGCGCGGGATAGATCCAACTCATGAGTGACCTCAACCATTTTCTCCGAATTGACAAAATGAAAGCTGGTCTGAAGGTACTCGATAAAAGCATCGCCCAGTTTCTGCATTCGCTCCGTGTCCATCTCACTAAGAACCATGATTGAATTGAGCGTATTAAAAAGAAAATGGGGCTGAATCTGTGCTTGTAAGTAAGCAGCCTCCATGCGCAGTCGCTCATCAATAGATTGTTTCAGTACGATCAGAGACCCGATGCGATGTCTTAATTCAACGGCATCCACGGGCTTGGTGACATAGTCTGTAGCACCGGCCATGAATCCGGCGTATACATCCGCTGGCTCGTTACGGGCCGTCAGCAACAGGATGGGAAGCTCGGATACCGAATAACGCTTGCGTACGTTCTCGGTCAGTTCATAACCGGACATATGAGGCATCATGACATCGGCAATCAGTAAGTCCCAAGGCTCCTTATCCAATAATTCAAGTGCCTCAAGCGCCGAGGCCGCGGGTTGAATATGATACGGTTCATTCGCCAGCATGGAGATCAGTACTCGCAGGTTTACAGGATCATCATCGACGGCAAGAATTCTTGCAGCAGTCTTATCTTGAGAGACGGTCTGCTGCTGCGGCTCTGCAATCGCAATTTCATCGAAGCTGTGAGCGTCCCATTGCTGCTCAGTCTGGTCCGATAGCGATGCGGTGTCTTCCCGTGGAAGTGAGATCTGGAAGGTCGATCCTTGCCCAGGTACGGATTGCACGGTGAGTTGGCCGCCATGGAGTTCTGTGAGCTGCCTGCTGATATTGAGACCGAGGCCGATTCCTCCGCTTAAACGAGCCTCTGGGGTCCCCTGTTCATAGGCCTCGAATATTCGCTGTTGTATCTCCTCACTCATACCAACACCTGTATCTGAAACTTGAATCAAGACGTACTCTCCATGTTCCCGAACGGACACGGTAATTGTACCCTCATCGGTAAATTTGAGTGCATTATGCAACAGGTTGTAGAGCACCTGAACAAGTCTTCTCTCATCGGCCTGAATCAACGGCAGTGATTCAGGAATATCCACCTGCATATGGATGGGCTTGCCCTCTGCCATGAATCGGAACATACCGATCACGCCTGGAATGACAGAGGCAAGAGATAAAGGTTTCTTCTGAAGCGTAATACGTTTTTCTTTCAAACGAATGACATCAAGGAGGTCATCAACCAGTTGGGACATGCGTCGGCCGATGGTAACTAACAGCTTCATGTCTTCTGCCTGCTGCCCACCTGATTTACGACGTTCACGGACCGCGATGCTCTCGGCGATATTGATGATCCCGTGCAGCGGTGTACGCAATTCATGAGCCGTATTCACAAGAAACTGATCCTTTTGGCGATCCTCTTCTTTGAGCTGTTCGTACAGCTTCTCGATCTCACTTGAATTACGGAAGTATTTTCTGAACCAATAGGCGGAGAAGCCGAACATGGCCGCGATCACATCGATCGGATAATACACGTTGGTAATTTCGCTATGTGAGTTCACAATTCCCCATAACACGCTTGATAGGCTGCTAGTAGCCGCAAAGAGCAAAAAGCTTGCGTCCCTTCGTTTCTCGGCTGCCATTCGGAAGAATAGGTACACAGACCAGCCGATGGCAAACAGATAAAGGAAATCAGAGAGCCCAATCTCAAGTACATGATAGATCAGCGTCACTGGTGCGACGAGCAAAAATAAACAGTAAACGCCAAGCACGCTGGCATAGATGCGGAACAGTTTACGCCATTGTAGACTATGGGAGAAGCTTTTAGCCATTTGTAAAAGAAAGAATGCGAACAACGGATAGGAGAACGCTTTGGCCTTAACGATCCAAGTGAAGTTGAGTGGAATCCAACTTAATAACAGATTGTCATGGTCGGAAGCGACCGTTAGGGCAGCTACCAGCGTTAGCATCGAGAACGTCAGAAGAGCTCGTTCCTTTCGGATAAATAGAAACATGACAAAAGCGTATAGGCTGTGCAAAAGCAGTATAGCGAATGTAATCTTTTGCAAGTCAATGGATAGTCCTCGTTCACTTCCAATGGCTTCTGGAGAACCAAAATAGAGAGAGCGTGTGATCCCTCCGCTATAAGGATCGTCAAAATTGGCTGTCTGCACCAAAAGATTGAGTTCGGTAGAACCGTCAAGCACATAGGAAGTTGTAAATGCAGTCCTTTCTGGTCGATAGGCTTCGGCATGAGTGGCAGGTTGGCCGAATTCGGCAACAATGGTCCCGTTCATCTCGATGATCGATGATGTCTGGATTTTCTGAGCCCAGAGAGAGACTTCCTCCACAGATGGATCTAAAAGTATGCGAAGATGGTATGTCCCATATCCAAACGACGATGAGGATTGTGGTAATGCATCACGCCAGTCACCAGGAACTTGAATCGGTGTGGATGGGTTATCCGCTATTTTCACGTCACGATTAGAGATTAACGTCTGGGGATAAAACTCCCATTCTCCATCCAGGGATATGGGTGAAGTGTTGGCGAGGTCCCAGCCTCGAAGGTCTAACAAGCCTTCAATGGGTTCAGGATGTGCGGGTATAGTGAAAGTCTCGGACCATATCCAGCGAAAGCCAAGCAAAATAGTCAGGAATAGAATCGACAGCACTACATAACGGGGTATCTTTTTATAGGTTATTGGTTTCATGGCAGACTTTAGTTTTCGACAGTTTACTTCAAATTCCTGCATGCCCTCTGCCAAAGATGAACATTTTTTTGAATACCGGAACATAGATTCTATATTTAAATGATAGCGGTCCCACGTTAGGATTTATGGTAAAATTATAGATTAAAGGGTGATCAGTGAGCCAGAGGAGTTGTGCATATGAGAGTGATTTTGGTAGATGATGAATATCTCGCTCTGAGCAGGTTGAACAAACTGTTGCAAGAGAGAGAGGATTGCGAAGTTATCGGCTCTTTTCTGACGGCACAGGAAGCCATAGATCAGATCGAAATTCATCTGCCGGAAATCGTCTTCATGGACGTTCAAATGCCGGGGATGAACGGGATCGAGGCGACCGAACGTATCCATGAGGTTTCTCCTGGAACAGAAGTTATTTTCACAACCGCATATAACGAACATGCACTGACAGCCTATGGGCTTGAAGTGCTGGACTATATTATGAAGCCTGTAACGCGTGACCGTTTGGAAAAAACGATGAAGATGTATCAACGCCGAACGGTGTCAGCAAGTCTGAATATAACAGAAGGGCCATCCATGATGATCCGTTGTCTGGGGATGCTTCAAGTCCAAGTGCACCCAAATGAGCCGCCAAAACATATGAAGTTCAGAACAACCAAGATTAGAGAGTTATTCGCCTATTTGCTCCACCATCGGAACAAACCAATTAAGCGGGATACGCTACTTGAACTGTTGTGGCCAGAGTTGGATGAGCGGAGAGGTATATCCAATCTGCACAGTGGGATCCATCGCTTACGCAGCATGATGAACGAATTCATGGGTGAGGACAAGATGGTCATTCGTTATCAACAGTTTGGTTATCTGTTGGAAACGGGTGAATTCAGGATTGATGCGGAAGAATGGGAGAGTCGTCTTACCCGATTGCCTCTATTATCTTCGTCTACAATAACTGAACATCGGCAGACCTCAGATCAATATGAAGGCAAATATTATGGTGAGGACGATTACGTATGGGCTGAACTGGAGCGTCAGCGCTTGCATGCACTATGGCGTAATCATGCCATGCAACTTGCACAATATTACATCGAACTGGGACAGAATACGGAAGCACTCACGTTATATTACCGGGTACAGCAATTCGAACCATCATTGGAGGAAGTCGGACTGGCCTTAATGAAGACCTACGATCGATTAGGCAATAAAGATCCTGTGGTCGCTCAATATAATCAGTTGGTTATCGCTTTAGAACAAGAGGCAGGTATACGCCCTGGCCTAGAAGTTGAGTTATGGTACCAACAATGGAAAAATTCGAATAGTTAATTGGAAATATACAGCCTTGCAGCTTCATTTGCAAGGCTGTTTTTTGTTGTATTTGCTAGTGAAAGGTTTGGTAAGAGTTTGGTAAGAGGCCATGTGTAGAATAAGCAAGATGAGGGTAGATATGATGTTTTGAGTCAGTAAGCAGTCCAAAAATAACATATTAAGTAGGAGGAAACTATGTACACAGCAAAAATCCGGAAGAAACCATGGCAAAGAATTTCCATGCTGGTTCTTTCCTTTATTCTAGCGATTGGAACGTTGCCCATGAGTTTGGCTCAAGCGGAGGCAACTAACCAGACTCCTGTTGGTCCGGGCGGAGTTGGATCCCCTTCACTATGGCTACGACCAGAGCGGGTAAGCGGAGTTGCCAGCGGCGAAAAGGTGAGTATCTGGGAAGATCAAGGCAGTAAAATAAACAACGCAACCCAAAGTACGGAAGCTAATCAACCGACCTATTGGGATGATAAAAATCATAATATCAATTTCAATCCGCTATTGGAATATAACGGCACGAGTAGTTTTATGAATCTGGATGTAAGTAAGCTTCCTCAAGGGAAGAGTCCCAGATCGATCATTACCGTTAGTAAAACCAATAAAACTGATGGCATCAATTATGTTATTTCATGGGGAGTACAAACGGGTGGTTATACGGGTATGGGGATGCTTCAAGTTGACGCAAGGGGCGGCTTGACAACATTTAACAGTGACAGTAATCAGACTTTATACACTCCCAACAAGTTTATGGAAATGACATTCCCGACCGAGCTATTTGTTACTTGGACAGGTGGAGACACTGGAACGAATATAGCTAGATTGTACAGTAAAATGAAGCAGGTACAGGAACTGGGTGGTTGGGGAAAAGAACTTAATAAGGCGTGGAATACTGGTAACTCGGACGGAGCCGTAGTTGGTAAGCTAATTCCGGCAACTGCGTCCAATAGTGGATATTGGCAGGGTACGATTGAAGAAATCATCGTATTTGACCATGCTCTTACGGACGCAGAACGCCAAAAAGTCAGCACATATCTGGCGATCAAATACGGCTATACGCTTGATCAGACGAAAGCCAATTCATATGTCGATTCAAACATGGCTACGATCTGGGATGCCCAGGAGAACGCAGTCTTTACCCATCGCATTACAAGCATCGGTCGAGATGATCAGAGCGGATTGATGCAGAAACAAGCCAAAGCGCAGGAACAGGGATCTGCGTTGACGATTGCATTGGGCAACAGTGTTGAGGATACCAATTCTGCAAATAAAAATGAATTCTCAAAGGATTCTTCTTTCTTTACGTTTGGTGACAATGGAGCAAGTACTGAATTCAAAACACCGATTACGAAAGATGAGAAAAAAATGCTTGGGATGGAGCGTATCTACAAGGTACAGAAAGCAAACTGGACTGAATCACAGATTACACTTCAGGTAGACGAAACGGGAGCTAACCCGGCGTTGCCTCAATATGTTGTGATCAGCGATGATGCTAAATTTGGTAATCCAAACTCATTACATTTAATTGAGAATGGCCAATTAACCCTGAATACCTCTAGTTTTGGTCCGAACTCGTACTTTACCATTGCAACTGCTGCTACTCCTTTGACGGTACCCGACGTCACACTGACCGACGATGAGTTGACATGGGAAGCAGTTGCACATGCAGATAAATATGAAGTAACAATCGAACTGGAAGACGGCACGAAGCGGACGGTGGAAGTAACCGGAATGGCGCTTAACCTGTCGCAATTGGTACCATCGCTAGAAGTAGGCACCTACAAAGTGACAGTAACAGCGAAGACGAACAATCCAGCCTATTCAGATTCAGAAGAGTCGAATTCGAAAAGTTATGATGTTATTGATAAGGCGAAGTTGAAAGCCAAAATCGATGAGATTAACGGTAATATCGAAACAGGCGAACTGGACGAAGAGGAGTACACACCAGCGAGCTGGACAGCACTGGATAATGCGATGAATGAAGCAGAGCGAGTGTTGAATGATCCGACAGCGACCCAAGCGCAGGTAAACAAGGTTCTTTTGGATCTGACTGATGCAAGAACGGGCCTAATCCCTACAACATCTGTACCCGTTGTAGATAAATCAGTTTTGCAAGCGAAAGTAACTGAAATTACAGGTGAAAGCCTGGAAGAGTCAGCGTACACACCAGCGAGCTGGGAAGCACTCAAAGATGCGATGAATGAAGCAAATCGAGTGCTTAATGATCTGACAGCGAATCAAGCGCAGGTAGACAAGGCACTTCAGGATCTGACTGATGCAAGAACGGGCTTAATCCCTACAACATCTGTACCTGTTGTAGATAAATCAGCTTTGCAAGCGAAAGTAACTGAAATTACAGGTGAAAGCCTCGAAGAGTCAGCGTACACACCAGCGAGCTGGGAAGCACTCAAAGTTGCGATGAATGAAGCAGAGCGAGTGTTAAATGAACCGACAGCGACTCAAGCGCTGGTAGATAAGGCACTTCAGGATCTGACTAACGCTAGAACGGGACTTACCAAAGTAATTGGTACAGATGAATCTACGTTGCAGACGCTGGTCCCTTCCGTGGGAAGCTTGTCCCCGGCCTTTGATCCGGCTAAAGACACGTACACCATCTCTGTTCCGAATAGCGTATATCAATTTCAGTTAACGCCAACGGCACTTGATCCACTTGCGAAGATTGAAATAGCTGTTGGAGATGGAGAATGGAACGAGGTTTCAAGTGGCAGTGTAAGTGAGAATCTACTGCTTCAAGTCGGTGGGAATAAGATCGTTGTTAGAGTAACCGATTCACTTGGAAATGTTACGGCGTATAAAATCAACGTGACTAGAGCATCCAGTGACAATGGTAACAATGGTGGAGGCAACAATGGCGGCGGTGGAAATACGGGAGGTAACGGCGGAAGTACACCAGCACCAGCACCTACACCTGCGCCAGTACCAACGCCAACTCCGGCACCCGTGAAGGATAATTTGGAAACAACACGGGATGGTAGCCATCAACCATTTGCTACATCCAAACCATCTAATAACAAAGAAACATTGGTTCAAGTTGATCCAGCCAAGCTGAATGTTGCCATGTCACAAGGCACAGGCCAGCAGTTCGCCATTCATTCACCGAATGATGGGGATATGAAGGTGGACGGTTTAACCCTCGAAACACTGAAACAATTGGTGGATCAAGGTTCCAAACTGAACATTAGCAATCCGCTGGCAATCTATCCGGTACCTGGCGGTAAAATGGACGTGAATGGTGTGTCCAGACAGCTTGGTAATGCAGCGTTGAATGATATTGATGTCCATGTTGATATCGCACGTTCCTCGGATGCTTTGATTGACAGCGCTGAGACAAGAGCCGCATCCCAAGGATACGAGCTACTTGTCACACCGGTTGATCTGGATCTGACGTTTACGAAAGATGGACAGACCGTGCGATCCGGCCAGCTGAACGGTTATGCACCGAAGTATATTGCACTTCCGGAAGGTATCGATCCGAACCGGATTACTACAGGCGTAATCATTAATCCGGACGGTAGCATCTTCCATGTACCAACGGTTGTCACTAAGATCAGTAGTCGTTACTACGCACTCATTAATGACTTGCGTAGCAGCGGAAGTTACTCGGTTATCTGGAACCCGCAGGATTTTGAAGATGCCAGATCCCATTGGGGTAAAATTGATGTGAACAACATTGCTGCAAGACTGGATTTGCAGGGTAACGGAGATAACACATTCTCACCGAACCGTCAGGTTACTCGTTCTGAGTTTGCCGAGATTGTTGTGCTTGGACTGGGCTTAATGCGTCAGGATGCACCACAGAATCTATTCCCTGACGTTAACGATTCCGCATGGTTCCGCTCTGCGGTAGCCCTTGCAAATGAATTCGGTATCGTTCGCGGTTACGATAATGGGAACTTCAACGGTAATCAGGAGATCACACGTGAGCAAGGATTTGCTATGGTTGCTCGTGCCTACCGTCTGATTGAGCCGGAAGCGGCAATTAGCCCGGATCAGATGAACTCTGAACTGGAACGTTACAGTGATGCAGCGGATGTATCGAATTGGGCCAAAGAAGATGTAGCCCAGTTGATTGCAGCGGGGATCATCCAAGGTAATGGGCCGGAGGTGCTGAGTCCAAAGACCACGATGACTCGTGCCGAGGTCACTGCATTGATTGCAAGAATGTTGAAAGTAACAAACTTGATTGATCAATAAACACAATTTAAAATGAAAAGCCTTTGCTGACATTGGGGGTCGGCAAAGGCTTTTTTTTATTTTTATTAAATTCTTAAATTCATGTCGTAATACTTTCGCCCTGTTGGCAGATCGTGGAATCTGAGATGATGGGTTCACCAGAGGTTCGGGCGACAAACTTTGAACTGCTGGCCTTCAGGCTATTGCGATCCTTCCTTCTACAATCATTGGAGATCATAGGGTCGCAGCTCTCCTGAAGATTTTATTTCAGAGAGGAGGCGTCCAGGCTATCACATTCCTTCCTTCTAACCCTAACCTTCCACGTTATATAGGGATGTGGCTTTCCTGGACTCTTTTATCATGAACAATACAATCTATTTGCGCAGAGCGAATGAACTCATTATCGAATCAAACGAAGGGAAGCAACAGTTGCCTAAGACACATCTGGCGACTGCCCTCAAAAATATTGAAGCACTCGGATACACATTCTCGGATGAGTTACTGCAGGCGATGCGGCAGCTGTCCAAGGAACAATTTGAAACAGTGTATCATCAACTCGTGGCTGATCTAAGAGTCATGGTCGGCGCACATGTGAAGTACACACCGATGTATGCAGGATTCCCGATGCAGGTGATGCAAGCGGATGAGGCCGAGTTATATCTCAATGCGATTATTCATTATCTGACCAACCTGACTGTGGTCTATCCGGATCAACAATCTGTGGAGCGAATGCCTTTGCTGGAGAAGACGGACTTGAAAGTCATTGGTTTGGGAAACCAGCAAGCATTCCAGACACTCATCCGTCAGATCATTGAAGCAAAAGGTTCCATCTCGGAAACAGACAAGGCGGATATCGACACGGTATTGGAGCATGCAGACCCGGAAGACGTGGATGCGCTATTACCCGCTGAGATTCCGTTCAAAGAAAATGTGGGCTTTGTGGTCGCCTCGCTGTTGAAGCATGAAAAAGCGAACATCGACCGGATCGGTCCGTATTTCAAAACGGCAAGTGATGTCCTGCGTCTGGCTGTTGCCTGGTCCGATGGTGATGTCAGCCTGGCTGCGGCTTCTCCCTTCCGGAAATTCAAACGCCGCGAGAGACGCCTTTTGCTCGGATTATTGGAGCAGTGTGGCTCCATGACGGAGGATATGCTGCGATATAAGGATCGCTGGATTCGCCTTGGCGAAATTCTGCATCCTTCGGAATATAAGCTTCGGTATCCGCGATGCGAAGAAGCCTTTGATATTTTGCGTAATAATAAACCTTATTCGACCTTCAACGGAAGTGTGGAGCTTGCCTTCCAATATCGGAATGTCTGGAGTCTGATTGATCTGTTGTCACAGCGTCCAGGTGAATTTGCGAGAAGACTGGATCACTTGTTGCGGATGACCGAAGATGAAGCGTATGTACTGCTGGCATTTGGTGAGGTACTGGAGCAAGTATCTACCCCGGTGTTATTGCAGGTGAGACAGCATTTTGCCCACCGTAATGAACCGCAGGATCTGCGTGTCTTCTTCCCGAAAGGAAATGTAGCCAAAGCTTTTGCTGTTCCGAATGAGCTGCCAGAGATCGATGAAGTGACGTGTCAGGATGTCGTACAGTTGTGCGAGCAGGCACTGGTAGAACGATTCGCTAACCTTTCCCCGCTTGGGAAGACCTATGTCGATCCACAGCTTCATGATTATCTGGTACCCTTTTCCCAGAGATCGGCGAGCAAGGCTCTGCATACCATCGTTCGTGGAAGTCGTGTGCCGATGGCAGAGGGTGATACCATTCGTTTCTTCAACTGGTGGAAAGAGGGGGACGTGGATGGAAAGTCTACAGGGCGCGTGGACATTGACTTGTCTGCGGTGATGTACGATAAGGACTGGAACTATGTGGAGCATATTTCCTATACGAATCTGCGATCCTCTAACTATAAGGCTGTCCATAGCGGAGATATCGTGACTGCACCTTATGGCGCAAGTGAGTTCATTGATCTGCATATTCCATCCATCGTGGCTTATGGTGGACGATATGTGGTGGCGACACTGCTATCGTTTACCAGTCATCCGTATTGTGATCTGCCCGAATGTTTTGTGGGCTGGATGATGAGGAAGAAGCCGGGGTCTGGCGAGATTTTCGAACCGTCTACCGTAGCGAACAAAATCGATATTACCGCGGATACGCAGATTGCGATCCCTGTCATTATGGATCTGGTCGAACGCACCGTCATCTGGACAGACCTGGCGCTGACCAGATATCCGGAATACTACAATAACGTAGAGGGGAATCAGAAAGGTATCGTGCTGATGGGTAAAGCACTAACGAATTTACGCAAACCCGATCTGCACGACTTGTTCATGCTCCACGCCAAAGCTAGAGGAGAACTGGTGGATACAATAGATCAAGCGGATACAATCTATTCGGTGGATCAAGGTATTACACCCTATGATATCGAGCAGATTATGGCGGAGTATCTGGTTTGACCTGACTACTGGCGATATGTGAATATCTATGTGAATATAAAGGTTAGAAAAGAGTAGCTGATGCTGCTCTTTTTTTCTGGTTTGGGTGCAAAGAGCCTACAGAATGGTGCAGGTAATGTCGGATGCAAAGAGAATGACTTTGCTAAGCTTAAATTAACGTGGGAGGGATGATATGGATACGCTGAGGCGGTTAAATGAAGCCTTGAATCATATTGAGGAGCATCTGATGGATGTCGTGGACATGAAGGAGATTTCCCGAATTGCCTGCTGCTCGGAGTATCACTTTACACGCATGTTCTCTTTTCTTAGTGGTGTAACACTCTCGGAATATATTCGGCGTCGCCGCATGACACTTGCGGCCATGGAGTTAAGCCACAGTGACAGCAAAATCATTGATATTGCGCTAAAGTACGGGTATACATCGCCGGATTCTTTCACTAGGGCATTTCAAAGCATGCATGACACTACGCCCTCCGAAGCGCGAAACCATGCCCCATCCCTTAAAGCCTTTCCACGGATGACATTTCAACTGACCATTCAAGGAGGAAGCGAAATGAACTACCGCATTGAAGATAAAGAGGCGTTTCGAATCGTGGGTATTCGTAAAAAGGTGCCGATTGTATTCAACGGGGTTAATCCGGAGATCGCTGCAATGTACCAGAGCCTTACACCGGAATTGATTGATTCGATTAAGGGGGCATCGAACGTCCAACCTCTGGGCTTAATCAGTGCTTCAGCCCATTTCAGTGAGGGACGTATGGTGGAACAGGGAGAACTGGATCATTACATTGGTGCAGCTACGACAAAAGAGACGCCTGAAGGACTGGAACAGCTGGAAGTTCCTGCTTCGACGTGGGCTGTATTTACCGTGGTGGGTCCGTTTCCTGATACGCTTCAGGAGGTGTGGGGCCGGATTTACGCAGAGTGGTTTCCTTCATCGGACTATGAGCTGAGTAAGGGACCGGAAATGTTATGGAATGAGCACAAGGATGTTACTGTAGAGCAATATAGAAGCGAGATATGGATACCTATTCGGAAGAGATGATACTGTCTCTAGCTTGGTATCTGCGGGCGCAGCTTTTTGAAGCTGCGTTTTTTGTTTTCAGAATTTGCTATCGGATATACGTGCCGTTTTCATTGCAAATTTATGTAATATAATGGTATTATTTTATTGGAATTGTAAGAATACTTGTATGTAGAAGAGTGATTTAAAAAGGGGGTGGCGAGATCAGGTTTACATGAAGTGATGACTCTATTCTATACGCACGCAGACATATCGATATGAGACGGAAGTGTCAGTTATTATACATTATAATGTAAGCGCTTTATTAAATGAGTTCCAAGGAGGGAATTACTCATGACCAAAAGTATAGTGAGAAAGGCGCTTGGTTTGTTTTTAATCATCGTTATGATCGCAACAGCTGTTGTATACCCTGCATCTACCGGACACGCGGCAACCATTAATGTTACGGATAACGGCTCCAGAATTGAAGTAAACACCGGATCAGGATTAGTCTATGTGGTGAACAAAACCAATGGGGATATTATCTCAGCCAAAATGAACGGTACGGAGCTGAACAGCAACAGAGGATCACATATAGGCTCAGGTTTGGGCTCCTCTGCCAATGTGACGTGGAATACCTCTCCTTCAGGATCAACCGTGTTAATCACGGTATCCACAAGCACACTAACTCACTATTATGCTTCACGTGGTGGGGAGAATATCATATACATGGCCACGCATATCACGGCTCAACCTTCGATCGGGGAGCTGCGATACATTTTCCGCGGTAATGGTAGTGTGTTGACAGGTGTTCCGGCGAATTCCAATAATCGAGGTAACACAGGAGCGATTGAAAGTCAGGATGTGTTCGGGTTTGCAAATGGACAGTCGGCCTCCAAATATTATGGTAATGATCAGGCCAAAGATTTATCCGTTCGTGGAGTTACGGGGAATGGCGTCGGTGTATTTATGGCCTACGGCAATCGGGAGAAAAGCTCTGGTGGTCCATTCTTCCGCGACATCCAGTTCCAAAGTGGAACAGAGACGGAAGTATATAACTATATGAACTCGGGACATGCACAGACGGAGAATTGGCGCCTGGGTCTGCATGGGCCGTACGCTTTGATCTTTACAACGGGAGGTACGCCAAGTGTACCCGATTTCAGCTGGATGTCTGGTCTGAATCTGCAGGGTTGGGTATCCAGTCGGGGGAACGTAGTGCTTAATGGCCTCTCCGGGATGGATACGGGTTATGCATACACAATTGGGTTCGCCAATAACAATGCCCAGTATTGGGTGGGGACGTCTTCAAGTGGCGCGGCAGCCAAATACAGCATGATCCCGGGCACGTACACTATGACAGCTTATAAGGGAGAACTAGCCGTATATACGGAAACGGTTAATGTCACGGCAGGGCAAACGACGACTCTGAATACACGTACGATCAACAATGACCCAAGTAAAGCCTCTAACATCTGGCGAATCGGCAACTGGGATGGTACACCACGGGAGTTGCTGAATGGACAGACGATTCCGATCCGTCACCCTTCCGATAGTCGCAACCCAAGCTGGGGACCTGTCACCTATGCTACCGGTAGCGCGACCAATCGATTCCCGGCAATCCAGTTCCGTGGTCAGAATTCTCCAACCACAATAACGTTTAATTTGAATGCATCTCAAGCGGCATCTTCTCATACGCTCAACATCGGTATTACGGCAGCTTACAATAATGGCAGACCGAGTGTAACGGTTAATGGACATGCTTTAACCAATCCTGCTGCATCTTCACAACCCAATTCTCGTAGCTTCACCATTGGTACGTATCGTGGGAACAACACAACCTTTAGCTGGAATGTTCCAGCATCCTACTTCGTGAATGGTTCTAATACCATCACGATTACGCCAATCAGCGGTTCAAGTGACTTGGGTAACTGGTTAAGTGCAGGCTGGGTCTACGATTGTGTTGAATTGCTGAATTGAATGAAGAATGCAATATAGTGGAAGGAATATAGGAGGTAGCCTGTCTGGTTTTCTTAACCAGGTTCAGGTTACCTCTTTTAGCTTTGTCATCGGAAATGAAAAGATATCGCTTCGTGATATCCCTAAGGATCTTGCTTTGCTGGAGATGGTGATCCGGATAGTGGTATAATTTTCAATACGTAATCATGAGTGAATGAACGGGGAGGAAAAGAGAATGAGAGACGATCTGTTGGTTCAATTGCAAGAGTGGCATGAAGAAGATGAATTTCAGGAAATTGTAGATGCAATTCAAGCCATTCCTGTGGAAGAAAGAGATTATGAGCTGGTTAACCATTTGGGACGAGCGCTGAATAACTTGGAACAGTATGAAGAAGCGGTTGAACAATTCCTGACGGTTGCTAAAGAGGGCACAGGTGACCCACTCTGGCATTATCGGATTGGACTGGCTTATTATTATCTGGAGCAATATGCGCATGCGCTGCAGGCGTTTGAAAGAGCGGATGAATTGGACCCTGAGGATGAAGATACGCTGGAGTTTCTGGGATGGATTCGAAGCAAAATGGAGGAGCCGTCCGAATCTGAACCTGAAGTTGAAACGGATCCAGAGGCTGTTGGAGAATTCCATGTACCCGTTGACGTTGTAGCGACCTTTGAAGCGATTCCCAGACCGGAATCCGGCGAATTCTGGAACGATAGTGAGCAGGCACTGGAGCACTATGTGTCCAATCCGCCAAGTGATGGTCTCATTGAGTCTGTGGAGGAGCAATTGGTGTTCCGACTTCCGGCTTCCTACATTGAGATGATGAAGCTACATAACGGTGGTATTCCGTACAATCGTTATTTCCCTGTGGCGAACACAGATACGGGAGCTACGGATTATGTTGAAATTGAAGGTATACTGGGCATTGGCCGTGAGAAGCCTCGCACACTAGCGGGTATTCAAGGCAGCTGGAATTTGATTGAACGTGAAGGTTATCCGGAGATTGGTGTCGTCATCGCGGTATCTCCTTCGGAGTCGGGGGTTGTCATGCTCGATTATCGTTCATTCGGTAATGATGGAGAACCTGAGGTCGTTTATGTGAAGAGGGAGAATCCCAAAGAGATCATTCCGCTGGCACCGAACTTTGAGACGTTTATCCAAGGGCTGATGACTCCAGAAGTCTAAAAAATCGACAGGGATTCTTTAAACTGTTGTGTGGAAGGGAGACAGAAGGTGATATGGAGGAACCGATCAAGGTATATAACACCGCAGTGGAAGCTTTTCTTGAAGTAATCGGGGGGAAGTGGAAGCCTGTTATTCTATTCCATCTTACCTTTGGCAAGAAACGTAATGGTGAGCTGATGAAACTGATCCCTGCGATCACTCAGAAAGTGTTGACGCAGCAACTTGGTGAATTAACGGAGGCGGGAGTTATTGTCCGTATTTCCCATCACCAGGTCCCACCTAAAGTGGAATATGAGTTAACAGCGTATGGATGGAGTCTTAAAGAGATTCTTCATCTGATGTGTAGGTGGGGCGATATACACGTGGAGAATGTATATGGTGATCGAGGAAAAATTCTGTTTAAGCCGCCAACGACTACTGACCGTTGAGGGACTTATATTAGCCGATTCTGGAATTCAGGAATCGGCTTATTTTGCATTTTATTTACTTTACGGAAGGATCTTGCGATCACGTAGATTTCTGAAAATATCCATAAACATAGTATCAGTGTCAATGAAATCATGGAATCCGAAGCGGCGAGCTTTGGAACCATCTGCGAAGAAATCGTAATCCCACGAGAAGACAAAATCACCAAATGCCCAGGAAGAGACATCATCATAAGGGGTGTTTATCAAACCATACTTTTCAATCATTGAATTCCAAAGATTTTCTTTATCTGCCATCACTGTTGCAAGTGAAAGGGGCAGTGGAGGTGCTGGTTCCAATTCGAAAAACGCAGCGATTTTGGGCCATAGCTCATTCCAGCGAAACAGATCACCATTGGTGATATTAAATGCCTGATTGGCACATTGCGGATCGGTTGCTGCCCATACGGTTGCATGAGCCAGCAATGTTGCATCAGTCATTTCAAGAAGCGAATGATACGCTCCTGGTTTCCCAGGGAATCGAAGTGGCAAGCCAAGCTCCTTGGAGATAGCCGCATACACGCCAATAACCATGGCAAGATTCATTGGATTGCCCAGGGCGAATCCACATACCACAGACGGGCGAAGGGCTGACCAGGTCCAGCTGCTTCCGGGTTGCCGATCTTCGAGAAACTGTTGCTGATCGACATTAAATTCAGGGGGCATATGATATGCGTCCGTTTCTTTGGCAGGTGTTTTGAAAGGACCCAGATGTGCGCCGTACACTTTATAACCTTGCATTAGGCTAATATGTTGGAGATTTGGAGCGATCGGTTCGATGGTATTCACCACATTGACGAGCATCGCCAGGTTGGGCTGTACCAATTCGGCCCAAGTTGGGCGATCCTGATACGCGGCGTAGAAAATATGCGTAACCGTCGTTAAATGACTCAGTTTGTCTTGTGTGTCTGCTTCGTTCAGTAAATCAGCTGATATATAACGTAACCTAGGGGCATCTTCCCCTCCGCGGCGAGATACACCAATCACATTCCATTGCGGAAGTGTCATCAGATAATCAATAAGGTTTCTTCCAATGACGCCTCCAGCACCAATGACAAGTGCGGTGTAACGGGTAACGGATTGTTCGGGTTTCAATGGACATGCTCCTCTCTTCTTCTGTTCATATTGTGGGTCAGAAAAAGAAGGATGAGAAGTACGCACCTCAAAGTCATATACGTACTTTGAAGTAATATATGAGCCTGGAGCAGGATATGAGCGTTATAATTGGCACTTCAAAGGAGGTTAATTACCTATAACCACAAGAAGCTGTAAAAGGAACAATCGTCCTTTCACAGCTTCGGTGTGTCTGTATATTCGTTCCATAGATCTGTTGTAGATATCGTTTACGCCGGGAACCCGCCACCTGGAGGCGGCCATGCGCCGTAGAAGCGACGCAGCAGAACAATCTCCCCTAGATGGTACGAGTTATGGGAGGCGATATTGCGCAGAAGTCCTGCTTTAGTTTCACCCGGGAAATAGAGCAGTGGATCATCTAATTGTGCAGTTTCTGCAATGGCTACGGCTTGATCAACTCCATCCAAGAATGCCTGAATATCTGCCTTCCACGTCGCTTCGTCCTGTGGACCCTTCTCTTCAGGCCAGCTTTCACTCACGTTAGCAGGGAGCTGTGGCTTGCGTCCTTCCAAGTGTTCGAGCATGAATTGTTGCCAATAATGCATGTGCTTCACCAACTGATAGATCGTATATGGCATGGCATCGTGCGTACGAGCAGCAAGTGTGACATCGATATCGGGTAGAGCACGGGCGATGCGGATATGACCGCGTTCCCCCACTAATGATTTGACAAGGGCTTGCCCAAAGCTTTGATTAACATCTGACATATGGTACCTTCCTCTCTTCCAAGACCGGATCTGATAACCTGTCTTCTATTTAGTATTATACAATTAAATTGCTAAAAATTAAAAATGGATAACGAAGAACGCTAAATACTTAAAATGCCTATGATATAATAGTGAAAATAAATCTCAAGACCTCAGGGTCGAGGAGGAAGCTCCTGTGAAAGTGATATTGGTTGACGACGAACGTCTAGCGTTGATAGGCCTTCAAAAATCACTAGAAAAAGAAGTAAGCGGCATTGAAATTATCGCTACATATATGAATCCAACAGAGGCTGTGGCGGGTATTGTGGAGTACCGTCCTGATGTTGTATTTCTGGATATTCATATGCCGGAGATGGATGGTATGGATCTGGGAAGACAGATTCAGGCGGCAACACCGGGCACCGAAATTATATTTGTGACCAGTTACGATCAATATGCGGTGCATGCTTTCGAATTACAGGCTTTGGACTATGTGATGAAGCCCATCCAAAAGGATCGATTGAAGCAGACGGTGAGCCGCGTAAGAGAGAAACTGAGCGTAAAACGGGAGCAGCGGTCAAAGGATACAAACGTACCTTTAATTTGCTGTTTTAATCAGATTCAGTTTAAGCTTCCAGGCAAGGATGTTCAGGTTGCCAAATGGCGTACAAGCAAGGCGCAGGAGCTGTTTGCATACTTGCTTCACCACCGGAACCAGGTCATCCATCGCAGTGTTCTGCTGGAGCTTCTGTGGCCGGGAATGGAAGAGGAGAAGACGACACATCAACTCTACACTGCAATGTATCATGTCCGCCAAACCCTGAAAACTTGCAATATGGATATGATCACGATTCAGAGTGGACACCTGGAGGCAGGCTATCGACTCGAATTGGGTGAGGCTCAGTTGGATAGTGAGCAGTGGGAACGGGAAATCAGGCAATGGAAAGTCGTAGACGCAAGTACCGTTCATGCCTATGAGCAAGCGCTTCATCTATATAAGGGTACCTATCTTGGCAATTATGAATACATGTGGGCTGAACCTGAGCGAGAAAGATTACGCTATCTGTGGCTGTATCATATGAGACAACTAAGTCTGTATTACCAGCAGCATGGGCTGGCGGAGAAAGTGGTCGAGAGTACACAACGTATCCAGCATATGCTTCCGGATGAAGAAGAAAGTTATTTTATGCTAATGAAGTTATATGATGAAATGCACAACGATCTCGGTGTGGAGGAGCAGTATCGTCTCTTAACCACCAGAATGGAGCAAGATTTGGAGATACCGATCAGTGAGGACATTACCGAATGGTATCAGGACTGGAAGCTCGGTTTAACCAAAGTCATGAAAAAATAATTAATGAAATTACTTCAAACGAAACGTATGGACCGTTACAAATATTTGTTCATTATGCTGATCATTTTTGCATTGTTAATTGGCATGCGCTCGGTATGGTCGGAGCTATTCCACACAGTAGATGAGCATCGCGCCGTTAACGGGGTGCTTGATTTGAGAGATGTGGATCTGGATCAGTCCCCTGTCATGTACTTGAATGGGGAATGGGAACTTTACCCGGATGAGTTGCTGACCCAACAAGATATTGCGAAGAGGAATGGCGGTGCGAAGAGTGTTCAGGTCCCAGGAGACTGGGGGAGTGCACAGAATCAGAAACAAGAGGGTTCGTACGGTTACGGGACATATCGCTTGCGTATTTTGACAGATCCGCTTCAGACGCCTGTTACCTTCTGGTTCAAGGGAATTCGAAGTTCCTCCGAGATCGAGATGAATGGAGACGCGGACGGGGGCATGGGTGAGATCTCCGTGGATAGGAGTACATATATCCCCCGAAGTACTTCGTATACAGCGACCTATGATCAGGAAGGAACAACATCCATTGAGTTATTGATACGCGTGGCCAATTACGACAGCCCTTATATGGGCGGAATTAGCAAACCTGTTCGCTTTGGTTCACAGGCAGCCGTTGATTTTTCGCGTTGGTATTCCATTGGTTTTCAGATGCTCACCTTTCTGGTTCTGCTCCTCCACGGCATGTATGCCTGTATTCTTTACGCATTTAATCGACAGGAACGTTCCTTGCTGGTTGGAGCCGTATTAACTTTATCTGTTGGCATCACGGTTACGATGGGTCATGATAATATATTGATGTTATGGCTTCCAATTAATTATACTTGGGGCATTAAAATTCGATTGATCTCATTGTTGCTGCAAAATGCTTGTATCCTTCTGTTATTCCAGAGATTAACGGTGGTTCATGTACGAAAGGCATGGCTACAGTGGCATGTTGTCATGACCTTGATCTATACGGCCGTGATTGTGGTGGTGCCCATTCATATTACCTATGCCATGATCCAATACAACGTCATTAACCTATTCTTTCTTGTATCCCTGATATGGTTTCTATATATCGTCGGAACGATGATCTTCAGGAAACAGGCGGACCGGGATATTGTTTTTCTGCTGCTTACTGCAGGAGGCATTACATCCAACCTGATATGGAGTGTGGCCGAGACAGCCAGAGATGTGACAACAGTCTATTATCCCATCGACATCATCTTTGCCATTACCGGCTTCTCCGCCTATTGGTTCAAGAAATATTTCAGGAATGTCAGGGAGAATATGAAGCTGAACACAGAACTGCAGAAGGGCGACAAAATTAAAGATCAATTCTTGGCGAATACATCACATGAACTGCGGACCCCGCTGCACGGGATCATTAACATCGCTCACAACGTGATCACCCGAGAGAAAAACCGGTTGGATGAACGGAGCCTGGAGGATATGGAGTTGCTGATTACGATCGGTCGACGGATGTCACATCTCCTTGGTGATCTACTGGATGTAGTCCGGCTGAAGGAGCACCGCATTGAGTTACGTCAGGGGCCACTTTCCATACAGTCGGTTGTGCCTGGCGTTATCGCCATGCTGCAATTCATGGCAGAACGAAAACCGGTTTGCCTTCATATGGAGATTCCAGAATCGTTCCCTCAGGTCATGGCTGATGAAGAAAGGCTCGTTCAGATTTTGTATAATCTACTGCATAACGCGCTTAAACATACAGAGGAAGGAACGATATCCGTAAGTGCCGAAATTCGTGAAGGACATGCTCTGATTCATGTGACGGATACAGGCATTGGCATGGATGAGGATACACGGATGCGTATTTTCCTCCCGTATGAACAAGGGTCGTATGGAATCAGTGATGGACAAGGCATCGGGCTTGGACTGAACATCTGCAAAGAGCTCGTAGAACTGCACGGCGGGGCACTTACGGTTCACTCGGAACTCGGAAAGGGCTCGGTATTCAGCTTCGATCTACCACTCGCGGATGAAGCCGCCGATCAGGCTCAGTCACAACTTCCCCTGATATGGGAACAGGCCGCTGAGATGATGGAAGATGCACCTAGCGGATTCCTGTTACCCCGCCAAGGTATGGGGGACGCGGAAGCCTTGGCGACAGCAGAGATGGCCCCGTTGTTAAAAGAGGGGAGAGCTACCATTCTGGCTGTGGATGATGATCCGGTGAATCTGGATGTGTTGGTCAGCATTCTTTCGACGGAACCATATGATATAACTACAGCGGGTTCGGGTCAGGAAGCTATGGAATTGCTCGGGACACGTCAGTGGGATCTGCTCATTACAGATGTGATGATGCCCAATATGTCCGGATATGAGTTAACCCAGAAGGTGAGGGAACAATTCTCGATGTCGGAGCTTCCTGTGCTGCTGTTGACGGCACGAAGTCAGCCGCCAGATATCTACACGGGGTTTGCATCGGGGGCCAATGATTATGTCACGAAGCCTGTAGATGCGGTGGAACTGAAATATCGGATACGTGCATTGACCATGCTAAATCAGTCTATCCAAGAGCGCCTGCGCATGGAGGCCGCTTATTTACAGGCTCAGATTCAGCCTCACTTCCTGTTTAATACGTTGAATTCACTTATGGTCTTAAGTGATATTGATACAGAGCATATGCGGAAGCTTGGCGATGCTTTTTCATCCTATTTACGGATCAGCTTCAACTATCTCAACACAGGGGAACTGGTGAAATTATCATATGAGCTGGAACTTGTTGAAGCCTATCTTTTTATTGAAAAAACACGATTTGAAGATCGATTGTCGGTGGTATTAAACGTAGAGCCGGACCTTCCGTTGCTTCTCCCGCCGCTATCCATTCAGCCTTTGATTGAAAATGCCGTCAGACACGGACTATTAAGCCGCAATGTAGGCGGTACGTTATGCCTATCCATCACTCGCCATGAGGGTTATACCCGTATTGAGGTGAAGGATAATGGCAAAGGCATGGAACCCGAGAAGGTTGCTGAGCTACTGCGTGCTACACTGGGTGGAAAAGGCGGAATAGGCATTGCAAATACGAACCGTAGGTTGCTACAACGTTATGGTCAGGGATTATCGATTGTAAGTGAGCTGGGTGAGGGAACGATGGTATCATTTGATATTCCGGATGAGATATAAGGAAAAGGCCGCAGAAGTGAAAACTTCCGGCCTTTTTGTTCTGCTTGCGTGTTCATTCCCTAATTTTAATTATTTCTAATGCTTCTTTCATATGTTAGTATATTTAACATTAGAAGCGCGGATTCCGACATTGGGCGCTGAACGTTGTTATAGTGGGTGAAAAGATCGATGCGCAATTGGGTCAAAAATGAGAATGTGCAGATGACGGCCATTGCCTTTACCACTGCGGTAGGGGCGCAATTCAAGATAAATCCGTTCCGGGAAGATTACTTCAGAATCGGGCTGGGGGTTAGCATCCTTTTATTTCTGCTGATGATCATGCCACACCTGTCTTATGTGAAGACAGGAATCCTGACAGGCATCGCGAATTTGCTGTTCCAGTCGGTAGATCTAATCAATCATGTACAGACCGTCTCCATACTGGAAAGCATGCGGGACAACCTGGGGGCAGGTGTGTATTATGTGGTCTTTGCCTATGGGCTTAGCAAATTCAAGCATCGATTCCATGAGATGCAGCCTCTTCTGCTTGGCGGGTTAATCACATGTATCGATTTCTCCTCTAATCTTGTTGAGCTGCTTTTTCGCGGAATGTTAAGCGGGACCAATATCTTTTATATGAAGGAATGGTTGTATCTGCTTGTGGTAGGTGGTCTGCGAAGTTACTTTGTGATTGGGCTATATAACAGCATTGCGGTGAGGCAGATGCGGCTTTTGCATGCAGAGCAGGAGAAGCGGATGGAGCAGATGCTGAGTGTGAACTCGGGTCTGTATGGCGAGGTCTTTTACCTGAAGAAAGCGATGAATACGATCGAAGGCATTACAGCTGACAGCTATGATCTATATCGCGATCTCCGGGAGCAGGACATGAACCAATACAGTCAGCGCACCCTGGGCATTGCTCAGCAGATTCATGAAGTGAAGAAGGATTCACAACGTATTCTGGCGGGTCTGCTGAAGCTGTATGATAATGAAAAAGCAGTCAACATGAGCCTGTCTGAAGTGCTGAACTTTGCCAGTAAAGCAAACCGAAAATATAGCGAAATGCTGCATAAGCAGGTCGAGATCGACATTGAGCAACAGTATGATTGTGAGTCTCCGTATTACATTCCTCTTCTCACGGTAATGAATAACCTGATTGCCAATGCGGTAGAGGCGATTGAGCATGATGGGACGATTCGAATTCGTATATATGAGCAGGAAGAAAACGTGCATTTCGTTGTGATGGATTCTGGAAAAGGCGTACCCGAAGCCAAATGGGATGTCATCTTTGAACCGGGGTACACAACGAAGTTCAATGAAGTTGGCATTGCCGCGACAGGCATTGGCCTGTCCCATGTACGTGATATCGTTCAGTCGTTGACGGGACAGATCACAGTGGAATCGGCGCCTCTGGGAGCGAGAGGGACTACATTTCGTATAGCTATTCCCAAGATGAATTTAATAAAGGGGGCCGATGTCGATGACACTTTCTATCATGATCGTGGATGATGATGTGGTGAGTCGGAGCATGCTGCATGATATCATTGAATCCTGTGGAATCGGCGAGCTTGCGGGTATGGCTGAGGGCGGCATAGAAGGAGCACGGATGATCATGGATCTTCGTCCCGATGTGGTGCTGATTGATCTGCTGATGCCGGATCAGGACGGAATTGAGACGGTAGCGAAGCTGAAGCACGGCGGTTATACCGGGAAATTCATCATGATCTCTCAGGTGGAGAACAAGGAGATGGTGGGGGCGGCCTACCAGAACGGCATTGAATTCTTCATTCATAAACCGATTAATCGGGTGGAAGTGGAGCATGTGCTCAGCAAAGTGAATGACCAGTGGAAGTATGAACGTTACGTGCTGGAGATCAAGCAGTCGATGGCCCGACTGAATCTGGTGGAAGCGCCGGCCCCTGCTCAAGGTCGTACGGTGCGAGATGCGGCAAGAAGCATTCTAATGGATCTGGGGATTATCGGAGAAAGTGGTAGCAAGGACATCATTGCGCTCATGGAGTATGCGATTGATCAGAAGCAGGTCGCGGAGTGGCCGCCGCTGAAGGAGTCCTATGAAGCGGTTGCCCAGACTTATAAGTCTACGCCCAAAGACGTGGAGAAAGAGAGCAAGGCGATGGAACAACGCATTCGCAGAACGGTAATTGGCGCGTTAACGAACATGGCCTCGATTGGACTCACCGATTATAGCAACCACAAGTTTGAGCACTATGCTCCCCTGTACTTCGACTTCCAGGATGTTCGAATGAAGATGAGAGCCATGGAAGAAGATCAGGCAGGCGACAAAGGCAAGGTTAATATCAAAAAGTTCCTGCATGTGTTCTACATGGAGACGCTTGAAAAGATGAATAACTAAATAATTATAGTAACTGAGATATGTTAACTCTTAACCAAAAGCCGAATTCCAGAGGAGGAGAAAGTGAAATGAACATAACCATTGATCAGCAAGGAAATTCCAAGGTCGCCATCATTGAAAGTGATGGCATCGTCATCAATAATGCTCAAGATGCACTGGATTTGATGGCTTCGGTAAGGTATACCGATGATGCTGATAAACTCATTATCGACAAATCGAACATCACGGAAGAGTTCTTCGAACTAAAAACCAAGCTTGCAGGCGAGATTTTGCAGAAATACGTGAACTATCATGTTAAGCTTGCTATTGTGGGAGATTTCGAAGGGCATAACAGCAAGAGCCTGAGAGATTTCATCTATGAGTGTAACAATGGCAAGCATGTTTTCTTTTTGAAAAACAAAGAGGAAGCGCTTCAAAAGTTGCATAATATCAGTTAAGCGTACATCCGAGGCATGTAGAGAGCCTGCTTATAATCTGAGCCAAACGTAGGAGGTCTGCACCGTGATATCTAATGAGAATTTAAAGGTATATGCTCTGCCTGAGATCGGAAATCTTAAAGTGCATGGCAGAACAACTGGAGAGCGATCGCCGTTGACGTTATTTTGGACGGGGAGTGCAGTTGAACTCAATGTACAGGGATCCGAACTATGGGTTGAAGTAGAGTCGCAGTATGACATGTATGAGTCATGGATCAGCATTCTGATCAACGGTGTTCCGGTGAGCAGACAGATGTTAACGGCGGGAAGGTACTGGGTCTGTGTATTCCGAGGTATGAACGCGAGTGTGGTGAAGAATGTACGGATCGTCAAAGATGTTCAAGCGATGAGTGGTGACCCGGGTTGTGCCTTGCAGATTCATGCGTTGAAATCCGATGGAGCGTTCCTGCCTGTGCAGGAAAAACCGTACAAGATCGAGTTCATTGGTGACAGTATTACATCTGGCGAAGGTGCGATTGGAGCGAAAGCGGAGGAAGATTGGATTCCGATGTGGTTCAGCGCCATACATAATTATACGTTTATGACAGCAGAGGCATTGAATGCGGAGTATCGGGTCATCTCGCAAAGTGGCTGGGGTGTGCTGACAAGTTGGGATAACAATCCAAAAGGGAACATCCCCGAGTATTACGAAAAGGTCTGTGGCTTGCTTACTGGTGAACGTAACGATGCGCTAGGCGCAGGAGATCAGCATGATTTTAGTTCCTGGCAGCCGGATGTGGTAGTCGTGAACCTGGGCAGCAATGATGGGGGTGCATTTCAGTCACCGGAGTGGAAAGATCCCGACACGGGCAAGGTGTACAAGCAGCGGCTGAACGAAGACGGTACGTATCATGAAGAGGATCTGACCGCTTTTGAGAAAGCAGTGGAGCAGTTCCTGTTCAAACTTCGAAAAAACAATCCGGCAGCACAACTCGTTTGGGCATATGGCATGCTTGGTTTTCCCATGATGCCTGCCATCTACCGTGCGGTTGATGCGTATACAAAGGGGACAGGAGACCGCAAGGTCTCAATCATCCAGCTTCCTGATACAACCGAAGAGACGGTAGGTGCGCGCACCCATCCAGGCGAGTTATCTCACCGTAGGACGGCAGAGGTGTTAGCGGAATATGTACGAGGAATGATAGGATAACTTGATACTTGATACTTGATACTTGATACATGGTAATGGAAAGACCACTCTTTCATGAACGGGTACCCCAATGGTTAGATGGTGTCTAACTTTATGGTGTCCATTTATCACAAGAATGGTCTTTCCCTTTTCTACTTATCTAGACATTCGAAGGTGTATCCGCTGTGCCGCTGTTCTGTACCTCATAACGAATCGAAATGATCTGTCCAAGTGTCTGGGTTCGGACCATTTTGAATTGACTTGGCACAGTGCCTGTCGGGAATAAGGGGATGCCTTCGCCAAGAATCTTGGGAATGATGGCGACTTCAATCTCGTCCAGTAATTTTTTTGCTAACACAGCTTGAACCAATATGCCGCCACCCACAATCCATACATCTCCATCAGAAGTTTGTTTTAACCGGGGAATGAGCGTATCTACCTCCTCGGTTGTAAACTGTACATGCGGAGCGGGCGGCTGTTCCGAGCGGGAAAGCACATACGTTGGGCGATCCGCATAGGGAAATTCTTCGGAAAGTGTGAGCACCTCTTCATACGTATAACGTCCCATAACAACGCTACCGATCGTTTCATAAAAGGCAGCATACCCGTTGTCTCCACCATCACCCTCCACATCAAATAACCAATCGACCGAACCGTCCAGTCTTGCGATATATCCATCCAAACTCATAGCAATGTACAAAATTGTTTTGTTATCAGACATGTTCATCGCTCCCTTCTAAAATGTATGATACACTTTAACTATGACAAAAGTTGACGTAGTTAGGATGTTGAATAAATGAATCATCGGAAATTGGCGATCATGCGCCTGATGGATTCCAGACAAAAGTTCACTGCCCGGGAATTGGCAGAACGGTTCGACGTATCGATTCGTACGATCCAGCGAGATCTGGATGCATTGCAGGCGCTGGGTTTCCCTTTGTACACAGAAGTTGGCGTGAACGGAGGATACCGGGTGTTGCCCAATCGGATTTTGCCACCCCTTCAACTGACACAGCAGGAGGCATTAGGGCTGTTTATGATGCTGGAATATCTACAGCAAGTACCGGATTTTCCTTATGGATCCATGCGTGAACATCTGGCTGAGCAGTATTTCTCTACTTTGCCCGAAGATGTACAGGATCTGATTATGCGAATGAGAGAGCATATCACCTTTGTCCAGCATCCTGGTGGGCATTCCGAGCCTTTAACAACAGCGATATTGGGTGCAGCGGTAGAAAAGAGAGAAATCGAATTTATGTATCATGCCCGCAATGGGCGTAAAAAAGTCCAGGTCTTTCCCTATGGTATCTACTATGAACAGGGACATTGGTACATGCCAGCCCGAAATAAGGACCGCGTATTATTGTATCGGGTGGATCGCATGCAGCAATTGACGGTTATGGAATCAGTGGATAAATCTGTTCCGAGCCTGAAGGCATGGCTAGATGCCAAAGAAGATAGAGCAAGCGTAGAAGTGGTGCTGCAATTCACGGAATTTGGAGCAAGGATTGCTGCGTCAGATGTGTTGTTCAAGTCGGTTCAAGATAACGAATGGCGCGGACTGATTCCGCCTGAAGAGTTTTCTTTTACAGCACGAAAGTTACTCTCCTATGGGCCGGAAGTGAAGGTGGTGTCTCCGCTCGAACTGCAGCAGCAGGTTAGAGGGATGCTGGAACGGAGTTTAAGCCAGTATGGTGGGGGATAAGAGCATTCAAACGCTGGATATTCGGGTATCAAGGAAGAGATAAGAAAGGTGTGTAGACAAATGAGCGAAGTTTGGACTAAAGACATCATCCCGACTGTATCCAATAAAGTAGTGATTGTGACAGGTTCGAACGGCGGGTTAGGGTATGAAACGGCATTAGCGTTAGCTGAAAAAGGCGCAAAAGTTATCCTTGCAGTTCGTAATCTGGAAAAAGGTGAAAAGGCAGCTAATAAAATAAAGTCGTCTGTGCATGTAGCTGGAGAGGTAATCGTTATGCAGCTTGACCTTAGCGATTTAGCTAGTATCCGTAAGTTCGCAGCCGCTTTTCTTGAGCAATACGATTCTTTGTCCATTCTCGTTAATAATGCAGGAATTATGAACCCTCCATTCCAGTTGACGAAAGATGGCTTTGAATTACAGTTTGGTAGTAATCATCTAGGCCATTTTGCGCTTACGGGTCTACTATTGCCTCGATTGATCTCTACTCCGAAATCGAGAGTAGTCACTGTAAGTAGTATGGCAGCTCATAATGGTGCGATTGATTTTAATAATTTAGATGGCTCCAAAGGATATAATCCCATGAAGTTCTACAGTCAAAGCAAGCTAGCCAATCTGATGTTTGCGAAAGAGCTGCAGAATAAATTTAATTCCGCCCATATTGATTCCATGAGTATCGCCGCTCATCCAGGAATTTCGCATACCAACCTATTTTCCTTCGGTTCGGGGAAACAGACCAATATATTCATGCGCAGTCTTTTGAAAATCATTAGTCAACCGGCACATATGGGGGCATTACCTACCTTATATGCTGCAGCAGATCCGACGATCACGGGAGGGGAGTATATTGCTCCCAGCGGTATGGGCGGCACTAAGGGCTATCCCAAGAGCGCTAAGATCATCGAAAAATTATATGACGCTAACATTTCAAACAAGCTATGGAGCGTATCAGAAGAATTAACAGGGGTATATTACAGATTCGACGTGTAGATTTTGCCATTAGGGAAAGTAAACCTTATTATGGTATAGACAGTTAAAAGTTCTTCAGCACGAATAAGATTAACTGAATGGGGGGCTACCATGATTCGATTCATAATAAATTTAACGACCCGCTCTATGCAGAGTCCATGTGATGAACAACGGCGGTTGTTTGCATAGAGCTTGAAATTCTTTTCCGCCATATCATTGTAGTGCATATCCAATGTGTTCATTGTACGACTCTGCTGCCTTAAAGATTTTAACTTTTAAGGAGTGGAGCAACGTGAAATATATTAATGCGGATACAATCTTCCCGGAAGAATTACTCAAAGAAATACAGCGTCATATCTCTGGTGGCTTGATCTATATTCCGAGGCCCAAGGATGCCCACAAGAAGTGGGGCGAGAATTCGGGTGGCAGAAGGATTGTCCGGGAGCGGAACGACGAGATCCGCCAGCTTTTTGCTGCCGGAACAACCATCGATCAGCTTGCGGACCAATACTGTTTATCCATCGATAGCATCAAGAAAATTGTGTATTGCAAAAAGGGATGAAACTATAAAAGCCATGTTCGAGCAATCGAATGTGGCTTTTTCCTGTAAGAATAAAGAATAGTTATTAAAGCTTTTTTACATATTCGAGGTTGTTAATTACGCGTACAATTCATTTGACGGTAGAAGGTTATGCTGTGAGAGTTCATGAATTAACTCCTTAAATCATCTGGTAAGGTTGGTGAATATGAATATAGAAGTGAAATTAACGAATAAAGACGAGGCGTATGTGATTAAAAATATGTACCCGCTATACCTTCATGATCTATCCGGACATTATGGTCTGGGTGGAGAGCATACCCCGAACGAACATGGCATTTTTGAGCCAAGTCCTGATTATATAACTTTGCAGGATCAGTATAACGTCCAGAACATATGGTGGGAAAAACCGGAGTGTCTTTATCCGTTCCTCATGATTGTGGATGGCATACCGGCAGGGTTTGCGTTCATAGCTACTCCGCCATATTGTTCACAAGGCACGAATTTCTTTGTACATGACTTCTTTCTGATGCAGCCGTTTCGAGGTGTAGGCGTTGCTGAATACGCGGCATCGACGATCTTCGGCATGTTTATAGGAAACTGGGAGTTGTTCACCAATCCATCGGAGAAAAATAAGATTGGCCAATCTTTCTGGCGAAAAACAGTGGATAATTATACTAAAGGTAACTATCGGGAGATTTACGGGCAAACGTTCGATGGTTATAAATTGATTTTTCAATTCTCCAATATATAAAAAGAGAGACCGTCTCCCTTTGCGGAAAACGATCTCTCTCTACTACCTTTTATAAACTACCGTTGAAATAGTGATACTCAGAAATCACTTCAAAACCAACACTGCGGTACAGATTCAAAGCACGTTTGTTCTCGGTAACAACGGATAAGCGAATATCTGTGTAACTTTGTTTCCTTAGGAGATCAACCAGGATGCTAAGCGCAGTGCGCCCCAGTTTCTGTCCCTGATAAGCAGGCAAGATACAGAAGTTATGAATAAATGCGGTTGTTGCATTAATGGAGTTGACCCGTACCAGCCCAACAGGCAGTTGATTCTGCCATACAATATAGGTGACTCGGCTGGGTTCATTTGTTTGCATAAAGTACTCGCGTGTCCAGTCCTCCGAATCTCCAAAGGCTTGGGAGGAGCAAGTGACCATAAACTCCATATCCTCGGCTTCTGCCAAGGACAACGTTAGTTCAGGAGGCTCCACAACCGAAAGGACCTCATTCACAAGTTGCATCGAGTACTCCGCACGATCATAAATGGCTCCGAGGGATTGGGCAGTATGAACACCCGGAGATAATCCCTGAGGAACGCGATAACTGAGTTGGTTAATCCCTTGTGGTTTCATATCCAGGATGGCTCTTTTCAGTAGGCTGCCGAACACACCTTGGCGACGAAAATCTGGGTGTACGATGGCATTAATATTCCCGGTTACGCCGTCGGATGGATACCAACTGAGGAGTCCTACCAAATCACCGTGGCGATAACAGAGGAGTGCATGGTCTCCGTCTTTTTTGCTGATATGGTCAAGGTCTGCCTTTAGATGGGCGGAATCCAGTTGTTTACATTGTTGTTCGAGCAAAATAATAGTATCAATCTGTTCCTTGGAATTATAGACCATAGGAACGATTTGATAGGTTGACATAGCTTTCACACCTTCATTGTTGAAGGAAACACGCAGTTATTGGACCCGCAGGCGCTATCCTTCGAGAGTTGGTCCAGTTGTAATTTTGATCATCATCATTATCTCCTCCAAATCACTTCCCGATGACTATAACACAATCTATGATGAAGATGACACCCAATGGATGTAATTCACTGGGTGTCTGTTCAGATGCACCTAATAACTGGACATTATATCCTATTGAAGGGATAATTGAGAGTAATACTGACGAGAAAGGGAGGGGTTAACCATGCGCAAGTTGGCATATGTGATGGGTATATTATTTCTTTCCACCGCCATGTTAATGGGATGTACACCATCTGAACCAGCGGAAAGCACTGAACCCGTCACTCCACCAGCAACGGAGCAGCCAAGTAATACGGAGGACCAGAAGGCGACTGCGGAGGAGCAGCAACAAGCGCTCGAAATGTCACTGGAGTATAAGACAACAGAACTCACTGTGGATGGCAAGGACTATGAGGATACGTTAGAGATGGAAGGGCTATTGGCCAAAGGAGACACGATGAAGCCATTCCTGACCTCCAGGAATTATGAGGCTTACATGGCTAATCGATATATTGTCTTGCCTCTTCAGGTTGCACACATCGAACAAGCGAAACTGCATCCTGAAAATATACAAACCAAGATCAAAGATAACAAGAGCGACTGGATTCTGGTGGAATACACGCTTGATCTGAAATTTACAGACAAGAACGACAAGGAGTTCAAGTCTATTCCGCTATCAGGCGATATCACCTTTTTGCAAGATCAGGGAGAATGGCGCATTCAGGATGACACGTACAACATGAAGCCCTTCACAGAAATCATCAATAATTCACTATAATGCATGAGTCATCTGTGAATCTGGCACATACAGATTGTGCTCGAATTATTCATTGCGAATAAGATCCTTCATATCAGTATGCACTTCAAAGTGTGTACTTTTTTTGTGGCGGCGCACCCAGCTAAGCGCGCGTCGTCAAAAGGGTATCATCGCGATGTTAGCTATCGACACCTGCTAGAAATTTGCAGGGTACATTCTCCTGTATTGATGATATTATTTGGATGATCAACTTACTTATTGCGCTCTTGTAGAATGGGGTTGGGTTCATCATGAGGGAGATTCTCCGAGTCGGTTCTCGTAAGGTTTGGTTGTATATCATTGCTGCTGTTATTGGTTTGGTTACAGGCTATGTCGTCCTCTCTTCGCCGGACTCTCCTAGGCTCCAAAGTGAAGAAGGTATTCTGGATTTAACGCAGGCTCAACTTAGTACGAATCCGCAAAAATTAACAGGGAAGTGGGCGTTCTATTGGCAAGAACTGCTGTCGCCTGAGGATATGCGGGTTCGTTCGGCAAGGGAAGGAAATCAGGACCACTGGATTAACATCCCAAGCTCCTGGTTGGGCTACCCGTTAGAAGGTCAGCGGCTGAGCGGTACAGGCTATGCAACCTTTGGACTGGTCGTTCATCTAAGCGAGCAGGATCGCGATGAGATGCTTGCTCTGCGGCTGCCTAGCATTTTTAATGCGTACAAATTATGGGTCAATGGCGAGCTGCTGGCAGAAGTTGGTGAGGTTGGTCAGGACAAGCACAGCATGACCCCGCAATTGGAAACAAAGCTGGTGTATTTTCAGCCTGAAAGCGACACGTTAGAGCTGGTCATGCAAGTATCCAACTTCCAACATCATCGGGGCGGCATTACCAAGGATATCGAGCTGGGTGGCAGTGACGTACTAACGACCAAGACCAATCTGAATCTTGCCAGGGATATGTTCATCACGGCAAGTTTGCTAGTGATCGGTTTGTATAATCTGCTGTTGTTTATGTTGCGACGTAAGGATAAAGCTCCGTTATATTTTGGCCTGTTTACTGTACTGCTTGGTATTCGATCCTTGTTCAACGGCGAGCTTATCTTTACACAATGGTTGCCTCATTTTCCTTGGGAATTGCAGTTCAAGATCGAATATCTGATTCTTTGCCTCAGCGGTTATATCATCACCATGTATTTTGATTGTATTTTTCCGAATTATGTGTCGCGATGGTTTCGCCTTGGCACCCGGATCGTAACTGGTGCATTCTGTATCCTTGTAGTGGTAACCCCTGCAATTATATATACAAAATTTTTGCTGGTAATCGGTGTGATGGTAGTTCTACATATGATTTATCTGATGATCGGGCTGGTTCAGGCGGCTGTGCGACGTATGGAGGGAGCGCTGATCTTCCTGCTGGTGTCGGTGGTTACTTTGGTCACGGTTGTCAACGATTTTTTGTATTTTAACGGATGGTCGCTAGTTGGAAATACATCTCCGCTTGGCTTATTGATATTTACGATCGCGCAGCTGATTCTGCTGTCTTCGCGATCTACGAGGACGGCATCGAACGAAGAGAGAATTACACGTGAATTACAGTACGTTAATGACAAGCTGATTGAAATGAATATGAATCTGGAACAGACCGTTCAGGAGCGAACACAGGCCTTATCTACAGTGCATGATGATCTCCAAACCTCGTATGACCGACTGCTTCACTCCGAGCAAGGGAGGAAGAAGCTACTTGCTTATATTACGCATGATCTGCGTATGCCGTTGTCCAGTATGCTTGGATATGTAGAAGCTATACAGGACAGGGTCAAGCCGGAACGCAATGAACAATATCTGAAGTACATCCGGGAGAACACGATAAGGATTAACCGTATGATCGAGGAGTTGTCCTTCTTGTCTCATTTGGAGACTGGACAAGTCTCGTACCGAATGGAGCCAGTTCAGATGATTCCTTTCTTGCATGGTTTTTTTGAACAATATGAGTTGGTAGTACGCGACGCAGGATTAGACTTCATACTGGATATCGGAGATGCCGAGGATAGACGATCTATTTTGCCAGTTGTCGAGATGGATGCGAAAAGAATAGAGCAGGCTTTATTTAATCTAGTGTCAAATGCCATGAAGTTCACCTCCAGCGGGGGGCTGGTGCGTATTGCACTAGTTGTGGAAGTGGTGAATCATGCTCCCCATGCAGTCATTAGCATACAGGATTCTGGAATGGGGATTCCTCCGGATCAGCTTGAGCAAATCTTCGAACGTAATTACAGATATGATCGGCCGGGAATGGGCATAGAGGGCAGTGGACTGGGGCTGGCAATTTGCAGGGAAATCGTACAAGCGCACGGAGGAATGGTTCGAGCGGAGAGCGACGGCAAGATGGGGGCGACATTCTATGTAACGTTTCCTTGTACGGTGATTGAAGGAAAGGGGTGATGAGATGGACACGCACAAAATCATGATCGTTGATGATGATCCTCATATATGCGAGATTGTGCAGGTGTATTGTGATAGGGAGGGATTTGTCTCCACCTGCAGTCATAGCGGGTCAGAAGCGATGGAGCTGCTTGCATCGTTTGAGCCGGATTTAATTATACTGGATATATTGCTGGCTAATGAAAACGGTATTGACTGGTGCAGGAATGCGCGTAATCTCACCAGTGCGCCGATTGTGTTTCTGAGCAGTCAAGAGGAAGACGAAATAAAAATTAGCGCATTATCCTATGGCGGGGACGATTATGTGACCAAGCCGTTCAGTCCGGGAGTGCTCATGGCCAAGATCAAGGCTCACCTTCGCAGAGTGTCGACGGGTAGAAGGGAACAACTGCTGGAGTTACCAGGTTTGACACTGGATTTCTACACGCAGTCCGTCAACATGGGAAGTACATCTATCTCTTTATCGAAAAAAGAATTCAGTCTGCTGTCCTATATGGCACAAAACGTGAATCGTGTCGTCAGTGTCGATACGTTGTTTCAAATCATCTGGGGAATGGAAAGTCTGGAGGATACGAGAACGGTTGCTGTACATATCAGTAATTTACGCAAAAAAATTGAGTCTGACCCTGCCGACCCCGAGCGAATCATTACGGTTCGGGGTAGCGGATATATGCTGGTTGCTAACAGTGCGTCACAAGCATGAATATAGCAGTAAGGGTAGTCTATTATAAATGGGAAAATGGCGTTGGAGCAGTATCTGACGCTATTGGCCCATTTTTTGTTCTTTCCACTAGCTTCGTAATCGACTCAAGATATTGAATCCCTCAACACCAGTCTGCGCTTTTCCATCCTCGTCAAAATGATGTGCCATCTCTCCGAAAAATTAAACGATCCAATACGCACGGATTTAAAGTTTTCTTTAGATTTCTCAAGTAGGATAATCCATCATGATAAAATCACTGTGGTCGATATAACGACATATTTCATCAAATTGCAACTGATTATTAGCTACGAGGACGTTACATTCAAGCCGGATCAAACGATAATACGTGAAGAAATGGTTGTCTTGCTGTCCCGCATTAGTACTTGAAGAGAAGGAAGTGGCTCCGATGGCACGAGTTATATGTATCACATCAGGGAAAGGCGGAGTTGGCAAGACAACGGTCACGGCTAATCTCGGGACTGCCCTTGCCTTATCGGGGAGCAGCGTTTGCCTGATCGACGCTGATTTTGGATTGAGAAATCTGGATATTCCGCTTGGTTTGAGTAATAGGGTAAGGTATCATATTTCTGATTTTCTGACGGGTCGATGTGCTTTACATCAAGTGATCGTCAAAGATAAGCGAATCAGTACCTTGTCCTTTATCTCCTGTAGTAACGACACGGTGCATCACGATGATCCGCAAGTTTTTGGCGAGGTTGTACAGCAAATAGCCCAGAACTATGATTATGTGCTGATCGATTCGCCGGCAGGCATTGAAAATGGATTCTGGAATGCGGCTTTGGCAGCAGGTGAGGCTATTGTCGTTACTACGCCTCATCGTACATCGCTTCAGGACGCGGATCGCGTAATCGGATTATTAGAAGATATGATTCCGGCTCCGCCACAGCTCATCATTAATATGGCCGACGGACAGGAAGCCCGTTCGGCAACGGTAAAGATGCAGGATATTATCGATATTCTCAATATCGGTGTGATTGGCGTGATCCATGCCGATGTAGAAATTATACGTTCCGTACATAAGGGCATCCCGATTGCGCTTAATCCTGAGTTTGAAAGCGGGCTGCGCTTCAGGCATATCGCCCACAATGTGGCGAAGAATCAGCAGGAGCCTTTTATCTCATTGAAACCCAAGAGGCATATTAGTGTTTTTTCACTTCCTCCAAGACTGCGTTGGGGGAAGAGTAGTTCGTTATAGTCGATTCTGGTAGATGAATCGTTGGGAAGAGAACCATCTGGAATGGATTGCAGACGAGCTAAAGAATTCATGAAAGAGTGGTGTGGGAGTTACCTTCCCTACGCCGCTATTTTTTGATGTCATTGATGTTCTCACTTGCGAGTAGTTGCTTACTTAAAGTTTTCTTTATAATTCACAAGCGCCCCTATCTCGCATGATAAAATACGGAAGAAAAAACGACATAATTTGCTGTGTCGGTGTCACAATTCGACTGCGACTGATCAGGAAGGTCGGTGAACGAATTCAATCTGTAAAGTTGGCATTATCGTACCTTAAAGCAGTCGGATCTCTTCAGTCGGATGTTTGAGCTGACGTTGATGTGCTGAATGTGCTGAACGCCGCAGCTAGGACAATTCCATTTCTGTATGTAAAGTTTTTCCTCGCTTGATCTCCACGTGTCGAGCGAACTGACTCGCAGGAAACCAATGATCCCGATCTGGGTCAGTGGTATCCGCTATTAGTCTGGCTTTGTTGATTAGCTTGATTAGAAACCAATTTTGGAAGGTCTTTTTTAGTTTGATCTATACATAGAAGGGATGAATGAAAGTGAAGAAAGTAAGACAGGGATGGAAGGTGAGCCGGCAGATCCTGATGTGGATGCTGGTGATCAGCTTAGTAGTTTCTGCCGTGCCCCTATTACCAGCGCAATCGGCAGTAGCGGCTGAACTGCCGATGCAGATGACAAAAGTAACCACATCTACTGGATTCCAGGATGTGAGTCCCACCGACTGGTTCTATGATGCAGTCGTCCATGTGCAGGAGAAGGGCATATTCAGCGGAACGAACGCGAGTAGCTTCTCTCCTAAGGGGACAATGACACGTGCCATGTATGTAACGGCACTTGGACGGATGGCCGGAGTCGATGTGGGGGCGTACTCCACTTCGAGCTTTGCCGATGTACAGGCGGGCAGCTGGTATGCGCCATATGTCGAATGGGCGGTTAAGAAGGGAATTACCGATGGCACGGGGGATCGGAAATATTCGCCGGATGCTACCGTATCTCGGGAGCAAATGGCGACGATGACGTTGCGGTATTTCGAAAGCGAACAGATCCCTTATCAGACCGAGAATCCGGTCACGACAGAACCGGGCGATCTCGGGGATGTATCGCCTTGGGCGGCTGATGCGGTCATCAAGCTGTGGCAAGCCGGTGTGTTCACCGGGGACGAAAAGGGGAACTTCAATCCGCGTGCACAAGCGACTCGCGCGGAAGCAGCGGTTCTCTTCATGCGCAACAACGCGGTTGTAGAGGCGTGGAAAAATCAGAATCAAACGCCGGTGACGCCTACTCCAACACCAACACCGACATCGCCGGTGACACCAACAACCGGCGGTAATAGTGGTGGCGGAACGCCTGGAGATAACGGAGGTAACCCAGGCACGGGTTCCACTGCGTATACGCTCACGTTTGAGAGCAACGGAGGCACGGCAGTTGCTGCGCAGACGGTACGAAAAGGCCAGGTGCTAAATAATCTACCTGCTCCAACAAAAGAAGGATATATATTCCAAGGGTGGTTTGCGGATAGTGATCTTTCACTCATCTTCGCAAGCGGCAGCACCCTGAACGCGGATACAAAGTTGTATGCAAAGTATACGGATAGCATAGATCGTGCAGTACAGAGCGTACCAAGCTATTCGGTACTGGATGTCGCGCCGAACTTCACCATTAAGGTGCAGGATTCATCGGGCAGTCTAACGGAATCCCAGGTCAAAGAGGGGATGAACTTCGTGGATACGGCGAATCCCGAATTCGAAGGGGTTACCGTCTCTGGCGGGAACGGAGTTTTCACGGTATCGTCAGCAGCCGAAAACGGCAAGTTCGTTGAAGGTAACACATATCAACTTACGTTGACGGATGACAGCTTGTCCTTCCAAGGCCAAGACGCGACGACAAGTATTTATGTATTTAGCGTTGCTAAACAAGAAGTCATGAATGTTCCACTCAATCCGAATATGATCTACATTCCGTTCACGGATGTCACGGATATGGTGATAAATGGAGCAGATGTCGATTCGCCCGCGATTTCAGTCGTTACTACGACGGTAGGTGGCGAAAATGCACTCGCCGAAGTGAATGCGAGTAGTGGAACGTTCAAGTACACCGGAAGCACTGGCACGGTAATTCAAGTCGGTGATACCGTAGCCATCTATGAGGGAGTTAGTCCCAAACTGCGCACAGTCGAAACGACTGGTGAAGACGATGGTGATGTGGCCTATGTCCAGATCACGGCGGTAGATGGAAGTGTCTACACTTATGATCACGCAGATGCCAATCAAGTGTTGTTCAAGCCGGATGTTCTACCGGTGAGCATAGAAGCAGATAAGGATGGAATTCCCAATAACCATTCCATCACGGTTGAGCACACTGCCATGAACTACAGTGACAGCCTGTACAAGCCCTTTGGTTTGGATGAGCTGACCACTGTTGATGTGGGCGACTTTATTGGTTTTTATGATGGACAATTCGATCAAGAAGGTATTGAGATCATGGGTTATGGACGTATTACGTCGATTACGCCTGAGGCGGAGATGGACGTAATTACGTATGAAGATGCCACCATTGAAGATATTGAAAATGCCTTCAACATCTATCAGAAGCAAGCAATTGACGGCGACGATCTGTTTTCGGAAGAACAGATTGCACAGCTCGAAGAGCAAATTGAGCAGCAAGCGAGAGACAGCGGATTCGTCAATGAAGCCGCGGATTATCTGTCTGACATCGCCATGGAGACAAAGGAAATTCAGGAGATCAAGGCTCAGTCCTCCCTAGCGTCCAGTAAAGGGAGCCGGGTAAGTGTGGAGAATCTGACCGTTTTTGCTTCACTCGGCACGAGGCTGAAGAATATTGACGGCCGAACCTCAGGCGTAAGCGTTACATTACAAGTGGGTGCCGATATTGTTGTCAATATCAATGAAGACAGCGATCTTGTCATCCATATGACGGGTACATTCGTGCAGGAGATGAGCCTGGACCTCGGTATCAATGGGGATATGAAAGGGCACTGGCTGAAAAAGTGGGGGATTCCTTACTGGTACAGCATTGATGATTATGTAATTACGGCGAATCTGGATGCTTATAGCTATACCGGGATGAACATCACGGCAGAGATAGCTCTCGTTGAACACGATAAGTTAAATGATGCAATGAATGACTGGGTGGGCGAGAAGAACGCTGGCAGGTTGGGAAAGGTTCAGAACATTGCGACACAGATTAAAGCGGTAATGGCGGGTGTGCAGGATACTGCCGTAGATGCGGAATCGTTGAAGGAAAAGTATCAAGAGATGTTGGAGCAAGACACGGAGTGGGTTCCGTTAATCAAGAAAGAGCTTTTTGAAAAGAGCGTACGCGTGGCTTTAGGTATTGTGGAAGTCAAATTTGAAGCGGAGTTTGTGGTCAGCGCCCAGGTGAACCTGACGGTGGGGGCAGATTTCTACTATAAGATGGCGAAGCGCTACTCGGTTAGCTTGCGCGTATTGAGTTTCAGTGGTTCGAGCAATACGGTCAGCTTGCCGGGAGACGGAGATTACCAATTTACCTTCTATGTGATGGGGACGATCGGTTTACGAGCTGGTATTCATATGGAGGTCAAAGCGGGGATTGGAAGCGTCAAGTTGAATAGTATCGGGCTTGCTGTAGAACCCGGTGTGTATGTGAATCTTTGGGGCTACTTCTATTATCAATTGAAAAATATTAGCGGGGTGAAGACCACGAAGTCTTTAGGTGCCCTGTTCGTCGAGATTGGGATCTATTTGGAGGTCGAACTCGGCGCTCAATTAGGAGATGGAGCGCTTTCCGGCGGCGTGGAGCTGGTCGATGAAGAGTGGCCACTGTATACGATTGGAGAAGAACAGAACGTCTACGACTTCGCCTATCCACAGGATAAGTCGCTCAAAGTGAACATGGCGGGTTCTGCGTCATCCATCGCTGTACCGGAGTTGTGGGTCACGATGAATACCTTTGATTTGAAGACAGGCGATACGGATGAACAGGCGTATGATCGCTCGAATTTCGATATTCAGGTGGACAATCCAAACTTCAAGTATGACGCAGCAAACGGGATGATTGAAGTGGTGGACAAGAACATTCAGGTGAGTGATGGCAATCTGGTTATCACCTGGAAGGGGGCACCGGCGTCGTTCATGTCCGAGCCACTCAAGCGTACGATTCAGTTAAGCTGGCTTGCCAGAGTGGGTGACTACATCCTTCAGCTGGATCCACAGAACAGCGGAGTGACCCAGGTTGTGGCGGCTCCTTATAACGCGCCAATCAGTGTGGTCACCCCGGTATATCCAGGATACACCTTTGACGGCTGGTATACGGCCGCTTCCGGCGGCACGAAGATCACGATTCCGAACCGAATGGCTGCGGAGGATCGGAAACTGTACGCGCACTGGATTGCGAACAAGAATACGCCGTATACGGTTGAGTATTATGTGCTAGACCCGAACAGCAGAATACAGGCTCCGCCTGTGGATACTGAAAATAGGACTGGAACAACGGACACAGAGATTCGAATCAGCTCCGACAGGTTTAAGGAGCAGGGCTATGCGACCGGAACGGTAAGCGGCGTATTAATCAAGGGAGACGGCTCGACAGTCGTAAGAGTTAATTACTATCCGGAGAATCGAAAGATGACCTTCGTTGGGGGTTATGCCGGTGCGCCCAAAATCTCGCTAACGGAAGCCGTTGGCAAGAACATTGCTGCTCGTATACCTGTGCCGACAAGGCAGGGATATACGTTTGCCGGTTGGTCGCCAGAAGCTCCAAGTACAATGCCGATTGAGGATACTACGTATACAGCGAAGTGGACGGGGAGAGAGGGTACGCCTTATCAGGTCGTGTACTTGCTGCAAAATATCGGAAGTGACACCTATACGGTTGCAGATACGGAATCGTATCGTGGAGTTACGGGTACCGAGGCGAATTTGGCGGATGTCAAGCCGAGATCCTATGATGGCTTCGTGCGGGACGACAGCATTTCGGTACTGACGGATCTAATCACGAGCAACGGCAAAACGGCGTTGAAGGTATATTATAAGCGTGATGTATACCAAATGACGGTTGATTATAACGGTTCTGGGGCAACAAATAAAACGGATAATGTTCCTTTCGGAGCGACGATGCTGTTGCGTCTAGGCACTCCGACATGGCAGGGATATAGCTTTACGGGTTGGTCGCCAACGCCTCCGACCACGATGCCTGCTGAAGATGTCCAGTTTACCGCTCAGTGGGCAATTAACGACTACACTGTAAATTTCGACAGTAACGGTGGGTCCGAAGAAGTGCCGGCTCAGACTGTGGGGTTTGGCGCCACGATTAGTACGCCGACTGAACCGACGAAAGATGGTTATGTATTCGGCGGTTGGTACAGTGATAACACGTTGACGAATGCTTACGACTTCGCTACAGCGGTGACGGCGGATCTCACACTGTATGCGAAGTGGCTGATCCCTTACACGATAAGCTTCGAGAGTAATGAAGGGTCGGTAGTAGATGCCCAAACAGTGAATGAAGGCGTCAAGGCTATGGCTCCTGCCCCTCCGACGAAAGACGGCTATGTGTTTAGCGGCTGGTACAGCGATAGTGAGCTAATGAACGCCTACAATTTCACGACTATGGTGGTTACGGGAGACCTGACATTGTACGCGAAGTGGACGGTATATGTACCGATTACCTACACTGTAACTTTCGAGAGTAACGGCGGATCGTTGGTCACAGAACAGACTGTGAATGAAGGTGCCGTGGCTACTGCTCCTGGCGCTCCGATGCTGGAAGGGTATACGTTCGATGGCTGGTATAGCGATAGCGAATTGATGATACCTTATGGTTTCACAGAAGGTGTAATTGCCAATGTGATGCTGTACGGGAAGTGGACAAAGAACAGCTACACAGTGAGCTTCAACAGTAACAACGGATCGTCGGTGAGCAGTCAGTCCGTGAGTGAAGGTGACACGGCAGTAGTTCCTGACGCACCGACCCGTGCAGGGCATGTATTTGAAGGCTGGTATAGCGATGCTGGTCTGAATGAATCTTACAGCTTCATGACACCTGTGATGAATAACCTCACATTGTACGCGAAGTGGACGGCTATATATACGGTCACCTTCAACAGTAACGGCGGATCACTGGTGGCTGAACAGAATATGCAAACCGGCGGTAATGCTACGGAGCCTGCCGTACCGACGAGGGACGGTTACGTGTTTAACGGTTGGTACAGCGACGCTGGACTGAATGAAGCCTACAGCTTCACGACATCGGTGACGGGTAACCTCACGCTGTACGCGAAGTGGACATTTAACAGCCGCACGGTGGACTTTGACAGTAACGGTGGAGCAGCAGTAGGTAGTCAGACGGTGGTTACTGGCGACAAAGCTGTGGCACCTGCTGCGCTGAAGTGGGCAGGGTATCGATTTGAAGGTTGGTACAGCGATCGCGATCTGGAGATCGCCTACGACTTCATGACGCCGGTGACGTCAAACATCACCCTGTACGCGAAGTGGACGATGACATCGTGGCTGCAAGTAGGTGACTTGTTGGATTTGAATAGTAAGTCCAATGTCATCTTCGACAGTCAAGGAACTCCTTACGTGGCTTATATAAAGGACAATTACGAAGTGTTTGTGATGCAATTTAAGGGAGGCAAGTGGCAGTCCTTTGGCAATCAAAGCGATCTTGAAAAAGCGGGAGGATTAGGGAGCTCAGCTATATCGCTCGGAATAGACAGTAAGGACAAGCTTTATGTTGCTTATAAGAATAGCTCAGGTAAAGTAAGCTTTAAGAATTATAATGATGAACATAAGTGGTGGAGACCAGTATCTACTATCTCTGATTTCAGTTGGAATGATGGAAAGACGAGCAGAAAAGTGGATAAAGTTAATGATAGCTTCTTCATTACCTTCGATAAGGATGATAATCCTTTTCTGATGTTTAGAGGTATTTTGGCCGGTAATGCTGCGGAACCGTCAATGCTTATGTCATGGAGTTATCATGAAGGTAGTGGATGGAAACAAGAAGCGAGACTAGAGGCATTCGCAGGTCTAAGAGCCTTCCTCGCACCATTACCAAACAACGGCATGTATTTATTTGCTCCATTCAGGTTAACTGGTACCCCTGTGGCAACAGGATATAGCTTGGTAGATGGATCATGGAAACAATTGGATCGTAAAGCATATCTAATAACTGCGAATATGGATGCTGCATCCGCGCTTGATCCATCTGGCGTACCTTATATGATCTATCTCAGCAGCTCCAACGTTGTTGAAATGTGGAAATATCCGCACACCATTCCGTCAGAAGATACAGCATGGGAGAAGGTGAGTACTCCCGAATTCTTGGTCGGTTCATCTCAAGAAGGAAGCATAGATATGGCCTTTGACAGCGAAGGAACGCCTTACGTTGCTTATCGAGATGCAGCAGACGGCAACAGGGTGACTGTGATGAAATACGAGAATTTGGATTGGAGACCCGTAGGGTCTGCCGGATTCTCCGCTGGTGATGTTCTTCAGCTAGACATCACCATAGACAGCACCGATAACATCTATGTGAGTTATAAGGAACAAGGTAAAATGAACGTGATGAAGTTTGATCCTAATTTCAAATAACTTGGATAGATCAGACTGGCAGAAGAGCCTACTCCCATCGGAGTAGGCTTTTTTGCATATATTACATAACTCACTATATTTCATGCAGCGTTTGTGTCTCTGGGACGTTATGCACACCCCATTTGCAGATTTCCTCCAGAATGGGCATTAGACTTTTATCTCGGTGGGTTAAGTAATACTCCACTTTGGGCGGGGTTTGATCGTACTTAACTCGTTTTATCACACCTTCACGTTAACCGCTTCTTCAGTTTTGAACCCTGAAAAACGGCCTTTCCCGAGATCTAAATTGTAGATGTAGATGGCTCATCCTCAACTCCAATTATCTTGCTTAGAAATTGGTTCGCCCAAACGTGGCATCACTCTTCACAGTTGCGCTGCTGGCTGCATTTACAGCATCCAACTGCAAAACATAATCATAATGCCGGATGTAATATCCGGGCTGACTGTACGATTGAAGGGATACTTTGGTGCTGTCAGCCCAACCAGGGCTGCTTAGGAACGTAGCATCTCCCTTATAGGCTGCAGTGTCCGCATATGCTTCAAGTACAATTTTGTTGCTGGCATTACGCTTCAGAAAGTAGCCTGGGAAGTTAATGGACTCAAGCGAGATTCCTGTGGAGCTGGCAAGACCCGGTACGACGCGGAACTGGGAATCCAGAACAGGGGAGACGTTGGCATCCACGCGAGCCGTGTAGTTGGCATGACGGATGTATCGATCCGGAACGTTGTGTGAACTGAACCGGCTGTAACCTGTGGCTTCTGGTGTTGCAGGACCCAACATTTTGACTTCGTGCAGAGTTGGGGTGTACCAGTTACCCGGATTATTCCACAAGACCGCGTTCACCATATTAATCCGCACATAACGGGCTGTGAAATGCACAGCATCGGTCGTAAAGCCATAGGTCAGATTGTTGGTGCGATCCAAGGTGGAGTAATTGACTCCATCGTTGCTAATTTCAATTTTGTATTTGTAGTATCCTTCGGAACCTTTATACATAAACCAGGACGTGTCGATCTCGGTGATCGTCTTCGGTGCGCCGAAGTCCACCTGCCACCAGGCAGGCCAGCTATTGGAGGAAGCCACCCATGAAGTCTGGTAGTTGCCATCATTGACGTTGGATGCAGACGAGCCGGAGGCTGTGGAGCTGGCGGTAGCTGCTTTGCCTTGTGCATGATTGACGAGAGCAGGCGGTGTTACCGCACCCGTTACTGCGTCGATATTCCACGTTGTATACCACTCCAGTGATGCGGTTCCGTTCGAATCATTCAAGGTTAGCGGCAGCCAGATATGTTTGTGCTCTCCGAGGTTCATCGGATTCCAGCGATCCCCCATGTAGATGTAGGATGTGGTGTTGCTGCCTGTAATCGTGGCAATATCATGAATCTGCGAACCAAAGGCAGATGGATTGCCATATGGCGTAAGCGCAGTCCATGGACCCGTCATGGAAGTTGCTGTAGCATAAGCGCCCTGATTCGGATACCAGCCAGCGGCTTGAGAGGTGAAGAGGTAGTAACGGTTGCCTTTTTTCACAACAGCAGGCGCTTCACGATAGGCGTTCTCGAACAACCAGCCCTCGAAGGATTGTATTCCGGTGTAACTTGCATTCATTTTGAAAATAGCCATCGTATCATTGGCACCGCCATTTTTGCGTGAAGCAGTAACCAGATAACCTGATCCATTTGTATCAACAAAGACAGTCATGTCACGGGATTCATAATTCATTGGGCGGAAACTGCCCTCATAGGTGAATTTGCCATTCGGGGTATTGCTTGTTGCGACCGCTACACGCCCGAGGTTGTAGTCCGTACCGTTCTCGTAATGTGCCCAGAGTACATACTGGTTAGTGGAGGCGTTATAGATGACTTTGGGGCGTTCGATTTTGCTGGAGGCCAGCTCGGTTGCAGAATCTTTGGTCAGGATGGCGTTGCTGAAAGTCCAGTTCTTCAGATCAGTGGAGGTGTAGACGTTCACGCTGTCGAACTTGCCGCCCACCGCATGTTCACCATACAGATAATACGTCGAGCCTACCTGCAGAATGTTGCCACTGTTCGCATGGATGGGGTTACCTGCGGTGTCGAGCCAATCGGTACCGTTGGTTATCGTGACACTTGCTGCGCTTGTTCGTTCAGGATGAAGTCCAAACAGGGTGAACGTGAGTGCAAAGACCAGAAACCAGACGGCTTTCCTGTTACCCATTACATACACCTCCCGAAAGATATCAGATTAAATGTAGCGCTTTCATTTATATTGTAGTTGGGTCAGACTCTTTTTCAAGTGAACAATCCATCCATTGCTGAACAAACCTTCATTTCATCGTGGCTGAGCGGTGAGAGCGGAGGAAATGTTCCTAAATATCAAGTACGATGATGTAGAGTGGATCAAATACACACGTTAAAATAAAGCTAGACTGAATTCACATCATGGTTGGAGGGTGGACCGTCATGAACAAGTTTATTGTAGATGAAGACCTTCAGGTGATATTGCATAATGACGAGGATGGAACGAACACTCCGATTAAGGGAGGTATTACTGCTCAGGATTTTGAAGTCATCTCTACGTATCAAAAGGGATGGTTGACCTTCGCCTATCTGCGTGATCGTCAGGGAATATGGTGGTTCAATGCCCGCAAGAATAAGGCGAGTTTGTTCAGTCGGGATACGGAAGCTTTTCGTGTGATCGATGAAGATTACTGCTTCGACTCTCAGTATGTCTATCTAGAAGATCAGGTCGTGCCTGACTCCGATCCGAGCAGCTTTCGGCTGTTGCCGGATACGCCTTACTTTGCTCAGGACCAACGTTATTTATATGTAAAGAGCAGCACGCATTTTCATCTATTTGAGGATATTGATACGAATGCTGTGATTGCTCATCACGACTATTGCACCGACAAGGACCATCTGTTCCATCTGTCCAGTTCTCTTCGCTATGCGAATGGGGAAAAGGATGAGGTGAGGGCATGGCTGCAAGAACATCATCCCGACGTACATGGCTGGTGGCATGCGAATTATGCCCACAGTGCAGAGGGCGCTATGCAAATCAGAGGCAATTGGTATGAGACGGCGTCGTCCATTTTTTATAGAACAGAATGGGGCCGTACTCCACATCGAGAAGCAAAAGCGGTATTCAACCTTGTTCGTGGAGCAGACAGGTCTACCTTTGAACCGCTTGATGAGCAGTTTGCACGGGACCGGGAACGTGTTTATTTTCAGTGGCGTACTGTAAAAGGAGCAGACCCGGATACGTTCGAGCCGCTAGGTGGACCTTTTGGTCGTGACCGCAATCATGTGTATTACAACGGATACCGTGTCGACGAGGCAGATGCTCAGCATTTTGTAGCGTTTGCCGGGACGGAGCATCTTGGACTTTCCATGGATCAGCAACATGTGTATCGTGCGGAGGTTGTTCGGACAAGTCAGCCCTTCGGTCATCCTGACGATGTGCTTCAGATCATTAAGGGGGCTGACGCAGCGACGTTTGAGTTAATAACACCTTCCGGCAGTTGGGCGGTGGATGCCAATCGTGTGTATCTATGGGGTAAACCGAATAAACATATCGATCGAGCCAGTTTTACACATCTATTTGATGCCGATCCCCAGAGCTTCGCGAAAGACAAGAATGGTCTGTATAATGCCAATGGAAACCGCACAGTGAAGGGAGTTAACGGCAGTACATTTGTCATGCTGAATCGATATTGGGGCAAAGATGACCATGTGGTGTTCAGTTTTATGACGGGTGGGGTTTATAAGGCGGGAGATGCAGCGACGTTTATGGTTACGGATGATATCGGGGGCGCCGAAGATGTGCTATTTCGGTATACGGTGGAAGGCGGTACAGTGCGGAAAAAGAAGAGGTAATGAAAAAAGGGATGGTAGACTTAGAAAAGAGTCCACTATCCCTGTTTGAATTTCTAGTTATTTGACCGTGTTTAGCAAACTATTTATGACCTTTGCGAACCTTAAGCTGCATCTTTTTGATCGTTATGTTTTGCATGAGCTCCAGTACGAGAGGGCCTTTGCCGTTCAGGATCTCTACATCCGTCACATTATCCTGAATCGTAATGATCCCGATATCGTCTGCTGTAACCCCTTCAAGCTTGGCGATGGTACCTACAAAGTCAACGGCACGAAGTTTCTTCTTCTTGCCTCCGTTGAAGTTCAGCTTCATGATCTGTTGGTTCAACTGTTCACGCTTGTCCTTTTTGCGTTCAGGTACAATCTTCAATCGCTTCTCAAAATCTTCTCTGCGGCGATCTACAGCTTCTTCGGAAGGTGCTTTCACAACAGGGATTTCGAATCCAATATAGGATTCAATCTCGGCGAGACGTCTGCCATCTTTCGGTGTAATCAACGTAATGGCTTTACCTGTTTTGCCTGCGCGACCCGTACGGCCTGTACGGTGAACATATCCCTCTTTTTCCAAAGGAATATCGTAGTTGATGACATGGGTAATATTCGTGATATCAATACCACGTGCGGCTACATCCGTCGCGATCAGATAGCGGAATTGTCCCCGTCTGAATGCGTTCATCACTTCGATCCGCTCATCCTGCTCCATACCACCATGGATACGATCTGCTGGGTAGTCAAGGTCAGCCATAACCCGGAACAGTTTATCCACATTCTCCTGCGTACGGCAGAACACAATGCAGCTATCCGGATTTTCCACAATGAACAAGTCTTGAAGCAGTGCGGTTTTGTTCACCTCTGGTATGTTAATCACAGCATGTTCAATCGTGGCTGTTGTCAGTCCACTTGCCTTGATCTCAATCTCCACCGGTTTGTTCATGTATTTGCGTGACAGCTTGGCTACATCTTCAGGGAACGTAGCGGAGAACAACATCGTTACGCGCTCCTGCGGCAGTTTCTGAATGATGGACTGTACTGTCTCAATAAAGCCCATATTCAACATCTCATCCGCCTCGTCAATGACGAGATAGGCAATCCGTTCGAGTGGCAGCGTGCCGCGTTCGATATGATCCAGTACCCGACCTGGTGTACCAACAGCCACGTGTGTTCTTTGTTTTAACTCTGCTTTTTGGATATGAAAAGGGGACTGTCCGTATAGTGCGGTTGCTTTAATACGCTTAAAGCGGCCGATATTCGTAATATCTTCGTTAACCTGCAAAGCTAGTTCCCGGGTTGGTGTAAGAATCAAAGCCTGTGGCTTATTCTCATTCCAATCCACCAGCTCGCAAAGTGGAATGCCGTAAGCAGCTGTTTTACCACTACCTGTCTGTGATTTGACCACAAGATCCTGATTCTCTAGTGCTACCGGAATAACTTTGGTTTGAACCTCGGTTGGTGTCTCATAGCCCAGACTGTCCAGTGCTTTTACGATCTCTTCACCAAGTCCATAATCTTTAAATTGTTGCTCGCTCATCGTTTACCTCTTTTGCGTTAGTTTTTGTACAATTATTGCACCGTACATTTATCGTATACCTCTTCATTATACTCTATATGCAGGCAGGCTAACGGAGTAAATGCTTCAAGTGTGTAAATTGTTTTCATAATTCCTGATTTGAGGGAGCAACGTTTGTTGCTATTCGTATGTGTATCATAACGTTCCACGTGAAACGAAATGTATCGGCGTATTTTGCTTGGTGTTAATGAATGACCATTTTTACAGCCTTGGTTTGGGGAGGGTAAGATTGAGCAATAACTCCATTGCTCCACACCTCTGCACTTCGACCAACGAGTGTCTCATCCAAAGAGACGGTGACAATCTCTTCTTCGATGATGAGTTCGGCGTCCTTGCTGAGAGAGACCCAAATCGGTCCAGAATCAACACCGTGATCCTCTTTATTCTCTATGAGTACCTGACCTCTTTCTTCCTCAAAATCCGTAATAATTCCTCGCACATGTGGCTTCTCTTTCCCTTGTTCTACGGACTTCTCTGCACATCCAAGGGTTAACAGGAGCATGATGACTGGTAGTAAGGATAACCTTCGTGCAATGGACATTGGGTTACTCACCTCTCATCCTTTTTAATGCATCTATAACTATGGACGTTACCTGAGGCGACGAAGTTCCTGTATATCAATAAAAAGAACCAAAATCATTTGATTCAGTCTGGAACTGAAATTTGGAATATGTTAGCATATGGGTAACTTACTGAACGGAGGGATACGTGTGCAAAATTTTTCCCGATTGAGATAGTGTGGCGAAAAACGTCTGTTTACGCTTGCTGTTTACTGCCTGTGTGCAGTTCATCGGGATCGGTTTGCCATTTTACACGTATGCCGCTAGTCGTCGTGAAAGAATCACTCTTTGAAGTGGTTCTTTGATGTACTACTATTTTTTTGTGAGCATTCAGGTATGCCAACATCCGAAATGAACTGCACAGGCGAACATGTCTGTGTTTTTTATTTTATCAAGGAAAAGGGGAGTACCTGATATGTCAAAACCGAACTTGAATGAGAATTTGGCAATTCAAAAGGAACTATTATCTTTAGCAAAACAGAACGGACTTCTTATCGTTGAGGAATCCTTAGAGATCAACGAGTCGGGGATGGATTTTCGTGTAGCATTCGCCACGGATGAAGAAGGCCGCAGATGGGTTCTGCGCCAGCCGCGACGCGAAGACGTATGGGAGCGAGCCGAGAATGAGCACAAGGTGCTGGATGTGGTCCGAGGAAATATACCCGCACAAGTACCGGATTGGAGGATCTTCACGCCAGAGTTGATAGCTTATCCTTTACTTGAAGGTGATCCGATCGCAGTTGTGGATCCCGCAGGGGGAGGGTATGTATGGCGATTCACTCAGGAGGGCTTATCTGATACATTCCTGGATTCACTAGCTACGACTCTCGCCACACTGCATAACATCGATCCCGACAAGGCGAAGAAAGGTGGAGTGCGGATCAAGACACCTATGGAAGCTCGCAAAGAATTTGCAGCCAATATAGAGGAGATTAAGCAGAATTTTACGGTGCCAACCAAGTTGGTTGAACGCTGGACGGTATGGCTTTCTATAAATAGCTATTGGCCTCAGCACTCGGCGTTCATCCATGGTGATCTGCATCCGCCGCATATTATTGTCGATGATGCCCAGCGAGTAACTGGACTTATTGATTGGACGGAAGCGGAGATTGCAGATCCGGGTAAGGACTTTGTCATCTACTACGCACTCTTTCAGGAGGATGGGCTGCGTGAGCTTTTGAGTCGTTATGAGAAGGCAGGGGGAAGAACATGGCCCCAGATGCTGGAGCATATTCGGGAGCAGTGGGCAGCCTATCCTGCAATTGTTGCCAAGTTTGCACTAATTACGGGGAAGGAGTCGGACATGGAGATGGCGAGAGGCATGCTTGCGAATTGGGATGTGAAGAGAGGTTGAGTATTAAAGGTATATATAATTCGTTCACCCGTTATGGCACGTACTCTCGCATAACGGCTCCTTAACATAACAAAGGGCGATCCCGACCATGAGTTCCATGGGAGAATCGCCCTTTTGTTTTTCGTTAAGCGTGGTGCGTCACGATTTTACCTATTTCAAAATACTCACGTATTTCCCGTATACAAATGCTACACGTCCATCCAGCTTCACTTTTACCCAGCCATATTTGTCTGTACTGATCACCTCAAGCAGGGTGCCCTTTGGTACCGCAGCAACGACCTTCGCTTTGGATGAAGCGCCAGCGCGTACGTTCAGGTAAGCCGCAGTAACCTTGGCTTGTTTGCCTTTGATGACAGTTCCCGGTTTACCAGTGCTTGGTGTGGATGGTTTACCAGGTTTCGGCGTGCCTGGAGTTGGTGTTGGTTTTGGTACTGTTGGCGTTGTCGGCTTCTCAGGTGTAGGAGTAGTTGCTCCCTCGCCATTGCCTGACGATTTGCGAGCTTTGTTCAGCTGTTGATAGAACGCTCCCTTGGTTTTCACGCCTGCAAATTGTGCTGCATTCACACCTGCTTTGGCAGATAATGTATCAATCTCTTCTTGAGTCACTGCATCTAAAATGTTAATGGAGGCAATGTTGGTGTACTTGCCATCTTCCGTTGTTGGCACAGACATGATGCCATCGTTAACTAACTCCACCACATCTACACGTTCCGGTGCAGTCAGGTCTACGCCAGTGATTTTCCAGTTGTGTTGAATCTTCGGTTCGTAGACACCTTTCATGACATCTTTCAGATAGGCGATGGACAGGTTGCGAATCGTGCCTTGAATCTCACCAAATGCCGAGGCATCCTTGGAGGACCAGAGTTGCTTGAACTTACGCCCTTCCATGGCACCACCTTTGGCAATCAGCGCTTCCATTCGATAGGCGTTCATGCCAAGTTTCAGCGTATCATCTTCTTTGACCACTGACCCATTGCTGTACTTGAGATTTGTAATCCGATTACCGTATGGTTTGGTCAGGTCAATCTCATACGTTACGCCGCCGAAGAAATCATCGGTGCTGTATTTGGAAGCACGTCGTTTCGGATCAAAGCTGACGGTCACATCACCCGGGCGTGTGGAGTTGAAGTACCCCGCAGACCACTCCATATAATCCATTAGATCGCGTCCGGTTACTTCATATACGGTCACTTCACCAAAGGTGTATTGGTAGTTGAACGCAATATCCTTTTTCTTGATTGGACCTACATCCAGCTTGGCCTTGTCGTTATCAATCTGGTGCGCGACCACATCGGCATCACTGTAATGCAACATCACTTCTGTGAAAAAGTCAGACAAAGGTGTTTCCTGGATCTGCACCGCAGGGATACCCTTAATTTCATCGGCAGGCACCAGGTTTGTTCCTTTCAGTTCAGCCACTTCAATGTTGGCATCGGCACGAGCGAACTCGTGGAATGGGTGCAAAGTCTCTTCCAGCGCAGGATCGGAGACTTCATATGTTCCGTCTGCTGCTTTTACAGCGAGTGCTTGAGCTTCTTTGCTTTTCAGCACAACTTTGTCGCCGTCTTTTTCAAATGTCAGATCGATTCGTGAAATATGTGAGCCATATTTATTCGGTTCGGAGATCAATACGCCGTTAACCGTTTGGGATTCAATCAAAGTATGCATGTGTCCGGCAAAAATGGCAGCCAGCTCCGGGTTGGCGTTGGCGATATCCGTCACTCCGGTTCCCGGATTACCGTTCTCGTTATCCAATCCCATATGCATGAGTCCAACCATGACATCGACTTTGCCTTTCAGCTCAGCAATGGCCTTTTTGGTCTCTTCCACAGGATCTTTGACGATGATGCCGTCCAGGTGATCTGTACCTTTCTCAAACTCGGTAATCATAGGTGTGTTCATTCCGATAACACCCACTTTGATTCCGTCTTTCTCGATAATCGTATAGGCAGGCATGTAGCGGTCGCCGTTTTCTTTGAAAATGTTACCCACGAGAGGCTGTCCATTGAATTGGGAAGAGATCTTCTCCAGTATGTCCAGTCCAAAGTTAAACTCATGGTTACCCATAACCCATGCGTCATATTTCATTTCGTTCATTGCAACCATCATGGGAGATTGAGGTTGATCATTGAACAATTCAGCTGAGTTATCCTGAATCATGTCTCCTGCATCCAGCAGGATCGTATTGGGATTCTCCGCACGGACTTTTTTCACAATGGTGTAGAGCTGTGTCATGCTACCGGTTGGGTTTGGACCGTCCATAGCATAGTCCCACGGCATAAATCGACCATGTATATCCGATGTACCCAGCAACGTAATCTTGGTCTCCTTGTCTGCCTCAGCAGCCTGAACCGGAGTGGAAGCAAAAGGGGCAAACAAAATGGAGGCACATAAGAGGAACGATAAAGGCCATCCGGCGAAACGTTTCGTTGAAATTTTGCGCATGTTGTAATCTCCCTTGTTATCTAGTGTGTATAAAGATATGTATCATTTCATACTAGATAAACATCTGGTGAATGTAAACTCCAATGTAAGAGTTATGTTGGATTTAAGAGAGTGAATCTATAAATAACTTCAGAAAAAGCATTTAAATCTATTTTTTTGCAATAAAATACTATAATTTGACAGGTGTTAAAAACCAAAATTATCCAGTAAAATGATGTTTGTAAGCGCTTTACAAAAAAAGAATACTAAGGAGGAAAATCATTGATTAAGTCTAAGTGGTTCAAAACAGTCGGCTCACTGGCATTGGTAGGGATTCTCGCTGCTTCTGTTGCGGTTGGTAGTGTGAGCGCTGGTCTGGCGAAAGGTAGCAAATTTCTGGGCAATATTATTGCCAACCAGGTTCCTTCGAATTTTAGCCCGTATTGGAATCAGGTAACTCCGGAGAACTCTACCAAGTGGGATGCTGTTGAAGGCACACGCAACGTAATGAATTGGGGCCAGGCGGACATGGCCTACAACTATGCTAACAACAACGGGTTCCCGTTCAAGTTCCATACCCTCGTATGGGGAAGTCAGCAGCCGAATTGGATTAACAGTCTCTCAGCCGCAGACCAGAAGGCTGAAGTGACACAATGGATTAAAGCCGCAGGACAGCGATATTCCAAGGCAGCATATGTGGATGTCGTCAATGAGCCGTTGCATGCTAAGCCTTCTTATCGCAACGCGATAGGTGGAGATGGAGCCACTGGCTGGGATTGGGTAATCTGGTCATTCCAGCAGGCGAGACAAGCTTTCCCGAACGCGAAATTGCTGATCAATGAATATGGTATTATCGGAGATCCGGCTAAAGCAGATCAATATATTCAGATCATTAACCTTTTGAAAAACAGAGGTCTAGTCGATGGTATTGGTATTCAAGCGCATCACTTCAATATGGACAACGTTTCTGTGAACACGATGAACACGGTACTGAACAAGCTTGCGGCTACGGGGCTACCAATCTATGTATCCGAGCTGGATATGACGGGCGATGATAATACGCAATTGCAGCGTTACCAACAAAAATTCCCTGTACTTTGGAAGCATTCTGCCGTTAAAGGTGTGACGCTGTGGGGCTACAATCAGGGGCAAACGTGGGTAAATGGTTCACATCTGGTTAATAGCAACGGTACAGAGCGTCCAGCTATGCAATGGCTGAGAAATTACCTGGCGAACAATCCTTAAGCGTGCGTTTGCACGAATCTGAGCTTCCCTTTTAATTCCGATCACTATCATATAACACCAAATAGCGCCTGTTCTACATGTTAAGCATGGGAACATGGCGCTTTTTGTGTTAATGCTTTGTCCCAACAGTGTTCGGCAATTTATGGTGCAGGGAAACATTTAATTTTAATCCAAACCAATACAAAAGCGATCAGTGCAAAGATCATTCCGCTCCAGATCAGTTGATGTATTCCCAGGTTCGCGATGAACCATCCGCCGATAGCAGTACCCAGGGTAATACCGAGGTTGGAAAAGGATACATACAAGCTGTTGCCGAATTCAGGCGCGTCCTGCGCTTCAGCGGTTAACCAGGTTTGGCTTACAATTAATCCTCCTGAATGCACGGATGCCCAGAGGATGACTACAATAACCATCCACATGAAGTGGGGACCGGCCCAATAGACGAGTGCGTAAGCTGCTACATACAGCAGGGGGAATATGAGGACAGTGCGGACCACGCTCTTACGCAGAAACTGTCCAAACCCCAAATTTCCGATGATCATGACGACACCAAAGACGGTCAGCATGACACTGATCCATGATCCGCTCATGTGGGTGACCTGTCCAAGATACTCGGCGAAATAGCTGTACACGGAGAACATGGCGGCGAATATAAAAATGACTGCGGCAACATTCAGCCATAATCCAGGTTTGCGCAGAATACCGAGCTGCTTGCCATAGGACATCTTTTCCTTCACGGGCATCGAGGGTAACCAGATCCATATGCCGATAAAAGCGACCACACTAACCATCGCTCCAAACAGGAAGGCGATTTCGAGGGATAGGCGTTCAGCAAGATACGATGTGAGTGGCACGCCAAAGGCAAAGCCCGCGGTAACTCCGGTGAATACTTTGGCGACGGCCTGACTGCTTTTCTCTGCTGGTACGAGTTGGGCACTGGTGACCAGGGCTACGGAAAAGAAGACGGGATGGAATAACGCGGGAATGATACGGAAGATAAGCATGGTATCAAATGTTGTGGCGTAGGCATAGACCACGTTTGAAATGGCAAACATCAGCACAGCGGCTAAAAGGATAATTTTGCGATTCATCCCGGATGCCAGCAAGGTGAGAAAAGGGCCCGCAATGGCTACGACTAGCGCAAATATACTGACCAGCCAACCTGCCTGTGCAGCCGTAATGTTGAATTTATTCGCAACCTGAGGCAGTACCCCCACAATTCCCATTTCTGTTGTAATAATCCCGAATACCCCGAGTGCCAGCATCAGGATAAGGAGTGGATTGACCTGTTGTGATTTCATGCAAAGCGTACCTCCATTGAATTTAAATATACAGAAAAGTAGATATGATATGCTGAAATGAGCCTGCCTTGCCTCCTATAATAGGATGGACATGAGAGTAAGTTCTCTGGATTACATTATATCTATATTTATAGATTTGTAAATATAAAAGGTGAAACGTCATTTCTTTAAGTTGTCTTCGGTTTGTGTTCTACAGTAGCAATAATGGTGACAGTAGGCATTGAATGGCCCGTGAAAAATAGCGCCGGCCCGGGGAATCCTTGGGGCCTGACGCTATTGATGTCCGCGTTTTTAACGATGTGTTGGATTAGTTATTTCGGTTGAATAACCATGCTGTTGAATGAATCGGCTTCCAACTCCATGTGTAGGGTCTGTCCTTCTTCAAGGGTTAGATACAGGTCACGACGGTCCTGGAATGGATTGTTGATGACAATAACGAGACTGTTATCCGGGTTGCGAAAGGCAACGGATTTCCCGCTCCACGCGCCTGACAGACCGACTCTTCGAGCACCAGGAACAATATGATGCGCGAAGTGTTTCATCACATAATACTCCGGGTTACGAGTAACCTCCTTATTGTCCGGATCTATCGTAATCATGGAGTTCTGCTCCCAGCCCCATGTGCTACGGCCTTTGGGTTCCAGAACCATGTTCCAGTAGATGTACGCGTTCACTCCGTTGCTGAAGTAGTGCTGGTAGAGGTTATATACATATTTGGCATAGTTCCATGAGTTGTTGCCATCACCGCATTCGTTCTCAGTCTGCATATAACGTAGCTCCGGATAACTCGCTGAGGTACGTTGAATGGCATTTTTTCCAGCCCATTGATACCCAACACCTTTGATATAGGAATAGGCCTTTGGATCACTCAGGACAAGCCCGGCGTACTCATCGAAGTCATTTGTTTTTTTCTTGATTAATTCCTCCCATGGATCAGGGGCGTTGATCGTTCCCAGCCAGATTTCCGTATCCAGACCGTGTTGGTCAAAAACCGGGCCCAGATAATCGGCAATAAACTCACGAAGTTGCTCGCCTGTCCACATGCAGGAAGGGAACTTCTGATCTGCAATCACTTCGTTCTGCACATGCACCTGATGGATCGTAATGCCTGCGTCACGGTAAGCCTGTACAAACTTTACGAAATACAGGGCGTAGGCCTCCAGAATATCTTTCTCCCAGCGCAGTGCCCCATAGTTATAGGCTTTGGGCGACTTCATCCACGTTGGCGGACTCCATGGGGAGGCGAAGAATTGCAGGTTCGGGTTATAACTTAGAGCTTCCTTGATGTAAGGAATCAGATATTTGAAATCACGATTGATCGAAAAATGTTCCATGGCCACGTCGCCGTCCACCTCGTTGTGGCTATACCACTGCTCTGCATAATCACTTGCGCCGATCGGCAGGCGACAGATGTTAAACTTGTGCTCGCCCTCCGGATGGAAGAGAGAGTGAAATACCTCATGGCGCTGCTCCTCATTCAAGTGAGACAGAGCCATATAACCAAGCTCGTTGAAACAGCCGCCAAACCCTTCCACAAGTTGGTGCTGTTCACCCGTCAGTTTTAAGTTAGCGCTTTCATTAGTTGGCACAAAAGATAGCTCTCTCCACGGGCTGTCTTGGGTTGTGGAATAACCAGTGAGTGTGAATGTCATGTGAATTTCCTCCTCGCTTGAACCTCAGTTGTCATATATATTACGTTCAGTATAACAACTCCCACGGCAAAAGAAGATATGCTAAACCGTGTGAAATTTACCCTAATCGAAGATGGAGTATTACGAGTTCGTATTCGCATAGACAGATCGTATGCTGTATTTGCTTGTAATCGGCGATGTCCATATACCATTATCCAATGTCATAACACAACTGTCATAACACAACTGTCATAACACAACAAAATCCCCGCGATTATTCAGACGGGGACTTGCGCTATGTTTCTCATATTCTCTTATGGCTGTAAATGAACGTGAGACACAACTTAAGGCTGTACACTCTCACCAAGCTGTTTATTTTCAAAAATCAGAATCGTTTTGCTGCTTCCGATGTAACCAACAGAGGTATTGAATTGCTCCGAGATGAAGCGAACCGGTACAAAAGCTTTACCATCTTTCATCAGAAGAGGAGCATCATTGATCGCAAGTGTATCATTCACGACAACTTGTTTGTTACCCACGCTCCAGCGGATGGTCTTATCATTCTGTGTGATCACAGCTTCGCGCGTACCGCTGTTCCAGTTCACACGGGCGTTTAACTGCTCCGAGACAAAACGCAGAGGCACATAGGTCCGGCCTTCATCGATAAAAGGTGCAGCATCCAGTGCATAAGCACGATCCCCAACATAGGCGGTGGTAGACCCTTCGATTAGACGCTGAAAGCTGCCCTGGGGCGTTCGTTTCTGCTCCCGCACATTCATCCGGTTCAGAAGTTGCATCGTATGACTGCCACTCACAACATCCAGATAATTGTTCTGCACCGTGAGTCCGGCAGGCTCAACCTTTGAGACAGAAGTCTGAATACCGGAGGATAACGAGGTAGACGCCGAGATATCCTGTATAACATTTGTCGCTGACTGATCACGGGTAAACGTAAAACCTGCGATCGGTGTCAGATCCCACACCCGGTTGTTGGATAATTTCAACACGTCCAGGCTGGAAAGTTGCCGTAAAGGTTCCAGATCATAGATCTGATTGGACTCTGCATTCAGCTCTGTCAGCCCAGTCAGTTCCTCAAGCCCCTTGAGATGCTGTACTTGGTTACCAGAGATATCAAGTGTCCGAAGGCGTGTCATTTGCTCCAGTGGTGTCAGATCCGTGATTTGATTACCTGCCACATTCAGATTCCGCAGTGTATTTGGCAATTCAGCCAGTACGTCCAGCGTCTGAACCTGGTTGTTTGCTACATTGAGTTGTTGGAGCCGGGTTTTACCCATGAGCGGTGTCAGATCGTTAATGGTATTGTTCGAAATCTCAAGCCACTTCAGTGCATCTGCATCCGAGAGGGCCACAAGACTGCCAATCTGGTTACCGCTGGCGTGGAACGTATGTAATCGGTTGAACCCACGTACAACCTCTATGGAAGAAATGGAATTGTTGCTGATATACAGCCGTCCCAAGTCTTTTAATTCAGTAAGTGCGTCTATGGATGTAATGTAATTATTGCGAACATCGATCTCGCGAAGCTGGGTTAGGTGCTTCAGCGGTGTGAGATCCTCAATCTCATTCCCATATAATCGGAGGTGAGTCAGATTGGTTGCATATTCGAGACCGGACAGGCTGTGAATACCTGCATTGCTCAGATCTACCACCTCAAGCTGCTCCAGATCCGTTGAAGTTAATGGCATATCCAGAGGTTTGTTCAGAATTAACTTCAGTCCGTCCTCCAAAGCGGGATCTTCAATGATTCCCTCGCCCAAGTCCGTAGTTGTGTAAGCCATGGCTTGCCCCGATGCCCCGAGACTCAGGATGAATACTAGAAATAATAGCGTCATTCTTCTCATTGCATGCATTCCCTCCGATTTTTAGAATTATAAAATAATCCGAACAGATTGAGTTAGTTAAGTATAGTATCTACACGATAACAGCGACCGGAAGGTTGTTCTGCCCACGGAGTGTTCAGTGTGAATTGAAGAGTTTAACATATACAGGTTCGGCTCAAAGCACATCTATAGTTATTAACCCGTCAACGGGAAAAAGGAACAAGGAATTTCGTAATGGGTATTTCTCTACTTCTATTCTATATGAAACAAACCCTGCTCTGCACTCTTCAGAGACATGTTTATCAAAAAAAATAAAACATCTCCCGCAGACCCTATTCAACCCACCCTTGAAAAGGGTAAAGATGAAGTAAAGATGCCAATTTGGAGGGGAAGATGTGAGTATGCGCCAAGCCATGATCATTAGTAATCCATCGTCAGGTAAGGAAGAGGCCGAGCAGTATGTGTCCCAAGTCAGAGAAATTCTGGAGTCACAGCAGTATGAGGTGGTGGTTAATGAGACGGCCGGGGAAGGTGATGCCACCAACTACTGTCTGAGCGCCTGCAAAGACGGCTGTGATCTGGTCATCTCCATCGGAGGCGACGGTACGCTGCATGAGACGATTAACGGCATGATGGATCAGGATCATCGTCCCCGATTAGGCGTTATACCGCTAGGTACGGTGAATGATTTTGCGCGTGCGCTGAATATCTCGCTTGACCCGGAAGAAGCCATTAGGCAGTTACGTTCGAATCAGACCCATATCGTGGATCTGGGGAAAATCAATGATCGCCTGTTTGCCAACGTTGTGGCTGCAGGTTCTTTGGCAGAAGCTTTGTTCTCCGTATCCTCGGAAGAAAAGTCGAAGTTGGGATCATTCGCATATCTCAAAGAAGGCTTGAAAGACCTGGTGAATACACCAGCCAATCATCTAACCATCGAATATGACGGACAGCTCTGGGAGGGGGAATCGCCACTTTTTCTGGCGGCGCTGACCAACTCGGTCGGAGGATTCGAGAAGTTGTCCCCGGATGCAGAGGTGGACGATGGTCTGATACATTGTTTTGTTGTTCGTAATATCAGTGTGTTCAACAGTCTGACCCTGGGCACCTCCCTGTTATTTGGTAGTCTGAAAGACCATAAGGACGTGGACTATTTTACAGCCAAAGAAGTTCATGTTCGCTCAGACGAAGCCATTCGCACTAATGTAGATGGGGAAGAAGGTCCTGCCCTGCCGATTCATATCCGTGTCCTGCCAAGGCATATTGAGGTCATTATACCGGAAGAAGTATAGTTTATTCTTTTGGATCTATAGGCTGGAATGAAGAACCTATCATTTCTCCATATGAATGTAGGATAAAGCTATTGAAACCGATTGCAGATATATGTCACAATCAAAGGTAAGATATACGATAATATTCGAATATGGAGGGAAAACATCTTGAGAACGATTAAATTGGGCAGCAGTGCACTAGAAGTACCTGTAGTCGCGGTGGGCTGCATGCGGATTAATTCACTAGACGGTAAGGAAGCCGAACATTTTGTTCGTTCTGCAATGGAGGTTGGCGCAAATTTCTTTGACCATGCCGACATTTATGGTACAGGAACATGTGAGGAGATCTTCGCCGAAGCAGTACAGATGAATCCCCAAGTTCGTGAAAATATGATTCTTCAATCCAAATGCGGTATCCGCAAAGGCATGTTTGATTTCTCCAAAGAGCACATCCTGAATTCGGTGGATGGTATCCTTCAACGTCTGAAAACGGAATATCTTGACGTTCTGCTGCTGCACCGTCCTGATGCATTGGTTGAGCCGGAGGAAGTGGCTGAAGCCTTTGATCAACTGGAGCGGGAAGGTAAAGTGCGTCACTTCGGGGTATCCAACCAGAATCCGAACCAGATCGAATTGTTGAAAAAATACGTGAAACAGCCACTGGTAGCCAACCAGTTGCAGATGAGTATTACCAATACCACGATGATTGACAGTGGCATTAATGTGAACATGGAGAACGATGCCGCGGTTAACCGTGACGGTAGCATTCTTGATTACTGTCGTCTGCATGATATCACCATTCAGCCGTGGTCCCCGTTCCAGTACGGATTCTTCGAAGGTGTATTCCTGGGTAGCGACAAGTTCCCGGAATTGAATGCAAAGATCGACGAGATTGCTGCGAAGTATGACGTGAGCAATACAACGATTGCAATCGCATGGTTGCTTCGTCACCCTGCGCAGATGCAACCTGTGACAGGCACGATGAATATTGAACGTCTGCAAGACTGTGTAAAAGCGGGAGATGTTCATCTCACGCGTCCAGAGTGGTATGAAATTTACCGTGCGGCAGGTAATATACTGCCTTAAATTCAAGTTATAGTGAGCGTGATGACTGCTGAGTCAGTTGAGAACACGAGCCCGTAGATGGCTCGTGTTTTTTGTCTATTTTCAGGTTTGATGCCAGACGTGTTTCCGATATAAAATAAGGATAGGATTGTCCGCTTTAAAAAAAGGATTAAAATGGTTTTAATACAAATTAGTTGAAAATATTATATTGACCGATACTTTCTAATTACATATAATTACTTTTGCATACCGATAATCCCGTTTATGTTTTTTATTTTGGAGGGTGGTGTTCGTTTGGAGTCGACAACCACGATACGCGATCACTTGGAAAGTTATCTGAAGCGTGAACAGATGTCCATTAGTCATTTTTCGGAAACGTCAGGGATTAATTCGGGTACGCTCAGCAATATTTTGAATAAAAATCGGCCTATTGCCATGCAGCAGTTGGATCGCATTACTTCCGCCATGAGACTGGAAGAAGGTTACTTCTATGAGTTATACATAGACGAGTGTTTTGTACACGCGACCCCGGACTGGCGAAGACTGGGACCCTTCCTTCATCGCTGTGCCGAGTTGGACAAGTTGGACTGTATTGAAGAGGTTATTCGTCTGATGATGGATAATCTATCCTATATTCCTTTGTTATTTGATGTGGCTGAAGAGTTCTACCAAGCGGGTAAATTCAAACCGGCCATTCTTCTATATGAAAACATTGCTGAAAGCGAGAAAATGCAACATTCCGAGCGGCTTGCACTCTGTCAGTATCGACTGTTCCGGTTGGGGCTGACTAATGATCAGCAGCGGAATCTGATTATCGCAGCCCGGTTCGAATATTATGTGGATCGGCTGGATGAGCGCTATCAATTGGATGCGCTTAACGAACTAATTAATGCATTTGCATCACTTCACAGATGGAGCAAAGTTCAGGAACTATCTGAAAAGCTGAAGGTGAAAGCAGCCATCCATTATGAGATGAATGGCCGAAGGAAACAAGAAGAGACCAAACGACCTATCGTTTTTTATATTATGTATGCGTATTTAGCCTGTGGAAGTGCCCACTTCCACTTGAACAACTATGAAATGGCATTGAAGTATGTTGCATTATACTCCGATTACAGTTGGGTGAAAGAGCCTGAACCTGAAGAAAAAGTGGTTATTCATCAGTTTCAGGAATGGGCTGAGGGTAATCGTTATATATATCAATTAATGGCTGGGCAGTTTGAAGTATTACCTGACTACCTCGCGTATATCTCAACGAAGGAAAATGAGATATTTCCAGCGCTTTGTGATATTGTAACGGCTGCTAACCGTTATGATATGAACATAGATCATGTACTCAATCAATATGAGCCATACTTCACTTATCATGAACAGAGAAATCGGATTGGGAAAGTAAGCAAGCAGGTAACCGATGATCGCTACGTTCGTCTTTTAGCTGGATTAGGCACGTATTGTCTTAAAAAAGACAGGTTTGTGGAGGGGTTAGATTTTGTACTGAACAGCTTGAGATTTTCTATTGAAATTAGCGATGGACGAGGTATGCTTAGAGGTGTCGGACTGTTTGAGCAATACAGGGAATATGCGTCTGACACAGCTATACAGCAGTACAAAATCTTGATTGGTGAGGTGCAGAAACTCAATGAAGAGAAAGCTGGCTTTGCTGATAGTTACATGTAGTATAGTGGTGAGCATTGTAGCTCCTGTTACTGGACCTGTCCCGACTGTGGAGAATCCAGACCCTTCAATTTACCGAACAAATGATCACGGTTTAGGGACATAAGCCTGAACCAATAGACGCTTCTGAATTCATTTCAGAAGCGTTCTTTTTTTGTGTATCAAAGTGGAAGAATAAGTATGTCGTATCTCACATGCGCTTATGATTGGCATAATACACTAAAATATGACAAAAAGGAGGGGTACTATGGATCGCCTGGATTTGATATCACGGATCGAAGATGCCAGACAGTTGTTATATCGCATGCATATGGAATACGGCAGTCTGCTTCATCCGGAAGTGATCCAGCAATCCGTAGTCCTAGACGGGCTTATTAATCAATACAACAGAGCAAAGGTAGGGAAGGCGATGAATTAAGTTCGCCTATTTACATTTTCGTTTTTGTATACTATAGTTAGTTACATGAGTAACTAACCGACTAACTGACTAATGAATACGTATGAAAGTTGGAAGCACATGAAATCGACTTTGGATGAATCTCAGCCTATTTTTCATCAGATTGCTACGATGATTATGGACGATATTGTGGAGGGCAGATTGAAGGTGGAAGAACAGGTTCCCTCAACCAATGAACTGTCACGCTTCTACAATATTAATCCGGCTACAGCCCGCAAAGGACTGCAGGAGCTCGTAGACAAGGGGATTATATACAAACAGCGAGGTGTTGGAATGTTTGTTGCAAAGGGAGCAAGAGAAGCATTGCTCGTTGAACGGAAGCAAGATTTTTATGAAGAATACATCAAGCCTTTACTTGAAGAAGCCAGACGGATTCACATGAATGAAGACATGATCATTGATCTGATTCGTGGCAAGAAGGATAAGGAGAGTGAGTTATGATTCATATGGAGCAGGTCAACTACAGCTACCAGAAGACGCCCGTTCTGAACCAGGTTACGCTACATGAGAGTGAGCCAATCATTAGTGCAATCTGGGGAAGAAATGGAGCGGGTAAAACAACCATGATGAGTTTACTTGCAGGGCATAACCGCCCGGACAGTGGAACCATTCAGATCATGGGTCAAGACCCCTATAATAATCTGGCTGCCCAAGAGCATCTGTGTTACATCCAGGAGAATCATCCCCTGGGGAAAAACTGGACAGTTAGTGATATGGTTCAAATGGGACAATATTTTCATCCGCAGTGGAATCAGGAGTTGGCGGAACGTTTAATCGATGTGTTCGAACTACCGGCGAAGAAAAAGATCATTAAATTTTCGAAAGGCATGAAGACTGCTGCCCAGATTATATTGGGTCTTGCCAGTAATGCAAAGATAACCATTCTGGATGAACCTACCAATGGACTCGATGCTGAGAAGCGTAAATTCTTCTATAATGCGCTACTGGAAAGTTATGAAGATAACCCGCGTCTGATTCTAATATCCAGTCATCATATTGAGGAGATTCAGCCTTTATGTGAGTCCCTTATTGTTTTGCAAGCCGGAGAGGTGTTGTTAAATCAATCGATGGAAGAGATGCGCGAAAAAGGAGTTCTTCTAACAGGGGGAATAGATGATATCAACCGAGTCACAGCAGGTGTTAAAGTTATAGAGTCTTCCCAGATGGGATCGACTGTGAAAGTCATGATTGATGAGCCCTACTCGAAAATGTGGAAGGATATCGCTCATTCACAGGGGCTATCCATTGAGAAAGCGACATTACAAGATTATTTGGTTAACAGGACCCGTAATCAAGAGGGGGTTAAACCATGAACGCAGTAAAAGGTACGAACCGACTGATTCGCGATGATATGCGTTTGTTTCTGAGCATATTTTCATCCATCGCTCTAATGCTCGCCGTTGTATATCTGGCCATTGGCTTCATATTTGATGTCTCGTATGCTACGCAACTGTTTGGTCCCATGTACGGAGGGATATGTACGTTTGCCATCGGGGGAATGATTACACTGTTTCCGGTTGCGATTGGTATGGGCAGTACACGAATTCAATTCATGAAATCCTTCTATATGAACTCGGTATGGATGGTTGCAGGCACCATGGTCATTCTGCATGTGGCGTATTTCCTCATACACCTGCTTCAGGAAAAAGGAATTGTTGACGTAACCCTTTATCAACCAGGCATGTTGTATTCAAACAAATATCATTTTTTATCCTACCTGTGGATCGATCTGATGTGCGGCTTTCTCGTACTGGGAATCTCTGTCTTCCCAACGGTTTGTTGGATGCGCTTGGGGATGCGTAACTTCTTCATTATGTTCTTCGGGGTTGGCTTGTTCTTTACGCTGATAATTACATTGGGCGATCTTGGTGAGTTTATGTTGTGGATTGCTAGGATCAATCGCATGACATTGTTCACCGTTCTGGGATGTATTGGTGGTGTGCTACTTCTATCTACGTACCCGATGATGAAGAATGCGCCGCTTACCATGAAATCCAAAAAAGACTGACAGGAAACAGTTATAAAGGAACTGGGCAAGGAATCTAAGTGAAATCATTCCGAAATCAGAAAACACGAGTGCGAACACGCCTCGTGTTTTTTGTATCATATTAAATCACTGAATATACCTATTCAACAATCTTTGTGCGGAATTCCAAATGAAGGTGCACCCTTAAGCCTGAGCCTGCGGTTTGAATCCTTCGTCTTTGAGATACTCGCCAGCTTCGCTACGCGTTTCAAAAGCCATATCCAGGTTATCACCGGAATACACATACCACATGTCATCTTCGTATTTTAAAGTCAGCGTATGTCCATCTTCATCGATCCACGTTCCGCCACCCGTAGAGATTGTAGACAATGCAGGAGCAGCAGCTTTTACTTGTTCTGGCTCTTGGAATTCAACTGCGTTGGGATTGTGAGACATCGCTTGGATCGTTTCATCTAACAAGGTGCGCAGATCTGCTTCGGAGTAATCACGAATATTGACGAATCCTTTAGCATCGGTCTCATAGTTAGGCAGTAGTCCTGCATAGATATAACCGTTTCCGTTAGGGTGAATATGGAGAGCAACAATTTTTTTATCATACGCACTATCCTCGTAGTGGAAATTAACTCGACCGAGAGAAACATCTTTGCGTTGCAGTTGGGGATACGATTGTAGCACTTCTAGCTTTTGTTCCACGTTAAGCATAATTGCCTCCTGTAAATGTTCAATAGAGGTGATTATAACATGCCCTCCTGTTAATTTCCTGATAAAATGTTTCTCCCCAGTTCTTTTAGGTGTTCCATAACTTGCAGATAGGGATATGGCCCGTAACTTACACGTGCTACACCCAGTGTGGCAAGCTGTTTTGGTGAAGGCTCAGGAGACGTAACCATAACGTTAATTGGCAGCGGTGAACGCTCACACAATTCCTGAATCAGTTGGTGATCCTGCAAACCGGGTACAAACAGACCACTGGCTCCTGCATCTGCATAATGGCTCGAACGTATAAGTGCTTCCTCCAGGAGAGAGTGGTTATGGTGTTCAGGTGCATGTTGCAGAAAAATATCTGTGCGGGCGTTAATGAACAACGGGATGCCTGCCTGCTGCGCAGCTTCCCGGGCGGCGGACAATCTCGGGCATTGCTCCTCCACAGTGTACAATCCCAAGCCAGCGGGAAGTTGATCTTCAATGTTGATTCCTACAGCACCATGATCGATGACTTGCAGGATATTTCGCTTCACTTCTGACACAGACCTCCCATACCCTCCCTCTATATCGATCGTTACAGGCAGATCCACGCTCGCTGTAATCCGTGCGAGATTGGCAAGCACCAGATGGAATGACATGGCTTCACCGTCGTGTTCACCGTGGGCCGCAGCAACGGACCAGCTTCCGGTAGCAATGGCCGTTGCTCCAGCGGATTGGATGGCTTGTGCGCTTCCGGCATCCCATACATTGACCAGAACAAGTGGTTTTCCTTTCACATGGTATTGTTGGAACAACGCTGCTTTTTCTTCTAAGGTACTCATATTATGTTGACTCTCCTTTGTTATATCATGCATTCCTTTGGACATTTGATTCTTACTTCATTACTTCATTCTGTTTTTCAGCTACCCTGTTTTTGTTTCTCATGAGTCAAAAGCCAGTTTTTGCGAGTTAATCCCCCGCCATATCCACCCAGTTCACCACTGGCATTGATTACACGGTGACATGGAATCACAATCGCAAGCTGATTGGCTCCATTCGCCTGTGCCACAGCTCGGCAAGCAGTCGGTTTTCCCAGTGCATTTGCAATCTCCTGATATGACCTCGTTTCCCCAGCCGGAATGGCCAGCAACTCGTCCCACACACGCTTTTGGAATAGTGTTCCTAAACAGAACAACGGTGTGTCGAATGCTGTCCGAATACCTTGAAAGTACTCGTTTAGTTCACGCTCAATGGACTGGATGGGAGCTGTAGTGCCGGGTACAATCGCTGATTTGGTTCGTTTGCGCAGACGCTCAACTTCGCGTTCCAGACCTCTGCGGTCCACAAATTCCAGTAAATATAGCGACTCCTCATCTGCAATGGCCATCATCGGGCCGAGGCGGGTGTCAATCCAGGACGCTTTTAGGATATGTCCTTCATCGACTTGTGTAGGGGCGGCACCCATGATCCGTGAAAAGGCATCGCGGAAGCCGCTGCTTGATTCATATCCAGTAGATAATTGGCTATCAATCACGGTGCGGCCGGAGCGAATATTTTTCAGGGCAAGTCCCATGCGGCGAGCGCGAGCATATTCGACAAAGGTCATGCCGAACCGCTTCTTGAATTGTCGGCGAGCAGTGGATTCGTCGATGGAGAGGGCCTTGAAATCCTGTTCTTTCCAGCGTTTCTCCGGATTTTTCTCCACAGCTTCCACTAATATGCGAACGACATCGGATACCTGGTTAGGGTGAGAAAGTGGACGACAGCGCTGGCAAGGGCGATAAGAGGCCAGAAGTGCCTGTTGAGCCGTCTCATAGAATTCGCAGTTTTCGAATTTTGGCTTTCGCGCAGGGCATGTGGGACGACAGAACACACCTGTGGTTCGGACTCCAACATAGAATAAACCCTCGTATTCCGAATCCTTGGCCACAAGCGCCTCGTAATATTGTTCCTTCAGATCAGCAGAAATCATGGGGGCACGTCCTTACTCATTAGAATCTTTATCTATACCTATTATAGAAAAACGTTGCAGCAAGCATCGCCGAAAATCAGGCATGAATATTGGATAAATTGAATCGGATATAACATTTAAATTCGGTTGTTCAGAATTTGTTTAGAGTGAACTGGTAGTATAGACCTATCAGGGTAGGGTGACTTAGGCAAAGATACCTATATAGTGAAAAAGTGAGTTATTGATCATTCATTGTTATAGGAAAAATACATAGGTAAACATGAAATTAAAGATTAGCGGAATGAAAGTCTGGAGGTCGAATAGAATGAGATATTCTACGTACAAAAGTATTTATGAATCCGTTTATACCAAAACGTCCGAGTCTCGCACCATGTATGTTAAAGGTCAATTCATGCAGCTTGTGAAGACGCCAACCTGGCTAATGAAGATCGTCACTATAACTCTAATTATAATCATAGGGTGTAGTGCTGTATTCACTGCATTTGCCGGAGATGAGCAATTGTTGTCGGGGGACCAGATCGTTGTATCTCAGGGAGATACACTGTGGGGCATTTCATTGGTACATAAACCTCAGCAGATGGACACTCGTGTGTATGTAGAAGCTATCAAGAAAGTGAACAAAATTGAGCATAACGCCATTCAGATTGGACAAGTGTTGGTCTTACCTGGGTTCGATCGATAAATTAAACAGTGCATGACGTCATGAACAGAGTTCTTTTTTTACTCATCGAGGTGCAGTTACATACTGAATTTATTAATCATTTACATATAATGGAGCTTCATGTGGGACGATATGGTGTAGTGATTAGTAAGTGGTGTGTTGGATATACGTGCTGAAGATGGATGAAGGGAGAAGTAGATGATGAAAATAAATATAAAGAAATCTGCACTTTGCATGTCTGTGCTCTGTATTTCGCTATTCGTCAGTGCCTGTGGCACTAGTGGTGAATCGGTTCAGGAACATGCCTATCCGCAATCGAAGCAACCCGTAGAGGAAGCTGGAGAAAACTCTGTACCGAATGCGGATGCGAAGAATAACAATAGCCAAGGCAGTGCCAGTGGTGATGAGGGCAAGCCTACAGCTCAATCGGAATCCACTGAACCGTCTGAGAAGATTGATATCGTCATTGACCAGTCGGAGAAACCGAGCGAGGGTAACAGTTTTGATTTTGGAATTAAACAGGTTCCGAAGGGCTATACACTAACGGAGATGCGGTGGACGTCTAACACGGTGACGATTGTGAATTCACTACAGGAAGCCATTGAACATGGTGGAAATGGAGAAGATGGCTTTTACTTTAGCGGTAATGGACAATTCTCCGGCTTTATCTATTCGGATGAGATGAAGGGCGAGCGGGGCAAAGCCACATTTGTCTTCACAAATGATGAGGGGAACGAAATCATGTCCGAAAAAGAAATTACGTTGAAGTAAGCAGGCATATCATGAAGGCTCTGCCCAGAGCCTATTGAACAGGAAAAGCAGCCACTTGGGCTGCTTTTTTTGACATACATAATTACAAGCTCGCCGATCCATCTGTTGCTACATAAAGTCAAAGAAATAACGGACCACGTGGAACATAACCGGCGAGGTATAGGTCAGGCTGTCGACCCGGCTCAGGTAGCTTTTTTTGAGCGAATCGAACTTGTTGTCATCTCCAATTAACAGATCGCGCTTCAGTACAGACACCGTCAGACTACCGAAGAATCCAGCCAGACTGATCAACACCCCGATGAACAGCGAGAATTTCCAATCAAATGGCGTCAGGTAGGGATGGATGAAATAAGACGTAGCTGTCGTTACAATGAACGCACACGCGAACCCTTCCCAGGTGACAAAAGGATTAGCGGTAGGCACCACTTTTCGTTTGCCCAGATAGAGAGAGACCAGATAGTGTACCACATCATTAAGCTGTGTTAACACGACCAAGAACAGCACCAGCTTGGAGCCGTACTCCGGTGAGGCAAATGGGAAATAGGCCAGGTGGCTCAGTCCAAACACCATCAGCATTAGTCCCCATTGTGTGGAGCTGACACTGCGCAGGAAACCGACCGTACCTTTGTTAATCAGGCGTGGCAAGGGCAGCACAAGGAACACATATAGGGGAATAAACACGATAAACATGCCATACCATCCAATGTAGATCCAGTAAAACTGAACCGGAATCGCCAGATACGCCCACAGGAACAGCCTACGGTCGGCTTTGCGTGTACTGCGAATCATGGAGAAGTATTCTTTGAGTGAGAAGAATGCAAGCACCATGAGGGAGATGAGCGACACGATGGGGTTAAAAAGGGTGGCGAGGCAGAAAATCACAAACATACCCCACCAGGTTTTAATTTTTTGGCCGATGCCTGAATAGTCTTTGCTTGGCTGAAGCTTTGCAATAATTTTGTACACGATATGTATCACAAGTAAAGCTGTGAAGATTAACGTTAGTGTAAAGAGTGAACTGCTCACGTACCAATCACCTGCTTATTCAAAGTAAGATTCCATTGTAGGGTACCTATGTTATTATGAAGGAATAGTGCCAACTTGATAAGGGGAAATTTTGCTATGACAGATGAACGCTCCATCTATATCCTGCTTACGAATACGGGAACGCTGTTTACCAAGGTTATTCAGAGCTATACCCGAGCGCCATATAATCACGCATCGATCTCATTTGACCGGGAGTTAACCGAGCTGTACAGCTTCGGCCGCAAGCATCCGAGCAATCCGCTGAATGGCGGGTTTGTGAAGGAAAATATTCAGACAGGTACATACAGCAAGTATCCCAATACCACATGTGTCATATACAAGCTTCAGGTGACGGATCGTGAAGTGGAAAAGATGAAACGTGTGCTGCACATCTTCATCCGAAGCCGCCAGAAATATATGTACAATCTGCTCGGCGTGATCGGCATTACACTCAAGGAACCGGTGGAGTTCAGCAACTCCTACTTCTGCTCCCAATTTGTAGCCGAGATTCTACAGCGTTCGGGAATCAAACTGTGGAACAAGCTGCCTGCGCTGGTGACACCGGATGATTTTCGCCAGAGTGAACGATTGCAATTGGTCTATGAAGGAAAGCTAAGCGAGTATACGCTGGGGAATACAGAGCAAGAGTAGGGTAGGTGTGTGTGCTGATGCTTGCCAAGGAAATCGAACCATGAAACAGCCTGCTGCCACGAATGATGAGGCAACAGGCTTTTTGTGTACTTCATATGGATGATGGTGAGGATGAGGATCGGTCAAAATCAACCTCTTCAAGGAATTCGATCACTTCACCATTCGGACTGTGGACGAGCGCATTTCTAACCCGAAGTGCAGGTTCACCAAGCGATATCCAATCCGGTTCAACGTAGGCCTTGGCTCCATGGGCGAGCGCTTGCTGATAGATGTCTTCTACATCATGCACGTAAAAGGCGAAATGTAACAGTGCGCCGTGCCGGACCGCTTCAGGAGAGGTGGCAGGTTTACCCTCGGCAGGAATGACCGCTTTTGGGTCAAACACCTCAATGCAGGTGCGTTGATCCGGAGAGATCAGCATACATGCCTCGGTAATGTGGAAGGAAGGCAAACTCCAGGAGTGACCGACCTTGAATCCCAATACTTTTGTATAAAACGCCAGAGTATCTTCGTAATTACGAGCCTGAATGGCTACATGTGCAAGTCCAATAACACTCACATTACATCGCTCCTTCTTTAGATTGTATTCTAAATTATAGGGTTGATATCGCATTGGAACCATACAATATCAAAGGATATAATGAGATAAAATCTAACTATTTTTAGCTAATTTATTAGAAAAACCTTATTAAATAAGCCGACGACTCGGAGGTCTTACAAATGGAACACATAATAGATGAAATCGATCAGCAGATTATGCGCTTGCTGCAACATCATGCACGTATCCCCGTTGCACAGATAAGCAAAGAAATTAACATGTCCCAACCTTCGGTTAAGGAAAGAATTCTGAAACTGGAGGAGAGAGGTGTAATAACGGGATATTCAACCATCTATAATCTGGCCCAGTTAAACCGTGGAACCACGACGTTTATTTTGCTCAAAACAGAGCATTGCGACGAGTTGGTTCAGTTCTGTGAACAGGCTATCGAAGTCACGGATGTCTATCGTATTAGCGGTGAGTATAACTACCTGATCAAGGTACAGACGGCGTCCATTGAAGAACTTGCCGAATTTCAGGATTCACTGGTGAAGCTGGGACCCTCCAAATCCCATATCAGCATGAAAAATATTATGGAAAACCGTGTTCTCCTTTAAGATATGAGAGAGACTAGAGAGAAGACATTTGTTCTGGCACCGGATTCGTTCAAAGAAAGCATGACAGCAAAAGAAGTATGTATCGCGATGGAAAAAGGGTTGCGTAAAATATATCCGACGGCACGCTATATTCATGTACCTATGGCAGATGGTGGGGAAGGTACGGTGCAGTCCCTTGTGGACGCTTCCGGCGGCGTCCTTCACCAGCACGAGGTGAGCGGACCATTGGGCCAGACAGTCACTGCGCAGTATGGCATTCTGGGTGGCGGAACAACGGCGGCCATCGAGATGGCATCGGCCAGCGGCATCCACTTGGTTACCAAGGACACCCAGGACCCGCTCCGGACGACAACCTATGGAACAGGCGAGATGATTCGCGCATGTCTGGACCTTGGCATACGCAAGATCATCATTGGTATTGGTGGTAGCGCGACCAACGATGGTGGGGCTGGCATGGCTGAAGCGCTTGGTGCGAAGTTTCTGGATGCAGAGGGTCGTCCGCTTGCGCGTGGTGGCGGGGTTCTGGATCAACTGGCTCAGATTGATGTATCTGGTCTGGATGAGCGTTTGCAAGAAGTGGAGTTCATTGTGGCCTGTGATGTGACCAATCCCCTATGTGGGGAGCATGGCGCATCAAGGGTGTTTGGACCACAAAAAGGGGCTACTCCAGAGATGGTTGAGCAGCTGGATGCAAATCTGTCCCATTATGCAGATGTAGTGAAACGACAGCTTCATAAAGATATCCGAGATGTACCAGGAGCCGGAGCGGCTGGAGGGTTGGGCGCGGGACTCTTGATTTTTACACAGGCTGTATTACGTAAAGGGATTGAGATTGTCATTGAATATACTGAGTTGCGTAAAAAGTTGATTACTGCGGATGTGGTATTTACGGGTGAAGGCGGTATCGACTTCCAAACGAAATTTGGCAAGACCCCCTATGGTGTTGCTCGGGCAGCCAAGGAAGCGGGTAAACCTGTGATTGCCCTTGCAGGCTGTGTGGGCGAAGGGATCGACACCCTCTACGCGGAAGGCATCGATGCCATATTTGGTATTGTGCCTGGGGCAGCAGATCTGGATCGACTATTGCGAGAAGGCCCGGAGAATGTGGAACGTACCACCGAGAATATTGCCAGGGTGCTGAAGCTGGGGTTACTTTCTTAGGTCAGTGACCATCCAGATCGTATAGGGTCGGATTGGAATGTGATGTGACAAAGACGAGATACGGATATGCCTGATATCAGGTGATCTGTCTCTCGTTTTTTGCTGTGAAGTTCCATTGTATAGTTGTCGTTCAAATCGCTTCGTTCGCGTTATCTTTACCCTTGATGGCACAATGAAGAAATTGCACATACAGTTATGTATCTGATGACTAATACGTTCACGACTGGCAGCACATTGTATGTGGATGGCGGGTACACCTTGATTTAAGAGCTGGAGTTATATAGGTCCAAAAGAATATTTTTTTAAAATAAAATGATGAATTATGGCGAAAAAAGTTGAGATCCATCCTGTTTTTGTACTACAGGATGGATCTTTTTCCTTTTATTTGCTCTTTTTGTTTAGATTCTGTTTATCGCAGTGCACTACAATAGGCCTTACGTATCAGATGGATTGAATTTATATGTAAAAAACATGAGATAGGGAGGATCAAGTACATGAATTACAAAAAGCTGATAAGCTGCCTTTTAATTGCGGTTTTGTTGTTACAGGTGGTTAGTGTGGGTGGGGTTGCAAGTGCTGACCCGTTTACTCCGTTGGATCAACTTAATATGGAGAGAGACATGTATGTTGAGTCGGATGAGGGTACGACGATGACCAATGTTCAAAATTTACTTGAACAACAAGATTTAATCACACTACCTGAAGATTATGAAGCATTGAACGATAATCAAAAATATGAAATTGCCAGAGGCATGGTCTTGCTGCTTCCACTGGAGTTCTCATATGAGAACAACAATCAGGCCAATTACGTATTTGATTTGGTGCACCATCTTATCACACTTCCTAAGCAGACTGAGTCGAGCGCATTGCAGTACAACATCACTCTGGTTTATAGCCTGCTGGCAGAATGGTCCACTTATTTCCCGAATGTTGGTAAACCTGATTGGACACAAGCTGGTAATCATTATATGAATTTGACGGGTGCAGACTTGCCAATGTTTGTGAGCTATCTTATGTTCTATAATATTATATTCATGAATTCTAGCGATCCTACGCAATTTAATAGTCAGTTGGAATTTATGGTTTCTAAGATATCAGAATATAAAGAACTGAATGGAGCACTTGACCTTTCCAGCATGGAAGCATCATTGGATAATCTTTATGGTAAGTATGACTTCATTCAAATGCATGTCATTTTTAATCCAAATCCTAACATCCAGCCTTTTGTTTTTGATATGGGGAAAATGTCGACCATCCAGAATGATGCAGCCACTAAATCCGAACTTGCACAATGGATGATTGATCATAAGCCGCAGAACGGTTATGAAACGGTATCTGAAGTTCAAACTACGTTTGATGCGTTCTTTAATAAGGATACACCGCTGACCAAGTATAACGAACTGAAGAAAGAAGCAGATCGGGGTAACAGCAATGATTTTATCCAAGATATGATTGCATTACTGCGCGATGAACAATTCATCACTGAGCCTGATTTCAAGATGCTTTCTGTCAAAGATCAGGAGGATATCGCAATATACTTACTGGATATAGATCCACCAACGAATGCTGGATATGAGAATATTAAACAGGTCCAATTCATGGTGCAAGTAGCCTTGAAGGCACTTGAAGTCATTCGCGAAATTGATGGACCAAACGCAATAACTGCACTTGATGAGTTTTATAAAAAGCAAGCAAAACGAGTAGATTATTTCAAGGAGCCCGATGCAGAAGGGGAATACTACCGACTTATTGATACTTACCTCACATCCTCCGAAATGGACAAATGGATGACTAAGTATCGATATGCAATTAGGCTAAAAGGGAAAGAGTCCATCTCCCGAGTAGTCAAATTCACGGACACTGCTGTTGAAAGAACACCTTATCTTAACCAGGCCTTAACGGAAGCAGAAGTGTTGGAGTCTTTGGAGCAACTCCGATCTATTCAGAAAGATGTTGAGAAATATAACTCCGATTACCCAGAAAGTCCGTTGGATGCTTTCCCTCTGAACTTTGCCGAAATCGATACCTTAACAGATGAGTATAAGCAACAATTAGCGGACCTTATACTTGAACTCCGACCAATCGGAGGGTATGTAAGCTATAATGCAATTCAGATTGCATTTAACAAATTTTTCCCTGATGATAACGAAAGCGATCCACTGACTGTCTTAAATACTGCAAAGAGCAACAGTAATATAGCGGCTATGCGTGTAGCTATGGAAGATCCGGATCTGGGTATTACTTTACCCAATGGATACGGTGCCTTGTCTTTGCAGGTTAGAGATTTCATTGCGGGATTCTTGATTGAATATGTAAATAAAGATTACAAAAACAAAGAACAGGTCCAATATATGATTGAACTTGGTGTATTGGCACAATCTGTTTGGGAGCAGAGGGAACTCAGTGTTCTTAGGAATAAACTGGATCTGCTCGCTCAGCAATTAGTAAATGGACCTAATCACTTTAATGACCAACAGACATATGTGCTACGTAGCATTGGACAACAACATTTGGAACGTAGCAAAGTAGATAAAGGTGTACTGGCATTCAATTACTTGCATCTAGTTGCATTCGAAAGGTTGGAAGGAGGGTCTAAAGGGGATATTGTTGATCCTGATATTGTCCTGAATCTCCTCTCTATGCCTATCGATTCATTTGAGCAAGCTACCTCTATACCGCGAATGGATGAATGGCTTGATAAAGCAATGAAAGATCAGATTAAAGGTGAAGCGTTCTTCAGCAAGTACAAATTTAATCTTAGAGGCGCTCTTGATTTATCCAAAAGAGCAGAACTTAGTCCTGAAGGCCAGAAGGAATTGGCTGAATGGGTCCTAAATGAACAAGACAGTTACGAGGATGTTGGGAATCTACAAAATGTATTTAATCGATTCTTTACGGCTCCTGATGTGAAGGGCAATGACATCAATAACACCCTAACGGGCTTGGACAGCACGATGGAGATTTCCTTTGACAATAAGCTGCATTGGATTGATGTTGCCTTCATTCAAAAAATGGACCTTAGTGGCAACAAAACGGTATGGGTTCGTTACAAAGCAATCAGCGATGAACTGCCAGGCCGCGCTGTGAAGTTTGTCTTTACACAGAATGGTGATAGCAGCACGGATAATGGAAATACTCCAACGCCTAACCCGGGTGGAAGCACAGGTGGTGGATCGTCCACGACCACACCAGTAACGTCTGCACCTTCACCAACAACGAAACAAGAGCAGATCGTGGTTGACGTTAATGGAACAAACGGCACCAACCTGACCAAAACACCAATCACACGTACAACCGAAACCAACGGCACGATCAAAGATCTGGTGAAAATGACTGAAGCCATTGCCAAGGAATCGGTAGAAAAAGCGAAACAATTGAACATGAACACCGCACGCATTGTTATTCCAGATACCAAAGATTCCGTGTCCGAGACACGTATTGAACTGCCTAAAGCAGCGGTAAAAGAACTGAATGATGGCTCGCTCAAGCTGGAGATTTCCACTGAAAATGTAGTGATTTCCGTTCCGACGAATTCCATCGCCGGATTTGATCAAGACTTGTACTTCCGCGTTGTACCTTTGAAAAAGGAATCCGAGCGCAAAGAAGTTGAAGAGCGTGCGAAGAAAGAGCAATTGATTCAACAAGTTGCTCCAAATACGAATGTTCGCGTACTGGCTCGTCCCGTTGAGATCGACACGAATATGCAGAGCCGCGAAGTGACACTCACATTGCCACTGCGTGACAGTCTGCCAACCGATCCGGCTGCTCGTCAGCAAGCATTGGACAACCTGGCGATCTATATCGAACACAGTGACGGCACAAAAGAATTGATCCAAGGCAAATTGGTGAAACTCACGGATAATAGCGAAGGCATCGAATTTACCGTAACAAAATTCAGTACGTTCACCCTCGTTGTTGTGGATGGACTGAAAGCTTCACAAGGTACACATCAACCGTACATCCAAGGTTTTGGTGCAGATTTCCGCCCAGATGCAATCGTAACACGTGCACAAATGGCAGCCATGATAGCTCGCAATCTTCCAACTGAAGCGGCAGCAGGTTCCTTGAGTAGCTTGAGCTACAAGGATGTATCTGCGACACACTGGGCAACAAGTGAGATTCAAAAAGCGCAATCCGCTGGCATCATGAACGGCATGAGCAACACTCAATTTGTACCGGAAGGTTCGATCACCCGTGCACAGATGGCGACGATTGCTTATCGCTGGATGCAGCAACAAGCGAGTAATACAACAGTGAATGGTCCAGCAATTTCCTTCACAGATGTATCCGCAGACCTGTGGGCAGTAGATGCGATTGCATACGTGCAATCTGCTGGCCTGATGGTTGGTTACAACGATGGTACATTCAAACCAGACAGCAAGCTGACGCGTGCTGAAGCTGTGAAAGTGCTGAACGTGCTGTTCAACCGCACACCCCTAACTGGCGCAGTTACGCCAACGTTCAGTGATGTACCAGCAACACACTGGGCATATGCAGATATCGAAGCTGCAGCGCAGTAATAATATCTTTGCAAGATTAAGAGGCTTACAGCAGGCAGTTTAGTTATGAGCAAGCTAATAAAGTAGAACAAAGAAGGCCACCCCAAATAGGGCAATGTCATTAAGTTTAGCTCAAAGACAAAACTGAGAATAAAATGAAATCTGAAACGGCATGGGAAAAAGTCCCGTGTCGTTTGTTTTTTTGTGTATGCAAGGAAAAAAGCGTACAGCAAACAAACGGATGGATGATCCGCTTAAAAAAGTGTTCAGACGAACCGAATTTATGCTACTCTGTAGACGAAGCTAACCGATGATTTATAACGTATTTTGCGCGTATTCTGCTGCCCTGGTCGAATGGGTCGAATTGGCAAAACGTTTTTTCGAATCAGTGCTTCAACATCGGGCGGGGGGTCATCGTCTCTTGAGCGCAGGAAATGTCTACAAACATGAACGGCAACCGTGAAGTTGACTTGGTAGTGGTACTGTTTAGCTTTTTGGGAAATGACGACGTGCGAGGTCATCATTTCTGCAAAATTGTACATGATCATTCTTGCAAAAATCTCTTGGATGACGGACTCTCGTCTCTTTGCGTGAAAATGGGTCAGACCGACGGTGTATTTTAATGCCCTGAACGAGGTTTCAATTCCCCACCGCATGTTATAGATGGACCTGAGTTCATCGGGTGGAAAATCTGCGTCAGATAAATTCGTAATAACGGTCTCATAAGCGCCATCCGACAGGACAAACCGAACGACTCGAAAAGATATGGGGTAGTACAGATGCTCCTTCAAATCTAAGAAATCAAAGGTAGACTTAGAAGGGATGAACTTGTAAATTTCGGGATGAGCTTTGACCTCTTTGGTTTGTTTTTTAGTAAGCACTAGATGAACCTCCTGATCAAACGAACCGCTATCGGGTAAACGCAAGCCCGAGAGAATACCACTGGAGGCCAGATCTTTTACTCGAATGACATAGCTCCACCCTTTGCGTTCAATATGTGCGAAATTGTTGTAACTTTCATAACCTCGATCGGCAATGACAATGGTTTTTCCCTCGATGCAGGAACGGTCAACCATATCCCCTAACGCTTTTCTCTCATTACTTAATCTTCGCGGTTGAATAATCGCATCCACGTAAAGTCTGTTGCAAAGGTCGTAGGTGGCGTTTAAATGCAGCAGATTATAGCCTCTTGCTTCCGGTTGACTTTGAAAATAGGTGTCGGTATCCGCAGGGTCAGTGGCGAAATGCAAATCCGAACCGTCAATGGCGAGTAACCGATACCCTCGGTAGTTCTTGAGATCCGTAACCGATTGCGTAAATTCTTGAAACAAATATGCCATGGCAGACGGCAAGATTTTATTTCTCTGTTGGACAAAAGCAGAAGAAGTGGCCGTATTTACATCATAGCCCTGTGATTCCAAGAGTTCCTTGTATAAACTGTTTCCGCCCATAGAGATCAGTAGTTGCATAACCGTTTCAAACGGTAACTTCTTCTTACGGGTAAAATCTTTTTCAGGATTTTTGACATAAGGTGCTGGTGCAACTGACATTTCTCGTATGAGAGAAGTGAGTTTTTCTTTTAGCGAATTCGCATATTCATTCATTGGCGTAACCCCCTCGTTTTCCAAGGGCTTCGCCACACCTTTTCACCTGCTTGTCAAGTCTTTTTTCTTATTTTCACACATAAAAAAAGCAGGCTATCTTTTCGATAACCTGCTCATTTTATTGATTTTTGGTCCTGCGCCTTAACTTAATGACATTGCCCAAATAGGGTGGTCTTCTTTGTTCTACTGAAATTCAGGGGAGTATATTCTAAGATTTGATTAAACTCGCGGTATATATTTTTATAGGTCTTAGATAATATATCTCAAAATAAAAATGTTGAATAATGACGAGAAAAATGAGTATTTTTACTAATTATATCTAAATAAATGGTTTTAAACCCTTTTATTTGCTCTGTTGTTCAGAATCCGTTCAGAGTTGTGTACTACAATAGGCCTATCTTAGAGAAGCGAGATTAGGGAGGAAAGAAAAGATGCAATACAGAAAAATAATGAGCATGTTGCTCATTTTGGTGTTGGTAGCTCCATGGCTGGCACCAGCAGGAAAGGTAAGTGCAGGAGGATATACCAATCCAGGGAACAATGGCCTAATTACAGTGAAAGGTGTAGATGACAACTCGGTTGAAATTAGTTGGACATACGCCTATTCCGATTCTACTTCCCCGCCTGATTTATATTATCGGGTTTTCTTATCTGACGAACCGAATCTAATAGACGCTGCTACAATTAACGGTCACACAACCGATTATTCCTATAACCGTTGGATTCAGGGTTCGGAATCTACAGATGGTACTTTTCACCAACAAATTACGGGTTTAAGCGATGGTGAGACCTATTATTTCAATGTAATTGTTCAGGATAGATACAGTATGGAAACTGCTTATCAGATGCAATCCATTAAATTTACTACACCGCTGAATGGATTCAATAACTCTATTGGTCAAAACTTTGATGCAGCTAAAATAACTGAACTGTTCGAAAATGAAAATTTTATCACTACGACGCCGGATTTTGAATCTCTTCCCCTGGAAGAACAGAATGCACTGGTAACATTAGCGGGACATATGAATGAGCCTGTTAATGCGTATCAGAGTAACAGTGAGGTTCAATTTTTGGTAGATTATATTCAACAAGGCATTTCAGTATCGAAAGTAAATGAATTGTCCGATGTCCAAGAAAGACTGACTGCTTATTACGACAAATCTCTTATTTTTGCAGCGGCGGTTAGTCCTGAATATCTGAATATGATGAAACCGATGCTAGATCGATATCTTCTAGCTTCTGATCTGGAACAGAATGTATTGGCATTCAAAATTAAACTACAACGAATTGCTAATAATTCATCCCTTGAAGAATCAGTTATGAATCTTTCTATGGCATCGAGCCAAATTATCAATTTCACGAATGCCTCAACACAAAGTGAAATGATTAATGCGCTAATGGATTTATATCAGCTACAAGAACAAGCAGAGGCGTTTAAAGGCACAGATAAAGAGACCCTCGTTGGTACATTCCCGCTTGATTTTAGTAAAATGAAAAGCATTTCCTCCAACATGACTGAAATGGAAAAGCTTACTGACTGGATGCTGTTGAAAAAGCCGGGTAATGGCTATTTAACATATAAATCCGCGCAAGAAGCATTTGATGAGTTCTTTGGCACTCCTGAGAAGCAATCGCTGAAGCAGCTGAACGCAGCGATAGTTCTCAAGGATAAAGTTACAGTGTTATCCATATTAAAAAATACAGATCTGCTCAATCATCCTGGAGCGTTTAGTGAGCTAACAGATCAAGAACAAAAGACAGTTGCTGCTACGTTAGTGCAGTTGACTCCGAGATCGGGATCTTACAATGGAGATCAGGTTCAATTTATTGTAGATATAAGTATCAATATCCTTTTGGGGTATCGGTTAGATTACCGAGATATGGCTTCTGCATTAAATAACATTTACGATCAGGTCATTGTAAAGGGTGCTAATCTGTTTTCTGAAGAAGAGTTTGAACAGTTCAAGAGAGCAGCCGATTTTTATCTGAAAGCTAACCAGGCGGATCAGCAGTTAATTGCTTATATTGCGAAGTTCACTTCTGTTGCAATGGACACTGACTCGTCTGTAGGTCTAATGTTTACGCTATCTGAAGAATTCCCTTCAATTAACCAAGCAGAGACAGCGAGTGAGATATTAAATAACTTGAATTTGTACCAAATGCTTCAAATGCAGTACCAAATACTTTTAGCCAACAATCCAGAATTAAGTCTTCAGGAACCCCCTCTGAAGTTTGACCAGATAGTAACATTATCAACGAATGCGGAACAGCAACAACTCGCAGAGTGGATGCTTAGTGAACGACCTGATGGAGGATATGAAAAAATTAAAGATATTCAAAGAGCATTTGACTTGTTCTTTGCTCCCCCAGCGCCTAAAGTGACTGCTGATGATACAGCCAATGTGGTTATCGGTGCAGATGAAACGATGGAATACTCCAAAGACAATGGGGAGACTTGGAGTAAATTCACCAATACAGATCGATTTGAGGGCAACCAAATAATTGTGGTTCGTGTAAGAGCCAAAGGCAACACACCGGCATTGAAATGGACAACACTTACGTTTACATCCAATACGCCAACACCTAACCAGGGTGGAAACACAGGTGGTGGTGGCGGATCGTCCACGACTACACCAGTAACGTCCACACCTGCACCTTCAACGAAACAAGAGCAGATCGTGGTTGACGTTAATGGAACAAACGGCACCAACCTGACCAAAACACCAATCACCCGTACAACCGAAACCAACGGCACGATCAAAGATCTGGTGAAAATGACCGAAGCGATTGCCAAGGAATCGGTGGAAAAAGCGAAGCAATTGAACATGAACACCGCACGCATTGTTATTCCAGATACCAAAGATTCCGTGTCCGAGACACGTATTGAACTGCCTAAGGCAGCGGTGAAAGAACTGAATGATGGTTCACTGAAACTTGAAATCTCCACTGAAAATGTAGTGATCTCCGTTCCGACGAATTCCATCGCCGGATTCGATCAAGACTTGTACTTCCGTGTGGTTCCCCTGAAAAAGGAATCGGAGCGCAAAGAAGTCGAAGAACGTGCGAAGAAGGAGCAATTGATTCAACAAGTTGCTCCGAATACGAATGTTCGTGTACTGGCTCGTCCTGTAGAGATCGACACGAATATGCAGAGCCGCGAAGTGACACTCACGTTGCCACTGCGTGACAGTCTGCCAACCGATCCGGCTGCTCGTCAGCAAGCATTGGACAACCTGGCGATTTATATCGAACACAGTGACGGCACAAAAGAATTGATTCAAGGCAAACTGGTGCAACTCGCGGATAATAGCGAAGGCATCGAATTTACCGTAACAAAATTCAGTACGTTCACCCTCGTTGTTGTGGATGGACTGAAAGCTTCACAAAGTACACATCAACCGTACATCCAAGGATTTGGTGCGGATTTCCGCCCGGATGCATTCGTAACACGTGCACAGATGGCAGCCATGCTAGCTCGCAATCTTCCAACTGAAGCGGCAGCAGGTTCCGTGAATAGCGTGAGCTACAAGGATGTATCTGCAACACACTGGGCAACAAGTGAGATTCAAAAAGCGCAATCCGCTGGCATCATGAACGGCATGAGTAACACCCAATTTGCACCGAAAGGTTCGATCACCCGTGCACAGATGGCAACGATTGCGTATCGGTGGATGCAGCAACAAGCGAGTGCAACGACCGTAAATGGTCCAGCAGTGTCCTTCACAGATGTATCCGCAGACCTGTGGGCAGCAGAGGCGATTGCATACGTACAATCCGCTGGCCTGATGGTTGGATACAACGATGGTACATTCAAACCGGACAGTAAGCTGACCCGTGCTGAAGCGGTGAAAGTGCTGAATGTATTGTTCAACCGCACACCCCTAACTGGCGCAGTTACGCTAACGTTCAGTGATGTACCAGCAACACACTGGGCATATGCAGATATCGAAGCCGCAGCGCAAAAGTAATATTTTTAAAAGAAAAAAAGGGGTCATTAACGCAGTAGCATATGGAAAAGAGAACCCCTAATGACGGATAGGATATGACAATACGATAGATAAAATAAAAAAAGAGCTGTTCCAAAAGCCATACATTGGTTAGGAACAGCTTCTTTTTGCGGTTTAGTGTGACTCAACAATGGTATGTCAGATCGTATAGGTTTGTTAGCGCTTGGTCACCCATTAGTTATTCTGTTTACGCAGTTGTACTACTCTTTATCGGGCGTGTGTGCAGCATTCTCGTAAAACTTACCATCCCGCAACTGATCCACAAATCCTTGGAGCCAGACGTAGTATTGCTCCGCATGTTGGAGTTTGTGCAGATCACGCAACGCATCATCTCGATCTTTGGAAGAGGTATGTTCCGAAAGGATCATGGCCGACAGGTCAGGAATGACCTCACGAATGCCTTCTAACATGACATCTACTTCCCGTTGGAGCTTGGCTCCGAAGAAATTCTGGAACGTACGATAAAAGTCAGTCTCAGCCAGATACTGATCCTGGCGCTCCTTCTTTTCCTCCAGTTTATAGATCATCTGTGATTCTGTAAGCGAACGAACCGCATAGCTCATGTTGCTCTTGCTCATATTCATCGAGTTTTTCATCTCTTCAAGTGTCATCGGTCGATCCTCAAAATACATGATGCCGTATAATTTGCCAAACGTATGATTAACCCCATATAGATCCATCGTATTGGCGATGGCCTCAATGACTCTCTCCCTCAGCGCATGCCGATCAGGTAACGAAGAATGATTCGGGTTCCCGGCGGTTTCTTTTCCCACAATGTCACCTCTGGTTTATGATAGCGTTCCCACTAGCTGCCTCATATTTTACATGACTTGCTCCAATTTTAACATAAGCCGGAATTAGAATTTTCAATACGAGTGTACAATCAATTTTGTACAGATTAAATATAAAGCTGATTATACTCAAAAATTCCCAATCATTAAAGAAAAATTGTACAGTAAGGAGTGGGGGATTTGCGTTTAAAACTATGGAGGGAGTCTGAGGCGGTACTATTCACGCTGCCAGCTCTAATCCCATTGCTGATCTTCTGGCTGGGACCTCTGGGATATATCGTTTATCTCAGTTTCACCGATTGGGACTTCATGAGCCCGGACAAGTTGTTTGTTGGTCTGGACAATTACAGTTATCTGCTGACAAACTCTGAATTCTATCGATCATTGAAAGTCACCTTGTTATTCGGACTTGGAAGTGTAATCCCAACTATTGTGGGCGGATTGGCACTTGCGATGCTCATGAATAGCAAGATCAAATCATCCGGCATCTTCCGGACGTTACTGTTCTCACCTTGGGTCACCCCGACAGTTGCGGTGTCCATTGCGTGGTCCTGGATCTTTGAGCCCGAAGTGGGACTCGCTAATCTGATGCTGGGCTGGGTAGGCGTATCTCCGATCGGATGGTTGCGTGACGCGGACTGGGCATTGGTTGCTGTTCTGATCGTCACGCTTTGGAAGTCGATTGGGTGGGCGATGGTATTTTATCTCGTTGCGCTACGAAATCTACCTTCCGATCTGCTCGAAGCAGCTTCAATCGATGGGGCAAACGGTTGGGACAAATTCAGAAGTATCACATTGCCGCTGATCTCACCAACGACGTTTTTTCTCTCAATTATTCTTACTATCCAGTCCTTGCAAGCCTATGACCAGATCAATGTCATGACGCAGGGTGGACCGGCGGGATCAACGAGAACGTTGCTGTACATGTATTACCAGTCTGCATTCGAATCCTTTAATGTAGGTGAAGCTTCGTCCATCGCCGTTGTGATCATTCTGATCTGCGTGTTGCTGTCGGGAGTATCCTTCCTGCTTGGCAGACGTCTGGTGCACTACTAATGACAATGACATTGCCCAACAAAAAGTCTAAACGGATGAAGCGCAAGGAGTTGCAGAACGTGTCACAACCGAATTTTAAAATAAGTAAATTAATCCGCTACCTTCTGTTAGCCATTATCGCGCTGGGTACAGCCTTTCCCTTCTATTGGATGGTCATTAGCGGGTTCAAAACCAATGATGAGATCTGGCAGTTTCCGCCGACCTTCTGGCCGGAGACGTTCCTGTGGAGCAACTATGTGGATGCCTGGAATGCGGCACCATTTGCCCGTTACATCCTGAACAGTACCGGTGTAGCCTTAGCCATCTGTTTATTTCAGATCGTCAACTCCAGTATGATGGCGTACGCCCTGACACATATGAAATTCCGTCTCAAAGGTGTACTGACATCCCTGATTCTGGTGGGTTATATGATACCGAGTACGGCTGTGTATCTGCCTAGTTACTTGGTGCTTAGTGAGCTTAATCTGCTGGATTCCTACACCGGCTTGATTGTATCCAACTGTGTCAGCGTGTTCTCGATCTTCCTGATCCGGCAGGCGTTCATGCAGGTATCTCATGAATTGGTGGAAGCCGGACAACTGGACGGTGCATCCCACTTCCGGATTCTCTGGACGATTATTACGCCGCTTGTTCGCTCAAGCTTCGCCGTGATGGTGCTGATTACGTTTATTGAACAGTACAACAACTATTTCTGGCCTATGCTCATCACCAAAGACCCTGATTTACAGCTGGTATCGGCGGGTCTGCGTAGCTTCTTTGTAGAAGGCGGGGCATATGGACTTGCTTGGCCACAGATTATGGCTGCGAGTGCCTTCACCATCGCACCTCTACTTATTCTCTTCCTGTTCACCCAGAAGACGATCATGCAGAGCGTGAATATTACGGCTGGTGTGAACAAGAACTGATATGCACTACCATTCACCTAAAACGGGAGGAACAACAATGAATTGGAGTCAGGCAAACATGACATGGAAAAAGAGATTGAGGTTGAACTGGAAGGGTGGCATGTCGCTGGTACTTGCGACCAGCTTTGCACTGCTGACCGCTTGTGGAACACAAGCACCCGCAGAATCAGGCACGACGGCTGCTGCCAGTGGAACCGAAGCTCAGGCGAAAGATCCGGTGGAGATTGAGTTCTGGTATGGTCTGGGTGGTAATCTGGGCGATAACATGAAAAAGACGATTGATGCGTTCAACGCCTCCCAGAACGAAGTCGTTGTAAAAGGGATTGTACAAGCAGATTACACGGAAACGGAACAGAAGCTGCAAGCAGCAATTGCTTCCAAGAAGGTTCCAGCCGCTGTACTCAGCTCCAATATAGACTGGGCACGCAAAGGATATTATGCACCCATGGATGAGATGATTGCAGCTGATCCGAATTTTAAGAAAGACGATTTCATTCAGACATTCCTGAACCAGGGACAGGTGGATGGAAAGCAATACTTTTTGCCAATGTACGGTACAACTCAGATCATGTATTACCGTATGGATACGTTCAAGGAGAACGGAATCGACCCAGCAACTCTGACGACATGGGAGAAGCTGGCTGAGGCGGCTGCGAAGATGAGCAAACAAGAAAATGGCAAGACCACCTTCTACGGTTGGGAACCGATGTGGGGTAGAGACAATATGATTGATGCCGTGCTGGGTAAGGGCGGACAGATTCTTAGCGACGATGGCAAAACCGTTATGATCGACTCTCCGGAATGGATCGAGACATGGGACTTGTTCCGTAAATGGATTAACGAAGACAAGATTATGGGCATTCATTATGGAGGTCAGGGCTGGGAGTACTGGTACAAAACGATTGATGATGTGATGAAAAATAAAGCAGCAGGTTATACCGGATCTAGTGGTGACCAAGGCGACTTGGACTTTAGCGTAGTCGCTGCGATGCAACAACCAGGCTGGGAAGGTATTGGTGAAGGAAAACCGGTAGCAAGTGCCATTTCGGCAGGTATTCCGTCAGCTGCAACGCCTGAACAACAACAGGCAGCATACAAATGGCTTACGTATTTCTCTGAAACTTCGAACACAGCTTCATGGTCCATGAACACCGGATATATCGCAGTACGTCAATCGGCCCAACAAGATCCAGAGTTCATGAAATTCAGTGAGGAAAATCCACAGATCACCGTACCACTGCAACAGGCAGCTCACGCTTCGGCTCCATTCCAGGATCCAACGGGTGGCAAGATCAATGATGCATTGAAAGATGCAGCTGATCAGGTACAGATCAATAATATGCCAGCGGAACAAGCGCTGAAGGAAGCGAAAGAGAAAGCACAGAAGGAACTGGATAGGGTAACGAAATAAGAAACGTATACGGGCAATTGACTCACGCGATAAGGGCGGTACATGCTGTACCGTCCTTTCCGTTCATACAAGATCGCAGACAAGGAGTTTAACCAATGCAAGATGAGATGTATGTGGACGGATTACCAAATCCGGTTGAAGCCGTTTTGTTTGACAAGGACGGGACATTGCTTGATTTTACGGGAATGTGGGGATTCTGGACCGATTGTGTGTTGAATGACTTCAGAAAACAGTTAGCGACTAGAGGACTCCATATCGACACAGATGAATTCCCACAGATCTGGGGTACATTCCACGATGATCAAGGCCGAATGAATGGGTATGATGTGCGGGGCCCGCTTGCGATGGGCACGATGGATGAAGTGTATGCCGTGCTGACGTGGCATGGATATCGTGCGGGTCTCAGCTGGGCGGAATCCAAGATTATGGTCCGGGAGTGTTTGGCGCGAGCGGAGGAAGAGATGGAGCAGCATCGTCCGGCACGTCCGTTACCGGGAGTTCAAGAATTCCTTGAACAGTGCCGTAGCGAAGGTGTCGCTATGGGTGTCGTGACGGCAGATGATACACCCAGTGCAATTAAACATTTACAGTGGATGGGACTGGATTCCTTTTTTGACGTGGTGATTGGTACAGATCTGGTGGAGCGGGGCAAACCTTTTCCCGATATGCTACTGCTTGCCTGTGAACGGTTGGGTGTATCCGTGCAGTATACCGTGGTCATTGGAGATACGGACGGAGACATGGAGATGGCACGAACCGCTGGTGCGGGGTACAGGATGGGCATTGGAGAACCGGGAAAAATTCGCTTGGCGGATAGAACGATTCAATCCTTCCATGAATTGCTGAATGGTGGGCTGAATCGATGACAAACAGTCACGCCTACTTGGGCTGGGTCCTGTTGGCACTGGCCATCGGGCTGGAGCTGAGCGCTACCATTTTGCTGAAAGTATCGGATGGATTCTCGCGGTTATGGCCTTCGGTGTTGATGTTTGTCTGTTATGGAGCAAGCTTTACCTTTCTCAACTTTGCAGTGAAGTATATGCCGCTGGCTGTGGCCTATGCGATCTGGTCTGGCGTGGGCATTACGCTTATTGGCGTCGTAGGGCATTACTATTTTGGTGAACGTCTGCGGCTCACGTCGATGGTCTGGATCGGTTTTATTCTGATTGGCATTATTGGACTGAAATGGAGTGATTCTTGATGGGAAATGAACATACACCGGAGCAACCTATTGTTAGCTTCCAGGTCATTACGGACACACATGTGCGAGATGAGGCAGACCATATTCATAACCGGCATCTGGACCAAGCATTAGCCGACATAGCTACATTTAGTCAGGGGAGCAGCGGGATTATGCATGTGGGCGATGTGACGGATCGGGGGCTGCCGAGCGAATATCGTGAGTTGCAACGCATATGGAAGCAACATGCGGAGAGTTTGCCGGACATCCGGTACACGGTAGGTAACCATGATATTGGAGCCGTGGTATGGCAAGATCCGCCGATCGTTTTGCTTGAGATGAAAGAAGGTGAAGTAGCCGAGTTGTTGGAGCAGGAAGCAGATATGGAACTGGTCACAAAACAAACCGCTGCTGAATCAGCTGCACTAATTGAGCAACTATCCGGCGGGACCTATACGTTGTCTGCTGTAACTTCTGAGCAGGAGGGCCAAGACGGGGGACCGATCTCTTCAAGAGTGGACCCCATTACAGTCGTAGGGTTATGGCAGCGTCGATTAAGTGATTTTGAAGGGACAACAGGCATGAAGGGCTCTTATCACGACCATTGGATTGATGGGTATCATTATATATTCCTGGGCACCGAGCAACCTCATCCGAAGGATTGTGATATGTCGGCCGAACAATTGGAGTGGCTGGATGCCAAATTGTCTGATCATGCAACGCCAGATCATCCCATTTTCCTGTTCTTACACCAGCCGCTTATGGATACGGTGGCAGGATCAATGAAGGAACAAGGCTGGTATGGTGTGAATCAGGATGCTGAACTCAAGGCCGTTCTGGCCAAATATCCGCAAGCGATCCTTTTCTCGGGTCACACCCATTGGCAACTGGAGGCACAGCATACGATGTACGATGGTGCAGGCCACATGCCAACGATGTTCAATGCGTCGTCTGTAGGTTATCTATGGACGGATCAGGATGAACATCTGGAGGGCAGCGAAGGGCTTCATGTGGAGGTTTATAAGGATCGAGTGGTTGTAAAGGGGCGGAACTTTGTTACGAGCGAATGGATTGAGGGTGCTGAGTTTACGGTAAGTTATCCTGTAAAAGGATAGTTATTTGGGTGGTGAAAAGAAAAGGTTACTCTAAGGGTCAATGCCATTAAGACAAGTTAAACTTGTTGACATTGCTCAAAGGGTGGCCTTTTTGGTATCCATCTTAAGGATATGTATCAGATCATCCACCCCATAAAGTTCCACGTGAAACGTAGCAGGGGAGGCTAGAGTTGGGTAAAGTTGTAAATGGGTATGACAACAAACTATACTCAAATAAGTACACATGAACTCATTCATCGTTAGTCTAACCTATTTACGGAGAGGAAGTAGAAGTGGCATGAGAGAACTTCAAGTTCAAACGACATATGGTACCGTTCAAGGCGAACTTTTGCACGACGCAAGTGTATGGAAAGGCATTCCCTATGCGAAACCTCCGGTAGGTGAGCTGCGTTTCAAGGCTCCGGTACAGCCCGAGTCATGGGATGGAATCAGACAGGCCACTCAATTTGGACCTGAGAATATACAACCACGAAATCATCAACCAGAAGGCCAGACAGAAATTCCGAATGAGTCAGAAGATAGTCTATATCTGAACATCTGGGCACCTAAGGAAAAAGGAGCAACACCACTGCCGGTCATGTTATGGATTCACGGCGGTTCCTTCGTGTCAGGTTCGGGTAGCCAGCCGATGTATGATGGTACACAGTTGGCGGTTCGGGGGGACGTCATCGTTGTGACGATCAACTACCGATTAGGACCTTTGGGTTTCCTGCATATGGATCCATTAGGTGATTCATATGTATCCAATGCAGGTCTGCTGGATCAGGTTGCGGCATTACAGTGGGTGAAGGATAATATCTCTGCTTTTGGTGGTAACCCGGATCAAGTTACGGTGTTCGGCGAATCAGCAGGTAGTATGAGTATTGCGGCACTGATGGCGATGCCAGCGGCCAAAGGACTGTTCCAACGTGCCATTATGGAGAGCGGTGCATCCCAGTTCATGCCGGCAGAGCAAGCTACAGCGTTGCGGGAAGGGATGTTAAAGATTCTTGGGGTGGACCGGGACAACCTGCAGAAGTTAAATACAATTCCTGTAGAGCAGATTATTGCAGCCGGTGAAACGGTCAAACAGCAGAGCGGGGCAGGTATGGCATTATTCTTCCAACCTGTATTGGATGGGCAGACACTACCACAGGTGCCACTTCAGGCAGTGAGCGAAGGCTCAGCGCAGGATATCCCGGTACTGATTGGTACGACATTGCACGAGGGTGCGCTGTTCATCCAGCCACATGTACCTTTTTCAAAAGAAATCGATATGGTTCAGGGCGTAGACTTTATGACACCAGATCTGGAGAACCGGGTAGCCATCGCGGATAGTTATCCAAAAACGGCAGATGGACAAGCCCAAGTCATGACCGATATGTTCTTCTGGCGGTCAGCGCTGCAATATGCTGCGGCACAGCAGAAATATGCCCCGGTGTGGATGTATCGATTTGATTGGGTGATGCCGGAACATCCCCTGTTAAAAAGAGCGATTCACAGCATCGAAATGTTCTTTGTGTTTAATACACTGCATGTCCTCAAATTCATGAATGCAGAGCCGGATGAAGCTGCGGCGGCGCTTGCCCTCAAGGTACAGGATGCCTGGATTTCCTTTGCCAAGAATGGTCAACCTGAAGTTGCAGGTGTGAACTGGCCTGAATATGAGCAGGATCGTGCAACATTAATCTTTAACCATGAGATTGAGGTCGTACATGATCCGGATGCAGCCAAGCGAGAGCTGTTAGGGTTATAATCCAGGCTGATTATTTGAATGGATACTCTGAATAACTGCTATGCGCCCGATCAAAAGAGGACGTTCATCTCATAATGAACGTCCTCTTTTTGTAATCCGGCTGAATAATAAGCAGAACGTAAGCACTGAAGAGGTACATTGTGCCGTTATACTCCAAACATTATTTACGAGAGGCACGAGTGCGGGACACCTCATCGAAGTAGAAGGAACGTTTTCCACGGGAGAAGAGTACGATCAAGACATGAACAAAGAGTACGGCGTAGACTAACATATAGATACCGAATGTCCCCAAGGAGATCCACATTTGATAAGGCTGAAGCATAACATCCTGATGACCTGAAAAAGCATAATCGTTGACCAAGCGAATGATCGTAACGAGCAGCCATGGAACATAGAGTGCGGCAAATCTTTTGAATAACGATTCACTGGTGGGTGTGCCGGTCTGACGATTCACATAGCGGAATCGCAAGATGGCCGAGCCTGGAGTTACTCCATTTCGCACCCAAGGTATGAAGAACAGCACAATGACCATAGCAATGGATGTACTTAGCGCATCACTGATCACATCAGACGCTGTGAAGATCGATATCAGATTCGAAAGGAAGACAACAATGATTCCATCAATAATTAACGCGAGCAATTGAGGCATAGCATACACTCGGTTTTGCTCCACGAGCTGTTCACTCTTCGCCTGAATGCTTGCACGTGATGGGAATAAAGCAAGCAGGATGGGCGCTGTGAAGAATCCAATGACTGCTCCCGAAGTATTCAATAACAGATCATCTACATCGAAGAGGCGGTAAGGACAATTATAATACCCGTAGAATCCGGTGATTTGAGTGATCTCGAAGAATAAGGAAAGCCCGAATCCACCAAGCAGGGCGTACTTCCAGAATGATCTCTTTTGAAAAAAATAACGGATATATACACCCAGCGGCATGAGAAGCAGGACGTTAAACAATACTTGCAGAAAGGCTCTGCCTTGAATCATGCTGAGATAGCTGGAAGGCTGGGTCCATACAATGGGTGTTTCCTTCATGATGTCTTTGACAAAAGTGAATGGAACCAGATTGTAGTAGATCGTGTCAGCGGCTTGCTGCGCACAGGTATCTCGCGTAGTCGGAAACGGGAGAATGACGAGGCAATAGGCGGCCAGAATATAAAAGATAAACGAAAAGCTGATGCCAAACCGTGACCAGCTGAAGAAACCGTCTTTACGATACCCATAGATCAACCACGGCACCAGCAAAAACATGGCCGCAACAACAAAGATCAAAAAAGCCGTTTGCACAGGGAAAACATATGAGGACATGAGTAGGAACTCCTTTGGTATTAAATATAATAAGATTCATAGAGACATTAAAATTCATGTATGTGTAGTGCGTATCTATTAGTTACATCATAAGTAGTTACCCTTAAAGTGAGGGATGCATGAACCTTAAATTTGGTTTAAATCCATCCATGCAGTGATCAAGCGTATGGAATATACCGTCGAAATCCCGTATACTTGCGGGAATGCCAATCGTAGAATGGAGAGTTTAATACATATGTCTAATTTGCCTAACTGCCCCAAATGTAATTCAGAGTACACGTACGAGGATGGTAACCTGTTGGTTTGCCCAGAGTGCGCGCATGAATGGTCTTTGGAAGCAGACAATGATAACGCAGAGGATGCAAAAGTAATCCGCGATGCCAACGGAAATGTGCTAAGTGATGGCGATACCGTTACCGTCATTAAAGATCTGAAGGTAAAAGGTAGCTCACTTGTGGTCAAACAGGGTACGAAGGTGAAGAATATCCGCCTGATTGATGGGGATCATGATATTGATTGCAAGATCGACAGCTTGGGTGCAATGAAGTTGAAGTCTGAGTTTGTGAAAAAGATATAAGATCGAGAAACGTTCAGTTCCGCATTCAATGGGAATTGAACGTTTTTTGTTTGACAGGAAATATTTAGTAGATATATACTGGTTGGAATTTAATTTTTTTGAACATGGATGAGTAGTCTACATATAAGAAAAGGCAGGTGTCAGAGCGTTGAAGAGAGATCATATTATTGAATATTATTCCGGGTTTGATGAGTGGGGCAGACTGGAGCGGGAACCAATTGAATTCATCATTAACATGCATTACATCAGGGAACATCTCCACGCTACTGGTTGTATTCTGGATAATGGCGCAGGGCCAGGAAAGTATGCCATGGAGCTTGCGAAGCTGGGGTACAAGGTCACTTTATCGGATCTGACACCTTCCTCCGTGGATACTGCGCGGCAAAAGGCTCAGGAGTTTGGTTTGACACAACAATTCGATGGATTCCATGTTCTCGATGCGACTTCGCTCTCCGGTATGGCTGACGAGACGTACGATGCGTCCCTCATGCTGGGGCCGTTATACCATCTGCAGACAGACGAAGAGCGCACGGCTGCTGTACGGGAGCTGTACCGTGTGACCAAGCGAGGGGGCGTGGTGTTTGTAGCCATGCAAAGCCGAATGCGCATGAGTATCAATTCGCTGCAATCCCCGCAGCATTGGAAGCCGAATGATAACATGGCAGCCATCCGTTCTTTTGTGGAAAAGGGTATATTCGATCATCAGGATCAAGGACGATTTACGGGAGCATACTATTTTAATATTCAGGACGTTACACCCTTCATGGAGCAACATGGATTTGAAACCGTTGATTTGATTGGTTCATCTAGCCTTAGAGCGATGCTTACGGACGAGCAGCAGCAATACTGGAAAGAGCGTGGCGAGTATGATGAACTCATGCAATATATGATTGAAGCCGCCAAAGACCCTTCCATATTGGGAGTCTCGTCGCATCTGCTGTACATCGGGAGGAAGAAATAATAGACTTACAGGCAATGCTCTAAAAATCTATGTATTTTAGAATTTCAGCCCGTGGAATACTGTTTCCACATGATATAATATCTCTATCTAATGGTCTGGAGGTGTCACTATGCAATGGAAGGAAGTTCAGGAGCGATTCCCTAATGAGTGGGTCGTTTTTGAGGCAACCAAGGCGCATTCTAGAGAAGGCCAGCGTTATATTGAAGAGATGGCAGTGATTGATTCATTTGATGATTCTACAAAGGCACTAAAACGTTATGGTGAATTGCATCAGGAAGATCCCAGACGGGAATACTGCTTTTTTCACACTTCACGTCCAGAAGTTGTGGCAAGAGAACGATATGTTGGCATGAGAGGTCCTCGATGAAAATTTCAGATGGAACAACGATTAATGATTTTCAAGTTGAAATAGGAAATATGGATTATGGTTTGGAGATTGACGGAATTCTGGGATTTAATTTTATGAAACAGACCGGTGTTGTAATTAATGCCAACCTGATGGAACTAAGTATAGATAAGCTGTAATCTATAGAAAATAAACATAAATGTGCCCTCTGGAAACAGGGGGTACTTGTGTTTTTCATCAAAATAGTTCAATATTAAGATACATAACAAAAGGTGATCTACTTACAATAGGTAAGATGAACAACGGATCGCTTCATACCAGGGAGGAACAGACAATGGAAATCGGAATTAGTACATTTGTGGAGACGAATCCGGATGTAAAAACAGGAGAACTTATCAGTCATGCGCAGCGTATTCGGGATGTTGTTGAAGAGATTGTTTTGGCAGATCAGGTGGGTCTGGATGTATATGGCGTGGGAGAACATCATCGTGCCGACTACGCCGCTTCATCACCAGCTGTCATTCTGGCGGCTGCAGCTTCACAGACCAAGAATATTCGCTTGACGAGTGCGGTAACCGTGCTGTCATCGCATGATCCGGTACGGGTCTATCAGGATTTTGCGACACTGGACGGCATTTCGAACGGGCGTGCAGAGATTATGGCAGGGCGGGGATCATTTATCGAATCGTTCCCACTGTTCGGCTATGATCTGAACGACTACGATGAGTTATTCGACGAGAAACTGGATTTGCTGCTCAAGCTGCGTGATTCTGAAAAAGTAACCTGGGAAGGCAAACACCGCCCTTCCTTTAACAATCTGGGCATTTACCCGCGCCCGGTACAGGAAAAGCTTCCGGTATGGATTGGCAGTGGTGGTAATCAGGAATCCGTGGTTCGTGCAGGATTGCTCGGTTTGCCACTGGTGCTTGCCATTATCGGTGGCCGTCCGGTGCAATTCGCACCGCTGGTGGAACTGTACAAGAAAGCAGCTGCACATGCAGGACATGATGCTTCCAAGCTGACCGTTGCTTCTCACTCTCACGGCTTCATTGCCGATACAACAGACGAAGCCGTGGAGAAATTCTTCCCGCCAGCGCAAGCGGTCATGAACATACTGGGCCGTGAACGTGGCTGGGGACACTACAGCCATGCGACATTTGATGCGGCGCGCAGCCTGGAAGGTGCATTGTATGTAGGTGATGTGGATACCGTAGCTCAGAAAATTATTTACCTGCGCAAAGAAGTCGGGATTACACGCTTCATGTTGCACACCCCACTCGGCACAATGCCGCACAACGAGGTCATGAGAGCGATCGAACTGCTTGGTAAAGAAGTCGCTCCAATCGTGCGTAAAGAAATTGCACGTTGGGAAGCTGAGAACGAAGAGGCACGTTAATCGACTGAAACCGTTACGGAACTAGATAGAGTCAACCAAATAAAGGAGCATGCCCTAGGCGTATTACGCCTAGGGCATGCTCCTTTTTCGATTATCTTTTGAAAGTATCTAAAACAGCACAGGTTTAATGCTTACCCATTCGCAGATGTACTCACAAGGGAGTGTATAACCATGGACAACGTATGATCATAGAGGGTTTTGGCAGCTTCTTCGCTCTCAATATGGCCTCCCAAATACAGATGAATAACACCGTGTAAGGGAGCCCAGATCATCCGAACCGCAAGCAGGGGATCTTGCACCTGAAGCATTCCCTGTTCAATCGCTACCTCAACCAAGGCAGACACTTGTTTCAGTGCAGTTGCTGTTCCCTGTAAGGTCTCTCCATCTGGTTTGAATTCGGAAAAAGATCCTCCAAACATCAGCTGATAGAAGCTGGATTGAGAAATGCCGAAGTCCCAATAGACGTGGGCCAGATCACGGAAATATTGTTCGAACGATGCCTGCCGGGGCAGAACTTCAAAACGCTGGGCCATGAGGGAGCATCCCTCTAAATACAGATGTTTGGCTAACCCTTCTTTTTTGCCGAAGAGATTATATATGATTTTGGTGGAGCACTCCATGCGTTCAGCTACACGGCGTACTGTGACGGCTTCTGGTCCATGCTCTTGCAGTAAAGCAGCAGCAGCATGCACAATATTTTGCCGCAGATTATCCGAGTGCTGCAGTCTGGCTTCCTGAAAGGTTGTTACCGTATGTGCAGATTCCGTGGAACCCGAATTAAGATCCTTCATTGATTTCATCCTCGTAACCGTATTGTTGTTGAACAGAAACTAGGTTTCCTTTTCTTAAGGTCATTCTACTGTTTTACGCCAGATAACGTCAATTTAATCCGAGTTTAGTAAGTAAGCACCCCGTTCTAGATTCAAATTTAACAAATGCATTTGACAGTGTCATGGGTTTTGGTTACGATGATTCTATACAGAAACAGTGTTTCCTAAAGAAAACACTGTTTAAATTATGCACAGAGGATGGATGAGAGATGATAAAGGAACAGCATCAATGGGTACTTATTACAGGTGCTTCTTCAGGTATTGGGGAAATTTTTGCCCTCGAAATGGCTTCCAAGGGTAAAAATATTGTGCTGGTGGCCAGAACAGAATCCAAACTGAATCAATTGGCAGAACGTATAGAACGTACATATCAAGTAAGGGCTGAGGTAATCGTATCGGATCTTTCCGAAGTAGAGGCACCTCAGAACGTATATGAGGAATGTCAGAATCGGGGAATACAAATCGATATGCTGATTAACAATGCGGGATTTGCTACCCATGGATTATTTGAACAGGTGGATGGTTCCCGGCAGCAGGAGGAAATTATGTTGAACGTGCTCGCCTTGACAAACATGACGCATCTTTTCTTGCCAGGCATGTTACAGAAGAAAAATGGTGCTGTCATTAATGTCTCTTCGACGGCTGCCTTTCAACCTGATCCGTATATGGCTGTGTATGGAGCAACGAAGGCATTTGTACTTTCTTTTACAGAGGCATTATACGAAGAAAACAGGAAGCGTGGCGTTCAGTTTTTGGCACTATGCCCAGGTTCAACCGAGACTTCGTTCTTTGATGTAGTGGGTGCTGATGAAGCCTCGGTGGGTAAACGTGATACCCCTGAGCATGTTGTGGCGGTGGCCATGAGTGCACTCGAGTCAGGCAAACCTTATGCTGTGCCGGGGGCCAGGAATTATTGGACAGCACAGTTCACCCGCCTCATACCACGCAAGTCCATGTTGCGAATCGTAGGAAGTATGCTCCGTCCTCGTTCCGAGGGTGTTAAACCAGAAAAAGTACAAGCCTGATTAGGGGTATAGGGTAAAAGCTTTAGGCCAAAATGCCTTTGGCCCGAGCCTCCTTTATCCAACCTGGAAATTCAGTAAGGAGACGATCGTACAATTCTTCATCGCTGATCTTGGAGATGTCGTCGAGAGCAAAAAAATCAGCATTATCGATGAAACGTCCAGTCATGTCATCAAGTTTCTCGAGAATACCGTAATTGGCTTGGCCTAGGCCAACAAATTGCCAGAACAGGTTTTTGGTTGAACTTTCGGTAATAAGCCGCATGATTTTCCCTTTTTGACTGACTCCACCATCGCTAAAAAAGATAATATACGTTGGAATTTTCACATCGGGTTCCTCGATCGTATATTTGCGAATGACATCCTGCATCACAGGAGGTTCGTTATTGGTACCGCCTTTGCTTCCCAGCGTATATGTGCGTTCAATATAATTCTCGAAATCCCTGGCGGTGACGCTAGGTGCACGCAAGAAGTCTTTGGCGAAGAACCAGACGTCCAACTCACCGTTATCATCAAACGCTGATGCAATTGCCAGGATACGCTCGAAGGCTTCTTGCACGATGCCTTTGCGATACAGATGGTACATGGAGCCTGACGCATCAAATACGACGGCAACACGTGCCTGTATAGGTTCGATCTTTTTCTTTTGCAGAGAGAGGGTTACTTTACGCTTGAGGAGATCGATCTTAGTCAGGTTAAGCGGCGGATGAACCGTGTTTGGTACAGCAACAGGTGCCAAGACTTCTGGAGAGGCCGCTGCTACTTCAGCTTGTGCCGTGAGAAGAACTTGTTCGGCTTCCGAGGTGTCGTTACTCTCAATCTCAACACCGAATGACTCTGCCAGCGGCTGCAATCCACCAAAGAAACCTCGTCCAATCGCACGAACTTTGAACCCGTCACGATACTTATAGATTTCAATGAGAATAAGTGCTGTTTCCGCAGTGACCTGCTTGATCTCATAGGTGATCTGCTGGGAACCAGCTTGTACAATCGCCTGACATGCCTGAACATCGGCGAAAGTCCCTCCCGCATCCAGAGTAGCCGTAAACACACATTTTTCCACAGGGGCCTGCCGTAATTGATTGGTATCCAGTACAAAAGAGGATTTCAGTTCCTCTGCCTGTTGCAAAAGCACACTTTGATGGGGATCGGCCTTCTGATTATAAAATACAAAATAGTCGTCAGATGGGACCATTCCCTCTTCGTTCACCATAAAGCAGCTAACATCCAAGGGAGAAGGAGATGATGTACATTGAATGGTTACCTGAAGTTGGGTGGATTCGTTGATACTGATATTCTGGCCTGTGTTTAAGTGGATGAACGAATCTGTCATAATCGGATGCGCCTCTCTTCTCCAATATAATGGTTGAAAATGTACAGTAACAAGATCGATTCTGAGACAAATGTTTCCATAAGTCAATCTTTTCACCGTTTTCCTACGCCTCATCAGACTCGTACTTTTCCCGATGCTCCTTCTTCATCTTTACATAGTCTGGATCCGTCTTCGCAATCTCCCATTGTGCTTTGAATATAGCCGCGGCTTCTGCCTTCACCTTATCATTCTGATAGGGCAAGATTGAACCATCCTCCTTCGAGTATTTGCGTCCTCCTTTGTGATTTGTATACCGTCTGGCCCGTGTATAACCCATCTGGAGAAATTTGCGAGCCATATCCATACCCACGAAATCTCCCTTTTTCTTATACTCCAAAAATAGCTCATAGATCTTCTCCGATGACTCCGTCGCAATCTCGGGTGTTTTGAATCGCCAGTGTGGCAGAATCTCGCCTTTGTACGGCTCTACCATCAGCACACCCTGCTCACCCCGGCCTACGGTGTACAGCTCAGGATGTTTGCGCAGATCCAACTCATCATAATTGAGACTGTAATCAAATTTTTTCATGTATACACCCTCCTTGATAGGAATTACCCCGATTCTGAACCAACAAGCACGGTTAATGGGGAACAACAGAACGAATTACACAGGAGGGATAACGGTATGGGAATGTCCGGCAGATATCTTGTGGTAACAAAGGAGCTAGTTGAATCCATCAAGTCAGGTGAGGTCAGTGTGCATGATTGTGCAGTGGATATGGATATCGATAAAACATGGCAGATGCTGCAGTTCACGCTGAACGGTAACCTGGTAAAGGGGGAACCACCTCTCGGTTTTGTGGTACCTCTCGCAGGTGAGCAGTACTTGGGAAACTATTCGGATATGGATCTGTTTTTGCTTAGTAACGAGCAGGTGCTGGAAGCCTACATGGCATTGGAGCAGCTCACACCGGAAGAATTAAAGGAGCGGTATAGTCTGGACCAGATGATCGCTGAGGGCGTCTATCCTGTCATGGAAGATTGGGACGCGGAAGAGACATTTCAGGAGATCGTTCAGACTGTGGATGATGTCCAGGCCTTGTTTCAGGCCACGGCTGCAAGTGGGAACGGGATCATCTTTTATGTTTTCTAAATGAGCACTAGGTTTGAACTACGCCTATTGAGGTTATTGATAGACACAAGGCTCAGGCCTTGATACATGACAATCCGGTAGAAGAGAGGGAATGCGATATGACACAGGGTCAGAACGAAGAGAACAAAGCGATTCAAGAGGACGAGCCGGATCAATTCGAGACTCCCGCAACTGCGGAAGATGAAGAAACGGATGAGAAACTCGCAGAAGATCAGGAGCAAGAATAACTCCCAGCATTGCACAATGAAGCAGGATGTTTTATCGAAACATACGATATGCTGAAATATAGATAGACCAGAGGTCGGACATGCTCCGGCCTTTTGGTTTATTTTTTTGCGTATCCGTTTACAAGAATTACCTATACCTTCATAATGGAAATGAACCATATTTTTCTAAGGAGGAGTTCATATTACGAATCGGAAGTTAGTCCAATGGATGGCAGTGCCACTAGTACTTTTAATGGTTGTTCTTACAGGATGTCAGGCTGTGGGTGGAGTAGACGTTGGCAAAGCAATGGCCAATGGCGCGAGTATCAAGTCCGGTGAATCCAGACAATCCATGAAAATAAACATAGAACCGGCTAAGGAATTTGCTACAGATAAAGACCTTGAAATGATCGAACTTATTAACTCCATATCCCTGGATATTGATCAAGCCAAAATGAAAGATGCGAAGACAGCATCGATCAAAGGTACACTGAGCATGGAGGGAACGAAGTTACCTTTCCACCTGTCCATGAATGAGTCCCAATTGGTCATTGATCTGGACGGAGCCCAGAAACCGCTGTACATGTCTCTGGATACGTTCCAGGATGCACAGGCGCTTCCGATGGTAGATACGAAGGCTCTGGAGAAACAACTCGAGGAAATTTCCCCGAAACTGTTCTCTTTTGTCCTGAAACATCTGTCCAATCCGAAGAACATCTCCGTAACACCAGTACAGGAATCCGTGAATGGCGAAGCACTTAGCCTTTCCAAGCTGCATCTGGAAGTTAGTGGTGAAGAGATGCTTGCTATGGTTAAACCGTTCCTGACGAGTATTTCGAAAGATGAGCAAGGACTGAAAGACCTGATTGGCGATCTGTATGATGTGTTCTACCCTGTACTTGAAGCTGTGAATGAGGTTGAAGGCGGGGGAGATGAAACGCTGAATTCGATCGTTCCTGAATCGAAAGATGAAGCCGTTGCGTCTCTGTATGCCATCATCAAAGTAGGACTGGACAGTATGCTGGTCAATTATGATCAGGAGCTGAACAACCTGTTGAATGAGACCCCTGAATTCAAAACGGTCTTTGGCACAGAAACCAAACTGAAATTGGACTTTTATCTCGACAGCAAGCTGGATATTCGCAAGCAAAACTTTGAACTGAAAGTAGCGCTGCCTGCTTCTGAGGATCTGCCGGTGAACTCTGTAACCGTAAGTGGAGACAGTGAACAGTGGAATATCGGTGGCACAGTTGCAGTTGATGAAGTGGATGTATCGGGTGGCGTTATGGATCTGATGAAGGATGATATTACGCCTGGACAGATGCTGCGCAATTTTGATTCCAATTCACTCGCATACCAATTGTTGAAAGATGAAGCTGGGATCACGAGTAAAAGTGTAGTGCTCTTCCCGGATGATGAATACGCTGGGGCGATCACTGTTAAGAATACAACATTTGTTCCACTTCGCTACGTGTCTGAAGAATTGGATGCTGAAGTGAAATGGACCAAAGGCTCGAATCAAATCGTTGTCATTGACGACATCACTGGTGATGAGATTGTCCTGACCGTAGGTTCCAAGAAGGCAACCGTTGCTGGTAAAGAAGTGACTATGGTGGAATCTGCCTATGTAGGCAAGGACGGCAAAACGTATGTGCCGCTGCGCTTTATGGCTGAATCCCTTGGAGCTACTGTAGATAAGGAACAAGAAACAGGCTGGATTTACATTGACCGTCCTTAAGGGAGACGTTATAAGTAATCCTTAGTATGAGAGGGGATTTCAGAGTATGCCAGATTTCTCGTAATGATCGTGAAAAGAACACCGTAAAAATTCCGTTAGACCATGAACGGGATACGTGTGTCCTTTTGACCCATTACGAGGAGCTTCGGCGTTTCTGAAATGATGAAACGGATCGGGGAGTGCCTCTATTGGAGGTGCTCCTCTTTGTCGTTTCATCCTAAATAAATCCCCAGAGGTGTTGTATATGAAAAGTCAATTATTCATCCATTCAAACTCCGTTACGTTGCGTCCATTTACGCTTGAAGATCAGGCTGCCGTGTATGCATTAACCCAACAACCTGAAATCACAGATGTCCTGCCAGATTGGAAGATGACCGAGGAGCAGTTGCGCGAATTCTTACAATTTGTCGTTGGCAGTTACGAACAGTTCAACCCGGAAGATGTGCGCATCCTGCTTGCTGTTGTACACAATAAAGATCAGCGTATCATTGGTTGGTGTGGCGTATTTCCAAATGAACTGCTGGATCGTGATGACCGTGAAGTGGCCTACGCCATCTCCCGGGATTACCGGAATAAAGGATATATCTCAGAGGCGGTGCATGCCCTAACAGCATATTTATTTGAGCATACCTTGCTGGATCGAATTGTGGGCATTGTGAAGCCCTTCAATCAGCCGTCACGCAAAGTTCTGGAGCATGCGGGTTTTCGTTATATCTCTCGCAGAATGCTTATGGACAAGGAGTGCTACGATTATTTTGAACTGCTCAAAGTAAAGACCGAACCAGTGCAACCGAAGCAGATAAATTCTGAAATTCGCTTACGACGAGCACAGCAGGAAGATGCTGTTGTACTTACAGAGATTTGCACTTGTGCTTTTGATCATGTCATAAAAGTCTGGGCGGATAATGAGAAGGATATCGATAACAATCTATGCCCGCCTGATTATTCGTCAGTTCGCATGCATCGTTACGTGATCCGTGAATGGGATTATTATGTTGTAGAATCAGATGGATGCGCTATTGGCGGAGTGAGTGTTAACGTGCTTGGACGAAAACATGCCAGGATCGATAAGATCTATATTGACCCGGTATGCCAGGGCCGTGGCGTTGGAACTCAAGTTATGAGGCTTATTGAGGCTGAATTTCCGCAGATTGAAACCTGGAAGCTGGAGACCTCAGGTCGGCAACTGGATAATCATCATTTTTATGAAAAAATGGGATATGTTTGTATCTATGCATCTGAGGATGAGTTTGTATATGAGAAGAACATGTCCGTTGATTCTTTTAATCCAATATGTGATGAGACATTAGCCAAGGACTCGGGTGAGTCGGTGGTTGAATATGTTCAAGCTAATCTGGACTCAGTCCGTTACAGCACCAGTAATCTGACCAATAGTCGGATTACCGACTGCAACCTGAGTGGAAGCAAATTTACCAATTTAAATATGACCAATATATTGCTAGCTGATTTACGCCTAACTGATAGCAAGATTGAATTTTGTGCTTTGGATGGCGTTCAATTCCAAGATACACACCTTGGATCTGACCGTGTACCCATGCAGTGGGCGCATTGTGATCTTGGGGGAAGTCGTTTTATCGATTGCGATCTATCTGGAGTACAGTTGGAACAGTGTCAAGTGAACGGGATGAAGATCAACGGAGTAGAAGTAAGGGAATTACTTGCAGCCTATGAGGCTATGAAGTCCTGAAAGGCGTCTCGTTGCCTTCCTGCTGTCCGGCGAAGCACCATTTATCAATGGAGCTATTATTCCAATCGATGGTGCACAGTCAGCCAAATATTGATCCCATAATCATCAAAAAGCATATCAATACGGCATAGATATATACTGAAGAACGCCCTTTTTCGCCAATGTGCAGATTGGGGCGTTCTTTTTTTGGTTTGATATTCAGGGGGGCGTATCCCGTATCCCGCAGGTTAAGTGTGCTGTAGAATCTGCGGCTTTTTGCTAAACCCGGTACTCCCGGCTGTAAAGCCCATCTGACGATAGAATTCATGTGCAGCTTCACGCTCTGGGCGATTGCCACTGTTCAGAGACAAGGAATCCACGTTATGCGTGGCTGCCCATTGCTCAGCTTCAAGAATGAGCTGACGGCCGATGCCTGAGCCCCTGAACTGGTCGTGTACAACCAATGCCAAGATGCGGCAGTGTCTTCCGTTTTTTTCATACATATAAGAAGTCTGTAATCCGATCAGTCCAACTACGCGGCCTCGTGCTTCAGCAACGAGTGTAGTAAAGTTTGCGTCCGCAGAGATATGGGTATAGCGCTCTTCCATCTCGGCGTACGTGGTGGGATAACCAAGTTGGTCCATCAGAATGACCATATCTTGCAGATCGGTAGTGGAGCTATGTCTAATCGTCACATCCAGGCTCATAATGTTGTATCCTCCTTGGGTCTTTCCTTCAACGAAAGTTCAATAATGGTATCCAGCAGCTCTGCAAAAGAAATGCCTGCAGCAGCTGCACTTTTGGGCAGCAGACTGTTACGGGTAAGACCCGGCAGCGTGTTCACTTCAAGCACATACGGCATGCCCTCCCGAATCATCATATCCACGCGAGCGTAGACGCTGCATTTGAGCACCTGATAACAGGCCAAGGCCGCGGCTTCGACGCGATTGTGAAGGTCCAAAGGCAATTGCACAACCTGCTCATCGGCCCCGTGGTCATCATATTTGGAAGAATAATCGAAAAACTCCGCGTTCGAACGAATGGAGATCACCGGCAGCATCTTACCATCCAGAATGGCACAGGTAATTTCTTCACCTTCGATATACTGTTCAATCATGACCGTATCATCCCAGGCGAGGGCAGCCTCTACAGCAGTTGGCAGGGCGGAAGCTTCCTTCACCACTTGGGTACCGATGCTGGAACCGCCTGAATTGGGTTTGACCACCACGGGGTACGTTAATTGTTGAACAGCAATAGAGGACAGTTCCTCCATATGGCTCACTCGCAGCCATTCTCCAGTAAGTACACCTGCATGCTGCATGAGTTGTTTGGACATGTCTTTATCCATACATACACTACTTGCCAGCACACCACAGCCTGTGTAGGGAATACCCAGAGATTCCAATGTGCCTTGGACCGTACCGTCTTCGCCGTATTTGCCATGCAGGGCAAGCAGTGCCACATCGATCCCCGCTGACTTGTCGATTAGATCGCGCTTGGTATTCAGCTCAATGGGTACAACCTCGTATTTGTCTTTATTCAGGTTTGCAATCATCTCCTGTCCGGTGAGCAGGGAAATATCCCGCTCTGAAGATGTACCGCCCATAATCACGCCAACTTTCATGTGAAATCCTCCTTATCTCATTTGAGCTGCTGTCTCGCCAATGATGCGAATGCCTTTACGTATATTCTCATCGCTGACTCTGGAGAAACCCAGACGCATCGTGTTTACACCTTGACCGGGTTCCAGATAAAAAGTATCCCCTGGTGTGAACGTCACACCTTTCACTTTACAGGCCGCCAGCAGTTCACGCGTTCTGTATTCAGACGGGAACTGTACGAACAGATGCAGACCACCCGCACCGGAAATCCGGCACATTGGCAGATGCTGCTTCAGGCAGCGCACAACCAATTCATATTTTCGCTTATATTCGGTGCGAGCTCGCTTCAAATATTTCTCGAAATTACCGTTGCTCAGATATTGATACAATAACGATTGGTCCAGCGTGGAGGTATGGATGCTGCGTGCCCGTTTCATACTCTCCAGATAATCAATCAGCGCCGCATCCGCAATAATCCAACCCACCCGCAGACCTGGGAACAGGACTTTGGAGAAGCTGCCCAGATACACCAGTCCATTGCCTTTGCCCATGCTGGCGATCAGGGGAGAGACATGCGAACCGGAATATCGCAATTCTTCGTTAAAACCGTCTTCAATAATCGGTACCTGATACTTGTTCATCAACCGGATGATCTCTACCCGTTTCGCAGGGGACGTCACAATCCCGGTTGGATTGTGATAGGATGGCACGAGATACGCCAGATCATATGGACTTGCCTCAAGTTCATGTTCCAGTTGCTTCAAGTCCAAGCCATCCGGCTCCATGTTCACACCGGTCAGGTGGAACTGGTGCAACTTTAGATTTTTGATCGCCGTGTGGTGCGTTGGATTCTCGCAGAGCGCTTTTCCGCTTTTTTTGCGCAACGCTCCAAGCACCAGATCGAAACCTTCCGTGAATCCGTTGGTGATCAGGATGTCCTTGCCACGGAGGTCGACACCTTTGTTCTCCATATAACGTAGTAAATAATTCATCAGCGGTCTGTATCCTTGCGCATATCCGTAATTCAGCAGTACTTCGCCTTCAAGTGACATGCGATCCAGAAAAGCCCGCTTTACGTTGTGCAGATCAAACAGCCTTTCATCCGGCGCTATGCTGGTAAACGATATCTCACCGCGCTCTGCTCCGGAGCCATGCTTCATCAGATCGTACTGCTCTGCCTGAATTGCATACTCGCTTACCTCTGTCGTCCAGTCCAGTTCCCAGTTCGCTGCTGCCTCAGGTGTCTCGATGGAGGCACTGACGTAATTGCCCTTGCCTTTGACTGCATAGATCAGACCTTCATCTTCAAGCTCGGCATAAGCGAGCAGGACCGTACTGCGACTGACCTTCATGAGTGTACTGAGTTCACGGGTGGAGGGCAGCTTTTGTTTGGCTTGCAGGCCGCCTTTGAGCATCAATCGCTTCATATAATCTTTGACTTGTATATATACAGGGCGGTCCTCCGTCAGTTGCAGATCGGAATACATCCCATCACTCCCTCTACTGGTATCTTGCCATATTATAAACCCCGCAGAAAGAACCACGATACCTCTGTTTCCCTGAGCGTGTGGTTGGTTGTTCGCACAAACGCAAAAAAGCCCTGGCAGTATGCCGGGGCCTGGTGGTGAAACTTGATCCATTTTCTATAGTACTGCTGCTATAATTTCTACAGTTGTATTGCATGACTAGTCTCTCTAGGATCGATAGCTATCTGACCTTCTACGTGTGTCTATTAACTTCAGTACGACTATAATTGCAGGCTTTCTAGGTGATACTTAAAATCTACAGTGAATCATGAATCTAGGTCTTTCTAGGTTTGCTTGCTGCAAGGGTCGATTAGATGATGAATCCACAATCTATAAGCTAGGGTTCTTGCTAACTGTACTCTTGTCGTGATCACGTAACAGAATTCAGCATGAAAAAGATATTCAATCATAGGGTACAATAGACGGAGGTAGATATAAAGACGTATGTCTCAGTGCCCAATTTCTTCCTCATACCCCTATAGTACCACTTTGAATCAGGGAAGTTAACCTTTTTTTTGAAATATTTGTCGTAATAGCGAAAATTGCGTGAATTGTACTTCATATAGATTGAAATGGTGTCCCTTTATAATATGTGATAGGATGTAAACCTATAGATAATGAGGAAGTGAGCCTATTGATTAATATTACCGTGCCAACACCGGATGTAACCATCACAAAGCAGGCTGATCCACAGCTTAGCCACATTTATGGATTTACTGATTTTCACCTGATTACCCGGGAACTAGGCGGGATTTTCATGTTTTACAATGCCGCTGGAGAATTGTTATTTGTCGGGAAAGCACGAAAATTAAGACCACGTATCAAAAAGCATTTTGAAGATACAGTATCACCAATTAAGAATCACCGCGAAGAAGTAACGAAGATTGAAGTATGCCTGGTTGAAGATCCGGTAGATCGTGAAATTTACGAGACGTATATCATCAACACGATGCGTGCGAAATACAATGTAGATAAAGTCTTGTACAAATAAGACGCTTAAAAAGCACATGAACATGCAATGTCTGGGACATATGTCCTAAGTGGTGCGCCAGTGGGTAAGGATGTAATCGAAGGATTGCATCCGATTCCTTCTGGTGCCATCCCGATCTTTTTGAGGGAGTAGCTTGTAGATTTTGAAACGTAGTACGCCCAAACTTAGTATCACAGATATATCAAATACATATGAAGAGGTGATTGTGTTGATCGGTCGTAGCGGAAACCCTACACTTAAAGACAGCACGTTTGAAAACAGAGGATATGGAGAAGATCGGTATCAGAATTACATGACAATCAACGGCACGGTGAACAAAGCGTTTATTACGCTTGTGATTCTGCTGGGCAGTGCGTTTGCAACATGGATGATGTTCTTTAACGGACAACAAGTGATGCCGCTCGCTTATGGTGGATTAATTGTTGGTTTCATTCTGGCACTTGTGATTTCGTTCAAACCAGTAGCGGCACCTTATCTCGTACCGGTCTATGCCGTGGCAGAAGGCCTGTTCCTGGGAGCACTCTCCGCAACCTATGAGTCACTGTATAACGGAATTACCTTGCAGGCGGCTCTGTTGACCATGGCTGTATTCATCGCTCTGCTGGTGGCATACAAAACCAGATTGATCAAAGCTACGGAGAACTTCAAGTTGGGCGTTGTTGCTGCAACTGGCGGTATCATGATCATGTATCTGTTGAGCTTTGTACTGGGTTTCTTCGGCATTTCGATTCCTTATCTGCATGATAACAGCTTGATCGGCATTGGTATTTCGGTCGTTATCGTCATTGTGGCTGCCCTCAATCTGGTCCTTGATTTCGACTTCATCGAGGGTGGTGCTGAACGTGGTGCGCCCAAGTACATGGAGTGGTACGGTGCATTTGGATTGATGGTGACGCTGGTATGGTTGTACATTGAGATCATCCGTCTGCTGGGCAAATTGCGTAGCCGGGACTAGTTTCATAAAATCCTTCTTCCTCTGACTCAGAATCGCATTCCCCAAAAAGTTGATGGGTGTAGAAATACGCCGTTGGCTTTTTGTTGTTGTCTATGAATGAGTCTAATACCAGATCGAAAGGAGTAGCCTCATGTTACTGGAAAATGAAGTGCACAGAAAATGCCTTCATTCCGATCGAGGCATCCACCACACTCATCTCGATTTTAGAAGAGAGTGAAACGTATGGGGTTGGCAAACTATGTTTAGAAGAGGAATTTGGCGGGGATAACGCTTAACAAGAGTCGTTCTTTGGTCATTTTAAGGATGTAATCTGCAGCATGCTGGACTAAGTCAAAGTATACATGACTTAGAACAACTACAGACACCGGTGGAACTTAAAAATGAATGATCTTTGTTAAATACGGAGATCATCTTCTAGAAGCCGTATAGATATTTTGTAAGAAATGTCCTTTACATAAGGTGTAGTTTATTTTCAAATTTATTATCTATCTTTAATAATTACCCAGCACTTAACCAAATAAAATAGTTCATTATCAAACTGCCAAATCCATTCAGATTCCTTCAGAATATTGCTTTGAGGTATATGATGTAAAATAGACTCAGATGTTACTCGTCCATTAATGACCAATCCCCCTTTTATTAATTCAATTTGACTTTGAATGTTTTCATCCATCATTAAAGCTGGATCGTTTATAACTTTGGTAAGAGGTAGAGGGGAGTTATCTATAGAACCCCACGCATATTGTTCTGAAGATATTATTCCTATACCACCTCGTTTAAGTAAATCCCAAACTTGCTTTACATGTCTGTCAGCGATTATATCTCCTAATTCTTTTGTCATAACTATCACTTCGTCGTTTGAAGAATGATCAGTTATCTTAGATATAGGAAGGATTAACTGACTAGAAACAGTCGAAGAAATAGCTAACGAATATTGAGTTTGAAATATTTTGATTGGACATAATTCAGCACTAAAAAGTTGTTGTAACAATTCCTTAACTGCAACAGAATTTTTGTCTAAGTCCTGAAGATCTAAAATGGAAATTTGCTCAGGATAACCTACTATATCCCTAGTAATTAAATTAACTTTACTTTGCAACTCCGTATCTACTCTATCCTTAGCCTTAATTAAGGTTGCAGAATCTACATCTAGTAAATCAGTTTGTTCATAGTTTTCAACGATTTCATTGAATGGAAGATCGTATAAATTTCCTGCACCAATTATTACGCTGTTATCAAAGTTTTCACCAAAAAACTCGGAAATGCCAATAATCTTTTTTAACTCATTTCGATGTGAGTCCCAAGTTGATGGAAGTTCGAATTGATTAATCTTATTAAAGAACTCTTGAATTATTGCAACATCTTTATTCATAATCAGTTTTGTCATCTCCAATATGTTTATTAACTGTTTACTGAACTTTGTGAAAAGCGATATAATACAATGATTCTTTTTGCAATTTGGAGATTGATTTTGATCATTATGGATAATATTTCTAAAATAAAATCTAACAACCTGCCTCCATATCATTAAAGTGGGCTGGTTGTTAGATTTTTTATATTTTTTGAATTCACCGAAAACATAAAACTATTTAAGTAAAGTAAATTAAAAAATATTAACCTCATTTATATCTGTATCAGATTTCTTACATATTAAACATGTCTAAAATCTCATTCTTAATTCGTTCATGTTCAAAAAGTTCTTCGTTCTCTCCTTCAACTGAAATTATATCAGATGTATTATTCTGTTCAGCGGAGAATGAATTTGGTGTTGAAATCTTATCATTTAAATCAAACACTCCATTTTCCCTATTAATAATACTATAATCTCCAAAAGTGTTTTTCTTTAACGCAATAATGTAAGTGTGCCCTTTCTGCATTTCAACGTAGCCATCACGTGTGATTTTTTGTTTGCCATCCAAACTTTGGACATAAGAGACGGGTTCAATAACTGTTAAAAACTCTTCGTTCCAGTCCCCCTTTAGAATATTCTCCACTCTCAGCTCTGTTTTAGTAGAAAAATCTTGAACTGCTCCGGTTAAATAAGTAGTAACATCATGTTCACGATCATCAAAATCTGCAACAGGACTCGCGATGACAACCAGTTCTGCTGAACTGACCAAACTATCTGCGTTATCATATGATATGTAGGTTGAATCTACATCCACTATTCCACTTTTATAGCTGTTAAATATGAAAAAGTAATAAGCAGCAAAAAGTCCAAGGACTATAGCAAAGCCTGTAATCCACTTTTTCTTATGATTTATCAACATTCTCAAAACCTCCAATTAAATTAGATGATTATTAAAATAAAGGTAATACTGATTTAATTTCCCCATTTACTCTTTAATTCAGCTTTATCATACGTTTGTGGTCCAAAAATAGTCTCTTGAGAATTAGACTTTGGTTTCATTATTGATTTAGAGGCATTGCTACCTGTTGTATGGGCCAAGCCAAGTGCGTGTCCGAATTCGTGCGATACAATTGACTTACGAAGGTCACTAGTATTCATTTTGCCGGCAGATATAGTGTTATGATAAAGCGATATTACAGAGTAATCCCAGTTAAATAGGTCAGGTGGTGCAATAATATTAGCAGGCCAAGATATCATATATGGCATTGCTTGACCCAGAGTCTCAGCGTCTGTAGTAGTTCCAACATAAACTTCATCCGTGCTATTCCCGGTTTTAACAGTAGTTTTACCTATATTAACCTTTGAGGATATCCCGTTCCAGCTTTGTCTACCTGCATCAACAGAGCCCGTATAACCGTATGAACTTACGGAAGAGTCATACCAGGCCGAGTACTTGCCCTCAAGCCTTTTTTTTGAGAAAACATCCGCCGATACAAAACTTGAAAACAATACTACTGAACTTAAAACAGTAAGGGCAACAGCAATTTTTTTTCTTTTCATAATTTTCTTCCTCTCAGTATATTCTATAATTCAAAAAAATCCCTAATTGCTCATGTCTTCAAAAGATAATGAGTATCTTTATTTCTTTGTTAAGAGAATTATTTGGCAGGCACGAATTGAAAATATAAACCACTCATATCTATATTAAAAAAAGAGAGCCTAATGTTACATATCAAAATCCCCTTTCAAAAAGATTAAATCAAAAATTCTAATTATATTTTTAATAACATACCCTGACTATTTCTTTAAAAATTCGGATACTTGAGATAACATATTTTGATTACAATAAATTAATATATCCCATTTAAGTTATAAAAATATATATTTTGATTTTATATTCTTTATAATACATATTTAACCAATGAATATCAATACTCTTTTATTTATTAATTTTAATAAGTTATAAATTAAGTCTAAAAAATAACCAGTGAATTAATATTTTAGCTTATATCGTTAAGTTGATTAGTAGAGCGAAATCTAAGATATCTTTCAAATTAAATTGATAGAAATTGAAACACAGGCGCAGTTTCGGTGTGAATATACGAATAAACGTCCTAAGGTAATGTAAAAGGAGATGGTTTTTACTATTCTCACCAAGTCAACTTCAAGATTTGGTATGTTCGTCTAAATAACAGCATAATTTTTTCATAAGAACATTTTTTAGCATTTTTTTTCGCTTGGTTTGCTCTTTACTTTTTTCTTGCCTGCACAAAAAAAACAAACGGCACAGGGTTTTTCCCATGCCGTTATACTTCAATTTTTTTATCCTGGTCTTATCTTTGAGCTTAAATTAATAACATTGGTTTATACCCTGCCTTCATAATAAAACTTGATACATTTCTTCAGTTGTGATGAAATCCGGCTGAGCAGGCAAATCTTCTCCTGCGGAACAAGCTGCCAACATATGTCCGTGATCAAGCCGTAGACTTAGGAATTGATAAGAAGTCGCTTCTGGCGAGTGCCAGTCTCCGTCCACATTACGAATTAGGGCGAAGGAGTCCAGTGGTATGGACAACCCCATACCGACTGCCTTGATATAACTTTCCTTCAGCGTCCATAGACGGTAGAAGGTCTCCAGCCGCCGATCGTCAGGCTCGGCGGCCAAGAACTGGCTCTCCTTAGGAGAGAAGAAACGCTCTGCAATCTGCATGTCAATTGGAGCTATTTTTTCTACATCCACGCCCAGTTCATCTGTACTGCCGGAGATCAGAGCAATCCAATCACCAGAATGGGAGACGTTGAATTGTACATCCGAATGGTGACTGAGTGAAGGTTTGCCGTAGGAATTACGGGTAAAAGAAAGCTCAGCAGGTCTCAGTCCAGTTAACTTGCTCAAAGTCACACGGGTCAATATCTCTCCCAGCACGGAACGATACGCGTCAGCCTGATGCACAAAACGCGAAGCTTGAGCACGTCGCTCCGCAGAAACTTGCGACAGCAATTGGTTCCAGTTCGCCTCGGGCAATACTTCTGGAACTTGGAGTACACGAATAGTTATCATCATTAATCACCTGAATACGTATTCGGCGTGGATCAGTAACTTTCCTTTATATGGAACGTACCCCTCAACTCTTCCTCCCAAATCATCACTATACGGATGCCCCTAACAAGCAAGCCGGTTGTCTCGTTTTTCATGTTAAGGCCTCAGGTTCTGCATCTTCCTCTTCATGCTTCCTGTACTCGTTTCCATTCTGTATGCGCAGCCTGTATTCCATCCCACATGTCTTGGCATTCCAGTTCGCTGTAATTCACCAAGGGTTCATGAAATATTTCAGTTAATACGTCACGCCACTCGGTATAATTCCGGATCTCCGTTTTCTGGATTCCTTCGGTATCATGTGTTCGGAGCATACATCCACGTAGTTCATGACTGCGATTCTCATCCCGCTGACGAAGCAAAAATACGTTATGCCAAGGTGATTCGACTGCCCGACTGTAGAATTCATGTTTGGGAATGAACTCTTCCAGGCTGGTAATTGCTTCAGGAGCATAGTCCACACCTTCACTTGGCCCATTCGGCTCGTACTCAAGCCGCCATCCCCCAGCCACAACAGATGATGGCATCAATTGGTACGTGAACGGAGCTGAACCATAGGTTCCATAACGAAGTGGCAGAGGTTCAAAGGGCATTCCGCCGAGACCTACATCTACAATCCAGCGTTCAACTGTCGGGTCAGCATCTGGCAGAAGCACAGATAGACCGAGATGGAATGAGTTCACACGGGGTTGTTCCCCATGAGGCTGTACTCCCCCGCGATGCCAATCAACCGTATAACCCAGCGAGCGGAGAAGAACACTAAATGCACCATTTAGATGAAAGCAGTAGCCGCTACGTCCCTGTAATATAAGCTGAATTGAATCTTGAAGACTGATTTCCGCAGGACGACCTGCAAAAATATCGACCGTTTGCCAAGATAAATATTGTACATGTGCTCGCTGGAGTTCAAATAAGAATTCCAGTGTAGGTTCCTTTATATCATCTATGCCGATCCATTTCAGATAGGCCTGTATTTCAGCTGTATTCAATAGTTCAGTCATTCAGATCACCTCACGTCATATAGTGGGCTGCAGCCCAAATTTTTATAAACTTCTGCTGCCCTGAGTTCATTGTAAAAGTGAACGGATGAAAACAACATCATCAGTTGTGCAGATTGTAACGGTACAATTATTGAACAAAGCCTTGAAATTCATCTCAAGAGATGGACATGGTTCTGATTTCATTGGAATACAATATATGGATGAGCTATTTCTTTTTCCGGGGTATGCTAACCCTTTGGAGTGGATATAGGTTAGAATATAGATAGATAGCAGGATTAGGAGATGGAAAAATGGCTAATGATGAAGTGATTTTGACACAGGAAGGCTTGGAAAAGCTGGAGGACGAACTGAAGGATTTGAAGACGGTGAAGCGTAAGGAATTGGCAGCTCGTCTGAAACTCGCGATCAGTTACGGTGACCTGAAGGAAAATAGTGAGTATCATTCAGCCAAAGATGATCAGGCCTTTATGGAGACCCGAATTTTGATCTTGGAGAAGATGCTGACAAAAGCAAGAGTCATTTCTTCAGACAATATAGACTCCAACAAAGTGAGCATTGGATCGACGGTGTTGCTTAATGACATTGAGTTCGCCGAGAAGATTGAATATAAAGTGGTTGGCCCTGCCGAGGCCGATGTTGCGAATAATAAAATTTCGTACGAGAGCCCGCTGGGCAAAGAGATAATGGGCAAAGAAGTGGGCAGCGTCATTCATGTCAATGCTCCGATGGGCGTTATCAAGTACGAGTTACTTCAAATTAAAGTGTAATTCAAAAAGAGAGGTGCTCCGCAGTCATCCAAATGGCTGAGGGGACACCTCTTTTTGATTCTATTGGGCTTTGAACGGTTGGGAATACGGATCTGTTGAAATTTCATACGGTTGGACTAACGGACTTTATCACATACTGTGTTTAAGGAACTTATGAGATGAAGATTTCCGTGTGGTTTATATGTAAAAAAATAACATTTCGACAAATTTCGAATTTCGAATGACCTGACAAGGTGAGTAGTATATAATTACGGGAAAACTTTAAAGTGATGGAGTAGATACGATGAATTTTAGTAAGCCTAATCTAGATCAAGACAATGCTGGCAAAGGAGAACGTTTCTCCCAAGCTGGATTTATCCTGGCAGCGATTGGTAGTTCGGTTGGTCTGGGCAACATGTGGAAATTCCCGTACATTACGGGGGAGAACGGAGGGGCTGCGTTTTTCCTGCTCTTCATCGTCTGTTTGCTGCTGATTGGTCTGCCGGTGCTACTGGCGGAACTTGCGATTGGTCGCAGTGGCAGAGGTAGTGCAGCTACTGCTTTTATCAAAGCCGGTGGACATAAAGGTTGGCTCGCAGCCGGTTTACTGCAAGTACTGACACCTTTTATCATCCTTTCTTTTTATGTCATTATTGCTGGCTGGACCTTGCAATATGCAATTACGTCATTCAGTGGAACATTGTTTAACAATCCGGATTATGCGGGACAATTCAATTCCTTCATAGGCGGTTATATGCCGATTGTATGGCAACTGGTCGCGGTTCTAATTACAGGCTGGATTGTAGCCAAAGGGGTATCCAACGGAATCGAGAAATTCAACAAAGTTCTGATTCCAGCGATGTTGGTACTGCTCATTATCCTGATGATTCGTGCAGTTACATTGCCGGGTGCAGGAGCTGGGGTTTCCTTCTTCCTGAATCCGGACTTCTCGCAGCTTACAACGGAATCTGCACTGGTGGCGCTTGGACATGCCTTCTTCTCCCTGTCACTTGGGATGGGTATTCTTGTAACCTACGGTTCGTATGTCGATAAAAATCAATCGCTCGGTGCGGCAACCGTCGCCGTTGGTGCAGGTGACCTGATCTATGCATTCATTGCGGGTCTGATCATCTTCCCAACAACATTCTCGTTTGGTATTGCACCGGACCAAGGACCGTCACTGATCTTTGTGGCACTTCCGGCGGCCTTCTCGGCGATGCCACTTGGCTTCTTGTTTGGCGGACTGTTCTTCATCCTGCTGGCTATTGCGGCATTGACGTCAGCAGTATCCTTGCTGGAAGTTCCGGTGAAATATTTCATGGAACGTTTGTCCTGGAGCCGCAGTCGTGCGGTATGGGTTATTTCGCTAGCGGTCTTCATCGTGGGACTTCCTTCGGTATTGTCGCTCGGCTTGCTGCCTGAATGGACGATTGGATCGAAGAGTGTGTTCGACTGGATGGACTTTGTAGCATCCAACATCCTGCTGCCTGTAGGTGGACTGCTTGTAACGATTTTTGCCGGATACTTCTGGAAAACGGCTGCGGAAGCTTCCGGCCTGCGTTCCGGATGGTTCCGGGTGTGGCTGTTCATGTTGCGTTACGTAGCTCCGATCCTGGTTTTGCTGGTTCTACTGCACACATCCGGTATCATTCACTTCTAATGGTGAAGGCCCGATAGGGTGAAATATGGTCTGTTGTGCAGATTTACCATGGATAAAACCTCTTGGAAGAAATGCAAAAGCCCTTGTTTTCCCTCGTCAATTTTGGGACAATACGGAGTAGAGGTTTTTTGGGTAGGACCGATAAGCCATATGCTTTTTTGCGAAAAGAGGATTATACAATGAACAAATCATCCATATATGGATTAACATTAGAGCAATTACGTTCCTGGCTACCGGAGCATGGGCAGAAAAAATCCCGTGCATCCCGGATTTGGGAATGGTTATATCAAGAGCGTGTACACGATTTCCCCGCAATGTCCGATGTCCGTCAAGAATGTTTGGCTGTTCTTTCTGAGCACTTCACAATGAACTCTCTTAGCGAACATGTGAAGCAGGAATCGGCAGATGGTACCGTGAAGTTTCTGCTTCGGATGCAGGACGGCAACCTGATTGAGACAGTATTGATGCGGCAGAAATACGGACTTACCGTCTGTGTGACCACACAAGTGGGCTGTAACATTGGCTGTAGCTTCTGTGCGAGCGGTCTGATCAAGAAGAGCCGAGACCTGACCGCTGGAGAGATTGTGGAACAGATTATGCATGTGCAGCGACATCTAGATGCAGCAGGTCAAGATGAGCGGGTAACCAACGTGGTTGTGATGGGGATTGGTGAACCATTCGACAACTTCCAGCACATGAGTGATTTCATCGAAGTCATCAAGGATCGCAAAGGACTGGCACTTGCCGCCAAACGGATTACTGTGTCCACGAGTGGCCTTCCGGACAAAATCAAGGAATTTGCAGACAGCAGTCTGCAGGTTAACCTGGCGATCTCTCTGCATGCACCGAATAATGAACTGCGTACACACATCATGAAGATCAACCGGGCTTTCCCGATTGAGCAATTGATGGATGCGGTGGATTATTATCTGGCTACAACGAACAAACGTATCATGTTTGAGTACATCCTGCTACGTGATGTTAACGATCAACGTGAGCATGCCGCGGAGCTCGCTGAACTGTTGTCCAGTCGCAGAAGTATGGTCAGTGTGAATCTAATCCCATACAACCCGGTGGATGAGCACAGTCAGTATCAACGGAGTACAGAAGAATCGATTCTGGGCTTCTATGATACACTCAAAAAGAACAACATCAACTCCACTGTACGTATGGAACATGGCACGGATATCGATGCTGCTTGCGGACAGTTGCGCAGTAAACAAATGAAGAACAACGCTGCCGAATCCGAGCCAGACCGTCTGGCACTGGGATAAGATACAACGCGGATCTGGCAAGTAAGTTAGGATACTTGGTTGTTATAATCAGTGCCTGCACTTTGTATGTACGTGCCATTTATCGCTGTTGGATTCGCGAATGCGTTGCCTGAATGCAAAACGCCTCTGTATATCACTGAGAAGTGATAACGGAGGCGTTTTTTGGAATGTCATTATTTCAGTTTTTTGGTCATCAGCAGATGGGGAATGCCATCTTCCATAAATACTTCCGAAGCGGGTGCATATCCGAGACGTTCGTAGAACCCGGAAGCTTGTACCTGTGCGTGCAGCTTGGCTTTCTCAAGACCATCAGCAATAGCCATCTGCTCCAGCTTGTCGATCAGCACACGGCCCAGGCCGTGTTTGCGGTAATCAAGCATGACACAGATCCGTTCCAATTTGGCGACCTGTTCCACAATGCGCAGTCTGGAGGAAGCAGCAGGTACACCGTCTACGTAGAGCAGAATGTGGCGTGCCTCCGCGTCTAATGTATCATAAGCATCGAATTCATCCGCTGCGGGTACGCCTTGTTCTTCGACGAAAATAGCCGTACGAATGGCGAAGCAGGCATCGAGCAATTCCTGATTATTAACTTCAACAATCGTTGTATTCATGAATGTTTCTCCTTTGGACGATAGTAATCATATCCGGGCATGATAAACTGGTATATAGCATAATCATTGCAGCCGTTCGATGTGAGTATCATGGTTAAAATTTAATCCAATTTAACTGTAGTTATATCACTATTTATGTTGTGAATGCAACAATTTTATAAAAGGGCGTGAGCGCATTGACTGAGAAAAAAGAAGTGTTGCGTGAAATTGGCATGATTGCCCGCTGTCTGGATTCGATCAGCAATGTCGAATTTCAACATCTGAACTTGTCCCGAGGCCAATATCTGTATCTTTATCGCATATGTGAGAATCCGGGAATTATTCCCAACCAGCTGGCTGAACTAATCAAAGTAGATCGAACGACAGCGGCCAGAGCGATTAGCAAACTCGAATCCGATGGATTTATTGTCAAACAGTCGGCAATAGACAATAAGAAGAACAAGTTGTTATATCCGACAGAAGCTGGCCTGAAAGCATGGGAATTCATTCGTAAAGAGGGCGAGCATTCCGACCAGGTGACGCTGGACGGCTTTACGGATGAAGAGATAGAGACCGCGGTTAAGCTTCTCCGCCGAATGCGCCACAACATCGAGGTAGACTGGAAATTTGTCAAAAAGGGCGGACGGCGGTCCTACATGGATATCTCAGAATGAACAATACCTCTATACTTGACCCCTACATCCCAGACCCTAGCCGAACCGATCTCAAGGAGCAGAGTAGTCATTATCTCACAATAGCAAAAGTACAGGAGGGAATCATGAAGAGAATGAACCGGAAAACAGTAACGTGGTTGGTCATATTGGTGGTCAGTATTGCAGCAGCGTTCATTATTTTCATGAAGGAGCGGTTCGTGATGAATGAATTATCCCCTACAGTATCCTTTGTCCAAGATCATATGACCAATCCCAATGGTTTACTTGCGTCCTATTTGCAGGATGCCACATCCGAAAAAGCGGATATCGTAGCAGGCAGAGAGGTTTTATCTGAATCACTTGGTCTTTGGATGCAATATGCTGTAGCCAAGAACGATCAGGCGTTATTTGAGCAAAGCTATGAGCTGCTGACGACCTATTTCCTCATGCCGCAAAAATATATTGCCTGGAAGCTGGATGCTGAGGGGAAATCTCACGTGACCACCAACGCGCTCGGTGATGATTTCCGAATTGTCGGTGTCTTATTAAAGGCAGCAGATCAATGGCAACAGGGAAGAGAAGCCAAACTGGCAACGGCCTCGGATATTTCCCGTACACTGACGCAGTCGGTTCAGAATAAAGGATATTATGTTGATTTTCACGATTTTGGCAATGGTTACTCCGCGGAAATGTTAAGCCTGGTTTATGTGGATCTACCGTCTCTCCAATTAATGGAGAAGCATGAAATGCTGGAGCCGGGCACATATGCCAAGTACGAATCCATGTTGAAGAGTATGCCGGATGACGGGATATTTTATCCGAAAACATTCAATGTGGGGACGAAAGAGTATACATATGATGACACAGTGAATCTGATTGATCAGCTGATCGTAGCGAACCATCTAACTGCGACCAGCCGCAAACCGGACAAGCTCATTGCTTTTTTGAAAAAAGAATTCAATACCCGTCATCAGCTGCCGGGACAATATAAGCGTAGTACTCGCACACCTGCGGTATCTTACCAATCTCCATCCGTATATGGACTCGCGATGCTGCTTGCGGTTCAGTCAGGTGATCCAAAATGGGCGAAACAGCTGTATAAGCATATGATCAGCATGCGTAGTCTGGACGCCAGTTATCCAGGCGGATATGTATTTAGTGGAAACACACATATGTTTGATAACCTGTTTCCTTTGCTTGGGGAGACTGAATTACAAAAGTTACTTAAAAAGTAATAAAAATGTCATTTAATATATTCAACAATGTGTTAACATGATGTTTGTCTATTCATGTCATATATTGTTTACTCGAAATATCACTAACCAATCTACTGGAGAGAAGAAACCTATGAGGAATAAAGCACCCATCCTTCGTATTGCATGGGGATATGCGAGTTTGATTGGATTAGCCGTAATCCAGCAGCTCGTTGTCTATCTTAAGATTTATATGAATCAGAGTTATACTACACTGGATGTGGTGTTTAGCATTGTGTCGCTTGGAGCGCTGATCCTGGGTTTTGTGATACCTGTCGGGGTATCTGTCGTCGCCGGATTTATCTATCTGGTCTCTTATTTTGTATGGCTTGTTACCTACGCGGATGTAAGTGTACTTACGTTCTCTTGGTGGCTGCTCATTCCAGCCAATGTGGCTGTGGCTGCTTTTATCAAGGCAAGTCTTGTGCGCAATGCGCGTGTCATGGAGCGTCTGCAGGAGCTTCAGGAGCGTAATCCGGAGATTGACCTGGATACCTCTCTGGGCAATAAGGATGCACTTGCGGATACGCTTGTTAAGCAAAGTAATCTAGCCAGACGTTATTCGGAGCAATATGGATTCAGCATGGCGATGTTCAAGATCGAGTTTTTGCCGTTGGTACTGGAATCACTCGGTTCCGTACGTTATGCACAGTTCCTTCTTGAACTATCCACTACCATACAGAAGCAGATTCGGTTTGAGGATTATAAATTTTTTGTGGATCGAGGACGTTTTGTGATTATCTGTCCAATGACCAATGTGGAGTACTTGCCCATCCTGACACAACGGATCAAAAAAGCCATGATGGATCTGCAAATCATCGATAAAAAGGGAAATGAGTTGCAGACGGTTATTCGATCGGGTGCACTGGTATTTCAGAAGGAACAATTCAGTAAGTATGAGGATATCGATGCTGTTATTGCGGCACTGGAACGGAACACAGAGACAGATCTCATTGGTGAATACATCTAGATGCTATGGGGGAGGAGTATTTCTGTGAATTATTTAACATGGTTTGTTCCATTATGTATTGTAGTTAGCAGTTTCTTTGCCATTACGATTCTTATATTAACCTTTGCGACTCTTCGTTTTCGAGGGAAAATTAACAGGAAATATGATCGGAGGAAATTGAATGGCTGATTTCCTGCTGTTGATGTCCATCCTCAGTATTTGGATATCCGTCACCGAGTCGATTGTCATTATGGCTGGAGCTATTCGTTTCATTAACAAACAAGAAAAAAAGGGAATTCAAATTCCTGAAAGTATGGATGATTACCCCACTGTGACTGTCATGGTGCCTGCGCATAATGAAGGGGTAGTTATCGTGTCTACCGTTGAGCATATATTGCGTCTGAACTACCCTGAGCATAAAGTTCAAGTTATTGTTATTGCAGATAATTGTACAGATAATACAGCAGAGCGCCTGAAGGAACTCAAGGCCAAGACGAGTTATGCAGATCGTGACTTTACCATTCTGGAGCGTACCGGTACAGGTGGGAAGTCGGGAGCTTTGAATGATGGCCTTGAACTGGCGTGGGGAGAATGGATATGTATCTATGACGCAGATGCGGCGCCTGAGCGGAATGCATTGATGTTTTTGACACAAAAAGCATTGGAAAACCCGGAGAAGTATGGTGCTGTATTTGGTCGAAACAAAGCTCGTAATCGGGGTCAGAATTTTCTCTCCCGTTGCATTAATCTGGAACTTGTAACGGTCCAACGTGTTCACCATACGGGGCTATGGGAGTTATTCAAACTGGGCACGATTCCTGGTACGAACTATATTATCAAGGCAGCACTGATCCGTGAGATTGGTGGATGGGACCCTGATGCGATCACGGAAGATACGGCCGTGTCGTTTGATATTCTTACTCGGGGTCAGCTTATTGCATTAGCGCCACAAGCAGAGGCTTACCAGCAGGAACCTGAGCAATTATCGGTATATATGAAACAGCGCCAGCGCTGGTCCAAGGGAAATTACCAGGTTGTTATCGACAATGTGAAGCATTTATTTGACCGTACTAGCTGGAGAATTAAACTGCATGTTCTGTACTATGCTGCAAGTTATTTCTGGTTTATGATCGCTATTATTGTATCGGATATTATTTTTGTCTCGAATCTAGTGTATCAGGTTATTGCATTATTTAATCCGAATGTCATTTCTCCCTTCCAGTTCTCAGGGGATGTTTACGTGTATCTCGTAATAGCATGGGCATTAATGTACTACATTTATGTACTACAAATTAATCTCGCACTCTCAGCAGATATTGGGCAAAGCAATACGCAGAATTTTATTGTGGCCTGCCTCTCCTATTTCACATATGCCCAGTTATTTCTGGTCATATCCGTCAAAGCATTTATCTCGCTTATTGGAGATAAGCTATTCCGGAGAGAAACCAAATGGTACAAAACGCAGCGTTTTGGCTGAGAAACATCAACTTATAAATGAAGGGCTGTTTTCTGGATTCGTTCAGAAGGCAGTCTTTTTTACTATGGAAAGATTGGTTGGCATTATGTATACTCTTTCAGGCTGTACATATTGAACGTTGCATAAAGGAAACGGAGGCATGTGGAATGGGCTACAGGGGACCTGAGTTTTACGATAATGAGGAAAACTTTGAGAAGTATATGGAACGCCGCCAGTGGCAGGAGAATGCCAATGATACGTTAGAGAAACCCGTTATGCTAGAGCTGATCGGAGACGTTGCGGGCAAGAGCATACTGGATCTTGGCTGCGGGGATGCGAGGTTTGGCGTAGAATTGCTCCGTTCTGGTCAAGAGGGTATAACTTACACGGGAGTTGAAGGTTCACTGAATATGGTGCGGGCAGCTAACGAATCGGTTAAAGGCACGAATGCACAGATTGAACAGGCATTCATGGAAGACTGGACCTATCCGGTAGGTACATACGATCTGGTTATATCCCGACTGGCTGTTCACTACATCGAGGATGTGGAGAGCCTATTCCACAAGATATATAACACGTTAAATGAAAATGGCACATTCATATTTTCGGTAGAACATCCTGTGATCACGTCTACGCTGCAACCCTCCGGGACTCGAACGGATTGGGTGGTTGATCAGTATTTTGTAGAAGGATATCGGGAGCAGCAGTGGCTGGGTGGTTGTGTGAAAAAGATGCATCGTTCCATTGAATCATACTTTATGGCATTGCAGCGTGCAGGGTTCCGTGTAGAGCATTTACGCGAGTCGGCACCACAACGTGCCTATTTTGTAAACGAGGAAACCTATCTGCGCAGGCAACGCATTCCACTATTTCTGTTTCTAGGTGTGCGGAAATAGGATATTGGTAAACGTATAGATAAATAGATGAAACCGTAAAGTTATACTCATTAATTAGAAAGTTCTACACAGAAAACGGTGGATAACACTAGATATAGGAGTAAAAAGCCCGAAATCTATCCACATGTGGATAAGATATTGGGCTTTTACTGTTAAGTTTCTTCACCTATGTTACGTTTGCTGTGTATAACCCCGCAATTATGAATCCGCCGCAGCTCTGACATAGACACGTTCTCCATGCTGATCAACTTCCACAGGTGCCTCGAAGAAGTCGCTAAGCACTTCCGTATTCATCAGATCGCCAGTTAATCCGCTACGGACGACTTTGCCCCGGCGAAGCAGAAGGCTGTGACTAAAGACAGGCAATATTTCTTCGGTATGATGGGTGACATAGATGAGTGAAGGGGTATCTGGGCGCTGTGATAATTCACGGATGCTCTCCAGCAGTCGCTCTCTTGAGAAAAGATCCAGTCCATTGCAAGGCTCGTCCAGAATGAGTACGCGCGGATTGGCCATCAGTGCTCGGGCAATGAGAAGTTTCTGTTTCTCGCCTTGAGAGCAGGTACGATATTCGCGATCCCACAGGTGCTGACAACCCAGCGTTTGCATCAATTCCTGTGCCTGATCCAGATCATCATCTGACAGCTTGTCATATAGGCCAATGGTGGCGTGTTTGCCGCTGATCACGACATACTGCGTGCGGTCTGTGCCATGCAATTTCTCTTGCAGGGATGAACTGACCCAGCCAATGGATTTGCGAAGCTGTCTCAGATCCACATCACCATATTCATGGCCTAACACGGATATCTTACCTTCGGTCGGCCAGAGATATCCGGTGATCATGTTCAGGAGTGTTGTTTTTCCGGAGCCATTCAGGCCAAGCAACGCCCAGTGTTCACCGTCGTTAACTTGCCAGCTTACATCGTTCAGCAGGGTAAGTGGTCCCCTTTTCCAAGTGACATGCTGTACATCAATAATCATGCGTTATTCCTTCCTTCTGTTATCCTCAATTCTCCTAGGTGTATTGTAGTCACAAAACGAAAGAGGTTTCAACGGTTATCACGCTGTTCTTGGTTGGTCCTTGCGCAGAAATACAGCACACACACCAAGCAGTGGCAAAAACGAACATAACTTGATAACAAACGCAATGCTGGTCACGTCAATTAAGGAACCTAACACAACCGAGCCAAGTCCAGCCATGCCAAACGACAGGCCAAAAAACAATCCGGATACCGTTCCAATATGACGAGGAAGCAATTCCTGGGCATAAACAATGATGACGCTGAAGCCGGACATCAGGATGAGTCCAATCATTCCGCACAACACCATCGACAGGACGGGGCCCGCATAAGGTAGTAGTAGGGAAAACGGTGCAGTGCCTGCAATGGAGAACCAGATCATCGGTTTGCGTCCGTAGCGGTCAGCGAGTGGGCCACCGAGCAAGGTCCCGACCATACCTGCAAATTGCAAAATAAACAGACAGATCTGTGCCTGGGAGAGAGGCAAGTCATATGCATCGGCGTAATAGAAGGCGTAGTACCCGGTCATGCCTGCAATATATACGAATTTGGAGAACAGCAGCAGGATGAGAATTCCCATTGTAAAAGCGATGAATCCCCTGCTCACAGGTCGAGCTGCTGGCTCTGCGCCGCTTGATTTTAGAGGGCGTTGCTGACGAATGCGATTCTCGGCAAGCTTGTCTCTGTACCAACGACTGACAAAAGACTGAATGAAGATGCCGATCAGGGCAAAGCCCATCAGCCATAGAAAACTACGCTGCCCATGTGGCAGCAGGATGAAGGCGACCAGTAATGGAGCAATAGCCTGTCCTGTGTTGCCTCCCACCTGGAAGATCGACTGTGCCATTCCTCGTCCACGGCCGGCTGCCATATGAGCCACGCGTGAGGATTCGGGGTGGAGGATGGATGAGCCTATGCCAATTAATGCTGCCGAAACAAGCAGCATCCATAACTCGGAAGACAAAGCTAAACCGAGAACACCGATCAGGGAGAATAGCATACCTCCGGGAAGCAGGATCGGCATTGGCTTGCGGTCTGACATATAACCGACCAGTGGCTGAAGGACGGATGCGGTAATATTCAGGGTGAAGGCAATCCAGCCCATCTGGGCGAAACTGAGCTGCATGGTCTGCTGGAATAGTGGAAATGCAGACGGAACCACTGTCTGCATCGCATCATTCAGCAGATGGGCGAAGCTGACTCCGGCAAGTGCCCAATTGGCGGAAGAGTTGATTTGCATTTTGCTTAAAGTGGCCTGAGCCATGGGAGATCACCTCGAATTATTTTTTTCAATGATAAAAGATGGGGGCAGATCATGTCTTTGTGAAAAGTGCTTGGAAAGTGAGCACGATTTGCTATAATGTCAGCAGGTGAGCAAACGATGGAATTAAACATGACGCTAAATGGGTTGGAATTATGGAAAGCTACCGGAGGGTTTGCGAATGAGCCGCATGTACATGACGACTGGTATCAGCTAACGCTGCCGGTCAGAGGTCAATGTCATCTGGTACAGGAGCGGCATGCATACCCGCTAAGAGCAGGCATAGGGATTATTGCTCATCCCCAGACTGAGCATTATTTTGAGATAGGGTCGGATTCGGCTGTCATTGTGATTAAGTTCCGTAAACCGCCATTAGGCAGTTTCGAAGGTGCGGAGTTAAGTGGGGGGCGAGCTGAGTTTCGACCTACCCAGACATTTGATCCTGCTGAGATCAGCAGTCTGTTTCGAGGCTGGAATTCCATTTTGTTAGATGATGTGCCCGAAATGTTGCAAGTGCAGGAAACAGAACTGGCGGTTGAAACGTATCTAAGGCGTATGTTGACGGGGCAGGAAAATGGAAAAAGGACTGTAAATCCCGGTACATTCATTGATCCTCATCTCCAACGAGTGTTGGATTACATTCACAGTGCCTATACAGGCCCAATGGATATTGATTCGATGGCGATGGTTGCACATCAGAGCCGGTATCATTTTATGCGTTCTTTCAAGGCTCTTACGGGAACAACACCGTATCAATATCTGCTGAATTTGCGCGTAGAAGAAGCGTCCAAGAGGCTCCGCCATACGACGGATTCAGTAACCACAATCAGTTATGAACTGGGATTTTCCAGCGTCAGTCAGTTTTACAGAGCCTTTCAGCGAGTGTATGTTATGACACCGATGGAATATCGGAATCATGTGTAGATTTTAACGGGCAGTCTCGCATATGCGAGACTGTATTTTAGTACGTTACAGCATGCCACTGATTTTTTTTGTTGCCAAACATTGAAGACTTTGCTAAGATGGGAAAAAGTTTATGTAAGCGTATACATTTAGATTAAAATTACAACGTTGTAATTATGGTTATGACAAGTATTGAAAAGACGGAAATACGGTGTGAGGAGGACTATTTCAAGTAATTATCTCGTTAGTACGTATAATAATATAGGTTGTTACAAAATGTGAATGAGATGAATAACAAATACGTCAGTGAAATGACAGTTCATTTTTATTCAAAAATTCAAACGTTGTAATTATGTATCGAAGGGGAGTGTTTCACGTTGAAAAAACGCATGTTCACGCTGTTCAGCCTGATCAGACGGGATAAATATTTGCTACTGATGTTTTCGCCTATCTTTCTGTATTATCTCATCTTCATGTACCTTCCGATGCCTGGCGTGCTGTTGGCATTTCGTAATTTCTTGCCGGGGCAGGGCATGCTCAGCGGGGAGTGGGTGGGACTGCGCTGGTTCGAACAATTCGTGAATTCCATCTACTTCTGGCGACTGCTGCGTAACACATTTCTGCTCGCCTTCCTGCCGCTCCTGTTTGGTTTCTCCATTCCGATTTTATTCGCTGTCTGCATCGTGGAGATCAAGAACCGGACATTCAAGCGATTTGCCCAGACCGTTACGTACCTTCCTCACTTCATCTCCACTGTTGTTGTAGCTGGCATGATTATTAACTTCCTGTCACCAACAGACGGTATCGTGAACACCCTCATCGCGAGTCTTGGCATGGAAAAAGTGAACTTCATGATGGATGCGAGTTGGTTCCGTACCATCTTCACAAGTTCCGACATCTGGCAAAGTTTTGGCTTCAGCTCCATCATCTACATTGCAGCCATTATGGGGATCGACCCCGAGATGTATGATTCCGGCAAAATTGATGGCGTCAACAAATTCCAGGAGCTATGGCACCTGACCCTACCCAGTATCAAACCAACCATTGTCATTCTTCTGCTTCTGTCGCTTGGCGGCATTATGAGTGTAGGTTTCGAGAAAGTATATCTGCTCTACAACGGAGCCACCTACGAAACGGCTGATGTCTTGTCCACCTATGTATACCGGATGGGGATTGAGGGCCAGAATTACGGCTTCGCCACAGCGGTCGGCCTGTTCAACTCCATCATCACCTTTATCCTTGTTTTTGCTGCCAATTCCATGACCCGCCGCCTGACCAAGATGTCACTCTGGTAAGACTATAACCCGGACCAAAGGAGACCTGTATGCAAAAATCGAGAAGTGACCGTTTGTTCTACGGATGTGTCTACCTGCTGACCATACTGGCGGTTGTTGTCACGTTGTATCCCTTTCTGTACGTCATTAGTATTTCATTCAGCTCGGTGGATGCCATCGACAAACAAAAAGTTGTATTGTGGCCCGTTGGGTTTACCCTGTCAGGTTACCAAATGGTACTGCAATACAAGGAGTTGTGGGTTTCGTTCTACAACACCCTCTGGTACACCGTGGTAGGCACACTGTTGAACATCGTGGCAACATGTCTTGCGGCGTTTCCATTATCCAGACAGCAGTTTTTCTTACGTCGCAAGCTGAATTTCTTCATCGCCTTCACCATGTATTTCTCGGGTGGACTCATTCCGGTCTACATGCTGATTACCTCGCTTGGGCTGTACAACACTCGCTGGGTTATGGTGCTGCCTGTGCTGGTGATTACGTTTAACGTCATGATCTGCCGCTCAGCTTTCGAAGGTATTCCGAATGAAATTTTCGAAAGTGCCAGTATAGACGGGGCCAACGAGATGACGATGCTTTATCGTTTGGCGGTTCCGATCATTAAGCCAACACTGGCTGTGCTCACGCTGTACTATGCGGTATTCCACTGGAACAACTTTTTCACGGCCCTATTATATCTGGGCAAACAGGATATGCAGCCCTTACAGATGTTCCTGCGAAGAGTGCTGATCATGGCTTCGCCGGAAGTGATGCAGAAGATGGGCGGTACGATGACATCCGGTGCGCTGGCGGTCTCCTCCCTTCAGGTTCGTTATGTATCCATTGTGGTCAGCATTCTGCCTATTGTTACGATCTACCCGTTTATCCAACGGTACTTCGTTAAGGGAATTACCCTCGGAGCCGTGAAAGGATAGCTTTACTTACTTAAGTGTCATGTCATTCAAGGGAGTTCAAAATGGTTCATACCAAGGAGGAATGATGGATGAGATTTAAAGGGGCAGGAAGAAAAAGTGTAATCGCAGCGATACTGGCAATCAGCCTGGCGGGATGTAGCGGCGGAACAGGGGCGGGAACCGATGCGGGTAGCACCCCGTCCAGTTCGGAGCCAGCCTTCAATTATACCGGAGCAGGGCCGGTGACGGATCAACCGGATGCCAAGCTGTCTATTCTCGGCACCAACGCTTGGACGACCAATGTGGACTTGTCCACCGCAGCCATCGTGAAGAAAATTGAGAGCAACGCTGGTGTGACGGTGGATTGGGATCTGATTCCGCCGCAGAACTATGCGGATGCCGTCAATCCGAGGCTGGCTGCTGGTACCGGCTTGCCCGATATCGTGTACCTGCCGGATCAGGATCAGCTGATGAAGTACATTAACAGCGGTCTATTCATTCCGATTAATGAACTGGTAGAGAAGTACGGCGTGAATCTCAAAAAAATATATGAAAAGTCGCCTTCGGTCAAAGCCAGTTTAACAACGCCAGATGGTAAAATGTATTATATCCCGCAGCAGACGTTAACACGCAACTACATGCCGGTATTTATGGTCAATGTGCGCTGGCTTGATAAACTGGGATTAAGCGAGCCGACCACGCTGGATGAATTCACGGCGATGCTGCGCAAATTCAAGACAGAGGATCCGAACGGCAACGGAAAAGCCGATGAGATTCCACTGTCCATGGAAGCAAAATTTGTATCCATGGCCTTTGGCCCCGCGTTTGGTCTCGATCTGTCCAACCAGTTCTATGCAGACGATCAGGGCAAGGTACATTTCAGCTATTATGAGCCTACCTACAAGGAGTACTTGACCTATCTGAACGGACTGTACAAGGAAGGTCTGCTTGGGGTGGATTATGCGAGTACCACGAGTGATCAGGTCACGTCGCGCATCTCTCAGGATGTGACGGGAGCAACGTTTAATTTTAGCTGGTATATGTCGATGGTCTACAGTCCGTTGTTCAAGGATTACAACCCGGAAGAGCCAATCATCAAAGGCATTTTACCACTGAAAGGACCGCATGGGGATCAGTTCTATGTAGGACGTACACCAGTGAGTGGCATCTTTGGCATTACACGTGATAGTAAAAATCCCGAACTTGCTTTCCGTTTCCTGGACTATGCCGTAAGTGAGGAAGCACAGACGTATTATACGTGGGGCATCAAGGATGACACGTATACGGAAGAGAATGGCGTGAAGACATTTACGGATAAAGGCAAGGACAATGAATACATCCAGAAGCTTGGCATTGGTCCGGTGAATCTGCCGAACATCCAATCCACCGATTCTGCTGATTCCGTCGTAGCCCCTTGGCATGCGAAGATGGATAAAGAACTGGAGCCGTATGTGCGCGAACCGTTCCCGTTTGTCTATGCCCTGCCGGATGAAGCGAGTGTGGAAAGCATGGCGATGCCTGACATCACGACATATGTGGAAGAGATGAACTTTAAGTTTATTAGCGGGGACGCCAGTCTGGACCAGTTTGACAGTTATATTGAGACGTTGAAAAAGATGAATATAGAGCAGGTTATTGCGGGCAGACAGGCACAATATGATCGTTATAAATCTGCACAGAAATAGGAAATAGGGCTTCAGGCGTATGAGAGGTGTTGATTGATTTTGATAACCATTAAAGACATTGCCAAACTGGCGGGGGTGAGCTATAGCACGGTATCGAAGGCGCTGAATGATGATCCCCGAATCAAACCGGCAACAAAGCAGAAGGTGCTTGCGGTCGCGGAGAAACATCAATATCGGAAAAACATGCTGGCTCGGCAGCTCTCCACCGGCAGGAGCAACATCATCGGTTTTGTGCTGGATGAGCTGAGCAATCCGTTATTCTCGAACATCTCCGGCCGTCTGCACACCGAGCTGAAGAAGCGGGGATATCAGATGATCCTGGTTGTGGCGGATGATGGCGTGGATGTCTTCAGCCAGCTGCGCGTGGACGGATGTATTCTGTGGGACTATGCACTGGACAATCGGGAGATGTTCTGGAAAAAGTTCGCAACACTCAACATGCCATGTTTTGTGCTGGGTACAGATGAAGCGCCGAACTCTCCTTACATCAAGATTGATCGCAAAGAAGGGCTGTTCAAAGCAGTGGAGCATCTGAAATCGCTGGGCCACAGCCGAATCGGATTCATCGGCAACTCCCAGCACGTCAAGTTGGAGGGTTACCGGGAAGCGTTGCAGCGTACGGGTCTGGCTTTTAACGAAGACCATGTGCTGCCAGCGTATTCCTCCTGGGAAGACGGGTATTTTTCCATACGTAATCATGCGTTTGGGGCGGATTCGCCAACAGCTTTTATTGGACTGAACAACCTAGTCACCCGAGGTGCGCTCCGGGCTTTGCTTGAGGCAGGTTACAGCGTTCCAAGCGATATCTCGTTAATCGGGTATGATGATCTGCCGGATATGCAATATGCCGAAGTGGCCTTGACTACAATTGGCCCGCCTCTGGATGAACTGGCCGTGCAGGCAGCAGAGTTGATTGTCTCGTTGATCCGTGATGAACAGGTCGATGTTCCGGTGGTTATTCAGCCCAAGCTGAACCTTCGCAATTCAACGGCAATGTGCCGGCAATAAGGACAGCAACCTATGAAGAGTGAAGCGGTTATCCTTTAATCATACATGTATTAGGTGAGTACAACATTCAAGGAGGAATTGCTTATGCAGGTACAGACACAGTTATCCTGGTCTGAGCGAATTGCAGCAACGATCATCCAGCAATGTGACGGGGACGGTTATCATGCGTTCCCTTCGGGACGATGGGCATACGTGGAAGGCATGACCTTGATGGCAATGGCACGAACCGGGCAGTATTATGGCAAACAAGAGTATGCTGATTTTATGAAAAAACATATGGACCTGTATATCCAGCCGGATGGCTCTATTGGCACCTATACTTTGGAAGAATATAATCTGGATCAGATTAATCAGGGGAAAAACCTGTTTGCATTACTGGATGGTGCTGAAGATCAGCGTTACGCAGAAGCGGCGCATCTCCTGGCAGCACAGCTCGCAGGGCAACCCCGCACGTCGGAGGGCGGTTTCTGGCACAAAAAAATCTATCCATTCCAGATGTGGCTGGATGGATTGTATATGTCGTCGCCTTTCCTTGCAGAGTATGCCAAGACGTTTGATCTACCTGAGCTGTGGGACGAAGTGGCACATCAGATTCTGCTGATCGAACGCCAGACCCGTGATCCGCGGACCGGGCTGCTCTATCATGGCTGGGATGAATCGAAGGAGCAGGTCTGGGCAGATTCATCGACAGGGTGCTCACCACACTTCTGGAGCCGGGCGATGGGCTGGTATGCCATGGCGATTGTAGACAGCGTGGAGCATTTCCCCGTGAATCATCCAAAGCGCGGAACCATCATCGGCATCTTCGAACGGATGTGTCATGCTCTGGTACGCGTGCAGGAGCAGGAGAGCGGGTTATGGTTCCAGGTGCTGGATCAGGGCTTCCGCAAAGGCAACTATCTGGAAGCATCCGGGTCAAGCATGTTTGTATATGCACTTGCGAAGGGTGTGCGACTAAGGTATCTGGAGCCGCATTTCAGAGCTGCGGCGGAGAAGGGATGGCAGGGACTGTCCTCCAGATTGGTGGAGGAGACGGCTGACGGCGTTCGGTTAAACGGGATCTGTCATGGCGCAGGACTAAGCCTGGATCGGGATGGCTCGTACAACTACTATGTAACCGAAGCGGTTGTAAGCGATTCCTTTATGGGTGTGGCTCCGCTTCTGCTGGCAGCACTGGAAATGGAGCGACTGCCATGACGCAGCAGAGATTGCCAAATACAGCATTGGAATCATCAGCTCCCTGTCTGACTGTTGCTTCAGATGGGACAGGGGATTATGTGACGATTCAGGCCGCAGTTGATGCGCTGCCGGAGAATGGCATCGGAATCGTTCCAATTCGAGTGAAGGCTGGTGTCTATCATGAGAAGCTGCATATGGAGAAGCCGGGCATCCACCTGATTGGTGAGGGGGCGGAGCAGACGATCATTACGTATGATGATCATGCACTCAAGAAGTTTCCGGACGGGTCGCCATATCATACGTTTCATTCCTATACGGCTTTCGTTGGTGCCGATGATTTCACGGCAGAGGGGATTTCCTTCGTAAATGCTGCCGGGCCGGGCAAGCAGGTTGGTCAGGCCCTGGCCGTTTATGTGGATGGAGACCGGGCGGTCTTTCGCCGCTGTCGTTTGATCGGTCACCAGGATACGATCTTCACCGGCCCGCTGCCGGAGCAGCCCATGGATCGCAGTTATTTTGGCGGGCCACGCGATGGTGCCGAGCGGCGCAAACTGCGGCAGTATTTCGAGGACTGTTACATCGAAGGTGATATCGATTTTATTTTTGGTTCGGCTACGGTGGTGTTTAAGGGCTGCGAGATCTTTACGAAGAATCGCCTGACTGAAGCGGAGGCTACGGATGGACAAGTGAACGGTTGGATTACCGCAGCCTCTACGCCGGAGGATGTGCGTTACGGCTATGTGTTTCTGGACTGTGATCTGACCAGCAATGCTCCTCCGCAGTCGGTGTATCTGGGCAGACCGTGGCGTCATCATGCCAAAGTCTGTTTTCTGAACTGCTGGATCGGCGCTCATGTGAAGCGGGAGGGATGGCACAACTGGAACAAGACAGATGCAGAGCAGACCGTTCAGTATGCTGAATATAACAGCGCCGGACCTGGTGCCGGAAGTGCTGCTGATCGTGTGCCTTGGGCCAAAATACTGACCGAACAGGAAGCGGCCGAGTACACTGTACCTCTGATTCTGTCCGGCGTGGATGGATGGCAGCCTTTGGAAAGGAGAGGGGAGTAGCGGCAGTAAGATACGCCCTCTTCTCTGCGAAATATCTAACACAGGTTTTCTTTCAAGTCTCCTAAGGAGTTGAAAGAAAACCTTTTTTGTGCGCTATATTACATTTTTCGCCCCCAATAGAACTATTTTATCCCTTATCTCTTTTGCATTTTACTGATTAAATACAGGGTGAGGATCTGTAAATTCCCTGTAAAATTTGGATGGTGCCTGCAAAAAAAGAACACGAGAGGGAAGATCCATTTTGGTAAGGGAAGGGAGTGAAGTGACACGCAACATCAGATGGCTGAATGGGGCTGGCTCTAATCGATCACAGATCAGATGCAGGTGGACAATTGAAGTTTTGTTTGCAAGGTGAACGTATCCTTAGTACAGGAGGGATTTTGCTTGAATCAAGCTGTTCGATTCCGCCCGGTCATTACATTTGCTTTGGCATTTCTTCTACTTATTTCGTGGTTTGCACCGAGGGCCGATGCCGCTGCCCAGTGGCAGGCAGGCACTGCATACAAGAAAGGAGACCTCGTAACATATCAAAATAAAGATTATGAGTGTATTCAGGCACACACAGCTTTGACCGGATGGGAGCCCTCTGTTGTGCCCGCGTTGTGGAAATACGTCGGGGAAGGTTCGGGAGGGGAAACGCCGACGCCAGATACGGCACCACCTTCTGTTCCTGCGGGTCTGACTTCATCCTCCGTCACGAACACCTCTGTGAGTCTTTCCTGGAATGCATCCACGGATAATGTGGGCGTAGCGGGGTATGAGGTGTACCGGAACGGCGTTCTTGTGACAAGTACTTCAACTACAACAGCTGTAGTCACGGGACTGACAGCCAGCACGACTTATGCTTTTACGGTAAAAGCCAAAGATGCCGCAGGCAATATATCCGCTGCGAGTACCTCCCTCAGTGTGACAACTTCCAATGGATCATCCAATCCGGGGCCAACCGGCGGCAAATGGCTGATCGGCTACTGGCATAACTTCGACAATGGTTCAACGAATATCAGACTTCGTAACGTATCAACCGCCTATGACGTCATTAATGTCTCCTTTGCCGAACCGATTTCACATGGCAGCGGAACGCTTGCTTTTACTCCATACAATGCGACGGTAGCCGAATTCAAATCCGATATTGCCTATCTGCAAAGCCAGGGGAAAAAAGTACTTCTTTCCATGGGGGGAGCCAACGGTACCATTGAGCTTACCGACGCGAACAAGAGACAGCAGTTCGAAGATTCGTTAAAATCAATCATTTCCACGTATGGTTTCAATGGTTTAGATATCGATCTGGAAGGAAGCTCCCTGTCTCTGAATGCAGGGGATACCGATTTCCGTAGTCCAACTACACCGAAAATTGTTAACCTCATCCAAGGCGTGAAAGCGGTTAAGTCACACTTCGGCGCCAATTTCATCCTGACGGCTGCGCCGGAGACGGCCTATGTACAGGGTGGATATCTGAGCTACGGCGGTCCTTGGGGAGCATACTTGCCAGTCATCCATGCCTTGCGTAATGACCTGACCCTGCTTCATGTGCAACACTATAACACGGGCTCCATGGTGGGGCTGGATGGGCGCTCTTACGCCCAAGGAACAGCTGATTTCCATGTGGCCATGGCGGAGATGTTGCTTCAAGGCTTTCATGTAGGCGGCAGCACAGGCCCTTTCTTTAGTCCCTTACGACCGGATCAGATTGCCATCGGTGTACCGGCTTCCCAGCAGGCTGCTGGAGGTGGTTATACAACGCCAGCCGAGCTGCAAAAGGCACTGAATTACCTAATCAAAGGTGTGTCATACGGCGGTTCCTATACCTTGCTCCAGCCTGCGGGCTATGCGGGGATAAAAGGGATTATGACCTGGTCAATCAACTGGGATGTATATACGAATAACCAGTTTTCGAGCGCACATCGTCCGTTCCTGACCAGGCTGAGTACGCAAACGACAAAGGAGGTTGTATATTAGATGATACATTTAAATAAACACACTGCTGTCAAGAAAACCGCGAAGTTTCTCCTGGGTCTATCCCTGCTCTTATCCGTCATTATTCCTTCTTTTGTGCTCCAACCCGCTACGGCAGCAGCTGCAGATTCTTATAAAATTGTTGGTTACTACCCGTCCTGGGCTGCGTATGGGAGAAACTATAATGTAACGGACATCGACCCAACCAAAGTCACGCATATCAACTATGCGTTTGCCGATATTTGCTGGAACGGTATTCATGGAAATCCGGACCCTTCGGGCCCTAACCCGGTGACCTGGTCGTGTCAGAATGAGAAGAGCCAGACAATCAATGTACCCAATGGAACGATCGTGCTTGGCGATCCATGGATTGATACCGGCAAGACATTTGCAGGCGATACGTGGGATCAGCCCATTGCAGGCAATATCAATCAGCTTAACAAGCTGAAACAGATCAATTCTAATCTGAAGACAATCATCTCCGTGGGAGGATGGACATGGTCCAACCGCTTCTCCGATGTAGCTGCGACTGCTGCAACGAGAGAGGTATTTGCAAACTCTGCCGTCGACTTCCTGCGGAAATACAATTTTGACGGGGTAGATCTGGACTGGGAGTACCCGGTATCAGGCGGACTTGATGGTAACAGCAAACGTCCTGAGGATAAGCAAAATTACACACTGCTTCTGAGCAAAATCCGTGAGAAGCTGGATGCTGCCGGAGCTGTGGACGGCAAGAAGTATCTGCTTACGATTGCAAGCGGTGCATCGACGACCTATGCTGCGAATACTGAGCTTGCCAATATAGCTGCCATCGTCGACTGGATTAATATTATGACATACGATTTTAACGGGGCTTGGCAAAAAGTCAGCGCGCATAACGCGCCGTTGAACTATGACCCTGCGGCTTCGGCTGCTGGGGTGCCGGATGCCAATACATTTAATGTGGCTGCCGGAGCACAAGGGCATTTGAATGCAGGCGTACCAGCCGCTAAACTTGTGCTTGGTGTTCCGTTCTATGGCCGCGGCTGGGATGGATGCGCACAGGCGGGCAATGGTCAGTATCAGACCTGTGCGGGAGGTTCTTCCGTTGGAACATGGGAAGCAGGCTCCTTTGATTTGTATGATCTGGAGACCAACTACATTAACAAAAACGGGTACACGCGTTACTGGAATGACACAGCCAAGGTGCCATATCTCTATAATGCGACCAACAAGCGATTTATTAGCTATGACGATGCGGAGTCTATTGGATATAAAACCGCTTATATCAAAAGCAAAGGACTCGGCGGAGCGATGTTCTGGGAACTTAGCGGTGACCGGAACAAAACACTTCAAAATAAACTGAAAGCCGATCTGCCTACCGGAGGTACAGTGCCTCCAGCAGATACGACGGCGCCAAGCGTACCCGGTAATGCCCGTTCGACAGGCGTGACGGCCAACTCGGTTACGCTAGCTTGGAATGCTTCAACAGATAATGTGGGTGTTACCGGTTATAACGTCTACAATGGTGCCAATCTTGTGACCTCCGTCAACGGGACGACCGCAACAATCAGCGGACTGTCAGCGGGTACATCCTATAGCTTTACGGTAAAAGCAAAGGATGCGGCAGGTAATCTGTCTGCAGCCAGTAATGCTGTAACTGTAAGCACGACAGCTCAGCCGGGTGGAGATACGCAGGCGCCAACTGCACCAACGAACCTCGCATCAACCGCGCAAACAACATCCAGTATAACGCTGAGCTGGGCGGCATCCACGGATAACGTGGGTGTAACGGGTTATGATGTGTACAATGGAGCGGCTCTGGCGACATCCGTGACCGGAACGACAGCAACGATCAGCGGGCTTGCAGCGGATACCTCGTATACATTTACGGTAAAAGCAAAGGATGCGGCGGGGAATGGTTCTGCTGCGAGCAATGCGGTGACTGTGAAAACGGCAGCAGGAACGACAAATCCGGGCGTTTCCGCCTGGCAGGCGAATACAGCCTATACTGTAGGACAGCTGGTCACCTATAGCGGTAAGACGTATAAATGTTTGCAATCCCACACATCCTTGTCTGGGTGGGAACCATCCAATGTCCCTGCATTGTGGCAGGTTCAATAGTTAAAAAATGGATTACCACATTTTGAATTGAAACATGTAGTTTTAGCGAGGCTTGGTTATAGGGAAGAGAACATAACGAAAAAACACCGGTTTCTGGTTGAACTGCACCCCAATTGTTAGACACAACTACCAATTGGAGGTGCAGTTTTTTTATGACTAAATTCAGTTCAGATGAAAAAATACAAGCCGTTATGCGTTATGAAAAGGGATCAGAAAGCTTGAAAAGCATTGCAAAATCGAGCGGGCTTCACGATTCTGTCTTTTTAAACTGGATTAGACAATATGAGCATCATAGGGAAAAAGTTTTTTATAAAGGGCTATACATCATATCCTACACAGATTAAACTAGACGCCCTTCAACCAAAGAAAAAGGGGCGCCCATCCATGAAAAAAGGATATAAAGCACAGAAGGATCTGTAGAGGCTTTACAAGCAGAGGTAGAGCGTTAGAAAATGGAGAATGCTTATTTAAAAAAAAGTTGAATGCCTTAGTTCGAAACAAGGAAAACTCACCAAATAAGACAAAGCGCAAGTAGTCTATGAACTAAGGAACGAATTTTCGGTGAAAGCACTTCTACAACTAGCAGATATCCCTCGTAGCACGTATTATTACGTGGTAAAAGCATTTGGTACGGTAGACAAGAATTAGAGCTAAAAGACATGATACAAGCGATTTATGAGGAGCATAAGGGACGCTATGGTTATCGTCGTAATCGCGATGAGTTAATCAATCGTGGACACCATGTGAATCATAAAAAGGTACAGCGTTTGATGAAAGTATTGGGATTAAAGTATTTGGTACATATGAAGAAATATCGTTCGTATAAAGATTCGATTGGCAAGATTGCACCGAACCTATTAGAACGCAATTTCCGCGCTGAAAGGCCAAACGAGAAGTGGGTTAACGGACATTACAGAGTTTAAATTGTTCGGAGAAAAACTATATTTATCTCCCATACTTGATCTGTATAACGTAGAAATCATTACATATACGATTGGTTCAAGACCGGTCTACTCGCTTGTTTCCACGATGTTAGACCGACCATTTTGCAGTTTAACAAATGAAGATAAACTCCTTATTCATTCGGACCAAGCTGGCACTACTAGATGAGAACATATCGTCATACCCTTAAAGAAGTTGGCATCACGCAAGTATGTCCCGGAAAGGTAACTGTTACGATAACGCCGTCATGGAGAACTTCTTTGGCATCATTAATCCGAGTTCTTGTTTTTAAAGAAATTTGAAAATATCTCACATATTAAACAAGAGCTATCCAAATACATCGATTATTACATCAACAAACGCATCAAGGCAAAACTAAAAGGCATTAGTCCGGTACGGTACCGGACTAATGCCCAACAAGTTGTTTAACGTTATAATCTGTCTAACTTTACGGGGTCACTTCACCTGGTCCGGTGGTTTTTCGTTATGCTATGTCAAACAAAGCAGGCTCCAAAAAGGCTATTCATTAAAAATCGAAGTTGTCCGGATCAGGTCCAATGCATACATCTTCGTTCAGTGCGGCGCAAACTTCGGTAGTATTTCGAGGACTGTTACATCGAAGGTGATATCGATTTTATTCTTGGCTCGGCTACGGTGGTGTTTAAGGGCTACGAGATCGTTACGAAGCATCGCCTGACTGAAGCGGAGGATGCGGATGGACAAGTGAACTGCTGGATCGGCGCTCATGTGAAGCGGGAGGGATGGCACAACTGGAACAAGACAGATGCAGAGCAGACCGTTCAGTATGTGGAATATAACAGTTTCGGGCCTGGGGCGGGAAAAGCGACAACGAGAGTTTCATGGGCAAAAGTGCTGAGCGAACAGGAAGCCGCCGAATATGCGTTGCCGCTTATTTTGTCTGGTGAGGACGGGTGGCAGCCTTTTGGGGAGAGAGGGATTAATCGGCATTAAGCCAAGTATATTTACTTTGCGATATTTATAATGAAAGGTTGTCTTTCGAATCTCTTATGGACTTGGTGGATGGCCTTTTTTGTGGGCTTACATTAACAAAAACTGATACACGGGGTACTGGAACGATACTTGCCAAGGGGCCTTATCGCTGTAACGCCTCCAACGCGATTGTTCTACAGGCGTAACAGTAGACTCGGTGACGCTGGCCTAGATTGCTTCAACGTTAATGTAGGCGTTACAGGTTATAACGTCTTACATTGGCGCTCAGGTAACACTAGTTGTATTAATCGTAAAAATTTTTGTGGGAGAATTTGAATGTGGAACTGCTTAAAAGTAGTGCCGAAGATGGCTTTTTCATAATGAGCAATGATTATACTACCGATCTATTTCTAGAGAGGGGATTCAAGAACGATTCATATAATAATGATTCCAAAATGGAAGTTAGATTTATAGAAGTGTATCTTTCACATCATGGTTTTGTTAAATTGGGGAAATTTGATGTTTAAGGCGTACAGATTTTTAAAGCGTGGCGAAAGTATCTTCCGCCAGATCCATTAGAAACGGTAGCGGAGGTATACCAGTACGTCCAAACTCATTAAGAGCAAAATCCGGAAGTTCGCATTATTGCCGATCATGATGATTATAATGTTGTTCAAGCGCTATACGCCATTATTGTTTTTCGAAAAATAATGGCTAGTAGAGGGATAAAAAGAAGGCGCTGAAATTAATCCAGTCAGTGCCTTCTTTCGAGTATTTACTGTTGTTCTAACTTCAACAAATTGTTCATTTCAATTTTGATTTGGTTTTTTTCATTCCCTTTAATCGTACCATCATCTTCTACCGTGTATGAACCTTGAACTGGATTTAACAGTGATGCCGGTGAATTTTCAAACGTCGCTAGGAACATAACGTAGTTTTCATTCGTTTTGAGTTCTTCAGAATCTTCTACCTTAAATGTATGTTCTTGATCCTCTCCCCCTACTTGTTTGACTTGAATGATTTCTTTTTCGGCTGCTTCCCCTTTATAGTTTTTTTGTACTTCAACATCATAGATCGTATATGGAATAGCGGGGCTGTCTGATATATCCCCACCTGGGTTTAATTTTTCATCATTAGGATCAGCAGGTTCTTCTGCGATATTTATAAGTTTAAAAGATGATTTTAAAATCTTTCCTTCAATAATTAAATCCGCCTGGTTAGCCAACTCATCAATGTTGTTGTAAGTTGGAAAAGAGGCATCCATCAGCACCACTTCTTTTTTTGCTGTTTCTGTTGCAGCGGATCCTTCTTTTGATGGCTCTGCTGTTCCACATCCGGCGAGTAACATTGCAGTAATACAAAATGCTGAAGCTACAGATGTAAAATTCTTCATGCTATCTTCCTCCCAATCCTTTTAAATTAGTAAGCAGTATTTACATCGTCAATATCATACTGTCTAGGGGTAGTGACTGTGTTAAAATCATTGCTATATTTCATAATAGACGCCTTAGTTGTATTCGGGTTATCTTTCAAGAAGAAGGAATGCCCAAATTCATGAACGGTCGCTCCTTTAACGAAATTGGAGAAATTAGTGGCGTCTCTGACAATTGTTCTTGAGTTTAATTGAATTGTGTATCTATACTTTGGGGAAAACCACTGTGAATTTAGGCCATACCAGGTATCTGGATAAGAAGCCGCTGTAATTGTGTTGGTTGATGAACTCAAGTATCCGATTGTAACTGGAGTAGGAGTACCGTTCCAAGCAATAATTCCTTCATTGATTGGTGTCTTCCAGGTATCATTCAGGTTATCTGGAGACTTTACGCTAATTCCTGCGTCTGGACTACCGGAGTTAGTAAGTTCTGCGCTTGTTGTAAGGTTAAAACTGAACATAAGTGGTACAGCGAGAGCTAATGTGATAATACCATTTTTTACGTAATTAACCTTCATTCATTATCACCTCATAGTTTTTTTTATTCTTGCTTTTTTTTCTGAGTGGTTTGGGAAATTATTCCACATATATTTAACGTCATACTTCAACAAAAGGTTGCGATCTACTAGAAAAAAAGGAATAATTTTGAAAATTAAAAAACTAAACGAAAAAGTAGGTGCTATTTTACTCTTTTAAATCCACTAGCAGTCAAACAAAAACATCTTTCGGTTAAAGTGCAAGGAAAAGAATTCAACTTTATGAATTTGATCCAGTTCCAGATTATCACGAGCAAGATAGCCTTGGGTTTGGTGGTGTATACATTTATTTTTTCGGAAGAAATTGAACCTCAGGGGATCTGTGGGCCGGTCTACCACCACATATGTGTGTGAATTCAATGTCACTTATAAATTTGACAATGCGAGAATGAATTTGTTGCGGATCAAATTGAAAGTCAAGCTGATTGATTATAGAGATTGAGGTTTCAGAATTTTAGAAGTGACAATGTCATCTGTTGAGAAACAAAAAACAGTGAAAAACCTCCAACTCTCGTACGTAACGAGAAGTCTGGAGGCTTTTCACTGTTTTATTTTACCTGCAAATCAGCACAGAATAACAGCAATTCGATTCAATTTAGAAATCGAAGTTGTCCGGATCAGGTCCAACGCGTACATCTTCGTTCAGAGCACTGATCTGATCCATCTCTTCATTTGAAAGTTCAAAGTCGAAGATGGAGGAGTTTTCGATAATCCGGTTTTCCTTGGTGGACTTCGGAATCGTAATGACTCCATTTTGCAGATCCCAACGCAGGATGACTTGTGCAACCGATTTGCCTTTGTCTGAAGCAATCGCCGTGAGGACTGGGTTGTCCAACAGCTGACCTTGCATTAGAGGCGACCAAGCTTCAAGCTGGATACCATGCTTCTCACAGAAAGCCTTAAGCTCAACCTGAGTCAGGCGAGGGTGGTATTCCACCTGATTGACCATCGGTTTCACTTTGGCATCCTGCATCAGGTCTTCAAGATGATGAATCTGGAAGTTGCTTACACCAATAGCTTTAATGCGACCAGCCGCGTACAGTTCCTCGATTGCTTTCCAGGCTGCTTTGTACTTGCCTGCCTTAGGCCAGTGAATCAGATACAGGTCCAGGTATTCCAGTCCCAGTTTGTTCAAGGTGGTATCAAAAGCGGCAAGTGTCTCTTCATATCCAAGGTCTGCATTCCATACTTTAGATGTAACAAACAGTTCTTCGCGTTTCAGGTTGTTTTCTTGCAAAGCTTCTGCAATCGCTTGACCAACACCGGCTTCATTGCCGTATATTGCAGCAGTATCAATGCTGCGGTATCCATGTTTAATCGCATTTTTCACGGCTTCAATCAGTTCAGATCCTTCTTCTACCTTAAATACACCAAGTCCGAACCAAGGCATAGAAACACCGTTATGCAGAGTTACTGTGGATTGTAAATGTTGTGCAGTTTGAGCTGTTGTCATGAGATTTCCTCCTTAAATTGTGTAAAAATCAGTTATATTAAGCTGAATTTTTGTTGTTTTATCATACAAAATTAAATCATAGTAGATCAAATTGGGTTCAACGTATTATAGTATAATAAAATACATTGTGAAACCGGTTCCCCTCGAAGGCTGGAACTGATATATATAAGAGTGAGACCTATGGTCGGATGGAAATTAGCACGAAGCTTTCTCCATTTCGACTGATGCATGTTGATCCTTGCTTTCCAGCATTTTAGCCCAAGCGGTCAGAATTACAGCTACGAGAACCATCAAGGCACCGACCCATGTCGTGTGAATCAAACCGATGGAATCATTGATCACTCCACCCAAATAGGCACCTATAGCGATCCCTGCATTAAATGCGGCGATGTTAAAGGCTGAGGCTACATCCTTGGCCTGTGGTGCATATCGTTCAGCCAAGGTTACAACGTACATCTGAAGACCAGGCACATTCATGAAAGCGAGCAGGCCCATACCCATAATGGTGAGCAGTGCTGCCAACTTAAACGGGACGGTGAAGTACATCACGCCGAGAATGATGGTCTGAATGATGAACATGTAGAAGAGCGCCCTGAGCGGGTTGCGATTGGCTGCTCTGCCGCCGATGATGTTGCCAATAGCGATGGCTATTCCGTACAACAACAGAATGAACGCTACTGTTTTCTCGGAATATCCGCTAATATCATGCAACAACGGGGACAGATACGTAAAGACAACAAATGTTCCTCCGTACCCAACAGCCGTGATGGCAAAAGCAAGCAGCAAGCGTCCACCTGTAACGAGCTTCAGCTGATCCCGAAATGCCGTCCGTGTTCCTCGCTTCAACGTGGATGGCAGGAGTATCAGGTTCCCGATCATTGCAATGATGCCAACCCCAACAATCAGGATAAAGGCAGCGCGCCAGCCCCAATGTTGGCCGATGAGTGTACCGAGAGGTACACCGGTTACTGTGGCAATGGTAAGACCGGAGAACATGATGGCAATAGCACTCGCCCTACGGTTGACAGGCACCAGATCGGCTGCAATCGTGGAGCCAATGGACATGAACACCCCGTGTGCCAGAGCGGATACTACTCGTGCAATGAGTAACATGGTGATGCCCGTCGATAGTGCAGCCATCGTGTTACCCGCAATGAAGACAATCATGATGGCAAGCAATAGCGTTTTGCGTGATATGGTAGACGTCAGTGAGGTCAGAACAGGAGCCCCAAAGGTAACGCCTAATGCATATAAAGTAACGGTCAGTCCCGCTGTAGTTACGGAAATGCCCAGGTTATCTGCAATGAGGGGCAGTAGCCCAACGCTGATAAACTCTGTGGTACCGATCGCGAATGCACTAATGGCCAGCGCAAGCAATGCCCATGTGCTGCGTTTTGAATCTTGTAACATTTCTTGCTCCACTCCCCCGAATGTAGATTTACGTACCGGCAAATGCTATTATGAGTTATTCGGTATAGATTGAATAGTACGTACTTTTTAGTACCCTACGTACTTTTTGGTGCCTATACAGCATGCGACGGATGTAATTCAATTCATCAGGGAGGAAGCAAGTTATGGTTAGAAAAAAATATAACATCTCGGTTGAAGCTACCCTAGAGGTGATCGGTGGCAAGTGGAAATGCGTGATTCTCTGTCATCTGACACATGGGAAAAGACGAACCAGTGATCTCAAGCGTATTATGCCCGCAATTACACAGAAAATGTTAACACAGCAGCTGAGAGAGCTTGAAAACGACGGAATCGTAAACCGCATCGTATATAATCAGGTCCCTCCCAAAGTAGAATACGAATTGAGTGATTACGGGAGAAGTCTTGAACCGATTCTCAATGCGCTCTGTAATTGGGGAGATCAACATATTGTGAAGGAATACGGAGACAAATCAGCAGTTCTGGAAGATAATGGACTCAATGATTTTAACTCTGACAATAGGGAGCTGGTGCAACCGTGAACTATGAGATTTTATATGATGGTGCTTTTGCGATGCTCAAGGTACATTTGCAGCGGGGAGAGCGGTTCAAGGCCGAGAGTGGTGCGATGGTATCTATGACTCCTACGGTTGAACTGAAGGGTTCAGCAGAAGGTGGGATGTTTGCCGGGTTCGGTCGGATGTTGAGCGGGGAGAAGTTTTTCTTTCAGGAACTGACGGCTGCGGGCGGATCGGCAGAGATTCTGCTCTCACCTTCAAGCATGGGCGATGTAGAAGCTGTTGAATTGGACGGTTCCTATTCACTTTATGTGCAGAAAGACGGATTTCTGGCAGGAACCGAGGGCATTCAGGTGAATACCAAAATGCAAAACCTGAAAAAAGGTCTCTTTTCGGGAGAAGGTTTCTTCATTATTGAGATCAGTGGACGTGGCACTGTATTTCTGTCTTCCTATGGTGCAATCCATGCGATTAATCTGGCAGCAGGTGAAGAAATGATCGTGGATAACGCCCATTTGGTGGCATGGCCTCATTATGTAGATTACCGTATTGAGAAAGCTTCACAGGGCTGGTTATCCAGTGTAACAAGTGGAGAAGGACTGGTATGTCGGTTCCGGGGAGAAGGAACTATTCTTATACAGAGCCGCAATCCGCAAGGATTCGGACAATGGGTGAAGCAGTTTATACCTGCGCGCTAATTTTTTTTAAGAAAGAACACACAGAGTTGCAACGGATATGTTTCCATCATCGTTATATGAATAATGGATTTACTTCATTGACTGACGGGTATATATTCTGTTGCATAAGGTCGCACATCATGGAGGTATGAGATGACAAGCTCACGGTATAAAAACGCACAAGAAAGTCCGGGATATCTGTTATGGCAGGTAACAGCCATGTGGCAAAAGGAAGTACGCAGGGTGCTGGAGCCCCTCGAACTGACACAACCTCAATTTGTATTATTGCACGCCTGTTTATGGCTCAATGAACACGATGAGGAAGGCAAGGGAGTGACTCAGGTTCAAATTGCTCAGTTTGCCAAGGTGGATGTTAACGTGACTTCTCAGGTTCTACGTGCGCTTGAAAAAAGGGGATTAATTACCCGCGCTCGTCATCAGACAGATACGCGTGCCAATATTATCACAACAACGGAAGAAGGAACCCGATTGGCTGTGGAGGGAATCCATCTGGTCGAGGAATCGGACAAGGCATTTTTCGAAACTTTGGATGAACGTAAGGGAGAGTATTTGGAGATCATGCAGGAGTTTCTTCGCCAAAAAACAGAGAGTTGATCCGTAATATATCTTTTTTTAATGTATTAAACTACAGAATGTAGTGGAACTGGAAAATTTTCTGATTATTAATAATTGTAACAACTCTGTAAAATACAAATAGACCTCCTGACTTCATCTTGTCGGAAGGTCTATTTGGGTTGCTCAATCGATTCGATAGGACGCAAACGGCTCGCGGCGACGGAAAGAGTCACTAATCTGGTCCAGATCGGCCAACAGCTCATCGGGCAGTGACATGTCCAGACTAGCCAGATTATGTTCCAGCTGTTCGGTGCGTGTAGCGCCCACAATCACTGTGCATACAGCTGGACGTGTCAGTAGCCATGCGAGTGACAGCACACTCGGGGAGCATCCATATGAGGCAGCTTTAGCACTCACTTGTTCACTCAGTTGGATATTATGCTCCAGCAGGAAACGGTTGAAGGACGGATCGGTGTCTGCTCTGGAACCAGAAGGCACACGGGTCTGTCCGTTATATTTACCGGTCAGAATACCACCTGCCAGCGGGAAATACGGGATAATGCCTACACCCTGATCGAGACACATCGGTACCAGTTCAAGCTCGGGTGTACGGTCTGCCAGGGAGTAGCTGGTTTGGGTGGAGATGTAGCGCACATAACCTTTCTGTTCACTGATGCCCAGAGCTTTCATCAGCTCCCAAGCTGCGTAGTTGGAGGCTCCGATGTAGCGGACTTTGCCGGAAGTAACCATATCATCCAGTGTGCGCAGTGTCTCATCCAGCGGTGTATGCGGATCAAAAGTATGGATCTGGTACAGATCCACATAATCCGTTTGCAGGCGCCGCAGGCTATGTTCCAGCTCTTGTTGCAGATGGTAGCGGGAGGAACCCCGCCCATGAGGACCATCATGCCGGGGTAATCCGGCCTTGGTAGCAAGCACCGCGTTTTCCCGTCGACCTGTGAGAGCCTGTCCAATAATGCGTTCCGATTCCGTGCCTGCGTAGATGTTGGCGGTATCGATAAAGTTGATGCCTTGATCCATCGCTGCATGAATAATGCGGGTAGAAGCTGCTTCATCCGCGCGTTTGCCAAACGCATTGGTGCCAAGCCCCAGTGCCGACACACGTAAACCACTATTGCCCAAACGTCGATACTCCATCATTCATCGCTCCTTCTCTATTCATTTATGTAATGCAGATTATAACGTAATCTATTGAAAACGTGTTATTAATATAGTTAAATGAATCTAAGAACCCGTTATTAAAGGAGATATGATGGAAAACAGTGCTGCACATTTAACAAGACGGAAGCCGAAGAACCCGAAGAAGAAATGGAAGAAACCATTGATCATCACCCTAAGTGTGCTGCTTGTGTTGGGAGGACTCGGATTTATCTATCGAAAGCAACTCGTCGTGTTTGCCTTTAATTTGTTCGCTTCAGCTACGGTGAGGGAAGCCTTGGATGACTCCTTTGTACCAGCTGGCGATAAGGATGCCCCTGTTGTGGAACATACGGACCCATTCTCGTTGTTACTGCTAGGGATTGACCAACGGGATAACGAACCAAGTCGTTCGGATACCATCATCTATTCCGTCGTGCGTCCAGAAGACAATAAAGTGCTGCTGCTGTCCATTCCACGTGATTCCTATACCGAGATTGTCGGCCGGGATGTGAAGTCAAAGATTAACTCAGCGTATGCCCATGGTGAAGCCAAGATGGCAATGGATACGGTGGAGAATTTGCTGGGGAACAAAGTGAATTTCTATGCCGCGATTAATTTCAACGGGCTCAAGGATATTGTTGATGCGGTTGGTGGTGTGGAACTGCCGATCAAGAAGAACATCGAGAACAAGCTCAAAATTCATGAGAAGCTGTTTGTTGAAGCGAATAAACCAATCTATAGCGGTGAAGAAGCGCTTGGATATGTGCGTTACCGGGAAGATTCCGATTTCAATCGGACGATGCGTCACCGGATTTTCCTAAGTGCCTTCATGAATCGTGCGCTGGAAGTCAAAAATCTGACCAAGATCCCGGACGTAATCCAGATTGCCGGATCGAATTTTACAACCAACATGACCTCGGACTTTATCGTGAAATTTGCCGAGTCCTTATATATGAAAGATAGCATACCAACGATCAGCAATTACATGCTGAAGGGTGAGGGTGCAACGCGCAGTGGCACATGGTACTACGATCTGTCTGAGGACGATCTGCAATATGTGCGTGGCATGATCGCCAGTTGGCTGGACCCAGATGCGAACGAGATAATTGAACCCGAGTCAGCGGACCAATCGGAGACGAGTGATGCGGCATAAGCATCGATTCTTGTGCAAATGCTCATATGAATATAAGTCCGGCGAAGCAGTTGCTTCCCGGCTTTTTTGCGTTTGAGATCCTACGGATGAAATATTGCACAGATATATCTAATGTTTAAACCTCTTTTTATGGCATACATATAGTAAAATATAGGGAAAAGATTAAACATCAACCAACGGAGGAAGCTCATGAAGGAGTTTAAGGATCGGCTTCAACAGGTTCAGGAGCAACAAAAGCAACTGGCGAAGGAGTATCATGCCTTGCTCCAGGAATACCAGTCCGATGACCTGATCGTTCAGAATGAACAGTTACAGGAACAGTATGAAGCTCACAAACTCAAGCTGCAACAGCTCGAACTTCGCTCACGCAAGATGGAAGAAGAGAATGCACGTCTTCGCATGGCGTTATCCGAACAGATGCTGGATGAGAAGCTGAATCTAATCCGGGTATCGCGAGAGAAGATGGAGACCTATTTTCAAGGGAAAACAGCAGTACATAATGATCGAATTGCATTCCTTGAACATCGAACCAAATCCAATCTAAACGCGCTGTACAACCAGGCCGCACAGGAGTTGCAAGAGGATTCCCACGAGGTGAAGGAGAGGATAGCTTACCTTGCAGCAGAGGTGAATGAGCGCATTGAATCGCACAGACGAGCCGTACGGGATAGAGAAGAGGCTCTGCGTGGGCACATGGAACGTGGTTATGAGCACATGGCGGAGGAAGGGTTGAGCGAAGAGACTATTCAACGCCGGATCAAGCAGAATCGCATGGAGATGAAGATTGGACTCAGCTGGATCAACAAAGTAGCCATCTTGCTCCTCATTCTGGGGGTTGGAGCAGCGTTTCAATACTCGTACTCGACCTGGTTCAATGACGAGATGAAGAGCGGAGCATTTTTCATGCTCGGTGCACTGATGCTCGCTGGAGGAGAGTGGCTGTTCCGCCGCAAAAGGCAGACGTTTGCGATGGGGCTGCTCGGCGGTGGGATATCCGTGTTGTTCGGCTCCGTCTTCTATAGTTACTTTTTACTGCATATTATTGGGTTATATACGGGACTTGCCCTGTCTGTATTGGTATCGGCAATCTCCGTATTGTTGTCCTTGAGATACCAGTCGAAGACCATCTGTTCACTAGGTTTGGTAGGCGGATATCTTCCGCTATTCTCCTACATGTTCTCGTTCGGACTTGAAGGTCCGGCTGTCTATGTAGCCATGATCTATCTGCTGCTCTTAAACGGCATTATTGTGTTCATTTCGTTTGGCAAACGGTGGCCGGTGGTGCACTATATCAGTTTCCTGTTTAACACACCATCCATGCTCATCCTCTTATGGCTGTCGCCAAGTGAGAAAATTGGCATGTTGTATTCCATTGTGACGTTTGCATTATATCTGGGCATTACGCTGGCATATCCGTTCAAACACCGGATGAAGTTAACCTGGTGGGATTTCGCTCTACTCGCCATGAATACGAGCATGAGCTGTCTGATGTTATACGTATTATTTGATGTGGCTGGTTGGAATGATGCTCAGGGCTTGCTGGCGTTGATCTTCTGCGTGGTGTATCTGGGCCTCGCACGATTCGTCCAGCGCCATATGGCTCAGGAGAAACAGACGATATTACTCTTCTATGTCACTTCCCTGACCTTTGCCATTCTGATTATTCCGTTCCAATTCGGGGCCAAGTGGCTATCGATGGGCTGGTTGATCGAAGGAGTTTTGTTGGTTACGCTTGGACATCTGAAACGGCTCAAGTCGGTGGAACGTGCCGGATGGGGCATTGTTCTTCTATGTCTAATCACTTTTGTGTACTATGATCTGCTGGCGCTATTCTTCATCGGGGAACGTTCTTACTTTATGTTAAAATACACCAGCATCACGCTAGGAACCTTGCTTATTACACTGTATTATGCCTGGGCAGTTCACAGCAACTCATCTTCCAGAGAGAGATTCAATTACAGCCCGCTGGAGCTGGGTTTCCTGAACGGATTCAAGTATGTGACACTTGCGAATCTGTGGTTATACGTGCTGTATGAGTCGAATGAATTGTATACCAGAGCTGTCGATGGGACGTTCCTGTTATACATGTTCTACAAGTTACTCATGTTCGCAGCGCTCACCATTGCGTTGGCCTATGGACTGAACAAGGTGAAGCTGCTGCGTGATCGATACGTGCAGGTGTATACCACTTTCTTGCATGCTATTGGCTGCTGTATTGCACTGGCCGTAACCTTAACCATGCCAGCGCTTCAGCCGGAAGTTCAACAGCATACAGCGGCAGAGATTGTTGGTTTGCTGGTGTTAATTATCTTTAACGTAGGGGTATTCTTTGCAGGAAGGGATCTGCTGATTGCAGGCATCCGCGGGCAGTTCAAGAGCATTGAATGGTACCCGGTTATCGCAGGGGTGTATCTGCTCGGTGTCATCACCGTATTCCTGACGATTCAGTTCCAGTGGGGTGATGTGGGGCTGATGTTCAGCCTGATCTATCTGCTGCTGGCGATTCTCTATATTGCCTATGGATTCCGTAGAAAATATGTCATGATTCGGCGCCTCGGCCTTGGCCTAACGTTGTTCGCTACGGGGAAGATGGTGTTCTATGATGTGGGGATGCTTACCTCGGGTAGCAAAATCTTTGCCTATTTCAGCTTCGGCGTACTATTGCTGGGGATCTCTTACCTGTATCAGAAGGTGTCCAGCCGGATAGAGGAAGTACAGTCCAGAGTGACAGCGAAGCCTGACGACGAGCCGACTGTACCGGAGGAAGACCAAGATTGATTTGGGTTTTGAACGATTGTATTTACCTTTGCGATTATCGGAGGAGGGATTCTTGAAATGGGATTCGACCTGAAAATTATGCTTTGGCAGTTGTTATGGTTCGCTGGCCCTGTAGCTCTTGTCGTGTATGGCTGGAGGAAATTCGGCGCGAGAAAGAATCGGCAATGACATGAATGTGGGTAAGATGGTGGGAATGTCCGCTGTCCACTTCACTTCGCTTTGGGAAATAAGTCGTTATCTCTGTTGATCAACGGATAGATGATCTTTTGTGTAGTATAGATTTTTTGGATTAAAATGAGGCTCCGGGCTGCTGTGAACAGCAATCTGGGGCCTTATTGATTTGAGTCTATGGCTTAGCCTAATATGACATTCGTGAAACGTTTTGCGCGGAGATCACGTTATAATAGAGTAGACTTAGGGTTGGATCTTCATTTGTAACCATGAGGTTTCGGAAGCCGATGTGCCTTTCAGTGATTCTCCGCCATCATCATTCATACGGGAGAGCACGGTTAATGTCATGGACAGGGCAAAGGCGAGCAATACGTATATGAAAATGTTTTTTTTGTTCATTAGAAGGTACCTCTCTTGTTGAATGAGCTAAAGTAGACATCCGGCCGTCATGAGAAAAAAAGCACAACGTCTGGTATAGTAGAGTAAGTAGAACCGAACATAAATCGTTCCTGTATACCACTATATTGAACTATAGCGGTGCAAACAATGGAACAAATCTGATGAATTTATCATTATTGTTATGAAATGTTTATAGAGATCGAGTGAGTGATCATTGAAGGTGGGAGAATAACATGCGGGAGACGGCAAAAATCGTCATTCGTACGCCAGGACAGGAAAGTGACGGCTCATTCGCTTATGTAAGCCAAGGTCGCTCCATTACGGTGGGACGTTACACAGGCGGTAGTGAATTGGACTTGTCTGTTTATAATCAGATGATATCAAAGCGGCATTGCCGCATTCATTATGATGTACAGCAACAGTTATGGATCGAAGATCTGGATAGCAAAAATGGAACCGAACTGAACGGGCAGCGCCTCGTTCCCTATGAGAAATATCCGTTTGGCGAAGGAGACAGCCTGACGTTGGTCAACGGCCTGATCCAGCTTCGCGTTGAAGGGGATCTTGGAGAGACGAGGGAATATCGTGTGTCGGATCTGCTGGGTGAGGGCGTACGTTTACTGGATCACCTGCAAACCGTACAGATCGGTGAAGTGGAGATTCCGCTGTCCAAGAAGGAGTATCAGCTGTTCAAGTTGCTGTATAGTCAACTGGACCACTTTGTGACAAGGGAACAGATTGTGGCTCAGGTGTGGCCAGAGCGTAGTATGCTGGAGAGTGAAGCGGTAGGGATCGACGAGATTAACTCGCTAATCTATCGGACGAATCGCAAGCTGGGTGTACATTTTACCATCAAGTCCGTTTACAAAAAGGGTGTATATATGAAGTCTCATGTGCCGGAATGAATGAGTGATAACAAAGGGATGAGTTCATGTTCATCATTTACCTGATTCCATGGCTGATTGCCGTGGTTACATTGATAGGTGTCATATCCATCGTACTTGTCAGTTGGAAAAACGGGATTTCGCCGATGCCCACATCCGGCCGTGTCAGGAAGGTGGTCATTCAAGAGGTAAACCGTATTCCGGGGTACGGGGATGTGCTTGAAGCAGGCTCTGGATGGGGCACATTGGGACTGGATGTTGTAAGGCATTGCCCTGGCAAAAGGCTGACCGGGATTGAGAATTCTATCGTTCCCTTATGGTCTTCCCAACTGATTGCCTATCTCAGTGTTCGCTTACGTCGAGCCAAGGGAAAACAGCACTCTCTCAAGAGCAGGCTGCGCTTCATGCGCGGGGATATCTACACCAGTTCCTATGAACATGCGGATTGTGTGATCTGTTATCTGTTCCCGGGTGCTATGACTAAGCTTCTGGACAAGTTCAGTCGAGAGCTTCCGCCGGGTGCCAAGGTGATTAGTGTCTGTTTTGCGCTGCCGGGTAAGGAACCGCTACGCACCATTACATGCCGGGATGCCTTGCGCACCAAGGTGTATGTGTATTCCTTTTAAAGAAAAGAACAGGAAAGTGATCACCAGGTTTGCTCGGCTGGAGTGCTGTAAACCTTCTGCCATAACGTTAATGGATGAAAGAGTGTGCTCCATATCATAGTAATGCAGATACCACGTAAGAATGAGGATACGAATAAGGCCCCGAACTCACTATGAAGTGAATCGGGGCCTTTTTGTCTCGCCTTTGAGTTGGGGCAAGAGATTGCTTGATTATTGCTTACCGCACGTATTATTTTGCAGAATCGGTAGTACCTGTTGTGTCCGTGGTTGTACCGGATTGGGATCTGTTTCTGCCGCCTCCGAATCCGCCTTGTCCACCGCCGCCACGAGGACCGCCCATACCTGTATTGGCTGTAGTTACACCAGATTCATTCACCCAAGTCACATTACTGGTCGATTGGAATGCAACCACTTGAGTTCCGCCACTATAGGTACCACCTGTGTAGAGTCCATCCACGGCTTTACCTGTAGACGTACCACCAGAGTAGATTACATAGGAGCCATCTTTCACAAGATCTGGTGAGCTGACAACCACGGTTTGATAATCTTTTGCCGGAGCGAATGTCAGAATGTTGTTGCCTTCGCTATCTTGTACATGTACAAGTGTTCCAGCTTTTTGCGTTGCAGGGAATGTCATCACAATGGTATTTTGCGTAGACGCATCGGATGTTCCTTGTGCCATACCAGAGCTTCCGGCAGCCACGAGGTATCCACCGCTGATTTCAAATGTACCGTCATAATCCAATGCTCCGTTGCCGCTATCCGTCGGTCCGTTCACAATAACCGTTCCGCCAGTCATGTTAATGGAACCATTGGAATCCAGTCCGTCACCACCTGCGTTCACGGTGAGGGAGCCGCCGTTAATGTGGAACTCGTTATTGCTCACTGCTCCCATACCGCCTGGTCCACGTCCTTGCTGATTAGCAGCTGTACCTTGGGATGCCTGATCGGTAGTCGATGTTGTACCTGTCGTTTCGGTTACAGAGATGTTGGATGTCGTGGCTGCATCGGTTGCTGTAGTCGCGCTATCTGTACTTGCCGCTGTATTCGTAGCTGTCTCCGTCTCGCCACCTGCAGCATTTACCCCATCATCGGATGCCGTTACATCCACATCCCCATCGTTCAGGGTGATGATTGCACCTTCAAGTCCTTCATAGCTCTTCGCAATCGTGATGGTTCCGCCGTTAATCGTCAGGGCCTGATCGGCATGAATGCCGTCATCACCAGATTCAATGTTGAATGTTCCGTCATTGACGGTCACGTTATTGTTGCTGTGCAGGGAGTCATCCATGGAATCAATGGTATACGTACCGCCATTAACCGTAAGATCTGTACCTGCTTTGAGCGCTTTGGCACTTGTGGACTCCGTTGCTGTTGTAGCTGTGTCAGCATCGGCATTGTTATCCGTTGTTGTTGTTGTTGTTGTGTTGGCAGAGTTGGATGCTGCTGCGCCGTTTGTATTAGCACCTGCATTCGTACCGCTGTTATTAGGCATCTCCGGCATATCTGCAGGAGGTTCGCCATCCGGTGGTGTGCCCATATCCGTAGGAGGTGTGCCGCCACCCCATCCACCGCCGCCGCCAAATGGACCTTCTTCTACTTTGGCTGGTGCATTGGCGCTACCGCCGCCCGTTACAATGTTGTATGTGCCGCCATCCGTAACAAGTGCGGTTTCGGCCTGAATGCCATCATTGCCACTTTGGATATCAAAGGAACCTCCTGCAATAGCAACATAGCCTTTAGTGGTATCTGTGTCATTGGTTGATTTAATACCGTCGCCTTCGGCTTCAATGGTAATCGTACCCGCTTGGATAGCGACCATATCTTTACCTTTGATGCCGTCATCGGCTGCTTTGACACGGATGTTACCACTAATGATTTTCAGATCATCCTTGCTCGTAATACCTTCATTATAGTTACCTGTGACGGTCAATTGACCTGCACCATTGAATGTAAGATCTGCTTTGCTGAAGATTGCAGCATCCGGCTCGTCTGTCGTAGCGTCAGCGTACACATACGTTTTACCATCCGATACGGTGTTTTTGGTTCCTTTTTCGAGCGTAATTACCGCTTTACCAGCCTTCTGAATGTAGATTGCGGCACTGTCGTTATCATGAATGGTTGCTCCGTTTAATACGAGATGCACAGTACCCTTATCGGCAACGTTAACCACGATCTGGCCATCCGTTAGCTCACCGCTAAGTACATAAGTGCCTGCTTCCGAGATGGTTACCGAACCATTCGCGGCTTTAGCACCCGAACCGGTCACCGTTGCAGTTGTTCCGTTCAGCTTAATCGCTGTAGAATCTGCCTCACTCCAGCTAATATTGGTATCGTCAGCATCCAGAGAGACCAGATCTGCATATTTCACTGAAGTTTGCTCGCTGACAGATACCGTTTTGGTTGTTCCTGTCGTTGACGTTGCGGCATTGGCCGTTGTGCTTGTGGTTGCTGGTGAACTGCATGCTGCGAGTAGGCTGGTAATCATGGCGATGGACCAAAGTTTGCTACCTGTTATCATGTTTTTCTTCATATTAGATCGTTCCCTTCGAATTATAAATTAATATTCCGTTGTTGGACTCATGGTTAATGAGATATCCAGGTTGCCGTTCCGGGTGCGGATCGCATCGAGGAATTCCTTTTGGCTAACACTTTCATGAATGGTTACACTGTAGACCAGCTCATACAGACTGCCGAGTTCAGTGGTTCTGATTTTTTTCAGATCAAAAGGTACGTTGAATGTATGGAACACTTCATTAAGTGCTTCTTCATAACTCAAGTTCTCAGGGATGGTAACTTTCAGCGTTTTCAGCTGACTTTTCTTGCCACCAAAGTTGAAGCGACTCAGGACAAACATCAGTACACACAGGATAATGGTGAACAGCACCGCGTATCCAAAAGCGCCTACACCGCAGGCAAGACCGGAAGCCATCGTGAACAATACGTAAGCAATGTCTTTTGGATCACCAGGGGCACTTCGGAATCGGATGATCGAGAAGGCACCTGCCAAGCTGAATGCTCGAGCGATGTTGCTGCCGATGAGCAGGATGATAATGGCGACAATAACGGGCAGAACAACCATCGTTAAGGTGAAGCTCTGGGAGTATGTGCTTTGGTTAGTCTTCATGTACGTGAGGCTGATGATTAATCCCAGAATAATGGCAAGACCAATGGTTATGACTGCGTTGTTAAACGTCAGGTTAGTATCGGTTAGGGCTGAACTGAACAATGAATCAAGCATATAGGACACGCTCTCTTTCTATAATCGTTTTATCTTGTTCTATGGATGGGTTGAAATCGGTACCTGGCACAAGAATGCGTTTCGTTTGGTAATTCAGGTTCGTTGTTCTCGCCAGATGTCTGTACTCGTTGCCGTATTTGGAGAATCCGGTACGGTATAGACCATGCTCACAAAGCAGTTGTGACAGCCACAGCGGAACGGTTTTCTCGGCTTTTACTTCCATCAGCCATCGACCGTCCTTCACCAGCGGTTCACCGTAATCTCCCTGTTCCAGCTTCAGATCGTATCTGCGGCTACGAATGTTGGTGTCAAAGGTAATGCGGAGATCGCGGCTGTTCTTGTCGAAGAGTGCTTTGCGTTCATACGCCAGATACACTTTCGGTTCCAGATCGTATACCCGAAGGAAATATTTGATCTCTTCGACAACTTGTCTGTTCATGTAATCCGCGAGCTCTGGCGCCTGTCCCGAACGGACGAATTCGTAAGCTTCATCCAGCTTCAAGGCTGTTCTGCGTTTGTTCACCAGGCCAAATACTTTCTTTTTGATCTCCAGATACACTTTGGCGTTCTCTTCAGGGATTCCATAAGCCCGCAGTCTCAACTTCTCCTTGTATTTTGGTTTGGAGAGACTGGCTCGAATCAGTGAATCCTGCGGAGTGTCGAAGTACAGGTTGCTGATGGAGTAGTACTCATGTTTCTTGTTGTAGGCATCCAGCTCCATGTATTTCAGCAGGTCATTGTAGAAATGTGCGTACTGCTCATCCGTCAGAAGATACTTGCTCTCATATCGGTTGAATACTTCAATCGCCATGTGGGACTCATTCCTTTCGTCGGTGGGTTGTATGTTTTGTTGCATCGTGTATTGCTTCCATGTCTGTATCTTAGAGCCCCAACCTTGAATGAATCTTAAATGGTTTTACATTGCGTTAACATTTTTTTACCTTCCTATAATAGTGCGCATACACAAAATGAATTAAGATTGATTCAAGGTTTGATTGATAGAATAAGAACATATAAAACAAGTCCATTGAGAGAAATAATTCAAGCAGAGGAATGAATAGATGATGAGAATATTAATTGCGGAAGATGAGGTTCATTTGGCAGAGGCTGTATCGCAGATTTTGAAAAAAAACAACTACTCCGTGGACATGGTCCACGACGGCAGATCAGGATTGGATTATGCGCAGAGCGGTATCTACGACCTGTTACTACTCGACATCATGATGCCGGAGATGGACGGGATCACCGTCCTGAAGAAACTTCGCAGTGAAGGCAATCATACGCCTGTCATTCTGCTTACTGCGAAAGGTGAACTATCGGACAAAGTCACAGGCCTCGATTATGGTGCCGATGATTATATCGCCAAGCCTTTTGCCACAGAGGAATTGCTGGCCCGGATTCGTGCAGCCTTACGACGGAAGGGCGAAGTGGTTCCCGAGGATGGACTGAAATTCGGTGATATTGAGCTGAATACAACTCAGTTGAAGCTGAGCGTTCAGGGGAAGGAGATCAAGCTGAATCTGAAGGAGAATGAACTGCTGGAGCTGTTGATTGCCCGCAAACAGGCGATTACCTCCAAAGAGCAGATTATTGAGAAGTTATGGGGATTTGATTCGGAAGTGGAGTATAACAATGTGGAAGTATATATCTCTTTTTTACGCAAAAAATTAACCTTCCTGAACTCTGCCGTCCGCATTAACACGATTCGGGGTGTCGGGTATGTACTTGAGGTGACGTCCTGATGTTCAAGAAACTTCGAAATCGATTCTTGATCGTGAATCTGGTGTCCATCTCCATTATGATGCTGGTGGCATTTGCGACGATCTATACGATTACTTATCAGAATGTGCAACGTGAGACAAATATGGAGTTGTACAAGGTGTCTGATTTCTATCACAGTCCTTATAATTCATCCAAGATACCGCGCGGGGAAGGGCAGGGTTCCGGTACAGGGGGTAGTACAGGCTCAGGTTCAAGTTCCGGTTCAGATTCGTTTCCCTCCGATGCCATGGGTGGTGATAATGGAGGCCCGGGAGGGGATCCCAACTCACCTCCGGCACGTTCCGTTTCGTTCATGATTAAGACGGATGATCAGTGGAAGATTACGGATACACATTCCCGATTTGATATGGAAGATACGTTCTACACCGAGGCGTTACAAAAGGTTGACCAGAATAAAGTTGGTGATTCGGAACGGCAGACGGGGCAATTTGCGCTGGATGGAACGGACTGGGCCTATGTGGTTGATCCGAGCGGTGCCGGGCACATGATCGTATTCATTGATGTGACGGCGCAACAAGGTATTCTTACGAATTTGATTTATACCTTTGCTGTTGTCGGACTGGTGATGTTGATTGTGATCTACTTCCTGAGCCGTTATTTTGCGAATCGCTCCATTGCACCAGTCAGAGAAGCGTTTGAGAAGCAAAAACAATTCATCGGGGATGCTTCACATGAGCTGAAGACACCTCTGGCGATCATCAATACCAATGCTGACGTACTGCTTGCAAATCAGGAGGATACCATAGCAAACCAGGCGAAGTGGCTACACTATATCAAGTCGGAAACCGAGCGCATGACGGGACTTACGAATGATCTGCTCTATCTGACACAGATGGATGACTCACGCTCCACGATGATTCATGCGAAGTTCAATATGAGCGATGCGGTGGAGAGTATTATTTTGCCGATGGAGGCCGTTATTTTTGAGAAAAACATTTCCCTCGACTACAACATTGAGCCGAATCTTACGGTTCATGGGAACAGTGAGCAGATCAAACAGGTCATTCTGATCCTGCTCGATAATGCGGTGAAGTATTCCGGTCCAAAAGGCGCCGTAAACGTCACGCTCCAGAAACAGAATAATGATGTCATGCTGGCCGTGTCCAATACAGGTGAAGGCATTGCACCCGAACATCTGGATCGGATCTTCGATCGATTCTATCGTACGGATTCTTCAAGAGCCCGCAAGCATGGTGGGCATGGTCTGGGTCTGGCGATTGCTCGTTCCATTGTGGATCAGCACAAAGGAGAGCTATACGCTCGAAGTGTAGTTGGAGAGGGTGCTACATTTTACGTGCGGTTGTCGTAGGGGCAGAGTGATGAGCCAGCGTATGAAAAAATGCTACCTACGTTTCGGCTCAACACTAATTCTTCGCTCCCGCTCTATAATTGTTCTTCAGGCATAAGTTCTGCCTGTAATGGGTTAACCTATGCTACAATGGCAACAGTATGTATGAATCAAGGAGATGACTGAACGTGGCAGAAGCAAACGCAATTAATGAACAAGAAATGATGCAATATATTGCAGATAAAACGAAGGCAAGCCAGGAGAATATCGCCCTTGTGTTGAAGCATGAGCAAGCGTACATCAACAAGGCGCACGAAAATTCCAAAGGTAACGATGTGGATATTGACGGCGATGATCTGGCTGACTATATCCTTAGTCGTAAAGATGTGAAGCTGGATGAGTTGACCGTGGAAAGCATCCTGGATGCGGAGATGGACTACTTGATGGACAAGGGTCATGCGGGATACGTCGATTAAGTTAAGCGTGGGCAAAATCTAACGAATCTCACACGCGCTATTCGAGTATTTCTCGCTCGTTTGGGAATGTAACGAATCTCAGACACGTTATTCTATGGATTTTAGAACTTTCCCATGCAGTTAAAGCATTTCCGCGGAATTAGCGTGTCTGAGATTCGTTAGTTCGGGAAATAAGCGCTTTTTGCCGAAATAAGGTGCCCTAGGTTCGTTAGAGTAACTTAGAGTGATCACATGGTGCAACGAGACATTAAATGGCTGTTTCAAAAGTGAAATCTCACAGATGCAGCCTAATGCATGGCAAGTGTTGTACTGTCAAAAAGACCTCAACTCCACAATACTGTGGTGTTGAGGCCTTTTTTAGATTGTAGTGACCAGGCATCCCTTCGGGAACACCTGTCGGTATAACTTTTTTAAGGATGGACTTGAAGTTCTATCGACCCAATCCCTATCAATCCCACCGTTTATAGCTTCTTATTGACCCACCATACCGCCATCTACGGTGTAAAGGGAAGCTGTTACATAGGATGCTTCTTCGGACAACAGGAAGTTCATTACCGCAGCCACTTCTTCCGGTTCACCGTAACGGCCCATTGGAATGCTGGACACGGTTGCTGATTGATAATCTTCCACGTTACCGGAATTAGCTTCGATCTGGCGCATCATACGTGTGTTGATTGTGCCTGGCAATACAGCGTTAACCCGGATATTATAAGGTGCCAATTCATTTGCAGCGGTACGCGTGAGACCAACTACGGCATGTTTGGACATAATATATGGAGATACAGCAGGTGCACCCATCAGACCCGCGAGGGAAGAGGTATTAAGAATCGCACCGGATTTTTGTTTTTTCATCACTGGAATGACATTTTGCAGACCCAGGAATACTCCACGAATGTTGACGTTATATACGGTGTCGAGTGCTTCAACACTCAGGTCTTCGATCAGCCCTGTTGGACCTTCAATTCCGGCATTGTTGGCAAAATAATCGATTCGACCAAAAGCATCTAATGCTTTTTGCACATAGTTTTTCACGTCTGCTTCTTGGGATACGTTCGCTTTTACGGCGATGACGTGCTCTTTGTCGAGGTTCAGATCAGTAATCGTCTGTTGGATAGCTTCTTCATTCAGGTCCACCAGAACCAAGTTAATTTTGCGCTCAGCAAGGCGGCGTGCCAATTCTTTACCAATGCCCCCGGCTGCTCCTGTAATAACGGCTGTATGTTTATAAGATGTACTCATGATATATCCGCTCCTTATTCATTATTGGCAGGTATTTCTCAAAAAAAGTTTCAACCTGTCGTCTATCTTTCCTGTCTCAATGTTAAGATATACATAGCAATGTGACAATAATCATTGACATCGCATATGTCAGCTATCGGACAGAGGTGTAAGCGGTGTTCATTTATATTACAATAATGAACAAAGGAGGCGAAAATGTTGATCATTGAACATCCTCAGGACCGGAGAGCACGAAGAACGCAGGATGCGATCATCGCTGCGGCGGTTTCTTTGATATTAGAGAAGGGAGCGGATGCCCTCACAATCCGGGATATTACGGAACGGGCGGATTACAACCGGGGAACCTTCTATTTACATTTTCCCGGCAAACCGGAGTTGTTGCAGTTCATTCTGGATGATTTTATGCAGGGAGTGGGGCGAGCTTATGCAGAACCATACGCACAGCTCAAAGAAGTGGACATGACTGTATTGCTGCCATCCACGATGCCTGTATTCGAATATATTGAAGCCCATCAGGATATCTTTCGTGCATTAATAACGATGCATTCAGATATGAGCTCCCGGCTGTGCAATATGTTTAGAACGTATCTAACCGAAGATTTTGTATTGGTGACCGAGGATAGTGAGTGGACGATTAATTACGACATCATGTTAAGTTATCTGGTATCTGCAACGGTAGGTGTAATCATGCATTGGGCAGAGATTGGATTCAAGTATTCTGCGCATTATATGGGAGAGCAGCTTACGGCGCTGATTAACATCAAACCGACCCGTCTGCTGATTGAACCAGGGCAGAAGGGTCGGACTATTCACGAGCGTATGCTGTTGGATTAAAGGTCGAATGAGAGTTTTGTTCTATATCACTTGAACTAAAGAATATTTACACTGCACACTCCGATGACAGAACAACCTTCCGATCGCTGTTATCCCCAGATTTTTTTGATTCCTTTATAAAGGGTAAATCCGGGGATAAAGGCGAACGCTCCGCTTCTTCAGGTCGTTTCTGTCCTCTCCGTTTTGTGTAAATGTTTAGTTCAATTGATATAGATGAAGAAATCCAATTCGATTATCCTGTCATGGAGGCGTTCGCGGCCTGTTGCATCTGAAGCAGCTGTTCGCGGATCAGAACGGACTCTCCGACCATAATCAATGCCGGATTATTCACTTGATGTAACAGGGCGAGGGAATGGAGTTCGGCAAGTGTGCCGGTAATAATCCGTTCCTCCGAAGTGGTTCCTCGTTCGATTAAAGCCGCAGGGGTGTGTCCACTTTTGCCATGGTGAAGCAATTCATGTTGAATCTGGGGCAGTTGGCTAATACCCATGTAGATGACCAGTGTATCCACACTATGGGCAAGTAGATCCCAGCGGACCGAAGATACACTTCCATCACTGCCGGTTCCCGTGACACATGCGAAGGATGAAGCAACCCCGCGATGGGTTAACGGAATAAGGGATGAAGCGGATGTACCTACAGCTGAAGTGATGCCAGGAATGATCTCAAATGCAATCCCTGCTTCCGCCAGCACAAGCGCTTCTTCACCACCACGGCCAAAGATGAACGGATCGCCACCCTTGAGTCTTACGACTTGTTTGCCTTCCGCTGCATGGGCAGCCAGCATCCGTCCAATCATCTCCTGACTCATGGAATGAAGGCCTGGAGCCTTGCCGCAGTAGATGCGGAGTGCTCCTTCACGAGCTTCAGCGAGCAATTGATCATTCACAAGCCGATCATACATAATGACATCTGCGGACTGAATACGTTTCAGGGCTTTTACCGTAATCAGTTCCGGATCTCCAGGACCAGCGCCAACAATACTAACCAGGCCCCGGCTCATGATCGTGTCCCCAATTTCGGTGCAGCATCAGAACTTGCCAATCCTGAACGACCACCCTGAATGGTTGCCAGTTTCGTCGATAGTTTCACCGGATTCCCCCAGTGGTGTGCAGCATATAGACCGAGGCCTGTAAATACAGCTCCGCCAATGAGGTTACCCAACAACACCGGGATCTGATTCCATAGCCACCAGTCAGCCATAGTGACCTGTGCACCGAGCATCATGCCTGCCGGGATGACAAACATATTTACCACAGCATGCTCAAATCCCTGAGCGAAAAATATGGTAATGGGCAGCCACATCGCTACGATTTTGCCCAGTGTAGAAGTGGACGTCATTGCCATCACTGCCCCGAGTGTGACCATCCAGTTACATAGAATGGCTTTGATGATGACCAGTACAATGCCATCCCCACCCAAGTGCTGATACCCCAATGTTTTGGTTTCACTGTTCTGGATCAGCGTTTGAATTAGAGGGTTGCTCATATCCGTACCCATCCTGGTAATGGTCAGGCCGTATAAGAGAGCATAGAATGCACATCCGAGCAGATGTCCTGTGATCACCCAAAAATAATTTCGAAGCATATCCATCCATGTAATTCTGCGTTTCAACACTGCGAGTGGAAGCATCGCAAAGTTTCCTGTCACCAATTCGAGACCCAGCAGAATAATGATGACAAATCCCGCCGGGAATATCAGTGCACCTGCCAAACCAACGGAAGTTTGAGATACAGCGGTATATGCCAGTGTGGTTGCAAAGGCAAGAATAGCCCCCGCCAGAAAACCGCGGATCAGCATCTGTACCCGATTCATTCTGGCTTTGCTCTCACCAGCTTCGACCATTGATTGCAGCACTTCTGCAGGTTTAACAAAATCCATAGCGCACGCCTCCTTGATGTCAGGGTATCTCTAGCCTTTAACCCGCAATTGTGATGAAGATTTCTCCACTGTTGCCGTCCACTTCTGTTTTGTAGGTATTCAAGCAGCCTTCATCCGGCTCGTGTACCTTACCGTTACGCAGATCAATCTTCCAATCATGCAAAGGACAATGAACCGCTGTCCCGCACACCATGCCTTCCGACAGCTTGCCGCCCTTGTGAGGGCAGTGATTCTCGACGGCGTGCAGACTTCCGTCGCTCAGTTTGAAGACTGCAATTTCGGTATCCTGTATCAGGAAGGTCCGTGCTCCCTTTTCATCAATATCTGCAAGGTGTCCAATCCGGAATTTGTTCATCGCTGTTCCTCCTCTTCTAGTGGGTTACCGGCTCGGCACCGGACAGTGGGGTGAAGTTTTTACGTAATTTCTCGTCTTGTATGATTTCTTTCCAAGGATCAACCGTGTGACCCAGTGTAACTTCCAGACGTTCAACCAGAGCGAGACGTACATCCCGATCCGCCAATGCTTCCTTCACATGATCCAGACCAACCCGTTCAATCCAAGCCGCTGTTCTCTCATTCCATTTTGCGTTCTCTCTATAATATTGCAGGTAAGAGTAAGTCCACTCTTCCACTTCCGCATCGGTCTTCACCGTACAGAGCAACTCGGCTGCACGAACCTTGACTCCCGCGTTACCGCCAACATGAATCTCCCAAGCGCCATCAATGGCGACAACACCCAGATCCTTGATGGTTGCTTCAGCACAGTTCCGCGGACATCCGGAGACAGCGAGTTTCACTTTGGCCGGAGCCACCATCTTGTCGAGTTTTTTCTCCAGACGAATACCCATCTCAATGGAATCCTGTGTGCCGAATCGGCAGAACGTATTACCTACACAAGTCTTCACCGTACGAAGCGCCTTGCCATAACCAAAACCGGAAGGCATATCGAGTTCCTCCCAGATCTTCGGCAGGTTCTCTTTCTGTACACCGAGCAGATCGAGTCGTTGCCCACCCGTGAATTTCACCAACGGCACATCGTATTTCTCTGCGACAGTTGCAATCTTGATCAATTCCGCCGGGGAAGTGACACCACCATAGATCCGTGGAATAACGGAGTAGGTACCGTCTTTCTGGATATTGGCGTGATAACGTTCGTTGGTGAATTTGGATACACGCTCATCTGTGTATTCAGCCGGCCAGATCATACCGAGATAATAGTTGAGGGAAGGACGGCACTTGGAGCAACCTTCCGGTTCATTCCACCCGAGAACGTTCATGACTTCCTTAACGCTTTTGAGTCCCATCTCCTTGATCTGAGCAACAATCTCATCCCGATCATAGGATGTACAGCCACAGATGCCTTCTTTGGTCTGTTCACCTACATTATCGCCGGCATAATACGTGAGCAGGTTTTCGATAATAGGTTTGCACCCACCGCAAGAAGCGGAGGCTTTGGTACAGGATTTGATTGCACCGAGTGTATTACAGCCTTTATTCAGAACGGCGTCCCCGATGGAAGATTTGGTAACACCGTTACAACCACAGACGATCTCGTCATCCGGCATACTCGCCATTCGTTCTGCGACAGATGGACCCGAGCCTGAACCACCGGAAGGTACACCGAGCAAAATTTCTTTCTCCCGACCACTGATTTTCTCACCACTTTTAATGAGGGAAAACAGCGATGCGCCATCCGTGGTATCCCCGAACAATACAGCTCCAATGAGCTGCCCATCCTTGATCACCATCTTTTTGTACACACCATCAACGTCATCCTGAATGCGAATGCTGCGAGTGTCCGCAGCGTCTTTGAATTGTCCGGCAGAGAATACGTCCACACCGGATACTTTCAGCTTGGTAGAAGTGACTGAACCTTCGTATCCTTCGGTTGCCGCGCCAGCCAGACGTTTCGCAAGTACCATACCTTGTTCATATAATGGAGCAACCAGTCCGTAGGCAATACCGCGGTGTTCTGCACATTCGCCGACGGCAGATATACCAGGGATGCTGGTATGCATATAATCATCTACAATGACTCCACGATTCACATCGAGGCCGGTATTGCGAGCCAGTTCAATCTGAGGGCGAATCCCGACAGCCATGACAACCAGATCCGCTTCAAGCACCGTTTGATCAGTAAAACGAATGGCCTTCACTCGATGTTTGCCTGTGATTTCTTCGGTATGTTTGTTCAAAAGGAACTTCATGCCCTGTTCTTCAAGCTCACGCTGGAGCATCAGACCTGCCGGCAAATCTAGGTTCCGGTCCATCAGATGACCGTTAATATGGATGACCGTGACGTCCATGCCCAGATTGAGCAGCCCCCGCGCTGCTTCAAGTCCTAGCAATCCACCTCCAATGACGGCAGCTTTGCGATACTTTTGTGATGCTGCCATCATGGTCTCACAGTCTTTAATATCTCGGAATCCGATTACGCCTTCCTTGTTAGCGCCGGGAAGCGGGAGGATGAACGCTTGTGAACCGGTTGCCATAATCAGCTCATCATAGGCTGCGCGTACACCATTTTGAGATACAACTTCCTTGCGCTTGGTATCGATCTGAACGACCGGGTCACCCGGGTGCACCCGAATGCCGTTATCTTCGTACCAGCTCCACTCGTTGATTACGATATCTTCGATGGATGTTCCGCCTGCCAGTACAGAGGATAGCATGATCCGGTTGTAGTTGGGATGCGGCTCTGCGCCGAAGACTGTGATTTCATAAGCGTGTGGAGCAAGCTTAAGGATATGTTCGATTGTGCGGATTCCCGCCATGCCATTGCCGACCAGCACCAGTTTTTTCGTTGTACTCATTATGATTAGCCCCCTTAGGTCCATTCTGCAAACTGCCTCAAAACCTTGTCTCTAAAATCGAAAAAGCCTGTTATGCCTCGGAGGACTGCGCATATACATACGCATCCCTTGCTCCGAGATTGCAAAACAGGCTTCATTGCCGTTTCAACCAGCTACGCCGTTGTAACTGTGATCGATTCAAATATGGAGTTGTTATGGCTTAACTATAAAAGATCGATCTAACCATGTCAATATAGTTAACATAAAAAAGTATTTGAAATTTAAAGTTAATTATGTTTACATGAGTTTATTGGAATATCGAATGGACGACGAAGTTTTACGAGTATATCTTCTTAGTTTAAAGGCTTCTAGATAACGTTAGCACGCTGGATACGATAAATACTGTAGAAAAGGTGCCATGTATAGTGTTTCACCCTTTTTAATTGCAACATGATGAGGCATGAAAAGATCATTCTAATGTTAAAAATAAGACGCATAATCGTCACCACTTATTTTTTGTTAGGTAATATAACATGTTTATCGCTTTCGTGTATTAACGTCTTAAATGATATGGACTCTGATTATACGCAATAGGGAGGGATTGATCCATCATGCGATCTTTATTGGTCATCCGTGTTCAACCAACGATAGCTGCCTCATCCGATGCAATCCCTCTGACACCGGAGAGGCTGCTGGGAGCAAACGGGTACCATGTACAGGTTGCGGGCAGTGAAGCGGAAGCGGTGAAGCTAGCTCGTGTGGCCGAAGCGTCCATTTTGCATCTGTCGCTGGCTGATGTGGAGTACTGGGTGAACTGCCTGGGAAAGGGGAAGTCGGATTCACCGCTGCTTTGGTGGTGCGCGCCAGATACAGCCTCTTCCTCCGCAGAATCCTGCGAGGTCGAAACTTCATTTGATGGAATACTTACACCGTCCATGACTGGGCCCGAGATTCACTGGACTCTTCACTTTGCAGCCCGACGCTACATGGAACGCAAACAGTGGGAGCAGGAACGGAAGCAGTTGCAATCCAGGCTGGAGGATCGGAAGTGGATTGATATGGCGAAGGCTATCCTTAGTGATCTGAAGCAGATCTCGGAGGCCGAAGCCTATGACCTGTTACGCAAGAAAGCGATGGATGAACGCAAACGGATGGTCGATGTAGCCACAGCGATTGTGAAGGCCCATCAACTGCTCCAGTCTTAGTTGGAAGGAGGATTCTCCATGGATATGTCTCAGATACTCCGAGAGGTCGGACGTGGGAAACGAGGCTCGCGTGATCTGAATTATACAGAGGCACTGACTGTAGCAGAGAAAATCCTGAAACAGGAGGTTTCCCCTGCCCAGACGGCTGCGTTTCTAATGGCTGAACGTATGAAAATGGAAAACGTCGAGGAACTGGAAGCTTTTGTTCATGCATGTCGTAACAGTGCGGAACGTTTCTCCATATTTCAGGATGGATTGGACTGTGCGGGTCCCTATGATGGACGAACAAAGTCGTTCATGGCCACGTTTCCGGTTGCGTTTGTACTCGCGGCGGCCGGGTTGCCGGTGACTTTGCATGGGAGTGACCCTTTACCACCCAAATGGGGAGTTACGCTGTCGGTTCTGTTAAAGGAAGCAGGAATTGATACACGTAAAATGGATCGGGAAGATGCACGGAGCGCTGCATTGCGTTCGGGTGTCATGTACGTATCCTCCGAGGATTGGTGCGAACCTCTTCGTAAGCTTCGTCCGTTACGGGAAGAGTTGGGTTTTCGAACGGTGTTTAACACAGCGGAGAAACTGATTGATTATAACCATTCACCGTATTTGGTGTTTGGTGTGTTTCATAATACCTTTCTGGATCGGATTGCGAAGTTGCTCACCCGGTTTAACTATCGGCGTGCTTATGTTGTACAGGGGATGGAAGGTTCTGAGGATCTGTATATTGATCGGCCAACCCGCGTATACGCCGTGGAAGACGGTGATATGAAGCTGGAACTGGTTGATCCTGCAGCCTATGAACTGGATATGCCCGTGCCGGAACTGGTCTGGACGGCTGCGAAGCAGCTTGAAGTGGCGGAAAGTGTGTTAAGTGGTGAGGGTCATATTGCTTTCGTGAATCAGGTTTTGTTAAATGGAGGTTTCCGCTTGTACGCGGCGGGGCGTGTCAATTCCATTGAAGAGGGCATATACACTTGTCAGGGATTACTGGAGAGTGGTGCAGCATATCGTCTCTACCAACAGTGGTGTGTCTCCATGGGTGGCGAACTGCCGGATAGCAGAGCGGTGTCCATCTATCCGGCATCGTCCAGATAATGTAATGCTGGTGTTCAATCTTGTTATTGTTTAGCGTTATTTTATTCCCAAGGATAAGTAACAGTCAGGAAGTCAGCGAATTTCTTGCTCTCTTCCCGCCGTTGTTTCCGCATGGCCGCCCGATCCGGAGCGGTCTCGTATAATTTCTTCTCTTCTTCCGTCTCCGGGATAATGCGGGGTACGATCAGTTTGCGATTATTTTCGTCCAAGGCCACAAAGGTCAGAAATGCAGTCGCTGCAATTTTCTTCTCTCCGGTCTTCAGATCCTCTCGAATCACCTTCACAAAAATCTCCATGGAACTTCGTCCTGTCCAGGACGCGAACGATTCAAGCGTAACCGAATCCGTTGGATTAATCGGGTACAGGAAATCGACAGAGTCGGTTGAAGCCGTTACGGTATTGACCCGGCATAGCTTGGAAGCGGCAATGGATGCAATATCATCGATGTAGGACATCAGCTTGCCGCCGAATAACGTATTATGATTGTTGACATCGGTTGGGAACACCCGTGCCGTCTTGAAACAACGTGTTTCGCGTACATATTTTTTCTCCACCTGATCCATCTCCGTTGGTTTCGGTATCTCTCTCATGCTTTTTTCCTCCTTACAGTATGGCTGCTGTGACATTTTATTTCATGTGTTGTAGGGTCTATTTTTGATCTGTTATCCCTAGGTTACTCCTCTAACGGTAAAGAGGGGAATAATTAAAGCCTGGTTTTGAGAGGGTGGTTTACTGTTAGATAATCATATACTGTTTCGGGTAAAGTGGCTATCCTTGAAGAAATTGAGCGAGGTGACATCGAATATAATTCTGTATGCAGAAAGCACGGAGTGGTACAAGTGATCTTATGGATATAGAAGCATGTAATAAAGTGTTTGTAGAGGGTCTGGAAACCCGTAAGCCTAATAAAAGTTAGAGTGCTCGAACTAAAGCTCAAAATGTTCAGATTTTCTTAAACGGTATAATCAACCAAGTAGCTTGAAAAGCTTATGTGGGGGGAGTAACGGTTGTGATGAAGTAGTATTTTTAATATACTGATACGTTTAAACTACACTTCATTTAAACTAAAAGACCGTTTCCCATTAGAGTGTTGGGAAACGGTCGGAATTATTCGAGAGTCTTTAAACTAATTATGACAAAGAGGGTGAATAAATTTAGGAATGGATAAGTGATGAAAACTATTTGATCAATTACAGGCAAGTTTCACGATTTTTATTTCTAGTATTTGAATGCTCCAGAGTAAATATCATATGCTCTACTTGATAATTTACTAGACGTCCACTGGCTTGGACTAGTAGTTACATGTCCATTTGATTTTGCTGCTGCAAACGCTTCGTAATTGTCTTTATATCCCTTGCTTTCATAAGCCCGGCCAGCTTCATTGTTATTGAAATCCATAAAATTTGAGTTAACAAATAAAGATTTGAATTTACTTGCTGTATTGGTTTCGCCTTTTACTTTATTTGTATAGTAGATCCCCTGTGCGAGTTTTGTAGCTGCAGTAGCAGTAGGAAAATTGTTTTCTGCATATCTAACACCAAAAGCAGAGAATTCATGATTATCAGCTATAAAGGTAGCAGCACCTCTAGTAATCGTAATTGTATCCGTTAAATGATAGTTCCATGAGAAGTGTCTAAAGGCGTCAACTTCATTTTCCTGTGTAGTTGTAAAGCCATATCTGTTTTTGTATACTTGTTGTTCCTCGTTAGCTCGGTCAGTTGCAACATATACTCCAGCAAGGACTACTGCACCATACTTGCTAGTCACAATTGCTCCCTCAATATCTCTCTGTAAATTTGGGTATGTATTATTTACTGCTGCATTAAGAGATGCAGTCGAAGCAGTTTGAGCAGGTGCAATTGAAGATTGAATGGCTTGAAAGTTGGAAGATAGAATTTCCCATTTCTCTACTTCTTCAGGAGTAAAGTACTGGTACTCTTTCACCAGAACAACATTGTTTAGAAATGAAGACAATTCGCTTTCAAATTCATTAATTGTAACATAGTTATTAAAATCTGTTTGAGCTAATTGCTCCACTCTACTTTCTAGCATTTCGGCACTAATATTAGCATCGGAGATTGATGATGCTCCAACAGCAGAAGCAAAAATTGAATAAGCTGTAAAGCTAGAAAGAAGGGCTAGTGAAACTTTTTTCATAATAGATAATCCTCCAGATATTGTAATAGAAACAAGATTATAATATCATTACTATACAGTTTAAACAATGAATTTTTGTAAAAAGGAGGAATATTATGAATAAGCATACTCTTTTCGCTATAATAACCGTTTTATTTTTGTTAGTTGGGTTTCAAATTGGTAGTTTTGCACTCATTTTAATTTCGGGAAATTTGTTTGGACCTTCAATATTCACCCAAACATTTGGCGTGTTGCTTGTTTGGGCAATTATACTTCTATATTTTTATTTAATACCATATCGTATTAATAGATTAAGCTGGAGACTTATTTTACTTTGCCTAATAATCTTTACAATCTTCTCCTATGTATATGACTTTCCTGTGATTGTTCTGGAAGACTAGTGAGACAACAACGTGGTGTTATCCTCTCAAGGTAGATAGTGAAAAAAGAGTTCATATTAATATGAACTTAACACTGGAAATCGGAGAGGATTTTTTGATGCAATCAAATAAACGTAGTAAGAGGGAATCGTCTGTGGGTGGAAGAAGGTTTGACATTTCATTAGTTTGTCAATAGTTTGGGATCAATAAAGGTGGATATATTGTAAAATTTGTAAATTAAAGACTAAATGTGGGTAATTGAGGATCGTTGGGGAAGCTGGATATAGGAGCATTATATGAGTTCCAAAGAAGAAAAAGGAGCCAATCCTGCTGCATGAATCCGGTACCGTACCGGACTCATGTCTTTTAGTTTTGTCTTAATGCGTTTGTTGTTGTAATAATCGATGTATTTGGATAGTTCATGTTTAAAATGTGAGATATTTTCAAATTCCTTTAAATACAAAAACTCGGACTTCATGTTGCCAAAGAAGTTCTCCATGACGGCGTTATCGTAACAGTTACCTTTACGGGACATACTTTGCGAGATGCCACGTTCTTCAAGGGCATGACGATACGATCTCATCTGGTAGTGCCAGCCTTGATCCAAATGAATAAGGAGTTTATCTTTATTTGTTAAACTGCAAAATGCTCGATCTAACATCGTTGAAACAAGGGAGTAGATTGGTCTTGAACCAATCGTATATGTAATGATTTCTCCGTTATACAGATCAAGTATGGGAGATAAATATAGTTTTTCTCCGAACAATTTAAACTCTGTAATGTCCGTAAACCTACTTCTCGTTTGGCCTTTCAGCGTGGGAATTGCGTTCTAATAGGTTCGATGCAATCTTGCCAATCGTCCCTTTATACGAACGATATTTCTTCATACGTACCAAACACTTTAATCCCAATACTTTCATCAAACGCTGTACCTTTTTATGATTCACATGGTGTCCATGATTGATTAACTCGTCACGAATACGACGATAACCATAGCATCCCTCATGCTCCTTATAAATCGCTTGTATCATGTCTTTTAGCTCTAATCCTTGTCTAGCGTACCAAACGCTTTTACCACGTAATAATACGCGCTACGAGGGATATCTGCTAGCTGTAGAAGTGCTTTTACCGAAAATTCGTTCCTTAGTTCATAGACTACTTGAGCTTTGTCTTGTTTGGTGATTTTTCCTTGCTTCGAACCGAGGCATTCAACTTTTTAAATCAGGATTCTCCATTTTCAAACGCTCTACCTCTGCTTGTAAAGCCTCTACAGATCCTTCTACTAGCGTTTTATCCTTCTGTGCTTTAGTTCCTTTTTTCATGGATGAGCGCCCCTTTTTCTTTGGTTGAAGGGCGCCTAACCCTTTTCATAACGCATAACAGCTGTACTTTTACATTTGTGCTAAATTTGGTCATAAAAAAAACTGCACCTCCAATTGGTAGTTGTGTCTAACAATTGGGGTGCAGTTCAGCGCGGACCGGCGCGCTGGCGGTTTACTGCTGTATATTAAGCCTTGGGTTTGAAAATGCCGGACGGTTTGCCGATCGGCAAGAACGCATAACCGAAGTGAGCGTTCAGTACCGAAGCACCTGTACCATACAGGGACACAATTCCGATCGCCAGTTCAGCGTATGCTGCAATGGTGTGGAAAATGTGAGGAGCTACGCCGAAAGCGTCAAAGGTCAAGCCAAGGAACAGGAAGTCAATCAGAATGAAGATGATAAGCAATACTTTATTCGCTTCAATAGCACCAATCGTCATGAACAGGGTGAATACGAGGTATCCGGCAAAAGCAAATCCGAGCTGCTTGCCATCGGCCTGTTCAGCGAGAGTGGAGCCAAATACGCCCATTTTGATCATCCAGTTGGCAGCCATGGCAAACCAGAAGAATGCGTACGCGCCAAAAGCCGTTGTGCCAAAGGTGTTGTTACGTTTGGAATCTTGAATACATGCGAATAGCTGGGCAAAAGCACCCAAAAAGATCGCCCAAGGAATAGCGTAGCTAAGTCCTTCTGTAATGCCAAGCTTTTGGGAAGAAGCGACCAGGGTTACGATAGCCAACCCAAATAATCCCATTGCGCTGGGATCGGCGTTAACAATTTTGACTTTAGTCTGTGAATCGGTCTGCATGGTGATGATAAGCCTCCAATAATATCAAATCAGGATCAATGGCCGTCGTTGGCCGTCCTCTACATTACATCATTTGTATCCGCCGGGTCCGGACACACACATCGCCCTATTGTACCTGAATGACCCCATTATGGAAAGGGATTTTATTACCTTTTGAACCAATAGACTTTTTGTTTTTTCAATATACACATTTACGACACAATCCGTTCTGGCCGTGAATGATGAGGCCAGACGTTAGAATCCAACCCTCGGTGTTACCACTAAAATTGCGTCATATCAGCCATTTTCGGATAAGCTTTAGTGTGATAAAATAATCTTTATCAAAATTTGGAGAAGAATACAAAACATCCTTGTCTCCTATGCCATATGTTAATCCAACTATAGATTGACAGGAAAAACTAAAATGGTTCACAGAATAAGGAGGTATCAGGGGTCATGGTTATGAGTTTGGATTTGAAAAATAAAATAGAGAAGGCCAGACATAACCTTCATATGCTGGTAGAGCATAACAAGGGTGGTCTTGGGCATCCCGATGTGATTCGGCAGTCTATGGCATTGGACGAATTGATTAATGAGTATAACCGAATTAGCCGAAACCATTCACGGGCCTGAACCCAAAGCGATTTTAATTTTATACACGGAACAAATCACATAGATTGTAACGCTTGATCGTACAGACGGGCATGAATATAGCCGGTATGGACAGCCTCACTTGAAGAGGCGGTATCCTACCGGTGTAATATTCATGCCCGTTTGTTTTTGCATCGTATCCATCATGCATCTGTTTAATGCAGTAATCGTTTGGCTTCCAAATATAGGACCTGTACGAATTTTTTCGTATTAATGCGTGTCTGGGACAAGGAAGGCTCCACATTGTTTTGCAGCTCCAGCATTTTCTTGCGAATTTCGGTGAAATCGAAAAATTTGGATGCATAGTTCTCGAATTTGGGATGTGTATAATCTGTTAATCCCAGAGAAACCACATGGCTCAGAGTCTGGAAGATGGCCCGGCGCACACGTTGTTCCGATGCCTTGATCTCCTTGTTCACCTCTGCGAGAGATGCGTCTTCTCCCAGTTTACGTATCGCTACATTCTGGAAGATGTCTTTGAGGGATGGGAACGTATAGGGGGACAGCTTATGTTCATCTGTCTCTACCTGCTCCAGATATTCCAGCATGTCCAGCAGATCCCTGCTGCCCGCTTCACCGATCATGCCCATCTCGGACAGCAGGAAATGTCCTGCAGTCGTAATTGTTTTGTCCGGAACCGGAGCCGCAGCACGTTCGGTAGAATTCAAACCGGACAATCCCTGCAATGTCCGTTGGATATCTGCGATGGATTGCTGCATACGAAGCCTTTCGCTCACCAGCCGCAGAACAGATAGAATCTCCAGCCGGTTAATCGGCTTCGTAATATAATATTCAATGCCTAGTGAATAGGCTTCTCCGATCATATTTTTCGACTCGATCTGGGAGATCATGACGATCTTGCCCTCGAACCTTCCTTCAAGTGCTCGCACAGTCTGAATCCCGTCTCGTTGGGGCATCAGCAGATCAATCAGCAGTACATCCACCTTATGCAGTTCCAATAGTTCCGCGTGAATATGTGCTCCGTCCTCAGCTTCCCCGGCAATATCGCCCAGGCCTTCATCCTCAATAATATCCATCAACATGGAACGAACGCCAGGATCATCATCCACGATAAAATAACGCATGTCAGTCATTCCCTTTCTCTGCGAATGGTGTGATTGATAAATCTATGGTAAAGGCGGTTAACGCCGCGATGAACTCTCGTTCCAGTGTAATCGTTCCTTTCCTTCTTGCATAGAACCTGACATGTCAGGTTAAATGACAATGATTGGGCGGTCAAAGCCCATTTTTAAAATAAATGTAGGAATTGCATGTAGGTATTTGTCGTTTTTCGTAGATGTTCTTGTAGTATAAGTAACATCCCGAAGTCTGGGGCTAGTGTTGTGCAGAATGGTACAAACTTTTCCCGTAACCATCTCTGTGCTTGAAATACACCATAAAAAGGGGCATACCGATGGAGCAAACAATACAAGATATTGTCGTCATTTTCAATGATTTTCTATGGTCCAAAGTGTTAATTATATTATTGGTAGTATGTGGTATATACTTCACCACCAAGACCCGATTCATGCAATTCCGCATGATTGGAGATATGGTAAAGGTGCTTCGAGAGCCAAAAAGCAAGGAACCAGGCAAAATTTCACCTTTTCAGGCGTTCTGTATTAGTATGGCGGCCCGTGTAGGTACAGGGAATATTACGGGTATTGCACTGGCTATCGCACTGGGTGGACCTGGGGCTATATTCTGGATGTGGATCATTGCAATTATCGGATCAGCCTCCAGTTTTGTGGAGAGTACGCTGGCTCAGATCTATAAAGTGAAGGATAAGGGCGGATTCCGCGGCGGTCCTGCATATTATATGGAGCGTGGGTTGGGCAAACGCTGGATGGGGATTTTATTTGCCATTCTCATTACGCTTTCATTTGGTTTGGTCTTTAATGCGGTGCAGTCTAACACGATTACTGTTGCATTTGAGAACTCATTTGGCACGGATCGGTTAACGGTGGGTATCATTATGGCTTTGATATTTGCAGGAATTATCATGGGCGGTGTCAAACGGATTGCAAAAGCATCGGAATACATCGTTGTTGTACTGGCCGTATTGTACATTGGGGTAGCGGTTTTTGTGGTGCTGGCGAATATTACCCAGCTTCCGGCCATGATTGCGTTGATCGTCAAAAATGCCTTCGGCATCGAACAGGTGGCCGGCGGAACTTTAGGCGCTGCACTGATGAACGGTGTGAAACGCGGATTGTTCTCCAATGAGGCGGGCATGGGTAGCGCCCCGAATGCTGCTGCAACGGCGGATACAACACATCCGGTGAAACAGGGGCTTATTCAGGCGTTTGGCGTGCTGACAGATACGTTAGTGATATGTACAAGCACAGCCATGATTATTTTGCTATCCGGGGTATACAAAGGTTCCAATCTCGGAGGCATTGAATTAACTCAGGCTGCATTAAGTGTACATATTGGTTCATGGGCATCGGGATTCCTGGCGGTTATGGTGTTCCTGTTTGCCTTCAGTACGCTAATCGGAAATTATTACTATGGAGAAACCAACATTGAGTTTATCAAATCCAACAAAGTTTGGCTGTGGGTATACCGTATTTGCGTTATTGCAATGGTGGTGTTTGGTGCGGTAGCCAAAGTGCAGCTGGTATGGGATTTGGCTGACCTGTTCATGGGGCTCATGGTGGTGGTGAACCTGATTGCAATTCTGATGCTGTCCAAGGTGACTTTCGAAGCGTTGAAGGACTACAAAAAACAGAAGGCTGAAGGCCGTGATCCCGTCTTTACCCGGGACCGGATTCATATTCCGGGTGAAGTGGAATGCTGGGAGTCGGAAGAAGAAGTTATTGGAGATAAATCAATACATGTAACCAATTAAGATTTTATCTGAACGTAGTTGGTTATATAAAATGGGCACAACAAACAACAGGACTTGGATTATCCATCATGGGCAACCCGAGTCCTGTTTTTGCATATAAAATGTATCTTTGCACTAGCCAAAGTTCATCAAAGATATATTTTGATTAATTTTTAACGGAATAGCTGATCAGTTGTTCGGACAGAGCTTTCATTCGCTCCCCTGTTTCATTAAGCTGCTCAATCACATCCGTAAAGGAGGATACAAGCGTTGCTTGTTCCTGTGAAGAGGCTGCAATCTGGGAGACTTCAACTTCCATCTGTTTGATGACCTGTTGCACATCTCTCAGACTGGTATCGATATCACTTGTAGCTTGTTTGGCATCCACAGAGAGTTTGCGTACTTCGGAAGCAACCACACCGAAGCCGGCACCGGCTTCACCAACGCGAGCGGCTTCAATAGCGGCATTCAGGCCGAGCAAGTTGGTTTGCTCAGAGATTTCACGAATGAACCCGGCTACTTTGTTGATTTGGGAAGAGTTCTGAACAGCAAGTCTTGTGTTCTGCAAGATCTGCTCACTGGTTGCTTGCAATTCTTCGGCATGAGCGGCGACATGTTGCACCATATCAACGAGGTTACCATTGATGGTTTGATTTTCTTGTATAATGTCTTCAAGTTGGTTCTGGTTAGATTGGTCGTAAGATACACAGAAAACAGCAACAACTTTTTGGTGATCATCAAAGATCGGAATGTTCAGAATATCCAGTTCGATACCATAAACTTCCTTGGAGAGAGTAGCGAGAGTAGCTTCTCTTCCGTTTTTTAAGATGGCAAAGTTTTGATACGATTCCAAGAGAGACATTCCTTTTTCAAAACCAAGATCAAATTTATCTGTCATAATGACATCTAATACTTTTTCGTGATCGTAAAGAGTTAAACTAGCTGGTTCTCTGAGGATCAGGCTGATATAAGGCATTACTTTAAGCAGGGCATCTACAACGTTCATGGAAGAGGACCATCCTTTCAATATTTGAATGTATTATTTTTAACGATCTATGGAATGCTCTATCTTTCATCGGACGGAAATGACTTTTCGTGAACGGCATTTTGCATGAAAGAATGAACATTTTATGATTAAATTTTAAAATATTTCCCATCTAAAATGATTTATTGGATATAAGTGTTAGTTGTAACTATTTTTATATCAAGATATTTGTACGGATGTATATCAAATATAGGACATGTGTCCTTTTGTGTACATTATATAGGGCAACGGAGGGAAGTCGGAATGAAAGAAATTATGGACTTTGGACTTGTGCGGCAACTCGCCCGTGAGAACGGGTTGGATCAGGTGCTGGACGAGCCTGCGCTCGCTGAGTTGCGACTACTTGAGGCTGCGAAGGGCGAGATGATATGTACCAAAGGTGAATGACCCGAGCGGTTGTATTTTCTCGTGCAGGGCAAGCTCAAGATCTATACCACCCTGCCTAACGGCAAGTCTCTGTTGCTTCGTTTCAGTACACCCCTTGCGCTTGTGGGAGATTTGGAACTGGTGAATGGCAAGGAGGCTATGAATACGGTAGAGTCTGTGAGCAAAAGCCTGCTGCTGGGTATCGGCTATCGCGCTCTCCAGAATACGTATGCAGAGAACCCTAAGTTTCTCCACTTTATGCTGAGTCAAGTTACGCACAAATTGTATACCTTTTCCAACCTGTCGAGTCTGAATATGTTATATCCGGTCGAGAGCCGATTTGCCAGCTATCTGTTGTCCACAATGGGCCAGGACGAGTCTTCTTCGGAAGAGATCCAGACCTCCAAGCTCACCGAACTGGCCGATATGCTGGGCACCAGCTATAGACATCTTAATAGAGTTGTTCAAGATCTGTGTAATCGAGATATTATTCGCAAAGTGCAGCGAAAGCTAGTGATCTGTGATCTGGAACAGTTGCGCGTCATCGCAGGAGGCAATATATATGAGTGATGGTATTTTAAAATAAAGCCCAAGCCTGCATATCTAAGCGACATGACGCGACACAATAAAATACAATACGGCACAACAAAGAGCACCCTCCCGAATATACCAAGGGGTGCTCTTTTTGCTCTGCACTTCAAGTGGATTAGATATCTCCGCGTTGTTCGAACAATTGAGCGATCTCTACAATAACACGGGTGGCCTTCACCATATTGTCTACCGATACATATTCGAATTTGCCGTGGTAGTTCTCACCACCAGTGAAGATATTTGGTGTTGGCATGCCCATATAGGATAGTTGGGAACCATCTGTTCCTCCCCGGATGGGACGAATAACAGGTTCGATGTCCAGTCGGGTCATGGCTTCATGGGCAATATCGACGATCTGGCGTACGGGTTCAATTTTCTCGCGCATGTTATAGTACTGGTCATTCAATTCAACCGTGATGCTTTTCTCTCCATACTTGGTCTTCAGTTCGTTTGCGATATGGAGCAGATTTGTTTTGCGCTCTTCAAACTTCTCCCGGTCGAAATCACGGATGATGTAACTCATCTTTGTCAGCTCAACATCACCCTCCAGAGACAACAGATGGTAGAAGCCATCATAACCGTCCGTGAATTCAGGAGCTTCCTCCACAGGCAGGCGTCGATTCAATTCCATCGCAATTTTCAGGGAGTTCACCATCTTATCCTTCGCTGTTCCGGGATGCACATTGGTGCCTCGTACGGTAATTTTGGCGGCGGCTGCGTTAAAGCTCTCGTATTCCAGCTCGCCAAGCGGTCCGCCATCAACTGTGTAAGCATATTTGGCTCCAAAAGCAGCTACGTCAAACTTGTGCGGTCCACGGCCAATCTCTTCATCCGGGGTAAAAGCAACCCGAATCTTACCGTGTTTCACTTCCGGGTGCTCAATCAGATAGGCCATCGCCGTCATGATCTCAGCAATGCCTGCCTTATTGTCTGCACCAAGCAATGTTGTACCGTCGGTTGTGATCAGCGTGTGGCCCTTATACTCGTGCAGTTCTGGGAAATCCTTGTTGGACAGTACTACATCCAGTTCCGAGTTCAACACAATATCAGCACCGTCATAGTTATCGATAACCTGTGGTTTTACATTTTTGCCAGTAAAGTCGGTCGCTGTATCGAGGTGAGCCAGGAAACCAATTACGGGAACATCCTTATCGGTATTGGATGGCAGTGTAGCCATGACATAACCGTTCTCATCCATCGTTACATCTTGCAGACCAATGGATGTACATTCTTCAACGAGCAGTTTGCCCAAGGCCAGTTGGCCGGGTGTGGAAGGGCATGTCTCGCTATTTTCATCGGATTGGGTATCCATCTGAACATAAGTACTCAGTCTTTGAATTAATATATCTTTCATATATAACCTCTCCCTAGCTTGAGTAGTATATAAGTTGAACTACTTGTTTTACACTGATCCACTACGAGGCCAGAATAACCTTCTGATCGCTGTTATCCCCAGATTTTTTTGATCCACTTTTACAAAGGTGAAAATCTGAGGATAGCGTATGCTTTCGATGCAGCTTTCTTGCAGAAAGCTTTTAGCTCCGCTTCTACAGGTTATTTCTGCCCTCTCCGTTATCGTGTACCGTTAGTCACAACTTATGTAAATTGGGTATAGTAATTATTGTGGTTCTCTACGGTTATCATATCATGTTTTGCAGTCATTTCCAGAATGGGGCAGATCCGAAATATGAGGATTTCTAGGTATCAAAAAGGGTACTAGGTCACAAAAATGTACGTACTTGTATTTCTATAACTGAGGTTCATAATAAATGATGAAGAAAGGATGTGTTCAAGACATGCCATTTATCACGGTTAAGGTACTGGAAGGCAAGTCGGTCGAACAGAAACGTCAGTTGATTGAACGTATGACTCAGGTGGCTTGTGAGACACTGGATGTTGATCCGAGCAAAGTCTTTATCTTCATTGAGGATTTGGAGAAGGACAATTACGGCAAGAACGGAAAACTGTTTTCGGACTTAGACAAATAAGTAAGAGTTCATATATATCATGATCATGGAACAGGAGATGTAACATTAATGACTGAACAATTATTTTCGCCCTATCAATTCAAGAGCCTACAATTAAATAACCGTGTCGTCATGGCACCGATGTGCCAATATTCTGTCACTGCGAAGGATGGCATTCCGAACGATTGGCATCAGGTTCACTATGTGAGCCGTGCGGTTGGAGGAACAGGACTAATTGTAATCGAGATGACCGATGTAGATCCGGATGGACGTATTACCGATAATGACTTGGGGATATGGTCAGATGAGCATGTGCCTGCCTTCACCAAACTTGTAGATGGAATTCATGCCTACGGCTCCAAAGTAGCTATTCAGATCGCACATGCGGGACGAAAAGCAGAGGATGCACCGCAGCCGGTTGCCCCATCGGTAGTTACATTCCCGGGAGAAAAGTACAAGGAGCCTCGTGCATTAAGCACGGAAGAGGTAGAAGCCATGGTACAGAAGTTCGCAGACGGTGTTCGCCGCGCAGTGCAGGCTGGAGTAGATACCATTGAGCTGCACGGTGCACATGGATACCTGATCCACCAGTTCCATTCCCCGCTGATGAACCATCGTGAGGATGTATATGGGCAGGATCTGTCCCGTTTTGGCGTTGAAGTCATTCGTGCAGTGAAAAAAGAAATGCCAGCAGATATGCCGCTGATTTTGCGGATTTCGGCTGTAGAATACGCGGATGGTGGATACGATATCGACCACACCATCAATATCGCTCGTGCCTACCAAGATGCAGGCGTGGACATGTTCCATATCAGTTCAGGTGGCGAAGGTCCTTCCGGACAGCGGAAACCGGGGAACTATCCGGGGTATCAGGTACCATTTGCCCGTCGTTTCCGTGAAGAACTGAACGTTCCTGTAATCGCAGTGGGTATGCTGGAGGATGCAGCGTTGGCTCAAGCGGTGATCGGAAACGGTGATGCGGATCTGGTTGCCGTTGGCAGAGGCATGCTGCGTGACCCGTACTGGGCGAACCATGCGGCTCTGGAACTGGGTGTCAGTAAGGATCAAGCTGCCATTGCGGAGCAATATTCTCGTGGATACTAACTTGCACTAACATTTACACTTGCCACTCCGATGACAGAATAACCTTCCGATCTGAGGATAAAGGCGAAGTGTATGCTTTCGATGTAGCTTTCTTGCAGAAAGCTTGTAGCTCCGCTTCTTCAGGCTATTTCTGCCCTCTGCGTTCTCATGTAAATGTTATTGCAAATTTTATATAGTAAAATAGGCCACAGCAGGGGATAACCTTTGCTGTGGCCTAATTTTTTTATAGTGAGAAGCATCAGCATATCCATTCAATTACGGATTACTACGCTCTTCTAGTCGCTTCATATACGAATTTTTGATTCGACTGCGTGGGTGGTTGATCCGGGTTGAAATCGGCGTACACTTTAATGTCAGAGAAACCAATGTGTTCGAGAATTAGGCGTAACTCTTCTATGCCGTACCAGCGCAAGGTAAGCTGTTGCAGTTCCGTAGCAACAAGAGCACCCTGATGCCATTGCTCATAGCGAATGAGACTTACTTTGTACTGTTGAAGAAGGTTCACTTCAATGGTTTTCACTTCTACCGTGATCGTATCACCATCGGGTAATGAAACGGTTGATGTTTCCACAGAAGAGGATTGTGTCACATCGGGCAGAAACAGATCAAACACGAGCCTGCCGCCGGGTTCTAAATGCTGAAATAGATTACGTAATACGTTAATCGATGCCTGTCTGTCTTGGATGAGGAGCAGAGAACCTCCGGGAATGATAATTACCTCGTATCGATATGGAAGGTCAAGCTTCTCTAGATCGGCAACGAACAGCTCAGGCATGGGTAACGCCCGCTCCATACAACGAGAACGGCAAGAGTCAATCATATCCATTGAATAATCAATTCCATCCACCTTCAAGCATGCTTCAAGCAAAGGAATGAGCACTCGGCCTGATCCCGACATGGCTTCAAGGATACGTCCATTGCAGCGCTGAAGATAATGGCGATAGAATTCAATGTCTCCTCCCAAGGAGTGTCCCACAGGTTTCGTGAGATCATAAACGGCGGTGCATAATGGACCGTAATAACTGAATGACATAGTATAGGTGTCCCCCACATGTAAATGTATTAAAATGAAAACGTGGAAGGGGAATGAGCAGGATTATCCCTTCCGGCAACGGTTGGAATTGGATTTTTCAGAGCAGACTATCATAGGAATCACGCACCTTTTATGTAATATGTTCCAATTATAGGGTGGGGATAAAGCGGAGGTCAACTTCTATTCGGATAGTTATACGAAATGAAATGTATAAGGAGGTGATTCGAATGGATTCATCATCAAGTTCATCAAGTGCACTGCCAGATATCCGGCAGGAACTTATGCTCCATGCACCTGTAAAGAAGGTGTGGGAAATGGTCTCGACCGAGCAGGGACTGAAAACCTGGTTCATGCCAGGCAATCTGGAACCCGTGGAAGGTCACGAGTTTATATTGGAAGCAGGCCCCTTCGGCCAATCACCATGTCAGGTGACGGAAGTTCTTCCGCTGCACAAGCTTTCATTCCGCTGGGGTAAGGACTGGACGTTGACATTCCAACTGAATGAACAGCCCGAAGGTACGGATTTCACACTGATTCACAGCGGTTGGGATGCGGATAAACTGACCGAGTTTGGACAGGCCCACGCTATCGTACGCGAACGTATGGAACAGGGATGGGCCGGAATCGTTCAGAAGCTTGCCCAAGTTGTTAAATAAATCTTCATTCAATCAACCCCAGGTCATTTCGCCCGTTCTTTCCGGTGAAATTCGGCCTGGGGTTCCTTGGTGTACCAAGAGCTGGCGGAAAAGATAGAAATCCTTCAAATTATAACGAATTTGACCGATTATGATACGGAAACTATTTCCGTGAGCACCAGAAACGTGTAACATGAATTATAGTAATAAATCGACAAAATTAGACGTCTCTCGCCATTGTGAATGGAAGGAATACATAGATGAGAAAACACTGGATTATGCTGACCATAAGTTTCATATGCATTGTCATTGTTCCGCTGGGTTGGATCGCCCAGACGTTAATTAGCGAGCGGATTAACCCTCAAGCTTCAGAGGGGAAAATTGACCTGACCCAATGGGACTTTGATCGCAAGGGTGCAGCGTCTCTAAAGGGTGTCTGGGATTTCTACCCTGGGCAGTTGCTGAGCCCGGCAGATATTGAAGCAAGTGTATCCGGTCGCAAGCCTTTGCCGGCTTCGTCGGGCACTCAAGTTCCTGCCCGATGGAACAAATCTTTGGGGCAGGCCCATGGGTATGGAACCTATCATTTGCAAGTTCAGCTTACACCCCGGACGATGAAAAATGATTATGGTATACGCACACAGAATATACGCATGGCCCACCGGGTATTTATCGATGGGAAAGAGATTGGTGGCAAAGGCCTGCCAGGAAAGACTAGGGCAACAGATATACAATTAAATCTGCCCTTTACAGGATTCACGTCCATTGAGGGCAATACGGCTGACATTATCATTCAAGTATCAAATTATAGTTACTCGTCCGGGGGCATAGTAGCGCCCATTTTGTTTGGAGACGAGCATAGTATTCTGAAAAGTCAGCAACAAGATTGGCTCAGGGATCTGATGGCCTTATTTGGTTTTATCTTGCCAGCCGCCTTTTTTCTACTTCTGTTCAGATTACGACGTACGGAGAAGGAGCTTCGTTTTCTCGGATTATTCAGCCTTTCTGGTGCGGTGTACGCTCTGACACATGGGGAGAAGTTACTGGGTACGTTTGTACCGTTCCTGACCAATAATGAGATACTTCGGATTCAGCTCCTTAGTTCAGCCTTTGCCTATTATTTTTTGCTTCGGTATATGGATGCCCGTGTACCAGGAGCAGTTCATCAGTGGTTTGTTCGTCTGGCTGTAGTGCTAATCGTTACCCAGACTATTGTGGGTCTTACGCTTCCTCCAACGCTTTTCTCGTCTCTTGAGCTTCCCATGTTGCTGATCTCACTTGTTGTCATGTTATATACGCTGCGAGCCATTTTCTATTGGTTGAAAGGACGGCCGAATGACAGCCACTTTGCACTGGTGAGTATGATGAGCATACTCATGGTTGTTGTGTTATATACGCTTGGTGCGTTCACTACCCTAGACACAGCGTTCTTTGCGCTGATTGAACTTTTATTATTTGTATTTGCCCAGATGATTGTGACCGCAATCCGCTTTGCACAATCATTCCGAGACGTGGAAGCTCTGTCTGAGCGTTTGCTGGCCATCGACAGCCTGAAGGACGAGTTCATGGCGAATACGTCTCATGAGCTACGAACGCCCCTGCATGGCATCATTAATATTGCGCAATCCATGCTGGAAGGGGCGGCTGGAGCAGTCACGCCCAAGCAAGCGAAAAATCTCTCCATGATTACTTCAACCGGGAAGCGCCTTTCACTGCTGGTTAACGATATTTTGGATTTTGCCAAATTAAAAAATAGTGAGATCGAGTTAAAACGGGTAGCTGTTGATCTGGAATCCGTTGCTCGTACTGTGGTTGAAGTCTCAGGTTTCACGTTTGAGGACAAGCCGGTTATATTGATTCAACAATGGCCCCAGTCCTTGCCACTTGTTGAGGCAGACGAAGATCGCCTAAGGCAAGTTCTGTATAACTTGCTGGGTAACGCCTATAAGTACACTGAGCAGGGTGAGATTCGATTGTACGCCAGCGTTGAAGGGGACTGGGTGAAGGTATCGGTCGCGGATACAGGGGTAGGCATTGCCTTGGACAAACAGGAGGATATCTTCCAGGCGTATGAGCAGAGTAACGGCACGATTGAGCGATTGAATAATGGAACCGGACTGGGTCTGAGTATTACGCGAAAACTCGTTGAGCTTGGCGGTGGTGAGATCTGGGTTGAATCGGAGCCGGGGCAAGGTTCGACCTTTCATTTCACCCTGCCTGTTATGAAGATGCCACTTTTGCAAACTCATTCGAAACCAGCTGCCGCCCGATATGTTGCTGCACAGGGGGCAGGGGCGAAGGAGCTTGTGACAAGAGAGTCAGATGAGCAGGATGATCTTACGGAAGCGGAGCATACGATTCTGATTGTAGATGATGATCCCGTTAATCGACAGGTATTGCTTAACCTGTTATCGACGGAGCGGTATCGTGTGATCGCAGCAGACAGTGGGTCCACCGCATTGAAACTTCGTGAGGAGTTCCCGTCCATTGATCTTGTTATTACGGACTGGATGATGCCTAAGATGTCCGGGCTTGAGTTATGTCGCAAACTGCGCGAGCACAGTTCCTTGTCGGAGTTACCGATTCTGATGCTGACCGCCCGCGGGTTGCCTGAGGATATCAAACACGGATTCCAGGCGGGAGCCAATGACTTCCTGAGCAAACCGGTGGATGCCGGTGAATTGCGTGCCCGGGTTCGGACGTTAATTGAGATGCGGAGTTCTGTGCAGGAAGCTATTCGGACCGAAATGGCCTTTTTGCAGGCCCAGATCAAGCCACACTTTCTATATAATGCACTCAATGTCATTATTGCGACCTGTGCAGTGAATCCGGACAAAGCAACCGATCTGCTGATTGAATTGAGTCATTACCTGCGCGGAAGTTTTGACTTCCAGAACAGGGAGCAACTTGTTCCTTTGACCAAAGAGCTGGAATTGGTGGAGTCTTATGTGCATCTGGAACAGGCGAGATTTGAGGAAAGACTGGTGGTTGAGTATGAGGTGGAATCGGACGTACATCTGTATCTGCCACCTCTCAGTATTCAGCCTCTTGTGGAGAACGCCATTCGCCACGGCGTGATGGAGCGGGCAGCCGGCGGGACAGTTCATCTTAGGATTTTCCAAGAGAGCGAGCATGTAGTCGTACAGGTTCAGGATGATGGTGTAGGTATCCCTCCTGAGCGTATGGCTCAGGTCAAGTCTGGGCGTACCGAAGGTCCGGGAGGTGTGGGGCTGCAAAATATAAACCGTCGCCTGATGTCTCTCTATGGTCAGGGACTGGAGATTCATAGCCATGTGGGTAAAGGCACGCAGATCCGATTCCGTATCCCTGTGCAAAAGGTGGATTATTCCAATTAGTGTGCCAAGTGAAGCAATTATGGTTAACAGACTAGGGGGTGCCGATAAAATCGGTATTCCTATTGAATCTTTCATGGCAGGAGGCTGAAAGAACGGTGAGAGCCATTGTGATCGATGATGAGAAGCCAGCGCAGCTTCATCTGGAACGACTACTACGAACGGACGGACGAATTACACCCGTGCAATGTTTTTCAACAGCTCGTGATGGTCTGCATTTTCTGGCAAAGGAACGTGTAGATGTTGTATTTTTGGACATTGGAATGCCGGAGATGAATGGCCTGGAAGCGGCTGAATATATACAGCAATTGGATCAGAGTATTCGTATTATCTTTGTTACGGCTTATGCGGACCATGCAGTGGAAGCATTTGAGCTGCATGCACTGGATTATGTACTGAAACCGGTCAGCTCGACCCGATTGGCCAAAACCGTTGATCGAATCGCGGGCATAATGTCGCATAATTCTCAAGTTGCAGCCACCGCCGAGGTACAGGGATCGGAACCCGTACCTGTGGAGTTGGATACTGAAGTTCCGGGGCTGCTTACGTTCAAACATCTGGATATCTACAGAAGTTTAGATCAGGGTGCCAAGAAACATAAGTGGCGCACAACCAAATCACAGGAATTGTTTGCTTTTTTGTTTCATCACAGGGAAGAATGGGTAAGCAAGGAGATTCTGCTGGATAAGCTGTGGGGTGATGTTTCCCAGGAAAAGGGTTTAACCCATCTACATACTTCCGTGTACCAGATTCGAAAGCTGCTTAAGGAATGGAACATGACAGGCAAGCTGGAGTACAATATGAACCGTTATCGTCTGTTATCAGGCAATCTGGTAAGTGATGTGGATCAATTTGAAAAATCCATGGTCTACAACGTCATCACAGCAGACAATATCGATGACTTGAGGCATATGATACCGCTTTATCGTGGCGATTATCTGGAAGAGCATGATTATCATTGGGCACAGGCCAAAGCAAGGGAACTCAGACGCAAGTATACAGCGCTGGTTATGGATATCGCGAGATGGGACATGGAGCATGGTCGTGGCAAGGAAGCGATTGAGCAATTAACGATATTACAGGAACGGGAGCCTTATTCGGAAGAGATCTGCCGACTCATGATGGAAGTGTATGCATCTATGGATGATCAGCAAGGCATACTTCGTTTGTATCATTCATTTACATTGACATTAAATGAGGATCTGGGGTATCAGCCCGAGCCCGAAACAAGCAGGTTATATAAGAACCTGACGGACAAATAAACGTATGTAATGTAAGTTCAGACAGGAGGGTGAGCATGAAGCTATTCATACACCGCAAAGATTTACGTACGGATGATCTGGCCGCATTCGATTATTTGCGGGAACACCAAGAAGAGAGTGTGCATGTTCTCATCTATGATTCATTCCTCCTGCGGCAAGGCCGAGAGAAGGAACACAGCGGTGTGAATTTCAGGCAGCACGCAGCGGAATTAGGCAGACAGTATCTTGAAGCCAAACGAAAACTGCATGTTGCTTACGGCAAACCGGCTGAAGTGGTTGAATTCATCCTGAACGAATTCAAAGGTGAGATTAACGAGATTGTGGTCCATCGGGACATGACGCCATATGCAATCGAGCGGGATAGGGCCATACGCAAAGTCAGTGAGGCGCACGAGGTTACGTTCACACAACTGACGGATCATCTGCTGATGGATCTGAATGGATTTGCCAATTTTACAGGCAAGTCGGAGCCATATAAGGTATTTGCGGCTTTCCATCGGCGGTGGGTGGAATTCATGAATGAACATCCCAACCCTCCTTCGGCAACAACGGTTGCAGCGTTGAAGGTGAGTGATCGTCAGATTGAATGGCCGGATGCAATGCAGGTACCTCCGGAGTTGCTGGAGGGCAGTGGTTCGAATGACGAGGACCCGCATCTGCTGTTGGATCAATTTTTGTCGGATCGAATTGCTGAATACGGGGATCATCGGGATGAATATGAGGCGTACGAGCCGAGTCATCTCAGTTCTTACGTAGCTGTGGGAGCTGTATCCATTCGCAAAATGTATGATGCGGCGAGTCGCACGGCTGAGGCTGGGGAATGGATCAGGCAGTTGTGCTTCCGCGACTTCTATCTGTATCGAGCGGTCTATGAGAGTCACTATTTTGCATATGAAAAGGTGTACGATCTCTCGGCTCTCCATGATGATTACTTTGAACGGTGGTGCAAGGCGGAGACAGGCATTCCGATTATTGATGCAGCGATGACGGAACTGAATGAAACCGGACATATGCCAAACCGGCTGCGGATTCTCACGGCGATGTTTCTCACCAAAAACCTGCAATGCCCATTCACCCTGGGCGAAGCTTATTTCAGGCGTAAGCTGCGTGACTATGATAACATTCAAAACCGTGGTAACTGGTTATGGTGTGCCTCGCTTGGGGAGAATGCGGCTCCGTATTTTCGCGTGAACAATCCGGTAACACAATCCGAGAAATATGATCCGCAAGGTGATTATATTCGCAAGTGGTTGCCTGAATTGAAGGATCTGCATAGCAAGGACATCCATCAGCCGCGCAAGGATGCCATTGTTGATCTGAAGGCATCGAGACAGGCAGCTATTGACGTGTATAAACAGATTCTGGCGAGTCGTGCGAAGTAGACTCAGTCAGGGGCGTGATCATGCCCAAACCCAAATTTACCATTCTCATCCGGTTGATCCAATATTCATTTGGTTGAGAGCAGGATGTTCCACAGACCGCGTACTCGCGGTCTTTTTTACATATATAGACATGAAAATAGTGTGAAATGTGTTGAAAATTTAGGGATTGTTAAGAAAATAGACTATCCATCTTAAGCATTATGGCTTTTAATAGATAGAGAGCTTTATTGTATTAAGTCATATCTGACATATTGACGAACACATTAAGGAGAAACGTAAACATGAGTGAAACACTGAAAAGAGAGCGAATTCCAGAGCTGAATCTGGTGCGTGCCATGGCAATTATCGGCGTACTGTGCGTGCATTCCACGTCCTATGCAACGGTGGACATGACGGGTTCAGGCTACTACTGGCTGTACAACTTTATTAATATCTTTATGAAATATGGTACGCCAACCTTTATTTTTATGAGCAGTTTTGTACTGTTCTATAACTATTATTCCCGTCCGCTGGATAAGAAACTCGTGAGTAACTTCTACAAGAAAAGATTTGTGTATATTTTGCTTCCGTATTTCCTTTTTTCATTAATGTATTTTGTATTGCTGCATTTCACGCATTATCAGGGCCGACCTTTCGGCGAATCGGCAGTAAGTTTTATCACGAAATTGTTTACAGGTAAGGCCTATACACATCTGTACTTTGTGTTTATTAACATGCAATTTTATCTGTTATTCCCATTGGTGTTATGGTTGCTTAAGAAATATCCTTCTGTGGTGAAATGGTCTGTTCCGATTGGACTATTGATTCAATGGGCATTCATCGTAAGTAATAAATATGGATTCCAGGTGCCCAACAAGGGAAGCTGGGCGTTTTCGTACTTCTCCTATTTCATGCTTGGTGCTTTTATCGGGGTATATTTCCCTAAAATCAAGCAATGGTTTGTTATCAGTCGAGCCAATGCAACCAAAGGACGCGTAGCTTCATGGATTCTGCTCTGGGCGGTATGGATCATTGCTGGGCTTGGCCATGTGTATATCTATTACCTGCTGCGTCTGAAGATCGCAACGTATAACACACTGTGGTATGAATTCTTCTGGAATGTGCATACCTTTGCTTGTGCACTGGTGCTTATCCAGATTGCCTATCTGCTCTATCGCAAAGGGCCTTCACTCATCGTCAAGCCGCTGAATCGGCTTGGGGCATTGTCCTTTGGCATCTATCTGATCCATCCCTTCTTCCTGCTGGTGTATCGTGAATTTCCACCGCAAACAGGTGTTTCTTGGTTAGTGCATCTGTGGTATGCCGGAGGATTCGGTGTAGCTCTGATGGCTTCGTGGATCGTCGTTGGATTGACGGCAAGGTTTGTTCCATATGCATGGGTCATCTTTGGCAATCTGCCAAAACCCAAACCACGTCTCGTCCCACAACAGAACTCGGGGCAATTGGACGTTTGATAAGATGTATTTCCAACACAGGAATAATAAACCGTTTCTTGGTCGACCTTAGGGGAGAGCAGGAAGCGGTTTTTTTGATGTATGCAGATATGTGTAATATGGGGAACGAGTGTTTCTTTTTCATGTAAGAGGGGTAATCATAAGGCGGAACGATAATACATTATGGATAACAGGATTAAGGTGAATATAATGACAACATGCGAAAAATGCGGGAGACCGATGCAGGATATATTGGAATATGTGGAACACATTCTTCACGAATGCAGTGAACAGACACAGGAGTACAACTCAAAAGATTATCAGGCCTATGGCCATGAGGGTGTTCACGAGCAGATGTGATACAATAGAAAGAAACCGGATTCATACGGAACCGAGGTGACAACATGGAGACGGGTCCAGCCCCTTTCCGGCAAGGAAAGACGGAACAAGAAGCGCGACTGAGCAAAACGTGTATGTATTGCGGACAACAGCGGCCGATGTCCGAATTCCGGCGCAGAACCGGAAAGCGGGCAGGTCCCGGAGCCAGGCGTGGAGCCTGCCACAGCTGTCGCCAGCTTGGTGGACAGGCTGACCACGAGTCAGGTTCAAGCGTGAGCGGACGAACGAATGAACGGATCGAGCATCAACGGGATGGCTTGGAGACACGTGCTGTTACTGCCAGACCCTCTGCATCTGCGAGAAATGAGGCAGGTCTTACCTCCCATGGTATGGAGCAGGGATCTGCTACGGCGTCTGAGTCTGACAGAAGTCTGTTGTCTCAACCGTCAGTAGACTCGTCATCTTCGAATGACGATGAACATGCTGACTTGGTGACTTCCTCCCCCTCTTCTTCGGGTATTCGGAAGAAGAGGAGAAGACGGAGGAAGAGCAAGCGATCAGAGAGCATAACGGGCAATGAGCTGAGAGAGATGAGTCTGGAGCATGATGGTTTGGCAGGTGAAGTAGGAGATGAGCCACAGCCAGGTGAGCATTGGCGTGGGGAAGAAGGGCATTCGCACGGGCATGCTGCTGCGAATGAAAAGGGCAGTGCACAGCGGGCTGGCGCGCAAGCAGCCGCTGCAGTGCAGGCCGCCGAGCAGACTGCGGCGGCCCAACAGGCTCTGCTGCAGGCTGAGCCGCAAGGCCCGGCAGCAGAGCCCATGGCTGCGGATCAACCGACCGCAGCCAAACGCAAGCGCAAGCGGCGCCGCAAACGTGCTGGCGCGCTCGCGCCCGGCGCAGGGCAGGCCCGCAGCGTAGCTGCTGAGGCCCATGCGCCGGCACTGAGCGACCGTGGCGATGCCACCACGGTCGCTGTACCTTCGGCGGCGGAGGCACAGCCTGCCGCCACCGGGCGCGAGCCCGGGCAAGCGCCGGGGGCCGCTGCGGAGGCAGGGCCTCCTGCGCCCGTGCGCCAGCCTGGCTCGCCAGGGTCCAAGCCGCGCCAGACGCGCAAGGAGCGTGCGCCCAAGGCGAGCGGCGAAGACGCTGCCCGCGTTGCATCCGGGCAGCGACCCGCGCACGCCAGCCGTAGTCACGGGGCTGGCACGGATGGCCGTCCCCGCCGTCAGACGCCGTCGGCCCCGGTAGCCATCGACCCGGAAGATCCGGCTTCGCTCCGGACCAACCGGCAAGGCATGGTACGGATGAGGGGGAAGACGGACAAGGGCAGACGTTGGCATCAAGAAGTGGACATGGAGCTTGCGGTCACGCTGGTCAAGGAAAAAGCCGCTGTGGTGGTGAATCGGTACACGATTCGCCGATTGTTCAGCAACAAGGATTTCAAGCGGTATATACTGACTCGGGATCACTACACCTGTTACTTCTGTGGATCGTATGGAGATACGATTGACCATCTGCTGCCGCGTGCCAAAGGTGGACATACCACTCCGCTCAACTGTGTCTGCGCCTGTAATCTGTGCAACCAGTCCAAAGCAGCGATGGATGCCGAAGAGTTCATGCGTTCCGGTATTCCCGAATGGAATGCTGCCCATCAGGCAGAATTGATTGAACTGGCCATGCAGGAAGCGCAGCTGGAAGAAGGATAAATGCCCCGAAGATGGAATAGGGGTTTTAATATAAAGAGCACACCAAGACCACAGAGGTCGAGGTGTGCTTTTTTGATTTAATTCTGATTTGGGTGGGAAGTCAGTTCGCTGTGCAATAATTTCTTCAAATTGACAACGGTGTTCATCGAAGATGTACGTTATACTGGGAGGGAGTTACTAAAGAAGCTTCATCATCCATATGAATGATGAAATGTATAGTGAACATCAAACCTGAGAACTTAGACTGTATAGATTGGATGGATGCAGATGACCCCGGCAGCATTAGACATTATGTCATATATTACGGAAGAAAATATTCGTTTCTGGCTGGAGAAGTTTCGCTCCCTGGGCCCGTTACCGGGAATTTTGCTTACGTTTATGAAATCATTTGTACCACCGCTTCCAACGCTGTTGATTGTGGGCGTAAACGGTGCGGTATACGGTCTGTGGGCAGGATTTATATATTCATGGATCGGCATGGTGCTCGGTTGTACCGTTACGTTCCTGATCGTACGGGAGATTGGGAAATCTGCTTTTGTAGAGCGATGGGCACGCAAACCTCGTGTGCAACGCAGTATGGTATGGATTCGAAGGAATGCATTCAGTTATGTTTTTCTGCTGAGTATCTTCCCGGTAGGTCCGTTTGTCATTATTAACGTGGCGGCAGGTATCGCGCGAATGCGATTATTATCTTTCCTGCTTGCGGTGGGCTGTGGTAAAGCGATCATGATCTTCTCAGTTACGTATATCGGTTCCAATGTGGAACAGTTTCTGGAGCACCCCGTACGCTGGGTAGGCGTATTGCTGTTTATTGCGGTATCCCTGTGGGCAAGCCGCAAACTGGAGCGACACTTTACCCGGTCATCGTCAGATGGTGAAGATCTACATGATCTGAATCAACCCGCTGGAAAATCGATTTCCTCATGAATAAAAGAATGATCAGTGCGAAGATATAGGATTTCAGTAATCTCGTTAGCTCGAAGGAGGACCCAGCATGAATGATAATATCTATGCATTCAGCCGAACAATAAATCGTATGAGTGAAGATGAACTTCGTTCAGTACTGCGTGTGCTCTATATGAAATCAGCACAAGTGGTCAAGCGGCAGGAAGAGCAAGGCGAAAAGGTGGATTTTGCGGAAGCGGTACAGTCACTGTTTCGGAATATGGATATCCCTTTTGATCTGGGGCGTCTGGAACAACAAGCTCTCTCCGAGGTCGACAAGCCAAATGAAATTCATATTACGTTTGGAGAATCACCTCTGAGTAGTCTGAAAATGGGAATGAGTACATTACCTGATCAGGAAAAACGGAGTTTTTTTTCTATAGATGATAATTATGCGGTAGGGCCGTTAGGTGATCTGACCCGGCGTGCAGACTTGCAACGCAGGCATCTCTGGCTGACCGAACGAATGTGTCTCAATGACCGTGAGGCATATGGCATGCATGAACTGGAATCATTATTTGAGCTCAACGCCACAATACAGTCCTTTGATTCCAAGACGTCGATCATTATCTGGTATGCGAATAATGCACGGGAGAAGACGGGACTACTCTATGCCATGTATCTATTGCGGAACACCGAGAGTCCCATATATCTTATCGAAACGAGTGGCTTATATAAGCAATTATTTGATAGACCTGACGTTCAATACGATGTGCTCCACACAGGCGAGATTCTTCCGGAAAAGCTTCTGGCGATGTGGCACGTCTGCTCTGAGCAAGAGCCGCTGTCCAAGGGAGAACGCCGCCAACTGGAACAGGATTGGCTGGAACTTTCGGTACAGCCTGGGCTATTACGTATGATGGAGAATGGCGTGATTCGGAGCTTAACTGAAGATGCGTTGGACGAGTACATTATGCAGAAGGTGAGGGAACTGACACCGAACTGGGAGCCAGGCAAGTATATCCGAGCAGCTCGTATTGTGGGTGAAGTGATTGGTACAAGTAGCCAGCATATAAGTGATGCGTTCGTGGAGTACCGTCTACGACAACTGGTGCTGCAAGGCCAACTTGAAATGGATGGAAAGCCACTTGCAATGAGGTATTACAGTATTCGGCTTGCCGAGCGCTGAAAGGGACTAAGGCTGAAACGCACGGATAGAAAAACAAGCGACGAGATCGCGAAGTTTGAAATAAGACGGAAGATTTGAGCAGTTCCTTGCCCATATAGTAAGATGATCACGAAGAGTTCCCGATACCAGCTGTTCAGACTTAACACTTAAATAGACTGTTCCATCGGTGAGTAACTCCTACTTTTCCGGGGAACAGTCTATTTTTTCTCGTTAAGTACCGAACCAGCTTCTCCTGTGCATTGTCCAATAAGATGCTTCTTGATTATCTCCATATCTGTTATAATTTCTTCCCATTCCAGATTTCTAGTAGCGGTCCGTGCTGTCCATAGACCGGATCGGTAACCGGGATCGGAACCTTTCGAATTTCCTGAAGAGCCTTGGCACGATCGTCTTCCTCACCTGTGCGTGTGTTGTAACTCATGCCGCCCGGATAAGCACCGGCAATACGAAAATCAGTGCTGGACTCCAGACGTTTATGCCCTGTTCCAGCGGGAAGCACGACAACGTCGCCTGTTTGAAGGTAAACTTTCTGACCATTTTCTCCGCCTAAAATCAGTTTCACGAATCCACTCACCACAGCAAGAGCCTCATGAGCATTACTATGATAATGATGATAGTTGAACACACCATTCAACCAGCTATTTCCCCATCCGTTACGGTTCAGCAACGATTCTGCGTGAAGGGCCTCTTCAGCCCATACGTTCTTATACAAAAGCACAGGCAGGGTCGGATGATTGGGAATTACACCATCATCCTGAAGGAATAACGTCTCTATGTCCTTTTTCCGTTCATTCATCTCACATCACCTCACTATAAATTACCCGATAACCTCAAGGACGAACAAAAAACAATTGTAAAATGATACAAAATGTATCATTTTAAGGTTATACTCAGTACATATACTCTCTTCATTGCACTCGTTGTATAAATCGCAAGGGGGAATCGTGTGTGAACATTGTGATTACAGGGGCTTCTGGATTTGTGGGATTTAATCTTTCACAGTATTTGGCGCAAAAGGGGCATCGAATTACCCTTCTGGATCGGGATGATTATTGTCAGAGGCTGGTTCATATCTCTCCTCTGCACGAGATGCCGTTCATCTGTTGTGACCTTGCATCGGACCGGATTCATCTACCTCCAGGAACAGATTACATAATCCATCTGGCGGCCATGCCACACGTGGATTATTCGTATCATCAGCCAGGGGAAGTTTTCCGCAATAATACACTCAGCACACAGTCTATCCTGCAATATGCTACAGAACATCACATTCCAGTCTTGCTGGCTTCATCCGTTGAAGTGTATGGCGGCGATTGGGGCAGAGTCTATCACGAATCAGATCCGTATGCACCCGTCTCTCCTTATTCCGCGTCCAAAGTCGCGTGTGAAATGCTGGCTCACTCCTATGCTCAATGTTACCAGCTTCCAGTCAAACTCTTTCGTTTGACCAACCTCTATGGTCCATGGCAGTTGCCAGACCGTATTATTCCCCGAAATTTTGGTCGGATGTTGGACGGACTGCCTCTGGATATTCAGGGATCGGCAGTGCGTGATTTCTTGTATGTAGATGATGCCCTCCGGGCCATTGAACAGATCATGCTGAAAGGCAAAGACGGACAGGTCTACAACATATCGACAGGGCTTGGAACAACCATGCAGGAAATAGGGGAGATATTGAAACCAATGGATCGATCCGTAGCTGCTGTAGAGATCCGGGAGCAAGAACCAACCCAGTCCAGAGGGTCGAGTCTGGTCGTACATTCAGGCAGATTGCGAGCGGAATTGGGTTGGTTACCGCAAACCACGTTGGAAAAGGGATTGGAAAAAACTTTCCGTTGGTATCAGGAACATCCCGAATGGGTCAGACAGTTTAGCCGTGAATACCATACAACAAGGGAAACGCGCAGTTTCATTATCGATATGGCAAGATACGCAGTTCCAGCAGTATAAAATGCACAAAAAAAGCCAGGGAAGGGTGTATTGAGTAACACCTTCCTTGGCTTTTTTGCGCCACCGTCTCATTTTCGGATAGCTTCCGAACACGGACGGTCTGGCTGTTTTAAAACGATCTATTGCACGAAATTTTCGTGCTGTTGGACCTCACATTAAATGGATCTAGTGATGATCTTTTTTAATGTCGGCAATTTTATCCTGTACAGCACCTTTGGCTTTGTCTTTTTTACCCTCAGCCTGAAGGGATCTGTTGTTTGTTGCATTACCGATCTGATCCTTCACTTCGCCTTTGGCCTTGTTTACGCCTGCTTTGATTTTGTCGCCAGTTGAATTACTCATATCGAACATCTCCTTCGTTTCTGGTGTAGTCCTTATTAACCGGGATGTCCGCATTCTAAACGCAATGGCTTTGTTCCAAGTTTTGCATTCGTGACGCAAGAGGTTCATACTTGAAATAGAAAAGATGTCCCAATGATGGAATAAGGCTTAGCCCAACGCTGCATAATAACGACAGTGACCAATTTCGTTGCATGATTATCGTGATATTGGAAAACAATTCCTGAACATTTGGATAAACGAATCCTTCCTTGTGTACATATCGCACATCTGGTCATATGTGATCTTGTCTTAATACCACATGTGGTAGGAATACGGATCTTGGACAGGAGGATCGGCGGCGTTAGCTTGCCTTCATGGGTTGACAAAAAAATCGATTTTGTTACAATGTTCACAATATCTTCACAAGTGTAAAAAATTTCTTTTTCATGTTCATGTGTAAGAGGTGTAATATAAGGGTATAGAGTTCGGTTTCGGCCTGCTTGTCGTTTTGTGCGTCAACACATGTTGTCCGCAATAGATCCAAGATACAATGCATGATATGGGAGTGGCCATGAGCTACGCTCATCCTATTGTGTGAAATTTGGTACATTTAAATGTATTCGATGTATTTTGTGGTTCGGCTCTGCTTGACAGGCATCATGAAAGTCGCGGACTTCTATCCCAAAGTAAAGGAGGACTTTCTCTTATGTCACAATCGCCTACTCAACAAGAGGTGCCAGTTACAGAAGGTGCCAACGTTTCCGAGCGCCAGTCCTTGGACGTTCTGGATCAACTGATGAAGCCTGAGGTACAGGAGTCTTTAACCGTTCTGGTGGAGAACCTGCCTAAATTGGCTGAAATGGTTACTGCTATGACAAAAGCTTATGACTTTGCACAAAGTGTAGCAACAGACAAAGTTCTGATCAGCGACACAATGAGCGCAATGGGCGAGTTCGCTAAGCCTGTTGTAGACAAAGCTAAAGGTGTAGCTTCTGCTGCCATCGAAGCCAATGACCGTGCGCAAACAGAGCAAACTTCAGTTGGCTTGTTCGCTATGCTGAAAATGCTTAAAGATCCAAACGTACAACAATCGCTTCGTTTTGCTCAATCTTTCTTGAGCATCTTGAACGAGCGTCAACAACCGAAACGTTAAGACTTAGAAGAACGGAGGATGGATATGTCGAAGCAAATTTTGATCTTGGGTGGAGGATACGGCGGTCTGTTGACTGCATTGACTGCGCGTCAATACTTGTCTCCGGAAGAAGCGACAATTACTGTCGTGAACCGTTACCCTACACACCAAATTATCACGGAACTGCACCGTCTTGCAGCGGGAAGCATTGCTGAACAAGCAGTTGCTCTTCCACTTGAAAAATTGCTGCGTGGCAAAAACGTGAACTTGAAAATCGATACGGTGGATACAATCAAGCCGGATGAGAAAAAAGTTCTGATGACCAGCGGCTCCACATACTCTTACGATGCACTTGTCGTTGCCTTGGGCAGCGAAACGGCATTCTTCGGAATTCCGGGATTGCAAGAGTACAGCTTCACGCTCAAATCGGTTAGCGATGCAAACCGTATTCGTGCACACGTTGAAGCACGTCTTGATGCTTACAAACAGTCCGGCAACAAAGCAGACGCTACGTTTGTTATTGGTGGCGGCGGCTTGACAGGTATTGAGCTTGTTGGCGAATTCGCTGACCTGCTTCCTGCTGTATGTCAAGAAAAAGGCATAGACTTCAAAGAAGTATCCCTGTACACAGTTGAAGCAGGTCCTTCCATCCTGGCAGGATTCCCGCCAGAGCTGGTTGAACGTGCTAAATCAAGTCTTGAGAAACGTGGCGTTAACTTCATCGTTGGCGTAGCGATTACCGAGATGAAAGAAAACGAAGTTCTGCTGAAAGACGGCAGCTCCATCCCTACGAACACACTCGTATGGACAGGTGGCGTACAAGGCAACGCTGTTGTTGCTAACAGCGGAATTGAAGTGGATCGTGGCCGTGCGAAAGTTACGGAAGTTCTGCAATCTACTTCTCACAAAGACGTGTTTGTTGCTGGTGACAGCGCAGTGGTCTTCCCTAGCGAAGGCGCTCGCCCTTACCCTCCAACAGCACAATTGGCTTGGCAAATGGGTGAGACTATTGGTCACAACTTGGGCGTTATGTTCAAAGGTGGCGCAATGGAATCCTTCACACCAGTATTCTCCGGTACGCTGGGAAGTCTGGGTCGTAAAGATGCTGTCGGCATGATCGGTGGCAACCAGACTCGTCTGAAAGGTCTGCCTGCAACCATGATGAAAGAAGCAAGTAACATCCGTTACTTGGCTCACATTCACGGTTTGTTCGCACTGGCTTACTAATCTTAATGCCATTCAAGGGCGCCCTTTTGGGCGTCCTTTTTGGTTGTCACCATTACAAAGAATAACAGATATTCAGATGAAAAAAGGTGCGGCAGAAGTGGTCGATGTGAGGTCGCGTATAAAGTACCTAGGGGATATGGCATATTAATGGAACGATGGAATCCTTCACATTTCATAGAGGTACTGAACGGGCATGGACATGAAGCCGGCGCTTAGAAGCGCCGGCTTTCGTTTAAATTATAGGATGAGTATCTTTAAATAAAAGGAACGGGGAGCAACAACAAGCCATCCGTTCAACTGAGAGGAGAATGACGTATGAACGTTTTAGTTATAGGAGCAAATGGACAAATCGGTAAGTTTGTGGTGGAGCAGCTGGCACAGGAAGGCAAACATAAAGTAACGGCTATGATCCGCAAACCGGAGCAGGCGGATGCACTGAAGGAACTCGGTGCAGATGTGGTGATTGGTGACCTGGAGGGTAGTGTAGAGGATTTGGCTGAGGCAATGAAGGATCATAATGCCATTGTGTTTACGGCGGGTTCTGGCGGATCTACCGGTCAGGACAAAACACTGCTTATTGATCTCGACGGTGCGGTGAAAACGATGGAAGCCGCAGAGCAGCAAGGAATCTCCAGATATATTCTGGTCAGTGCGTATGGCGCAGATCAACGGGAGAAATGGTCAGAGTCCATTAAGCCTTATTACGTGGCGAAACATTATGCGGATCGTGTGTTGTTTGCAAGTGATCTCAATTACACGATTATACGTCCAGGTGGTCTGAAGAATGAACCGGGCACAGGTAAGATCGCAGTTGGAACCGATCTGGAGCCAGGAAGCATCCCGCGTGAAGATGTAGCTCGCGTAATCGTGGCTTCTTTGCAGGAAGAGAAGACGTACCGAATGGCCTTTGATCTGATTGCCGGGGAGCATCCGGTTGAAGATGCCTTGGGCAAATTGTAGATGTTATTGTAAGATAACGGGAGAATGAAATGATGGGGATGAGGGGGAGCGCTGCATGAACGAAGCCGTGCTGGTCATAGAGGATGAGCCCAAAATAGCACGTCTGCTGGAACTGGAACTACAGTATGAGGGATATCAGGTGGGCAAGGCTGGTAGTGGAACAGAAGGACTGGAGAAGTATGCTGAAGGACAGTGGGATCTGATTCTGCTGGATGTGATGTTGCCTGGTCTGAGTGGAATTGAAGTGTTGCGGCGAGTTCGGGCCAAAGATGCTACGGTTCCGATCATTATGCTCACTGCCAAAGATTCTGTAGAAGACAAAGTATCCGGCCTGGATCTAGGAGCCAATGACTACATCACCAAGCCCTTCCAGATTGAAGAGCTGCTTGCCCGAGTTCGGGCTGCATTGCGGCTTAGTGCAGTGGCGTCTGTTGTTTCTTCCGCTTCTTCTTCTACACCTGCTGATATGGGGAATGACTCTTCTGGGCATCAGGATGAAGCTGAGGCGGGCTGGTTGACGGCTGCCGGGTTGAAACTAAATGAAGGAACGCGAGAGGTATCCCGAGATGGTGTGGCCATTGAGCTTACTCCACGTGAGTTCGACCTGCTCGTGTATCTGCTTCAGAATCAACGTCAGGTGCTCAGTCGTGACCAGATTGTGCAGGCCGTGTGGGGATACGATTATTATGGAGATACCAATGTGGTGGATGTGTACATCCGTTATGTGCGCAAAAAGGTGGATAACGGATTCACACCGCCCTTAATACATACCGTACGGGGCGTAGGATACGTCCTGAAGGAACAGTTATGAGCCTGCGCAGTAAAATCTACGGGTATTCGTCTGTATTATTTGCTGTGCTGTTAATCGCGGTGAACCTGTCGGTCTACATCGTGTTTGAACGAATGTCGATTGATAACGAGGTTAATCGGGTGGAAGCGGAAGCGGAGTCTATTGTCAAAGGAGTACGTCAGTCTGCCGGCTCCATTCCGCCGGATGACTTGTTACGGGCCTACGCGCCTGTGAACGGCATGCTCCGGATTGTTAATGAAGACGGCACCAGTTCCCCGGTGACAACAACAGCAGCTTCCGAGCAGCTGAGCAAGCTGCCTTATAAGTACGAAAGTGAGAAGAAATCGGAGTATACCCAAGTTGAACAGATTGGTTATGTGTGGGTATCAGTCCCGGTCATCTGGCCTGATGGCGAGGTGGTGAATGTACAAGTCACCGAGAGCATTGCAGAGACGGAGAATCGTCTGTCTGTACTGCGAACTGTGCTTGTGGCGGTCACGATTATTGCTCTCATTCCAGCCATTATCTCCAGCCGGATTCTGGCGAATCGAATGACCAGACCGATTCAGCAGATGACACGCACGATGACTGATATCCAGTCCAGCGGCCAATTCAAGCGTCTTCCACTGGAGGAAGGGTCTAAGGATGAACTGAAAACGATGGGACAGACGTTCAACCGGATGATGGATCTGCTCGAATCCAACTTTGAGCGACAGGAGCGATTTGTATCCGATGCATCTCATGAGCTCAAAACACCGCTAACCATTATTGAGAGCTACGCCAGTCTGCTACAGCGGCGAGGAAAAGAGCGGCCCGAGGTATTTGATGAAGCGGTGGAAGCGATTCTGTCCGAATCGGTTCGCATGCGAGAGATGACCGAGCAACTGTTACTGCTCGCGAAGCAGCCAGAGCAGTGGAATGTACAGTTGGCGCGTGTGGATATCACGAGACTGGCTACAGACTCCACACGTGCGTTTCGCGAAGCCTATCACCGTGAAGTTCGGTGTGAAGATCCAGGTCCAATCTGGGCGATCAGCGATGAGAGTAAGCTGAAGCAGCTTTTGTTTATTTTGCTGGATAATGCCCGGAAGTATAGTGAGGATGCAATTGAAGTCAGGCTGGAAGCCAAGGGGCAAGAGTGCCGTATTCGGATCGTGGATACCGGGATTGGTATGCGGGAGGACGAGCTGGAGAAGGTATTTGACCGATTCTACCGGGTTGATCCGGCCAGAACACGCAGCTTAGGGGCAAGTGGTTCAGGTCTGGGATTGTCACTCGCCAAAGAGCTTGCAGGAGCAGTTGGAGCACGGATCGAACTGACCAGCACCGAGGGTGAAGGCACCGAGGCTTCAATTATTTTGCCTTTATCGGTTCAGAACAGGCCTCTCTCATGAAATTCTCATTCTTCTCTTATATACTGATAAGCATCAGATCAACTGGGGATGATAAGAGAGTGCATAGGGGGAAACGTGATGACAGAACATGAGCAGCGACCACCGGAGATGAAACGGCATGAACAGGGGAACAGCGGATGGGCAAAATCGCGAAGGTCACTCTGGTGGGGTGCAGGGCTTCTCGTTGTGCTGATTGTGGCAGTTGTGGTGTGGTGGAAGCCTTGGCAATCGACTGGTGCGGTACTTACGGCAGATGCGGCAGCACAATCGGTGCTTGATCAATATCCAGGAGAGATTGTAAATTCGACGTTGAAGGACGGGACGTATATCATGCAGCTCCGTTCGGAGACCGGCCTATATGATGTGCAAGTGGATGCCGTTACAGCTGCTGTGAATTCCATTAAACGGCTGGAGTCGAACCCGCAAGCGGAAGAGAAGACGTTATGGAGCCGCGAGCAGATCAAAACGGCGTTGTTAAAACAACAAACAGATAACCAATTGGTCTCGCTTGAACTTGTGGAGCAGCAAGGCAGTCCGGTATACACCGCGGTAGTGAAGGCAAAGGATAACAGTCGTGAAGAACTCACGATTGATCCATACACGGGAGAGACGATAGCTTCCAAAACAATAGCAGCCCCGACAACTGAACCAACCAAGGATGATCCCAAACCTCAGTTTCTGAGCGAGAAACAAGCCAAACAGAAGGCACTTGCGGAGGTTCCGGGGGAAGTGGACGACATCGAACTGCGTGGAACCAACAGCGGGAATCCATATTATCTGGTTGAAATTGATTTGGAGGATGGCCGGGAGGCTATTGTGCAAGTGAATGCCATCTCAGGAGCAATTCGTTCGGTGACTTGGGATGAGGACGATGATTAACATTTGTACAGGAATCCATTGAATATAGAGTTACACCTTGTTGGATAGATGATTCCTAATGTAGGGGTCATCTTTTTCATTTCTTTTAGATTACATACATAATGAACACTCATTAAATGAGCATTCTCTTCATTTTCTCATCAAATTCTAATCTAACTCTCGCTGATCTCTCATTCCTGCAGGTTATTCTATAAATGTAGACGAGAACGAAACAACAACAACGAGGAGATGAATGATGATGATGAACAAACATAAACTTTGGATTGGTAGCTTGTCAGCAGCAGTATTACTTGGTGGATCGGCCGTAGCGGCTAGCGGGAATGTGAACGGACAATCGGTGCAAACTACACCAACGTCAACAACACAATCTGCAACACAGAATCAGAACAGCACAGGTAAAATGCTGAATGCATCCCAAGCGAAAGCGTTGGCGTTAAAAGCAGCCGATGGTAAAGTGGATGACGTGGATCTGGAGCGTAGAAACGGCCAAACGTTCTATGAAGTTGAGATCGACAGAAAAGGAACCAATGATGTTGTCGTTCGTCTGGATGCTTATACAGGCAAAATCCTTGCGGTCGTGAATGATGAAGACTACGATGATGACGACGATTATAAAGGTACTGTATCAGGCAACACATCTAATAACTCTACTTCCAAGCAGGTCAAATTGACGGCATCCCAGGCTTCAAACATTGCGTTGAAACAAGTTACGGGTGGTAAAGTAACCAAAGTCGAGCTGGATCATGATGATGGTCGCTATGTGTATGAGATCGAACTGAGAACTGCTCAAGGTGAAGCAGATGTAGATATCGATGCCAACACAGGTAAAGTGTTATCGTTTGACCAGGATTTTGACGACCAAGATTAAGCAATAAGGGCGAGTATACGCCGATAAAACATCATATAAAAACCTGCCTATGAACAGCCGCACACACCTAGAGATCGTTACATCATGGAGGGGCAGGGCAGGTATAGCAGAGGACGCTTCGGGGGAAGCGTCTTTTTGTTGTTGATCGAGAGAGCGGAGTATAAAATTGTACATCTTCCGCCGGATTGTTCACTATTCGAGCAGGAACGTGGCGGATACAATCGGAATCAGGGAGGTGAACGCCCAGCCAGTATTGCCAGGAATTCTAATGCTGAAATGCATCATCGATCGGAGGCAGATGAGACATATCGATTTTCTTTTATGTAAGCGCTTCACAAAAAACATGGAGGTGCATTACGATATGGCTATGAACGATGGATGGTTGAAAAAGAATACACAATCACGTCGCTTTACCCGCCGCTTAAGTTATCTGCTTGCTTTGGTTTTGGCGCTGCAATCCATAGGTATGCTGCTTGCACCCGGACCGGATGCTTCAGCTGCTCCGCTCAGTCTAACGAACGGGATACAGTTCAAGGATACTAATGGCAATGTCGTTCATGCTCATGGGGGCGGGATGATCAAGGCAAATGGGTATTATTACTGGTTTGGGGAGAATCGTAATACGAATGGAACGTTCAAGGCGGTATCGGTGTATCGTTCATCGGATCTGAAGAACTGGGAGTATCGCAATGATGTGCTGACCAGCAGCTCGGCAGCCGAGCTAAATATCTCTAACATTGAACGCCCAAAGGTCATCTACAACAGTGCTACTGGCAAATATGTGCTGTGGATGCACAAGGAGAATGGTCTGGATTATGGCGAGGCCCGAGTGGCGGTAGCTACTTCGAATACGGTGGATGGCAATTACACATATGTGGGCAGTTATCGTCCACTTGGGTATGATTCCAGAGACATGACGGTATACAACGATAACGGAACCGCTTATCTGATCTCTGCGACCCGAGTGAATGCTGATCTGAATATATATAAGCTGACCCCGGATTTTCTGGGTGTGGAATCCCTAGTCACAACGCTGTGGCCTGGACAATATCGTGAAGCACCAGCCCTATTCAAAAAAGACGGCGTCTACTTCCTGATCACCTCGGGTGCGACCGGCTGGAATCCAAATCAGGCCAAATATGCGACAGCCTCCAGCATTACAGGCACATGGAGCGGTCTAAGCAATTTTGGAGACAGCACAACGTATGGTTCTCAATCCACCTATGTTGTTCCAGTAGAAGGTTCACAGACCACATCCTATCTCTACATGGGTGATCGCTGGGCTGGTGCATGGAGCGGACCGGTGCAGGATTCCAAGTATGTTTGGCTGCCCCTATCGTTCCCTAGCGCAACTAGTCTGGCGATGAACTGGGCCAGCAGTATTACGATTGATACAGCAACAGGGACTGTGACCGGAGTGAGTACACCGGATGTCTGGGACCCGAATGTTTCATATCAGCTGATTAGCCGTAAGAGTAACAAATTGCTAAATGTCATTGGGGGTTCTTCCGCCAACGGTGCTGATCTGGAGCAGCGAGCAGATGGGGGGATGACAAGTCAACAGTGGCAGATTACCGATGCGGGTGGCGGTTATGTCAAAATCATCAACCGTTCCAGTGGCAAGCTAATTGGTGTGGAGAATGGTGCCACGACCGATGGGGCTGTCATTGAACAGTGGAATGATGGCGGTTGGGCCAGCCAACAGTGGCAGCTTGTCCATGTAGGTGGTGGTTATTATAAACTGAAGAACCGCAGTACAGGCAAGGTCTTGGACATCTCCAGTCAATCCTTGGCAGATGGGGCTGCGGCCATCCAGTGGACGGATAATGGCGGCATGAATCAACATTTTCAGATTGTTAAGGTGCAGTAAGACTTTTAGATATTAGAAAATAAGATTCAACATAAAGTGGAAGCCCTTGTCTCTTACCATAAGGTGGGATAGGGGCTTTGTGATGTATTCACGCATGTTACGTGTTGCTTTTACTCGAAAGGGATATCCAGATGATGGCTCATACCGTGACCTATTTCCGATCATTACCATCCCAATCTGTGGTAAACTAGTAGAATTGTAGAAAAAGATAGAGACAGGAGCTGGATAACGAAGTGAGTGAACAACAAGTGCTATCCATTGAAAGCTTGCGTATGAGATACAACGGACGTTATGTGCTGAACGGCATCGATCTGGAAGTAAATCGCGGTGAGATGATTGGATATATTGGTCCAAACGGGGCTGGCAAAAGTACGACGGTTAAGATTTTACTCGGGCTGGTTGAAGGATATGTAGGCACGGTGCGAATCTTTGGTAAAGATATTGCGGATGGCGATGTAGAGTATAAACGCAGAATCGGCTATGTTCCGGAGGTGGCGGAATTGTACGAACAATTAACGCCTGCGGAGTATCTGACTTTTACGGGAGAGTTATACGGTATGTCCTATGAGGATGCGGATTACAAAGCCAAGCTATTGATGGATTGTTTTGGAATGGAAAAATCATATCATTCCCGCATTGCCTCTTTTTCCAAAGGTATGCGTCAGAAAGTGCTGTTGATCTCTGCGCTGCTGCATGACCCGGATCTGTTGTTCCTGGATGAACCACTCAGCGGATTGGATGCCAATAGTGTGATGGTGGTCAAAGAGATTTTGTCACAATTGTCAGCCAAAGGCACAACCATCTTCTATTCGTCACACATCATGGATGTGGTGGAGAAGATCAGCAGTCGAATTGTACTGATTGCTGAAGGGCGCGTAGTGGCAGACGGTACATTCAAGCAGCTCCAACAGCAATCCATGGAAGGCACGCTGGAAGAAGTGTTCAATCAATTGACGGGCTTTAATGAACATAAAGCCATTGCGGAGCGTTTTGTATCCATTGTGCAGGAGGTGTACTGATATGGAGGAATCCTCCGACTTCCGCACACTCAAGATTCTGGATCGCTTTCGTCCGCTCATCGCCAGAACAGGGGCGGATTATGATGTGCTGCGCCTGATCTTGCGAGTGAAGTTCCAGATGGATCAACGCAGAGTACCTACTATTTTATCCAACAATTCAGGGAAAAAGGAGCGCAAGGAAGGTAATCAGTTTCTTCGATCCCTGTGGTTATATGGATTAATGGGACTGATGATGGTTCCCTTCATCGTCTGGGATACGGGGCATTTCATGCTTCAGATGGGACTTGTGTTTGGCATCTTAATGTTTATGATCATGACGTCCATGATCTCGGATTTTTCCTCTGTGCTGCTGGACATCCGGGATCGTAATATTATTATGACCAAGCCCGTTAATGGAAGAACGGTGGGGATGGCCCGAGCCATCCATGCGGGCGTATACCTGCTATTACTGACAGGTTCATTAACCGGTATACCGCTAATTGCCGCGTTAGTAACGCATGGAATCGGATTCTTTCTGATCTTCCTTGTGGAACTGATTCTGATCAATATGCTGATTCTGGTGACAACGTCTCTGATCTATCTGTTCATGATGAAGTTTCTGGATGGTGAGAAGCTGAAGGATATGATCAATATGGTGCAGATTCTGCTTTCCGTGGGGATTGCGATCGGTTATCAGCTGGTCATTCGTTCGTTCAGTATTATTGACTTTGGTATGGTATTTACCCCGGCTTGGTGGCAGTTGCTGTTACCTCCATTATGGTATGCGGCTGCATATGAATGGTTATTTGCAGGGGGCGGGAATGTGTGGATCTATACGTTCACAGCACTGGCAGTCTTGGTTCCTGTGGTGAGTATGATCGTATATGTGAAGCTTATGCCTTCCTTTGAATTGTATTTGGAGAAAATGGCACATTCGGGCCAGTCCTCCGGACGCAGACGTGGAAGATGGGATCGGTTGATCTCCAAGGTGGTCAGTCGTTCCAGAGAGGAACAGGCTTGCTTCCGTCTGTCAGCCAGCATGATGCGTAATGAACGGGAATTCAAGCTGAAGGTGTATCCATCGCTTGGTTTATCATTTGTTTTACCTTATGTATTTTGGTTTACCGAATTGCAGTCTTCTACCTGGGCGGAGTTTAGGCAAAGTTCGTTTGTATACACTTTTTATATCGTACTAATGCTGGTTGTAACGGTTGTGGTCATGCTGAAATTTTCAGGACAATATAAGGCATTCTGGACTTTTCGCGCTGCACCGATGGCGAATGATAGCGCGTTGTATAAAGGCGCTCTAAAGGCATTCTTATGCAACATGTTCCTGCCTATATTTCTGGCAAATGCCATTTTGTTTACCTGGACATTTGGATCACGGATACTGCCGGATATTGCAATTATTATGCTGACAGCTACGGCGCTTGTCCCACTGGCAGGCAAATTGTTGTTGCGTAAGCCGCCGTTCTCCCAATCCTTCAGTATGGCACAGCAAAGTGATGGCTGGTATGTATTCGCCGCCCTTCCTGTGCTTGCTATGTTATGGGGAGTCCATGTCTTTTTCCGATCAGTGTCGGGGGGCGTGTGGATCTATGGTGCGCTACTGATCGTAGCGAATGTGTTGCTGTGGACGCTACTGTTTCGAGAGAAGAAGACAGCGAAGAAGAGGTCGGTTGCCGTTTGAGAATAGAGTAGTAGAACTGAAGAATAAAAGAGTAAAAGAAGGAAAGAAAAGAGGGTGGATTACGTTGAGAGGGACGGTTTACAAGAAAACTTAATGTAATCCGTACAGAGAGCGATTGGAAAAAAATGAGCCAAAGAATCAAGGAATCAAGGAATCAAGGAATCAAGGAATCAAGAGCAAGAGCAAAAGCGATAAGGGATTAGAAAGTAGAAGGACGAAGTGATAAGAGCCTAGAAGAATTAAGAGTGCTAAGAAGAACTAAGAAGGGCTAAAAAGAGCTAAAAAGAGCTAAAAAGAGCTAACCGGGACACTTACGTCTAGGTTAGCTCTTTTTGATAGGTGATACTACCCCAAGGAAACCTTCGCCGCAGCGCTAACGAACCTGAGACAACCTATTCAGGGTGAAAATCTGAAATATAAATTCTAACGAACCTCAGGAACGCTATCCTTCGGAAAAGTAGCTATTTAGCTTGAAAAAGAACCAAACTAGGCACAATAACGTGCCTAAGATTCGTTAGATATTAGATTCATGCTAAAAGGGGCTAATAACGTGTATCAGGTTCGTTAGAATGAGGTAAAGCAGTGGAGGCTCTCTTGCAGAGGTAAGTCGGAATCCAATGAAGCCCATAATGAGTTCCTGGTACATTCAAACTTAGAACCTATAGAGTGGCGGAGAATGTGTTGGTTGTATGATTATACTTAGATGCAGGGTGGGACACCTTATTTTTTATGGCCTGATTGGAGGAAGGATTCGGCTAGCCGATCGGCTGCATCGGCTGTGGAGATCGCAGATTGCGTAGCCTCTGCGTATACCTTGCTCAGCGTGCCTGCAATCCCCGCCACTTTTTGGCGGATCAGGTCAGGCCCGGCGCCTTCCAGCTCGTAGGCGGTGGAGATGATTCCGCCTGCGTTGAGCACATAATCAGGCGCGTACAGGATGCCGCGCGCCTGCATGCGGCCTGCAACCAGCTGTCGTTCACTCAGCTGGTTGTTGGCCGCCCCGGCAACGATGGAGCAGCGCAGCTCCTCCACCGTTGCCGGGGTCAGTACGCCCCCTAGGGCACAGGGGGCGAAGACCTTGCAGTCAGCGGCGTGAATATGGGCCGGATCGGCCGAGATGGCGCCGCTGAACTGCACAAGGGCACGTTGTACACGCTCCGGTACAACGTCTGCCACAATGAGCCGTGCCCCGGCTGCATACAGGTAACGGCACAGGGCATACCCGACCTTGCCCAGTCCCTGGACGGCAACGGGAATACCCTGCAAAGATTCAATGCCTTGCTGGCGCAGCGAGGTCACAATGCCGATGTGTACGCCGTAGGCGGTCATCTCGGCAGTGAAGTCATCCTGCGCCCCAAGCGAACCCGTGGTGTCCGTCACATGTGCGGTCTCCAGTCGGATCTGGTCCATGTCTGTCGCCGTGGTACCCAGATCAAGACCGGTCACGTATCGCCCGTTCAGCCGCTCCAGACAACGACCCAGTGCACGAAAGCGCTGCGCCCGCTTGGATACGTCCGTATCCAGGCTCTTATCTATACGATCAGCACCCTCATCGGCGACGACTTTCCGTTCAGCGGCAGCGCCCTTTTGCTGCTCTACCCCTAGATCTCCAGCGACCTGCTCAACACTTTGAGATCCGCAACCATCCTCATCCGGTTTTGTATTCTTGGCAAAAGGTACATCCCATATGACCACTTTCCCGCCACCATACGGTAGTCCAGAGATTGCATTTTTGTACGTCATGCCTTTGGCAAGCTTCACAGCATCCCGAACAGCTTCTTCCTCGGATGCATAAGTCCAGTAGCGGCATCCGCCGAGCGCAGGTCCAAGGACCGTGTTATGAATGGCAATGACCGCCCTCAATCCACTATCTGCATCATGGCAAAAAATGAGTTCCTCCATGCCTTCCCGCTCCATCTCCTGCCATAGCTGCATGACGGTACCCCCTTTTTGTTTTGACCCATCCATCCTGGTTTTGACCTGATATCCTGTGTCAGCGTGCTTGGCTTTATGATGATACAGCATATTCAAAGACTCCCATTTTCGCCCCTGGGACCTCCGCCGGGTTGATAATCGGTACAAACGGTTCTATAATTGCAGTTCCGGCATGCCAGAGAGCAGAAAATGCCTACGGATTTACATCCAACCGTTTAGAATGAGGGTATAACGTCCAATGATGGAGATAGAGCAAACATACAGGAAGCATAGATGAAACGAAATCGTCGAGTATATGCAGCAAAGGGCCAATTCCGTTGTGAAGGCCAGGAAAGAGGGATTGTGATTGTTTAAAATATTGGTATTTATCTTTTTGATCCAGATTGTCTACGTATCCGCTTATACACTCCGGATGATTCTGACACTCAAAGGACAGAAATACATCGCTGCACTGATCAGCATGGGTGAGATTGTGATCTATGTGCTCGGTCTGAATCTGGTGTTAAACTATCTTAAACAACCGGAGGCCCTGATTGTATATGCGGTAGGTTACGGATTGGGTGTGCTGCTCGGAGCGTGGATTGAAGAAAAGATTGCGCTCGGTTATATCACCGTTAAAGTAATCTGTAATCAGCTGGATGGAAGCGTCGCGAATGCCCTGCGGGATAAAGGGTACGGTGTTACTGCGTGGGTGGGTAGTGGACGTGACGGGGATCGGCTTGTGATGGAGATTCTGGCGAAACGAAAAAACCAGAAACTGCTCTATCAGACGATTCTCAGTCTGGACCCGAAAGCATTTGTCATTACTGTGGAGCCCAAACAGTTCCATGGCGGCTTCTGGACACGTTCCATTAAAAAGTAAAATCGAGCAGGTCTGCGGCAGATGCAGTCCTGCTTTTTTAATTTCATCCCATCTGGAAAGTTCTTGTTACCACGATGTATCCCTGAAACCTCACTCTCCAAGTTAACTCTGTACGATTCAAGGTTGCTTACAGTACAAACCCTTACCATACGAGCCTTTCCTAACCACATGTGAGATAGTGATTATTGTTGTAATCGCTTTCAAAATGTACATTGAGAACATGTCCTTCGTAACTTGGCATGGCAGCGATGGACGAATGTCATCATCATATATCGGGAGGAATGGAATCGTGAAAACTAAATTTCGAAGTTTATGCAGCACAGCCCTGGCTCTAACGTTGGGGTTAACTTTATTGTCCGGCCCGGCAAGTGTGCAGGCAGCGGGTAACGCAGACTACAATCTTACAGGCTTCTCCCAAGGGAACGCGGGCGGCGGCATCATTAGCGAATCAAACACAGCCACGTATAAGAAAGTGTATAATGCGACCGATCTGGCACTAGCTCTGAAAAAGAACTCCGGTGTCAAAGTTGTTGAGATCATGAACGATCTGAATCTGGGATGGAATGAAATTCCGAGCGCAGCGCAGACTTCTCCTTTTGCCAAGCATAATGATGCGTTGACGCATCCCGTACTGAAACAGACCGGTGTCAGCAAGCTCACGATTGACGGTTTCAATGGACTCACGATTTTCTCCGCCAACGGTTCCAAAATTAAACACGCTGCGATCAGCGTGAAACGAAGCTCTAACGTCATCATCCGCAACCTGGAATTTGATGAGTTATGGGAATGGGATGAATCCACCAAAGGTGATTACGACAAGAACGATTGGGATTACATCACCCTGGAGGAGAACAGCAACGTATGGATTGATCACTGCACATTTAATAAAGCCTATGACGGACTCGTCGATTCGAAAAAAGGAACCAGCGGCGTGACCATCTCCTGGTCCCTCTTCAAAGGGGATGACGGCAGCTCGAACAGCTGGGTTACCCAGCAGATTAACGAGTTGGAAGCAAACAAGGCTTCCTATCCCATGTATAACTACCTGCGCAGCAGTGCGGTAGGTCTCAGCAAAGCCGATATTATCGCCATCTCAGGACCCCAAAAGAAAGGACATCTGGTCGGTTCGACCAGCCTGGAATCGGCTAATGCCAACCTGTCCATGACGCTGCACCATAACTTATACAAGGATATTCAGGACAGGATGCCACGTCTCCGCGGAGGCAACGCACATGCATACAACATCGTGATGGATGCGACAGGGGCACGTGCCGCTAAAGCCAAAATTACAACGGCGATGGCAACAGCGATTGCGTCCAAAGGTTATAAGTTCGATATCATTGGCAATGGGGCAATCTCCACAGAGAGCGGAGCCGTATTGGTCGAGAAATCAGTCATCAAGGACGTTCTGTATCCTGTGCGCAACAATCAGACCGATCCGGCAGATCCAACCTATACCGGCAAAATCAGAGTGACCGATACCATGTATTCTTTGGATGGAAGCTCATTCCGTGGCAGCAGTGATACGGCTGGCAGTCCACTGGCGCCGATCCCGGCCGTGGTGAAATCGTTCTCCTGGAACGGCTTCTCGACACTTCCTTACAGCTATACCACGGATGATCCATCTACGTTGAATGCACGCCTCACGGCTTCCAATGGCGCGGGTTCGGGTAAATTGACCTGGTCCAAGGACAATTGGTTGAAGACAAGTTATTGATATCAGAGTAACCTGTTGCTTTTACGTTCTTCAAATAAGGAAAAGAGTGCTCCTGCAGCTACGATAGCCGGGAGTGCTCTTTTTATATGAATCAGCTCCATAAACAGTTTGCGGGTTGTTTGAATAATGATTCCTCGTAAGGGTGAATAATCTCGAGCTAAAGCATGTGTTAGTCTTCCGGGTAAACGTTATATATCGATATTCATCTTCATTACATCAGTGAGTAATTTATGACAAATTAACCATTTATGCAAGTACGCCTTGTAATTTTACTTACCGGTAAATATAATTACTAGAATTGACCAATAAGGATGGTGAAGCAGCTTGGATGTATGGATATATTCCGCACTTACTCTTGTTTATTTGATACTTGTTGTTTGGATGGCCGTCGATTTAACCCAGAGGAAGCAATGGCTCGCGTATTCCAGTTTTCAGCTATTCGTAGCGTTCAGCTTGGCATATGACAATGGAATTATTGCTGTAGGTAATTTGATAGGGGATGGGGAAGTGTTAATGGTCCTCAGTAGCCTTCGATTTTGGCTACATGCCTTTGCTACCCCTACCCTTATTCTTGTTGGCTACCATATCTTGCGCAGCTCAGGTGCCAAGTTTGCCAATAGAAGTATAACGAGTGTGGTGGCATGGCTGATAACTTTAGGTCTGGTTATCTACCAGATTGTAGGTTTTACTTTATCCGAGGTTAAAAATCTCAAGGTTATAGAAGAGTATGGAGTACTGAGATATATGGCAGAAGGTCATGGAGGTCCGCCGATGATGGTGATCATCGTGGGGCTTGTTCTGTTATTTGTTAGCCTGGTCGTTCTTTTCAAACATAAATGGGTTTGGCTGTTTGTTGGAACTGCCTTGTTGTTTGTAGGGCAGTTAATCTCCCTGCCAGTGGAAACCGGTACTTTAACCAATGTGTATGAGCTGATCCTCATCCTCTCGATTTGGAGAACGACTACATTTTTGAAAAATTCAACAGATCATCGCCGTCGTTAAGCTCCAATGCATCAGAAAAGACTGGCCAGTAAGATAAAGGCCAGTCATCTGTGTTCGTTTATTTCATTTTTTTATTCAGATATCCATAGTATCTGATGAGGCAGACACAGCACTTACCGATTCACGATAGATGATGTTGCCTTTCACGTGTACACGGCCGAAACTGCGGTTTGGGTTGTCGACCTTTTTGAGCATGGACTGAACTGCCGTGCGTGCCATCTGTTCCACATCCACTTCAACAGTTGTGAGCTTGGGATCGGAGAGCATCGCGTAGATATCATTATCAAAACCAACAACAGAGCATTGGCCAGGCACCTGAATATCCATGGAAGTCAGTTTCTGAACGAGCAGATGAGCGACCTGATCACAGTTGCATACAAAAGCGGTTGGCAGCTGTTCCGGCAGATCAATCTCAATAAACGTACCCCGTTCATCCCGATCATTCAGAACCAGATCCGGATTCATCGGCAACCGATGTTCCAGCAAGGATTTGTAGTACCCGAGGAATCGGTCCTGGATGCTGCTCGTGGAATACAGGTTCCCTACATAAGCAATGTTACGGTGACCCTGCTGAACCAGATAGTTCGTCAGCTCATAGGCAGCGTAGAAGTTATCGGTAACAACGGAATCGATGTCCGAATGTTCATCGTAGAAGTCGAGAAACATTTTGGGAACTTCCATCGATCGCACCAGTTCAATATACTCTTTGCTGATCTGTCCGAGCACGATGAAACCATCGACCTTGTTGTCACTGTACAGCTTGGGCAACGTTAATTCTTCCTCATCCTCCACATTCAGAATGTGCAGAATGCCGTAGTAGCCCTGTTCCTCCAGATGTTTGGTGATGCGCTGGAACACGCGTACATAGAACGACTGCGTAGGCCCGGTAAAACGCTCCGGGATAATTACGCCAATATTATGGGTTAAGCCTTCCTTCATCGAACGGGCAGCAGCATTATACCGATAGCCCATTTCAACAGCAAGCACTTTAATTTTTTCCTTTAATTCGCCACTCACGCCATCTTTATCATTCAATGCTTTCGAGACGGTCACACTGCTGACCCCGAGCCTGTCGGCGATATCCCGCATGGTGATATTGTTCTTCAGTATGGTCGCCTCCTTCAAGCCGGTATAGGCACAATGTGCTGTCATTATGATGAACACTTTCTTCCAACATAATAACAATCCATATCAGTATACATCGTTACCCACTTGGAATAAAGCCATTCTGGCTGTTGTTTCGCTAATTTTCAGCACATTGCAGGTTTCCCTGAGAGGACGCTCTACCGATGTTACGTTAATTGTTTCTGTAAAAGCTTCTCATTCTGTTCAATCAGCTGACCCCGCTGGCTGGCACAGTCCAGGGAACGATACGGATCAGCCGGTGTATTGAACGTATAATCGACCAGTTTCTCCAGAGTCGTTGTTGCCACATGACAGCGGGTATCGCTGGAAGCGTAATAGATAAAGACTTCTTCCTGCTCATTGACCACAGCACCGTTGCAGAAAATAACATTGGACACATCGCCTACCCGCTCATCGTCATAAGGAGCAATGAAGTGGCCGCCCGGCTTGGCAATAATACGCGCCGGATCATTCAGATCCGTAGCGAAGGTGTATAACACGTAACGCAGGCCTGCTGCGGTGTTCCGAACTCCATGAGCAATGTGAATCCAGCCACGATCCGTCTTGAGCGGAGCAGGGCCTTGACCGTTTTTGACCTCATATACCGTATGATATTGCCGTTCGTCGATAATGGTCTCTTCATGAATGACAGGGTTCAAGATATCCTCACACAGACCAAAGGCGATTCCGCCGCCACTGCCTGTCGAGATGAAACCGTCTTGTGGACGGGTGTAGAAGGCATACTTTCCATCCACGAATTCCGGGTGCAATACGACATTGCGCTGTTGAGGAGAATTCGTTGTGATGTTGGGCAACCGTTCCCAGCTAGTGAGATCTCGAGTACGAACCAGTCCTGCCTGTGCCACTGCGCTGGACGTGTCAAATGCAGGAGCCTCCGGGTCTTTGCGTTCCGAGCAATAGATGCCATAGATCCAGCCATCCTCATGCTGAACAAGGCGCATATCATATTGATTGGTTTCATCCGCATCGATATCATCCCAGACCAATGGTTTACCCGTGAAACGGAACCCGTCAATCCCATTGTCGCTCTCGGCGAGCGCAAAGATCGATTTGCGGTCCAATCCTTCGGTACGAATGACCATGATATATTTGCCATTGAAATAGATGGCTCCCGGATTCAACGTTGCATTAATGCCCAGACGCTCCATAAAATGCGGGTTCGTCGTCTCATCCAGATCGAATCTCCAATGCAGCGGTACATGATGGCGAGTGATAACCGGATATTGGTACCGATCATATATGCCGTTGTAAAAGGAAGAATTGATCTCATTAGGGCGACTAAGTAGCTGCTCCTGTTTTTCCAGTAACTCCTTGTATTTCGGGTGTATCATTCTGATCCCATCCTCTCGATTAGTTCAATACAGAATCTGCTATTGTGATACGGGCATTTCCACGGTCCGGCAATTTCGCTCTGATCCGGTGTTCCGTTTGCATCAACCGACCAGTACCATTCCCCACCAGCGCGCTGATCAATGATGTTTTCTTTGGTATAGGTCCACAAGCGTTCCACTCTCTCCAGAAACAATGGATCACCTGTACGCTGATATGCATTATAGAAACCGACCATCGCCTCAGCTTGAACCCACCAGATTCGCTTCTCATCGATATGTTCACCTTCTTGTTCATTTAACAGGGAACCATCCGCATTCACGGCTACATTGGAAATGTTATAGGCGATATCCGTAACCATCGCCGCATACTCCAGATGTTGTTCCATCCCCAGAACTTTCAATGCTTCGTCAATCAGCCAGCTGGCTTCAATGTCATGTCCGAACGAGCGCAGGTCAATGATGGATTCCCAATGTTTGTTGAAAAATACCCCGAGAAACTTGGTGTCTTGGTCATACACCCGTTCATATAAAATCCCGAGCAGGCGTTCCAGCGCCGCCTTCACTTGTTGATCCGGCCACACGCGATAGAGCGTGGTGTAGGCCTCCAGCACATGGATATGCGTATTCATTGTGTAATCCGCCATAACCCCATTTTCGCTCAGCATTTCATTGGGCTGTTCCTTCCATGTGCGATCAAATTGTTCCTTGTACGCAGGTAGTTCGGCATCCAGACCTTTATCCTCGATTAGAGCAAAAAGCGATTTCGCAAGTTCCAATGCAGAAGCATCCCTGGTTGCACGATAGTACTCACTGAGTGAATACACGCCGAATGATTGCGTATACACATGTTTGCTCGTGTCCAGCGCTTCCCCTGTGTAATCTACCATCCAGTACATACCGCCATATTCGGTATCCATCACATGGTCAGCGAGAAACCGATAGGCGTGCTCCGCGTGATCGCGCCATCTTTCGTTTCCGGTTACCCGATAGGCTGCTGCAAAAGACCAAAGTTGCCGTGCCGTGGCGATCCCGCCTTTGGGCGCCTGTTGATTCACTTGAAGATCATTGCCAACCCAGCCGTAGAATCCACCGTGGGTTGTATCTTTAAGGTTGGACCAGAAGGGTAAAATCTGCTTCTCCCAATGCGCTTTAATCTCAGATTGAAGTTCGATTGTTTTTGTATTCATAAGTGAGCGCTCCTTCAACGTGTTACATAAATCTTAATATATAAATTGAACTAAAGAATATTTACACTGGCCACTCCGATGACAGAATAACCTTCCGATCGCTGTTATCCCCAGATTTTTTTGATTCCCTTTTTCAAAGGTGAAATTCCGGTGATAAAGGCGAACGCTCCGCTTCTTCAGGTTCTTTCTGTCCTCTACGTTTCGTGTAAATGTTTAATCAATATATATATAGTTAAGTTAACGATAACTTTATTAATCAATATTAGTGCTCTGAAAAACAGATGTCAACGAAATGCATCGCAATTTTTATTGTTAAGTTATAAATAATTCAATTGACAGGTAAGCGTTACCATAATAGAATTCATTTTGTAACCTTAACGATAACTTAATTAACTTAAGAGAGGGGTCGAAACAATTGAGAAAAAACAAAGGTTGGATGATGTTGCTGACGATGCTGCTCATCACTTCACTACTTGCTGCATGTTCATCCGGAGGTGGATCTTCGCAGGCAGGGGAGGAGATCAGTACAGATCCGGCAGATATCAAGGGCGAAATTACCGTCCTTACACAACGTACAGATATTGTTGATACCGTATTTAAAGATTACGCTGCTGAGTTCAACAAGGAATATCCCGATGTGAAAGTAAATTTCCAGGCACTGGCCGACTACGAAGGACAAGTGAAGATCCGTATGAGCACCAAGGATTATGGTGATGTACTGATGATCCCGACCAGTGTTCCGATCGCAGATATCCCGGACTTTTTCGAGCCACTCGGCACATACGATGAATTGAAAGACAAATACACCGCTATTGAAGAACGCATGGTGGATGGTCAGGTCTACGGTATCCCTACCGTGATCACGTTCTCCGGAATCATTTATAACAAACAGGTCTTCAAAGACGCAGGCGTTACCGAATTGCCAAAAACACCGGAGCAATTCCAGGTTGCGCTCCAATTGGTCAAAGACAATACAGATGCGGTTCCGCTCTACACCAACTATGCATCTGGCTGGGCTCTCACCCAATGGGAATCGGATCTGCCAACCGTTGCAGGCAGTGTGGATTACGTTAACGTGGACCAACCGAATACAGATGAGAACTTTGTGCCTGGTCAGCCGCACTATGAACTATATAAAGTGCTCTATGATGCAGCCAAGAACGGTCTAATCGAGAAAGATCCAACAACAACCGACTGGGAAAGCTCCAAAGCGGATCTCGCCAAAGGCAAAATTGCCACGATGGCACTGGGCTCTTGGGCCATCACGCAGATTCAAGGGATGACGGATACACCGGACGACATTGGATTCCTTCCTTTCCCTACGAATGCAAGTGAGGTTGTGGTTCCGCTCTCCGCGGACTATAACATCGGCATGAACGTGAACAGTGAGAACAAACCTGCTGCCAAAGCTTGGATTGACTGGTTCCTGGCGAAATCAAACTACGCGGTTGAACAGGGTGGCGGTATGGATGCAGACAAGAATGCTGAATTACCACCCATTTTGGATCAATATAAAGACGTTAAATTCTCCACGCTTACACCTGCCAAAGAAGGTCAGGAAGGTCTGGTCGACAAGATTGATAACGAAGGCGAAATCGGTCTCTGGCAGCCTGATTTCAAGAAACGCATTATCGAAGCAGGTATTGGGAACCGCAAGGAATCGTATGACGACATCATGAAAGATCTGAACGACAAGTGGGTCAAAGCAAGAGCAGAACTCACAAAATAATTGGATTAACGTAAGTGGATCAGGTGATGAATGGACTGCGGGGATATAGGAAGCCATTTATGAATGGAGTATGGAATATGTGGTATTTGAAAGCATGGTACCCATGCTCTTCCCCGGCAGTTATTCCGCAGGAATTCCATTGGACGGGAGTCTTTCGATATATAGGCGGGAGAACCGCTTGGAGGTGTGGAGAGCATGAAGTACTTAAAACTTTCGAATTGGGGCTACTCAGCGCAACGCATATTTATCATCTGTGCCTTCTCAATTATTCCGCTGGCGTTGCTGTTCACGTTTGCATACTTACCTGTCATCAACATGTTCAAATACAGTTTCACCGATTGGAACGGATACAGTAAAAGGTTTGATTATGTTGGGTTTGAGAACTACACGCGCATATTCAGTGATCCCGAATACTTCAAAGTATTTATTGTCAGCTTGTATTACTTCGTGGCTACGTTCTTACAGATGGGCTTGGCGCTTTACTTTGCCACCATTCTGAGTTTCAAGGTTCGAGGCAAAAACTTTTTCAAAGGCATACTGTTTTTCCCTTATTTGCTGAATGGGGTAGCCATCGGTTTTATCTTCCTCTTTTTCTTCAAACCGGACGGTACACTCGATATGCTCATGCATGCTGTAGGGCTGGGACAATACACGCAGCTCTGGCTCGGTAATCCGAATATTATCAACGTGTCACTCGCAGGTGCATCGGTATGGAGATACATGGGCTTCAACTTTATCATTTTCCTGGGTGCAATCTCCTCCATTCCAAAGGATGTGTATGAAGCATCCGATATTGATGGCGCCAATCGCTGGCAGCAATTCCGCCACATCATCCTGCCGAGTATTACGCGCATCCTGCAACTCAACCTGATCTTGGCGATTAGCGGCGCAATTAGTGCGTTCGATATTCCATATATCATGACCGATGGTTCCAACGGCAGTATGACATTTGTAATCCAGACGGTTCATTTGGCGTTTAAATACGGCAAGCTGGGACTGGCATCCGCCATGGCTGTGGTGCTGCTCATGATCGTTATTCTCGTTACGCTTGTGCAGCGAGTCACCATGAAAGGGGAGGAATAAACGTGACACAACTCAAATACACCCTTGCAAGCGTGGTTAAATATGCTTCCCTGGTTATTGCGGCGTTTATCGCACTGTTACCCATCGTGGTCATCCTGTTTGCATCTCTCAAAACCAATGCGGAGTACGCTACCAGCAGCCCGCTTGCCCCGCCAGCCAACTGGCTGAACTTCGCGAACTATGCGAAGGCTTTTGTGGATGGCAACATGCTGGTTGGTTTCAAAAATACAATTATTATCCTGATCATCTCTATTATAGGAGCGACCTTAACGGGTTCCATGATCGCGTATGTGCTGGATCGGTTCAAATTCAAGGGCAAGAAAATTATGGTCGCGGCATTCCTGCTCGCTACCCTGATTCCAAGTGTTACAACGCAGGTCGCCACATTCCAGATCATCAACGCGCTCGACCTGTTTAACACACGCTGGGCGGCCATCGTGATGTACCTGGGTACAGATATCATCGCGGTTTATATCTTCCTACAGTTCCTGGGCTCCATCTCAAGTGCACTGGATGAATCCGCCATGCTGGACGGCGCGTCGTACTTCACGATCTACTGGAAAATCATTCTGCCACTGCTGAAACCGGCCATTGTAACGGTCATTATCGTGAAGGGTGTGAACATCTATAATGACTTCTACACACCGTTCCTCTACATGCCAAAGACCGATCTACAGGTCATATCCACCGCCTTGTTCAAATTCAAGGGACCGTTCGGATCGCAGTGGGAGGTCATCAGCGCCGGCATCATGATCGCCATTATTCCAACGATGATCATCTTCCTGCTGTTACAGAAGTACATCTACAATGGCTTCGCGCAAGGCTCAGTTAAATAAAAAAACGAAAGGCTATATGAAATGCATATGAGAATACACAGGAACGAAGAGGACAGAAAAAAGCTGGAGAAACGGAGGGGACGCTAAAAGCTTTCTGAAAGAAAGCTCGCTCCGTAAGCATACGCTATAACCGGATTTTCCCTTTTATAAGGGGATCAAAAAAATCTGGGGATAACGGCGATCGGAAGGTTGTTCTGTCATCAAAGTGGTCTAGTGCAATTTTAAGTATTCATTTCATAAAGCCTAACCGAAGGGAGAATGAAAAATGTCAGTTGCTGAAACGAAAAACGTACACATTGTTGGGGATGCTTTGCCGAATATGCCTTGGGAGAACAAACCGGAGGGAACGGAAGGCCCGGTATGGAGACATTCGGCCAACCCGGTGGTTCCGCGTAACCCGGTCAAAGGTGTTGCCCGCATTTTTAACAGTGCCGTTGTACCGTATGAAGGAAAATTCATTGGGGTATTCCGCGCCGAAACCGTTAATGGACGTCCACACCTTCACATGGGCGCAAGCGAAGATGGTCTGGAGTGGACAATTGAAGAGGAACGCATTGCATTTGTAGATGAAAATGGCGATCCGTTTATGCCGAACTATGCGTACGATCCACGTTTGGTCAAAGTCGAGGACACGTATTACATCATCTGGTGTACAGACTTCTACGGCGCAGCACTGGGTCTGGCCAAAACGGATGACTTCAAAACATTTGTCCGCCTCGAAAATCCAATGCTGCCGTTCAACCGGAATGGCGTGTTGTTCCCGCGCAAAATCAACGACAACTATGTGATGTTGTCCAGACCAAGTGACAGTGGACATACGCCATTCGGAGACATTTTCCTGAGCGAAAGCCCGGATCTTGTGTACTGGGGCAAGCACCGTCATGTGATGAGCAAAGGTGGCCAAGGCTGGTGGCAATCGGTCAAAATTGGCGGCGGGCCTGCTCCGATCGAAACGTCCGAAGGCTGGCTGATGTTCTACCATGGCGTCACTGGGACCTGTAACGGATTGGTATATAGCATGGGTGCGGTAATTCTGGATCTGGATGAACCGTCCAAAGTGAAATATCGTTCCTCCAACTTTGTACTGACACCGGAAAAATGGTACGAAGAACAAGGCTTCGTTGATAACGTCATTTTCCCGTGTGCAACACTGCATGATGCCGATACCGGACGTATCGCCATCTATTATGGCGCTGCCGATACGTATGTGGGCGTGGCGTACACGACCATCGAAGAGATCGTGAACTATGTGATCGAGACGGATGAAGTCATCGCCGGAGATCATGAAGAGGGCAAGCTGTAATGCATATGGATTATATCAAGGGATTTACATTTGGCTGGATGAGTGGCAAGGGTGACTTCCGTAAGCCGGAAGCCAAAGAATCTTTGCGCCTGATGGCAGAACGTACAGGCAGTTCTCATGTTATTTTTGCACTGGCGGCACATCAGGATCATCCGCAGGCGGTAGAGGTCAAGTATCGAGGTACACATCTGGTAGAGGATGATGAACTGGTGGACATGATTCGTTATGCCCGTACACTCGGGCTGCGTGTCATTCTGAAACCAACCGTTAACTGTACCGATGGCACATGGCGTGCACACATTAACTTTTTTGATATCGATGTGCCTTGTGAGCCGAAGTGGAAGGATTGGTTCCGCAGTTACACAGCATTTCAGAAGCATTATGCAGCGATTGCAGAGCAGGAAAAGTGTGAGATGTTCATTGTAGGTTGTGAGATGGTGCAATCCGAGCGTCGGGATGAAGAGTGGCGCGAGGTGATCGCCGGTGTGCGTGAAGAGTACACAGGACTGGTGTCATACAACACGGATAAATATCAGGAAGATCATGTGAAATGGTGGGATGCGGTGGATGTCATCTCTTCCAGTGGGTATTATCCCATCGGAGACTGGGAGGCACAACTGGATCGAATCCAGCAGGCGATTGCTCCTTATGGCAAACCCTTTTTCTTCGCAGAAGCAGGCTGTCCCAGCCGCAGTGGATTAGCCCACGTACCAAACGATTGGGGGCTGGAAGGCGAAGTCAGCGCGGAGGAACAGGAGCGTTTCTATGAAGCGATGTTCCGGCATGTCAGTCAGCGTGACTGGGTGCGCGGATTCGGTCTATGGGATTGGAGCGCACATCTGCATGCGGAGAAGGATGCGCTGACCGATGACGGATACGGGGTGTATGGTAAGCCCGCGGAGAAGGTTATTCGTCGGTTCTATGAGGGCATCGCTGTAGAAGTTTAAATGAGAAACAAGAAGGCGTATGAAGATGGATTTCAGTGATATATCTGCATATGTACTTTCGTGATTTCCATGCTGTGAGCAAGGAATAACAGATTATGATGGAGCTTATTTTTGCAGTTGTGATTCATATGCAGGTCGAGAGGCTCTTCCTCCCACAGGAAGGGCTTTTTTTGGCTATTTTAGTAACAACACATACCATGTCGAATTTTGTTGACAAAAGGTGGGCTCCTGCCTATTCTTAATGGATGAATATGATAATCATTATCATAAAATAGAGAAAAGGGGTTCAACATTCATGTCTGTACAACATCGCAAATCTTCGGCCCTCACGTTGGCAACTATGCTCTTGTTGTTATTCGTTATTGTGGGTTGCAGCAATACAGGAAGTGGAGATGAATCCTCATCTGCTGCTTCGGATCAAACATCTACGAAGTCGATTACGATGTCATGGCCACGTGATATCGGTACAATGAATCCGCATACGTACAATCCTTCGCAATTATTTGCCCAATCGATGCTCTATGAGCCACTGATCAGTTACCAGAAGGACGGAAAACTGGAACCTGCTCTGGCAGAATCATGGACCATCTCCGATGACGGCAAAGTATATACATTTAAGCTTCGCCAAGGTGTGAAATTCTCAGATGGTACACCGTTTAATGCTGAGATTGTGAAAAAGAATTTTGATGCTGTAATGAAAAATAAAGATACACATAGCTGGCTGGGCATTGTAGGTGTGCTCGACAAGACGGAGGTTGTGGACGACCATACGTTCCGTATGACACTCACAGAGCCGTACTATCCTGTTCTTCAGGATTTGTCTGTGGTTCGTCCTTTCCGCTTCCTGGGTGAAGCCGGATTCCCGGATGACGGAGATACATCCCAAGGCATCAAAGAGCCAGTTGGAACGGGCCCGTGGATGCTGGCTGATTACAAGCAGGACGAATATGCTGTTTTCAAACGCAACCCGAATTATTGGGGAACCGCACCGAAGGTGGATCAGATTACGGTTAAGATCATCCCTGATGCAGAAACCCGCGTGCTTGCTTTTGAAAAAGGTGATCTCGACCTGATCTATGGTGAAGGCATGATCAGTCTGGATGCGTTCCAACAGCTTCGTGACAACGATAAATATGTGAGTCAGCTGTCTGATCCGGTAGGTACGCGAGATCTGCTGCTGAATTCCTCCAATCCGAAGCTGTCTGATCTCAGAGTACGGATGGCGCTCCAGCAAGGATTTAACAAAAAAGCGATGGTGGAAGGCATCACTCTGGGTCTGGAAGAACCGGCAGATACGGCACTATCCAAAAACTACCCATACACCAATGTTGACCTGAAACCGATCGAATATAACGTGGAACAATCCAAAGCTTTATTGGATGAAGCGGGTTGGAAGATGCCTGCGAATGGTAGCGTTCGTGAGAAAGACGGACAACAGCTTGAATTCGAAATGATTTTTGACAAGACGGACCCGATTCAGAAAGCGATGGCTGAGACCATTCAGGCGGAATGGAGCGAGCTTGGGGTTAAGGTAAACCTCACTGGGCTAGAACTGACGGTACAGATCAAACGTTTGAAAGCCAATGATTTTGACCTGTATTTCTGGTACAACTATGGTGCTCCGTATGATCCACATTCCTTCATTAACGTTGTAGCGAGCCCTGGATTTGGTATCTCTGAGACGCTCAGTGCCTTGCCGATGAAAAAGGAACTGGACGAGCAGGTACATGCCGCACTATCATCAACAGATGAGACGAAACGTCAGGAGCTGTATGGCTCTATCCTGACAACACTTCAGGAACAATCGGCGATTGTCCCCATCTCGTATGTTAAGAAAACGGCGGTATATCAGAAGAAAATTTCCAACTTTATTTTCCCGGCGAACCGTGATGAGAATCCGTTTGTAGGCATTGAATTGGGCAACCAATAAGTTGTATTTACTTTAATTTCGGAGTGGTAAAGCCTTGGCAAGGTCATGTAGCTTGATAAAAGGGAGGAAGTTTGTTGATCAGTTATATCGGGAAACGAATGATCGCGATAATTCCTATCGTTTTTATCGCTACACTCGTTACCTTTGCGCTTATTCATATTTCACCAGTTGATCCGGCCGAGGCTTATCTGACAGCCGCTCATATCTATCCAACACCGGAGCTGCTTGCGCAAAAACGGCATGAGTTCGGTCTGGATCAGCCTTTATTAACCCAGTATGTGCATACGATTCAGAAGATTGCCAAGCTCGACTTTGGCACCTCATATCTCACCAACAAACCCGTATGGGATGAAGTGAAACTAAGGATTCCCGCTACGGCTGAACTAGCCTTCTGGAGTATATTGTTATCGGCTTTGGTGAGTATTCCCTTGGGAATACTGGCGGCGGTGTATAAGAATAGCTGGATTGACATGGTCAGTCGTGCGATTTCCTATTTAGGAGCATCTATTCCGCAATTCTGGCTCGGTTACCTGCTGATCTTCTTTTTCTCAGTGAAATTGGACTGGCTGCCTGTGGAGGGGCGTGGATCGTGGGAGAATCTGGTTCTGCCTACGATTACACTTTCCTTGATTCTTATTGCGGTCTACACCCGATTGTTACGTTCCAGTGTACTGGAGCAATTGCAGGAGACATATGTACAGTATGCGAGAACACGCGGGATTCGCGAAAGAGTGATTATGCTCAAGCATGTCCTGAAAATCGCCATATCGCCCCTTATTACAGGAATGGGGATGAGTATGGGCAAGCTGCTCACAGGCACCATTATTGTAGAGCAGGTGTTTTCCTGGCCTGGGTTCGGACGTTATTTTGTCGATGCGATATTTAATCGGGATATTCCCGTTATTCAATGTTATGTCTTCCTGGCGGCCTGCCTGTTCATCGTATGCAATCTGCTCGTTGATCTGGTGCAGCTCGTTATGGACCCACGGATTTCAGCGAAAGGACGGGCAGAACATTGATAAACAAATGGCGTGCGGTATTTAAAGAGCAGAGAGCCATCCAGATCTGCTCGGTGATCATATTGCTTTTCTTCGTGATCGCGTTATTAGCCCCATGGATTGCTCCTCATGACCCGGTGAAGGTGAATCTGTTGCAGAAGCTGGCGAGTCCATCGCTTGAGCATTGGCTCGGAACGGATTATCTGGGACGCGACAATCTCACCAGGCTGATGTATGGAGCGAGAGTGTCGCTTGGATTTGCTACCCTGATCTTCCTGTCATCTTTGCTCATAGGTGTCATTGTAGGTTCAATCTCCGGTTACCTTGGTGGTTGGGTGGACAGTCTGTTGATGCGCTTGTGTGAAGGCATTATGGCGTTTCCGAATCTGGTGCTGGTGCTCGGTATTGTAGGGATCTTTGGTCCAGGTTTGATGCAGGTGCTTCTAGCACTCATGATGGTACAGTGGGTGTATTATGCACGTATCTGCCGGAACATGGTCGGTAGTCTGAAAGAACGGAACTTCATCGCAGCGGCGCGGATTAGCGGCTCCTCTTCGTGGACGATTATTCGGAAACATATCATCCCCAACGTGCAGCGTCCGATCGTTGTGATGGGTACTCTGGAGATGGGGTGGGCGATTATGGATATATCTGCTCTGTCTTTCCTGGGACTCGGTATTCAACCACCGAATGCAGAATGGGGCGCTATGATACATGAGGGGACAGGTTATATTCGCAGTCATCCGGAGTTGATGATCTACCCGGGGGCATTGATTCTGCTCGTAGTCATTACGTTCAATATTTTGGGAGAAGCGTTATCCGAGCGTTATGGCATTGCAAAAAGGTAGTGGTTCGGAATCGAAGGCATATGAGGGGTGAACGTAACGATGGATGATGCAGCGAAGGTACTCGAAGTTCGTGGTCTGCAAGTGAATCTAAGAACAGCGGAGGGTTCAGTCCCGTTACTGGAGCCCATTGATTTTGAATTAAAAAAAGGTCGTGTCTTCGGTCTCGTCGGTGAGAGTGGCAGCGGTAAGACCGTTACATGTAACGCGTTGCTCCATCTGCTTGATCCGCGCAGGATGGAAGTGTCGGGCAGCATCCACCTGAATGGACGGGAGCTTGGCTCGTTGTCAGGTGAGGAGATGCGGCGCATCCGCGGCAAGGACATCGGATTTATTATGCAGAATCCGATGAATGCTTTTACACCCGTATATACGATTGGATCTCAATTCATTGAAACCTTGCGTACGCATACGGGAATGTCCAAAGCAACTGCCAGGGAGCGGGCCATTGCTGCCTTGGCAGATATGAACTTACCCGAACCAGCTAAACTGATGAAGCGATATCCCTTCCAACTGAGTGGCGGTATGTTGCAGCGGGTGATGATCGCCATATCGATGTGCCTGCGACCGGCTTTGGTTATTGCGGATGAACCAACGACGGCACTGGATGTCGTGAATCAGTTCAAGGTGCTTCAGGAATTGGATCGTTTACGTACGGAATACGGCACATCCATCTTGCTCATCTCCCACGATCTGGGCGTGATCTCGCAAATGGCGGATGAAGTCGCGGTCATGCAGAAGGGGCGAATTGTGGAGCAGGCGGATGTGTACCAACTGTTCGATCACCCGCAGCATGAGTATACACGGATGTTGTTAAATGCCAGACCCAGTATGTATTTAGGACAATAGCGAATGACAGATGAGTTGAATCGTTAGTGAATGTATGCGTAGAGCGGGTATGAACTGTATTTTGAGTGGGTAGTCGTAGGGGTGGAATGGGCATGGTGATGTGTAATTTCAGCTTCTTCGGAGATTGCTTCTGCCAAGTACAAAAGAGGAGGGTGACCTGATGCTTCAGGTACGTGAAATAAGCCATAGCTATGGCAAACGCAACTGGCTGGATCGTTCGGGAGCGCGTCCTCCTGTGCTGGCAGACATCTCACTTACGATTGAAAAGGGTGTGTGTCTGGGGCTCCTGGGTACGAGCGGGGCAGGTAAAAGTACCTTGGGCAAAATCATTCTTGGTCTGGAGAAGCCCAGCCAGGGTCAGGTTTTATTTCAAGGTCAGGATATCTACCGATCTAGCAAACCAGTGCTCAAGGGATTACGGCGTGATCTGCAGGTCGTGTTCCAGGACTGTTATTCGGCTGTGAATCCGCTTATGACTGCCGCGCAGATCATTGGGGAGCCGCTGGATAATTACGAGCGTTTGTCGGCAAAAGAACAACTTCGTGTGGTTGAACAACTGCTTGAGCAGGTTGGACTTACACCTGAGGATGCAAATAAGCTTCCGCACCAGTTCAGCGGTGGCCAATTACAGAGGGTCAACATCGCACGAGCTATCGCGCTCAAACCGAAGTTAATCGTACTGGACGAATCAATCAGCAGCCTGGATATGGTGCACCAGACGCAAATATTATCTTTGCTGGCGGAGTTAAGAGCGTCCTACGGGTTATCGTATCTCTTTATCACGCATGATATTCGGGCCGCCATGACGATCTGTGACCGCATTGCGGTAATGGATCAGGGAAAGCTGGTATATAGCGGTGATGCCGGGGATTCGGTGATGCAGTCGGATCATCCAGCTGTGCAGCAGTTGGTATCGTCCATTTTACCTGAGCATCCATCAGGTCGTATTTCGTTTGGGTAATGCGTTGCTTGCCATGGTTGTTTCCATTTCATTACCGTTGGTTGCGAAGTCGACTTTCCAAAGGCGGGCGATTGGCGTATCAAGCTGACCTGTAGTGTGGACTTGTCTCTCTAAGTGCAGGTCGCTAACGAACCGAGTGAGTGTTAAATGGCGATTTAGCGTGGAATGCAAAATGTAACGAACCTCAGTGAAGTTATTCCGGTGCAAACTAGTTTAAAACCTCCAAATGATACACAGATCGAGGAAATAATGCGTCTACGATTCGTTAAACCTCAGACTTATCGGAAATGGCGCTAATAGCGTGTTTACGGTTCGTTAGACCATAATGAATGCTAAAAGGGTTGTCCCCTACGTCTTGTTCAAGACGTAGGGGACAACCCTTTTTTGTAACTGGGAATAGGCACATTTCTGCTCTCTGATATAAGTTAAACTAAGATTACAATTGAGCCACTTGCGGATTACAGGACTATCTTCGAATTGCGCGTATCCCCAGAATTTTGATTTAACTTAAAACGTGAAAATCTGGAGAGAAGCATATACTTCCCATGAGGCTTTTTTGCAGAAATCTTTTACCCCATCTTCCGCCCAAGCTGCTCAATCTTATCAAGCCAATTCTTTCTCTGTTCATCTGACTTTTTACCAACTTGATCTACAGGTGTTATCCGCACAGGTTTGATGCCAGTCAGTGCAAATGTGGAGATCTTCATCATTTTATGTGCGGGCTCACCCTGGAACCATTTGAAATACCAGCTTGGGCCATCCATGGTAGTGATCATGCGAGCGGTGCGGCCTTTGAGCAACTGATCTGGAAAAGGTTTACCTTTTTGATACTTGAAGGCGTAACCTGGCATAAAGATTCGGTCAACGAAACCTTTCAGCAGGGCAGGTGGTCCTCCCCACCAGATTGGGAATACCCATACAAGATGCTCGGCCCACTTGATTGCTTCTTGGGCCTCCAGCAAATCTGGTTCAAGTGGAAGTTTATTACGATATCCTCCCTCCAGATTCATGTTGAATGCCAACTCGTTAAGGGTGATCATGCGGACGTCGGCACCAGCCTGCACCGCACCTTTTCGGTAAGCCTCGGCGATTGCACCGTTGTAACTGGGAGAGACGGGATTGCCTTGAATAATTAATATTTTTTTCATGGAAGATGACACGTCCTGACTATTTTAGTTAATGAACACTAACCTCATGTGCAAAAAGAAAAGGTCACGTATGACCCGGTAATCCATCTGTATATCCTGATGGTATGTTGACGATTCTCTTTTAGAAGTTATTCAACAAGTCCGCCTTTGATTACGAATCATGCCTAGCGGCATAATCCGCATCGAATATGGGATTCAGCCGAAATAAGAGGGGTGCTTACGAAGGTTGTTTCCTTCGGAAACAATGTAGTTGCTCACGTCGTTTTCCCTACACTCCGCTACTCCATTTCTAGCTTCATCCCATCTCCATCGTTACTTCTGAGATAAGTGCCCCAACATTGATGCAAGCCGGTGAACCGTTTCCCCCGTATAAGGTACCAACAGCTCCGGTAGCTCACCTTGCATACTGGAGACCGCCATGCGTGTAATTGCACCGATCACCAGAACGGCTGTGAGCCGTGAATCCTGCTGAGGCAGTTCGCCCCGCATCATTCCCTGATCGATCAGATCCATCAACGCATCCAACGGCTGACGGTAATCCTCGCTGCTTCCGGCTTCAATGAATATTTCATGATTCTGTGAAATCAGTAGCAGTCCGTAGGGATCTTCATCATGCAGATGGAGAACCTCGGTAACCAGTTGCTTGAAGCGTTCCAACACCGGACCTTCCTGTCGAACATACCCGTCAATCAGTGCAGTATAGTCGACACAGTATTGGGTGAAGGCTTCCAGGGCAACGGCATCTTTGTTTTTAAAATGTTTGTAGATCGCCGCATCGGTTACTCCGGCGGCGTCACCGATCTCTTTGACGGATATGCCGTCAACGCCTTTGGTTGCGAACAAGCGCATCGCCGCTTGTAGGATATCTTTCTTTTTGCTATCCACATGAGATTTGTTCTTCATGATTGTATAGTAAGTGATTACTAACCAAAATGCAATAAGCAATTTTGAAACTCTGAATTGAGACACTGAATAAGCTCTTACGACCAAAGCTTGCAGGCTTGTGAGCGGCAACGTATGATGAATAGAAATCAACATCGGAGTAGCAGGGAGAACGAAATGGATGGTGGGTAGCGTGAACGAAGAGTTGGATGCATACAGCTGGGTGACGCCCGAAGGAATGCTGAATGATCACTATATAACAAGCCGCGAGCAGTTGTATAAAGGAATAAACGGACGATATGTGGAGCGATTCACGATTCCTACCGGGGGCAGTTATATTTTCAAACCACTGACGAATCCTGCGCAGCATGGACGGGAACGATGGATGTACGAGCATGTGATGTCTGGCTTACCACCAATCTATCCGCAACTCATTGCAGCGTCGGATCTTACCATTGCTCCAGCACAGAGCTGGATGATCTACGAGGATTTGGGGCAACTGGTGCATGATTCGCAAGAAGCGACGATGCTCGGCGCAGCGGCACATATGGCAGTATGGCATGCGTTGTCTGTCACGGATTGGAGCGAACTGCCTCGCGTGGGCCAGAAACCGCCCATTCACACAATGCTGGATGAGTTACAAATGCACAGACAATCTACGGATGAATTTTTATCCAGGCTGGATATGCAGCTGTCCGAATCCGATTGGGACAAGATCTCCAGGTTGATCCTCATGGCAGAGGAAGAACTTCCAACCGTTTTGTGTCACGGAGACCTGCATCCAGGTAACATGGCGGAGGTGGACGGCAGACTGGTCATCTTGGACTGGGAGCATGCCCATCTGAATGCGCCATTGTGGGATATATTTCACCTAGTTGATCTCTCGCATCCGCTGTTTCCCAGAACGGTTACGCCTGCATTGCGAGAGCGGGTTATGGATGTTTATTTGGACAAACTGGGGAGCCTGGGCATGCAGATTGAACGGGTTTCTTTTGCAGAATGGTACCACGCCTATGCTATTGTATTCTCGCTCTGGATGCTGCGTTTAATTGACGGTGATCTGAGAAGTGAGGAATGTGTGTGGCCGAAGGAACAGCTGCGAAGCCAATGGAATGAGACGGCAGCGACGCTGGAGCAGTGCATGAAGCATATGGGTGAGGAATAGAAATGAGGGGTGAGAAGCTTGCGTAAAGTCGGACTTGTTATGCGTAAAATTCAATTCACGGAAGCTCAGGGGCCGCGCGTATTTGCGGATAGGCTGAAGCAGATTGGTCTGGAGTTGGGCGTGGATATCGTGTTCATCTCGCCGGAGCGTCATGTCAGTGGATACGACTGGTTGCCTGGTTATGAGCATGAGAAAGGTGACCTGGTGAACTACGATATCGTGCTGGACCAGATTCATAGCCATAATATAGAGCATGTTATCTACACCGTATCCGGGTTTACATTTTTGAAGATGTTCTTACCGAAAAGTGTATTGTTCCCGCACAGTTTCCCCGATCCCGCGCTAACGGGATATGAGATGATGAAGCCATTTTATACGATGGTGGATAAAGCAATTGTACAGACGGAGTTTTTAAAAACAGAACTGGGTCGCAATTTCGGTGTACATGACGTGAACGTTATTCCGATTGGCTTTAGCGAAGAGCTGGCGAACCGGCACTATGATCCGAGCCAGGTTGTGCATAATCGGGTGCTCTGGATCGGTCGGGATGAGGCGAACCGTCGCCCGGATCTAGTTTTGGAATACGCTCGGCAGAACCCGGACAAGGAAGTATATATGGTGTTTGGCGGTGTACGCTATAAGGAAACCATGAAGAAGTACGACATTCCTGCCAACGTGAAGCTGAAGTTTGCGCTCACGCAGGATGAGATATTTACGTTGATAAACTCATCCAAGGTGTATTGGAACTGTTCGGCCTTTGATACCTTTGCGATGCCGCTGACGGAAGCGATGGCCATGGGCAAAATGGTCGTGAAACCGGAGCATGCTTGCTACGGTCACATTCGATCCACGCATGCCTTTGCAGGCAACGAGGATAACTGGTTTGAACTGGTGAACATGGCTGCGGCTGCGCCGCGCAGTGTGTCAGAAGACAACCGGAAGTATGCCTTTGGTGCTTTTTCGCGCACGAAAATGAAAGAAGGGTACCGGAACTTTTTCTCAGATTGGTTGAAGTAACGTAAGGTCTGTAACAAAGGGCTTAATCCATCCAGCAACAGGAGGGGAACCTTATGGAAGTACTGATCTTGTGGACATTGGGAATGTGGGCGGTGCTGCTGCTGATTGAATGGCTTATTTACCGATTGCAAGGACGGCGAATGACGTGGGTTCAATATATATTGCCATGTGTGGCCTTGCTCGGCGGTGCCGTTGTAATCATGATCAGCATCGATATTGGCGGGTGGAATGGCATCGGATATGCCCTGCTTGGCGCATCACTGGGTACCTCGGGAATGTTAACACTTATTACGGTGGCGATCAGGGATGTAATGCTTCGGCGACGGGGCAGGAATTAAGCGTAAGAATGAAACTACTGTACAGTATGATTGAATTGGGCGAAGGGATGGTTGCGGAAACGCATTCGTCTGTGATATATTGACATTAATTATGACAAGGGAGGTGAAGACAGGTGAATCACGAGATGCTTAACAACCGTATTAGCCAGCTGCCGATTGCTATGGCTGGCATTGTTCATACTTTTCTGACCAACGGGAGAAGTCTGTCCAATTTTGAATATACGGAAGTTAACATTTGCGAGAAGATGCCTGCCTTGACCTCATTCGGACTATAAGCGATATTGCTTGAATTCTGAAGGGCCGCGGAGCTAACCTCCTGCGGCTCTTTTTGTGTTGCGGTCAGGATCTTCCATACCATAGGAGGAACCTTATTATGATAATGATTAGCGCGCAACAACTGACTCAATACCACGGAGCACATCTGGTGCTGGACGGCATTACGTTTGAAATTATGGAAGGTGACAAGGTCGCCCTGATTGGCCGCAACGGAAGCGGCAAGACCACACTTATGCGCCTGATGGCAAGACTGAACAAGCCGGATGAAGGGCAATTGATGATCAAGAAAGATACACGAATGGGATATGTGGCTCAGGTTCCAGAAGGATTGGATGACCATACCGTACTGGATGTACTGAGTCTTGGATTCAAGGAGCTTATGATATGTCGCACGCAAATGAAGGAAATGGAGCAGCAGATGTCCGATCCGGCATGTGCAGCAGACCCTAATCAATTGGAGCGCCTGCTGAAACGCTACGCGGCACTGCAAGACCAGTTCGAGCGTGAGGGTGGATATGAAATGGATGCCCGGATCGATCAGGTGGCGGACGGTTTGGATATCGCCAAGGCACACTATGGTTGGCGCTTTGGTTCCCTGTCTGGTGGGGAGCAGACTCGGGTGGTGCTGGCTTCACAGCTAATCGTAAGACCCGACCTGTTATTGCTGGATGAGCCGACAAACCATCTTGATCTGGAGCGGGTTGAGTGGCTGGAAGGATTTTTACGAGAATATCCCGGCACCATTGTCCTGATCTCGCATGATCGCTATTTTCTGGATCGGGTCGTGAATCGAACACTGGAGCTGGAGGATGGAGAAGCGGAAACATCTGCTGGCGGTTATACGGAATATATGAAAGTGAAGGAACAACGGCTGTTGCAGCAATTCGAGGAGTTCAAGGAGCAGCAGAAGGTTATCAAAAAAATGAAGGAAACGATCCGCCAGTTAGAGGAGTGGGGTCGTGTGGGTGGCAATGAAAAGTTCTTCCGGCGGGCGGCTTCGATGCGTAAAGCCATCGAGCGGATGGAGCAGGTGAAGCGTCCTGTACTGGAGCGCCGCAATGCCGAGTTCGATGTGCGTCCTACGGATCGAACGGGTAAACGGGTAGCGGTATTGGAACAGGTCGAGAAGAGCTATGGCGAGCGTGAAATCCTGCGCGGAATCTCGGGTCTGTTGGAATATGGGGATAAAATTGCACTCATTGGACGCAATGGCTCCGGCAAGACGACCCTGTTCAAGCTGTTGCTTGGTGACGAGCAGCCCAATGCGGGCAAGCTGGAGTGGGGAGCACGCGTGGATGTAGGGTATCTGGCTCAACAGGAGGAACCCACGAATCCAAAGCTGAACGTACTCGAATACTTCCGTCTGGAAGCAGGCGTGGAAGAGGGAGAGGCTCGCGGAATTCTGGCCCGATACCTGTTCTATGGAGCGGATGTATTCCGCTCTGTCGGGCAATTATCTGGTGGGGAATGGACGCGTCTGCGGCTAGCTCTGCTGGTGCAGCGCAAACCCAATGTACTGTTGCTCGATGAGCCAACCAACCATCTGGATATCGCATCGAGAGAAGCGCTGGAAGAGTCACTGGTTGATTTTGAAGGAACCGTACTTGCCATCTCGCATGATCGGTACTTCGTCAATCGCCTCGCTTCCCGTGTGTGGGAACTGGAGGACGGTCAGATGACCGCTTACCTGGGAGACTATGAGGCGTATCGTGAGAAGAAGCTTGATTTGCAAGCTCGTGCGGCGGCGACAACTCAGGCTACAGCAGGCGTGGGCGTTTCTTCTCGTGGGAACACCAAGTCAGAGATGAAGTCAGGTTTAACGTCCGCGCCCGGCGGGACTGCCAGATCAGGGAAGAAGCCAGGAGCAACCTCGACAATGAACGGATCCACTGTTGTAGCTGCCGGTGGAAGTCATGACCATAAAGCTTCTACTGAATCAGGTAAGGCGTTGACTCCTTCGGCAGCAACTGCATCGAAACATAGAAGTGGCAGTGGCAACCAACAATCTGCGGAGAAGCTGGAACAGACGTTGGCTCGTCTTGAGGCAGAGATTCAGGTGCTGGATCAACAGTTGGAAATGGTGCAGAACAATCCGCTTGAACTGGAACAAATCTGGAATGATCGCGAGCAATTGTCCGCTGAATATAATGATGTATTGGCACAGTGGGCTGAGTTATAAGTCAGAATGGCATGAGCATAAGATTAAAAAAAGTGCGGTCGGAGAGTCTTCTCCGGCCTTTTTGAACTGGATTACATACCAAAAGTAGAAAACAGTATGTTATTTCCTGCTTCGTTAATCGGAGAACGAAGGTAGCCAACATGTTCTTTATTACATGTCATGGTGAATAGAATCAATTTCATAAATCACTAAAAATGGAGTTTTGTAACTAGACATAGACAAATTAAACCATTTTGATCTATGTCTAGCCTTGATTTGAAGCAGCTAAAGGTACTATGAAATTGATTCACTAGTGTAACTTTTTTCCTTCTGATGCGTTAAATACGTTTGTATGAATTGAAACGGCTCACCTAAGAGCTCGCAAAAAGGGAGGTTATCGGTATCTATTATTCATTGACGTATCGGAGTTGGTCGGATGATCGACAGGCGGAGACGGGAGTGCTGGAACAGGCTTCAGTCACACGAGATGAACTGTTCATGCGCAAACTGGTGGATGCCACCTTGGTGAAAAACAAACTCTGGGCGCATCTGTCCAATGAATGCCAGGATGGGCGGGAACATGCAGTATATGTAACGCCATATGACCAACAGATGCCGGACGAGTACGGTGCAGCCATTGCGGATGCTGCGCTGGCGATGTGCAAAATGTCTTCCATGTACAGCCCAGAGTATATGTTGTGGAATGGAAGTTCGTTTCAGGAGTTGGAGCTCATAGCTTCATCCACCTATACAATGGAGCTTGCCGAGCAACTGCTGGACCATTACATGGTTCGCGGTGGCAAGACGTATGAGTTCCTGTATTCCGTGCTGGATGCGGATCGCAAGAAAGTGTTGTTTTATATGAAAGAGGTGGATCTGTAATGAGTGACCAAGAGCGGGGGCAAGCATCGAAACCCGGATCAAAAGCAAAGCTGGTTGCTTTCTCCCTGATGCTGGCGGTTCCTGCCGTGTTATCCGGTTGTGCTAGCAACAATGATGAATGTGACCCGGAGTATGATACCGGATGTGAATATGATTCCAGCAGTGGGCACTATTACTACGGTGGGTCGTCGTATCGAAGCAATAAGGACAGTAACAGCTCCTATAGCAAATCCAAGTCCAAATCAAGCGGCTTCGGTAGCTTCTTCCGCAGCTCGGGAGGATAACCGGATGAGGCAAGTGGTTCAACTGCCGTTAAGTCACGAAGAGGTATTTCAGGGTGAAACGGAACAACAGATTCCATATCATCGAATGTACGGGAAGCAATATTGTGTGCCAGCATTAACGGTCTACTCTCCCTCGGAGGTGCTGGAACTGCATACCGCAGCCGAGGCGGTAGACGGCATTTACTGTAAAGTGATGCGATTTATCCAGCAATATATGCCGGATTCTTTTTTAGAGCATCAGTTGGGTATTCATCCGGGGCTTATCCCGGCGGCACGTATGGAGTTGGTAACTGGAGGCATTACCCGTCAGGACTGGATTATCGGAGAAGCTGGGCCCAAGTGTATTGAAAATAATACGGACACGCCTACTGGCATACCGGAGGCTGCTGCATTGGAAAATATCCTGGTCGGTCTTGCTGAGGATGCCGCGTTAACTGCGCCATCTGCCGAGATGGATACACGTATTCGGGAATGTTTCAAGATGTGGCTGGAATTCTATACAGAGCAGGGATTAAAGGGTCCGGTGACATTCACTTCTTTTGGCGAACATGTCGAAGACCGAACGAATACGGAATACCTGATGAGACGTTGTCAGGAAGCGGGATACGAGGTTTTCTATGCTCCACTTGAGGAACTGGAGATTGTTCCGGGAGAGGCGCTTTACCATAGGGGGCGGGAGATTAACTTGCTGTATCGCCTTTATCCACTGGAGTATCTGATCGATGATCGGGATGAGACGACAGGGGTGGACATTGGTGCTGCGCTGCTTGAACTTGTACGTGAGGGAAGATTGGGCCTGATGAATCCCGTTCAGCATGTGCTGATGCAGAGCAAAGGCTTCATGGCAGCAATCTGGTCACTTTACGAGCGTAACGAGCAAACCCCAGAATATTGCGGGTTTACCCTCTTTGATGAAGCAGAGATGGACGTGATTTCCCGATATCTGCTGCCCACCTATTTTTCGGCAGAGCCTTTCGAGCTGAACGCCACGCCATATGTAGCGAAGAGTTATTGGGGGCGCGAAGGCAGAGGAACTCTTTTGCTGGATGAAGGAACGGACAATGCCTTTGGAAAGCAGGATATGGAGCATCCTCTTAACGAGGCGCTGGAATCCAATCTTGCATCTGGGGCAACAGACGAGGATGAAGAGATCACAGCTTATTACGAAAATCAGCCCAAAATCTATCAGCAGCTGGTTCCGATGGAACAGGTTGTGATCGAGACGGAAGCTGGAGCATACAGCGGCTATCTGCTTACAGGGGTGTTTGTTATCGGTGGGCGTTTGGCTGGGATACTACCACGGGTCGGGGAGAAAGTAACCGGAGATATGGCCTATTATTGCGCGGCTACGGTTAGTGAACGGATGAATGATGAGGAGGAGAAGAAGGAATGGAAAACTTGGGATTAAACCTCGTGAATGTGGCGGTGGGTGTAGGCATTCTGCTGGTGGTATTGGTATGTGGATATTTCGCTTTTAGCAAATTGACCCGGTATAACGATAGTGAGGAAATCGCCAAAGGTAACGAGGCGGCAGGCATGTACATGGGCAGCAAATTACTGGGACTGTGTATTATTGTGGGCATGGTATCTTTCTCGACGCATTCGTGGTTGGATATGCTGCTGTGGTCGGCGTTTGGAATTATTGTGCTGTGCCTGGTCTATATTATATTTGATTTCCTGATTCCAAAAATGCGGGTGTGTGACGAAATCGCACGAGGTAATATGGCGGTAGCCCAGCTGCTGCGTTCGATTATCATCGGCGTTTCCATCGTCATTGGTACGTTTTTGATGTAAAATAAGACATAGTGTTTTATGGAGTTTACTATTAAACGGAAGAAGGAGCGCGGCATCATGAGAAGAGTCATCATCGATACAGATACAGCAGGAGACGATACGATTGCGATCCTGACAGCATTGCATCACTTTCAGGTGGAGGGCATCACCATTACGGGCGGTAACGTACAATTCGACCAAGAGGTTGAAAATGCCCTGTACACGGTACAGGTTGCTGGACATGGCGGCAAGGTACCTGTGTATAAAGGTTTCGAACGTCCGCTAATGGCCTACGGTAAAGCTCAGCACCGGACAGTGGAAGATGTGCATGGCGATGATGGTATGGGCGGCGCGCATTTCCCGAAGGCAGATCACCGTCCCGAGAGCGGGCATGCGGTTGATTTTCTCATTGAGAAGGTGCATGCACATCCAGGCGAAATTGAACTTCTGGCTATTGCTCCACTGACTAACATTGCGATGGCAATTCAGAAAGACCCCACGATTATCCCGGAGATTGCTCACCTGTACATCATGGGCGGAACGAATAATGCACTGGGCAATATTACACCGGCGGCGGAGTATAACTTCTACGTGGACCCGGAAGCAGCGAAAATTGTACTGCATGCAGGCATTCCAATCACGATGGTTGGTTGGGAGATGTGCACGCAATATTCAGTGATGGACGATGACGATCATGCAGAGATTGCGGCTCTGGGTACATCGGGTGCCGATTTCTTCACTGCAATCAACAAAGTGGTTATGCAGTTCAACAAGTCGGTACATAAACTCAATGGCACCACTCATCCCGATACGTTGTTGATGGCTGTAGCCGCGGATGAATCCATCATGACCAAGTCGGGTCAATATTATGTGGACGTGGAAGCGGCAGGAGAACTGACACGTGGATATAGCGTGGTCGATATCAACGGACGTTTTGGCAAAGAGCCGAATGTACGTGTCTGTGAAGCCATCGATCGGCCCAAATTCAAATCTATGCTGCTGGACGTTCTCTCGGCGATCCAATAAACGCAGGAATTTAACTACAGGAAAAAGAAGAAAATCCGTGCCTATCCCAGGTACGGATTTTTTATTGCCCATTTTAATCTAATCTTGCTGCAACAAAAACGAGCGAATGCCTGTCGTGACCAGATCATGGTCTTCCTCATCAGGCAGACCTGATACCGTAATGGTGCCGACTTGTCCCTCATTTTTCAGAATCAGCGGGAAAGCGCCACCGGCTAGGACATAGTCCGATGAAGGCAGATTGAAGTCTTGTTCAAGTGTCTGGTTTTCACTTCTCAACCGCAGAGCCGTGTGCCAAGAGCTGGATGAGAAATGATTCACTACGTTGTTCTTGCGGCGAATCCAGTCTTCGTTGTCGGGATGAGTGCCTTCCATCGCATGCAAAAAGAGGCGATGCCCCTCCAGGGTGATGTCGATGGTCACGGCTTGGGAGCGACGCTTCGCTTCTTCGACCAGATGCTGGCCAAGTTGGAGTGCTGTTTCAGAATCAAATGTGTCAAATACCAAGTCCTTTTCTTCCTGTTGCATTTCCTTTAATTTCTCTGTCGTGGTCAGGTTCAAATTACAGGCATCCCCTTTACGTATATGATTGATGTCTACATTCGACATGGATTGGTGTAGTCCCTTCTGGATGCAGTCTGAACGATGTTAGTGAACGTTATTTGCGTGGTTAAAGACCGTTCATTTGGAGACCGTACATCGGCTGTGTTAAAGTGAAGGGAACCTAATATACATAACTCTTAAAGTTAAAATAAGTTATTGCTACGTAGGCAGGAGGAGAAGCACGATGCTGTTTTATTTTGTAGCACTGCTGGTGACTTTGGTGGACCAGGGAACCAAGATTGCAGTGAGGATGTATATGGAAGTTGGCGACGTCATGAGACTGGGTAACTCGGGCATGCAGTTACAGCATTACGAGAACAGTGGAATGGCTGGCAGCATGTTTCAGGGAAATGCGCGTCTGTTCGGTGTGATTGCTGTTCTGTTCATAGCGGGCATGCTGTATTACCGGAGTAAAGGTGAGATTCGCGGTTTCTGGATGCAAGCTGGCGCGGGTTTTATGGTCGGCGGGGCTTTAGGAAATGCGATCGATCGATTTATCTATGCCCGGGTAACGGATTTCCTCGTATTTCCGTCAGGACGCGGGATTTTGAATCTCGCTGATGTTGCAATTAACATCGGTGTGGTCATGATTATCATCGGCATGTTGATTCGTGCATATCAGAGTTATCGGGCCAAGCGTTTACGTAATGCTTTGCCGAAAGCAGAACGTTCGTAATAGGTTGGATAAAAGCGTTACAGTGGCTGAATATAAGCTTATTAAATGAGGGACATTGGATATTATCCAGTGTCCTTTTTGTTATGCCCAATTCGGGTCATGGGAAGAACTGCCGTGATTCATTTTTACCGAAACCGTTTTAGGAATAATAAAGACCTATATCATCCATTCAGATTGAAGTTAGTTTGGAAGGATTAACCAAATGGTTATTTCACTATTTTTATGGGTAAATCTTTACGTATATAAAGTGAAACTAAGATATACACGAACACGGAGAGTGCAGAACCAATCTGAAGAAGCGCAGCTAAAAGCTTTCTGAAAGAAAGCTACTTCGAAAGCATACGCTAAAAACCGGATTTTCCCTTTGAGGAAGGGAATCAAAAAAATCTGGGGATAACAACGATCGGAAGATGGTACTGCAATCGGAGTGACACTGTGTAAATCACATTAGTTCAATTTATTAAGCTGAGGGAGGTACAACATGAGAACAACGCTTACCAAGGCTCTCGGGACAATGTTGCTGTGTGGAATGATGGCTGTACTTTTATCTTCCTGTACCAGTGGAGATAGCGCGAATGGCAAAGTGCAGATTGAATTTTTCCAGAACAAGCCTGAAGCCAAAACAACCTTTGATGAATTGATCAAGACGTTCAACGCGGAGCATAACGATATTCAGGTGACCCAGGTGAATCCGCCAGATGCGGAGACGGTCTTAAAAACGCGTGTAGTCAAAAATGATATACCGGATATTATGGCCATGGGTGCAACCGACACCTATTCCATTCTGGCCCAGAGTGATATTTTCACCGATCTGACGGACAGCTCATTACTCCAGACGATTGATCCGAACTACATACAAATGCTGAAGGATCTCACAGGCATGGACGAAGTGACAGGTATTCCTTACGCGACTAATGCAAACGGCATCATGTACAACAAAACGCTGTTTAAGGAAATGGGATTGGACGTGCCCAAGACGTGGGATGAACTCATTGCGACCGCCCAAAAGATTAAGGATGCAGGTGAGATTCCATTTTACTTCACATACAAGGATGACTGGCAGACGAGCCTGCCGTTCAATGCACTAGCTTCCAATCTGGTCGGTATTGATTTCTACCAAGAGCGGCGAGATAACAAAGTGACGTTCAAGGAGAAGTACCGCGAGGTAGCTGAGAAGCAACTGGAACTCATGAAATACGGTCACGGCGATAACTTTGGTAAAGCTTATTCGGACGGTAACCGCGCTTTTGCTAACGGTGAAGCCTTTATGTACATCCAGGGAACCTGGGCCATCTCGGAGATTCGCAAAGCGAACCCGAGTGTTGAAATTGGTTTCTTCCCATTCCCAACAGGCAACGATGCAAGCGAGATCAAGCTGGTGAACGGGATCGACTCCCTGTTTACCATTGCGGAGGACACGCCTAATCGCGAGCAGGCAGAGACGTTTATTGCGTTTCTATTAGAGCCTGAAAATATCGGAAGATACATTGACGAACAGACGCTGTTCTCTGCGGTAGAAGGCGTGAAGCAGGATGATCCTGCCGTACAGGAATTGATGCCTTATATCGAGAAGGGCAAGGTTATTGACTTTCCCGATCACTATATTCCGGCTGCCGTGCAGCTGAATTCCATCGTACAGTCCTTTTTGCAGAACCAAAACATCGACAACTATCTAGATACACTCGACAAAGAATGGGACAAGGTTGCTAATCGGCGCTAAGCCTTGTCAGAAGGAGGATGGAGTATGAACAAGCGTATCGCACCCTATTACTGGATGACGGTTCCGGCAGTCGTGTTGTTCTTTGTGTTTATGACGCTGCCGGCCCTCCAGGGCATCTATTATTCATTTACGAATTATAACGGTTTCGGGAAAGAATATGATTTTGTTGGTTTTAAAAACTATTTCAACTTGTTCCAAGATGACAATGTAGGCAATGCCTACTGGTTTACGTTCAAGTTCGCGATCGTGGTGACGATCCTGACCAATATTCTGAGCTTACTCATTGCACTCGGGCTGAATGCCAAGATTAAGTTCCGTAACTTTTTCCGCGGCATCTACTTCCTGCCCAATATTCTGAGTGTACTGATCGTAGGTTACATATTTAACTACCTGTTCTCCAACGTATTCCCGATCTGGGGACAAAATCTGGGCATCAACGCGCTATCCACCAACATTCTTGGCAGCGAGAGTCTGGCTTGGATCGGTATCGTCATTGTTGCAGTATGGCAATCGGTGGCCCTGAATACAATTCTGTATTTGGCTGGTCTGCAAACGATACCAACGACACTGTACGAGGCTTCCAACCTCGACGGTGCAGGCAAATGGCGTGAATTCTGGAGTATTACATTCCCGCTCATTGCTCCATTCTTCACCATTAATATGGTGCTGGCGATGAAAAATTCACTTATGGTCTTCGACCAAATCGTAGCCTTGACCAACGGTGGTCCCGGACGGGCGACGCAGTCCATCTCCCACTTGATCTATACCGGTGGATTTGAGGGCGGCGAATATGCATATCAATCTGCGAACTCGGTTATTTACTTCATCGTTATTGCGGTGATTTCAATTCTGCAAATCCGGTTCCTGCAAAGAAGGGAGATGGATCTGTAATGAGAAGCCGTACACGAATCAATTGGCCCGTTATGCTGCTTGTTGTGTTGGGTACCTTGTTTATCCTGTTCCCATTGTATATGACCGTTACAATAGCTTTGAAAAATCCGGAACAGATGGCCCAATCGGTCTTTGCCATTCCGACAACACTTCACTGGGAGAATTTCGCGAGAGCCATCGACATGACAAACTTCTTCCAATCGTTCCGTAACAGTGCAATCGTTACCGCATCCACCGTGCTTTTGACGTTGCTCAGTAACTCGATGGTAGCCTATGCGATTGCGCGGAATATGGAGAAACGCAAGTTTTTCAAAGGATTGTATTATTACTTTGTCAGCGCGATGTTCATTCCATTTCCAATCATCATGCTGCCGATTGTTAAGCTGACCGCATCGCTGGAGATGACAAATCTGGTAGGTCTGATCCTGCTTCACACGGTTTATGGCTTGGCATTCAACGTATTTGTATACGTTGGCTACATCCGGTCCATTCCGGTAGCGCTTGAGGAAGCGGCGTTTGTAGATGGGGCGACAACTTGGGGCACGTTCTGGAAAATCATTTTCCCGCTCATGGCACCCATCAGTGCCACGGTTGGTATTCTGACATGCCTATCCACGTACAACGATTTCTTGCTACCACTCATTATTATCAGTGATCCGGGACAGTACACGCTGCCGCTGGTACAGTATGTATTCCAAGGACAGTTTAATACTGAATTTAACCTTGCGTTTGCATCCTACCTGCTCGCGTTGCTGCCGATGATTATCATCTACCTGTTTGCGCAGAAGTGGATCATCAACGGGGTTACCCAAGGGTCCGTGAAATAACTGAAGATGTGTCACAGAGAAGGATATGTGTGAAGGGATATGAACAAAGAGAGGTGGACTTTAAAAGTCCCCTCTCTTTTTTTGATCCTTGTCATTTAACGTTTGGGAACTATTCGGGAGGATTGATTAACCTGTAAAACTATGCTATTTTTTAGTCGTTAGTTTAATCGGTAAACAAAGACTAAGAGAGAAGAAGAGTAAGGTTCATTTCTGCAAGCGCTTTAACGAGAAGAACTGAATACGTAGATAATCCGGCATCGTTTGTACCCAGTCTTCAAGAGCACGGGCGTAAGGTGGTGGGTTCTTTTACATGCCAAAAAGAGAGGAGAATGGGGAAGTTGCACGGGAAAAAAGGACATTTCAACTCACTTCGCAATCAGATCTTCATTGGTTTTGTTATGGTGATGCTTGTTGTTCTGCTGCTCGCAGGCATATCGGCTTATGATCGGGTAGCTGCCCTGCTGAAAAGCAATGCGGAGAAACATATTCACCAAACCGCCGTCCAAGCCAGTGGCAGATTGGATGCACTCATTGCACAAGTGAATTCGCTGACCGCCCAGGTGGCGGATGATTCATACGTGCAGCGTCTGCTCAGCGATGAGAAGCAAGGTAACCCGGCCACCTTTAATCAGCGCCAAGCTCTCTTGCAGATTGCAGGCAGTTATCAGTCTTTCATTAATGGCGCGCAGAGTATGGAGATATACACTACGGGTTATAACCGCATCTTTCCGATGGATGACCGATCCCTCGATCTCAGAGTGGAGCGCAACTGGATCAACCTGGCGGATGAAGGAAAAGGCAGACTGGTATGGGCAGGCGCTGACCCTGAAGATCCGGGTGTGCTCCTGGCTATTCGGCGGATTAACCTGCTGGATCATTCTTTCGAACACGGAGGTTATGTGGTGGTGCGGATGCAGCGTAGTTTTTTTCAACTCAATGATTCGAATGGGGCAGATGGTTCGCAGGACTCTATCATGCTCTTGGATGGGGCAGGCGAAGTGGTGACTTCTGATCTGGAGATTAATCTCGATCCAAAGGCCATATTGGACAGCGGATCAGTCGTGCAGAACGGGGAGGAATCCTATATCGTCGTCAGGCAAAAATCGGAGTTAACGGGATGGACACTTGCTGTCCTGACCCCGTTGCGGGAGACAACGGAAGGTGTATCCATCCTGAGAACAGCGTTGCTCGTCTCGGGAATGATTGGTGTTGTTCTGTTCCTTATCATGTCCTTCTTCCTGTCCACAATGATTACACGTCCACTCATACGGCTGATGCGGGCCATGCGCAGTGCAGAGCCGGGAGCAATGAGACCTAATCTAATGGTTAGCTCTACGATGGAGATCAATGAACTTAACAACGTATATAACCAGATGGTCTACAGGCAGAATGAATTGACCCGTGTGGTTCATGAGAAGGAAGTCATGCAGTCCCGGGCTGAGCTGAAGGCGTTGCAGTCTCAGATTAATCCCCATTTTTTATTCAACACACTGGAGGCATTCTATTGGTCCCTTGAGGAGAAGGGAGACGAGGAGATGGCACGTATGGTTGTGGCGATGTCCCGATTATTTCGTTATATCATCTCCAGTTCGCAGCAGGATGAATGGGTTACGATTGCCAACGAGCTGGAACACGCCGAGCGTTATCTTCAAATTATGCAGATGCGGTTGGGAGAGAGAATGCAATGGGAGATTCAGCTGAGTGATACGGTGCGTAAGGTCGCAATACCGAAACTGCTCATACAGCCCTTAGTGGAAAATGCGATTCTCCATGGGATTGAAAGTAAACTGGGACCGGGAAAGATAAGCATCCATGTGGATGCTTTGACAGAGAAAAATCTGGTTTGCATTAAGGTTCGGGATGATGGTCCCGGTATGGATGAATTACGGCTTCAAGCTGTCATTCAAGCTTTACATGGTGGCCCCCCTGTATCTAACAAGGGTACAGGTGTAGGTCTAATCAACGTACATCGGCGACTGATGCTTTACTTTGGCAGCCAACTTGGCGAACGTTGCAAGCTTTCCATAACAAGTAAGGTTGGGGAAGGGACTGTCATTTGCTTTGAGATTCCCATGGGAACGGAGGGTGCATATGATTCATGACAAAACAATTCTTATCGTGGATGATGAGCCGCGTACAAGAGAGGGTATTCGCAAAATACTGGAGGGATGGTCGGCAGGACGAAATCACATTCAGACTGCAGAAAGTGGCGTCGAGGCTGTGGAATGGCTCAAGAAAAAGCCGGCAGATCTGTTAATAACGGATGTTCGCATGCCGGAATTCTCTGGCTTGTCTCTGATTGAAGCCATTCAACATTTTTCGAACAAGCCTGTTGTCCTGATTATGTCGGGACATGCCGATTTTCAATACGCCCAGCAGGCCATTAAGTTGGGTGTTGTGGAGTATATGTTGAAACCGATTGATAAGGAACAATTGCTGCAGACCGTCGAAAAAGCCCTAAAGTTCAGCGAACAACAGCGACGTATTCAAACGATGCAAGAAATGGTTGACCCGAAGCTGCTAGATGTTAAGGAGCGCGGAGAACAGAGGCTCAATAGCCAGATCAGTGAAGCTTTGACCTATGTGGATGCTCATCTGGGTGAACATGTGACCATGCGTGAAATCGCTGATCTACTCCATCTAAACTCCAGTTACTTCAGCGTATTGTTTAAGGAACAGATCGGCATCAATTTTAGTGAATACCTTACCCGCAAACGCATTCAGCGCGCGAAGGAGTTGCTTGTGCAGACAACGATGCCAATCTCGGAGATTGCGGAACAGGTGGGTTATCAGACGGATAAGTATTTTATCACAGTATTTAAAAGCCTTGAGGGGCTAAGTCCAAGCAAATATCGGCATTCCCTATCTGAACGAAATAACAAATAACCTCAAAAAAGTGGAGTTTTTCCAAATTGTTTTGGTCTTATAGGTGTGATAGGCGCGTGCTACAATTTGGTTAAAGCGGTTACATTAACCGATAAAACCAAGGGGGTTGGAATAATGAGCAAAAAGACGATGGCCATTCTTCTGTCATGGACGCTGGTTCTCGCCGTAATTTTATCCGGATGTAACAGTTCAAGTTCGGATGAAGAGGGTGAAACAGGCAGCAACGGCACAGATGGGAAAGTAACCCTCAAATTTATGCACCTCTGGCCAGCAGGCAGTTCCGCACAGCAAAACAAACTGGTCAACGATATCATCAAGCAGTATCAAACGGATCATCCGAATGTAACCATTAAGCAGGAAGTGCTGGAGAATGAACAATATAAGAACAAATTGAAAATTCTGTCGGCATCCAATGAACTTCCCGATGTGGGTGTAACTTGGGCTGCTGGATTTCTGGAGCCTTATGTAAAGGGGAACCTGTTCGCACCGGTCGATGATCTGCTGAGCGACTCGCTGGGCGAGAAATTCATAGCCGGTACAACAGAAGCTTATGCCATAGACGGCAAAACATATGCGTTACCAATCGAGTTGAATATCTCCCCCATTTATTATAACAAAGCCATTTTTGCGAAATATAACTTGCAGCCGCCAGCAACGTACGATGAATTCCTGAGTGTGCTGAAGACACTGACAGAGAACGGTGAGGTGCCGATCGCACTGGGCAATAAAGACCGCTGGACCGGCTCACTCTGGTATATGTATCTGGCGAATCGGTTAGGTGGAGATGCACTGGAAAAGGCCATCAATGGCTCTGGCAAGTTTGACGACCCTGCGCTGACTCAAGCTGCTGCCGAGGTACAAAAACTGGTGGATATGAATGCTTTCAACAAAGGCTTTAACGGGTTGTCTAACGATGAGGGCAAATCCGAATTCATGAACGAAAAAGCTGCTATGTATCTGATGGGTACCTGGGAACTGCCAAACTTCACGACTAACCCGGACATCCCGCAGGAATTCAAAGACAAGATTGGATTTTTCAAATTCCCAACAATGGAAGATGGCAAGAGCGATATTAATAGCTGGGTAGGTGGTCCAGGTGTAGGGTTGTTCGTGGCCCAGAACTCCAAAGTGAAGGAAGAAGCGCAGAAGTTTGTGCAATACTTTGTGGAAAAATGGGGTGAAAGTTCGGTAACTGAAGCAGGCGTCATCCCGGCTACCAAAGTGGATACGGCGGCAGTACAGTTGCCACAGCTCTATATTGACCTGCTGAACGAATTGAATCAGGCCAGCAGCCTTACGCTCTTTGCAGACGTACAGATGAAACCGGCAGCCGCTCAGGCCCATCTTGACATGATTCAGGCATTGTTTGGCAAAGCGGTAACACCGGAGGACTTTGTGAAGAATCATCAGGCTGCAATTGATAAAGGCAATTGACGTACACACGTTTGAACGCTTGAAGGGAGGATAATGTGATGGACAAAGTCATGTCCAACCGTCTCGTTGCTGCGTTGTACGTGCTTCCTGCACTGCTTCTGCTGCTGGTCTTGGTGTACATCCCGATCGTGCTCACCGGGTATTATGGGTTGATGCAATGGGACGGGATCGGTGCAATGACCTTTATTGGATTGGATAATTACGCCAGACTTCTTCAAGACGGAACATTCTGGCAGAGTGCGAATCATACCTTTTTGCTTGCTTTGTTCTCTGCGCTGAGTCTGATCGGTTATCTGATGATCGCTTTGGTGCTGTCAGGCAAGATCAAGGGGGCCAATCTGTTCCGTAAAATATATTTGATCCCGATGCTGCTGTCTTCGGTCGCGATCGCCCAGTTATGGCTGAAGATCTATCATCCCAGCAATGGTGTGCTAAACACCTTTCTGGAAGCGATCGGCTTCAGCAATCCGCCAGCCTGGCTGGCGGAGCCATCCCTGGTGTTGTATGCACTGTTCGTGCCGATTCTATGGCAGTATGCAGGCTTCTATATTTTGATCTATTATGCGGCCCTCAAAAATATTCCGGAATCTCTGGTGGAAGCAGCCCGGATTGATGGAGCAAGCCCTTGGCAGATCGCTTTTCGAATCAAGCTGCCCCTTATTACAGAAGTCATCAAGGTGACTGTGGTACTGGCTGTGGTAGGCTCACTCAAGTATTTTGATCTCATCTACGTGATGACCGATGGCGGACCGAATGGTTCCAGCGAAGTGATGGCCTCCTATATGTATCGTCAGGCGTTCCGTAGCTTCGACTTTGGTTACGGCAGTGCTGTAGGGTTCTTCCTGCTCTTGATCTGTCTGCTTGTTACCTGGCTGCTTCGAAAAGCGACAGCATCCAAAGATACGATCCAGTATTCCTGACGCTAGTTCGTGTCTGAAAACTCGCTGAAGTGCATCCTTTTACCGCCTTTTCGCCCCCTGCTGCGTCACTTTCCCTTGACGTGCCCCGGCACGCCTGCGGAAAATTTCCTTGCTTGGAACGAAAATTCGGCAAAATCTGCCACCTTCGGAGTTTCCAGACACGCCCTAGTGAAATGAAAGGAGGTCCATCCCGGTGAAGACGGATACGGCTGTAAGATTACCAACTTACCCGGGGACAAGCCGAGGTTCGGCATGGTTAAGGAGATTCGGATATGTTCTGCTGTATTTCCTCTTGTCCCTGGTAGCTTTGCTGCAAATTTTACCTTTGGTATGGCTACTGTTGTTCTCGCTTAAAAATAATCAGGAAGTATTCGACATGGCGCCTTTTTCCCTTCCTGCTACTCCGCGTTGGGAAAACTATGTCAAGGTATGGACAGAGGGAAATATCAGCTTGTACTTCTTCAACAGTGTATGGATTACGGTGGTCTCGGTGGTGATCACCGTGCTGTTCGCCAGTCTGGTGACCTTTGCCATTACACGTATGCGCTGGAAGGGTCGTTCGCTGGTGCTGGGGCTATTTATGGTGGGTCTGATGATCCCTGTACACTCCACGTTGATCCCGCTGTTCAGCTTGTTCCTGAAGCTTCATCTCACAGATCATCCTTTGTCAGTCATCCTGTCTTATATTGCCTTTAATATGCCAATTACCATTATGATTCTACTTGGATTCTACTACGCGCTCCCCCGGGAAGTGGAAGAAGCCGCAGTGATGGATGGTTGCTCCGTGCATCGGATTTTCTTTCGGATTGTGCTGCCGATGACGTCTTCGGTCATTTCCACAACGGCGATCATTAACATGATCTATAACTGGAATGAATTCATCTTTGTTAATACGTTCATCAGTACAGATTCGTACAAAACCCTGACTGTTGGGGTACAGAACTTTATTGGTCAATACACAACGGATTGGGGAGCCATTGGTGCAACGCTGATGATTAGCATTATGCCAATCCTGATTGCTTTTCTCATCTTGAGTAATCGAATTGTGGAGGGCATTGCTGCGGGTTCTGTTAAAGGTTAAAAGGTTGAGGGTCCAAGGTCCTTCCATTACTTGCTTAAAAGCGAGTTGGGAGGGGCCTTTTTTGTCTTCTGAAACATCTGATAAGCTTACGGAAATGGGGCTTTATGAAAGTGGTGAAAATACCTATTTATGGAATTACAAAAAACTTTCAACTATTTTCGCAAAACTACTGCATTTTCAAACCACCTGTGCTAACATACCCTAAGAATTAAAGCCCACATGGGAAAGGTGAGAAAATGACAGCAATATCCTCAACCAAAGAGTCCCTTCGTTCTGATGCCAAGGATCTGAATCTGATTCGACTTACATGGCCTATTTTCTTGGAACTCTTCTTATTTATGTTGATGGGGAGCGTGGATACGCTCATGCTCAGCTCGGTATCCGATAATGCGGTCTCCGGCGTTGGAGCAGCCAATCAGATTATTTCTATCGCTATCCTTGTATTGGAAGTCATTGGACATGGTGCTGCGATTGTAGTCGCACAATATATCGGATCCAAAAAGTTAAGTGAAGCAGCACAAGTTACGGGTAATGCGATCACACTGAATCTTATCGTAGGTCTGGTCCTGAGCGGAATCTTCCTTCTGTTCGGAGGACATTTGTTATCACTCCTGAACATTCAAGGCGAAATTTATGATTTTGCCCGTTCGTATATAAATATAGTCGGTGGCGGTATCTTCCTTCAGGCGCTCATTAATGCGCTGGCTGCGACGATTCGTACACATGGTTACACCAAAGAAACGATGTATGTTGCTGTATTCATGAACGTGATTCACGTTGTTGGTAACTATGCATTGATCTTTGGCCACTTCGGCCTGCCGAAGCTTGGGGTGGAAGGGGCAGCGATCTCCACGGTGGGAAGCCGTTTTATCTGCCTGCTGATCTTCTTCTGGTTGTTGTATCGTGTGAGCGAGGTGCGGGTGGATTTTGAATACTACATTAAGTTATCCAAGAAATTCATTGGCAAAATTCTGCGGATTGGCATTCCGTCTGCGATGGAATCGATGGTATATCATTCCTGCCAGCTCGTGTTCACGCTGTATGTGACCTATCTGGGCGCAGAAGCTATGGCAACCAAGCAGTATGCGGGTAACATCTCCAGCTATATCTACTTGTTCAGCATGGCAATTGGTATGGGGACATCGATCATTGTAGGTCGGCTTGTGGGTGCGCGGCGTAAAGACGATGCGTACAAACGTGTTTTTGACAGTGTAAAATGGGCCCTTCTGGCCACGGTTATCATTGATGTAATCATCATTTTTTTCCGTGTGCCACTGATGAGCATCTTTACGGATAATCCGGAAATTATCAAGCTGGGGGCTCAAGTGATTCTGCTCAGTCTTTTGCTCGAAACCGGACGTACCTGCAATATAGTGATCATTGGTTCCTTGCGTGCGGCAGGGGATGCAAAATTCCCGGTATACATGGGTTTGATCTCCATGGTCTGCATGAGTCTGCCACTGGGATATCTGCTCATATTCAAGCTTCATCTGGGACTCGCTGGTGTGTGGCTTGCCATTGCGGCGGATGAGTGGACCCGCGCGGTCATTATGTACTTCCGCTGGAAGAGTAGAGCTTGGGAGAAACATGAACTGGTGGAACATGATGACGAAGAGGTTGGTGCACAGCCGGTACCGGCTGTCTGACGAAGAATGATGTGCGGATAAACAAAGCAAAGATATAAATGAACCTGCTGTAGATCAATGAAGTGGCTCTACAGTAGCCACAGGGCAGCAGTTTCCCAGAAGAGTCAATTACGGACAGGATTCCATCCGTGATTGGCTCTTTTTTTCGTTATTGATAGAGGACAACCGAAGTGAAGATAGCAAAAATGATCAAAACGGCGGTTACACCATTCACGTATAGTAAGGATATGGAAGGGGGCTTTACCTCAGTTGAGCCGTTACCGTGCAATGATTCAGCAAAGTTTGTTCTATATTGAGACTCATCTGCATGAGCAGATTGGGCTGGAAGAAGTGGCGTCCGAGGCGTTGTTGTCGCCATATCACTACCATCGGATTTTCCGTAATGAGGTGGGCATGACCGTGGTGGATTATATCCGAAACCGTCGGATGAGTCTGGCGTCCACCACCCTCCGATCGACGGATGCGGGCATTTTGGACATCGCCCTGGCATGTGGTTTTGAGAGTCAGGAAGCCTTCACCCGTGCATTCCGCAAATTATATGGCATGCCACCAGGACGTTTTCGCAAATTGTTTGATCTGAAATTATTCGAAGGAAGAACCAGAGGAGGAGAATTACAGATGAATCAGACGTCAACAATTACAGGTTGGATGTTAACCGGAAGTCACCCGCAGAATTATGAGATGGGTATTGATCCTGCTGAAGTGCATCAGGGGAAAGCTTCAGGATATTTGAAGGCCGTTACGCCGATGGAGCCTAACGAGTTCGCAACAATGATGCAACAGTTCAGAGCGGACAAGTATGTGGGCAAGCGGATGAAGTTATCGGGATTTGTGAAGACCGAGCATGTGGATGCATTCTGCGGATTATGGATGCGTGTGGATAATAACGTGCATGATGTACTTCAATTTGATAACATGCATGATCGGCCAATTACGGGTACGCAGCCATGGAATCAGTATAGTATTGTGCTTGATGTACCGGAGGGCAGTGCGGTCATTTCGTTTGGGGTTATTTTGAACGGCAAAGGAAAAGTGTGGGTCGACAGCTTCCGCTTCGAGGAGGTTGATCTGAACACACCACTGACACATATGGAGACAGAGTACGAGATGTCGGACGAGCCGCTGAATCTGTCATTTGAGGAGTAAATGCAATTTAAGTGCAGATCCATTATCAAGCTGAGGCTATATGGGAATTATGATATAATGCTGGTGAGAATGGAGCTGATGCTGAGTGACGGAATTACTCGATCCACGAGTAGATTTTGTGTTCAAACGCATTTTTGGAAGTGAGCAAAACAAAGATGTTTTGTTAGCTTTTCTGAACAGCACGTTTATAGAGACCGGCGAATCTCCTCTTACGGAGATCACTGTGGTTAACACGTATACAGATAAGGATAGTCCAGAGGATAAACAATCCATTCTGGATATTAAAGCCAAGACGTTAGAAGGCAAACTAATTAACATTGAAATGCAGCTGTTTAACCCGTATAACATGGAGAAAAGGACGTTGTTTTATTGGAGTGAGATGTACTTTCATCAGATAAAAAAGGGTGAAAACTATAGTCTACTCAAAAAATGCGTGACTATTAATATACTCAACTACTCCTGTCTGGATAATGAGCGATATCACAATGTTTTTCATTTACGAGAAGATCATACAGGTATTGGTTTGACGGATGATATCGAAATACATGTGATGGAACTAACCAAATTGGATGAGTATTCTGTTCCGATGGAAAAAGGCGGACTCGTGAATTGGTTATTATTCCTTAAAGGAATAGATACATCAAACTGGGAGGTGCTGGCCATGAATGAACCGATGTTGAAAAAGGCGATGGATACGCTGGAATTTCTGAGTCAGGATGCGTCCACCAGAATGGCCTACGATGCTCGAATGAAAGCATTGAGTGACGAAAAATCAATGATTGAAGGCGCACGAGCTGAAGGAGCGGCTGAAGGCAAGAGAGAAATGGCTCGTGAGTTACTCACACTTGGCGTAGATCTCTCAGCTATAGTTAAAGCATCTGGACTCTCTGAAGATGAAATTAAGAAGTTATTGCCTAAACAGTAACATGAAACGGGAATCTATAGATTAAGGGCTGATCCAATCACGGGTTGGCTCTTTTTGTCGTCATTGGGGTATAAAGAAAGTAGAGCCAAGTCCAAGCTGAGAGGATGAAAGCTTCTCATACAAATTGCAAACTCATCCATAGCTAAATCGCAAAGACCTTGCTAACATAGACCCATAAACTAACTCATGACATAGATAAAGAGGATGAATCCCATGAATAAAAAAGTGCTCGTGGTAGATGACGAATCAAGCATCGTCAGTGCCATTGCTTACGCGCTGCGGCGCGAAGGATATGAAGTAGATACTGCGAGTGACGGCGAAGAGGCCTTGGTCAAGGTCGCATCGTTTCATCCGCAGGTCATGATTTTGGACGTCATGATGCCAAGGCTTGATGGATATGGCGTATGCCGCAGGCTGGAGGACCGCGAGGATATCGGCATTATTTTGCTGACCGTCAAAAATGATATCGTGGACAAAATCGTTGGCCTGGAAATGGGCGCCGATGATTACATGACCAAACCATTCGAGATCCGTGAACTGCTTGCAAGGGTGAAAGCGCTCATGCGCCGTGTCGAGAAAGGCAGTCCACCACCTGACGATTCGAAGAATCAGGCCATCGTGAATGGCACACTGCGTATTCATGTTGCTCACCGCACAGTGACCGTGAATGAGGAGAAGCTGGATCTGACACCAAAAGAGTTCGACCTGCTGACCATTCTCATGTCCAATCCTGAACGTGTGTACACACGAGACGATCTGCTGGATCGAGTGTGGGGCATGGAATATGCGGGTGGTACACGAACCGTAGACATTCACATCCAGCGTTTGCGTAAAAAAATTGGAGATACGGATCAGCAAAAATTACAGACCGTATACGGGATTGGCTACAAAGCATCTGCACCTGAAACAGGCGGGGCCATATGAGAGTCAGCATCAAGCTGAAGTTCAGTGTTTTTCTGGCAGCATTACTTATCCTTACCGTGGTGGTGCTTAGTTCACTGGTCCTGCGCGGTATTGAACGCAATCAGCAGTCACAGATTGAAGGTATTTTATCACAGCAGACACGGCTGGTGAATCTGAATGTGCGACAGTCCTACTACACGGAGTCCGTTCATCTTGAACAGGACGTTTTTTTACAACAAAACGGCCGCAGGCTTGCACAGGAACTGGCCAACTCTACCGGATTGCCGATAGCGCTTTATGATATGAAAGGCCAGCAAGTCGGCTCATCGATCAGCTCTGGGGAGAGTGCGATTGTTCAGGATACGCTCAACTATGCACTGCAAAATAAAATTGCCTATCATGAACAAGGGGATACCTTGCTCTATGCCGCACCACTGGACGGTCCGGACGGACAGATGGGTGCCGTATGGATGCAATATCCGGTCCAAAGCTACCATGAATTCTATACTCGCATCCTTCAATTGTTCATATGGGCAGGAATTACCGTTGTTGCGCTGAGCTTCATATTAGGTTATCTGTTCTACAATCGGTTTGCCGTTGCGATTACTCGGCTGAAAAAGTCCGCAGATTCCATTCGCGAAGGGAATTACATTACGGAGTCTCCTTTAAAGCGCAAGGATGAGTTGGGGGAGCTGGGGCAGGGCATTTATTATATGAGTACATCCATTCAGCAAAATATCACAGCCATGCATGCGGAGCAGCAGAAGCTGCAACTGGCGATTGAGAAACTTCAGGCGCTGGAACAGCAGCAGAAACAATATATCGGTAACATTAGCCATGAATTCAAGACACCACTGACATCGATCAAAGCTTATGTGGAGCTGCTCGACATGTATAAGGATGATCCGCAACTGCTTGATGATGCCACGAGTAACATTGGCAAAGAAACGGAGCGGCTGTACGAGATGGTCGAGAAAGTACTACATTTATCTGCTCTGGAGAAGTATGACTTCGAGAACCAGGCCGAAGATGTAGAGGTCAGCGCTCTGCTGGAGGATGCCTGTGGCCGGATGCGTGGGAAAGCGGAGAAGTTTGCGCTGAACATGGAACTGGATCTTGAACCGGCGGTGATCCGCAGCGATCGGGAGAGTCTTATGCATATTTTCATCAACATGCTGGATAATGCCATCAAATATAACGTTCCGGATGGTGTGATCCGGGTGAAGAATGAATTACGGATGCAGGAGCGTCAAGCAGTCATTCGCATCTACAACTCGGGTACGCCGATTCCGGCAGAGGCGCGGGAGAAAATTTTTGAACCCTTTTACACCGTGAACAAAGACAGAGCCAGAAAAACCGGCGGAACCGGACTGGGGCTATCTCTCGTGAAGCAGTTTGTTGAAAAACAGGGCGGTACAATCACCCTGCTGTCGGGCGATCCAGAAGATGGGGAAGGTGTGACGTTCCAGCTCATGTTCCCTTTGGCTGATTCAAGTTTACAAGTTCGAAACAAGTCTGAATAACTTTGGAAGTATGCGATGTGTATGCTTGGTCTATAGCAAGAGAAACCAGGGGGGACCATCATGAATTGGAAACAAGCAGCTATGGGCACGTTCGGAGCCATTGCCCTGTTAACGACAGCGGCATGCGGGGGAACAACGGAGCCGGGGGGCAACGCACAAGGCGGGAAAACGGGCACGGATATTACGGTAAAAGATAATACCAACACGTCCGTGTACCAGAGCTTCAAGCTGGAGAAGATTGATAAATTGCCGAATATGCGCGGAATTGCATGGCTTAGTGATGACTGGATTGTATCCGACAAGGAGAACAAGTCCCTGAAACCCGTCACGGTTGAAGGTCAGGAAAGATACCCGCATAACTTATATATGTATGATCTGACGAAAGGCACAGACACGCCGCTTAAGGAAAGTGAAGCCAGCCTGGGTGCACCGCTAGTGTCACCGGATGGTCAGTACTTATTCTATCGGGAGCCGGAGGAAAATACGGGCAAAGGCTACTTCTTGAACCTGCATAACGGGGAGACAACCCCTGCTGGTAAGGAGGATGGATTCATCCAAGAGGGCGCGTGGCTGGATAATGAACATGTCGTTTTCCCCAATATGAAGGGTGATCTGATCTCGGCAAGTGTAGATGGCACAACGAAAGTGCTGGTGGAGACAGGTAATTTCAATGTACGGAGTATCAAGGTGTCGGGCAATATGCTCTATTATATTACGGGCGAAGATGGCCAGTTGAATGCATACGATGCGAAGACGAGTGACGTGAAACAGGTGCTGAAAAGTGTGGAGTGGGTCATCCCTTCTAATGATGGAACAAGGCTTGCGATTGTGAAAAGAACGGCGGATACCAAACGGGCGCTGGTGCTCACCGATCTGGAAGGCAATGAAAAAGCCACGCTCGCCAGAGGCACGCAGATCTTCGGCACAAGCTGGTCGGGTGATGATTCCAAGATTGCGTATACGATCAATTCCGAGAATGATAATGAGAAAGGGCTGTTTGTCTCCAACACGGAGTCAGCAGAACAGTTCCAGATCTCGGCGGATATGGACAACGCTTCTGACCCACTCGCCTGGAGCCCGAAAGGAAATAAAATCCTGTTATCGCAGGCGGTATTGGAGAATGAATCGTATCACTTTGTAACCTCGGTCATTACGATCTCGGAATAGGGTGAATGGTGCAGAAAGATATGTTCCATATCTTTCATGCCTTTCTATACATTTATATTGACTAAGCTGTTCCGCTTCCGATAAACTAGAATGCAGGAATAAAAGTCGAATGTCAGGCAGCAGTTCGAGACGATGTTTCGGGCGGCTGTTTATTTTCTTTTTAACAGTAAGGGTGCAACGTAGTCGTCTTGCCGGATGATCCGGCTAATAACAACATGGAATAGGAACAGGTGATATACATGTGTAACAGCGCGTACCGCGTGCTTTTATATTATAAGTTCGTGAAGATTGAAGACCCCGAGACGTTTACACAAGAGCATCTGCAATACTGTAAGGACCTTGGTGTGAAAGGCCGTATTCTGATCGCATCCGAAGGCATTAACGGTACGGTATCCGGAACGCCAGAACAGACGGAACAGTACATGAAAGATATGCTGGCTAATCCGCTATTCAGCGACATGGTGTTCAAGATTGATGATGTCGAGGAGCATGCGTTCAAAAAAATCTTTGTTCGTCACAAAGCAGAGCTGGTAACCTTCCGTGTGGAAGATGAACTTGACCCAAATGTGACTAGCGGCAAACGCCTTTCGCCGAAAGAGTTCCATGAACATCTACAACGTGATGACGTTATCGTTATCGATGGTCGCAATGATTATGAATACGAAATTGGTCATTTCCGCGGGGCCATCCGTCCAGATGTGGAGTCGTTCCGTGAGTTTCCGGAGTGGATTCGGGAGAACCTGGGTGACATGAAAGACAAAACGATTATTACCTACTGTACTGGCGGCATTCGCTGCGAGAAGCTGACCGGGTTCATGATCAATGAAGGATTCCAGGATGTGGCTCAATTGGACGGCGGTATTGTCACGTACGGTAAAGATCCGGAAGTACAAGGCCATCTGTTCGATGGCAAGTGTTACGTGTTTGACGAGCGCATCTCTGTACCGATTAACCGGACAGAAGAGGATGTTGTCATTGCCAGCTGTTATCACTGTGGAACGACACATGACCGATATATTAATTGTCCAACCTGCAACCTGCAGCACGTAAGCTGTGAGGATTGCGAAGAGACGCATAACCGCTTTTGCTCGGATGCCTGCCGGGAGGCAGCACCGGTACACGCATAAGCAGGAGAGCAGGTGCTGATCGTGAAGCGCGAAGAGGAACGAACGACGCGTGAACGGATTTTGTTCATGCTGAAGCAGCAAGGTACATTGACGGCGAGGGAAATGACAGCTGATCTGGGTCTGACCGGCATGGCCATTCGCCGTCATCTGACGGCACTGGAGCAGGACGGCTGGATTGAGGTTCGGGAGGCCCGGGCTACGGCCGGACGTCCGTCCTCGGTGTACCAATTGACGGTACGCGGGGACAGCTTTTTTCCAAAATCATATTCGTCCCTTACGCTGGAACTTCTTGAAGAATTGTCTGACTCAGCCGGGAGCGGTGTGGTAGATGCATTGTTCGAGAGTCGCCGGGACAAGTTGCTTCGCAGCGGATTGCCACAGATGGAGGGCCAGGATCTGGCTGGACGGGTGGAGGAACTCGCGCGAATCCAGAATGCCAACGGATATATGGCGGATGCGTCCAGAGATGCAGATGGAACCTACGTCATTACGGAAATGAACTGCCCGATTGTACAAGTCGCGAGTGTCTACAAGCAGGCTTGCCGCTGTGAACTCGATCTGTTTCGCTCGCTACTTCAAGCTGAGGTGGAGCGTACCGAATGTTACGCCGATGGCGGCAAAAGGTGCAAGTATGAGATTCGCGAAGCGTCGGGGAATTAATTGGTTTATACACAAGAGATTGTTTCGATTCGTCGAAATAGTCTCTTTTTTTGGTAATGAATTACGTATAAACGCTATTTACGTATGGCGATGCGTGTTATAATGGAACGAACATCCAGTGCATGTTCGCATCCTTATATTTGCTTATACTTCAGCAGATATATCCTGTCCATTTTGCGCGTAGGAGTGAATAATAATGACAGAGTTGCTTGATCCCAAGAACGATTATGTGTTTAAACGAATCTTTGGAAGTGAAGAGAATAAGGATGTTCTTTTGGCTTTTCTGAATCATACCTTCAAAAATGCAGGTGAATCTTTACTGACCGAGATTGTGTTAATCAACCCTTATCTGGACAAGGATACACCGAGAGATAAACAGTCCATACTGGACATACGGGCCAAAACAGATCAAGGTGAGCTAATTAATGTTGAAATGCAGTTGTTTAATCAGTATGATTTAGAGAAGAGGACTTTGTTCTATTGGGGTAAACAATATTCCGGACAATTACTTGAAGGACAGAGATATAGTCAACTCAAAAAATGCGTAGCGATCAACATTGTTAATTTCAAAATGCTCGCTAATGATCAGTACCACAACGTATTTCATTTAAGAGAAGACCATACTGATATTCCGTTGACGGATGTTATAGAGATTCATTTTATGGAAATACCAAAGCTGAATGATGAAAATATTCAAATAAAGGATGGATTGGTGCGTTGGCTGTTATTTCTGAAAGGAATGACTAAATCAAGCTGGGAGGCGTTAATGATGCACGAACCCGAACCGGCTTTGAAAAAAGCCATGAGTGTATTGGAGTTTCTGAGCCAGGATGAGCAAGCACGTCAACGATATATCGACCGTCAGAAATTTCTATGGGACGAAGCTTCCATGATTGAGGGCGCACGAGAAGAGGGTCTCAAGAAAGGCATGGAGGAAGGAATTCAAAAAGGAATCGAAGAAGGGATCAAAGAAGGTGAAGCTGAGAGCAAGCGAAAAATCGCAATGAATATGCTCACTTTAGGTCTTGATCAGGCTACGATTATTAAGGCTACCGGGCTAACTCCATCTGAACTAGAGGAACTGCAAAAAGAAAAGGAATAAGCACTCTGGAGCTATCCTTTGATTGATATAAGGCGACCATACCCAAAGTACATTGGGAGGGAGGCCTCTTTTTTTTGAAAATTTTAAATTTGAAAAATCTCATGATGAAGCACAATACTTGTCTGGAGCGGAGAAAGCTGCCGTGATTGCCCAGTTGGATCAATTACCCAACGCCATACTGCCCCCGCATCTGCCACATGAAGCGACGGTTGTTCTTGATGTTACCAGAGCGTCCAGCATTCGCATCTTTATGAAGGAGTATGAGAAGTTGTCCGGTATTGGCTTTGCAGATATCGAACCCTGGATTAAGCTTGTTGCGGTACGCAAATTGATCGCGGATGCCATATCAGAAGCGGAGAAAACAATACTTGTGGACGAGATTAGAAGAAGACTTCATACTCCACTTTCATGAGTAGGACCTTATTTTGCTGTACCCATGGCGACCATCTACAGAACAATGTAGGTGGTTTTTATGTTTTATGTAATGTTTTCTATCACAACCATACGATGAAAGTAAATTGGAAGCGGTTCAACCATTGACGGATATCGGGACGCCCCTTAATATTAGGGGAACAATAAAACACCAACACGGGTCATGGACTTCAGTCGCATGAGAAAAGTCTATATTTGTCTGCTTTTGTCGATCAAAGCAACAATGCGTTGAAGCGTTTGTTTTGTCCCGCCCTATCGTGTCAATGGAATCTCGATAAGGGTAACCACATTTTATAAGATGGAGAGGGGTTCTCACACATGAAAAAGAAATTTTGGATGTCACTGATGATGGTTGCTTCAATGATCGTTGCAGCAGGTTGCGGAAATAACAGCGGTACAGGCTCGGAATCCGAAGGATCAGGGACTACAACAGGTGGAGGCAGCGAGGAAAAATCATATCAGATTGCCATCTCGCAGATTGTTGAACATCCATCTCTGGATGCTACACGTGAAGGGTTCATCGCAGCCCTGAAGGATGCGGGCATTGAAGAGAACAAGAACCTCAAAATCGATTACAATAATGCTCAAGGTGATTCGACGAACAACCTGTCCATTGCACAGAAAATCTCAGGTGATTCCAAAAATGATCTCGTACTCGGCATCGCAACACCATCTGCGCTGGCTCTGGCTCAACAAGTGAAGGACAAGCCATTGTTATTTGCAGCAGTGACAGACCCACTGGGTGCCAAACTGGTGACCGATATGGATAAGCCGGGCGGCAATGTTACAGGTGCATCGGATACGAATCCGGAGGCTATTGTACAATTGGCTGACTTTATCGCTAAAAATCTGCCGGATGTGAAAACGGTGGGCTTGGTCATTAACGAAGGTGAACCAAATGCGGTGGTTATGGCAGATAACGCTGAAAAAGCGCTCGCAACACATAATATCAAGCTGGTGAAAGCACCAGTTACGAATACATCAGAAGTAAAACAGGCTACGGATTCCCTCGTTGGCAAAGTAGATGCCTTCTACATTACACTGGATAATTCTGTCGTGAGTGCTGTTGATACGATCATCCAAACGGCAAACAGTAATAAAATTCCGTTCTTCTCCAGTGATCGGGATACCGTTGAAAAAGGAGCTTTCGCAACCGTTGGCTTCAAATATTATGACCATGGATATCAGGTTGGTGAGATGGCCGCGGACATTCTGAAAAATGGTACGAATCCTGGTGATATGAAAGTCACCGTTCCGGACAAACTGGATCTGATCCTGAACCTGAAAGCGGCTGAAGCCCAAGGTATCACGGTTACGGATGAGATGAAAGCGGAAGTAAAAGACCAGGAAAACAACATTATTCAATAGAATCAATTCATAAATTTAATGAGTTATCAGATTGATTCAATAATCTGACCGGAATGCAAATTCGGCAGTATGGATGCGAGGCGGACATGCAACGGGTTCGCCTCATTCTTTTCGATAGACAGGGAGGAAGTAGTGTGAGTATAAGCTGGAATTCAATTGAAGGGGCGATCGAGCTGGGGCTTTTATACGCACTGATGGCACTTGGTGTATATATTACGTTCCGCATACTCGATTTTCCTGACCTTACCGTAGACGGAAGTTTTACAACAGGAGGCGCAATCGCGGCGGTTATGATCTCCAATGACTTCTCTCCTTGGCTCGCCTGTTTGGCGGCAATGGCTGGCGGCATGGTGGCTGGGGCTTGTACAGGTCTGCTTCATACCAAAGGCAAAATCAACGGATTATTATCCGGGATTTTGATGATGATCGCGCTCTACTCCATTAATATGCGTATTCTTGGCGCACCGAATAAATCCATTATGGGTATGGATAATCCATTCTCAGGTGAGCATGTCATGGTGTTAATTATCATCGTGGTGCTGGTGTTTAAAATCATGCTCGATCTGTTCATGAAAACAGATGTTGGACTCGCACTCCGCGCGACAGGTGATAACAAACGCATGATTCGCAGCTTTGGTGCAAATACGGATGTGACTACCATTGTAGGTGTCAGCTTATCCAATGGATTGGTTGCACTATCTGGTGCATTCATTGCACAGCAATCAGGTTTTGCAGACATCACGATGGGCATCGGTATGATCGTTATTGGACTGGCTTCCGTCATTATCGGTGAAGCCATTCTTGGAGCAAGAACGGTATTCTGGGCTACACTTGCAGCGATCGTTGGTTCAATCATTTATCGGATTGTGGTCGCGCTTGCCCTTCAAGTGGAATGGTTTGATACATCTGATCTGAAGTTGATCACCGCGGTGATCGTCATTATTGCTCTTGTATTCCCAACGATGCAGCGCTCCATGAAGCAGCGTAGTCTGGCTCGCAAACGAACGGAAGAGTTGATGCGATCCGGGGGTCAACAGGCGAAGGGAGGTATGTGATCATGCTGGAGATTACGCAAGTAACCAAGCTGTTCAACCCAGGTACAACGGATGAGAAGACCGCGCTGGTCGGTGTGAATCTGACGATGAATCCGGGAGACTTTGTGACGGTGATTGGCAGTAACGGAGCGGGTAAATCCACGCTGATGAACATCATTTCGGGTGTGATGAAGCCGGATATGGGCGATGTGCTGATCAATGACCGCTCCATTAAAAACCTGCCAGAGCATAAACGCAGCAGCTGGATTGGCCGGGTGTTTCAGGACCCGATGGCAGGAACAGCACCACATATGTCCATTGAAGAGAATATGGCGATGGCATACAAACGTGGCAAAGGACGCGGACTGGGCTTCGGAGTTACCCGTGCCAGACGGGAGATATTCAACACCCAACTGGAGAAGCTGGGAATCGGACTGGAAAAGCGTCCCAATGCAAAAGTAGGTCTCTTGTCTGGTGGGGAGCGCCAGGCACTTAGCCTGTTAATGGCTACGTTTACCCAGCCGCAAATTTTGCTATTGGATGAGCATACGGCAGCCCTTGACCCATCACGTGCCGAACTGATAACGGAACTAACGGAGACACTTGTGCGTGAGATGAGACTTACTACATTGATGGTGACGCACAATATGGAGCAGGCCATTCGTCTGGGTAACCGTCTGATCATGATGGACAAAGGCCGAATAATTCTGGATGTCAGCGAAGAGCGCAAGCGTACGTTGACTGTCCCTGAGTTGCTTGGTGAATTCGAACGGATTAGCGGCAAAAAAATGGCAGATGATCGTGTCGTGCTGGGTTAAGACAAGGGAACACTTGTTGGAAGAACAGCTATACGTACCGTAATCCACAATCTAAGCCATCTATAAGTTAGACGATAAAAACCTTTTGCGTTCTCGCAAAGGGTTTTTGTGGTATGTTGAACACGTTGAAAAAATGGAATGAATCTATACGATTTCGGATCAGCGAATTATACATAGTAGGAGGAACCAGGCATGTCTTTGCAATTGGATGAAGGGACATATACGGTCACGCGGCGTACAGAGTCCATTCGCCTGCTCGCCAAGGAATTTGCACTGCTGCATTTTCTGTATGAAAACAAGGAGAAAGCCTTCACCCGCAGTCAATTGCTGGATCGGGTATGGCCGCTTGAATATCCGGTTGAACGCACTGTGGACGATCATATCTATCGCCTGCGCAAGAAGCTGAAACGCTGGGACGAGATCCGTCTGGATACAGTACGGGGCTACGGATATCGACTTGCTGTGCATGAGAATAAGTCCGCTCTACCCGCTAGCCCATCTGCTCAGGACCCAGAAATGCAGGAGGTCATTCACGGATTACTTCGTAAATATCACTTGTTTGGGCAGGGAAACGCCATACAGACACTGGTTCAACAGCAGGAAGAACTTGGCATTCAGATTGCCCCTTATTATCAGTTGTATATCCGTTTTATACAGGGAGATCTGGAATGGCTGATTACAACAAAGGAAATTCCCTTTGAGGAGCGACTATATTGGCTACTGATTTTCGTGCATCCCCTAATCGAACCATCAGAAAGCTTACCTTTGTATGAGCAGGCATTGAATTCATCGGCATTGTCTGCCGATCAGCTTCGCGAATTCCGCATTCTGAACATCGTTGAAGTCTATGTAGAGGTGGGCCAATATCAACGTGCCAAAGAGCAGCTGGAAGAAACATATCGTGTAATAGAGACTGACGAGCTCAAGAATTTCAGACTGCCTGTAGCACTTGCAGCGTTGTATGTGGAACTGTGGGGTGGCAGCGGTGAAGCTGTTGAGGCTCAGATGGCAGTCCTGCAATCAGGATTGAAGGATGCCCCGTATCTGCGAGAGATCGGGCGTTTTCAGATGATGGAAGGATTATGGTTACTTCGGCAGGGACGGATTCGTGAGGCAGAGTTAAGAATGGATGACGGTCTGGATGTATTGAAAATGTCGCTGAACGCACCGCTATATCTGAATGCTGCATATCAGATTCTCCTATTCCTGGGTCATCATCGAATTGAAGGTAGAATTCGCAGTAAGTATCGTCAAGTGTATACAGGGATCGGCAAAAGTTACAGTGTACCCGCATTTGGACAACAAATTGTAGATGAAATACGTAACTTCTTATCTCCTATCTCCCCATCCTCTGATCTTCCTCTGATATAACGCCCTTATGATTACAGCCAAGGAACATACAGACCGCTAACGGCTGTAATCAAGGGAGGGAGTACATGTATGACCGTCATTTCAAATGAACCCACATCCAATGAATCCACCGAATTAACCGCCTCATCTGCGGAATCTTCCAAAAGCTTATGGACTAACCTCCAGTTTGTCCGCATGTTTATCGCATACTCACTGGCTACGTTTGGAGATTGGTTCGATGTACTTGCGATCCAGGTGATGGTGGCTTACCGCTGGGGTGCTGACCCACTGATCATTGCACTTATTCCTGTATGTATGGCTGTCCCGGGTATACTGCTTGGCTCCTTTGCAGGTGCCTTGGCTGATCGACTGCACAAAGTAAAGATCATGATCTTGTGTGATGTGATCACCGTGGGATTAACCGTTGCTATTTTATTCGCACCAAGCCCGGTTTGGTTGCTGCCACTTCTTGCTCTGCGGGCCATGATGGGGGTGTTCCATGTTCCAGCCCAGCAGGCGTTAACCCGCCAGGTGGTGGCAGAGGAGCATCTGTTTCAGGCATCGTCCCTAAACGGTTTTGTGAGCCAGTGTTCGAAAGTGGCGGGACCACTTCTGGGTGCAGTCATTTTGGCCTTCTTTTCACCACAAATCTGTATTGTCATTAATGCCTGTACCCGCCTGTTGTCGGGTGCGGTATTATGGCCCTTGCGGCGTTTGGTGGAAAGGTCGGAGTCCCTTGAATCAGATGGAAGTGCTGCTAGTGAAAAGGATGGTTCGGAATCTTTGTTCTCCCAATGGAAGCAAGGCTGGCGTTTTATACGTAGCAGTCGCACCGTGCTGAGTACGATTTTGTTCGGCTGTTTTGGACTCATGGCCATTTTGATGATTGATTATCAGTTTACGACTCTGTTTCGGGAGATCAAGCCAGGTAATGAATCACTGCTCGGATGGTTGGGGTCTTCGGCAGGAGCCGGGGCAGTCGTCACCATTTTGTTGTTAAATCGCTTGCCGAGAATTGGGTATGGGTGGGGACTGGGTGGAGGATATCTGTTCGTGGGTGCCGGAATCGCTGCGCTGGGGTGGATCGGCCCACAAACACCTGAAATTTGGGTCATTATCTGGGGCCTCTGCATTGGGCTGGGTAATGGACTCTTTATGGTAACACTGAATTATTTGTTGCAAAAAGAGACCCCTTCTGCCTATGTAGGGCGCGTCTTTGGCATTCAAAACTCGTTATCCAGTGTTGTACTGGTTGTAGCTCCACTTGCAGGTGGAGCGCTCATTCGAGTTGCGGGGCCGAGCCCCACCTTTCAATATATCGGTCTCGCTACGCTGGTAATTGGTCTTGCCGGCATACTGCTACAACGTATCTTATGGGAGAGGAAACAGCCTCTCATAACGGAAGCCAAAGAGAACATTCCGCAGGAATCGGCCTGACAGCTTTGACCCGATTCCTAACATCATTGTATCCACAGTCAGACAACTAGCCGTATTAAAACTTGGGGCTCTCTTAATAGCTAGCTGTTCCTACCATAAAAGAGTGAGGAGATAATCATGGTTTTACCAAAGCCGAGAGAAGCGAACTTACATGTAAATAAGATACGACAAGCGTATCTTCAATATTTTAGGAATTGATGATGCATTACTTGATCCTGATATAGTTCCTTATCCTGAACATGAATAAGAGGAAAGAATCCGTGAATTATAGGTTACTAAACCCTGGAGCAGTGACGCTCAACTATTTTCTTATAAAATGATTGTAAATTCTAAGGAAGAAAAAGTGAGAGATCAATTCCCAAAACTATTCTTAGATGAAGAGTACGTGTTGTTCTGATTGAGCTTGAATATTCAAAGAAACGGTGATCCTCATCGGTATTTTTTTAGTGATTATATCTTGGATCTGGTGTGGAAACCTATAAATATGGATGTTATTTTCTCATATGGATAATAAATTATTATTTTTTTATAAAATTCCATAACTTTACACTGAGATAAGGTGTTCTTATTATAATCAGATACATTTAATACATTAATTGTATTTGGTTGTACGTAAATAAACCTAAGAGAGGGGAAAGTGAAAAATGAAGTTGAAGTTGAAGTTTCCTGTAATTCTGTCTTTAGTAGTAGCACTGGTAGGAGGTACCAGCTCAGCTGCTTTTGCTGAAACTGAAAATACAGTCTCGGCCGAGTCTAATGTATCAAGAGCATTTATCGTTGAAGATGGGGTGAAAAAAGAGCTTAATACTGAGCAGTATGATCTTTTAATAAAGGAAAATGAGGAAAAACAACAACTTTTAGAGGCACAGAAAAGTATTATGACTAATAGAATTAATATTGGGGATTTAAAGAGTCGTTCTAATGATGATGATTTGATTACACCATTTGCTTTGATTGATCGAAGTAGATACGTTCAGGCTGGCTTCGTACCTACAGTGTATCGGCAAAATTTAGCTCGCAGAATTTCCGTTCCGGTTTATAATTCTGGGACACAAACTGCCACTAGAACTATCTCCTTTGCGGCTTCACAATCCTTTACGAGTAACGTTAGTTTATCCGCTTCTCATACAAAAAAAGCATTTACTGCAGGGGTATCAGTAGGGGCATCGTGGAGCAACTCATACTCTAACACTGATTCAATTGCTCAACCAATACCTCCAAAAAAATACTCATGGATGCAATATACTCCCAACATGAGTAATTCTTTTGGTACAATGTATGAAGAACTATGGAACTTCGATGGTAAGACCAATGTGAAAATAACTGATGAGACATATTTTCTAGACGTTTATATCGCGAAAAAAGGAAATGCAGGATTGCCTGATGGGCTCTATGTAATAATGGAAACTGATACAGTTCCGAATTAAAACAAATCTATTGATACCAAGGAGGAATGATTATATGAATAAACGGGCAGCTGGTATTACCCTCCTTGTCATCTCTGCCATATTGTTTATTTCGAGAAATAGTACACATTTTATTGTTGCGGCAATTATGGGCCGCAAAGATAATGTTTTAGGTGAGGGTATGTTTGAGTACGCTTTGTCAGTTACTAGATCCTTTTCTTTTGTCCCAGAAATAATTGCACTATGTCTAGGAATTATTTATCTAGTATGGGCTGAAATGGACAAAAAGAAAGAAGTGCATTGAATAATAAATCATCGTTTTACTCATTCTTAGAGAGCATCCATACGGGTGCTCTTTTTGATCTTAAATGAATCGATTTTATGTCCGTGAGAATATAACACACTGCAAGCATGAATTTTTACGTGTCGCCGCCACATTAGGTGGCCATTACATTCTCGTAACTACTTAGAAGGTATAAGTGTAGATAACTTATTAAAACCGGAGTGGGAGCAATTCATTATGCTCTGTGCTGAACAATCGGTAGAGGTAACGGATTATGATAGAGTGCTATTTTGATGGTTCGATCTTCGAAGTACAAATCCATATGCTTTTAGGGAAATAAGAAAGATAGACACTAAAGAGATTAAAACATGGCGAGAACTGGCATATGCCGGTTCTTTTTAATGTGTGTCGGCCGTTTGCTATCCTAGAATGTTATATATTGAACGAATCATACTTCCCACCAAGCAAAATAAGCAGTGGAGGCCATCAGTCCGCCAACCGAAAGTGATCCGCTGACAGAGAGGTTAATGGCCTGACCCGGAGGAACCACGTAACGGCCAAATTCATTGGACAGAAACGGCCCTGCTTGAAGGGGCATAGCCATCAATGGGGTCGCTCCTGAAGGTGTAGCAGCAGAGAACCGTACCGTGGCTACGCTGGTATTGCTGCTGGAAAGATTGCTGTTTACTGATGTTAGTGTGGTGGGCGATGTCAGTGTTCCATTAGCGCTCAGACTCATGGAACCGCTGAAGGAAGATAACAGATTGAGTGAGACCGTAATTCCACCAGAGAGCCGCGATACGTATAAGGTTTTCCCGCTCCCTGCGGGATTGGCCAATTGTACGGTGGCGATAACCGTTCCTCCCAGCAACCCCAGTGTTGTGGAGTTGGTGGAACCTGCATTGTACAGATTGCCTGTACTGCCAGCATTATTCTCCGGAGGTGCAACAATGCCGGGAGAAATATACGTGTTGGTGTTGGACGTATAGACGGGCTGGCTTAACGGGTTAAATACATTATTGTTTGGCACAGTGTGCACCTCCTTTCATCAGGGTCGAACTCAGAATTCCCACCAGAACAGATTAATGGATGCGGTCTGATTCCCCGTGCCTACGCTAATGGATAATGTTTGTCCCGGTGGAACAATAATGGAGCCATTCAGATCCAGTGAATACATTCCTGCGGTGAGCGGAATACTTGCGATGCTCGTGAAGGTTCCCCCCAGGGTACCTGTATTTTGTCTTGTGGTAACTACACTGGCGTTGGTATTTCCAAGTAACGTATTGACAGGCACTGGTGTGCTACCAGCAGTCACGGTTCCTCCTGAATAGATAACAAGAGTAGCTGCCGCTGTTGTGCCTCCTGTGAGGCTGGATATACGTATTGTTCGGCCGCTGCCGGCCGCATTCAGGATCTGTAGAAGAAGACTCTGGTTGGAAGGAGTTAAGGTATTGTTGGTCGTCAGGGCAAAAAAACTGCCTGCAGCAGCTGCACCGCTGTCTGGTGACGCTTCAATGCCCGGGGCTGAGAAGGTATTGGTCAGTTGAGTAAACAGGGGACGATTAGATTGGTTGAATACATTATAGTTGGTCATCTCATCCACCTCCCATAGACCAGTTCATTTGAGCAACATTCCGATTGATTCGTATTTCATTGTACTTGCAGTGTATGTGAAAGAAGCAAAATGGATTGGGGACTGAGCCGTATATCTGGAAATAACGGCGGTTGCCGTGCCCGTATATCCAATCCGGGCATACGATGCGTAAGCACATTTTTTAAGGGGAAATCGAGATGAGTCGAACAGCGAAGCAAAGCAAGAAGAGAACGAAGCAACCAACTAAATATGTCAGTCGCCGCCGCTCCCGTCATTCCTGCCGCGCTAAATTGCTGAAACCCCCTTGTTCCCGGATTACTCGTCCCCGGTTCAAGCAGGGTGCTTCCTCACGTACGAAACTTCCTGGTGCTATTCATTGTTTTACAGAGCATACGTATGTCGGAGCCGAAACCAGTAGCAGCATGGATTCACTCCCGGCACAAGACACCTCATCACTCAGCATGTATACCTATGGCGTTGTGAATCGGGGAAAACATCCGGCTCTTGTACAGATCCAGATCAGCCCCAATGCCGTGGATTATGCTGTGGACAGCCAGGAGGTGGTCGCGGGAGGCCAGACCAAAGCGCTGGTACCATTGCGATTTTTGCACTATACCCGGCTTGCAATTCGATCCGTTGAACCGGATCATCCGACCCGGCTCGATGTTTACTTTCAGGCGCAGCGTATGCCATAAGGGAGTATGATCTCACAGATTTGACCAGGGAGGAGGACGAGGCACATGCCTAACTTTACAACGTTTAATACGAATCCGGATAATCTGAGAACGTTGATTTTTGGCCAGGATAGTACAGGCACAGCCCAGCCTGTCAGAACGGATACAAGCGGGAACGTGGTTGGCATTATTTTGGACGGAACCATCAGTAACATCTCAGGTCTGACCACGGTTACAATTAACGCCGGAACCATTACCAACATTCTGAACGGAACGATCACGAGTGTACTTGGAGCGACGATCACGGCAGGTACGATCAACAGTGTGCTTGGAGCCACAGTTACAGCGGGTACATTAACGAACTTGCTAAATGGTACGATCACAAGTGTATTGGGAGCAACGATCACGGCGGGAACGATTACAAGTGTACTCGGGGCAACTGTAACAGCAGGAACGCTGACAAACTTGTTGAACGGTACAATCACGAGTGTGCTTGGGGCCACGGTGACCGCAGGAACACTGACGAACTTGCTGAATGGTACGATCACCAGTGTATTGGGAGCGACGATTACCGCCGGAACGATCACGAGTGTGCTCGGAGCCACGGTGACCGCAGGAACACTGACGAACTTGCTGAATGGTACGATCACCAGTGTATTGGGAGCAACGATTACCGCCGGAACGATCACGAGTGTGCTCGGGGCCACGGTGACCGCAGGAACATTGACGAACTTGCTGAATGGTACGATTACCAGTGTATTGGGAGCGACGATTACCGCTGGAACGATCACTAGCGTGCTTGGAGCGACCATCACGGCGGGTACCATCACAGGTATACTCGGAGCAACGATTACCGCAGGTACGATCACCAGTGTACTCGGTGCAACGGTAACAGCGGGTACGTTGACCAATTTGCTGAATGGTACGATTACGAGTGTACTGGGAGCAACGATTACAGCCGGAACCCTGACGAACTTATTGAACGGAACCATTACAAGCGTACTTGGCGCAACCGTAACTGCTGGTACATTGACGAACCTGCTGAACGGTACGATTACGAGTGTACTCGGGGCAACGATCACCGCAGGAACCCTGACAAATTTGTTGAACGGAACGATTACCAGTGTGCTGGGTGCTACAATTACAGCGGGAACACTTAGCAGTGTGACATCCATTTCACAGAAGAGTTTCCAGGAGTCCCAACTCATAAGCACCCCGACCGCCAACACCTTCACAGCGCTCCCGGCGGTTACGACCAGTGTATTTGGCACGTATTCTTTCTTTGTATATAACCGGGGGCCGGGTGTAAACCGGGTAGATGCTCTTGTTGAGATCAGCGCCAATGGAACGAACTGGTACACGGATGTGACGACGGTAACGGGCATTTTGTCCGGGTCAGTCGATGTATTGGTACCACAGCGTTTTCTCAAATACACGCGTCTTTCCTACCGCTCCAGCCTAATCGGCGCACCAAGCACGATTGATGTGTTCTTCAATGGACAAGGCACATAACCCATTTATTTGTCATATAGGTACATGGAGTTCCTTTGGTGGACTTCATGTACTTTTTTGTATTGGAGGTGGTTACATTTGAAGAACCGTTTACTTGGAATTCATATGATTGTGCAAAATGAAGAACATCACCTGCCCCGCTGTCTCGACAGCTTGAAGCATATCAGCACGGAATGTTTTATCACCGATACTGGCTCATCTGACCGTACACCCGAGATCGCTAGATTATACGGAGCAACGGTGTTGCACGCCTGCTGGCAAGATGACTTTGCCCATGCACGAAATATCAGCCTGCCTCTGGCGAGCACGGAATGGGTCCTGTGTTTGGATGCGGATGAGTACGTTACGCAGGGATTGGAAGAACTGCTGAATTATTTACCTAAAGTCCATAAAAGCATTTCAAGATTACGTATTACCATAGAAAATCGATACGGCGAAGGGGTAGAAGAGAGCGTTATCTCTCGGCCGGTGAGGCTGTTCCGTGCTCATCAGGGGTATCGATATGCGGGACGCGTCCATGAGCAGTTGGTTCGTTGTATCCCAAGCAAGCTTGTCCTGGATCAGGCTGCTGATATGAATAAGAGCGAGACCTATACAGATGAACAAAGCCAATTGATCGAGACTGAACCGCTTGCTCCACTATGTCTGATTCATGATGGATATCTGGCCTCAACGATTGCGAAGGAACATAAACCAAGACGTAATTTAAAGCTGATTGAGCGGGAACTTGCAGATGAGCCTGCACAGCCTTTTCACCTGTACAATCTGGGAGTAACGTATTGCCAGCTTGGTCAGGTCGAAAAGGCAATTGAAGCGTTCCGTGAATCATTGCGCCTGACAGAGTCGCTCGCGCCATATCGTTCTACACTGGTTAGAGATTATGCAATGACCCTTGTAGGATCGGAACATTACGACGAGGCGCATGCAATTCTGGCTGTGGAAAGACAGCGTTATCCATCCTATGCTGATCTGCATCTGTTGTATGGGGAGACGTTGGAGCAGCAAGGTTTGGAGGAGCGTGCATATCAATCGTATGCCCGAGCAACGAACTGCCGGGAGGGAATAGACCGTGTTGGACACAGTGATGGCGGTAGCACGTTAGACGCGTCATATGTAACGGAAGCGGGTTCTAACAGTTACAGAGCCTATACCGCCATGGCAAGACTTGCACAGAAACGGGGATTCTATAAAGAGTCTGCACATCTGTACGGGCTGGCTCTGGACAGCATGTTCACATATGCTCCGGCATGGGCCGGGTTGGCAGACGTGCTGCAACAATCCGGTGAAACGGATGAGAACATAGGAGAAACATTACTTTCCAGAAGCAGAGGAATCGGAGAGTCAGATCACGGTGATTTGATTCGTGGTGAAATGCCCCATTCATATGCAGTGACAAATGAGGATCATCTGGTGCAAATGATTCATGTTCTAACAGGCTGTGGAGCATATGAACAGGCATTGAAAATGCTGGATGCAGATTCGTGTACTGCTCGTATCCATGTAGCGGATCAAATACATTGGATGTTGTGTGCGAATAGGGTTTCCGAAGCACTGCAACTGGCAGAAGAACACTGGAGCGTGGGGTGTGTGCATGAAGCCAATCTGCTGGCTGAGCACAGAATGGATTGGGCACTGGCTTGTTGGGCCAACGGATTAAGATTATCCGAGGCGTTCCTCGCAACTACGCTTCCACAAGAAAATAACGTTTGGAAGGTCATGGATCGACTGCTGGATCAGCTATCGAAAGAGCCGCGAAGCACGGAACCTGCGTCACAAGAACAGAAGCTTATTCAATGGGGTCCGCAGGCAGAAATGGTAGCAGAGAAGGTTGTGCAGCAAGCCGTAAAAACAGGACAGCTCACACTTGCTGAGCAACTGCATGAGTTGCGGGCCATGATGATGTGTGATCATTGGGGAACGACTTTAACTCGAAGGCGAAAGTTTGCAAGTCTGCTGTATCGTCACGGGTATACCATGGTAGCCGCGAACATCCTGATTCAGTGCATGACCGAGAGTGAGCTGGATGCCGAAGGGTTATTCTGGCTGGGTGAAACGCTGTATGCAAAAGGCCACAACGATCAAGCGCTGTCTCTGTTCGAGCAGGCTCTGGAGCGGGAGCCTGATATGTGGCAGGCCCGAGTTGGAGCAGCTGTATGTTACATGCGATTGGCAATGGAGGCGATTCGGCAGGAATTGGTTCGATCTCCTTCTTCAGGTGTACTCGTTGCACAACATAATGCACTGGAACAAAGGCTGCGAACGACCGAGGGTATGCCGTGGCGTACGCTTTTCCATGCAAAGGAAAGGAGGAATCAGCTTGCGAGCGGAACGAATTTCCCTATGCATGATCGTGAAGAATGAGGAAGAGTTGCTGCCTCATTGTCTTGCCAGTGTCCAGGGAGCGGTGGACGAAATTATTGTGGTGGACACCGGTTCATCGGACCGAAGCGCAGAGATTGCGCAGCAATATGGCGCGTTGGTTGTGGGGTTTGAGTGGTGCGAAGATTTTGCCGCAGCACGGAATGCTGGCCTGGAGCGCGCTTCCGGCGACTGGATTCTCTTTCTTGATGCGGACGAGGCGCTCGATAGGGCTGCGCGGGAGCAGATCAGGAGCTGGACGTTGGTCAGCGGATGTGACGGATTGTTTTTAAACATTCATAACTATACAGGTACGGGTCAGCAGGGGGTTACCGTGAATCCGGTTTTGCGTCTCTTCCGTAATGCCCCGGAGCATCGGTTCGAAGGTCGAATTCATGAGCAGATTGCGGCGGCGATTTGCCGTAGGAACCCAGAGGCTGCTTTTCATGTGACGGACATGGTCATCCATCATTATGGGTATCAGACGGCGATTGTGGAGCGCAAAGATAAGGTGAACCGCAATGTTCGTCTGCTGCAACAGGCAGTGGAGGAAGAACCGGATCAGCCGTTCCATCACTATAATCTGGGTGTCGAGTATCTGCGTGTGGGGGAAGCGGAGCGGGCCTTGGAGACGTTTGGTGTGGCTCGGATGGGGATTGATCCTGCGGTGACCAGTTACGCGCATTTGCTGTTCAAATATGAAGTTCGTTGTCTCCAGCATCTGAATCGCTGGCAGGAGGCATTAGATCGTATTGATGCTGCGCTTGAACTCTTTCCAGAGTACACGGATCTGATGCACCATCGCGGGGTATGTGCAGACGCATTGGGTGATGCAGATCGGGCAGAATATTCGCTGCGTGAAGCTGTCCGTATGGGACCACCTCCACCCATATACCATACGGAAGAAGGCATCGGCACCTATCAGACGTGGTATACGTTAGGACGATTACTGGAAGGAAGGGCAGATCTGGAGGGTGCGGTAGATGCTTACGTGGAAGCGGTACGTGCCAAATCGAGTCTGTTACCGCCGCTCTATCGGATATTCCGAATTATGCGAGTCTCCGGGCAGGAACATCAGATTCCAGAGCTGGTGAGGGAGCGCTTTGCACTCAGTTCGGAAGAGGCCACACACAAAGTATTGGGTATTCTGGAGCAATCTCGTTGTTATGATGCGGCTCTGCAATTGTTATCGGGTATATCCTCACAACCTTCTGCAGAGATGAGGGAGCGTTTATCTGTGGCGGAGGCGATGCTCCAAATCCAACAGGGAAGATGGAATAAGGCGCGTCTGAAACTGGAACCTGTGCAGCGGAAAAAAGGGCTACTCGCGATCTCGTCTGCCCGATGGCTCGAACGTTTGGAGTGGATCGAGGGGAAGGAAGTTAACGGAGACGATCCATTGACCTTGTGGTTGAAGCGTAGTTCTCAGGTTGGGGTAGTAACGAATGAGGAAGTGATTGTACAGACAGGGCGAACGGCGGGTCTGAGAGCAACAACAAAGAAGGACACGGACTCCAGCATAGACGGAATGGTTGCAGGAACAGAATATGATGGCTGGCAGGCGCTTGGACTGATGATGGAAGGATGTGTGCAGTCAGGGAGATGGAAAGAGCTGCATAGCCTGATTCAGATGTGTCGACAGCAATTGGCTGGAGAAGGGTTATCGGTGGGAGAGAGCGTTCGAGTGGGAGAGAAGGAGAAAGAGATGGAAGGGAAAAAGGAAAACGGGAAGGTGAGTGACATTGAGTCGTTCCCTGGGGCTTTGGATACCCTGACGGGAACAAGCTGGCTGGTGAGTGGATTGGTCAGTGCTGCGGATCATCATCTGGAGGTGTTCGCTCAGCATGCAGATGGACAGCGGCACCGTTGTTGGCCTGTCGTTCAGCATATTCGGCTGGAGTTGCCGGGAGCGGACGGGTTTGAGAGCTGAGAGGGGATCAGGCAGGTCCGGGGTCAAACTTAAATCAGCAGGCTAATGGGTGGGGTGAACTCCGTTGGTGAGGGGTGGTGACGAATATGGGCATAGGGATTAGTTTGTGTATGATCGTGAAGGATGAAGCCGGGTCACTCCAGCGGTGCTTGAATGCAGTCAGGGATGTTGTGGATGAGATCATCGTTGTGGACACAGGCTCGGTAGACGATACAACTGAAATTGCTCGTCTCCATGGGGCCGTTGTAATTCGTACGGAGTGGAACGGAGATTTCAGTGAAGCCCGTAATCTGTCACTGGCCGCTGCTACGAAACCGTGGATTCTGGTGCTTGATGCGGATGAGGTATGGGTACAGACCCCTCAGATGAAGACAGAACTCATGCGGTTGTTAGCGGCAAGTAGGGATGACGTGTGGGGATACTGGATACAGGTCACGAGTCTGTTGGGTATGTCTGGTGAAGAGCGTGTGACAGATGCGGTGTGTCGTTTGTTCCGAAATGATCCCCGAATTGCCTTTCAGGGCAGAATTCATGAAGAGATTGCTTCTTCCATCATGGCTCTGGCTCCGCAAGGTGTGCTTCATTCTGGACTTGAAGTCATTCATTACGGATATCTGGAGCAGGTGATTACCGCCAAAAATAAAGGCGCACGGAACATGCAGTTGATTCGTTCCGCGTTGAATCAGGAGGGAGATCAACCGGAGTTGTTATATGCTCTGGCCGCCGAATGGTTTCAGCAAGCGAAGTATGATGAAGCACTCCGTTTGTTACAGCCATTATTGGCACAGCTTAAGCCGGAGTGTGGATATCACTCGGATCTGGTGCTGAAAACGGCTTACGCCTGGCGAGAGATTGGCAGCCCGGAACGGGCGCTTGCTGTAGTGGAAGCATGGGCGCCCGTGTATGAGGATTTTCCGGATTTGTTGGAGTTTGGTGCTGTACTTGAACTGGATCAAGGGAGAGAGGACGTGGCCTTGAATTGGTTAAAACAGGCTAAATCAGCTGCTTCCACAGCCAGCAGGTATACATCAGTCTCTGGTGCTGGGACCTATCGTAGCCTGACGCTGGAAGGCATGGCATATGAGCGGGCTGGCCGTTGGGCAGAGGCAGAAACCGCGTACACGGCGGCGCTGAGCATGCAACCCGGCAGCATGGCTGCATGGCAGCGGCTGTTGTTGCTGGCCGCAGCCACAGGGCGGCCGCATGCCATCGCTAGCGCAGCCGCTCGGATAAGCTTGCCGCCTGCGGCATGGCAAGCGTTGATCCCGGCCGCGCTTGCCGCGCATCGGCCGGAGTGGCTGCTACGCCATGCGGCGGCGCTTGCTGGCCCGTTGCGGGCACAGCCGCTTGCCGTCGGGCTTGCGCTGGCCCAGCTGGGCGAGGACGCCGCGGCTCGGGCGGCTTTGCAGCCCTGGGCGGCGCATGCGCAGCACGGGCCAGAGGCGGCCCTGGCGCTGTGGGCGCTGGGCCACAAGCAGCCCGGCGGGCGCAACGCCCGAGCGGCGGCTCGCCAGCAGGCAGCGCTGCCCGCCGCGGCCCACGCCGCCGAGGCGCTGCTGCTGCGCGGGGCCACGGCCCGCAGCAGCGGCCTGGCGTGCAGCCCGCCCCGCGGCGCAACGCCAGGCCCGGCCGCGCCTGCGCCTAGCGGCGTGCTCGCGGCTGCGCAAGCGCTCGCCGGCGTAGGCGCCTGGGCCGCATGGCTGCGCCTGCTGCAAGTCCTGCCGCCTCGCGGCGCGCTGGCGTTGCTTGCAGCGCTTCCGCCTGCGGCACGCTGCGGGTTGCTGCGCGCACCCGCGAGCGTCCGCGAAGGGCTGCTTGCGCTATGCGGCACGCCTGACGGCGCGCAGCAGCCCCAAGCGGACGAAGTGCCCGCCTCGGAGCGCACCGCTCACGCAGTCCTCGCGGGCACGCTCGCGCTGCTCGCCGGGCGGCAGAACCTGGCGCGTGAATGGGCCAAATCGGCCCAACTCACTGCGCGGCAACCTGCCGCCACAGGTCGCCCGGCGAAGACAATCCCGCCGGGCCTGCAAACCCTGTTGCGCCTGACAGCACCCGGCGCAGCCTATGCCAAAGAGTACACCAACCAGTGCAACATGTTACTGGTACACCTATAATTTCCTTTAATCCTTAATCCTTAATCTTTAATCTTTAATCTCTAATCTTTAATCTTTAATCACTAATCTCTTATTTCTAGTCTCTAGTCCCCAACCTCCAACCCCTGTACATCCCCACATATTCCCGCACTAGCCCATCCGATTGAAATTGCAAAAGCAACGGAGCTACCGGTAATCGGAGCATTGCCCGAACCGTGTATTGTTCCGTTGCTAATGGGTCGAGCCCTTAAGCCCTCAATTTTCCCCTCTGCATTTAACTCAACGCAACCCAATCAGTCTCAACCTTTGCATATCACCGCTCGAAAACAGCGGATCGGTGCGCCGTACATATCAGACCAGATGGCATCGTCTGGCTCTTTCACATTCAGCTTATCTTCAATGGTTAATCCGGTGACAGCCATGATTGTCTCCAGCAGATCCGGCCGCATCTCGGGTACATCGAAGGTGGCGATCAACTGTCCGTTTGGTTTCAGCACCCGAGCGAATTCACGAAAAGCTCGCAGCATCGTGCCCGTATCCAGATGCTCCAATACAGAGATACAGAACACCCGATCAAACTTACCCGACTCGTACGGAAGCTGGGCCAGATTAGCCTGTGCACGGTGCAATCGGACGAGAGTTGATTCCGGCAGATCCTGAGCGGCTTGCTCCCCAAAATCAGAAACAATATCCAGTCTTATCGCCTCTTCAGACAAAATGCGTTCATCCCAGTCACAGGCGTGAACCTCGCGGCAGTGTTCGGCAAGCCAGAATTTGAACGGATGGGAGATGCCGCAGGCTGCATCAAGGACCACATCATCTGGACGTGCAAACCGCCGGGCCCATTCATATTCGTAGGGACGGCTCCACCATGCCGGATGCAGCGGGAAGACCAGTGTGTCCGTTTTAGGGTCACTTTGCCGAATGTATCTTGATTCCATGAATTCCGTTGCCTTGGGCGTATCCATCATCCCCGAATTCCCTCCTTCAATCCTGTCTCTGCCAAAAAAGATTCCAACACCGTGCTCCACCGGCTCTGCCACCTGGCAAGATCATAGGACAGTGCAGTCTCGCGCGCATAGATTCCCAGTCGTTCTCGCTCGGCCCGATCCTGTACAAGACGTACCAGTGCGACGGTTAGTTCCTGCTCGCCAGGAGGTACCAGTAGCCCATTAAAACCATCCTGAATCAGATCATTCAATCCGCCAACATTGGAGGCAATTACCGGAAGTCCACAGCTCATCGCTTCCAGACAGGCATAGGAGGTACCCTCCGAGAACACGGTTGGAATTACGGCGATATCTGCCTGATGGTAGGCCCCACGAATATCCCGAAAATCATACGTGCGCTGAATGATTCGCTCCGCATGTGGATGAGTACGATGCCAATAACGAAAGGCTCTCCCCACCGTACTGCCTTCGACCAGTTCCCCGGCAAATTCAATCTCCAGATCGGGAAAGGCCCCCAATAGCTTATCTGCTGCCAGCATCATCGGAATAATGCCTCGTTCCATGCTGATGCGGCGTGGATAGATAATGCGAATTGGACGGGGAGAGGGCGCAGGAGCATCCACAGCTTTCTTTTCAACCTGTCCTTGGATGGGACCATTAACCTGATACTCAGCATCTGCTTCTACTAGAATCTCCGTAGCCCAATCCTTTGAATTCCGGTGATTATGAGCAAACCTATACGTTTCGCCATCTGCCTCGACTTCTCCCCGTTTCGATAACTGTAAATGGAGATCTACCGTTTCTTTCCCCTCTCGTTCTTGATCGCTATCTGTATCTCCACCTCCATCTCTGTTAGCCTTACCACTGTTCGCTCCAGCACCACTCGTTCCATCCTTGCCTTCTACAGCTTGCACTCCTGATATAACTGCACCAACATTTTCTTCATGACTCGCCAGATCATTCTTCCATGCGACAAGCCATTCGTCTTCCTGTTTCTGCTCGAAGGTTCGCGTTGGTGGAGCTGGTGTGAAATAGGACGTATCCACCGCATTGGGAATCAGGACAACCTGCCTTGGATCGGTATAGGTGCACGCAGCCCGGCAAAAGGTCTGGAAATGGGAATCCACGGATACAATGCGCACGAGTCCATCCAGAGCCAGTTGAATATGTTCCGCGACTTGTTGTTTGGTCTCCAGTGGCAGTCCGGGACGATCCCAGTTAATGCCGTGACAGATGCCAAGACTGCCGGGTTTGTAGGTGATGGGTTGCCACAGACAGCTGGCATAGATCACTGGGCCGCGCGCTGCTGCTGCCATCCGGTCAAAGGCTTCCGGTACATTATCCATGTCGTACGAATAACCAAATACGTCAATCTGCTCCGTCCGAGTCTGGAATGCTTCAAAATAAGAGAGCTGATGAACCTCGGGAATATGCCCGAGTCCTCGGATGACACTGCACAGATCCAGAATATATCGCTCCAGTCCACCACCAAATACACGACCGAATTCCCGGTTGTACCCGTCGGTGAAACTATGCGTCAGAATACTCACCACGCCCATCTCACGGTCCCTCCTTCCAGGGAATCAGCCGAGGTTCCGGATCGAGAATAGACTCGTAATGTGCAATATTGCCCCACTCACCGCTAGGATCAATGCGCTTGTAACGCAAATATTTACGAACCCGATCCTCCAGGCTGCCTGCCCATCCGAGATGCTGAACCTTCAATTCCGTGCTGACCCCAGGCAATACCGTGCAGGACAAGGGAAGGCGGGGAACATGATGATTCTGTTGTGGATAAAAATAAGGATATCCAGGCATATACCGTACAAGTGAAGCAGTATGCCGTTTATGCAGACACCAGAGATCATCTTCCCGGTAGTGGGTCCGGCCACCCCACATATCGTAGAATCGGAATGCAAACCAGTCCGCATACTCCTGATTAATCAAAGTGCGTATGGCTTTCTTGGCCTCTGAGCTGTACAGCTCATCCGCATCAACTGAGAGCAACCAGTCGGGACATGTTCCCGCAGCCGCTTGCCACAAGGTGTTGCGAAGTCGCCATTCCTCGGCGAACAGTGGTTTCTCCAATACCTCCAGACGGACCACCTTTGGATAGGTTTTGCATATGTCCGGTGTTCCGTCTGTGCTGGCATCGTCCACAATGACGATCTCATCCACGAACTCACTCAGATCATGCAATACTTCTTCAAGGTATCGGCCACGTTCATTGCGAACCTGGAGCATGGCGGTCAGCTTGTTGCCTTTGTTTTTGCGAACCCGACGAATGGAGAAGGGTTCTTTGAATATACTTGTTTCCTCATGTGTTACAGCAGCATTCTGTTCTGCCTGACCTTGTGAATCATTCCAGTGATGCACTTGGCTTCGGATGTCCTGCGTTGGTTGTGCATGATCCGGGGTGTGATCGCCATTTCCCAATGCGTCTGTATGTGTTCGATCGACTGTTTCCGTTGGCGTGTAAGTGGTTTCGGTTCGGATATCCCTGTGCACCATTGGTCCATTCAACTGTTGTCTACGCTTCTTTGGGTCCAGCATCATGGCACCTCCCCAAGCAATTGCTGTACAGCATGATCCAACAGCTCCAGCTCGACAATCCGGACCAGCGCATCTTCATCCTCCAGTGCTGTCTCAAGGAAATGTCGGACTGCCCCGTGTCGTTCCCCTCGCAGTGCCAGCGCACTGCCGGATAATTGCTGGTAATCCCGGCGACTGGCATCATCCTGAATATCGACTGCATGCACCAGAGCCAGTGCTTCTTCCACACGTCCAGTCTCCTGGTAAATGCGGAATTTCCAATGTCGCGCCGTTTCTCCGCCAAGTTCGTCCAGGATACGCAGGGCATTTCCGTAATCATCGTTCATACGGAGTAGTTCCGCTCGTACAAGTTGATCTTCTCCTGCCTCAAGCCAGCGACATAACTGTTCATAATGATGCCGTTCTTGTTCATCTGCTGCACTAATTCCATACACCCGCAGGGCGTCCTCCAACTGTCCAGCCCGGGCATGGATGGCAGACAGGAATCGATAATGGGAGACCACACAATCACTGCGACCATTCATGACCGCATGGGTGAAGGCCTCTTGCAACGAATGGACGGCCCGCGGATCTTCAAGCAAGTACTCATAGGCTGCCAGCAAAAAGGATATCGTCTCATGTGCACCTGCTTTGGCACGGAGCTGACGGTAGAAGTCGGCACGTACACTGCATTGAAGCAGGGTGACGCTATCTGGAGTGCCTGACAGGATCTGCCGCAGCGCATGCAAGAAGAGCAGTTCGTAGTCCCGGAGAGGGACTTCGAGATCATCCTTTTGCATCGTACCCGCAGGTGCAGGGTCTTCTCCGCCCAGCCAGATAGCACGTACGCCTTGGAATAACAGCTTCATATAACGTGTTTCGGAGGATGTGCCTACCAGATCGGCGATGCCGACCAGTTTGGAAATACTGCTCTCCCATAGCGGAGATTCTGCTTCGTTTCCAGCAGGCTCAGGGAGCAGGGCAATACATAGCTCAGGCTCCAGCGAAGCCGTAGCTATTAGCCAGTAGGGATGGGCGACCACGGCTACGGTGCGAGGTTCCAGCAATAGCTGCTCAGCCTCAGGGAGGGAGATGGCGGTAATGACCGGAGGCACATCTTCTGTTTGCGTCAGGCTGCTGACATAGTAGACCTCTCCCTCGATCGACAGCAGTGCAGCAATATCGGGATAGGGAAAGGATGACCAACCTCCTTTGCGAGGGAAGAGAACATACCGGACAGGGGGCTGTGTTGTACTGGCCTTATCCAGGCTGGCTTCGGTGTCTTCACCTGGTAGTGGTGCAGGTTTTTCCATGAATAGTTCACCTCACCTTGACTGTAATATGGAGCGTCTTCACTCTGCATGTGCTTCATGCTTTCACTTCATATGTAAAGCCCTCACGGTACTTCGCATGATATGCCTGAGACTAACATATGGGCATTCCGTCCCAAACATGAGTATCTTCCATGAATAGATGCAGTTGGCATGCTGTGATAATAGGCTGAATTTTATCTTTTGTGTGACCAGGATCACTTTTTTTTGCTCTAGAGACGAAGATTGTGATAATTCTCACATGTATAAAATAGGTAATCTGGCACAATACGTTCATCAACGTATTTGGCGGACAGACAGCGAAGGTGCAGCTTCAATGCCAAATACGCATACTGCGAAGTGAACAGAAAGAAGGGGTAACGGTATGGATCCGATTATGTTATCGCGTATCCAATATGCACTTACAACGATTTTCCATTTCTTTTTTGTCCCGCTATCCATCGGTCTTGTACTGTTGGTTGCAATCATGGAGACGTTGTACGTTGTTAAGGGTAAGGAAATCTACAAAACGATGGCGAAGTTCTGGGGCAAGCTGTTCCTGATTAACTTTGCCGTCGGGGTTGTCACAGGTATTCTGCAAGAATTCCAGTTTGGCATGAACTGGTCCGAGTACTCTCGGTTTGTGGGGGACGTGTTCGGTGCGCCACTGGCTATTGAAGCGCTGCTGGCATTTTTTATGGAGTCTACATTTATTGGATTGTGGATATTCGGGTGGGATCGTTTGTCCAAAAAAGTGCATCTGGCCTGCATCTGGCTGGTGTTTGTCGGCACATTCCTGTCCGCGCTGTGGATTCTGGCAGCCAATTCATTTATGCAACATCCTGTTGGGTTTGAGATTAACAACGGCCGAGCCGAGATGAATGATTTCTTTGCACTCATCACAAATGGTCAGCTTCTCGTTGAGTTCCCACATACAGTCTTTGGGGCATTGATGACAGGGGCCTTCGTCGTAACCGGGATCAGTGCCTACAAATTGATGAAAAAGCAGGATGTGGAGATCTTCCGCAAATCGTTTAATATTGCGATCATTATCGCTCTTATTTCCTCATTCGGCGTCGCATTCTCGGGTCACTTCCAGGCGCAATATCTGGTGGAGACACAGCCGATGAAGATGGCAGCCAGTGAGGGCACATGGACAACGACAGAAGATCCGGCACCATGGACGGTGGTCGCTTTTATTGACCCGGATAAACAGGAGAGTACGGGTGAGATCAAAATCCCTGGGTTACTTAGTTACCTGTCCTACAGCCAGTTCTCCGGTAGTGTCAAAGGTATGAAGGAACTGAATGCTGAGTATCAGCAGACGTATGGACCGGGGGATTACATCCCGCCGGTACGGACAACGTTCTGGAGTTTCCGCATTATGATCGCAGCGGGTGGTTTGATGATTGTGCTGGCTCTGTACGGTACGTTTCTGGCTATGCGCAAGAAGCTGGAGGTCGCTGGAAAGTGGTTTATGCGTCTGATGGTATTTGCCATATCTTTGCCGTTTATCGCCAATACGTCAGGTTGGATTATGACCGAAGTTGGAAGGCAGCCATGGACAGTATTTGGCTATATGACAACCGAAGCCGGTGTATCACCGAACGTATCCGCAGGAATGATCCTGTTCTCGACCATTGCTTTTACCGCTGCGTATACGGTTCTCGGAATCGTGATGGTATACCTGTTCGTACGTGAGATCAAGGCAGGACCGTTTGCGGTCGAGAAGCCAGAAGATCACGATGAATCGGCCGATCCGTTCGGCGTGGATGGAGGTTATTCCGTTGTCACTAAGTGAGTTGTGGTTTTTGCTAATTGCCGTATTGTTTGTTGGTTTCTTCTTTTTGGAAGGTTTTGATTTTGGTGTGGGGATGTCTACAGGTATTATTGCCAAAACGGACCGCGAACGTCGGACCCTGATCAACTCGATCGGTCCGTTCTGGGATGGCAACGAAGTATGGCTGATTACGGCAGGGGGCGCGATGTTTGCTGCCTTCCCGCACTGGTATGCCACGTTGTTCAGTGGTTTTTACCTGCCACTTGTGGTGGTGTTACTTGCCTTGATTGGTCGCGGTGTTGCTTTCGAATTCCGCAGTAAAATGAAACAGCAGCGCTGGCGCAAAACGTGGGACATCATCATTGTGGTCTCCAGCGCGCTCTTGCCTTTCCTGTTCGGCGTGGTCTTTGCCACATTGATGAAAGGTCTGCCCATTGATGGGGAGATGCAGTTGCGTGCAGGATTCCTCGATATTGTTAATCCGTACACCGTGATTGGTGGCTTGAGCGTAACCCTGCTGTGTCTGGTTCATGGATTGCTGTTTGCATCACTACGAACAGTAGGTGATCTCAGAGAGCGTGCCTTGAAGACAGCGCAAAAATTGATGCTGCCGCTGGCTGCGCTACTCGCTGTTTACGCGTTAATGACGTATTTCATGACGGATGTGTTCGCCGTACGAGGCTGGGCTCTTTGGATCATGGTTGTACTTGGCGCAGTTTCGCTTGCACTTGCAGCATACTTTGTTCGTCAGAAGCGTGAAGGCTGGGCTTTTGGTATGACTGGAGCAGTGATTGCAATTGCCTTTTCCTCGGTCTTTATCGGACTTTTCCCAAGAGTGATGGTGAGTTCCTTTGGGGCGGCGTATGACCTGACTGTATACAATGCCGCATCGGGTGCGTATTCATTGAAAGTAATGACCATTGTAGCTTGCACATTGCTGCCGTTTGTTCTTGGTTATCAGATCTGGAGTTATTATATCTTCCGTAAACGCCTGAACGAGCAGCACCACCTGGAGTACTGATATGGGACGGGGGCTGATGAAGCTGCCGGGCATCCGGCCGGTACTTGCGCTGGCCTCAGCGCTGGTGATGCTACAGGCGATGACGATCATTATGCAGGCTAAATGGCTAGCACAGGCCATAACGGCATTATTTGAAGGTTCATCCGTAACGGAGCAGTACCCTGTACTGCTGCTGTTCCTGGCTGCTTTTGCCGCCCGCTACGCCCTATCCTTCTGGTTACAACTCGTGACCTCACGATATGCGGAGAGGACAGGGACTGATCTGCGCAGACAGATGGTGGAGCAGTGGTTCAGGCTCGGGCCGCGTTATGCCAAGACAGAGGGCACAGGCCATCTGGTCACACTGGCACGTGAGGGAACAGCTCAATACAAGACGTATCTGGAACTATTTATTCCTCGCATGCTGGGCATAGGATTCACACCCATCGTCATTTTGCTGTATATGTTCAAGCTGGATTTGATGTCCGGGGTTATTCTGATGCTGACACTCCCAATCCTGATCGTATTCATGATTCTGATTGGCCTCGTAGCTCAGCGTAAGATAGACGGACAATTCAGATCTTACAAAGCACTCGCTAACCATTTTGTTGATACCTTGCGTGGACTAGAAACGCTAAAAACATTGGGACAGAGCAAAACACATGAAGGGTCCATTTTGCGGGTCAGTCAGCGGTATCGGAAAGCAACGATGTCTACTCTGCGCATGGCTTTTCTTTCTTCGTTTGCACTCGATTTCTTTACGATGTTGTCCGTTGCTTCCGTAGCAGTTGGTCTGGGATTACGTCTGACAGAAGGGCATATGCTACTTGGCCCTGCGCTGACGGTACTGATCTTGGCACCTGAATATTTCCTGCCTGTACGTATGCTCGGCGCTGATTATCATGCCACATTGGACGGTAAGGAAGCCGGAGCGGCCATTAATCAGGTGATTGAACGGGGGAAAGCTGCTGAACGGAAACAGAAAGAAGCTTATGCAAACGTTGTTGCGCATGCGGACATGGCAGAGGATGGGACGGGATCTGCATCATCGTTATCTTCGGGTAAAAGGAAAGCAGGCACTTCGACCATACGTGTCATGTTGAACGATAAAACGGCTGCGGGGCATTTTGCTCCTGATCCTGCTTCTGTTTCTACTACTCCTGAGCTTGTTTCTTCCTCTTCCTCGGTGTTCTCTTGGAATGAGAATAGCAGATTGGCACTAACGGATGTACAGGTACGGCATGATGATGAAGGTCCTTATTCGCTAAAGGATGTCACATTTCAGATCACGGGTCTTGGCAAAATCGGTATTATTGGTGCCAGCGGAGCAGGAAAGTCCACGTTGATTGACGTATTGGCTGGATTTCAGCTTCCTACTTCAGGCCAAGTATTAGCCAACGGACAGCCTGTGACACAGGATATGCTTGAATCCTGGCGAAGACAGACGGCAGCTATCCCGCAGCATCCGTATATCTTCAGTGGAAGCCTGGCCGATAACGTTCGTTTCTACATGCCGGAGGCATCGGATGCGGAAGTGGCGAAGGCCATTAGCGCAGCTGGATTAACCAAGCTACTGTCTTCATTATCCGGTGGGCTGCATGAGCCTATTGGGGCTGGCGGCAGACAGCTCAGTGGTGGGCAGGAGCAGCGCGTGGCGCTGGCAAGGGCCTTGCTTAGTAAACGAAACATCCTGTTGCTTGATGAACCGACAGCTCATCTGGATGTAGAGACAGAGTATGAACTGAAACAGACGATGCTGCCGCTATTTGAAGGAAAACTTGTATTTTTGGCTACCCATCGTCTGCATTGGATGCCACATATGGATCGAATTATTGTCATGGATGGCGGCACAGTGGCAGAGACGGGAACACATCAGGAATTGCTGGCAAGACAAGGTGTATATTATCAGATGATTCAGGCCCAGATGGAGGCGATATAAAATGAAGTCCGGATATGAGCATATGGAGACCGTCCGTAACGGAAAAGAAAAAAATAGCTGGATTGCTCCGTATGTGGCACAGTACCGCTGGAGATTCATCGCAGTTATTGCGCTGGGTACATGCGCTGCACTGTGTGCGGTACTGCTGCTGTTCACCTCCGGATTTCTGATCTCCAAGTCTGCGCTGCGTCCTGAAAATATTTTGATGGTGTATGTACCCATTGTTGGTGTACGTGCATTTGGGATATTCCGCGCCGTGTTTCGATATATCGAGCGATTGGCAGGACATGATGCCGTACTGCGGGTATTGGCCGACCAACGGGTGAAATTATATCGCATTCTGGAGCCACAGGCCCTGTTCCTGCGTTCTCGTATGCAGACCGGGGATGTACTTGGAGCACTCGCCGATGATGTGGAGCGGCTGCAGGATATTTATCTGCGTACTGTTTTTCCCGCCGTTACCGCACTTGTGATGTACGGTGGGGCTGTGATTGCCTTTGGCAGTGTTGATCTAGGATTTGCGGTGTGGATGGGCTTGTACATGTTATTTCTCGTTGCCGTGTTACCTGCGATCTCTCTGAAAGTGACGTGGAAATGGCGTGTACGGATGAAAAAGGAAAACAGCAGGTTGTATACCCGTCTGACCGACGGTGTACTTGGACTGGGAGATTGGCTTGCAAGTGGACGAGCGGCTGAATTTGTTCAGCAGCAGGAAGAAGCGGAGGAACAGGTTGACGCGATTCGTCGCAAGTTGCGGCGCTGGACACGCTGGCGTGATCTGATGGCCCAGTCTGTCATTGGCCTGCTGGTGGTATCGGTTACGTTATGGGCCGGAAATGCCGCTTCTGTCGGACAATTAACTGGCGTGATGATTGCTGCTTTTGTGCTGGTGTTATTTCCACTTACGGAATCACTTCTGCCTGTAGGGGATGCAGTGGAGCATCTTCCACAGTACCGGGAATCACTGGATAGCTTGAAACAGCTCGAAGGGAAAGGGTATCTTCCGGGGCAGAATGGAGCCGGTTATGCTGATGGAACGGGTGACTCGATCTCTGTAGTAAAAAACGGCAACGTGATGGCTGGACAGCCATCCGAGTCCTTGCCAGCTGCGAATGATATCCCGGACAGACGAATTCGTCTTCGCATTCCACCCAAACTCAGAGCAGACATCGAGATTAATCGCGTAAGTTACCGTTATGCAGCGGATGATTCCTACGCCGTACAGGACGTATCCCTTCATCTGCCACAAGGCAAACGATTAGCTATTCTTGGACGAAGCGGCGGCGGCAAATCAACCTTGTTGAAGCTGATTCAGGGGGCATTGCTTCCATCTGCGGGGAAAGTTCTGATCAATAATATGCCTGTGCAGACCTTGGGTGAGAGTGTCACTGATGTCATCGCAGTGCTGAATCAGAGCCCACACCTGTTCGACACCACGGTAGCCAATAATTTGCGGATTGGTCGTCCACATGCAACGGATGAGGAGATTCGTCAGGTGGCCGCCCAAGTAGGGTTATCCGGTCTAATCGAATCTTTGCCGCAGGGATATGATACGCCAATGCTGGAGACGGGCCTGCGTTTCTCCGGTGGGGAAAGGCAACGGATCGCTCTGGCCCGGGTACTGCTTCGGGAGACACCTGTTATTATATTGGATGAACCAACCGTAGGGCTTGATCCGTTGACGGAACGAGAGTTGATGCGCACCATTCTGGATAGCTTGCAAGGCAAAACGATGATCTGGGTCACCCATCACCTGATTGGTGCGGAACAGATGGATGAACTTATTTTTATGGAAAATGGAAAGATTGCCATGCAAGGTTCTCACGAACAATTGCTGGCTGGGGAAGAGCGATACCGCCGTCTCATTGAACTTGATCGGCCGGGGTGGTCTGACTTGCAGACAGTAGAGGGCAAGCTGCCTGCTGCCGCTTCCAGATAGCAGGAACTTTCTCGGCAAATGGAAGCGAATAGCGTGTCTCAAGTTTATTAAAAACAAAATAACACAAACAAGGGATGTCCCCTGTCATATTCATGACTTATGGGACATCCCCTTTTTGCTTCTTGGTGTGGAGTTTTATGAAAAATTCGCTATGCCCAGGATGTGAGCTGATCTGAAGCAGCCAGTCCCAAAGACTTAACGCTCAGATTTCCTGTGCCAGCAGCATGGCTGTGCCACAGGATTGACGCACAACCAGTTCCGGCTCAACTTTAATGCAACGATTATCCATTTGTTTGTTCATCAGATCAAACAGAATCATGGCAGCAAGGCGTCCAATTTTGTCCGTATCCTGCTTGACGGTTGTTAGCGGTGGATCGGTATAACGGCAGGCTTCGATGTCATCACAACCTGCCACAGCTATATCTTCTGGAATGCGTAACCCCACTTCCTTAAAGGCACGAATAGCTCCAAAGGCAAGTAGATCTGTGGCTGCAAACACGGCACGTGGCAGAGTCTTGCAGGCGAGCATTTTCTTGGCCGCTTCGTATCCATCCGCTGCGGCATAATCTTTGCTGTATACAACCCACTCGGGCTTTTCATCAAGACTAAACTGATTTAGTGAACGTTTGAAAGCCATCTCTCTCTGTTGCATCACAAGAGAGGCGCGCTCCAGCCCGATAAAACCAACATCTCGATAACCGTTCATATAAAATTGTTCTACAACTTTGGTTGAGATCTTATCGTTATCGGACATGATGTAACAGGAGCTTTGTCCTGTTAGCTCGATATCTATTCCGATACAAGGAATCGGGCTGGCATCCAGATCGAATATGCTGCTCTCGACCTCATCCCCCGCAATAATAATACAGCCATCCACTTGAAAATACTTGGATCTCGCCAAGTAGTCCTCACCCTGATCCAGAAACTTCTCATTCGAGAAGAAGAGTAGATCGTATCCAAGCAAGCCAATTTGTTTCTTAAACGCATTGATAACCTGTACGAAGAAAGGGTGACTGAAATCCACGTTCAGCTTCCCTGCAAACACAACGCCAACGAGGCTGGATTTTTTGGTTGCCAGTGTTTTGGCTGAAGAAGATGGACGATAGCCTGTCTCTTCCATAATTTTAAGCACACGCTGGCGCGTTTCCTCGCTAATATCTGGATAGTTATTGATAATCTTGGACACCGTGGCTACAGACACGCCGGCTAAACTCGCTATCGTTTTGATATTCATAAACATCCCTCGGATTCCTAAACTAGTTTCGTAAACTGGGACTGTATCGGTTTTTTCGCTTTCTTGCAAGTATTCTATGCTACATAGACCGGAGAGTCAACAGCAGAGAGAGGGTTTCACACTTGAAATAATATGCATCCATAGGTTTGAAGTGATCAAGGAGGTTTGTTGCGAAAATAAAGACTAATTTTAGCTCGTAATCTTAATTGTTTTACAGATTTTTAGTCCATTTAAAGGAAAACCGGGTTATCTGGGGCTGTATATGAAATTATGTCATGTGCTGTGTTTCGTAACTTTCGTAACTATCGTAAAGGTTACCTTGATTTCAACGTATACAGCAATAAATAAAGCTTTTTTCAAGCGGGTTGGAGCATGGAAATCAAAAAAACAAAATGACTATTTACAAAATAAAGATCTGAAGTCATAATAAGGGTGAAATTAACGAAACTGATTTCGTAGATTTAATTCAAAAATATGGGGGACAACGAAAATGAAGAAAATGACTTTAGCCATTGTACTTGTAACCGCTTTATTATGTGTGCTCGCCGCTTGTAGTAGCAGCTCTTCGGAATCAGAAGGAACTCAGGCTACAGACAGCAGCAAAAAAGTTACCTTGAAGATCATTCACTGGCAGCAAGAGAATATTAACAACTACATCAAAGAGTTTAATACGAAATTTGAAGCGAAATATCCGGACGTAAAGGTGGAGTATACTACCGTTCCGGCAGACGCGACTTACGATCAGTTGATGCAAACACGGATGAACGCCGGAAGTAATGGGGATGTGGATATCATTCCACTCAAATCAAGCTTTGTAGGCGCTCCGCAGGAATGGTCCAGTGGTGCTGCTGATCCGATGTGGAAGCAATGGATCGATGCCGGGTTAATCAGTGATCTGTCTGATCAATCTTTTATCAAAAACTACAATGAAGCGGATGTACAGAACGCAATGACGTATAACGATAAGGTGTACGGTGTAAACATGGGCAAGGTGGCATTCACAGGACTGTTCTACAATAAGGAACTCTTCGCAAAATATAATCTGGAAATCCCTACAACCTGGGATGAATTGCAACATGTTATCAAAGTGTTCAAAGACAATGGTGTCGAAGCGCTGGGTCTGGCGGGTAAAGATGTATGGCCAATAGGTCTTGCGGTGCAAGGGCTTCAGGCCTCTATTCATGAAGATCAGCTTGCTTATATCAAAGGTCTATGGACTGGTGAAACCAAGCTGACTGATCCGGTTCAACTTGAAGTCTTGCAGAAATCTCAGGATCTGATGAACAATGCAATGCCTGGTTTCATGGGTATTGACTACGGAACATTGCCCAGTTTGTTCGCTACAGGCAAGGTGGCTATGATTGCTGACGGCACTTGGGATGCAACAACAATTCAAACGGCCAACCCTGATCTGAAGTTTGGATATTTCCCAATTCCAGGTAGCAATGATGCAGCCAAGAACAAAAATCTGGCGGGTAAATACGATATGACCTGGATGGTGGTGGATAACTCACCGAACAAGGATTACGCAATGAAATGGCTTGATATGTTATCGGAGAAAGAGAACTACACGGAATTTGTGAATGCAGCCGGCTTCCTGCCTACACAGCCTGATGTGGAGATGACAAGTGAGTTTATCCAAGGCATTGAGCCTTACCTGGAGGACTTTAAACTATCTTGGGATCAGTTGTTCATTAACCGTCAGAATGTAGGACAGTACATTTCGGAGGCCAGCGTTCACGCAGAGATGCTCCAACCAGCCGGACCGATTGCAACACCGGAAGAGCTTGCAGGTAAATCCCAAGCGGACTGGGATGCTGCTGCTCCAAAGTAATTCATAATCATTCATATTCATGGCACAAGTTGGCCGCATGCGCCGGAATAGCGCTCGGGTCTGAGCCTTCAGGCCAGACAAGGCTGTTATTCCGGTTTTCTTATGTCTTAGTTTTACCCCATGAAAGGTGTGAGGACGATGTATCCGTTTGGGAAAGGTAAGGCAAGACTTATTCCTTATCTGTATTTGAGCATTCCGTTGTTACTTTATGTCGTGTTTGGCTTCGGTCCATCACTTGTGACGATACTGTTTTCGTTTACAGATGCTACTGGTGTTCGGGGCCAGGAATGGAGCTTTATCGGCTTTGAAAACTATAAAACATTTTTTGGTGCATCCAATGCTGGAGACCGAATGGATGCTATTGGGCGATCCTTATACTTTGCGTTTGCTGTTGTGATCATACAAAATGCAGTGGGTTTGTTTATAGCGATTTTGATCAATAAAAAGCTTAGAGGCGATAAATTATATCGCGCGGTATTCTTTTTGCCAGTGGTGCTGGGGGTTACTGTGTCTGGACTCATTTGGCAACTCGTTGCAAATCCGCTGGGCGGACCAGCCCAGTCCTTTCTGAATTTCTTGGGTACCAGTTCCAACTTTTTTGGCGATTATAATATCGCCTTCGAACTGATTATTTTTGTTCAAATCTGGATGTACATGGGTTACTCCATGACGATTTTTCTTGCAGGTCTGCAGTCTATTCCGAGCGATCTGTATGAGGCGGGTTACATGGATGGTGCTTCGGGATGGAAAGCATTTACGAACATTACATTCCCCATGATTGCTCCTGCATTCACCGTTAACATGCTCCTGTCTATCATAGGGGCATTGCAAACCTTTGATATTATCTATGTACTTACAGGCGGCAAGTTCAATACAACGACGCTTGCGTTTGATGTTTATGCTACGGCATTTGGCACAGGAACGGCTGATTACGGTTTAGCTTCTGCTGTGGCGATGATTCAGTTCCTCTTTGTATTTACCATATCGATGGTTGCTTTATTTTACCTTCGTAGAAGAGAGGTGGAAGCGTAATGAAACAGAGCCAAACGTCCAGAATGGTCAGCTACGTTATCGTTCTGCTCATGCTTGCGTTGTACGTTTTCCCTCTATTCTATCTGTTCAATGTATCCATGAAGACACAGACAGAGTATCTGCTCGATCCTGTAGCTCTTACTGAAGGGATCCGGCTTGAGAACTTTTCCGAAGCATGGAACAAAGGGAACTTCTCTCAGTATATGTGGAACAGTGTGCTCTATACAGGGATGTCCACCCTGCTGACGTTGATTTTATCTATATTTGCTGCATTCCCGCTCGCACGCAGATATGTTAAATTCAGCACACTCATTTATATTTTCTTTCTGATTTCCATGTACCTTCCCAACCCGCTCATTCCGCAGTTTTCCCTGATCAATAATCTGGGTCTTTACAACACCCAAATCGGGTACATCTTATTGAAGACGACAGGTACGGGCATTGCCTTTCTCATGTTTGTGGGTTATATCAAATCAATATCGCGTGAACTGGATGAGGCCTCTGCCATGGACGGGTGCGGGTATACAAGGTATCTGTTCACTATCCTTGTTCCGTTAATGAAACCAATCCTGGCAACAGGTATTATTCTTACCGCGATTGGTGTATGGAACGATATTATCGGGCCGACCATTTATTTATCTGATCCGAATTATCAGCCGGTAACCAAAGGACTCTTTACATTTTATGGACAGTACATGAACAACTGGCCGCTGCTCGCGTGTGGCATTCTGATTGTTACCTTGCCGCTGGTTGTCCTGTATGTTGCTTTGCAACGTTTCATTGTTGGAGGTGCTATGGCAGGGGCTGTTAAATCGTAAGTTAGAATCACTCCGCTTTAACTGAAACGAAAAAAAGGCAAGCGATCCAAAAAAACATCATAAGAAAGCCACCCTCAATGCAATGAAGGTGGCTTCTATTATTTTCATCGTTATTTTGGTTTTACAACTCCACTAACATCAGAATAATGGAGGATAGACACAGACATGTGCTGACTAGATACAGCACACCCACCACCTGATTTTGATTCAATCCGGCACGCAGCAACCGATAATGGGCTTGACTCGCATCGGCCTGATAGATCGCTTTACCTTGAATGAAACGTTTGATAACGACAAAGATGTTGTCGAAGATCGGTACACCCAGCGCCAAAATCGGAATGAAGATGGACAACATGGTTGCTTGTTTGAATGCACCATCCAGAGCGATAACCGCCAGAATGAAGCCAAGGAACGTAGCGCCTGCATCACCCATGAACACTTTGGCAGGAGCTTTGTTGTACTTCAGATAACCAATCGTTACACCGACCAGAATGATCGACATGAGTGCGGAATCACTTTGACCTTTGGCAAGCGCCACGATGAACAGGGTAATTGCCGAGATGGCCGATAACCCGCCAGCCAGTCCGTCCATGCCGTCCGAGAAGTTGATGACTGTTGTCACCCCGAAGATCCACAGGATCGTGAGAATGAATTGCAGCCAGATCGGAAGCATGACATATTCCGCGTTGAAGGGATTCACAAATCCGGTGAACGCAATGCCAGAAGCAAATACGAGTACTGCCGCAGAGACTTGTACGAGCATTTTGGGCAGGGCAGGAAAATCTTTGCCTTTTGTTTTGTACCAGTCGTCGACGGTACCAATCGTTAGCAGAAGCATACCACCAGCGACCAGAGCCGCTGTTTCCCATGTGATTTCTTTCGTTAGAGCAATGTATGTCAGGAAAAATCCAGTAAATATCGCGTAACTCGCCGTGAGCGGGATAGGTTGCCTGTGTAGCTTACGCTCCACATCTTCCCGAGGCTTGTCCACAAAATCGAGCCGGTGAGCCAATCGACCAAGCGGTGGAATAAGCAGAACCACGACAGCAAAAGACACTATAAAAGCCAGTATGTATACCATAAACTCGCTTGTTTCACTCCCATCTACCAATTTCCCCTTATTATACGAGTTAAACAGGAAATCTGTCGATGTCATTATTGTAACCAGATGTATGCAAAGGTGAGCAAAAGTTCAGGTTTTATTGCATGTGAGGAAGATAGGAGCCGAAATAATGTTTTACGGCTTCTGTATGATATCCATCATCACCTTGCCAGGTTGCTGCAAAGACAAAATCGCTGGAACCACCTTTGCGTTTTCTCGGTTTATCTCCAGGAACCAGTATGCCTGCTGCCGCCCAGATTTCCAGCAGGGCATCTCGCTCCTGTTTGCTGGAGGGGAAGAGATCCTTCCACTTTTTCTCAAGTGAGCGAGCACTGTCTTTGGGGTCTTCCGTCTGAGCTGCTTCAAGCAGGTTGACCAGGATGGCTTGGTCTTCAGGAGTTACTTCATAGTTTGCATCGTTGTCCTGAAGCAGTAATTCCAGATCCATCAGGCAATAGATAAGCCAGCCGTGACGCACGCCGCCCCACTTGATCCGTTCAAAATTAAGGACGTTTAAGTCGACATTGGAATATTCCTTGTCTGACTGCAAACGCAGGAAGTTACAATCTCCACAGGCACTGGTGTTAGGGTGAAGGGCAGGGCGTTCCGCATAGGTGTGTAAAGGCATGTTCGATGTTAAAGCCCAGCTGGATAATGCGCTGCGCAGATAGACTTTTTTGGTGGACAGACTATGTAAAAAGGCCGAAATCACCCGTTCCTTGAACGAGTCATCCTGATGCATGTCGTATAGACGCTGGACAATCTCGTCATGCGTGATCGTGAGTGGATCAAACATAACACCTTTGCTTTTGGCATATTCAAATTCATCTCCAGAGAAGGGTACAGAGGTTGTTTTCCAGCCGCCACCACCCCAGAAGGTACTCAGCAGTATCTTTGCCGCCTTTTTGTCCATGTGGTTAGCCTCCCTTATGGTAATTGCGATTATGATGAAAGTGGTTCTTCAATCTTAGACCTGCTTACTTTAATTTACGTATTCCTCGGTTGTATTCAGAATCATCTCGACGAGGCCTGGAAAACGTGTGTTTAGCTCTTCCTTTCGTAGGGAATAAAAGTGCTGTTTACCTTCAATGCGTGGCTGTATCACGCCAGCTTCACGTAAAATTTTGATGTGATGGGACAACGTGGATTTGGAAATATGGTCTACTTCGAAGGCGGAACAGTTTTTCTCGCCAGAACTGGCCAGACAGTGTGCAATTTTCATGCGGATCGGATCGCCCAATGCATTGCAGACCGTGGTCAGCTTCAGTTCCGAAGCCATAGGTATCGTTGGAGTTCTCATATCTATGACGTTAGCATAATCGGCTTTGTCTTTCAATGTTTGAAATATTTCGAACTATAGAAGTTGAACTTGTAACTATTACACTTGTTTACTCCGATTGCAGTACCATCTTTCGATCGCTCTTATCCCCAGATTTTCTTTATTCCCTTGGTCCAAGGGAAAAATCCGGTGATAAAGGCGAACGCTTCGCTTCTTCAGATTGGTTCTGCACTCTCCGTGTTAGTGTAAAAGTCGGTCTCAACTTATATATTTCTTGCAGGCAGTATAAGAAGTGTGATACATTTCTTTTCAATAGTTCGAAAATATTCGAACTGAAAGATTGGAAAACGGCTTTTTATTCTAGGAGGAATATAAATGAGTACTATGAGTACCACTACACTGTTGAACAACTATTTCCGTTTATTTGATGCTTCACGTACAGACGAGCGCGCCATGCAGGACTTATTGTCCCTGTTTACACCGGACGCAGAGATTGTGCTTAACGGCACCAGCCGAACAGGATTCGATGGTTTTATGAAAGCTTTCTACGAATACAATAAGGATGTAAAACATATGTGGGACGCGTGGGTGCAACAGCCTGACGGCAGCTACCAAACGAACTGGGCGGTGTGCGGACAAGCGGCAGACGGAACGGTATATGCCAAAGCAGGCATTGATATCGCTCGTGTGAATGATGCGGGGCAGATCGTGTATCTGGAGAATGTACAGGCCGACCAGAATGCGTTCAGCAAGTATAATCAGTAATTAAAATCTAGGATTTCAGTTCTATAGTTGTTAGAAATCTGAATCAATAAAAGATAGGAAACCTTAACTCCACCGCTTTTTCATGCTGTGGGGTTTTGTTATACCCAACATGTTCAATCCTTCTTTTTAGGGTAGGATTAGAATAAAGGGATGAACGTTATAATTCTTATTTGTTGGAATAAAGAGGAGTGAACTACATGAACGAAGTTGGGAACCGAAACGTCATGGAACCTTTAGAGGTCATACCGATGGTCGGTATTGGACCATTTAAGTTGGGAATGAGTAAATCAGAGGTAGAAGAGATCATTGAGTGCATCACCCCGGAGATTAGTCAGCTCTACAACCAAATGGAGTATGATTCGGAACATAAACTCTATTTCATTGAAGTAACTAATCCACACGATTATCCACCTGATGAATCTGATGTTGTCCTTACATATGATAATATTGATGTTTTTCGAACAAAGGCTGATGATCTCGTTAAGCTAATAGATAGTAAGACACCATATACTCGAGACATCGATGCGGAGTTGGGATTTTCTTTTATTTTCAAAGATATCCAATTGGCTTTGTGGAGACCTAGCGTGATGACCGAAGAAATGATGAATTCAGTTGAGTTTCTGACCGAGTTTACGCCAGAGAATCAGGAACTGGAAAAGAGATTTTTCTATTTTAGGACGGTTGCTGTGGCGGCCCCTGGATACTTTAATAGAACATAAAGGGAAGCTCCAAGTATGATGAGAGATAAATTTGATCCAATCTAAATAGAGTTTATATAGTCTGTGCATGAAAAAAAGCCCATTCCCATATGGACATAACCATGGCGGGGTGGGTCTCTTTAACTTACGATATCTCGTATTAATTCTAACGAACTGTACACATGCTATTGGAGGGTATTTGGCAAAAGTGATTTTCTAACGAACCACAGACAAGTTAATTGGCTACATATTAGGTTCTAGATCAGTTTTGTGCCCATGTAAGCCGATATAAGGTGGCTCAGGTTCGTTAGATTTTGAAAACATGCTATAAACCTCATATAAGATGTCTACGATTCGTTAGCTATTCCATCTCAACTTTTGACCGTCCAACGTGTTGCAACATCCTAGGCTTTTAACCTTCTAGCCCTCACATCGTCCCGTTCTCCGGTCATCCTACATGCAATCTACTGCCGCCCTTATCCCTGCATCGTCTTATTCTGAAAAGCAGCGATATCCGCATACTCTTCTTCAAACTTACGGGAGATGCGGATGAAGATCGGCAGCAGTTCACGGTACACGCGGACACTGTCCGGGTCTGGTTGGTGCCGATGCGTTGATCCGATCATGCCGGAGACGGCGCTCAGGGAATCGATGCGGCCAAGGGCGTACAAGCCCAGTACGGCTGCGCCGAGACAGGAGCTTTCAATACTTTCGGGGATGATGACATCCTGATCGAAAATATCGGCCATCATCTGGCGCCACAACTCAGAGCGGGCGAAGCCGCCTGTGGCCTGAATTTTTTTCGGTCGGCCAATCTTTTCTTCGATCGCCAGCATGACCGTGTACAGGTTAAACAACACACCTTCGAGCGCGGCCCGAATCATATGTTCTTTCTTATGATGCAGCGTCAGGCCGAAAAACGAACCCCGTGCATTGGGATTCCAGAGCGGAGCCCGCTCACCTGTCATATACGGATGGAACAAGAGACCTTCCGAACCCGGAGGTACGTTTTCTGCGACACGAGTGAGCACTTCATATGGATCGATGCCAAGTCGTTTCGCGGTCTCGACCTCGGAAGCCGCAAACTCGTCCCGAATCCAGCGGAAAATAACACCGCCGTTATTCACTGGTCCGCCAATGACCCAGGCATCCTCCGTGAGCGCATAACAGAAGAAGCGTCCTTTTGGATCGGTCACCGGTTTGTCTACGACTGTACGAATCGCTCCACTGGTACCAATGGTCACGGCCACGACGCCCGGATCAATGGCGTTCACGCCCAGATTGGAGAGCACACCATCACTTGCACCGATGACAAATGGTGTGGTGACCGCAATGCCCATCTCTTTGGCGTAGTCCGGGTGCAACCCATGTTTCAGCACATGTGTGGTTGGGACCAATCGGGACAAGTGTTCCGGCGTAATGCCCGCTACATGCAGCGCTTCTGCATCCCAGTCGAGTTTCTCCAGATTCATGAGTCCGGTTGCGGAGGCCATGGAGTGATCAATGACGTATTCGGAAAATAATTTATAGAAGACATATTCTTTCATGGATATGAATTTGTATGTCTGTCTGAAAAGTTCCGGTTGATCCCGGGTGAGCCACATGATCTTGGTGAGGGGGGACATCGGATGAATCGGCGTACCTGTTCTCAGATAGATTTCGTGACCATTCATCTCCGATTTGAGTGCTTCGGTCCACTCGGCACTGCGATTATCTGCCCATGTCATGGCCCGCATCAGCGGTTTGCCTTGTTGATCGACAGGCAGAATGCTATGCATCGCTGAACTGAACGATACAAACAGGATCTCCTCTGGCTTCACTCCCGCTTTGGACGTGGCCTGTTTAACGGATTCGATGACTGCTTTGAAAATATCTTCCGCATCCTGCTCCGCAATCGCAGGTGTGGGGGTGTGTAGCGGATAATCGGCACTGCCTTGAGCCACAATGGTTCCGTTCTGTTCGAACAAGACGGCCTTGGTAGAGGTCGTGCCGATATCTACGCCGATCATATAGGGTGAAGAAGCCATTTAGTCATCCCTCTTTCTTAAATATATAAGGTGGTGCTATTCATCCAACTTATATGGCATCTGTTATTTCATCTATAGATAAGAATATCAGACTTGAGGGATGGATCAAAATGCCACAATCTTAGTCCTTCACCGCCCCTGCGGCAATATCCGAAATAAACTGGCGGCTGATGAACAGGAACATAACGATGAGCGGAATGACGGCAAGCAACGTACCCGCGATGACCATGGCATAGTCTGTGTTATACAGTCCGTTTAATTGAGACAACGCAATCTGCAACGTATATTTGCGTTCATCCGTCAGGACGATCAAAGGCCACAGATAATCATTCCATACGCCGATAAAGGTGAACGCGCCGAGGAAAGCAAAGGCAGGTCGCAGAATTGGCAGCGCCACGTTCCAATAGAGCCGGAAGAAATTACAGCCGTCGATGCGGCCCGCATCCAGCAGATCGTTGGGAATGGACTCTGTTGCATACTGGCGAATCCAGAAGATGCCGAAGGCGTTCACCATGCCCGGAATAATGAGAGCTTTGAAGGAACCGACCCAACCGAACGTAGCCATGAGTACGAAGGAAGGCACCAGCGACAGCTGGGAAGGTACCATCATGGTTGCGAGCAGCAAGATGAAGAGCCACTTTTTGCCGGGAAATTCAAACTTCGCAAACGCAAACCCCGCCAGTGAGTCAAAAAACAGCACCAGAATGGTCACGAGGCCTGACACAAACAACGTATTCAGAAAGGCGCCCCAGAAATCAATCTGCTGCAACACCCGCGTGATATTATTCCACAGTTCGCCCCCGAACCAGAGCTGGGGTGGAAACTTGTAGATATCGGACGTTGTCCGGGTAGACATTACAATCAGCCAATAGAACGGGAACATGGATATGAGCATGCCCCCGATAAGACCGGTATACAACACCAGCGATTTGAGGTGTTTGGTCGCCATGTGCGCTCCCCCTTATCACATCAGGATGATTTGCCTTGAACAAGCTTCCAGTTCACAATCGAGAACAGGGCGATAATGAGGAACATGCCCCAACCAACGGCAGCGCCATATCCGAAGTAATTGTTAATGAAGGATTCACGGTAGAGGTACAATACAATCGTCATGCCTGCTGCACCTGCGCCACCATCATTGCCTACCAATACTTGTGGCTCGGTGAACAGTTGCATACCGCCAATCGTTGATGTAATGACCGTAAACAGGATCACAGGACGCAACATCGGAATTGTAATTCGGAAAAAGGACTGTATCGCTGATGCGCCATCAATCTTAGCCGCTTCGTATAATGTCTGCGGAATACTCTGAAGTCCGGCCAGATAGATGACGGCGTTATATCCGGTCCAGCGCCAGACCACCATGGAGGAGATTGCGACTTTAATGCCCCATGGTGCATTAAGCCACTCCACAACCGGTAGTCCGACCGACTGCAACAGATAATTGAGAAAGCCATAATTGTTGGCAAATAAAGCACCGAAGATAATGGCTACCGCCACGATGGATGTGACGTTTGGCAGAAAATAACCGACCCGAAACAGGGTACGAAACTTCACAAATGGTGCATGTAGCAAAAAGGCAATAATCAGGGCGAAAAAGAGCATCGGAATCGTCGAATAGATCCAGATCATGAACGTGTTGCCCACGGCTTGCCAGAACTCGGCATCGGTCAGCATGTATTTGAAATTGTTGAGTCCGTTAAACGTCATGACACCGATGCCATCCCATTTATGAAAAGCCAGATAGAGTGAGAACCCAATCGGGAACAGCCCAAATACCGCAAACAGAATATAAAACGGCGATATCGCAACATAAAGTGCACGATGCTCCCACATTCTGGCCCACAGTGACTTCTGCCGACCCAGATCAGGTCTTGCATTTCCGGGATCGGGAGTAAGACGAGGTTCAGTTACAGCCATATGAATTCCTCCTTTGCGGATAACGAAACCACACGTTGTTCAGGTTAACGCTGCAATTCCCGCTCGACGCGGTGTACCGTATCCGTCCAGACCTGCTGTGGATCGGCATTTTGCTTCGCGACATCATTCAGCCGTCGAGTGATAATGTTGTGTACGGATGGGTATCTTTCGCCAAAGAAAGCATCCGGCACATCCTGTGCCGATTCGGCAAATACAGGCCCTGTCGCCTGTCCACCGAAGAAAGGTTCTTTTTCTTTCATGGCAGGATCATCAAACACACCTGGTGCAGAAGGGAACAGGTTTAGTGTCTGATATTGCTCCAGTTGATTTTCGGGACTTTGCAGCCAGCGAACCAGTTCAAAGGCTTCCTGAGGATGTTCACTCGACTTCAGGATGGACAGGAATGATCCTCCGTTGTTGCCATCTCCCCCTGGTGCCCGAGCGACCCGCCACTTCCCGGATGTATCTGGAGCGGCTTCCTGAAGAACTTGTTTCATCCAGACAGCGCCCACGAAAGAGGCGATTTCGCCATTATTCATCGCGGCGTTCCAGCTTGGAGTCCAGCCATCTGCATTGGCTAGCAGTCCCTTCTCTTTGAAAGCAACGGCCGTATCCCAGCTCTTGCCCACAATAGGGGAATCCATGCCGATAAAGGACCCGTCCGGCCGGAAATAACGCTCCGCAGACTGCGATATGACTTGATTGTAAACGGTTGCAATATTGTCGGTTAGAAAAACCTTGCCTCCGAATTTTTCCTTGAGCTGTTCTCCGGCAGCAGCATATGCATCCCAGCTGTTGATCTGACGTGTAACGTCTTCGGGATCAGATGGCAGTCCGGCCTCCTTAAACAGATCTTCTCGGTAGAAGAGGGCTGTTGGCCCCGTATCCATCGGGAAACCAATCATCTGTCCGCTTGGCGTAACGCCTTGCTTCCATTTCCACGGCAGATATTGGTCTTCAATATCTCCTGCACCGAGATCATACAGATTATAGAAACGGTCCTCACTGGGGAATAGCTCCATGATCCAGTCGTTCAATGCTACAATGTCTGGTTCACCTGAGCGTGCAGCGAGTGTTGTTTTGAGTTTTGCTTTGAAATCACCGCCGATTTTCTGAGCTGTCAGTTCGATATTGGGGAACTTTTCCTTAGCCCTGGCAATCAACTTATCATCGATGGAACGATTCCAGTACCATAATGTAAGCGCTACCTTTTTATTGTTCGCTGAATCGTCCTGTCCGGGCCAGATGGAGCATCCGCTTATGAGCAGGACGCAGACCATCAGTATGGCTGTCCAGCAAGTTCTTTTCCGGCGGATCATGTGTATTACCCCCTCATCGTTAAGTTCGAGGCATGAAGTGCTTTGGACTACAACATTAGTGTATGAGCAGTTTATAAACTCATACCCAATATTCCTAAAATGAAACACATATTTGTGTCAATTGCGTAACATAAATTGGGTAGTTACTTTAAAAATAAAAGTTACTTGACACATTATAATTTTTATTCTAAACTAACTTACATAAAGTAACTAATGATGATGAGAATAATATAGATACGTACTATATAACGTCCAAGTGATCCATTTTCGCTTTGGATGCGAATCAATCAACAGACAAGTTGGCCTAAACAGGAGGAACGACAATGATCAATTCACATATTATTCAACTGCTTGCCCCCAAAATTCAGACTTTTCCGAGTGGAAAAGAGTTCATATACTTGGTGGGGCCAATCAAACTCCCGGTAAACCTCGATGGGGAGACCAAGACATTCCAGTGGTATAGCTGGATGAAATCGGACAAAGCGATGGAGAGCGGCGAGTTAATTGAATCTCTTGCTGAAGCTGAACTGGCAGAGCGTCAACAATCCAGTGTTCTGGTGTATGGTGACTTTGCTGAAGCACAAGAAGCGCTGATTCGGATGCATAGCATCTGTCATACAGGCGACATCTTTGGCAGCAAACGCTGTGATTGCGGCTTCCAATTGGAGCAATCCATGAAAATGATCGCCGCTCACGGAGCGGGTGCACTGTTCTATCTTGCGAACCATGAGGGACGTGGCATTGGTCTGTTCAGCAAAGCCATGGCGTACATTTTGCAAGAAGAAGGTCTGGATACGGTAGATGCAAACTTGCAACTCGGATTCACAGACGATGCTCGTAATTATGACGATGCGATTGCTGTGCTGCGTACACTTCGCTCCGCACCGGTTACATTGATCACCAACAATCCACGGAAGCTGGCTGCTTTGCAGGAAGCGGGATTAAATGTGGGCGGACGTGTGCCACTATGGGGAGATCGCTCTGCTTTCAACGAGAAATATCTGCAAACGAAAGTGAACCGTTCCGGTCACTTGGCAGAAAGTGATGGTTGGGCTGGGGCAGAGACGCTGCTTCCGCATGCGCAGGGTTAATCATTATTTATAGACGTATACGAATAGACGGCTAGCCGTTGATGTACTCTCTGTTATGGAGAAGTACAACAGCGGCTTTTTGCTATGGATGATAGGGTAGCGATCAGGTTTTCCTGATTCACGGAATGGCTTGCCGTTCCCGCAGTGCGGATTATACAATATAGTCATCTGATGAATGCGGGAGGAACCAAGGTGCCATTTGAGGGACAACGTATATTGCCGGCTGCAAAGAGCATGAAGCAGTTTGAAGCGATGATTGAAGGCCCTTATACCTATGGGGTGATGCTGGAAACGCATATTGCACAGCTTCAGAGTGTAATGGACGAGGCTCGGCGGTACGACAAAAAGATACTTTTGCATGCAGATCTGGTCCAAGGATTGAAGAATGATGAGTATGCGGCAGAGTATCTGTGTCAGCACATTCGCCCGGCAGGACTGATCTCTACGCGAGCGAGTGTCATTCAGAAGGCAAAGCAGAAAGGCATTACAGCGATTCAACGTATTTTTCTGCTCGATACCCATGCGCTGGAGAAAAGTTATCTGCTGCTGGCCAAAACTCAACCGGACTATATTGAAGTATTACCTGGCGTCATTCCGCATATTATTGCGGAAGTATCTGTGCGTACAGGGATACCCATTATTGCAGGGGGATTGATCCGTTCACCGGAAGAGGTTGAACTTGCGCTTGGCGTCGGGGCTACGGCAGTGACCACATCCAACACAGATCTGATCCGACATTTCGAGAAATCGCTTACACCTTAAAAAGAACCCACAACAGGAGGTTGGCTGTATGGAAAAATATATATTGGCTCTGGATCAGGGAACAACAAGCTCCCGAGCTATTCTATTTAACCGTGACGGGGAGATTGTGCACATTGCACAGCAGGAATTCCCTCAATATTTCCCCAAACCGGGCTGGGTAGAGCAGAATGCCAACGAAATCTGGAGTTCCATTCTTGCCGTGATGGCTTCATGTCTGGCAGAGAGCGGAATTAAACCTGTCCAGATTGCCGGAATTGGAATTACGAATCAACGTGAGACCGTTGTGGTATGGGACAAAGAAACAGGCAGACCCATCTATAATGCAGTGGTATGGCAATCCAGACAGACCGCAGATATCTGTGAAGAATTGAAGACGCAGGGTCTCGGGGACCTTTTCCGCCGTAAAACAGGATTACTGATCGATCCCTACTTCTCGGGAACAAAGGTGAAGTGGATTCTGGATCATGTCCCTGGTGCCCGGGAGCGGGCAGAGAAGAGTGAACTGCTGTTTGGCACGATTGATAGCTGGCTGATCTGGAAACTGAGCGGGGGTACACATGTCACGGATATATCCAATGCCTCACGTACTCTGATCTATAACATCTATGATCTGCAATGGGATGACGAATTGTTGGATATCCTCGACATTCCTAAGGCCATGCTACCAGAAGTGCGAGGTTCGTCCGAGGTGTATGCACACACAACAGACTATCATTTCTTCGGTCATCGGATTCCGATTGCGGGAGCGGCAGGTGATCAACAGGCAGCGATGTTTGGTCAGGGCTGTTACACCAAGGGCAGTATGAAAAATACATATGGTACCGGTTGTTTCATGCTTATGAATACGGGAGAGAACCCGGTACAATCCAATCACGGACTGATTACAACGATTGCCTGGGGGATGAATGGCAAGGTTGAATATGCGCTTGAAGGCAGCATTTTTGTTGCAGGTTCAGCGGTTCAGTGGCTGCGTGATGGATTAAGAATGCTTCGCTCTTCAAAAGATAGCGAGGATTACGCCTCACGTGTGCCTTCGACAGACGGCGTTTATATGGTACCTGCATTTGTGGGACTGGGCAGTCCGTATTGGGATAGTGAGGTTAAGGGTGCGGTGTTTGGCCTGACCCGAGGCACGACAAAGGAACACTTTATCCGTGCTACGCTTGAGGCATTGGCGTATCAGACCAAAGATGTACTGGAGGCAATGGAATCCGACTCGGGTATTCCCGTGCATGCTCTGCGTGTGGATGGAGGAGCGGCGGCCAATGATTTCCTCATGCAGTTCCAGAGTGATATTCTGGGCATTCCTGTCGAACGCCCAACGGTGAATGAAACGACTGCATTGGGTGCGGCTTATCTGGCAGGATTGGCGGTAGGATATTGGACGAGTGCGGATGAATTGACGGATCATGAAAATACGGAGCGTGTCTTCCAGCCTGTTATGGCTGAGCAACAACGAACAGAACTGTATACAGGCTGGAAGCGTGCAGTGAATGCAGCAATGGCTTTTAAATAAAAGAAATGAAATGAATATTTCTTGGTGTGGGTATTTGTACTTTTTAACTAAACATATGTTATAAATGATATTTACTGGTGGAAAATGATGCATGATTTACAGGGTTATTCTTCCTGGAGGAGGCAAAATATATACCCACTATAAGGAAAAAAACAAGGTTAGTGGATTCATTTGAAATTCCATCCTTTGGCAGAACAACTTTTTGAATTTTTTTTGAATAATGTGTCATTTCAGGACTTCACGCCGTCAAAAATCTGTGATAGGATAAAGGCACAAGTTAAAAAATGATGTCTGGAGATCGGGAGGGACCACGTGCCGCTCAGCAATTGCTGAGCGAATGACGTGGTCCTTTTTTTGTTTTTTTTACGGAAATATTAAGGAAATCATGGGAGGTTCAAGAATGACAGAAACGTTCTCGTCAGCACAACGGACCGAATATTTGCAAAATATGGCGAATGCACATTTTGACGTATTGATTATTGGTGGCGGGATTACAGGCGCAGGGATTGCATTGGATGCGGCTTCGCGTGGGTTGAAGACGGGGCTTGTAGAAATGCAGGATTTTGCAGCAGGTACATCCAGTCGTTCGACCAAACTTGTCCATGGCGGATTGCGTTATTTGAAGCAATATGAAGTGAAGATGGTTGCTGAGGTAGGACGGGAGCGGGCTGTAGTTTATGAAAATGGGCCACATGTGACCACACCGGAACCGATGTTGTTACCGATCTATACGGCTGGCACGTTCGGCCGCTTCAGCACATCCATTGGACTGATGGTGTACGACCGGCTCGCCGGGGTGAAGCGCAGTGAACGGCGCCAAATGTTGAATGCTGGAGCAGTGTCAGACAGTGAACCTCTGTTACGCAAACAGGGGTTGTTGGGTGGTGGACTCTATGTGGAGTACCGGACTGATGATGCCAGGCTCACCATAGAGGTTATGAAAGAAGCTGTCAAACGTGGGGCACAGGCAGTGAACTACGTTAAGGCGAAAGGTTTCCTGAAGGAGAATGGCAAGATTACAGGTATTGAAGCCGTGGATCAGATCGACGGTCAGGCATATATGCTGAAAGCAAGCAAGGTGATCAACGCTTCCGGTCCATGGGTGGACGGTCTGCGGGAATTGGACGGTTCGCGCCAGGGGAAAACGCTGCAGATGACCAAAGGCATTCATTTGGTCTTTGATGGTGAACGATTCCCATTAAGACAGGCCGTCTATTTTGATACACCAGATGGTCGAATGGTATTTGCTGTCCCACGTGATGGCAAAACCTATGTAGGTACAACCGACACTGTATATCAGGACGATCCTGCACACCCGCAAATTTCCGACGCGGATCGCGATTATGTGATTGATGCAGTTAATGGCATGTTTCCAGATGTACACATTGGTACCGAGGACGTGGAATCCGGATGGGCGGGTGTACGTCCACTAATTCATGAGGAAGGCAAGAATCCTTCCGAAATATCACGTAAAGATGAAGTCTGGGTATCCGAATCCAATCTGATTACGATTGCCGGGGGCAAGTTAACCGGGTACCGTAAAATGGCCGAGATGGTTGTTGATCTGGTCGCACGCCAGATGGAGCAGGAGAGTGGGCATTCCATAGGCCCTTGTGTAACAAAGAAGATGCCCATCTCCGGCGGTGATGTAGGGGGATCGGCTGGATTTGTATCGTATGCGGAGCGCAAGATCAAGGACGGTGTTGCTCTCGGGCTTGCCCGACCTGCTGCGGAGCGGCTGGTTCGCACGTATGGTTCCAATGTGGAGGCACTGTATGAGCGAATGCCCGATCCACGCACCAAGTCCGATCTTCATGGCATGCCACAGGAGTTATTGCTTATGCTACATTACGCGATTGATGAAGAGATGGCTGCAACTCCATCTGACTTTTTGGTACGAAGAACAGGTAATTTATTCTTCCGTATTAATGAAGTTCGTCGCTATAAAGCAGCAGTTATCTCGTATATGGCAGGTCGTTTGGACTGGTCAGAAGAGGAAGTGGTTAAACATACACAGGAACTGGATCAGCTGTTGCTGGAAGCATCCGGCAAAATCTAAGGCAGGATTTCAAGATCGAGAGTCGAATGGAACATGTAAGCGTGTAACATAGAGAGGGGATTACATCCATGACATTACAGATCGGAATCATTGGAACAGGCTGGTTCAGTAAGGTACACGCGGATATTCTCGCACGGATGGAAGGTGTTCGTGTTGCGAGTGTCTGTGGAACTTCGCTCGAAAAGGCAGAGGCTATGGCCTTCGTTTATGATGCTGTTGGTTACGGGGAACTTGAACATATGCTGGATGGTGAGAAGCTGGATGCGGTGTATATCTGTGTGCCTCCGATGTCTCACGGATCAATTGAGTCCGAATTAATCCGCCGCGGTATTCCATTCCTGGTGGAGAAACCGCTGAGTACTGGAATGGACGTTCCACGTCAGGTGTTGGATCAGGTGCAAAAGAGTGGATTGTTAACCTCTGTAGGATACCATTTCCGTTATCAGGAGGCTGCGCAGGTCCTGCGGCAAGCGATGAAAGAACAGACGGTCGGCATGGCTCTTGGCCGCTGGATGGGCGGAATGCCAGGGGTCGCCTGGTGGCGGCGTCAGGACGGTTCAGGAGGGCAATTCGTAGAGCAGACTACACATATTGTAGACTTGCTTCGGTATTGTGCAGGAGAAGTTACGGAGGTATATGCTGTAGCAGCTCAGCGAAGCATGCATGAGAAGCATGAACATGTGACCGTAGCCGATGTGGCAAATGTGACGCTTAAGCTGGAAAGTGGAGCGATTGCCAGTATCGCCAATACATGTCTGTTGCCAGACGGAGAGGGCGGCGCAGGACTCCAGTTCTACACGGATGCAGGTGTGTGGGATTGGACGCCAGAACGTTTGCTTCTGCCAAGTGCCGCAAAACATGCGATGGCAGGTCTGGAGATTCCGACAGGACATAACCCATACGAGCGTGAGAATGAAGCGTTCATTCACGCCCTGCGTACGGGAGACCGTTCACGAATTCTGTCCGATTATGCGGATGCCTGCCGTACACAGGAGATTACGACGGCGGCGCTGGCATCGGCAGATTCCGGTCTGCCGGTACAGCTTCAGCCTTCAAAACGTCTCTCTCATTAAAAGGTTGAAGGTAATATAAATACGCCTGAATCAGGGAATGATCCGCAGATCAGCCTGATTCAGGCGTATTTATGTTGAGTAGAGATTATTAAGTAGCAATTCAACTACTCGGATTTCTGCTGTTTCAACCAGTCGGATGACCAACTGTAGATCTGATCAATGACAGGTTCAATGGCTCTGCCTTTCGGTGTCAATTCATACTCTACACGGGGAGGTATCTCGGGAAACATGTGTCGGGTTACGATACCTTCCGTCTCCATTTCCTTCAATCTCTCCGATAAAAGTCGTCCACTGATCGCCATCTCTGCTTCAAGCTCCGTAAACCGCTTGGGTCCGGACAACAGTTGGTACATGATTAACAGTACCCACTTCTTGCCTATGATGTCTATGGCTTGAGTGATCATACAGGGACTTGGTGATTTTACTTTTTTCAGCTTCAACGTGTTCACCTCGATTCATAATGATTTTCTTCAAAGTTGTATATGAAAGGACATGATTTCTGCCGCTTTAAGAATATAGGACATCCAAGTAAATGAGGGTTACTACAAAATATACTGTAACATACCTTTTGTATGTATTATACATCATACAGCGAAAAATTACTTGAAGAAATTATATTATTATTATATACTAACTTCACAAAAGTAAGTTGGTGATAAATAATACGTATAATATGAACGCGTACTATTCTGAAAATTGAACGGGGCTGAACGCTTGAAAACAGAGTGACCTTTGGGAACTTTTACATAGATTCTTTTTTTTACAATGTGAAGCAAAATAATCATTACCTAGTAGGAACATATAATTTGTTACAGGAGGATATACATATGAACAAGATTTTGGGTTACGTTTTTCTGGTTGTGTTAGCAGGTGTCTTCGTCATGACGGGGTTTAACAAGATTAGTGGAGCAGACATGATGATTCAGACATTCGAAAGTTTCTCTTATCCGACATGGACCATGTATCTGCTGGGTGCCGCGGAGTTGCTTAGTGCAGTAGGTTTGCTGATTCCACGTACTCGCATCCTGGCTTCTGGCATACTGACATTCATTCTGATTGGGGCCGTGGGAAGTCATCTGATCTATGCACAATACGCTGCTGTTCCGTTCCCGGCTGTGTTGTTGGTAGCTAACATTATTGTTTTGGTTGTGGGCATGCGCAGATTGGAAGCGGAAGAAGAAGGCCAGATGGACGCGATTCAGGCGTAAGTTAAAGATAAGAGGGAACGTAATTGGGCTGTTCAACGTGGAAAAGGTATTCCTGTCAAAAGGAATGTAAACGCGGATGCCTATGCAGAAGATGACCACTGCCAGAGAGCGGTGGTCATCTTTTTTTATGTAAGACTTCGCGTGGCACGTGTAACGATTCGCCGCGTATGTTGGGTATCCGACTGCTGAGTCCAAGTGGCACAGACCTGCCGCACCCACTCTGGATTGGTCTTGCTGGCGTCGTTCAGCCAGTTACTTACCGAATCCTGTACATACTTATGGGCATCGGATTTTACTGCGTCAAGCAAGGGAAGGGCCATGGCCGGATTTTCTTTTAACTCCTGAATATGCTTGGCCCAGACGCCACGAGGTCTGATTGATTCTATGGCAAAGCGACGGATCAGTGGATCAGGGTCAACGCTCCATGGGATTAACTGCTGCAAGGCTAAGGATAATTCGGCAGAGATGGACTCCCGTACAGCCATCCAGGCGATTTCTCTTACACCAAAGTGATGATCTGCTGCAAAGGGCCGAATATGCTCCAACTTTTCAGTCAGGTTCAGACCGGAATCTAGCCCAATGATATAAGCCGCCCAGCAGCGAACACTGTCTGAACGATGCTCTGCAATGGAACAAAAGAGATTCGTTTTTTCATTGACTGATGGACGTTTCAACAGATCAAGCCATTGCATGGCTATGGCCGGGATGATTTTCATGATCCGCTGCTCATTCATCTGTGTTAACTGCTCTGTAATTGCTCTGGTTTCGGCATCCATTCCCCATTCATGGGTAACCTTCTGAAAAAGAGAAACATGATCTACAGCCAGCCATTCGGTCAGATTGACCGATTCGATATGTCCTGCTTGTAGCCAATTGCGGATATGCTCAGGAATTTCCGTTGCTTTACGGGCACCTTTGCGACGAAAAATGTCTTCAGGGATAAATAGATCTGGCTTAGCATCCAACGGTATACTCCTCCTTGGTTGTATAACATCATGAGTTATACAGTACAACTTGCTGGAGAACAGGGATGTAAGGCATCTTACAAGTGGTCAGTGATTTTCCGGAGGTTAGCGATTTCGTCACGATGAAGGGAGACTGATTTGAATCCGGTACGAATACGTCCAGATTTTGCCAAGTCTTGCATGACAATCGTAACCGATTCCCGTGTGGCTCCTGCCATCCAGGCAATCTCCTGATGGGTAAGCCCGAGTTGAATCCGGCAGTACTCATCTTCTTCGATGCATCCCATCTGTTCAGCCAGCCGGAAGAGATTATGTATCACCTTTTCATGCAGGTTTCCGAGTGCGAGCGTCTGTGTCAACTCGCTCATTCGTTTGATCCGCTCGCTTAGTACGTTCATCAGTCTCATCATAAATTCTGGATGTTCAATCAGAAACTGTTCAAAACGTTGTTTGCTCATCAGGCAAATATCACACTCCTCCATCGTTTCGATATAAACGGCGCGTGTTCCGAGTGAGATTCCGTTCATTTCTCCAAACACGTTACCTTCCGTCAAAATATCGAGAGTGAACTGCTTGCCCTCCGGATTTAATGTATATAAACGAACCTTTCCCCGTTTTACAAAATAGAAACCTTCTGTAAACGTATCGGGTGTCTGGATCTGTCTGTTTTTAGGTATGGTCGTAATAGAAGTCATCCCATCCATTTCAATCAGGTCTGCCTCGGATAAGGAGGACATGAGGTCGAATTGTGATAAATACAGAATTTTATCCATAGAACTCCTTTCCATTACAATATGAATATAAAAAAAAGAAGAACCCACGAAAAACAACGGGTTCTCTTGCAGCGGGACTTCCTGATCGGAAGGTCTTCTGACTATAAATGATCAAATGCCATTTTGATTATAGTAACTTTTTTAATTGAGAGACGCGTCCTTGGCTGATGCCAAGCTTTTCCGCAATTTGCTGTTGAGCCAAACCGGGATTCTGTTCAACAATTTCTTTCATCTGTTGCAGCATACGTGCCGTCTTTGGCCGCAGGTCCGGGTATTCTTGGTTGTCAGCTGTGGTCCCTTCTTCCCTAGCGGGAGATGAGACTGGGGCGGATTTGGAAGCAGGACGCTCCACGGGTGCAGGAGCCTGTTTGTTCTGAGGTACGAACCAGTTGGGAGAGTCATCCGGGTGTTTTAATTGAATTGCACAAGTCCGGCAGATGAATTGTTCTTTGAAATACATTTCCGTATCTACATCACCGCAAAAAATACATAATGTTGATTTGTACTTTCTTAAAATCAACTCTTTTCCTTCAATGAAAAACTCAAGCGGATCGCCGATATGGATTTCCATCGTATCCCGCATTTCTTTGGGAAGGACAATTCGTCCAAGACGGTCCAGAGATCTCTTCATTCCGGTTCTTTTCATCGCATCTCCCCCGCAATATTCACAATTAAAAACCTGTCCTTATTGTAAGGAAGAAAGGGCTTTAATACAACAATAATATTTCAAAAAAGTGGATAATTCCATCCATTATGGGAAAATAAGTTTAGAAAGCACGGGTGCAACCGCTAAAGTGAACAATGCAGCGAGCACCATGGAGATGCTGGAGATGGTACCGGTCAGGGAACTCAGTTCAAACGCCTTGGATGTCCCTGTGCCATGGGCACCGGTTCCAAACAGTGTGCCTCGTGCAATCTCCCCATCGATGCGCAGCATTTTGACGATGGAAGGGCCCATAATTACTCCGAGCAGACCAGTCATAATAACAAAAACAGCTGTCACTGCGGGTATGCCACCGATAGTGGCGGATACGTTCATGGCAATTGGGGTGGTGATCGATCTTGGGATCAGACTATGAATGAGACCGGAATCCAGGCGCAACCATTTGGCGAGCAGGGCAGAAGAAAGTACGGCAACGACCGAACCGGTCATGACACTGAAGACAATCTCGGAAATATGTTTTTTGAGTACATGGAAAAAGGTGTAGAGTGGTACTGCAAAAGCCACGGTGGCCGGTTGAAGCAGCAGACTGAGCCATTTGCCACCACTGCTGTAGGTGGTGTAATCTGTTCCCGTTGCGAGCAATATGCCAACGACAAGGAGCGGCGTAATGAGCAGTGGAGACAGATATACTTTCGGCAGATTGCGATACATTCGTTTGGCGACCCCATAGATCCCGACGGTTAACAACAGGCAGAGAAATCCAATCATCCGGTGTGACGCTCCTTTCGTTTCGCAATACGTGTAGCAACGAGTCCTGTACAGGACATAACTAGGAATGTACTAAGCAGTACGATGAATAAAATTTGCAATCCGTCATGCTCCAACATGGGCATATAGTTCATGATGCCAACGGCTGACGGGATAAAAAATAACAGTAGTTCACCGAGTAGCCAGGCAGCTCCAACTTCAATCCAGCGCAGCTTCACGACACGAGTCTGAAGCAGAATGAATAACACGACCATACCGAGTATTGAACCGGGTACAGGAAGATGGAGAGTACGGGCCAGCAGGTCCATGAGCAGTGAAAAAACCATTAAGAGCGCAACCTGTGAAATACCAAGGCCCCATTTTTTCACTTCAATCCCTCCTTGTATAATCAACGTAATCGTTTAAGTTAATATGAAAATGAAAATGATTCATTGGATATCACAAATTTTACATGGCATTCTTTCATGAGTAAAATGCATATTAAGAATGTTTACTATTCCATTTATCTATGAGAGGTGGGAACCAAGCGATGGATATCCGCCATTTGCAATATTTTCTGGAAGTCGCCCGGCAACAAAGCTTCACGAAAGCCGCTGAAGTTCTATATATCACCCAGCCCACCATCAGCAAGACGGTCAAGAGTCTTGAAGAGGAATTGGGTATCACGTTATTGGACCGTTATGGGAAGAAAGTTGAACTAACGGACGCGGGCCATGTGTTTTTTCGGCAGGCACTCGAGATCGAAAAGTCGTTCCGCAGTCTGTCGTCCGAATTGGACGACCTGATGAATTTGAAGAAAGGCCATCTGCGGATCGGCTTGCCACCGATGGTAGGATCAAGCTTTTTCCCCATGATCATTGGCGAATTTCACAAAGCCTACCCGCAGGTGACCATTCAACTGTTCGAGGATGGTGCCAAAAAGGTGGAGGCCGATGTGATTAGCGGTGCACTGGATATTGGCGTTGCCGTACTGCCAACCGTGGATGAGCTGTTGGATCATTTTGTGTTTGTCAAAGAGAAGCTGAACCTGCTCGTACACCCTTCACATCCACTTGCGGAGAAAGAGTCGGTTGCGCTGCATGAACTGGAAAATGACTCATTCGTACTGTTTCGGGAGGATTTTGCGTTGCATGACCGAATTATTGTGGCTTGTCAGCATGCGGGGTTCCAGCCCCGTGTAGTATATGAGAGCTCCCAGTGGGATCTGCTCAGCGCGATGGTTGCTGCCAATTTGGGGGTAGCCTTGCTACCGGAAACGATTTGTCGTGAGGTGGACCATATGCGCGTGCGTATTATACCGGTGGTGGAACCTGTGATTCCATGGCAGCTCGGTATGATCTGGCGGAAGGACCGCTATCTGTCATTTGCCACGAGAGAGTGGATCGGTTTCACACAGTCCATGCTAGGCAATTAAAGGAAGCGATCGGAAGGTTATTCTGTCAGTGTGGTGTCCCGTGTAAATACTCTTTTGTTGACCCCGGAACGTTGTTACAATGGAATCATAATCATGATGGAGGTGTACGAACATGAAACTGCGGGTATCCGCTGTACAATACCAATTGCACACAATCAGCTCGTTTGAGCAGTTCGCCGCTCAGGTTGAGCATTACATACGGACAGCGAGCGAATACGGAACCGAATTTGTGCTGTTCCCGGAATTTTTCACAACGCAATTAATGTCCATTGGGGACGAACAAGGCAATGCGCTGACAATTGAGGATCTACCAAACTTTACGGAGCAATATGAGCAACTGTTTACATCACTTGCTGCTAAGTACGGTATGCACGTCATCGGGGGAACCCACGTCATTCGCCGTGAAGGGAAGCTGTATAATACAGCCCACATGTTCTACCCGGATGGTCGTATCGCGCGCCAGGACAAGATTCACATTACACCAACCGAAGTCCAGGAATGGAACATGGCTCCCGGAGAGGGACTTGAGGTGTTCGACACGGACAAAGGCCGTATTGCGATGCTGACTTGTTACGATATTGAATTTCCGGAAATTGTACGGATGGCCAAAGCCAAAGGCGCAGACGTAATTTTCTGTCCTTCCTGTACGGACGATCGTCACGGATTCTACCGTGTGCGTTATACGAGTCATGCCCGCGCGGTAGAGAATCAGGTGTATGTTGTGTTAACCGGAACAGTGGGTAACCTGCCGACCGTTGATTTCATGCGTGCCAACTATGGACAGGCTGCAATTATTACGCCGAATGATATTCCGTTCCCGCCACGTGGCATTCTGGCCGAGGGTGAGATTAACAACGATATGATCGTGACCGCCGATCTGGATCTGGACTTGTTGTATGAGGTACGTGAACGTGGATCGGTAACGACCTGGCGTGACCGCCGTACTGATCTGTATACCGATTGGGAGTAGGCAACCTTATAGAGGTTGTTCAAAAAGCCCGCTTTTGATTACGAAGGATGCCTAGTGGCATCATCAGCATCGAATATGGAATTCAGCCGAAATGTCCGTTGCTCACGTAGTCTTCCCTACGCTCCGCTACTCCATTTCTAGCTTCATCCCATCTTCTCGGTACTGAAAACCGACCTTTTTGAACACATAATTAAAACCGAAGCGAAACAGAGTAGGGAATTCATTTTGTCAGTGGAAAGGGGTGAACCGGCAACATGTATACCAAAGAAATGCTGATTACCGACCCGGAGCGAAGTGGCAAAAGGGTAAAAGCAGTCGTTCGCAATTATGTTACTGCCGACTTTGAGGAACTCATTCGCATTCAGGCGGAGAGTTTCCCTCCTCCTTATCCGGAAGAACTGCTCTGGAGTCACGAGCAGCTCACCAGTCATGTACAGCATTACCCGGAGGGTGCCATCTGTATTGAAGTCGATGGAGAATTGGCTGGCTCAATGACCTCGCTACGGATGCAGTGGGACCCTGCACATCCAGCAAGTCATACCTGGGCCGAAGTAACGGATGACGGTTATATTCGTAACCACCAGCCGGATGGCAACACGCTGTATATTGTTGATCTCTGTGTTCGTCCAAAGTACCGCAAATGGGGACTGGCTCAGCTTATGATGCAGGCGATGTACCACCTTGTCATCGCTCAGGGGATGGATCGGTTACTTGGTGCTGGTAGAATGCCCGGTTATCATTTGGTTGCAGACCAACTGTCTGCGCAGGAATATCTGGATCAGGTAGCAGCGGGAGAGAGGCGTGACCCGGTGATATCGTTCCTGCTTCGCTGTGGCCGCATGCCTGTTGGTGTGACCGCAGACTATCTGGACGATGAGGAATCCTGCAACTATGCAGCCCTGATGGAGTGGCGGAATCCGTTCAGATAAAGAAATGTTAAATGAAATACATTATCAATCGAGGGGGTATTTATTCATGGAATTCACGCGCATTACATCCATTAAAGATCCATTGTTTGCCCAAATGCACAAGTTGATGCAGGAGATTTTCCCGCGGGAAGAAGTGCTGGACTTCTCCCTATGGGAAGAACCGCTGGAAGATCCGGGTATTCGGGTGTTCGTGGCTGTACATGAGGGACAGGTTGTTGGAGCGACGGAGTACCGTTATTACGAGGACTGGAACGTAGCCATGACGGACTTCACGATTATTGGGCGTGAAGGTCTGGGGATCGGCAGTTTCCTGGCGAATCACCGCAAGCGTGATCTGCAAAAGCTGGCTGCAGCAAACGGGAAAGAATTGTTCGGTATGTTTGCCGAAATCTACAACCCTTATCTGAGTCAGGATCACGAGTTTGGCGGCATCAAGCCGATGGACCCGTATGTGCGTCGCGAAGTGCTGTCCCATCTGGGATATCAGCGTCTGGACTTCCCGTATGTTCATCCATCCTGGCAAGGTGACGGTGAAGCAGTTGGCGGATTGGATCTGTGTTTCATGCCAGGCGATGAGTCGCTTGATGAACTGCCAGCCAGTCTGGTGGCTGATTTCCTGAATCGATATTATGCAGTGCTTCCTAACAAACCACAAGAATGGCTTGCCATGGTAGAGCAATTGACTGCTCGCAAGTCGGTTGCGCTACTGCCATTGTAAACTGGACGGGATAGAACATTAGATCATAGTGGCGTTGCAAGTACCTTGAAGAATGATGACAGATGCAAAAAGCCCGTAGAACAGGCCATTATTGGACCTGCTTTCTACGGGCTTTTTCTATTTAGTTCAAGGTTGAGATTGAGCCAATGTATGATGGGTTTAAAATATTTTCTTTAAGAAGTGGTGAATGAGCTCATGGATCTCTGTCACATGTGTTTCGAGAGCAAAATGCCCAGTATCAAGTAAATGTACTTCTGCAGATGGGATATCACGCTTATAAGCTAAAGCTCCAGCAGGAAGAAAAGCAGGATCATTTTTACCCCATACAGCTAGAAGAGGAGGTTGATAATTGCGGAAATAAGCCTGAAATTCAGGATAAAGATCCACGTTTGTTCTATAATCGAGGATTAAATCCAGTTGGATTTCTTCAGCTTCCGGGCGTGACATGTAGGCAATATCCAGTGAATATCCGTCTGGTGAAACAAGGCTAGCATCAGTTCCATGAAGATACTGAAAGTTACGGATAGTTTCGGGGGTTAAGGAATCACGACATGCTTCACGATTTTCAGGTGTTGGAGAGTGCCAATACTTCTCCCAAGGTCCCCATGCGTCACTAAACCCTTCGACATATGCGTTGCCATTCTGACTAATAATGGCTTGAACTTGTTCCGGGTGAGCCACTGCCAAGCGATAACCGACAGGTGCCCCATAATCAAACACATACATTACATATTTCTTAAGAGCTAATGCTTCAGTGAAACCTTCAATAACTCGAAACAGGCTGTCAAATGTGAAGTCAAACTGACTGCGCGGTGGAGTTGTTGTGCGACCAAACCCAGCAAGATCAGGGGCAATGACACGGTATTGTTCTGCCAGTTTGGGAATAAGGTCGCGAAACATATGACTAGAGGATGGAAACCCGTGTAATAGTAAAATAACTTGGCCATCCTTAGGCCCGGCTTCACGATAAAAAACTTCGACATCTCCAACTTTCTGGTGCTGATAACTAATCTTCATTTTTTACATCTCCTTCTGGATTCATTAAGAAGTCCAATATTATTTCTGTTACTTACTTGTACAACTGGTGATGACGTGTTTTTATTGTATAATTAAACTATTCATTTGAATAATGAATAGATTGAATGCTAGCTATTTTAAATCGAAATACAAAAGGGTGAAAGATATGATAAATTCCTTAGAGGGTCGTTTTTTTCAGGCATTTATTGCTTTGCTTGAAGAGAAGAGTTTCAGCCGAGCTGGGGAGCGCTTAGGTTATGTCCAGTCCACAGTAACAACTCATATTCAACAGCTGGAGAAGATCTGCGGACAAAAGTTGTTTCATCGATTTCCACGAGGGGTGGAACCTACGGAAGCTGGAAAAGTATTTTCCAAATATGCTTATCAGTATGTCCACTTAAGTGAATCCCTTAAAGAAAGTATGAATGATATGAATCAGCCGTGCGGAACAATAAATATTAGACTACAGGAATCCTTTTTTCTTACACGCATGCTTCCATTTGTACAGGAATATACGAGAAACTTTCCAAGCGTAAATTTACGTGTTGAACAAGGGGCGCATCAAGATATTCTAAAAAGTGTGCTGGATTATGCCCTGGATTTTGGCATTGTTCCTCAAAACCCTGAGCGACATGACATTCTCTTTTATCCGATTATGGAAGAGACTATTGTTTTTGTTGCATCTGAGGATTTGGTTCGGAAAGTGGAAAGTGTAGGGGCGCAGATTCTAAATGACGAGGTGTTTATCAGTAACGGCACATCTTGTTTGTATCATACGACTGCTGTAGATGTTCTAAAGAATGAAGGGATTGTGGTTAAGGATGCGTTAGAGCTTTCAAGTCTTGAGATGATCAAGGAACTTGTATGCTGTGGAAAAGGTTTTGCCTTGGTCCCTAAAATAGCGATCAAAAACGAACTAAAGATGGGTAGATTAAAAATTCTTCCTTTTACTTCTAAAATAAGCTTTACGCATGGTCTGATTGTTCATAAAAATCGAGAGCGTAGTTTTACTGCTGAAAGTTTCCAATCGGAACTACTGAAATATTTTAAAGAATATTGATCCATCAGCTCTTGTAGCCTTCTGAAATGGAAAAGGGTTGAATGCCGATTGTGTGTAATTCAAATAACGCACATGTTCATCCTTGCAGGATTGATCATGTACGTTATAGATGTGTAATCTTGAAGAAACTTCAGTACTTGGTGATTCACTATGAAGCTCTTTTTAGAATATTAGAAAAATAAAATCAGTTCGCGTCCTTTCGATCCGGTAGTTGGCTCAAATAACTGTTGGACAAGTGTGCAAGATCCAATGCCCGATCATATTGTTCCTTCGTTATAAACCGTGAAGAAGACTGCCAATTGGGTGTGGCTATAGCTGGAGATTCCTCATCTCCCGAAATCTTCGATATCTCTTCTGAAGGAACACCCGTCTGCTGTTGCCCTTCATCTTGTCTGCCCGCATCAGCTAGGGAATAATGTGTTCCGTCCCCGTATCCTTTCGCCGGAATGAAGAGAGAAGCATCGTTTAGCACCGACCCGGAGGGAAGGTAATAACGTTCGGGTAGCAGATTTCCACCTTCGTGTAACAAATCCTGTCCGAAGTGTAATTGTTCCTTCAGCGATACTCCGGTGAGTCCCGCAATCGTTGGCAGAATGTCCACCTGGCCTCCGATCTGCTCCAGCTGTACACCCGGAGTAGCACCCGGGGCCGAGATAATGAGTGGAATATTAATCATATCTGCTGATGTGTATTCCCGACCATACAACTCTTTCATAAGGACTTTGTCATCCCGATCCAGTGAGTAGATGGGAAGTCCCAGGTGATCCCCGTACAAGACAAACAAGCTATTTTCCCATAATCCCCGTTCTTTCAATCCAGCAATCAACTGTCCAACCGCCTGATCCGCATAATGCTGTGATATCAGATAATTACCGGGCAACGTATCCTTGTAACGCTCTGGCAGCGTCAGCTTCACCTTGTTTTTAGGCAAAGTGTACGGGTGGTGGGCTGACATGGAGATGATATGGGCATAGAAGGGATCACCCGAAGACTGCATGGATTCCAGCTTATCCAGTGTTTTGGAATACAGTACTTCATCCGAGGCCGAAAAGGCGATAGAGTCCTGTGTGCCGAAATAATCAATATCATAATACTGGTCGAATCCAAGTGCCTTGTATAACTGATCCCGATTCCAGAAACGAACATCATTTGTATGGAATGTGGCTGTCTGATATCCGTTTGCTGACATCAGCTTGGGTAGACTCGGCAGAGCTTTATCCGCATATACAGTTGTTGCTGCCCCGTTCGGTGGGGTGTAGAACGATGTGTTCACAACAAATTCTGCATCCGATGTATTTCCCTGTCCCACTTGCTGATAAAAGTTCGGAAAATACAGGCTCTGTCTAGCCAATTGATTCAGATTAGGCGTAATCTCTTGTCCATCTACCTCTAATCCAATCAGAAAGTTCTGAAACGATTCCAACTGGAGCATAATCACGTTGCGTCCGCTCGCGGCACCCTGCTCCACAATTGCAGGAAGTTCGGTCGTTTGTTTCAGCTGGTCGATGTCAGTCTGATCAATGTGAGCGATGGGCACAGGTTTATCAGGTCGATCCAGGATGGTATACGCCTCGTAACCGAGGATGCCCATCTGTTCTGCTTGTGTAAGCTCACTCATGCTGGCCCGATTGGGATAGATGTTGAGCATACACAGGATCATGGAAAGGGTCAGAATGACCGAAGCAACTCGTCTTCTGGCACGTCGTTCAAGCGGAATGCGGTTCGGGCGTTCTGTACTCCCGAGCTTGATCCGGCGACGAATGAGTATCCCCCCGATAATCAGAACGTCTGCAAAAATAAACAAATAATAGGGGTCAAGCAAAGAGAACATGCTGCTCTTGACCGAGGTCACCTGATTCACCTGTGCCAGCGCGTGATAGTTAACGATTACGCCATAGTATTTGTAGTACATGATGGCTGCAAAGAAAATCCCAGAGAGCAGCAAATTCATGGCAAGGTATATCCACATTCGCCGCTTGGCAGCAAACCACTCGATTAGACAGAAGCCGATCCAGATGAGCGGCAATTCGGTCAGCAGTGGTTTCCAGACAGGGATGTCATCAAAGATAACAATCCAGGCCAGTGAACTTTTGATCATCATGATAATGGTAAAGAATATAAACGGTCCGCTTAGAAATCGGGTGAGTGAACTGCGTGACAAGGTACCGCCTTCCCTTCCGAAGTTTCATTTAACAAGTATTATCCTATCTGAGCATGGCTGTGTCAAAAATGAGAGCCTTCTACAATTGACGGCAAAAAACCTCTTCCATGCAGGAAGAGGTTTGAAAAAACATGGGCCATTGCGATAAAAGCCAGATGCGACCCATTTTCGTTATTCTATAGTGTACGTTGTGACGTAAGAAGGTCTGGGGAACATGGTAGGCTTCTGTGCGGTCAGCCCTTCGCTAGTACTGCGGTTACGGTGAGCGTGACTATAAGCTTGGGATTCCTGCCAGCCTTTGAAATGTTCCTCCGACTGCCAGAGTGTAAGTACGACATATGTGTCATCCTTCAGAGGACGAAGCACACGAATACCAACAAAGCCAGGCTCGTCTTCTACCTTGCGGGCACGGTTCTTAAACCGTTCTTCGAAATCGTTACGACCATCCTCTGTGACAGGGATATTGTTGAGAACAGCGTAACCACCGCCAGTCCAGGAGCCTGCGGCATCAAAAGCTTCATATGCGGCTACTTTATCATCAGACTCGATATTCATCAGGCGTTCTGCGGATTCAATAGCCAGACGCACGTGCTCTTCGCTTCGCAAAGTCAGATGCGGGTATGCAGCAAGTGCATCCGGAATCGGTGAAGGAACCAAATAGATATACATAGAAGCTGCCTCCTTATTAAGTACATTCTATCTCAACATAGCATATGGGATTGTGCGAGTCCAATCGGCGGATCAACTGGTTTGAGCACGTCTTTTCATGATAAAGTATAATCACTACAAACAGAACGGGTGATCGTATGACAACAACAATTCGGATATCGGTTAGACCTTTGGTGGAGTATGTGTACCGCAGCGGCAGCATACGTCCAGGGTTCCGTACCAATGCCTCGATGCAGGAGGGAACTCGAATTCATCAGCGGGTACAGAAGGAGTACACGGAAGAGGATCTGAAAGAGATTGTGCTCGAAGCTGAGATTCAACATGGGGATCTGACCTATGTGGTGGAGGGACGATGTGATGGCCTGATCCGGTTGGAGGGTCAGTTGACGGTGGATGAGATCAAATCAACTGCGGGCAATCTGGATGATCTGGGTGAGGGGCTTCCCGTGCATTGGGCGCAGGCCATGATGTATGCCTACATGTACGCCGTTCAGCAAGATGAACCACGTATGCAAGTGCAGTTGACGTATGTGCATTCGGTGACCCATGAAGAAAGACGGTTTCGCCGAATGGCAGAGAGACAGGAACTGGAGCAGTTTGCGGCAGAAGTGATTGCCGGTTATGCGCCATATGCAGAGATGATCGCTGCATATGAAGAAAAGCGTGATATCAGTGTGAAAGAGCTGCCGTTTCCTTTTCGCAAATACAGGGAGGGACAGCGAAAGCTGGCAGGAGCCGTTTACAAAACAATCCGTGAGGGTCAGGGATTGATGGCCAAAGCACCAACAGGCATTGGTAAAACGATGTCTGTACTGTTCCCCACGGTCAAAGCGATTGGCGAAGGCGAAGCAAGCCGATTGTTCTATCTGACCGCGAGGACGACGACACGGGTGGCGGCAGAAGAAGCTTTTGCCCGGATGCAATCGGAAGGATTGAAGATGCATGTGATCAGTCTGACCGCGAAGGACAAGATTTGTTTTAAGGAAGAGGAAGCATGTGATACGGGGCAGTGTGGCATGTGTGAAGGGTATTATGACCGTATTAACGGGGCCGTGCTGGATATGCTGGAACATGAGACATTAATGACACGTCCGGTCATCGAGCAGTATGCGCGCAAACATCGGGTGTGTCCGTTTGAGTTTTCACTGGATGCGGCGTATGCAGCCGATGCGGTGATCTGCGATTATAACTATATTTTCGATCCACGGATCTCTCTGAAAAGAATGTTGGAGGAGCAGAAACGCAAGACGGTGTTACTGGTGGACGAGGCTCATAATCTGGTCGATCGTGGCCGAATGATGTTTTCCGCTGAGCTGGAGAAGGCAGTATTTCTGGATGTGAAAAGAGAGTTCCAGTCGCTGGACAGCAGTGTGCCTGCTGCCAAAGCCATTGTTGACTACACCGGGGCCATTGATAAGTATCTGATTACCCTTCGGAAAAACGGTGGAGAAGAAGGAAAGATCATCCAGCAGGAGGCGCCGGAGGAACTGATTGAACGACTGGAGCCTTTTGTCATGGTCGCGGAGCAATGTCTTGTTGAAGGTGGTTCGGGGAATGCCGAGACGGATCAGCTGCTGTTGGATGCCTACTTCACGGCACAGAATTTCCTGCGTATTGCCAAGCTGTATGATGAACGTTTTATTACGTATGCAGAGTGTGTTCGAAGTGAAGTGAGAGTAAAGTTATTTTGTCTCGATCCTTCGGTACTGCTTCGTCAGACGGCCAAAGGATTCCGCTCGCTCATTCATTTCTCAGCTACATTGTCACCCCTTCGCTATTATCGGGATATGCTGGGTGCAGAGGAAGAGGATTATACATTGCAGATTCCATCGCCATTTCAGCGTGAACAACTGGATGTAAGGCTTCTGCCCTTATCTGTGCGATATAAGGACCGGGAGCAATCCCGGCGCCCCATTGCAGAGATGCTGCAACAGCTGGTAAGTGAATGGCCGCGCAGCAATCTGATGGTCTTCTTCCCTTCCTACCCTTATATGCGCGAGATATATGAGACCTATGCACAGCTTCCAAGTGAAGCGGATACGGTTATACAAAAGCAAGGCATGAACGAACTGGAACGGGAGCAGTTTTTGGATGGTTTCCAACCCAATCCTGAACGAACACGATTGGTATTTGCCGTCATGGGTGGCGTATTCTCTGAGGGTGTCGATCTGCCGGGAGACCGCTTGAATGGCGTCGTTGTGGTAGGCGCGGGGCTGCCGCAGATTGGTCTGGAGAACAACGTATTACGTGATTACTATGATCGGACAGGACGCAACGGATTCAATTATGCCTATATCTTTCCGGGTATGAACAAGGTGCTGCAGGCGGGTGGACGGCTGATTCGGACGGAGGAAGACAGGGGTGTGTTGGTGCTGGTCGACGATCGTTTTATCCAGGAACCGTATCGTTCCCTGCTGCCCGAGGAGTGGCGGGACTATAAACGAATTTGATGAACGAACTACGAATGAAATGATGCATGTATATAAGTTGAACTAATCATTTACACGATAACGGAGAGGACAGAAAAAACCTGAAAAAGCGAAGCGTTCGCCTTTATCCTCGGATTTTCCCCTTCGAAAAAGGGAATCAAAAAATCTGGGGATAACAGCGATTGGAAGGTTATTCTGTCATCGTAGTGTCAGTGTAAATAATCTTTGTTAAGCTTATACAGCATATATTTTTTGATTTTCTTTCCTTTATATGATTGAAGGGTAGGGTGAAAGGGTTATAACTTGGTTAGCAACGAACGAACAACGGCGATTACCCTATCCGTTCCGCGGTCCGCTTCGAAAGCAATCAAGGAGGTCGATTATAATGAAGAGAAATCATACCATGATGCAGTTTTTTGAATGGCACCTGGCTGCAGACGGAGATCATTGGAAGCGACTGGCTGAAATGGCCCCGGAACTGAAAGCCAAAGGCATTGACTCGGTATGGGTGCCACCCGTAACCAAGGCAGTGTCAGCAGAAGATACAGGTTATGGTGTATATGATCTGTACGATCTGGGCGAATTTGATCAAAAGGGTACCGTACGGACCAAATATGGCACCAAGCAGGAACTGGTGGAGGCCATTGCCGAGTGTCAGAAAAACGGCATTGCCGTCTATGTGGATCTGGTTATGAATCACAAGGCCGGAGCAGATGAGACGGAAGTGTTCAAAGTGATCGAGGTTGATCCCAATGATCGAACGAAGGAAATTTCTGAGCCGTTTGAGATTGAGGGCTGGACCAAATTCACATTCCCGGGTCGCGGGGATCAATACTCCTCTTTTAAATGGAACTCTGAACACTTCAACGGCACGGACTTTGATGCCAAGGGAGAACGAACGGGTGTATTCCGCATCGCAGGAGAGAATAAAAAATGGAATGAGAATGTCGATGATGAGTTTGGTAACTATGACTATCTGATGTTCGCCAATATAGATTATAACCACCCGGATGTTCGGCGCGAGATGATCGATTGGGGGAAATGGCTGATCGATACCCTCCAGTGTGGTGGGTTCCGGCTGGATGCGATTAAACATATCAACCATGAATTCATTAAGGAATTCGCAGCAGAGATGATCCGCAAACGCGGTCAGGATTTCTACATCGTAGGCGAGTTCTGGAATTCAAACCTGGATGCATGTCGTGAATTCCTCGATACGGTAGACTATCAGATCGACTTGTTTGACGTGTCTCTTCACTACAAGTTGCATGAGGCTTCGCTTGCAGGTAGAGACTTTGATCTCTCCAAAATTTTTGATGATACCTTGGTTCAGACACATCCTACCCATGCGGTAACTTTTGTAGATAACCATGACTCCCAACCTCATGAAGCGTTGGAATCATGGATTGGAGACTGGTTTAAGCCAAGCGCCTATGCGTTGACGCTAATACGTCGCGATGGTTATCCGGTTGTATTTTACGGGGATTATTATGGCATTGGTGGTCCTGAACCTGTGGATGGCAAAAAAGAGATTTTGGACATTCTGCTGTCTGCCCGTTGCAACAAAGCGTATGGAGAGCAGGAAGATTACTTCGATCACGCCAATACGATTGGCTGGGTACGTCGTGGCGTAGAGGAAATCGAAGGTTCCGGTTGTGCAGTGGTCATCTCCAACGGGGATGACGGTGAGAAGAGAATGTTCATCGGAGAGCATCGTGCTGGTGAAGTCTGGGTGGATCTGACGAAGAGCTGTGATGATCAGATTACCATTGAGGAAGACGGCTGGGCCACCTTCCATGTGTGCGGTGGAGGCGTCTCGGTATGGGCCCTTCCGGAACAGAATGAGGACTGCGCTGACGCTGAGTAACGGCATGTGCCAGGCAATATAAGAAAAGGTACACCCACCGCATAAAAACAGTATATAGATAGATCGTTATCGTTAAACCATCTGAACAGGAGAGCGAGCATTGGTCATACCCCTGTCAAGTAGACAGATGAAAAAAGCTATGCTGCCAGCGCGCATCGATATTCAATCGGTGCGCGCTGTTTGAGTTTGGCTTGAAAGCGTCGGTAGTTGTAATTGTACACGTAATCTTCCACGGCTTGTCGAATCTCGGCTTCTGAATTACACTGGATAAGGTACAGCTTCTCTGTTTTGAGATGCGAAAAGAAAGATTCGATGCATGCGTTATCCAGGCAGGTTGCTTTGCGAGAGTGGCTGCCTTTGACGCCGAATGCTTCTAATCGTGAGTTGTACACCTGAGACGTGTATTGGAAGCCCTGATCCGAATGGAGCACGGCTTCCGAAACGTCTCTTTTTTGTGTCCATTGTTCCACCGTATCCAATACGAGCTGAACATCGTTCCGTTTAGATAATTGCCAAGCGACAATTTCGTTGTTGAACAAGTCTTGAATCACAGACAGGTAAACGAATGTGTTTCCATCCGAAATATAAGTTATATCCGTCACCATTTTTTGCTGAGGTGCTGTGGCATGAAATTTGCGCTTTAGGCGATTCGGATAAATCACAGATGGCGTATAGCTGGACTTCTTCCGCTTCTTGCGAATTACCGATTGGATCGATAGTTCCCGCATGATTCGCCATACTTTCTTGTGATTAACGTTCAGACCAGACTCCCAGAGCGCCGTTGTCATGCGAGGATAACCAAACTCTCGATTTGCAAAATGAATAGCCATCATGTGCTCTTTGATCTCACGCTCACGGTCTTGTCTTGCGTCTCGCTGTGGCTGTGTTGCTCGCCATTTGTAGTAACTGGAACGGGGTATTCCTGTAATCGATAATAGGCGTGTAATGCCATGCGAGCAACGCAATTCGTCTATGATATCGTAGTTCTCCCGTTGGCTCAGTGCTTCTCCTTTACTAGATTTGGATACCGCTTTTTTAAATAATCTACCTGTGCTTGAAGGTAGTCCCGTTCCTCTTCTACACTGCTAAAGGCAGTACGAAGCCGTCCTTTCAGTGGATTCGGAACATTGTTTTTTCGCTCATCGAATGCTTCCCCGTTTTTCCATTTTTTTACCCACACCTTCAGTTGTGAACAGTTTCGAATTCCTTCGCGATCAGCGACCACCTTGTAACTTGAAGAACCTTCGACATAGGATCTAACAGCATTCAATTTAAATTCTTCGGTATACGTGTGAAATGTTTGTCCTTTTTTGGCCATAAAAATATCCCCTCCAAGTGTCACTTGAACCCTCATGATAACATGAAGGTTTTTTCAAGTGTCTACTTAAAGGGGATAATACCACATACCTGTGTTCAGGTGGTTTTTTTGCATTTATCTAGGTACAACTAAAACTCCATCCTAACGAACCGAGGGCACCTTATTTGCACTGAATTAGCGTTATTGGAATTCTAACGAATCTCAGTAACCTGTCCCGCCATACGCAAACGAATCACTGCTACAATTAAAAACATGAAATGAGAAAGAAACAGTTCGGTCCCACATCTTAATACATGGTACAATAATCCAAATATGGAGTGTTAGAAAACAAAATGAGAGAACGTAATAAGCGATATTCTTTGCAGAAGATTGGAGAAGAGGAGGGATGGCATGAGCCCCAAAAGAGAGATGAACCGTTTCTTCCCGTTGGTCATGTACCTATGTGTAATAGCCGTGTGTCTGGGGGCTTGCAGTTTGGGACCAAACCAGGGGCCAGCGGGTGAACCGAAGCGAACCGATGAGTATACGTTGAATTCGGAGCGAAGAGATTTGAATGAGCGGGTTACGAAGAACCTTGAGTCTTTTCAGACGAACTCGCCAGATGATTATAATTTGACAGCAACGGTGGATGTGAGTCATCAATCCGGAGTTGATCGGATTACTTATGAGATTTTGGTGAATGAGGCTCGGGTGCCCATGGTTAATGTCATTCAGTCCTTCACCCTCGATACCAACATGATAAATCGAATAAATGCTGGAGAGTTATTTCATTCCAATGTGAGCAATACACACGAGATTAGTTTAGAGTCTGACAAGGAACCGCTTGGATTGAGTTTGAGCAGAAGTTACGTCTTGAAACCAAAGGCGGAGATCGACAGCAATATCCTCCAGCGTTATGCAGATATGTATATCAAAATTTCCTATGGCCCAAATGATCAGCGAACGGAAGATTATTTTCATGTTCAGGCCGAGCCGTCTCCAAGGACGATTGAGTATATGAAGTCATTGGAGAGAGATTAGATTAATAGAAAGGCAGCATCCGCCAGTTCCGTATGAGGAATCTGAGTAGACGCTGCCGGTTATCTATTTGAGATAGTAAGGTTATTACTTTTCAAAATACTGATTCATCGTATCCCACATTCGATTGAACTCACTTCGTTCCATTGAAAATGCTCCAGGCTTTTCGGGTTTGTGGTTTTACCTACTCCAGTTCAAATGATTCCAACGTGCCAACCATCCGCAGATCATGCTCGCGGTTGAATTGTTTCCGTTTGTCCGCATCCGCGTACTCGTCATGATAATGCATCAGTACGGTTTTCTGTCTCACTTCGGCAGGCAGTTGTTCCAAATCATTCAGTGAAGTGTGTGACTTGATCACCAGATCGTGCATATGACATTCATGGAAAATCAGCTGCACATCAGCGGCAACTTGCTCCACCCGTTCCTGGTCGAGTGTACTGTCAGCACTGTAATAGAAGTAAGGTTTGGCGAGTAGCCCATTGCTGACCATACCGGGAACATGCTGTGTCCGAAACGTCTCAAACGTCACGCCGCCCAGTTCAAATGTGCCTCCATCTGGCAGGGGGACGACATCGTAGTAATCGCTCATGGTACGTTCACCATCCGTTGTGTAGCGCATGCCGGGGGATAGAATGTTCCAGAGCGGATCTACCAATTGTTCGTGGATGAACAGACGGGGTTTGCGGTCGCCTACGATCTGTGCGTAATAACCTAGCATCTGTACACCATTAATATGATCTTCATGTAGATGCGTAATGAACACGTTGTGGATATCGGTCATGGCGAATCCATATTCCTTGAGTGCTTTAGCATTTGATTCTGGAAAATCAATGACAAGATGCGTGTCTCCGAATTCAGCCAACATACTATTGTGGTGCTGCTCCACGCTGAACATATCTCCAGTGCCGAGAAAAGTGATTTTCAATTCATTTCATCTCCTTGTGTGATCTTCAGATCAGCATCCTTGCGTTAAATCCAGTATACCTTGTTCCCGAATATATGCCTAAATCAACCTTTTTCGATAACGCTATCATTTTATATTGAACTTTGATGATAAACAGTGTAGCGTAAAGATGGGAAGTGAACCCATATGAACGTAAACTCACCTAAAGGGAGCGTGCGAGGCGAATGAAATCTTTTCTGGATGAACAATTTTTGCTGCACAATGAAACGGCGATCAAGTTATATGAGGATTATGCCAAAGACATGCCCATTATTGATTATCATTGCCACCTCAGTCCTCAGGAGATCTACGAGAACAAAACCTTTGGCAATCTTACAGAGGCTTGGTTATACGGTGATCACTATAAGTGGCGGCTCATGCGCGCAAACGGAATTGAAGAGCAATATGTGACCGGCGGCGAGGGAGTAACCGATTACGATCGTTTCATGGCTTATGCCAAAACGGTACCGATGATGATTGGTAATCCACTGTACGCCTGGTCTCATCTGGAATTACAGCGATATTTCGGCGTCTACGAAGTATTGAATGAGACAAGCGCACCGGCCATCTGGGAAAAAGTAAATGCCAAACTGAACAGTGACGGATTCGGTGCACGCGATCTGATTACCAAATCCAATGTCACTGTTGTGTGCACAACCGATGATCCAACGGATTCTCTGGAGTATCATCTGAAAATTCAGGAAATCGAAGGCTTTGATACGGCGGTATTACCTTCTTTCCGCCCGGATAAAGGCTTGGAATTGAACCGGGATACCTTCGTGGAATGGGTGGGCAAGCTGTCGCAGGCATCTGGCACTGCCATTTCAGATTATGAATCCTTCCTTGCTGCGCTGGAGTCACGTGTGGAATTTTTCCATTCCGTCGGCGGCAGAGTCTCTGACCATGCACTTGATTATGTTCCTTACGGCGTGGCTACACGCGAAGAAGCAGCTGCCATCTTTGCAAAGGTACTTGCGGGTCAGAAGGTAACTCGTGAGGAAGAGGACAAGTACAAGACGGTAACGCTGACGTTCCTTGGCAAACTGTATGCAGATCGGGGCTGGGTGATGCAGTTCCACATTAATGCAGCCCGTAACAACAACACACGGATGTTTGCCAAACTTGGGCCGGATACTGGTTACGATGCCGTGAATGATACGCCGCTTTCCGCAGCGATGATTGGATTGCTCGACGCGTTGGAGCAGCAACAAGCACTGCCCAAAACGATTCTGTATTCTCTGAATCCAAGGGACAACGAAGTGCTCGCGGCGATCATCGGCAGCTTCCAGGGCGGGGGCATTCCGGGCAAAATCCAGCTTGGTGCCGCCTGGTGGTTCAATGATACGAAGGATGGCATGCTCGCTCAGATGAAAGCCTTGGCGAATGTTGGTCTGCTTAGCCGTTTTGTTGGCATGCTGACCGATTCACGCAGCTTCCTGTCCTACACCCGGCATGAGTATTTCCGTCGTCTGGTCTGCAACCTAATTGGTGAATGGGCCGAACAAGGGGAGGCACCGCAGGATATGGATCTGCTTGGTCAGATCGTACAGGGTATTGCCTACAACAATGCAAAAGAGTATTTCCCGTTTGCCTCAGTGCCTAAAACAGTCTCTGCTTCACAGTCCTGATAAGTAACAAACGCACCTAATCATGCAATAAGAAGATTCTTTTGTGTCTACTTTTCAATCGTAATAAAATGCTCCCCTTCCTTACCTCCGGGCCATCATCCACCGGAGTAATGAACGGGAGTTTCTTTATAAGTTGAATTCATGGAATTGTACATAATAACTATAGTGGGCTCCAATGGAGGCCATATGACAAAACCCATAATCAAGCGCGTGTATGCTCTTGGTTATGGGTTTATGTTGGTTATTTTTAGATGTTTGACAATGGCTTCTTGCGATAATATACTTAGTAAACCTAATTAATTGTGCATCTATTTAATTGTATTACTATTTAATAGATGTCCTATGATGTTGGATGTCTATGGAATGATAAAGAAAGAAGGAGGGACCCATTATGACAGGTATAGATCCGGTCGCTCAGAAGCTTTTGTACTCCATTATGCAGTTTAATAAAGGCAAATGGAGGCAACATAAACCTCATGGGCGCAATCACAATGAAATTATGGTGCTGGGTTGTTTACTCCACGGGATGCATCCGGGAGAACAATTGAACTGGCAGGACAATCCGCCTGATTTCAATGACACGATCGAATCCAATCACCCCGGGATGAAAGTCTCGGAAATCAGCGCATTGCTACGAGTGAAGTCACCGACCATTACACCTGTTATTCGTGGCCTTGAAGATGAGGGGCTGGTCAAACGGACGATGGACCCGGAGGATCGCCGTGCTGTCCGCATCACGATTACTGAAGCAGGTCGTGAAATTATTCGGGCTGCTCACCAAGAACGCATGGAAATATTCAATAAATTAGTTGAGCATTTGGGTGAGCAAGACAGTACTCAGCTGGCTGAGTTGTTGACCAAGGTATACACCTTTTTTGATACATTAACTTCCTTACAAAAGGATGATTCGACAAGAGGAGATGATAAGCCATGATGAAACTGTTTCGCATGCTGAAGCCATACCAAATTCCGATTATTTTTATTCTGGTGTTGGTACTGTTTCAGTCGCTTGCTGAATTGTACCTGCCTACGTTAATGGCAGATATTGTGAATGACGGCATCATTAAAGGGGATATCCCGTATATCTGGCAGATTGGTGGATGGATGTTGGTCATCGCGATTGGCGGAACAGCGTGTTCGGTGATTGCCAGTTATCTCTCATCTCGAACAGCGGGTGGATTTGCCAAACAACTGCGTAGCAGAGTATTCCGCCATGTGGAGAACTTCTCTCTCCAAGAGTTCGATAAGATGGGTACTGCTTCGCTGATTACGCGTACGACGAATGACATCACACAGGTACAGAATGTACTTACAATGATGCTGCGCATGATGATTATGGCTCCGCTCATGTGTATCGGGGGTATCTTCATGGCGGTATCTCAGGACGCCAAATTATCTACGATTTTCCTGGTCGTGCTTCCGGTACTGGGTGGAGCTATTGCGCTGATTGGCGCCAAGGGTTTACCTTTGTTCAAAACCATTCAGAAAAAGCTGGACCGTCTCAATCTGGTGCTGCGTGAGCAGTTAACAGGGATTCGGGTTGTTCGTTCCTTTAACCGTGGGGAGCATGAGAAAGTGCGCTTTAACGGGGCCAATACAGAACTGAGAGATTCATCGATCAAAGTTAATGTGCTCATGGCGACCATCATGCCTGTGATGATGCTGGTTATGAACTTTTCGATGATTGCCATCCTTTATTTTGGTGGAATGCGGATCGACACTGGTAATATGAACATCGGTGCATTGATTGCCTTCATCCAATATGCAATGCAGATCATGTTCTCACTTATTATGGTTTCGATGATCTTTGTCATGATTCCAAGAGCTTCAGCATCGGCAGAACGGATTAACGAAGTGCTTGATATGCAGCCGGATCTTAGCAATCCCGAGCAACCTCGTGGTATGAAATCCATGCAGGGTATGATTGAGTTTGACAATGTAACTTTCCGTTATCCGGGCGCAGAGAATCCAGCTTTGTCCAATATCTCCTTCACAGCTCGCTCAGGTGAGACAACAGCCATTATCGGTGGTACGGGTTCTGGGAAATCGACATTGCTCAGCCTTATTCCACGATTTTATGATGTGACCGAAGGCAGTGTTCGGGTAAATGGTACGGATGTGCGTGAAATTCGGCAGGAAGATCTGCGTGCCAAAATTGGATTTGTACCACAAAAGGCAGTCCTCTTTACGGGTACGATTACGGAGAATATTCGTCACGGGAAAGACGATGCCACAATGGATGAAGTTGTTCATGCGGCCCGTACAGCTCAGGCGGAGAACTTCATTACCGAGATGAAAGAGGGATATGACAGCCTTATCGCACAAGGTGGTAACAACGTATCTGGTGGACAAAAGCAACGTCTGTCTATCGCTCGCGCACTTGTTCGCCGGCCGGAAGTTTATATCTTTGATGACAGTTTCTCTGCTCTCGATTTCAAAACGGATGCTAAACTTCGTGCTGCACTGAAGTCCGAAACGACAGAAGCGGCTGTGCTAATTGTTGCACAACGCGTAAGTACAGTAATGGATGCCGATCGCATTCTGGTAATGGATGAGGGCCGAATTGTCGGTTCAGGAACACATAAAGAGCTGCTGGAGCACAATGAAGTGTATCGCGAGATTGTATCCTCCCAGCTGACAGAGGAGGAGATCGCATGAGTGAACGTACAGAACGTAAGTCGCCTCGTCCCCATGGTGGGCCGGGTCCAGGTCCCGGAATGGGCATGCGACCTCCCGCTGAGAAAGCAAAAGATTTCAAAGGCACACTGCGTCGCTTGATTCGTTATCTCCAGCCCCATAGTTCTCGTCTGCTAGGTGTGCTGGTTGCAGCCATTTTGAGTACCGTATTCAGCATCATCAGTCCAAAAGTTATGGCCGAAGGAACGGATATTCTCAGTAAAGGCGCCATCGCCATCCTTCAGGGTGTACAGGGAGCCGGGATTGATTTTCCTGCATTGATGAAAGTGTTATACCTGCTTGGCGGACTCTATCTGTTCAGTGCTGCATTTATGTATGTTCAGCAATACCTGATGGCCGGTGTGGCCCAGCGTGTTGTGTATGACATGCGTGAGCAGATCAGTGCGAAGGTTGGACGTCTTCCTTTGAAATATTTTGACTCCCGCACAACCGGGGAGACACTTAGCCGTGCCACGAATGACGTGGACAATATCAGTAATACACTTCAGCAAAGTTTGGCACAGTTCATTACGTCCATCGTCACAATTGTCGGCGTAATTATCATGATGCTGACGATTAGTCCATGGATGACGCTGATCACGATTTTGACGTTGCCACTCAGTGTAGTTGTTGTCATGCTGGTTGCATCTCGTTCGCAAAAACACTTTGCGGGTCAACAGAAATCCCTTGGGGAACTGAATGGTCATGTCGAAGAGATGTACACGGGACACAAGGTCGTCAAAGCATTTGGACGCGAAGAACAATCCGTACAGCAATTTGAGAAGGTCAATGAAGAACTGTATGAATCCGGCTGGAAAGCCCAGTTTATCTCGGGTATTATTATGCCGCTCATGAGTTTCGTGGGTAACTTGGGTTATGTGCTGATCTGTGTGGTTGGTGGGATTTTTGTTACACGCGGATCGATCTCTATCGGGGATATTCTGGCCTTCACACAGTACTCCCGTCAATTCACACAACCGATTAACCAGATTGCAAATATCTCCAATATCATTCAATCAACGATTGCTTCGGCAGAACGAGTATTCGAGTTGCTGGATGAAGAGGAAGAAGTTCCGGAGTCCAAACAACCCGTGCAACTACAGCAGCCTAAAGGTGCGGTTGCATTCCAAGGTGTTAATTTTGGATATAAAGAAAATGAACTGCTCATTCATAACATGAATATTGATGTAAAACCGGGACAGACGGTAGCCATTGTTGGACCAACGGGAGCCGGTAAAACCACCCTGATCAACCTGTTAATGCGTTTCTACGAAATTCAGGATGGTCGGATTACGATTGACGGTTCAGACATTAAGGACATGGAGCGTGGTAAGCTGCGCAGTCTGTTCGGCATGGTGCTTCAGGATACCTGGTTGTTCAACGGAACGATTCGGGACAACATCGCCTATGGTCGAGAAGGTTCTACGGAAGACGATGTAATCAAGGCAGCCGTTGCGGCACATGCGGATCACTTTATCCGTACACTGCCTGATGGTTATGATACGGTGCTGAATGAAGAGGCGTCGAACATCTCTCAAGGGCAGAAACAGTTGCTGACCATTGCAAGAGCGATTCTGGCGAACCCGGCCATCCTTATTCTGGATGAAGCGACGAGTAGCGTGGATACACGGACCGAAGTATTTATCCAGAAAGCAATGAATGATCTGATGAAAGATCGCACGAGCTTTGTCATTGCACACCGTTTGTCTACCATTCGCGGCGCTGATCTGATCCTGGTTATGGATCATGGTAACGTGATTGAACAGGGTAATCATGATGAATTGATGGCAAGTCAGGGCTTCTACGCCGATCTGTACAATAGTCAGTTTGCGGAGCAACAACCGCAGGCGATCTGATTACACTGTAACTAACTAGAATAGCCGGGAGCACTCTTAGGGGTGCTCCCGGCTATTTGTCGTGTATCCAGAGGAGTCGATTCTAATGTGGAGCAGATTGGATTCGTTTGGATACGATGGATCTATAAGGTATGAAGGAACGTTGGCATAGTAATTGGGTTGTGGTGCTCGTCAGCCTTTCAGTTGTTTGCGTGAGGTGCAGACAGGATGAGGGGTCATCCTTCGTCCATGCTAACGAATCGTAGACACCTTATATGGAGGATTATCAAGCACTCCCAATTCTAACGAACTTGAGACATGTTATTTCTCTGATAAGCAACACAAAGCGGTAAAATAAACTGCAGAATGCGGAAATAAAATGTCTATGATTCGTTAGAACGCCGGTATTGTGGAATTGTGCCTATTAGAGTGTGCTGAGTTCGTTAAAATATTCTAATAAACCTTAGTCATAATTGTCTTACATATGCCATGCGTGCAAAAATAAAAACGGGACGAAGCGGTGTAATTACACTGCTTTGTCCCGTTTATTTATATTTTGAATTCATTGTACATCAATCTAGATACAAGCATACGAGCATAAGATTACCGATTGGGACATCCAGATTAGTCATGAGATACTTTGGATGCCTCTGTTTGAACAGGGCATGACCCGCATTTTACTGATCCTTAGAATCGTTCGCAGGTTCATCAGTGTCATTGCTAGAGACCGACCTTACTTCTGCCTTCACGTCGTCGCTGTTGGCTTCCTCCAGCGCAGACGGAGCGGGTTCACCCGGGATTAATTCGCGCTGCTCAATCATGCGTTTGACGACCTCATAACAGTCATCCACATGTTTGTTACCTACATAGCGCATGGCTGTGAAGCTGAGTGCGGCAGCCAATCCCTGTCCTGCAAAAGGAACAAATTTGGCGACCGATTTGGTGGCTACGCGTACGCCGACTCTTTTCAGAACCTGGACAACCAATTCCTTGGTGATCATACGACCGATGACTTTGCTTCCGATGGACATCACGAATCCATAGATCATGGATTTGGTCTCGGGGTCCATGCCGTCCAGCTGTTTTTGTGATAATCCGAATTTATTGTTAATGGCAGGCAACAGCTGCATCAGCATCCCCACATCAGCCAGTACGTCTGTACCGGGTAGCGGAACGAGTGTTGTACCGGCAGATGCGGTAGCTCTTTTGCGAACCATGGTACGGCATTCCTTGCGAACTTGCTCCAATTGTTCCAACGTTGCCGGAATCATAGGGAATCCCTCCATTCGTATATGGTATAGATATAACCGTTTTGACTCAATTTGAATGGGTTCTCACCAGCAAAATTTGCAGCCTTATGACATTAAGGTGCGGAGAAACCCTTTTTTCCATGCATACATCTGGTTAAACAAGGAAATGGTTTATGGATAAACGGGTCATCTAGCTATTACGAATGAATGAGGATTAGGATGCATACCTGATTGGGAAACCTATTTGGAATCATGATGAGTGCGTAGCGAAGGGTTTGTTTACGGCTTCAACCTTTGTGGGTAAAGGGTAACAAGCATTGGAATGGAGGAAGAGGGATGGAGTTTAACAAAGCATTGTTAATTCATCATCATCATTCGGGCAAGGCCAATCGTGAGAATACAGTAGGCCTTGTGGCTGGTGTGCTGGCTCCCGCTGTTCATGAACTCGTCATTGTGCGTACGGATGAACCAGGTGAAGGAGAGAAGCTGTGTCGTGAGCGCGGGGAACAATTCGATGTGGTATTTATCCTGGGTGGGGATGGCACGGTGCATGAATGCGTGAATGGACTGGCTGATCTGCAACATCCTCCGTTGATAGGCATATTGCCTGGAGGCACCTGTAATGACTTTGCACGTTCGCTCGGCATTTCACCGGATGCAGAGATTGCGGCACAAGAAATGCTGGCAGGTCGGATGGTATCCATTGATGTTGGACGGGCTAATGATCGGGTGTTCACGAACTTTTTCGGCATTGGCTTGATCAGTGATGCTTCGCAGAATATTAACGAGAATCTGAAAGGCGCGCTGGGTAAGCTCAGTTATTTTATCAGCACTTTACAGACAATTAGTCATACAGAGCCATTTCGTTACCAACTGGAGGCGGATGGGAAAGAGATGGAAGGCGAAGCGGTGATGATCTATGCAGCCAATGGCCGTTTTCTGGGAACAAATGCATTACCCTTTGCACCGGATGCGTTGCAGGATGGCGAACTGGACGTGCTCATTATTCATGAGACAGGCATTCCGCTGCTGCGAGAGGTTCTGTCACACAAGCCAGAGGGAGAATGGCAACCTCAGAGTGAGAGTATTTCATACTTCAAGGCATCTACGTTAAAAGTGAAGACGGATGCGCCGATGTCAGCCGATACGGATGGCGAATTGTATATGAAGACACCCGCCGAGCTGTCGGTGCTCACGGGTCATCTGAAGTTTCTAACCGGGGATGGTTATTAAATCCCCCGGTTTTTAAGTTTGATTTTGACTGATCGAAAACTTAAACATTCTCTGGCTGATCTTTCATATGACGTTGTCTGAACTCATCCTCCAGCATGCTCATCTGAACCGCATCATGGTATTGATGATTGTAGAACAAGACATCCCGCTTCACACCCTCGCGCTGGAATCCAAGCTTCTCATACGTGCGAATGGCTCGCTCGTTGAAGGCGTACACCTCAAGCTCGATTCGATGCAAGTTACAGATGCCGAAGCCGTAGTCCAGCATAAGTAGCAACGCCTCGCTACCGTAGCCTTTTCCTTGATGCTCGGCCTGATCGATGGCAACCCTAATATGTGCACTGCGATTCTTGGCATGCATGTCCATCAGGACGACATCTCCGATGATCTGGTCATTTTCCTGTAAAGCAATAAGTAGCATGAGTCTGGTGTCATCTTGTGCAGCGCTCTCAACATAACGTTCAACCTGAGTGCGTGTGAAACTGTTCTGTGTTCCTGTCAGCCTGCGCATCTCGGCGTCAAACAGGCCAGGGAAGTAAGCATCCACATCTGTAATCTCGAAAGGGCGCAGGTATATGCGCGACGTTTCCAGCAGACGAGGGATACGTGGGGATGGTTTTGGTGGTGACATTGTTGTTTCCTCCTATGAGTTCAAGGCTAGTGTTATTCATGTTATGTATCGTATTAATCAACGGGAAATAGATAATTAACAACACTTTACCATATTTTCTCATGCTTGTAGCTATAATGGTCGATATAAGTATTGTCGTGCTTGCTAAGTCGAAGAGAAACCTAGTTTGAAGATTCGTATTACTCTGCTCGAATTACATATTTTGATTTGCTTTACTGTATACATAGCTGCGTTGTAGTAAACCAGACATTCATAGTCTTAAAGAGACGTATCAGTTTACCTTAGCAGGCCGATAGATTTTATATAATAGAAATGGGGATTTAACGAAATGCGAAAGTTAGAAAATTATTTGAAGTGGTTTACTGTTTTTTTAATTTTGGTTACACCGCTGTTTACTTCACCTGGACAGGTCTTAGCAGCGAAAAAAGAAATCTATATTACTCTTTCTGGTGAGAAACACAGATATGTGGGAGAAGTCAAAAATGGTGTTCCTAATGGTAAAGGAATATCCTACTTTCCAAATGGGAAGAAGAGCTTTGAAGGTAAGTTTGTAGCGGGAATGCCTCATGAAGGAAAAAGGTATAACGCAGATGGAAAGCTGTACTCGGATATTTCTAATGGACAGGGAAAGACTTATTACCCAAATGGAAAGTTTAATTATGTTGGTAAGGTGGATAAGGAAACATGGCTTCCTTCAGGTAAGGGTACCGAATATTATCCAGATGGAACGGTTAAATATAAGGGCGATTTTTTGAATGGTTCGTTTCATGGTCAAGGTAAGTGGTATACAGAATATGGTGAAATGTTCTATCAGGGTACGTTTAAGAATGGTTTGCCACAGGGACAAGGTAAAGCATATCAATATGGAGAAATTGCCTATGTTGGTGCATTTGATAAAGGAGTACCCACGTATTCTGGCAAAATTAAATTGTACGAAGATGGTGTAATCATCTATGATGGGCAGGCTAAAAATGGAGCCATTACCGGCAAAGGTAAAGGGTACTTAAACGGTAAGTTAGTCTATGTGGGCATGTTTAAAAACGGAAGACCAACGGGTGAAGGTAAATTCTATACGGAGAATAGTAGTGATGGACCTAATATATCTATTTATATCACTGTTGACTAAGTAACAGGTAAGTAATTACAGAATCAATTCAAAATTTTCAGGAGCAGAGTCCTATAATCATGATTAGATTTCAACCAATAAACCATCGGTAGGTGTGTTCATTGCATCGCCCGATGGTTTTTTTGACATAACTGCTTTTGAGATACAGCTATATATTTTAGTTCCGCTTAACCGCTCCATCCAGAAATAGCGCCACCAGTTCCTGCGCGAGTTCTTCAATGCTGCCGCCATTCATGTTGCGTACATCTTCGCGGTTTGCGAGCATCAGCAGTGACGTAAATGCATGGGCAAGCAGCATAGGGTTCCCGACCCGCAAATAACCATTATCCATCTCCTTCTGAAAATGGGTAGCTAGTACTTCGAATATGCGAACCTCTGCTTCCCGAATCTGAGCGAGTTGCTCCGTGTCCAGATGTTTCTCGGCTTCTCGCATCATGGTCTCCGTTTCAATATGGGAATGCTGCATCTTCGCTTCAGCAACCTTAACCAGTCGTTCTTGCAACGTACCAGGTTCATCCAGGCGTAGCGAAGTCTGCTGCATGCCCATCGCCATCATGCGGGTTATGGCAACGGTGAACAGGTCGGCTTTGCTGGTGAAATGATAATAGATTGATGCTTTGGTCACATTACATAACGAAGCGATCTGCTGGAGAGAGACGGGTTCATACCCGTATTCCATAAACAGACGTGACGCGGTCATCAATATGTTGGATTGCACAGATGCTTGATCCACAGCTGTTTTGGGTCTACCCGGTGAACGGGGAATGTTTGTTTTTTTGCTCATAAGTACATACCTCTTTACGTATTTAATTGCTTGTTAGAAGTGTTCACAAAATTAGGCATTGCAAAATTAACCTTCCGGTATATATAATTAACTCGATTATACTATGACCCGTGGTTCATTACTACACCATCATATATATTAGGGCTTCATAGAAACAGAATAGGGAGATGAAGAGACAATGCAGGAAGGTTCGGGTTACGGCCGCTGGGTTGCCGGCAAACGAAGCAAATGGATTACGCTGTTGGTATGGATCATTATCGCCGTTGTGCTTGGCATGGTATGGCCTGCTGTAGGTGATCGTGAAACCAATAACGCACAGGATCTGAGTGAATCCAAACCATCGGTTCAGGCAGCTGCACTTGCCGAGAAGGAATTCCCTGGTGGTGAAGGATTGCCCGCGCTGATCGTATGGCGTCAAGCTGGCGGTCTGACGGATGAGCAGATTCAGAACATTCAGGCATTAACGGAGCGACTGGATCAAGATCCGGTAGAACAACAACAGTCCGTTGTGCCACTCTATCAATTACCACCACAGGCATTGAAAGGTCAGCTTTCGGAAGACGGAAGTACTTTGGTTATGCCACTTTTCTTCAATGAAGGTGCCGATTCAGAACAATTGAAGGAAGCTATTGAAGCACTTGAGCAAAAAACACAAGACATCTTCGGGGCAAATCCGTTCGATGTAGCCATAGATGATACCAATACTCTGATTGCCCGTGTGACAGGGCCAGTAGGGATATCCATTGATGCGAGCGGGCTATTCTCCTCCGCCGATGTATCCTTGCTGATCGCTACGGTTGTACTGGTATTAGTACTGTTGCTGTTGATCTACCGCTCGCCGGTATTGGCGATTATCCCGATCATTGCCGTTGGATTCGCGTATATGGTGACAAGCCCCATTCTCGGATTCATGGCGGATCAGGGCTGGATTACAGTGGATGCACAGTCCATTTCGATCATGACCGTGTTGTTATTTGGAGCAGGAACGGATTACTGCCTGTTCATGATCTCCAGATACCGCCAAATTCTCTATCATGAGCCGGACAAAAAGAAAGCCATCTTCCAGGCAATCACCGGATCTTCTGGCGCCATTGCCATGAGTGGATTCACGGTCGTTGCAGCACTACTGGTACTGTTGCTGGCTGAATACGGTGCATATCATCGCTTTGCCGTACCATTCAGTCTGTCCATCTTTATCATGTTTATTGCAAGTCTGACACTGGTTCCGGCGCTTCTGGCGATCTTCGGTCGGGGTTCATTCTATCCGTTCGTACCACGTACACATGAGATGGAAGTGGAGCGTGCTAAGAAAAAAGGCAAACCGGCTCCTGCCCCGCGTAAAGTGAAGGAAAGCTGGATTGGCCGTGTTGTAGTAACAAAGCCATGGACCGTTCTTGCAATTACGTTGGTATTGCTGGGAGGACTGGCGGCATTCTCTACTCAGGTTAAATTCACGTATGATCTGTTGTCTTCCTTCCCGGAGGATGTGCCTTCCCGCGAAGGTTTCACCGTCATCGGTGAACAATTCTCCCAAGGTGAGCTGGCTCCAGTCAAAGTGATCGTTGATGCCGAAGGCAAAGAAACTGATCTGAAGCAGCGTCTCGAATCGCTGGATTACATTAGCAAAGTAGGCGATGCTCAACAGGGTGCCGAGAATGCCAACATTACCGCCTTTGATGTGGAGTTCAATCTGAATCCATATTCCATGGAGGCAATGCAGCATATCCCGGATCTGCGAGCTACTGCGGAACAGGCGCTTCAAGATGCCGGAGTAACCAATGCGGACAGTAATGTCTGGCTCGATGGTCAGACGGCTGAACAGTATGACATTGAAGTAACCGGAGAACGGGATGCGAAGATCATTATTCCGGTGGTCATCGGCATGATTACATTGTTACTACTGTTGTACTTGCGTTCAATCGTAGCCACAGCATACCTGATTGCAACGGTTGTTCTGTCATATTTCTCTGCACTGGGTCTGGGTTGGATCATCATTCACTATGGCCTTGGCGCAGATGCCATCCAGGGAGCGATTCCATTGTATTCCTTCGTATTCCTCGTGGCACTGGGTGAAGACTACAACATCTTCATGATCTCTAGCATCTGGCAGAAACGTAAAACGATGCCGCTTCGTCAAGCGATTAGAGAAGGTGTTGGCGAGACAAGCTCTGTTATTACATCTGCAGGTCTGATCTTGGCAGGAACGTTTGCGGTACTTGCTACATTGCCAATTCAGGTGTTGGTGCAGTTTGGTATAATCACAGCCGTTGGTGTGATGCTGGATACCTTCCTGGTTCGCCCGTTCATGGTACCGGCGATCACCGCATTGCTGGGTAAATGGGCCTTCTGGCCAGGCAAGTATGTTCCGATTGCAGAGAAGAATGAGGAGAAACAAAACCAGTCCATGTAATGCATGGATTGGGTGAGATGGACGGCGGGGCTTCAAGCCTGCTGTCCATTTCTTTATTTTCCTAACGATGATGACCTCTACCAGTTGTCCTCCTGAGATGGAATGGTGGAACTGTAAAATATCCGCAGGATGAGGCGTGATCCTTGTTTTCTTTGCATGGGGAAGGTTTACGTAGCCAAGGGTTATGGGACATAATAGAGAGAGCGTCGGCCTTGAGCAGACGGATGATCAACATCAATGGGACAACCAGGGGAAGGATGAAAGCAAGCATGACGAACCAACTTAATGTGTATTTTAACCATGACGGCGGCGTGGATGACCTCGTATCGCTGTTCATGCTTCTGCAAATGGACAATGTACATGTAACCGGCGTATCGGTTATTCCGGCAGACGGATATCTGGAGCCAGCAACAGATGCCAGCCGTAAAATTATCGATCGTTTCGGTACATATTCCGTAGAGGTATCCAAATCCAACTCCAGAGGGAAAAATCCATTTCCTGCGGCGTGGAGACTGCATTCCTTCTATGTAGATGCTCTTCCTGTACTGAACGAGTCCGGCAAAATGGAAGCTCCACTCTCTGCTGTTCCGGCACACCAGCATCTGATCGAGAAAGTGCGCAATACCGAAGGCAAAACGTTGCTCCTGTTCACAGGCCCACTGACAGACCTTGCGCGTGCACTGGACGAAGCACCAGACATTGAAGAGAAAATCGACAAACTGGTATGGATGGGTGGCACATTCGAGCGTGGTAACGTGGAAGAGCCTGAGCATGACGGTACAGCTGAATGGAACGTATTCTGGGACCCGGAAGCGGCTTACCGTGTATGGCAGAGTGGTATCCAGATCGATCTGGTTGCACTGGAAAGCACAAACAAAGTACCTCTGACTCCAGCCGTTCGTAACCGCTGGGCAGCAGAGCGTCGCTTCGAAGGTGTTGACTTCTTGGGTAACTGTTACGCAGGTTGTCCGCCACTGGTGTACAGTGAGACGAATTCCACATACTATCTGTGGGATGTGCTGACAACGGCTTCCGTTGGACGAGAGGACATCGTGAAGAAAAAAACCGTAAACTGTATTGTCATCCCGGATGGTCCTAGCCAAGGCCGCACGGTGGAGCAAGCAGACGGACGTCCAGTGCAACTGGTGTATGATACCGATCCGGAAGCGTTCTTTACGTACATGACGGATTTGGGTAAAAAAGCTGCTCCGCAGCGCTATTAATTCAGGCAGCTGTAAGGCTTGCCAACATTAAAGGTACAACAAAAATAAAGCCGCAGGCAGTGGTCTGGGTATGGGGTTGAACCCCATGATCCCTTCCCTGCCGTGCGGCTTTTTGTTTTGGGCTGATCTATATAGATTGATAACAGCGATCGGAAGGTTGTTCTGTCATCGAATTGGCATGTGTGAATATTCTTTAGTTCAATCTATATAGCCGATCTATATAGCAATCTAAGCTGCCCGCTATATTTTAAATCGACCAATCAATCCGTTCAACTCACTGGACAATACCCGCAGAGATTCGGCGGATGCACTCATCTCATCCATGGATTGCAGCTGGCTACCGGTAGCGTGCGATACCTTCTGGATACTTGAAGAGGATTCGCGTGAGATATGTTCCATATCCTCCACGGAAGCGGACACTTCTTCTGCACTGGCAGACAGCTGCTCAGATGCTGCGGATACTTCGTGCAGACGTTCATTCATCGTCTCAATTCCGGTATGAATGGATGTGAATGAACGGCCTGCCTCCTGAACAACAGCGAGACCGGAGTGGACTGCTGATGTGCTGGCAGACATATGTTCTGACAACAGGGCAGTCTGGCGTGTCATCTCGGCGATCAGTTCGGTTACATGCTGGGACGATTGCTCTGATTCCCCCGCAAGCTTGCGAACCTCTGAGGCAACCACCGCAAACCCGCTGCCATACTCTCCTGCACGAGCCGCTTCAATACTTGCATTAAGTGCGAGCAGATTGGTCTGTGAAGCGATGCCTTTCATCAGATGTGCCACCGACTCAATTTTACCTGAGTACTGCTCCAGCTGAGAGGTGGAGGCCACCATCTGCACATTCGCCTGATGAATTTTGTCCATACTGTCCATCGCCGTGTTGATGTTGGCCTGACCTTGCACCGCGTTATTGGTCGTTTCCTGTGAGACATCCGCAACCATGGAGGAAGAATTCGCAATATGCTGCATGCTGCGTGTAATCTCTTCCATAGCTACCGTAACTTCGCCCGCACGAGCCACCTGTTCAGCAGCTCCACTGGCCGTATGATTGGTATGCTCGGCAATGCGCTGGCTGGCTTCAGCAGTCGCCTGTGAATGTTTCGATACTCCTTCTGCAGCTTGTAGCAGAGAGTCGGAGCTTTGACGGATGCCCGTCATGACATCACGGGTACCTGTAACCAGATGTTTGAACTCGGAAGCGAGCTGTCCCACCTCGTCCTTGCGACTAAGTTCAACGTTGACGGTCAGATCGCCTTTTCCTACCTGGGTGATTAACTTCTTCAACTTCACCAATGGTCGGGTCAAGTAATGGGCGAATCCATACACCAGCAAGACACTCAGCAGAACAATAGCCAAGGCTGTCCAGATCATGGTCATACGGTTGCGGGACATCAGTTCATAGACTGCAGTAGAGTCCAGATCCGCACCGACCAATCCTAGTACTTTCCCGTCAGTCCCATGGATCGGCACATATGCTGTAATGGTAGCGCCATATTCATCCTGTGTGAGTTCGCCCCGAATAGGCTCATTCTGTTCAAAAGCTTGCAGCATTCCTTCATAAGGGGTCTCTTCTGCGGAACCGTAAGGCGAGAAGTCATCCTCTGCCACATCGGCAGCAGCCCCGTCCACAACGTAGAAATATGTATTTGTTCCATTTTCTTCGCGTGTACCAAGGGTGTACAGATACTTGAGTCCATTGGCCTCGCGCAGCTGACTGAGCTGCTCACGCAATATGCCGTAATACGCTGTCTCGTCCTGTCCGGTACTGAGTGGTGCATACAGAGAGGTGTCAATTAATGCAACTGCCCGTTCACCCACAGCCTGTGCCTGCATACCCATGGATTGCTCGACCAGTTGAGCCGATGAACGGTACATGGTAATGCCAAGAACCGCACCCGCGGCCAGCATCAGACAGGAAAAAAATAAAAAGATCCTCATAAACAAACTGTTCATTGGTAAAATTGTTCCCCCTTGATCTGTTAAATCAATCGTCTCTTTGTCTCCTTACTTGGTGCTTGTCGTTCTTCTTTGGTTCGTATGTATTGTATATCCAATATACAGTTTTCTACTTGAAATATCGGCATCCGGTCCATAAAGAATTAGCCCCCGAGTCAATTTGATCCGGGAGCTAGTTTCGTTTCAATCCTATATTGACCATGCTTATCATTGGAAGAAGCCTCATTGTCACTACATAGAGGGGCTTCACATGACTGGGTGATTACGTCATTACATCGTTCCGCCGCCCTGGCGAACAGAGGCAGGAATCTTTTCAGGTCCCTGATTAATATATTTATTGATAAAAGTACCTACTTTGGCATCGTCGAATTGGTCGAGCTTCATCGTTTTGGTCCATGCGGTCACCACGACTTCACTGCCTTCGGGAATATCCTTGTTGGGTACAGCCAGAATACCTGCTCCGGCTTCGCGGAATTTGGCTAGGTATTTCAGATGTTCCTTCAAATCCTCGCTTGCGTTCTCACGATAATAGATGATGATGTCCCCGTGCTCCAGATTGTGTACCAGATAATTATAGCCTGGGAAGTCGGTGTAAAATCCAAACTTGATATCATGCGGATTATGCGGTCCCGATGTTGGAATTGTCATCTCATACTGAATGGGGTCCTCCGTATGGTCTGCCCCGTAATATTTATCGTCCGTCACGTCGATTGTCGCGTTGGAATTCAGATCGGCTACATTATATGTTTTACCTGCCCCTTGCATGAAGAACAGGCCAAACGTAATAATCGATACAGCCATCATTACATGTGCAGCCAGCCGAAGGGATCGACTTTTTTTCTGGATGTCTGCCCGCTCTTTCTTTTTCATGTGGCCCAGGATTTTTCCCTGTGTGCGTGATGCCCAGATATAGGTGGCGATGGAGAACAGCAATACAATTACACCTACGATGAGCCACAGGTAGGATGTACGTGCCTCGTGCTCCATTTGCATATGATTCATATGAGTCATGTCCATAGAGAGTTCCTCTGCTTTCTTTGTAAAATGAGTGATTAAAACACTACACAATGTAGTGTTGGTGGCAATGGTGAATCCACTCATTACGTAACGGGAGTTGCTAGTTCCGTGTTTGTTACGTAAATAAGAACATACCTGTTGCACTACACATTATAGTGTATGAAACATGCTCGGCGCAACGCTGCCATAGAAAACCTAAAAAAAGGCCTTCCCGGCATGAGCAAGGAAGGCCTTAATATAAATCCAAAGAGTCAGTAAGATTTATATTTATTGAAATAACCATTTACACGAAACGTAGAGGACAGAAAGAACCTGAAGAAGCGGAAGCTAAAAGCTTTCTGCAAGAAAGCTGCTTCGGAAGCATATGCTTCGCCTTTATCGCCAGATTTCACCTTTGTAAAAGTGAATTAAAAAATCTGGAGATAACAGCGATCGAAAGGTTGTTCTTTCATCGAAGTAACAAGTGTAAATAGCTTTATTCCGACTGAACTATTTTACAGACGACCAAACGGCGAAAGCATCAAGCGGATCAGCCCAATAACAATCTCACCCAACAATCGATACAGAATAAAGAATACGACCACATTGGCGATCAGCACGCTGTACATGCTGTCGATGGCTGCTTGGGTACGATTCAGTGGATATTGGAACAGCACCGCGTTCAGCGCAACAAAGATAATAATATACGAGACAGCAAGTAATGAGATCGCGATGGAATACGAGATGATAATAAACAGATTCGCCAGAACAAGGGATACGACAGCAGGAACAAGCAATGTACCAAACTGGGCAACCAGTGTTTTGGGACGGAAGGTTATTTTTTCAATCTTCAGAATAGCGTACATCAGTGCAATAGAGGCAATCAGGATAATGACGGTGAACAACAACGGTCTTAAAAATCCACCAATGAACAAGCCGTCCATGCCTATGCGACTAAAGGTAATTAAGAAGTATGTAGAAGATAGAACTGCAATTAGCGCCATCGTTAGCCATCCGTTTAGGGAATGCTGGTCGCCAACGGTTTTCATCGTTTGATAAGGACGGGCCAATACACTGAGGAAATAGGATAGATACTGTTTGCTTACTTCTTTGGCTTGCTGAACTTTCTCATTCTGCACAATATTATTCCACTGATTGGAGCTATTGTCTCCTGCAGAAGCATGGTCATTGGTACCTGTTGATTCTCTCGCCTGTTCCTTGTGAATGGAGACGGATGGTGTGTTGGATGGAACGGATGCCTGGGAAGAGGTAGCCTGCGTGCTGGACCAACGGGTATATTCGGGTTCGGAAGTAGCAGCAGATTCCGAGTTCGGTACAGGAGTTGGTGATGAGGTTGTTTGCGTTAGATTAGAGCCGCACCTCTCGCAAAAATGGGCATCTCCATTTTCGTGATTACATACTGGACATTTCATGGTATAAGCCTCCAATTTCTAGAAAATAAAAACATGTCAACATTGTGTCTCATTTTAACGGTTAATGACGAAGTTTGTCTATGTTTCGCAGGAATTAGTACCCATTTAGGGAAAGTTGAAACAAAGCCTCGAATCCTGTGTATGAAAACGGAGTGTAGAAGCAACAATAGTATAGGAATGACATGCAGGCATATTAATGTAAATTCACTGAGGTTTAAGACGAATTGTTTTCCGGCTGTTAATGTCTCATCGTTCGCTTTTATGTGTTATTCTCATGTTAACTATATCTTTTGGGTTGCCTATGATCGTATATTTATGTATAATCAATCGTGTTAACACGTCGAATGTACGGTAGTAAGAGATGTGGGTGAGTTCATGGAACTACTGGACAGCAATGAGAGCAAGAAGAAGATGTGCCAGTATTATAACGAAATTTCGAAGGAACTGTTCGGATTTGGCACCACTCTCCTGAGAGTGACCATTGATCAGAATATTGTGACCTTCTACGCGAAGCACCGACGTTCACCGCGCTCTGACGCCCTGGAAGGGGAGGCCCCCGGCTTAAAGCTGGAAGTGGACTTCCGCATGTCTGTCTTATATAAGAAGAAATTCCGGGAGAAGCTCGAGCTACACATGGGTTTGCCAATTGAAGCTATATTGCGGGATTATGATGCGTCCACTCAGTGGGCGATCACAAATGTGATTCTGGAACAGGCCTAAGGATGGATCGGCAGGATTAATTCTTGTTGATGTATGCAGAGGTTATGGCCCGAATTCATGATCAGGTTCCGTACAATTTCATATGATGGCGTCTGTCTTCGGATTGATTCTGAAGCAGAAACCGATGATGTACCGGCAGCGGGTGTCGCTTTCCTTTGTTTACGAAGAAAAGTGTTCTTGTTTATACAAGAGCACTTTTCTTTTTGTTTTTTCATACACATCACATATATCAGGGGGAATCAGGATCATGATGAAAAAGTGGATTAGCGGTTTGGCAGCAGTGGCAATGACATCGGTATTACTTGCAGGTTGTGGCAGCAGCACGGATGATGCAACAGGCGGATCAGGCAGTGGGGGAACCGCAGCGAACAAATTGGTTATCTCCACTTGGGGCTTCTCCGAAGATTTCTTTAATGAAGAAGTATTTGGTCCATTCGAAAAAGAACATAATGTAGACATCGTGCTCGAAGTCGGCAATAATGCTGAACGTCTGAATAAAATTCGTCAAGGTACATCAAATGTCGATGTTATCTACCTGTCTGATTACTATGCACAACAAGGTATCGATGAAGGTCTGTTTGAGAAAATTGACCGCTCCAAAATTCCAAATGTAAATGACATTTATGATATTGCCAAAGCACCACTTGGTGAAGATTATGGCCCAGCCTACACGGTTGGACAGCTCGGTATCGCTTATAACCCGGATCTCGTATCCAAAGAAGTGACTTCATGGAGTGACCTGTGGGACCCGGCGTTCGAAGGTAACCTGACCATTCCGAATATTACGGCAACAGCAGGCCCAATGGTTGTAGATGCAGCTTCCCGTGTAGCCGGAAATGATACGTTTAATGAAGATGCGGCATTTGCTGAACTGAAAAAACTGAGCAGCAATGTGGTGAAATTCTACAGCCAAACTTCCGAGTTCGTGAACATGTTCTCCCAAGAAGAAATTGCGGGCGGACCGATCATGGAAATGTATTTCAAAGATCTGAAAGCAGCCGTGCCTAATGCGAAGTTTGTTACACCTAGCGAAGGTGCATATGCCGTAATGAACACAATCAATGTCGTGAAGGGCAGCAAAAACAAAGAGCTGGCTGAAGAGTTCATCAACTGGCAGCTTAGCCAGGATGTACAAGCAAAATCTGCCAAAGCTAAAGTCGATTCCCCGGTTAATACAAAGGTTGAACTGACTGCTGAAGAAGCAGAAGGCGTAACATACGGCGCTGAAGTTGTTGAAAAGCTGAACAAGCTGGATATGGAATTCGTGAATCAACAGGTTAAAGGCTGGACAGATCGCTGGAACCGTGAGATTGCACAATAAACAAGTAACCGACTGACTAAAAAGTTATCTTTGGTCAACATGTTTAACTTATATCATTTGCAGCAAGCAACCATATCACCGCATAGGAGTTGAGAACGGATGAGTGAAGCGCAAAATCGCATCATTCTGGACGTGGACACGGGGATTGACGATGCACTGGCGATTTTGCTGGCCGTCAAAAGCCGGAAGTTGGACATTCTCGGCATCACCACAGTCTGTGGGAACGTATCACTCCAGCAGGCAACAGAGAATACATGCAAAATTCTTGAACTCGCGGGTGCACCAGCGATTCCGGTGATTGCCGGAGCAGCTGGGCCACTCACTCGCAAGTCTCATTATGAACACCGGGTACATGGACAGGATGGATTGGGCGGTGCGTTGCCTGATCCGGCCGTATCCAAGAAAGCCGAGGAAGGTTTTGCGCCAGACTTTATCGTGGAGCAAGCCAAGTTGTATCCCGGCGAACTGACCCTGATCATGACCGCACCCTTAACTAACCTGGCACTCGCGCTGATGAAGTGTCCTGAATTGCCTTCTTTATTGAAGGAAGTCATCTTCATGGGGGGTGTAGTTCGTGGACATGGCAACATTACACCAACCGCCGAGTACAACACATACGCTGATCCAGAGGCCGCACGCATCGTACTGCACGCAGGCATCGAGAAGCTTACCCAAGTCGGATTGGATGTGACGCGTCAAACATTGCTGAATGAAGCAACGATTGAGCGTCTCACAGATCCTGTACTGCGCGCGTACGTGGCTCAAAGCACGGAGATTTACATCAACCGTTACGAACAAATGAACGGCGTCCGCGCTTGCGCGTTACATGATCCACTAGCCGTAGGCGTAGCCCTTGCCCCGGAACTGGTAGGACGCAAATCGTATTATGTCGATGTCGAAACCGCCAGCCGCCTGTGCGATGGCCAGATGATATGTGACTTCCAAAACCGTTTGGGGGAGCAGCCCAACACCCTCGTCTGCGAAACCGTAGATGCGGAAGCATTCCTTGAACTGTTTATCAACGCGTTAAACGCGTAGTTATGAACTTCACGGCATTGGAGTTCAGTCTAAAAATCAACCCACCTAATTCGCTGGTAGTGTAGGGGACGAAATCGATTCTGAAGAAGCGAAGCGCTCGCCTTTATCCCCGGATTATATCCTCTATAAAAATATCAAAATAAATCTGGGGATAACAGCGATCGTAAGAACGATTCGTAACCGGAACGGCTGGTGCGATGAACGTGGACGTTTATTTTAAAATGTGCGCCAGTGAAACGTGTGAATAAAACCATTTTAAGAGTCAGGAGTATCGCGATGAAGAAATCAGTAATCTACTGGCTATTGCTGCCGGGATTCGTGTTTTTGGCGGCATTTATGATCATTCCGATTGTCCTGACGATCGGGTCGACGTTTTTCCAAGAAAACTCCTTCACGTTTGAAGGATACATGCATTTTTTCAGAGACCCATACTTTTTGAAAATATTGCTTACGACGCTGCAAGTCAGCGTGGTCACCACCATCGTCTGTGTGGTGCTCGGATTCCCGACAGCTTATTATATTTCGCAGAAAGCGCCGCGCCGCAAAGGCATTTTGCTGGCATTGGCGATCTTCCCACTGCTGACGAGCCCGGTCGTGCGCTCGTTTAGCTGGATGATCATTCTTGGACGCAAAGGGTTGATCAATAACACCCTTGTTGGTCTGGGTATCGTGGACAAGCCGCTGGATATTCTGTATACACCAGCAGCGATGATGATTGGTCTGACGCATCTGTTCCTGCCACTGATGATTATCTCTCTGGTGGGCGTGCTGGAGAACATTGACGGTGACCTGCTCAAAGCAGCACAAAGTCTGGGTGCATCGCGCATTACGGCATTCCGCCGGGTCGTGTTCCCGCTGGCTGTGCCAGGACTTGTGATCGGAGCCGTGCTTGTCTTTGTCGGAAGCCTGACGGCGTATACCACACCTGCCCTCCTTGGAGGCAAGCAACGTGTAATTGCTACGTTCCTGTATCAAAACGCCATGACCCTCAACGACTGGTATCTGGCCTCGGTTGTTGCCGCGATTATGATTGTGATTACATTTGTCGTGGTTGGTGTCATGAACAAAATGGCCAAAACTTTAAATCCGAAGGGGTAGACATATGCGGGAGAAACATATCGGGCTGGGCCTGTTCAGTCTGCTGGTCTTTATCTTTCTGCTGGGCCCGCTTCTGATCATATCGGTCACTTCGTTTGAACCGGGAACGGTACTCAAATTTCCGCCGGAAGGGTTCTCCTTCCGCTGGTATGAGAATATTTTCAACACAGGCGGTTTCCTCCGCACATTCCAGACGTCCATCATCATTTCCTTACTGGGAAACTTGTTGGCACTGGTGCTCGGAGTTCCGGCTGCGTATGCACTTAGTCGTTACGATTTCAAAGGCAAGTCCGTGCTGAACGCACTGTTCCTGTCCCCGGTACTGATCCCGGGAATCGTGCTTGGTTTTACATTGATGAAATACCTGATCGTAATCTACCATCTGCCGATGTACCTCGGATTGCTGATCGGTCATACGATTATCATGCTTCCATTTATCATTCGGGTTATCGCGTCGAGTCTGTCGAGCTTTGACTTTGCAGTGGAAGAAGCTGCGCTGAGTCTTGGTGCGGGACGGGTAAGAACGTTCTTCACGATCGTGCTGCCTAATATCCGCTCAGGAATTATCGCTGCCGTGCTGATTGCTTTCCTGGAGTCCTTCAACAACGTGGACATCTCGGTGTTCATGACCGGACCAGGGGTAAGCACATTACCGATCCAGATGCTGACGTATGTGGAGAATTATTTTGACCCAACGATTGCAGCGATTTCCGTGCTGTTGATGGTACTGACCGGACTATTAATGTTCGTGATCGAACGGATCATGGGCGGATTTTCATACTTTACTAAACGTTAATTGGAGGCGCAGAACGCTATGGCATTGCTGACATTAGACCACGTATCCGTGGCATACGATAAGCAGACAATCCTGAAGGATTTTCAGTTGGAGCTGGAAAAAGGTAAACTGCTCTCCCTGCTCGGACCGAGCGGTTGCGGCAAAACAACTACGCTGCGCCTCATCGCCGGATTTCTGGAAGCATCACAGGGCAAGTTTATGTTCGGCGGCAAGGATTATACGAAGGTTCCGGCGAACAAGCGGAACTTTGGATTTGTATTTCAGAGTTATGCGTTATTCCCGCATCTGTCTGTCTATGACAACGTGGCCTTTGGCCTGCGGATGCGCAAGGTGAAAGACAAGGATATCTCTTCCCGTGTGATGCGAATCCTGGAAGTCGTTAACCTGAATGGATTTGAGAAACGTTTTCCACAAGAACTGTCCGGTGGACAGCGTCAGCGTGTAGCCATTGCTCGTGCATTGGTCATTGAACCTGACCTGCTCTTGTTCGACGAACCACTCAGTAACCTGGATGCCAACCTGCGCCTTAACATGCGGGTGGAGATTCGCCGTATTCAGCAAGAGTTGGGCATCACAACGCTGTATGTCTCTCATGACCAGGAAGAGTGTTTCTCGATCTCGGATCAGGTAGCGATTATGAACAAAGGCGTGGTTGAGCAGCTCGACCGCCCGGAAACCATTTTCAAATATCCGGCAACGGAGTTTGTAGCACGATTCATCGGGTTCCATAATTTCATTGAATTCGCGGAGCGCAGTGATGCAGGTGAATTAATCACACTGAGTGCAGGTGGACGCACATTTACAGCAACCGCACATCCTGGAACAGCACGTCCTGGTGCACGCAAAGGTGCGATTCGCCCGGATGATCTGATCGTTAGTGGAGATACTTCTGCGGATGTGGTGAATGCTTTGCCGGGGATTATCAAGGTCAGCACGTATCTGGGACGCAGTTATCAGTATGTGATCGAGACGGAACTCGGTGATTTTACAGCAAATCAGGAGATGGAAACACCATACCTTAGCGGGCAACGTGTTAGCCTGATCTTCCCACAGGACAAGCTTGTATTGGTAGAGTAGTCGTGAATGTAGCGAGTAGCTTTAAGAAATAAGAGCAGTAAAGAAGGCAATTCATGCGATGATTTCCGGACGATGGCAGTGGTGCGCAGTCATGTGCAGTACAGCAGATTAAAGTGCAGGTTCATTGTCCGGTTCGCATCGTGGTGAAATGCTTGTGAAGAAGGAGATTATGCCCCATGCGTGCAGATCAACTGATTGTGAATGTACATGTGTATAACAGTTATTATAAACGGTTTGAAATGAACAACGTCGCTGTATTGGACGGCAGATTTCTATATGTTGGACCCGGCGGACCTGAGATGATTCAGGCAGACGAAGTCATTGATGCGCGGGGAAGATACATGATTCCTGGCTTGATCGATATCCATCTGCATATCGAAAGTACGATGGTGACACCGGAAACCTTTTCCCATGGTCTGATTGGCTGCGGGGTAACGTCCATTGTCGCAGAACCGCATGAGATGGCGAATGTGTTCGGGCTGGAGGGTGTGCAGGAGATGATGGCTGTGAGTCGGGAGACGACAGTAGATATGTTCTATGCGATCCCGAGTTCCGTTCCGGCAACCCCGATGGAGACAACAGGCGGTTCGATTGAGATTGAAGATATGGACGTGTTGCTCGCGACTGGAGAGATCATCTGTCTGGGCGAGATCATGAACTATGTCGATGTCATCCGTGATCCGGAGTGCAAGACAAACCAGATTTTACAGCATATTCGCAAAAACTATCCCGACCTGGTGATCGAAGGTCATACACCGAAACTGCTTGGACTTGATCTGCATCGACTGATCTACGCTGGCATCGATTCCGACCACACTCATCAGAGCATTGAGGGATTACAGGCGCGGATTGCGGCAGGTATGTTTATTGAAATTCAAGAGAAATCAATGACCTCGGAAGTCATGGAGTACCTGATTCAACATGATGTGGCGCAGCACTTCTGCTTTGTAACAGATGATGTAATGCCGGATTCACTGGTGGAGCGTGGTCATCTGGATCATATCGTACGCAAGGCAATTCAGATGGGGATGCGTCCGGAAGACGCGATTTATGCAGCCACATCAACCCCTGCTTCCCGGATGAAAATGACCGATCGTGGGAGCATTGCCCCAGGCAAAGTGGCCGATTATGTGTTGTTATCTAACCTGGAGGATCTCTCTATTGATCAGGTGTACAAAAACGGCCGCAAAGCTTATGACGATTACGAACCGTATAAGCAGGAACGCATAACCGGGCAGTTTCCACCTCACTTCTATAAGAGTGTACAGTTGGAGAAGTTGGGCGTAGCAGATTTTGCAATTCAGTTGTCAGACCCAAAAGTCAGTGGATCAGGTGTTGATCTCGCTGGTGAAGGTGAGTACCAATGCCGTGTCATGATGGTGAAGGATGGTTCTACTTTTGTGGAAGAACATATTGCACCGATTCAGTCTGCGGATGGTGAATTACGCTGGGAAGAAAGCGGATATGCGCAGATCGCGACCTTTGAACGTTATGGTGTGAACGGCAATCGTGCACATGGTCTGATCGGTGGAGACACTATCAAACGTGGTGCTATTGCAACGACATATTCACACGACAATCACAACCTGCTGGTTGTAGGACGTAATCGTGAAGATATGATATTGGCAGCTAACACGGTAATTTCGAGCCAGGGCGGCTTCTGTGTAGTGGAAGATGGCAAGGTGCTGTCCCATCTGGAACTTCCCGTAGGTGGCATTTTGACGGAAGAACCACTCGCAGTAGTGTCTCATCAAGTGAAGGAACTGAGAGCAGCGATGTTGTCTCTTGGGTACGTGCATTACAATCCGATCATGTCGATTAGCACGCACTCCCTTGCGGTAAGTCCCGCGCTGAAGATTACGGACTATGGCCTGATTGATGTGAATGCAGGTAAGGTTGTATCGTTGATTGTATAGTTTGAAGACACATATGTCGTGAAAAAACACCCTATATCACAATTGTGAGCTAGGGTGTTTTTGTCTGTGCTTGTTGGAATTATTATTTTAGCAACTTCTCTGGGTTCTTCACTTTAATGGAAACTACTTCGCCGCAATCAAGACAAACCGTGTACATTTTTTCCACACCGAGAGTCATTTTTTTATCCAATGGACGAAGGTTGATGTAATCCGATGCTTCTACGAAAGATGTTCCTCCGCAATCATGACATTTCTTTTCTGATATACTCATAAGTTCATTCCACCTTTTATTCATTTGTAATGTGTTCATTAATATAATATTCATTAAATGGAAATACAAAATTATCTAATTATCCATCGTAGATTAGGGTCCGTTAGTCCGTGTAACCTAAATTTTTATTTTGCCTTCTAAAGTCCACTCCAAATATTTGGACACTGAAGGTGCGACCCATTTTCGGCTGTCATTTTCATGATTCCACACAAACACGTCATCTCTACACGTTCCATCCCCTGTCACAGGAAAAGCAAATAAATCCCCAATCCCACTTTCCCCGAAGAAGAGCAGGTGATCAAAGGGCATGTAGTAATCTTGGGAGTGGTCATCCCGATAATGTCTGTTTTCATTCTTAATTCGATCTTCTGACCAGATAAGTCCCAAATCGTAAATAGCTCTGACTCCATTGGTTTCGAGCAATATTTCTTTTAATTCACGAGGGAGCGTAACCTGTAAGGAGTCTTCCACCTTTGCAATGTCATCACCAGATGCAGGGGGACTGAACGTATACTCCTTCGAAATGCTATGAAGATGCTCTTTCCACATGAATAAAGGCCTCCTCGATATATTCTAACTGTCAGTAACGAATGAAACGGTATGTAATTGATTGAAAAAAGAAGTCCTTCTTAACTTAAAAGGCTACTGATTTTGATGTAGCGCAGTAATGTTATGTAAGGACTACTCTTCTAACTCCAGTTTACCAAGTTAGCCAACCGCTCGTTCGTTTATAGTTGTGCAGAAGATCGTATTGCTCGTGGTGCATGAGACGCTTCATTTTGGTTCTATACAGACGATAATCATGTTTACGATCGGGTTTACTTTCTTTGTTGTAATGCGTGCTCTTGATTCCTTTACGGTGATCTTTCAGCTTTTCTTTTCTTGGATCAATGAACTTCTTGTTGTGTCTCTGTGCAAAAGCTGTTTCATTTTCCCATGATTGAATCTCTTCCTGTGTGAACATCTTCATCCCCGTTGTACCGGGCTAGATTTTGGCTTGAGTAGCCAGTGCCTTGAGCACAACTAATAGAAGAAGAATTTTGGGTTGAACATCGTCATCACCTCAGATTTAATCATCCTTATTTTAACATATAAAGCCGTCCGATCAATTCTGGTCTAAGCGTTATTATGGGTACTGTTCTGAGTAGAGATGATCACGCAACAAATCCCTTTTGGACGAGGGATAGGAATACATATATAGTAGTAAGAAAAGAGTGTTTGGACGCAAAAGCAGGAGGATAGACAACCATTATGAGTGAAATAAATAATGCTAAAACCATATTTTTCGACGTAGATGATACGTTATATGATCACTTGCAGCCACTTCGTGGCACGTTGCAGGACGTTCTCGGCCTGCCCGATGAGTTCCCTTATGCTGAGGCCTATCATCGTTTTCGTTATTATAGTGACTGGCTGTCTGCACAAGAAGATCTGTCCGCTGTACCAGAAGCGGATGCAGTAGAGCGAATGCGCCGTCGGAGGTTTGAGTTGACGATGGAAGAGTTCGGACTCCCCCTACAATCGGGACAGGCTGAAGAACTACAAGCACAGTATCTGAGCAGACAGTTTGAGATTGTACCTTTTGAAGGAGCGTATGAGCTGATCAGAAGGCTTCAGGCAGAAGGCCATACTGTTGGTCTAATCACCAATGGAGAAGGAGAGCATCAGCGCCGCAAGCTTGAAGCACTGGATGTGCTCAGTTTCGTGGACAAGCATCTGATTTTCATCTCCGGTATGACTGGTTATGCGAAGCCGGATCGCAGGTTGTTCGAATATGTGAATAAGCAGTCCGGGACAGATGCCCGTTCCAGCTATTACATCGGAGACTCGTGGCGTAATGATGTGGTAGGTGCAGTGGATGCAGGATGGACAGTCATCTGGTTCAACCATCGGGAGGCGCTGCCGGAGTCCGATCATCAACCTCATTTTGTTGCATCAAGCTATGAAGAGATCAGTCGTATTCTGACTTTTGAGTGTGTTCAAGCTTAAGGAGATTTATGTTTAAAGGAGCAGTCTTGTTACCGTCTTAGGTGCAGGTCTGCTTTTTTATATTATACCTTCTATAAAGGCATCATTAATGAGGTGTCTAACTCTTCGCTTTCAATTACAATTGCCATGAGTCCAGCTTCTGTTTTGGTTTCGTGCCATTCATGTTTATCCCAGTGAACCGCTTCGCCACAACGAACTTTGATGTATTCATTTGCTTCCCCTCTAACCCAACCCTCTCCACTTACTATTAAAAGGAGTTGAGGAACTACAGCTTGGTGATAACCTATGACCCCACCCTCAGCTAAATGCATACATCCGATATGAGCTGCTTTTTTGGTCTGCGTTATACGTGACATTACGAAATTAGAATCGAATTTGGTAATCTTTTTCCCTGACTCTTGTTTAAATTGAAATATCCTCATGTTTACCTCCGCAATAGTGACTAAGTTAACTTCCTATAATGGTAACTATCTTTATGATGGGTATCATCCTATTTCACTAATTTATGGATAATCCGATCAGATGAGTCTATCATAACTCCAATAGGTTGGGGAGAGTTTGCTTAAAATCATCTTTTTTATTAGCCTGCGCCAATGTTTCTATGAAGCTGTGCTTCATGAAATCTTCATTTGAAAGAGTAGTTCAGAGCCTTCCCAAACAGGATATGCGGTGTTATAATTAAAACAAGATTTAGATTAAGTCTAAATTAAAAAGAAGCGAATCAAAGCAATCCATTATAAAATTCAAATTCTATTTTTATATTCGAGAGGGGATAAATTTCATGAGCACAATCCAAACTAGAAACAACACTTTTGCTAACAATGCCACCGCACTTCAAGAGGTCCTGAACCGTCAGATCGCAGGTTGGTCCGTATTGTACACGAAACTGCATAACTTCCACTGGTATGTCCAAGGGCCTCATTTCTTCACACTACATGCCAAATTCGAAGAACTGTATAACTTGGCTACGGCAAATATGGACGAAGTTGCAGAACGTTTGCTTGCTATTGGTGGACGTCCGGTAGCTACGATGACTGAACAGCTACGTCTCTCTCCGATTGAAGAGGCACAAGGCCGGTTGTCTGCTGAACGTATGGTAGAGTCGGTGGTTGCTGATTTGCACACGATGGTGGAAGTGATTCGTCAAGGCATTCACGAAGCAGGAGAAGCGGAAGATAACGCAACGGAAGATATGCTGATTGGATTCACCGCTGCGCTGGATAAAGAGGTCTGGATGTTAACCGCATTTCTGGGCAAATAAGCAAAGTCACCCTACATCCTGACAACGATATGTAGAGTCCGTGAACAAAGTGTCCGTTCGCTTACAAATCCGGTGTGCTTGCCGTATAATGATGGCATTCAAGATGTACAGAATGGTGGAATGAACGATGCGGTCAGACCTGGAACAATTGCAGGAAGAAGCTGAACGGTTTATATATACATGTTATGAAGAGCTGGGCCATTCGCGTGAAGACGCAGAGGCCCGGCTTGTTGCCGTTATGGGAGAGATCGAAGTAACTGGTACTTATGTGCATACCACAGAGGAATTGGAGCAGGGTTGTAAAATGGCATGGCGGAACAGCAACCGCTGCATCGGGCGTCTGTTTTGGGATAAATTGCGGATCGTGGACGCCCGTCACGCTGATACGGCAGGAACGGCAGCAGAAGCTGTGCTGAATCATATCCATGTGGCATCCAACGCTGGCAAAGTAATCCCGATGATTACCATCCTTCCAGCGGATGGGCCGAATGGAACTCCGGTACGCCTCTGGAATCATCAGCTTATTCGTTATGCGGGATATGAGACAGAGCAAGGTATTATCGGAGATCCTGCTTCGGTGGAGCTGACCAAGGCGGCGATGTCACTTGGCTGGCAAGGGGCAGGTAGCCCCTATGATGTGTTACCGCTCATTATTCAGGCACAAGGACAAGCCCCAGAGTGGTATGTTGTACCTGAAGAAGAGATTGTGGAAGTGATAATTGAGCACCCGGAGCAGAAGGAGATTGCTGAGCTGGGTATGCGTTGGTACGGCGTTCCGATGATCGCCGATATGCGACTGGAGATTGGTGGTATATCTTATCCAGCAGCGCCGTTCAATGGTTGGTATATGGGTACCGAGATCGGCGCCCGTAATCTGGCGGACACGTTCCGGTATAACAAGCTGCCTGCGGTGGCGGAAGCGTTTGGATTGAATACGTCGAGTGAAACGACGCTGTGGAAGGATCGTGCGTTAGTTGAGCTGAATGTGGCTGTGCTGCATTCGTTCAAAAAAGCAGGTGTGAGCATTGTGGATCACCACACGGCGGCAACGCAGTTCGATTTATTTGAACAGCGGGAAGAGAAGGCTGGGCGTGAACTGACCGGAGATTGGGTGTGGCTGATTCCGCCAGTATCCCCGGCGACAACACATATTTTCCACAGCTCCTATCGTAATGAGATCGTGAAGCCGAACTTTTTCCATCAGGATCAGGCGTATACCCTGAAAGATGGCGTGGCATCTGCCGCAGAACTGCGAAGCAGTGAGCAACAGAATGCACAGGTAGAGAATCACCAGCCGCAGGCCGGAGATGCACCAATGAAATGCCCGTTTGCACACTAAATTGTGCAGACGGGTTATTTTTTGTGATCCTTTTTTATCAAACGAAGAACTACCCCTCTTTCAATCGATATCGACTGCGCATTGCGGCCTGAACTACAATGGCAGCAGCAATCAGCACCAGATTGAACACAAACACAGAGTAAAGCGATCCAACTTCCGTAAGTAACGCAGCAACTAGTGGAGACACGATGGAGCCGATCTCGGCGGCAGAGACAATTTTGCCTATGACAGAGCTTCGACTCTCATCCGGGATATGATCACCAATATGAGCAAAGAACGAATCCATGTAACATGCACCGCCAACCCCGCCAATCAACATGCCAACGTAGACCCATAGATGGGAGGACGTGCTTAGAAATACAACAACTTCGATTCCAATCAGGAACATGCCGAGCATGCAAAGCAACAGACGATCGCCTAACCGGTCAGAGAGATGACCAACAAAGGGAGCAGCGGCAAGCGTAGAGATCCCGGATACAGTGAAGGCGAGACTGGTTGCAAAGGGGTCCCAATGCATGATGTGAGCTGCATACAGTGCAAAATAGGTGAGAAACACCGCATAGGCGCTCATCTCCAAAAAATGTACTGTGCCATAGCCAATCAGCTGTTGCCGCCGGGTAAGCCTTGTATGCACCTCCTGAGTATGCTTTGCATCAGACGGTGATGAAGATAAAGGAGGCGCAGTCGATACAGTAGTATGAGGGTGGGAGCCACTTGTGGTGGAATCTACAACAACTTCATCCGTGGAGGGTACTGAGTGTGCTGAGTTGTCCAGAGGTTTTTGCTTAATGACAGCCGAATGATCTTCTAATAGGTGATCACTTAACGTATTCCCGGATTCATGAGTAGCTCTAGCTTGTGCCGTCGTCTTCATCCCCATCGCAGCGACCACGGCCATCAGACAACATACGGTAACGAGTAAAAAAGGCACCGACAATGGCCACTGCAGCACGAGCCAGCCACTTATGACCGGACCGAGCACCATGCCGCCGCCCTCACTGCTGCTGATATATCCATTGTACAGTCCTCGGTTGTCTACATTGCCCCCATCCCCGATGATAGAACGTACGACCACGGTAAGGCCCGTGGAAGCGAGCCCCTGTACAAGTCGGAGCAGGCCGAATAACACCGCAGCAGTAGACAGCGCGAAACCGCCCATACAGACAGCCAGCAGGATTAGCATCAGGATGAGAGCCTTTTTACCACCTAGTTTCTTATAAATTGCCGCTGCTGGAACGCCACCAATTACTTTCCCCACATAAAAGAGTGCAAAAATAACCCCCATCATCCAGCCGGACAGGCCGAATTCTTCAATAAACAAAGGAAATAGGGGCAGGATCATGAATCCGCCCATCTGACTTAAGAAACAAATGGTCATCAGCAAAGGCAGGTTACGACGAATATCCAAGAGCCAAGACTCCTCTCACACATAAAATGGAATCCTAAAATCCTTCATTTACTCCATATGGGTACGTATTATCGACATTACCCGTAATGTATGCAGAATTTTTGAAAATAAGAAGAAATGACACGCGGCGTTTACATCAAAACCATTGCGGATATACCTGAATCATATATAATAGATGGGTTATCTATAAGGATGCATGAACGAAAAGTGTACAGACTTAAGAGGTACCTCAAGTATAAGGGGGCGATGTGAAGCATGTCAGAACAACAACCGATTATCCGCTTCGAAGCGGTGACTCAGCAATACGATCAGGATGAAGCCGTATTGAAGGCGGTCAGCTTTGAGATTGAGCGGGGTAAATTTTATACGCTTCTTGGCCCATCGGGCTGCGGGAAAACAACGATATTGCGGCTGATTGCCGGTTTTGCGGAGCCGACACAGGGCAGTATTTATTTTAACGGTGCGCTCATCAACCGGGTGCCTGCTCACCAACGGCAGGTGAATACCGTATTTCAGGATTACGCGTTATTTCCACATTTGAATGTATTTGAGAACGTGGCTTTTGGTTTGCGGATCAAAAAGATGAAAACGGCTGAAATTCGCAGCAAAGTGTTGGAAGCCCTCAAATTCGTCAATCTATCCGGGTATGAAAACCGGGAAATTGGCGAAATGTCCGGCGGACAACGACAACGTGTCGCGATTGCACGCGCCATTGTGAACGAACCTGAAATTCTGCTACTGGACGAGCCGCTTTCGGCACTTGATCTGAAGCTGCGGACCGAAATGCAGTACGAGCTGCGCGAGTTGCAACAGCGACTGGGTATTACGTTTATTTTTGTTACACATGATCAGGAAGAGGCCTTGGCGATGTCGGATGAGATCTTTGTCCTGAATGGCGGTGTGATTCAACAGAGCGGTACACCGAATGATATCTATGATGAGCCAATTAACCGCTTTGTGGCAGACTTTATCGGGGAATCGAACATTGTATCAGGCAAAATGAAGCAGGACTTTGTGGTGGAATTCGCTGGCGCACAGCACGAGTGTGTCGATCAGGGTCTCCAGCGGGACGAGCCGGTAGAGATTGTCATTCGCCCAGAGGATCTGGAGATTACAACCGAAGACCAAGGCAAGCTCAAGGTTAATGTGGACTCCCAGTTATTCCGCGGGGTGCATTACGAGATATCCACGTACGATGATGCGGGCAATGAGTGGCTTGTTCATTCAACCAAAAAAGCCGTTGTAGGCGCACGGATTGGACTGTATTTTGACCCGGAAGCGGTACACGTCATGCGCTTTAACGAGACCGAAGAAGAGTTCGACAAACGACTCGAAGCCTACCAAGAGGCCGCTCATGCAGACTAAGGCCAGCACACGCAATGCGTATCTGATTCCATATGTATTATGGATGGTGTTGTTTGTTGTGGCGCCGGTTCTGCTGGTCATCTATTATTCGTTCTTCGATGTGGAGGGTAACTTCACGTTTGGCAACTACGCCAGATTCTTCACACCGGTGTACTTGCAGATGACGCTCAGTTCGTTCTGGTATGCATTTCTGATTACGGCGTTCTCGCTGCTCATCTCCTACCCGACGGCGTATATGCTGACCCGGACGAAGCACAAGCAGCTATGGTTGCTGCTGATCATTCTGCCAAGCTGGATCAATCTTTTGCTAAAAGCGTACGCCTTCATCGGCCTGTTCGGAACGTACGGTCTGACCAACTCCCTGCTTGAAGTGGTGGGTATTGGTACACAGCAGATTTTGTTCACCGATTTCAGCTTTATTTTTGTCTCGGTGTACATCTTCATTCCATTCATGATCCTGCCCATCTTCAATGCGCTGGAAGAGATGAATCCATCGTTGATCTATGCGGCGCGTGATCTGGGAGCCTCATCGTGGCTGACATTCCGCCGGGTTATCTTTCCACTGACGATTAGTGGAGTGAAATCAGGCTGTCAGGCTGTATTTATTCCTGCGCTGTCTCTGTTCATGATTACCCGCCTCATTGCGGGGAACCGTGTAATTACGCTGGGAACAGCGATCGAACAGCATTTTCTCGTCACCCAGGACTGGGGGATGGGTTCAACGATTGCCGTCTTTTTGATTATTGCGATGGCGATTATTATGTTCCTGACTGGATCAGGCAAGAAGGAGGTGCGTAATGGGAAGAAACGGAAAGCTGTCTAACGTCTATCTAGCCGTTGTATTCGCCATATTGTACGCACCGATTGCGTATCTGATCTTCTATTCCTTCAATAGTGGCGGCCACATGCGCAGCTTCGAAGGATTCACGCTTGAATGGTACAAAGAGGTGTTTGCTGATACTCGGCTGCTCATCATTGTGCTGAATACATTTATCATCGCGCTCCTGTCATCAGCGATCTCGACGATCCTTGGTGTAGCAGGAGCACTTGCGATCTACCATGTGCGTCGCAAACGGACCAAGAACACGCTGCTGTCACTCAATAACGTGCTCATCGTTAGTCCGGATGTCATCATTGGTGCGTCATTCCTGATCCTGTTCACCATGATTGGTATCAAACTGGGCTTCACTTCGGTTCTGCTGTCTCATATTGCATTCAGCGTACCAATTGTCGTGATCATGGTACTGCCGAAGCTGCAGGAGATGAGTCCAACTCTGATGGACGCGGCACGCGATCTGGGTGCTGGTTCATGGCAGATTCTGACGCGTGTGGTGCTGCCATACGTGAAACCGGGTATTTTTGCCGGATTTTTCATGGCATTGACGTACTCGCTCGATGATTTTGCAGTAACATTCTTTGTCACGGGTAATGGATACTCCACACTCTCTGTAGAAATATACTCCAGAGCAAGGCAGGGTGTATCGTTGTCAATCAACGCGCTATCAACCCTCTTGTTCCTGCTCACGGTGCTGCTGGTGGTTGGATATTACTTCATTAACCGCCGTGCAACACGGATACCACCCGGAGGAAAGGGGCTGCGTCCATGAAGCAACTGGTACGGACATTTGCGATTGTTTTTGTGGCCGCGTTTGCCCTGATGATCCTGGCTTCGTATCTGAATAAGAGTCAGGGTTATTCTGGCGGCAACACGCTGACCATCTATAACTGGGGCGATTATATCGACCCCGATCTGCTCAAGGAATTTGAGGACGAGACTGGCATTAAGGTTATCTATCAGACGTTTGATTCCAATGAAGCGATGCTGACCAAGATTGAGCAGGGCGGTACTACGTTTGATGTGGCGATTCCTTCCGAATATGCGATTAGCAAAATGAAAGAGGAAGACCTGCTCGTTCCAATTGATCAAAGCAAATTGACTAACCTGAGCAACATCGATCCGCGGTTCTTGGACTTGTCCTTTGACGAAGGCAACAAGTACTCGATCCCTTATTTCTGGGGAACAGTGGGGGTTGTGTTCAATCCTGAACTGGTGGATGGGTTGACGTTTGATAGCTGGAACGACCTGTGGGACCCGCGTCTGAAAAACCAAATCCTGCTCCTTGATGGCGCACGCGAAGTCATTGGGATGGGATTAAACAGTCTTGGGTATTCTCTGAATGATACCAACGAAGACCATTTGCAAGAAGCGCTGAAGAAGCTGTCTACACTGACGCCAAACGTCAGAGCAATTGTCGGAGACGAGATCAAGATGCTGCTTGCGAACGAGGAGGCAGCGGTTGGACTCGTGTGGTCTGGGGATGCATCCGAGATTATGGATGAGAACGACAAGCTGGATTACATGGTGCCAGAAGAAGGCTCGAACCTCTGGTTCGATAACATGGTTATCCCGAAGACGGCGAGTAATATTGAAGGGGCACACCAGTTTATCAACTTCATGTTGGACCCGGATCATGCCGCTCGCAATGCCGAGTATGTCGGGTATTCCACACCAAACGCCGAGGCGCTTAAGCTGCTGCCAGAGGACATCTCGGAGGATGAACGTTTCTACCCGGACGAGACACTGACAGGAAAGCTGGAGGTCTACGATAATCTGGGCAAAAAAATGCTCTCACATTATAACGACCTATTCCTGGAGTTTAAAATGCATAGCAAATAAGAGGTAATAACGTGTGCACATTTCGTTAGATTGCAAAAAAGACAAAAAGGGGTGCTGCTCGTCATTTCATTTGAATGACGAGCAGCACCCCTTTTTTATTACTTACTTCAGAGCAATAGCGCTTGAAGTGCCATATAAGATGAACATTTAAGATCACACGTTAACGGAGGGGACAGAACAAACGAAGGAAGCGAAGCGGTCGCCTTTATCAACGGATTTTCCCATTGCTAGATGGGATTCAAAAAAATCCGGGGATAACAGCGATCCGAAGTTGTGCTGTCACCGCAGTGACTCAGTTAATCGCACCCCATTCATCTTATATAATTGCCACTACATGCGTTTTTTGCGACCCACCATGATCCATGCCCCACCCATAATCAACACAATTGCCACGAACGGTTGGATAAAGCTCAAGCTGCTCAGCATCGAGCCAATCGACATCACAGCGAAGAACAGCAGCGATATAACTGTTAGAATGTTGATGGGGATCAGCAACCATTTGTTCCGACCACCAAACCAATACAATTCGAACAAACCAACAGCAACAGCCAGGATAAAGCCCGGCCACATCGTACCCCAGTTGTTAAACAGCATAGCGATCTGACAGACGATACCAACCGTGAGCAACAAGCCACCAGGAACCAGTAGTCCAACACCTCTGCCAATCATGGAGAAGTAGAGCCAGTGGAAGAACAGCCCGAGTGGGATCACGAATAACGTGGGCCAGAATGTAGCGAAGATTGTACCCGGACCGAGTGAACCTCCCTGGTTCAGAATCAGGTACACGCCCAGCAAAATGAGAACAGGCGCAAGGATCGTACGTTTAGCCATAATATCTCTCCTTCTTAATACAAGATCAATTTTCCGAACGGTTGTATGTAGAGCAATTACTTTCGTTATTCACAGCATACCATGAACTGGAAAACTCTATCCTCCGTCTTTGGAGTTAAAATGAACCTAGACCAAAGTCTAGGTTCGAAAGATACTCAGTCGTTTTTTCATGCAAACAATCTGTGCCAAACGGTGGTGAACAAGTTACACAGAAAAATGTGATTTAGGCTTGCATGTTGCAAGAGAGAATTATCATTGCTTTCGTAGCAGATGCTCCCAGTTTGTAGGGAATCCCAAAAGGGATATATCAACTATAGTGTAAGCTTCGATTAATGAGGATAGCTCAGTCACCCAACTATCCCAGATTGTTCTATCCTTTATCAGGTACTTCGCATTGTAGATAGCTCCAAAAAGAAAGGCTTTGTCTAAGCCTAATAATTCATCATTTCGTGTGTATCTTATGGTAACAGGGATTCTATAATTAAAAAGTCTGCTGTAGTGAGCACATCTATTCCTAAAAACAGTTAAGACGTGGAACCAGTTCTCAAGTTCCCTATAACTTATGTTTCGAGAAGGGTAGTATTCTCGATCAATAGATTTTTTGTCAGACGTTTTTAAATTTTTATAGAGTGAGGACATCATAGAAATTGTACTAACTTCAAAGGCCGCCCAGATAGGATATCTATCTTGGTAATTCTCTCTATGATGAGCAATAAGCACTTCTTTGTGCTGTTTTTGAATGCATTTTTGCAAATCCTCCATAAAGCGTTGGTGAAATTGAATTTTAGAAAAATTAGCGGCATTCGTATATCCAAGAGCACCATACTTGTGGGCGAGCTTGTATGGAATTTGTGATCTTAAGGCAATCTCGATGTACTCGACAATCTTCATAAAGTGATTTCTAAGGGCTGCATCAAACAAATGATGCTTATACACTTTGTTGAAAGTCGTTCCTTCAATGTAGTTGTCCGAGGTATCCTGTTTAAAAGTTAAGGCATATGCAGTAAACCTGTAATAGTGAATGCGTTTCAGGATTGTAATTGCTTCTACATCATTTTCAATTGTCATTTTTCGGTTTTTAAACTTTTCGAGCTGTTCTTCATATGTAGTATGCGCTTTCATTTCACGTAGCTGAACATCATCTGGCAAGGAAAATACCCCCATAACGCAAAAATGTCTCGCCCTGTTCCACATGCATAAGCAGAGGTGCGGGCGAGATCTGTTATTAAGAATATACGATTCGTTGATTGTTTATTCAACAGTTAAACTTAAATTGAGCAACTACTGAATGGTAAAGCTGAGTCATCCAAAACGAAGCTTGTTATTTCACCACATCCGAATGTTTCTTGCCCCAGCTGTTCACACCGTCATCCTCAATAATGGAGATGGCAGCGTCGGCGATGTCGGGGTTTGTCATCAGTTTCTCCTGAATACGGAACTTGATGTCATCCGCATCGGCAAGACTGAGTCCTTTGGTCAACTCAATCAGACCTTCGACATGATAATAACGGCCTTCCTGAATGATACGCATCATCTGAATGTCAGCAACGTGTGTGTCTGCGAGAATAGTCTGGGACACTTTGTCCTCAATATCCTGCGGAGCCGCAACACCGATCAATCCGATCATATTATCGTAACCGACACGGAAGGCTACAGCGATCATCAGACATCCAATAATCGTTGTCACAATGCCATCGAGCAATGCAAAGTTGGTCAATGCAATTACTACGACAGAGATCAATGCAAGCAGAGCACCGAGTACTGCTACAACATCTTCGTAGAATACGAGACGGGTTGGTGGCGCAGCACGGCCTACATTTTTAATGGCAGCAGGGACCAAGGCAAATCCGGCGGCTTTGGGTGCGCGTGCTTCTTTTAGAATTTCCTTCATGGCTTTGATCAGGATGGCCCCGTCAATGACAATGTTCAGAACAAGCACTCCGATGTTAATCCAGAGACCACCGGTATGACCAACAGGATGCTGCAAAAGATGGATGCCTTCATGGATCGTTTCATACGCCATAATGGTAACAACAATAACGGCGATCATACAGAAAATGTTAATGACCCGTCCGAATCCGGTCGGGAAGCGGCGTGTAGGTTTTTTCTCGGACAACACACTTCCGACAAAGACAAACCCTTGGTTAATGGCATCAGCGAGTGAATGCATCGCCGAAGCGAACATGGCACCACTGCCACTGAATAGGAAGGCTCCCCCTTTGCACACAGCAAGAACAGCATTACCTGCCATCGCTACGGCGGAGGATGTGTTTCCTTTTTTGATGAGAGACATAAAGCTCTCAGACTTCGGTTGTTCAGCCACTTCGTATGTTCCTCCCAGATCAATGTATTAGGTGTAGAAAAGGCAGTCTTATCTATACAGCATGTGCATTTCCACTAAATGTTATTATAACCGCTTTGACATATCCCAGCATTATGCAAAAAAGGTCATATCATTATGCGCATTTCAGTACTCAATGGCTTCCAAGGCACGTAAATTGCGGTTGGATTGTTCCAATAGTTCCGTAAACGTCCCAGCGACATAATATACAAAATCTGGGTCATGCACGTACATAATAATCTGTCCAACCGTTCCTTGCTCTGTCGGATCAAAGTCGAACATCAGATACAGCGAACCACCTCCAAGCATGCCAAACGTGATCCATTTCTTTTGAAAAAGGTAGGGTTTGATTCGGGGATCAAGCTCACGGATCTCTTCTTCGGTAAAATAATCATCCATGCGGTTCTCCACCAGCGTGTACTGCTCCTTTTGGATTTTTTCCAGGGATAACAGGTAAAATGGCTCGGATTCCCGTCCTTCCTCAAGGCTTGGGTACAAGACGTGAAAGCCATAACCACTCCCATTTTTACGTTTATAAAACGCACGAAAATCAGCAGGTAATCGAATACCTTGTTCACGCTCGAATGCGTCGAGCTGCTCATCCGTCACGCCTTCAAACTCGCGATATGCCTCCAAGAGCTCCCGGTTCTCCTCATCTTGTACCTTCTCCTCCAGCAACATATCCAGTTCTTCCATCAATTCATATATACGCTGTTCTGGCATCTAATTCCCTCCGTATGAACTATTCAGATAATATGGTGAGTGATATGCGCGCAAACTGATTCTAATTTCACCTCATATTATAGTTATAATCCGGAAAAGCACACAAGAAACCGGAGTCCTTGCTTTCATACTACAATGGTCTCATTATTCAAGGACGGTTGTTGCATATCAGCACACTTAGCTCCATCACAATCGATTATGTACATCCATCATGGCAGTCACTCTTAACAACAAATAAAGCGTGAGCAACAGGAATGATCCCTGTAACCCACGCTACATTTTTAATCTGCTTTATAAATGAAACTAATCTTTTACACGAAAACGTAGAGGGCAGAAATAACCTGAAGAAGCGAAGTGTTCGCCTAAAAGCTTTCTGCAAGAAAGCTACATCGGAAGCATACGCTTATCACCAGATTTTCACCTTTATATAAAGTAAATAAAAAAATCTGGGGATAACAGCGATCGGAAGGTTGTTCTGTCATCGGAGTAGCGAGTGTAAATACTTTAGTTCGTTTTACATAGTCCTCTTTAATCAAACTTCCAACAGGACAAGCTCAGATTGCCATACTGATAGGCTTTAAACAGGAGCGATGCACGTTTGTTCTGATCTCCCGCACCCATGGCGAGTAACAGCGGTACAAAATGCTCCGGCGTAGGCACGGCGGCTTGAGCTGAAGGTGCCAGTTTATCATAGGAGAAGAGAGACTCCGTATCCCAACTCACCAGCTTGTCATGCAGCCAGTTATCGAACTCTGATGCCCACGGGTCAACGCCGTCACTTTCCCAGTTCAATCGACGTAGATTGTGGACGGTTCCGCCGCTACCAATGACAAGAATGTCTTGCTCACGCAAGGAAGCGAGTGCCTGTCCAACCTGATATTGCTGCTCACCTGTCAGATAGCGATTCACGGACAAGGCAATTACAGGAATATCCGCATCCGGGTAGAGTAGGCGTAGAACGACCCAGGCGCCGTGATCCAGGCCACGAACATCATCCGTTTGTACCGGGATCCCAGCTTCTGCGAATAGGCGCTCCACTTCCGCAGTGGTTTCTGCCTGTCCTTGAGCCGGGTACTTGATCTGATACAGCTCGGGCTGGAAACCGCCGAAATCATAAATGGTCTCATAGTTGGCTACCGAGGATACAAGCTGAGTTGTGGATTCCCAGTGAGCAGAGAATAACACGATTGCTTTGGGTTTCGGCAGTTCCTGTCCAAGTTTTTGCAAAAATTCGGTGTACACATTCTCCTCTAGTGCCAGTGATGGGGCACCGTGAGCAATAAAAAGAGATGGCATCATTATGAATTCAGTCCTTTCGGGTCTTCGGTAGTCAGATTTGCATCCGTCCGAAGCCAGTGTTGAAATTTTTGATATAGATCGGGGGTCACCTGGTGTCCACCGTTGTAAGGTACATATGTGACGTGATTGGTGTGTTGACGGAAGAAATTGGCGTTATCTTCGCCCAGTTGTAACGGGAATAGATGATCTTGATCTCCATGCGAGATGAACACAGACAGCTCCGAATCGGGTTGCAGCTTGTACTCGTCTTTCACAAATTGCGGGATATACCCACTCATCGCTACAATGCCTTTAATCGCATCTCCCATCACCAGCGATAAAGTCATCGCCATAATGGCGCCCTGGCTGAATCCGGCGATATAACGCCGTGTGGGATCAATAGCATATTTGGCGGACAGATCAACAATCAATTGTTGCAGTCCCTGAACGGAGGCATCATACAATTCACGGATGGGGTTGCCAATGCTTTTAATCTGAAAATAAGCATAACCACTACCCTGAACGATAGGTCCACGGATGGCGACGATAATAAAATCAGACTGCATAGGCTCCATCAAACGAAGCATATCTTGCTCATCTGATCCCATGCCATGTAAGGCGAAAATGACAGGATAACGTTGATCTGGATTGTAATGAGACGGTAATCGGACTTCATGTATATAAGGAGAATTCATTAAAAACACCACCTGAAGAGGAATGAGTTAAATATATCGTTCTGACAATAAAGTTCACCAATATGAAATAAATATTCTTATTTATGAACAAAATTTATCATGGTTTCATTGTAGGGTCAATACTTTTTTTGTATGATGAATATATGTTGTTTATAAAAAATCTTGAATGGTTCTACAATAAATGCCGCTGCGAATGGTTTATATCTTATTCCCGAGGACGTGATCAGGATGTTAAAAAGTATCGTGCCTATTTTGAGAATATTTGATGAAAATAAAGCGAGAGAGTTTTACCTTGAATACCTGGGTTTCCAATTGGATTGGGAACATCGATTTGAGCAAGATATGCCCTTATATATGCAGATTTCACTCGATTCCATCGTGATTCATCTCTCCGAACATCATGGAGATTGTACACCTGGAGCTGCCTTGCGCGTGGAGACGGATAACTTGGATACATTCCATGATGCACTTCGTCAGAAAGAGTACAAACATGCGAGACCCGGTATAGAGGAGACCCCTTGGCAATCAAGAGAAATGACCGTGACTGATCCGTTTGGCAACCGAATTATATTTGTTGAGGCAAGCGCCGAATAGATAACCTGAAGAAGCGAAGCGGACGTCTAGTGTTTAAAAATCAATAGAAGGGAGGGACGCGATATGGATATTGGCTTGGCTATTCGTACGATCCGTAAACAGAAACAGATTACGATCATGCAGATGTGTGAGGGAACGGGGTTGTCCAAAGGTTTTATCAGCAACGTAGAAAATAACAAAACGTCACCTTCCATTGCTACGCTGGAAAGTATTGCGGATTATCTGGAAGTGCCACTTCCCTATTTGCTGCTGACACCGGAGCAACGGATGAATGTGGTACGTAAGAACGAGCGCAAGGAAACAACGGCCGGAAGCGGACAGATCAAAGTGCAGCAGCTTACAGCCAAAGGTGCGATGCGTATGTCCATTGTGGAGTTGCCGCCAGGTGCATCGACCGGGGTAAGCAAACATGCGGGAGAAGAGAGCCATCTGGTGTTGCAGGGCAAGATTCGTGCGGAGCAATGCGAAGATGTGGAAGTTCTTGAAGTGGGTGATTCGTTTACCTGGAATGCGATCGTGCCCCATGAAGTGACCAATATCGGTGAGGAGCCTGCGGTGGTGCTCATTGCGGTGTCCAAAGAATTGGGTCTGGATCATTTGTAAAATACAAAAAGGACGGCTCCCAAGTCATGAACATGCGAACCTGCATACATGTACAATGGGAAACGTCCTTTTATATTTCTAACGAACTGAGCGAACCCTATTAGATGATTCTAAGCAGATATCGAGATGTAACGAATCTCAGACGCTTTATTTCACTGCTGTGTGTGTAATTTGGCTACATTCCACAGACTTCTGGCGAAATAACCTCGCAGTGATTCGTTACGTTTCTTATTTCCTGCAAAAGAGTACAATAAGGTGCGAGAGATTCCTTAGAAAGGTCAGAAGCACCTGTCTATTGTGGATTAGTCGTCCAGATGCCTGCTGTTTTAACGAAGACACGGTCGGACAGCTTGAGCGTTGCGAGTGCAAGTTCAGCTACATCTTCCGCTTGCATCATGCGATCTTCGTCGCCAATTTTCAGTCCGGCATTGGTCGCAAGCTCCGTATTAACGGTGCTTGGAGTCAGTGCCGTTACACGAATGTTGGACTTGCGCACTTCCTGCATCAGAGATTCAGTCATACCGAGCAATGCAAACTTGGATGCACAGTATGCCGAACCTGTAGCGAATCCGCGTTCACCTGCAGTGGAAGCAATATTGATAATGCTGCCGCTACTTTCCTTGATCATGCTCGGAAGGACAGCGCGTGTAACGTAATATGTACCCATAACGTTAACATGCAGGATGCGCTCCCACTCTTCCGGCTCCATCTCCATGAACGTCCCGAACTTTCCGATCCCCGCATTATTGATAAGGATATCCACCGCACCGAGTTCCATCTCGATGGCTGCTACAGCGGCTTCGGCCTGCGTGCGATCCGAGATATCTGCTACAGCACTGGTTACTTTCACACCGTATTCTTGACTCAGAGACTGTTGCAGAGCCTGAAGATCGGAAGCGGTACGTGCAATAAGGCCGAGGTGCACTCCTTCTTTGGCAAGAGCTTCAGCGATCGCACGGCCGATACCTTTTCCGGCACCTGTGATGATCGCTGTTTTATTTTTAAGTTCCATGTGAGTAATTCCTCCTTAGAAATGGACTAGCATTCAATTATACTATTATTACCCACAGTTCGGAAATTGGCTTCATCACTATTTGGTAATCTCGATGCTGCCAGAAGAAGTACGGGCCTTGATCACTTCCCGGCTCACCATTGGCGATTCAGGTACATCGACACTTCCGGAAGTAGCCTTAGCGTCGTAGATTCCGTCAAAATCAGGTGCAGCTTGAATGAAAATATCTCCTGATGTTCCAGACGCATTAATCGGGGCGGAATGGGACTGTTCAATATGAATGCTACCCGAAGTGAATTGAACATCAGCTGCGCCGTTTAATTCAGTAATCTCAATATCTCCTGATTTAATCTTACTGTTTACATGACCGGCAATCTGATCTGCCGTAAAACTTCCGGATGTCTGTTTCACGGTCATGTCTCCATTAATCATGGAAGCGTTAATGTCGCCAGAAGTTAGAACCAATTCAATATTGGGCGCCTTGATGTTTTCCAGACGTATGGAACCTGAAGTGTTGTTCAGCTCAAGCTGATTGGCATTTAGACCTGTCAGATCCCATTCACTTGAAGAGGAGTCCAGCTTAACCTCATTTAATTGGTGTCCTTCAGGCAGAGCAACGGTTATTGTGGAGTCTTGATCATTCCAGTACAAGGTGAAAAATTGCAATCGTTCACGTGCTGTCTGAGCCAGTTGGAATGTGCCTTTGGATAAGGTGGCTTGTTCGAAGCTTTTGACTATGGCAGGGTCCCATTTACCATCCACTTCGATATAACCATTCGAATCGGGGCTTATGACAAATTCAATATCTGCACTGAAATTAGCATTCATGATAATGTTCTGCAATTCATCTGCTTTGAAATCCCATCGTTTGGAATAATGCTCCCGTTCATCCCCGAACTGAACGCCATAGATGGATGTCCCGAGCAAACCTATTCCGATACATATCACGGCAAGCGCAAGCCATTTTTTGGTACTCATGCGGAAACATCTCCTTTCATCGTGTTTTTATTCCATCTAATATATTGAAGAGTGACGATTTTGAAGGCTCTAAAGACATACTTCGATGCGATGGCAAACAAAATACCGACCCCGAAAGCGCCAATCCCAACGAAAATTTCCGGTTTATCGAGTTGGCCCAGGAATACAAAGTCCACAACTGCTGCTACAGGAGCCACTACCAGCAAGGAAAGGCTGGCAATAACAAGCCATACCGACCACATCATGAGACCAAGGGGGATGCCAAGGATCAGATTCAGGAACAACAGGCCGATGGCGTTGAAAAATTTGCGAGTGGCGCTGGTGCTGTTTCTGGGTGACCGCATCTCGCGATACGTCGGTGCATAGAACGCATCTGAACCCGGCGTATGCATGTCATAACGATCACCGAGTGCTTCCTTGGCGATTTCTTCCGGCTGTCCGAGTTCCCGAGCGATCTCTTCTTCCAGCTTGCCTTCTCGTAGTCCAAGCTCGAAATGTTGATCATAGTCGGCGAGCAACTCAGCCCGTTCGAATGGGTCCATCGGCCGTAGATGAATTTCCATGGCTTTCATAAATTGTTGTCTATTCATTGGGGATTCCTTCCTCAATCAGATTTGCGACATTGCGCACAAATTCATTCCATTCTGTCGTCAGTGCCGTCATGTAGTCGCGACCTGTATCGGATAGCCGGTAATACTTGCGCGGCGGGCCTTCAGTTGATTCTTGAAGATAGGTGGTGCAGTAACCGTCATTCACAAGCCGGCGAAGCAAGGGATACAGTGCACCTTCAGCAACTTCGATATGTTTGGAGACCGCCTGAGCCAGTTCGTAGCCATACCGATCCTGGCGGTTAATTAATACCAGGACGCACAGCTCCAATACTCCTTTTTTGAACTGGATGTTCACATTCACACAGGTTCCTCCTTAGTAGCTTCATTTAATGCTAGTGTATATTGTTCAGTAGTGGTGAATTCATCATAGCATCCAGTACTGTTTAATGCAAGGTAGTGACTTTAAAATAGTTCCGTATCACGATTGATCGATAATAAGTTCGTTTAATACTGATGATCAGCTGAAGCTGTCTGTTTAGCTATAATTCAGCATACGCAAAAACCGGATCGGTTACTTCCGTCTGGAGGCGGATTCCGATCCGGTCTGTGAGATGAACTTTTGTTTCTTTGGTTACAGGTTAATCGCTAAATGTCGGTTATTCTTGTGCATCCAGGACTTTAAGGTCTTCCACAGCAGGGCCCTCAATGACATGGCCTGCATAATCAAAGCGGGAACCATGGCATGGGCAATCCCACGAACGTTCGCCCTCGTTCCATTCGACTTCGCAACCCAGATGGGTGCAGGTGGTATCCACCAGAAACAGCTTGCCACTGGTGTCCTTGTAGGCGCCAGCACGTTTGCCATTATGACGAACGACGGCTCCTTCGTCTTCACCAATATCGCTAACCTTTTTGTGCACAATGCCTACTTTACCGGAGATTAATTCCTTGGCTACATTCACATTTTCCACAATAAAGTGTTTCATACCAGGATCGGCCTTGAATCTTGCCGGATCGAATATGGCAGCATGAGGGTTGTCACGACCGGTGATGCGATCCGCAAGAAGGTGTCCTGCCATCGTGCCAGTTGTCATTCCCCATTTGGCAAACCCGGTCGCCACATAGACTCGTTCATGTCTTCCGGTAATCGGTCCGATGTAAGGCACCTTGTCGATGGAGATCAGATCCTGGGCTGACCAGCGAAAAGGAATGTTGCGAATGCCAAATGTCTCCGCTGCGAACTGCTCTAGGCGTTCATAATGACCAAAGGTACAGATGCCTTGTCCAGTTTTGTGATTTTCGCCGCCAAAAAGGATGTGTTCCTTTCCGTTATGTAAGACGGTACGCAAGGAGCGGTAAGGTGTATCGTCCGAGATGTACATGCCGCCTGCATAGGGTTTCTCCGGTTCGACTAATACAGCGTAGGATCGTTCGGCGTGTAATCGTGTGAAATAAAATCCGGGATCATAGACGGGAAAATGAGAAGCCACGACAATATGTTCCGCTGTTACGGATGGGCCATCTCCATAAGTTCTGACATGCAGGGAAGCATCCTCCTCCACATCGGTTACGGTGGTGTGCTCATAGATACGCACCCCTTGTTTCACAGCGGAATCGAGCAAGTAGTGCAGGTAGGCCAGCGGATCAAATCGTGCCTGACCCGGCATGCGAATGCCTGCCCTTGCGGGAACTGGAATAGGGAGTGGATCTACCCACTCACCAGGGATATTGAGTTTGCCATAGGCGGTCAGCTCGATCTCCAGTTTTTTGATGTTTTCCTCCGACTGAATGTAGACGTAGGCATCTTCCTCTGCCCACTGGCAATCAATCTGTTTTTCCTTCACCAAATTGCGCATCCACTTGGCTGCATCGGCATTGCCTTCATAGTACATCCGAGCCTGTTCTTGTCCGAAGTGATGCATAATTTCATCAAATATGACACCGTGCTGTGCAGATACCTTGGCAGTGGTATGACCGGTCGTGCCATCCAATACTTTTCCAGCTTCCAGCACGACTACACGCATACCCGTCTGCGCGAGCAGATAGGCTGTAGTGATCCCGGCAATACCGGCACCAATAATCGCTACATCCGCGGTGATATCTTCGGTCAGTTTTGGATAGGCATCGAATTGATGCGTAGCACGCCACAGCGATTCGGGGACCGGGGGCAGACCCGTCTTGGGCTGCTGATTGTCGCTCATTTTTTTTCCTCCTTGATTATCTTCAATCTATCGCATGGGGTGTTGTTCAGCGCACATCGTTGTACTCTTATTCATGATTGCCAGACTATGCCAGGAAAAAACGGTGTTGTTCAGATTTTGCAGAGGGGATGTTCACAATTTCCTGCGCAGAACCTCTGTTTTTTTTGTTAAACATGCTATATGATAAGATTACCGAAATCGTTTTAGGTTTTGAAAAGGAGATCAAGTTTTACACCTGTAAACGTTGATTATAAAAGGATTAATTGATCCATCGGAAGAAATATTTCATCCGAATTAACCCCCGTTTTTACTTGAGATATGTATTCGCTATCATTTTAATTAACTACCGATAACCAAAGGAGATTCTATATGACGACCAACCAAACGAAATATCCGTTTCAAGATACAGCACTAGAGTTAGACACCCGGGTGAAGGACCTTGTATCCCGCTTGACGGAAGATGAAAAAATTGAATCCATGCTGCAATATCAGCCGGCAGTAGAACGCCTGGGTGTGCCTGCATACAAACATGGAACAGAAGCGGCACACGGCCTGGCCTGGCTTGGAGAAGCAACATCCTTCCCACAACCGGTGGGGCTTGCATGCACATGGGATGCGGATCTGATGAAAGAGATTGGCTCCGTGCTCGGAGACGAGGCGCGTGTATTTTATAAACGAAATCCGGCAGTGAACGGTCTTACGCTGTGGGCACCTACAGTGGATATGGAACGTGACCCGCGCTGGGGACGGAATGAAGAGGCGTATGGTGAAGATCCGGAACTGACAGCCGAGCTGACAACAGCATTGGTGAAAGGAATTCAGGGCGACCATCCGAAGTATTACAAAGCGGTCGCTACCTTGAAGCATTTCCTCGCCAATAATAACGAAGTGGATCGCGGAAGTGGTTCGTCCAGCATTGATCCACGTAACATGCGTGAATATTATCTGAAGGCGTTTGAGAAGCCATTTAAGGAAGGCGGCGCACAGTCCATGATGACGGCGTACAACTCCATTAATGGTACGCCAGCGTTGTTGCATCCTTTTGTGAACGAGATTGTCAAAGGCGAATGGGGCATGGATGGTTTCATTGTCAGTGATGCAGGCGATGTAATGGGCATCAAGAATGATCATAAATACTATGATTCCCACACACCAGGTACGGTAGAGTCTGTTAAAGCTGGAATTGATAGCATCACCGATGATGCTGAGCTGTCCAAACAGGCACTGCGTGAAGGATTGGAACAAGGTACACTCACGATGGATGACATCGATAAGGCGTTGTTCAATACGTTCCGTGTGCGTTTCCGTCTGGGCGAGTTCGATCCGGAAGAAGGCAACCCGTACGCTTCTATTGGTGAAGAGTCCATGATGACAGAGAAAGCAAAAGAACTGTCGCTCAGAGCTGCAAGAGAACAAGTGGTATTGCTCAAAAACGACAAAGGCACGCTCCCGCTGGACAAAACAAGAGCTGGTAAAGTGGCTGTGATTGGTCAGTTGGGTGGAACGGTCTATCGTGACTGGTATGCAGGCACCATGCCGTATAACGTATCCCCGCTTGAGGCGATCCGTGGCAAAGTAGGCAACGATAAAGTATCGTTTAAGGATGGCAATGACCGTATTACGTTAACTTCCGTAGCCAGTGGGAAGAAAATTGGACTGGCAGAAGGTGAAAAATCACCTGTGATTGCTTCGGGAGAAGCGGAGACGTTTATGGTGTCCGACTGGGGCTTCGGAAGTTATACCTTGCAGGCCGAAAGCAACGGCAAATATCTGACCACAGATGAAGAGACCGTAACGGCTTCCGCTGATGAAGTATACGGCTGGTTCGTGAAGGAAGTATTCCACCTGTTGCCACAAGAGGATGGCAGTGTAGGTCTGACTACTTGGAATGGCAAAACGGTGACTGCACCTAATGGTGGAAACGATGCATTCGTAGTGTCCGAAGAACTGAAAACCTTTGGTGCCACAGAGACGTTCAAGCAGGATGTGATTGTGAACGGACTTGAAGAAGCGGTAGCAGCGGCTAAGGCTGCGGAAACGGCGATTGTCTTTGTTGGTAATAATCCGCTTGTAAATGGTAAAGAAGAGATTGACCGTCCAAGTCTGGATCTCGCCGAATCCCAGCAACGTCTGGTTGAGGCGGTCTATGCCGCGAACCCGAACACGGTAGTTGTCATCGTGGGTAGTTATCCGTTCACATCCAACTGGGTTCAGGAGAACATCCCGGCGGTATTGTATACTTCACACGCAGGACAGGAACTGGGTAACGCAGTAGCTGACGTCTTGTATGGCGACTATGCACCAGCAGGCCGTCTGAATATGACATGGGTACAATCGGCAGATCAACTGACCGACATCAAAGATTACGATATTATTCAATCCGGTCGTACGTATCAATATTTTGAAGGAAATGTACTGTATCCGTTTGGACATGGTCTGACGTATGCGACGTTTAAATACAGCAATTTGGAACTTAGCCCAACTCAAGTGGGTACAGAGGGCAACGTTACGGTAACTGTAGATGTGACTAATACCGGTGCAATCGCCAGTGACGAGGTTGTACAGTTGTATATTCGTGCAGGTAAATCCCGGGTGAAACGTCCACTCAAAACGTTAAAAGGATTCCGTCGTCTTCATATCGAAGCGGGAGCTACAGCGAAGGTCGGCTTTACTTTGCCTGTTCAGGAACTGGCAATCTGGGATGTAACTCGTGATCGGTATGTCGTGGAAAGTGGAACTTACTCTATTATGGTTGCCAAGTCATCCTCCGATGTTCAGCTGGTTGCAGACCTGACGGTAGAAGGAGAGACGATCCCTGCCCGTAATCTGGGTGTGGCTACTCGTGCCGAGAATTATGATGCTTACCTGGGTGTTGATCTGGATGAAAGCAAAGAGGGCGGAAGTGCTGTCCGTGTAGTTGGTGAGCAAGGATGGATTGCCTTTAAGGATGCCGATCTGGGTAGTGGGGCAGCAGCAATTGAAGCTCGTGTATCCGCGGAAAAAGCAGGCGCTGTGTTGGAAGTTCGACTCGGTTCACCAGACGGTACGCTCGCAGGACGTGTGGAACTGGCACAAGGTGAAGCCCAGCAGTGGTCTACCGTGAAGGCGGAACTCACAGGTGCATCAGGTGCGCAGGATGTATACATTGTGTTGTCTTCGGGTGTGCGCATCAGTCACTTCGAGATTCGTTAAGTCAAATAACTCATGAAAAAGCCTCCGAATGTATTCGGAGGCTTAGTTTGTTGTTTAATGACCATTTTGCATAAATCCCCTGAGCGGTAGGATTCGAATTATGCAAATTCCTATGATATGAACCCTGCTTGTATTGTCCATTAAACGTATTTTTATTTTCCGTCAAACGTAATCATTTTTTGCACAAATTGCTTCAATTGTTTGTTGGTTTTATTCAGTTGCTCAATTGTGCTCATGAAATTGTTTACGAGTTCAGCCTGCTCTTGGGAGCTTGCAGTGATCTCACCCAGTTCATTCTCCATGCCTTGAATGGATTGCCGAACCGAGAGAAGAGAATCTTCAATACGGGCCGTTGCTTCTTTGGTATCGACAGACAGTTTGCGAATTTCTTTGGCAACAACGCCAAAACCTGCACCAGCTTCCCCTACACGGGCAGCTTCTATAGCTGCATTCAAGCCAAGCAGATTGGTTTGTTCGGAGATTTCGCGAATGAAACTGGCGACCTGAGTGACATTGCCTGATTTCTGTACGGCTTGTTTGGAATTGTTCCGGATCTCTTCGGTTGTGGCACTGAGTTCCTCGGAGTGTGCAGCTACATGCTGTACACTGTCAATTAACTGGTTAGTCAGATTTTCGGTAGCATCCATGAGCTGTTGCAACTGGTCTTGGTCATCCATACTGTAGAGCAGATTAAACAGGGCGATGACTTCACCTTTTTCATTTTTAATGGGGATAAAAGCCACGTCAAAAGGAACACCGAATAAATCTTTAGGGTAGTGATCGAATCGTTTGACTGTACCGCCGTTGAGATCAGCAAAATTTCGATTTCCATCCAATAGAGGGTCGCCGGGTTGATAATTCAGTTGTTTTAACGATTCCCCTGCTGAGAAATATAGGAATTTCTCATGATCAATCACGGAGAGGGTTACATCCTGACGAATCGTATCTCGAAAGAAAGGCATACATGTAATTAATGCTTGAACAATATCCATATAAAAGATGATTCCTCCCTGGTTACCTTATGTAAACGGTTAAATTTTAAATGCTAACTTAATAACTATCTATATTATATATCGTCATGCAATAGAGAAGAAAATAGAGAGAATGGATAAAACCTATTTCTTAAAGAAGACCGCTATACGCCAACAAGACACGAGTCCGCTGGGGACCCGTGCCTTGTTAGTTGGTGAGGGGAATAAAACCAATGTTTACAGCATACTGAGCTGCATTGTAACGATGGTTCGAGTGGCTAGTGTTGCACGGACATCAATCAAACGCTGATTCCGGCTGCCGCGAAAGGGAAGGGAAACATCACGCTCCGCTTCAACGTATCGACCGTCAATAATCACATCGCACAACCGGGCAAGCTCCGCTCTTGCAGGGTCGGTAATCAGTTCTTCATATTCGAATCCCGTGTAGGCCCATACCGTCAGATCAGGACGTGCAGCGCGGAGCTGCTGAACCCAAGACGTACATTCTGCTGCCGAGAAAAAGGGATCACCACCACACAACGTAACGCCATCCAGTAACGGATGGGTCGTCACTTCATGCAGAATCTGCTGTTGCCGCTCCTCTGTAAAGGGCTCACCCGCTCGAAAGCTCCATGAATCCGGACTGAAGCAGCCCGGACAGGCGTGAAGACATCCGCTGATGAACAACACGGCACGCAGGCCGGTCCCTTCATTTACCGATTCCGGGATGTAACCATATAGATTCACCGGTGTTTCACCCGATCCCGCACTTCGGCCTGCTTTGCAGCATTGAAGCGTACTTTGTAATCTCCGGTCAGATAGCCAGTTACGCGGCGTAACCGCTGGAAGTGTACATGGTTCTCGTGGGCTCCACAGTTTGGGCATACATCCCCAATGACGCCTTCATAACCACATGCAGGGCAGCGATCAATTGGATGATTAATGGAGAAATAACCGATATCCTGCGCAAGTGCATACTGTACAATTCGCAGGAAAGCTGCGGTGTTGGCCCGAACGTTTCCGTCAAGCTCCACATAGGAGATCGCACCCGCGTTACATAAAGTGTGGAATGGGGCCTCCAGTTCAATCTTCCGATATGCTGGAAGCGTGTGGTAGACCGGGATATGGAATGAATTCGTATAATACTCCCGATCATTCACTCCGGGAATAATGCCATAACGCTCTCTGTCGATCTTCGTGAATTTGCCGGACAACCCTTCAGCAGGTGTGGCAAACAGTGTGATATTCAAGTTATGCTGCTCGCTCATCCGGTCACAGAACTCTCTCATGGTCCGAATAATGTTGAGCGCTTCGCGATGTACATGAGGGTCCTGCCCATGATGGCGCCCATAGAGAGCTGTCATACATTCCGCGAGACCGATAAAACCAAGAGATAATGTTCCATGCTTTAACAGCTCGGCAACCGGCTCGTTCGGGCCAAGCTGTTCTCCACCTTCCCATACACCCTCCCGCATCATGAAGTCCGATGCCTTGGCAGGCTGTGCTGTCTGAATTCGGTAGCGGTGCAGCAGGCCGGAAGCAGCATTATGCATAACTGACTCCAAAGCAGTATAGAATCCGGTTCGGTCAGCGACAGCTCTTGCACCTTGGCAGATGCCAAACCGTATGCCGAGCTTCACGAGGTTAATGGTGTTGAAGGACAGATTACCTTTACCACTTTGACGATTGCGACCAAACCGGTCAGCCAGTGTACGTGTGCGGCATCCCATGGTTGCGATGATCGTATCCGGATCTTCCGGATGATAAAAAGGCAGATTGAAAGAGGCATCCACATTGACAAAGTTAGGATACATCCGCCGGGATGAACAGGTGACTGCGAGCCGGAACAGATCATAGTTCGGCTCTCCTTGAGCCTGATTGATCCCCTGTTTACATTGGAAAATATGTTGAGGGAACACGGGAGTCTCCCCGTTGCCCAGGCCTCGAATGGTTGCTTCCAGCAACGAGCGTGATACCAACCGTCCTTCCGCAGAAGTACATAATCCATAGTTCAGTGAAGTAAATGGAATCTGACCACCCGCCCGGCTGCTCATCGTATTCAGGTTATGAATCAGTGATTCAGCAGCTTGTCCTGTCTCCAATTCAGTCTCTTCATAGGCGAAGGCATATGCCCGCGGACATTGATTCTTCGCTTCGATGCTATCCAGATGAAGCTGTTCATCCCCGATCAGAACATTTTCACCAAAGAGCCGTTGCCCTTTGCGGTAGTGTTTGCGGAACGATCGCTGTACATAAGGGGCCAGATCCCAGTCAATTTTATTGGCCGATACACCGCCATATTGACTGTTCTGCTGGGATTGGAAGATGATCGCAACCAGAGCCATGGCAGACATGATCGTCTGAGGTGTGCGAACCGATCCGTTACCTGTGTTGAAACCCGCAGCAAGGAGACGGTCAAACGGGATAAAGATACAGTTGGTCGTTCCAAGTGCATACTGATCCAGATCGTGTACATACAGATCCCCATTCTCTACAGCTTGGGCAAGCTCTTCCGGCAACACATGACGCAGAGCATGCCACTTGGCGGTCTCCGAACCGAGCCTGCTCATCTTACCACTGAAGGAATCCCCGTTCAGATTTGCATTTTCCCTCAGCGTATCGGCGTCTTCTGCGCCAATAATTCGTCTTCCCAGGTCGGATAATAGATCGGATGCCGGTGGGGTGGCATACTCAAGCATGTTCATGTAAGGTTCCTCCTAAAATGATTTTGGTTATCATTCAATTCACGTTAAATACTATATGTAGATTCGTCTTATCCATTTATAAACTATATGTGGTTTTTTGGGTGTGATCATGATCACACAGCTTACTGAACAAAGTGGACTTTCCTTTAATTGCTGCGGATAAAGGTTCCCAAAGTCTGAGCGGAAGCGTATAATTTCTAGTTATTCTGCAAGTATAATATCCAAAGTCGGACAAGATGGACTTTAATCAAGCTGAAAAGGCGAGTTGCAATGAATTCGCGGTCGTTAAACCATCCGTTTAAGACCTGCTTTTGTCCACAAATGGGCAATAGGCAGGGAGTATGATTCTCTTATACTTCTACGGTGTTAATCATATAAGTATAGATTGTGACAGCTATTCGGATTTTTGATGACCCCTGTACGTGATTAAACATTCTGAAATACAGATTTGAAAGTGCAGCTAAGATAAGAGGGGTGAATCATGGGGACGGCAGAAGGCATTACAAGAGGCTTCTATGAAGATATAAAGGAAGCTGCGGCCCACATCGTAGACGTATTAAGTGGTATATTGAAGGTCAATACCATCTTTGTTGCCACGAATGACGGGGTGACCAATGTCATTTTGGAGGCCTTTAATCGTACGGAAGAGTTAGTTGTTAAAGGCAGTGCACTTCCATTTACGGATTCATATTGCAGCCTGGTATTAAGAGACAACGGTAACGTGCTTACGATCCCGGATACATGTGAACATCCGATGACACGATCCATGGGCGTTACGAGCGGACTTGGCAATCGCTTCTTCGTGGGCGTGCCTATTATGAGAAGATCGGGCGAAACATTTGGTACCATCTGTCTGATGGATGATCCTGGTTATGTAATCAGCGAAACCGATATGAAGACACTGAAGGCGATGGCTGTATTCCTGGGTTATGTTGTTGATCTGGAAAGCACGTTGCATGTTCAGGAGCGGAAATTGAGTGATTCGGAACAAATGCAAGAACAGCTCCAGGCAGAGAAAGAACGTGCCGAATCTGAGGCTATGACCAAAACACAGATGTTGAAGCTAATGAGTCACGAGATTCGCAATCCTTTGAACGGTATTTTGGGACTGACAGATCTGATGCGCACACCGGATATGCCTGAGGAGCAGTCCGAATATGTGAACATGATTGAGACAAGCGGCAATATTCTGCTTTCCTTGCTGAATAATATGATGAATTTCAACATTAATGAAGCAGGTAAAACGGTTATACATGATGATCCGTTTGATCTGGTAGGCACCATTGAGAATACCGTGTATCTCTATGCCGGGATTGCGACGGGCAAGAACATTGAGCTGGGATTAAATCTTGAACTGAATGTATCTCAAGTGTTCGTTGGGGATGAAGTCAAGATTGGACAGTTGCTTGCACACGTCATTCAGTATGCTCTCGATTCAACGCGTGAAGGTTCCGTTCTGATCACAGCAGTGGTGAACGGAGAAGAATTGGAGGAGACCGGTACACTTCAGCTCAAGGTGAAGTACACGGGTCAGATGTTATCGGACAAGAAGACCCCAACCTTTAACAGCCAAGATGAAAATTTGAATATCCAAAAACTGATTGGAAGCAATCTAGGTTTAGCTGTAAGCCAGAATCTTGCCATTCTCATGCATGGCCGTATTCAGGTGAGTAGTGTGAAGGAAAATGAGACGGAATTCAACATCTCCCTTCCATTGCGCAGATACTGGGAGTTACCTCAACTCGCAAGTGTTCAGCAACGGTTAAAAGGGAAAAAGGTGTTGCTTGCCAAGGACCCTGATATTTTGCAAGGTGTCTCTTCCCTGATGCGTAGGTGGGAGATGGATGTACACATGACCTCGGGTTTGACATTAGCGCATGATTGGATCAAGGAAGGATTCATGCCGGATGTAGCCGTTGTGGATATGGGATTAATGGAAGGTGGCGCGGTTGATTTTGTACATGAACTGAAACAGCGACTGGAGAATCTGCCCGTCATTGTTCTTGTTCCTTATGGTATGCACATTGAATTGCATGAAGCAGAAGCCTTTGATGCTGTTCTAACCAAGCCGGTCAGACAGGCTGATCTGTTGAATGCATTGAGCATTACTTTGCCTTAAATCATGATCAGAGAACAAATCTTTATTCGGCGCACCTGTTATAGGTGCGCTTCTTTTCATTTTCCATTTTCTGAGCCAAAGCCCTTTTATTCCGAGCTGGTTACGTTACAATAGAATGTGAACTTCATCTTTATAACCAACAGAGGAGGATGTACATTGGATTATCGCAGATTAGGTGGAAGCGGACTGAAAGTCAGCGAGATCAGCCTGGGAAGCTGGCTGACGTACGGAGGGTATGTGGAACGTGAGAATGCGGTGAAATCAATTGAAACTGCATTTGATGAAGGCATTAACTTTTTTGATACTGCCAATGTATACGAACGGGGTGCAGCAGAAGAACTGCTGGGGCAGACGCTCAAAGCATATTCCCGTGACTCTTATGTACTTGCAACCAAAGTATTTGGCAAAATGGGTGATGGTCCGAATGACCAAGGGCTGTCTCGCAAACATATCAAGGAGCAATGTGAAGCCAGCTTGAAGCGCCTGGGCGTTGAATATGTGGATATCTATTACTGCCATCGTTATCATACCGAAACACCAATTGAAGAAACACTCCGCGCGCTCGATGATCTGGTACGCCAAGGCAAAGTGTTATATGTAGGCGTCAGCCAGTGGACAGCGGCTCAGATGGAAGCTGCGTTGGGTACAGCAGATCGTCTGCTTCTGGATCGTATCGTGGTTAATCAGCCGGTGTACAACATGTTTGACCGTTATATCGAAAATGAAATTATCCCGCTCGGTGAGCGTAAAGGCATCGGACAAGTCGTATATTCCCCGCTTGCTCAAGGTCTATTGACCGGGAAATATACGTCCGTTTCCGATATCCCAGAGAATAGCCGTGCTGCCAAGCTAGGATGGGACGAAGGAAAGATCAATGCGGATCGTATCGGGAAAGTTCGTCAACTGATTGAAGTGGCGGACAAGCTGGATCTGAAGGTTGGGCAACTGGCCCTTGCCTGGATTCTGCGCCAAAACAATGTATCCAGTGCACTTGTAGGGGCGAGTCGTCCCGAGCAGGTAAAAGAGAACGCGGCTGCATCTGGCGTGAAGCTGGATGCTGCCATTGTGGAGGAGATTGAGAGCATCCTTGCTTGATCTCCTGTCATTACACAAGCTGAGATGATATGCAATGATCTATAAAGAAAGGGATGTCCTGTGCGCCTGAATGGGCGAACGAGACATCCCTCTTTTTGGAGAACGTTGAAAGGTTAGATCTTACTTTAAAGTGTAAGAGGCAAGGAGCGAAAAGTTAAGGCGCACACACGGTTACGCCCTGTATTCTTGGCTTCATATAAAGCACGATCGGCCTGTTCGAAGAAATCGTCATCGTCATGATCATCACAATGATCGGGGTACACGGCTACACCAATGGAGATGGTTAGACGTGTCGTGTGCCCGTCAGGCAGAGCAAAATGGTATTTCTCTACAGCCTGTCGTATAGATTCGGCGGTAGCCACGGCCTGACGGTGTCCACAGTCGAGCAAGAGAATGGCGAATTCTTCCCCACCGTTTCGTGACACGATATCAGCAGAACGTGCATGCTCAACAAGCAGTCGTCCAAGTTGCTTCAGGACCGCATCGCCAGCGGAATGACCATAGGTGTCATTTACCTTTTTGAATCGGTCAATATCAATGGCAAGCAAGGAAAGCTTCTGTTGGTAATCCCGCGCACGCTGAAGTTCCAGTTGAAGTGATTTTTCGAACTGTCGTCGATTGCTCAGGTTGGTAAGATGATCGGTAGAAGCTCTTTTTTCCAATAGAAATAACATTTCATTAGATTTATTAATGAATTCTGCAATGAAATAGATAAATATTCCACCGGCAAAAGAAATGGTCATTTGTAACGGATATATCTTCATTAATGAATTCATGCTGTCTGTATTCAACATAAGGATGATAAAGATTAATGTCATGCCAAGCAGATTCATTGTAATTATTTTGGTCAGTCTGGACCAAGGAGCATAGGCGAAGTATACACCGGACAGTCCGATCAGAGTCATGACAAAACCTGCATCTATGGCAGAGGATGATAAGCCGAACATCAGAATACGAATGACCGAGATCATGAGTCCCGTAATGACCGAAGCCAATCCTCCCATATATACCGCTGCGGTAACGATGGCCAGATGCCGTAGATCTACAATTGTAGTTTCGTTCAGAGGGAATGAATAGTTCATGAGTACTGTGCCATATATACCGAATAATAAGCCGCCGATCAACTGAACACGTAACGAGGGAAAAGGCAATCGGATACTATAGAACTTTGCGATGATCCCGGATACATACATAAACGTAATCATGACACAGATATTAATGAAAAAAGTGCTAAACAACCGACATTCCCCCTTTTTACGCACATCCCTATATTTTATCTGAAAAGTGGTGCTGTAGCGAACCATAATATCCCAAATTTATGAGGGGATTGCTGGGAAAGATGTTTTATTTGCATATACAGGATGTTAGAGTGATATTGACTTCAATATGCAATAAGATTTATACTTAATCTAAATCAAAATATATTCCTTCTTTTTGGGAAGACCATCATAAGTAGAAGATCAGTGTCTGATTTCATATAAAATGGATCAATAATAAAGGAGAAATGGTTGTGAGAACTTTAAATCTGACGATACAACGACAAGCAGTATATGATGTGGTGCGCCATTCAGAGGATCATCCGACAGCTGCTGATGTCATGAATCGACTCGTGGAACAAGGATATAATCTGGCCTATGGTACGGTGTATAATTCTCTTCGTTATCTGACGGACAAAGAATTGATACGGGAACTTAAACTCGGAGAGACAGCAAGCCGGTACGATGCCCGTATGGATGATCATCAGCATATTATGTGTGAAGTGTGCGGCAAAGTGGACGAGGTGATGACAGAGGTTCCTCCACAATGGATGAAACAGGTAGCTGAAGAAACCGGATATGCAATCGATCATGCTCATGTGGTCTTTGGAGGTGTCTGCGGGGAATGCAGAAACAAACGGATCAAGTAAAAATAAAACTGCCTGGCCGCCGTTTACCCCTAAGGGTTAAACCAGCCTTGTCTGACTCAACACCCCTTGTGGACAATTGTCCGGTTACACGGCGTGTTATTCTGATCAGCCCGATGCCGGGGCAGGTTCATGAACTGGTAAAGGCCTTAACGGATAGTTGCTTTGATGTACTGGTCTTCCATCGTTGGGAACCGGACCTGCATGAGCGTCTTGTCTTTGATCTGTTGATCTATGATCTGTCTGTTGCTGGAACTATCGATGCATTTGCCGGCATTAGCAGCCGATTGAATCGTGAGGCTGAGCATACAACCCCTTGTTTGTATCTGGTTGGTGAGAAGATGATTGGCAGTGCAAGTGGACCGATGCTTCAGGAGGAATTGCTGGTGTGGCCTGCACGCCCGCAGGAAGCACTTTACCGAGTGCAGCGCATGATTGGCAACAGCCCTGCTCTGCCCAACCGTGGTTTTTTGCCTGAGGAAGGGCACCGTATCGGATTTAAAGATCTGTGGCTCGATCGTGAACGGATGAGTGTACAGCGCGATAATAACCGGATTCATCTAACCAAGACCGAATATGATCTGTTACTCAAGCTGATTGATGCCAAAGGTGCAGTCATTTCCCGTGAGGAAATGCTCAGCGATATCTGGGAGACGGACTTTACGGGTGGAAGTAATGTGGTCGATGTTCATATCAAAAGCTTGCGCAAAAAATTGGGCGATAATGCGTCTTCGCCGCAATATATTGTAACAGTAAGAGGAGTGGGCTACCGCCTGGCGGATTAGTCCGCTTTTTTTTGCCCAAATTTTATCTTTCACTTCATGCTTTTTCGGGTACTACCTAATAGAGAGGCAGATCAGAATCATTCCCTTAAAACATGTTCATAGTTCATTCATGAATGTTGAAGAACCTCATCTTAATCTCATGTGAACCTCATGCAAGAGTAGAGTGGGACATGTTAGAATCAATTTAACAGTTAGATCAAGTCTAAATGTATATTTAAACCGAAGCCGAATATGATTTTAATAGTAGATATATAACAGCCGTGAGACCCATTAGAGGAGGACGACATGATGACAGAACGTATGACAACAAATCAGGGAGCACCTGTAGGTGACAACCAGAATTCCCGCACAGCAGGCAGAAGAGGGCCGACATTGCTTGAAGACTACCATCTCATTGAGAAAATAGCCCACTTTGACCGTGAACGTATTCCAGAACGGGTGGTTCATGCAAGAGGAGCAGGTGCTCATGGCGTATTCACGCTAGAGCAAAGTATGAAGGAGTATACAACAGCTGACTTCCTACAAGATCCAGGTACGGAGACGGATGTGCTGGTTCGTTTTTCAACCGTTATTCATGGTACGGGATCACCAGAGACTGCACGAGATCCACGTGGATTTTCCGTCAAATTTTACACACGGGAAGGCAACTATGATATTGTCGGTAATCATCTGCCCGTTTTCTTCATTCGTGATGCGATGAAGTTCCCTGATATGGTGCATTCCTTGAAGCCGGCTCCGGATACAAACATTCAGGAACCTGCCCGATATTGGGACTTTATGACCCTCTCACCGGAATCAACACATATGATGACCTGGTTGTTCTCTGATCTGGGCACACCAGCAAGTTATCGGGAGATGGATGGTTTCAGCGTACATGCTTTCAAATGGATTAATGCACAGGGACAGGTCCACTATGTGAAATACAAATGGGAGTCTGCACAAGGCGTGCGAGGCTTCTCTCGTCAGGAAGCTGCCGAGGTACAGGGGCAAGACTTTAATCATGCTACCCGGGACCTGCATGAACATATCAAGAACGGGCAGTACCCGCAGTGGAAGCTTCAGGTACAGCTCTTGAAGCCGGAGCAAATGGATGATTTTGCTTTTGATCCACTCGACCCAACCAAAACTTGGCCTGAAGATGTATTGCCGTTCCATACGGTAGGGACCATGACCCTGAATCGGAATCCACAAAACTTCTTTGCTGAAGTGGAACAGGCGGCCTTTTCTCCTAGTGCGCTTGTACCCGGAATTGAGCCTTCCGAAGACAAATTGCTGCAAGGACGCCTATTCTCCTATCCAGATACACAGCGTCACCGGCTTGGACCGAACTATTTGCAAATTCCGGTGAATTGCCCGTACGCACCCGTTCGTAATCATCAGCGTGATGGACTCATGAATGTGAATCAGGACCCATCTCCGGTGAACTATGAACCCAACAGTTCAGGAAACAGCCCGCAAGAAGATCCGGCATACCGGGACAGTCAGGTTCCGTTGCAAGGGCATGTTACACGCGAGAAAATCGAGAAGACGGATGATTATACGCAGTCAGGGGAGCTTTTCCGTTCATTTACTCCTGTAGAGCAGCAGCATTTGCTTGATAATCTGATCAATGACCTTAAGGGGGTATCTGTTGATATTCAAATGCGTGCCCTGTGCCACTTCTTCCGGGCGGATGGGCAGCTTGGCGGACGTTTGGCTCATGGACTCGGCGTGGATATTTCTGCACATATGCCGTCACAGGATGGAAAATAAAGCACATTCTGACCATGTTCTACAACATCATACGGACTAATATTCGTTGAAGACCGGGCAGAACCGCGAACGTGCGGAACTCCCGGTCTTTGGCCTTTTTTACTGAAATGGAAAACAAATTTACAAATCATTTACATAAAATAGCTGACATAGAGGTTGACTTCTCATTTGATGGCACTACAATGGGTAGTGTGAGGGGTGTCAGAAAATGAGAATACACAATTTCAAAGTGGGTGAGCGTGGGCTCAACCGATTTTTTGGTCCGCTGGAGGCCAAGATCATGGACATTTTATGGGCTCGTCCTGGCAGCAGCATCCGTGAAGTGCAGACCGCACTTGAACAAGACAAAGACGTCAATTTTAATACAGTCATGACCGTGATGAACCGGCTCGTAGACAAGGGACTTCTCGGAAAGTCACAAAAGGGCAGAACATCTTTGTACCAACCGGTACAGAGCAAGGAGGAGTTTATGAACGACCAATCCAAGGAACTGTCACATGAGTTGGTGGATGAATTCGGAGCTTTGGCATTGAATCATATGCTGGATGCGCTGGACGAAGCAGATGCGGGTCTGATTGAACGCTTGGAACAGAAGATCAAACAATGGAAAAAGGATAGCGATTAAGATGTGGAAGACCCGCTCGAAACTTTTGTTTACCGTCGGGTTTGGCATTCCGCTACTCGTGTTCATGCAGATGTTCATGTACGCGATGTACAAAATTTTTGGCTGGGATATCCCGTTTAACCTGCTCTGGCTCTGCAATCATTGGATGAGTCGACTGGGATGGTTATCCGTGGGACATTTCCTGCTGGCACTGGTATTGCTGACATTTGCGGGAACAGGTTGGTTGTTAATGGTGCGTATGATGAAAACCAGAGCAGCCGTACGTAAACTTCGCTCCATGGAAGTGCGTGCATTGTCTCGTGAACTGGAGTCCAAGTATCACCATCTCGGACAGCCGGGATTCATTGTGGTGGACAAGCATTCTCCGGTTGCATTTACAATTGGTTTATGGAGACCTTGTATCGTACTTTCCACGGGACTTCTGACGATGCTGGATGCAGAAGAGGAGACTGCAGTTGTGTACCACGAAGTTCATCATCTGTGGCACCGTGACCCACTGAAGACAACACTGTTATCGGTATTTGCAATCATGATGCCGTATATTCCTGTATTGAAGCATACTTCGAAACATTACAATATTGTTAGAGAAATTCTGGCAGACAATGAGGCCATAGAGCGTACAGGCAATGTGGCAGGCATTGGCAGTGCTTTGCTCAAGCTGCTCCGTGCTTGTCCTGAACCTTGGGGGGCCAAAGAACTGACCGTTCAATCCTCATTTGCGGATACGTCGGTGAATGTCCGCATTTCACGTCTGCTGGACCCGGATCAGGACGTGACGCTGAGGTTGCCACGTTATGCTGTTCTGATGTCGGCTACTGTTTTTCTATTGCTGTCTATCTTGTTTGTTTGGTCCATCGGATAGATTAATTGGGCTAAATGTGAAGTCGAATATAATGAGGAAGGAAGATGAACATGAATAATAAAAGTGTAGAGATTGGATTACTTTTCTCAAGGATTATGATCGGTTTGATCTTTGTATTGCACGGCTGGAGTAAATTCGAAGGTGGAATCAGCGGTACGGTAGGTTTTTTCGAAAGTATTGGTATTCCCGGATTTCTTGCATCCGTTGTAGCCATCATTGAGTTGGTAGGTGGTGCAGCGATGATTCTGGGTCTGGGAACACGTGTGTTTGCTGCCCTGTTTGCCATCGTGATGGTTGGCGTTCTGTTTACAGCCAAAGTGGGTGAGCCGTTCCTGAGTGGTACCGAGTTAGATTACCTGCTGCTTGCGGGTTCCCTGACACTGCTCTTCACAGGAAGCCGCCTCCTGGCCGTGGATTATCTGTTCTCCAGACAGGGGAATGCTCGCCAGAATGTGAGTGCTTGAATTGACTAACGATTGCTAAAAATAATGAAGTGCAGGATGAGTCCTGTAACGAGGTTCTTTATTGGCCAGGCCGGTTCGGGAATTGATTTGCGAACCGGGCTGATCAGTAGAGAACTTTTTTCGTTTGGACGACATGCCTGAGGTTTGTTACAATGAGAATAAGTATGCAACTAAGAAAAAATAAGGAGGATGCATTTTATGATTAACGTCATTCCATCCGATGCCCGCTCCAGCTTCGATCGAGGCTGGCTCCGTGGTAGTCACAGCTTTTCTTTCGGAGAATACCAAGACCCGGAGAATACGGCGTTTGGACCGATGCGGGTAGCGAACGACGATGTGATCGCGCCTGGTCGCGGTTTTGGGGCTCACCCGCATAGTGATATGGAGATTGTATCGATCGTACTGAACGGCAAGTTGCGACATGAAGATAACCTTGGGAATGTAGCCGTTACAGGTTTTGGCGGTATCCAGCGGATGTCAGCAGGCAGTGGCATGATTCATACCGAACATAATGCATCCGATACCGAAGAAGTACGTTTGCTTCAGCTCTGGTTCATGCCACAGACAAAAGGGTTGGAGCCCTCCTATGAGACGACATCATTTGATCCAGCGGCATTGGCAGGAGCACTCGTGCCGATTGTAACCCCAGATGGGGGACCAAGAGTTGCGACCATTCATCAGGATATGACGATCTACCTTGGCCGATTAGCCAAAGACGAAACGTTAACCTTTAATCAGGATGCAGGCCGCCGAATGTACATTTTCTCCATCGAAGGCAAGCTGGGATTGGATGGAGAGTACCTGTTGAACGAAGGCGACACGGCTCGTGTGGAACAGCAAGATTCAATCGAACTGCAAGGAAACGAAGATACGTTCTATATGATTATTGATTTGCCGTAGATGGCTGATGAAATGAACTCCAAGATGAAGGAGGATATACACGTATGGCGCAACAGGAATGGTTTATGGTCAAACATGCGGTGACCGGGCGAGGATTAGCTAATAGCAAAACAGATTCGCTGTCCTATCGGTTCCAACAGGAGGGTACAGGTTTCATATTTACCGTTACGGGTCTGGACGAGCAGATTGTGGAACAGATTATGGAGCTTAGACAGGAACTGAACGTATTTCGATTCGTCCAACGCAAGGATCAGCCCCTTTTGAAACACTGGTACTACGTAGATGGTGAACGGGTAGTATACGACAGGGAGAGTCACACGCTAAGCATCTATGCGAAGTCGGAGATTCGTTATGTGCCTGAAGATTATTTTGCGGATTAACCTATAAGTAACTATAGAACTTGGAACATCCCAGAGGTCTCTGTTAAATACAGAGGCCTTTTTGCTGTCTGAAAACTCAGAGAATTTAATCGTAATTTTGCAAAAAAGACCACATAATTCCCTGCTGTCTGGCACAAGCTACCTTGTATAAAAACAAGAACGGAGGGGCGGCATATGGCAGACAAAACATCTGGGAAAGACAAGTCCCGACAACCGGGACGAGCTTCAGAAGAAAAAAAACATATTCCTTTGGGACTGCCGTCCCCGCCTTTTCTTCGGCAGCCGATTAGTGCAGTACATGAAACTCAGATTAAGGCGGTAAAGGAGATATTCTCCGAATGCTCGGATGTGGTTTTTCGCAACGTCATGATTACGCCTGAAGTGAAAGGACTTCTGGTCTATATTGAAGGCATTGTTAATTCGGCTGATATCCAGGAACACATGCTGCGTCCGATTATTCGAGGGCTGGTGCAGCAGCGAACAGATGAACCTGATGTCCCACTGGATGATACAACCGTTGAGCTAACACAGGTGAAGCGAGTGGATACCTGGGCTGCTGCGACAGAAGGGGTGCTGGCATCCTCTGCCCTTCTGGTGGTCGATGGAAGTAACAAAGCCTGGATGTTCAATGTCAAAGGTGGCGTCAGACGTGGTGTGGAGGAACCGCAGACAGAATCCGTCATTCGGGGACCGCGGGAGGGATTTACCGAAACGCTCCGTGTGAATACGGCCTTATTGCGGTTCAAGCTGAAAACACCTGCGCTCAAGATGGTGAGTATGACCCTTGGAACAGACACCAAGACAGATATTGTATTGACCTACCTGGAAGGTATTGCCGATCCAAAAACGATTCAAGATGTCAAGAAACGTCTGGAAAAAATCAATATTGATGGCATCCTGGAGACGGGTTATATCGAGGAATTGATTGAAGATCATCCGTATTCCCCTTTTCCTCAGATGCACTACTCGGAGCGGCCGGATACCGTTGCAGGCAATCTGTTGGAGGGACGCTTTTCCATTATGGTAGATGGAACCCCCTTTGCGCTGATTGCTCCAGTCACGATGTGGCAGATGCTGCAAGCCAGCGAGGATTATTACGAGCGATTCTTTATCAGTAATCTGTTGCGCTGGATTCGCTTTTTGTTCGTAGCCATTGCGTTATTTCTGCCAGCCCTATACATCGCTATTACGACATTTCATCAGGACATGCTGCCAACCACATTGATACTGAGTATCGCGGGGGCACGGGAAGCTATTCCTTTTCCGGCACTGGTCGAAGCTCTCATCATGGAGCTATCGTTCGAAGCTCTCCGGGAAGCGGGGGTCAGGTTACCCAAGACAGTGGGTCAGGCTGTCAGTATCCTCGGTGCACTCGTGATCGGACAGGCCGCAGTTCAAGCGGGGATTGTATCCGCACCGATGGTTATTATCGTATCCATGACAGGAATAGCTTCCTTCACGATCCCGCGATTTAACTTCGCGATTACGGTGCGTCTGCTCCGATTTCCGATCATGTTACTGGCAGGTATGCTTGGATTATACGGCATCGTCATCGGCTTGGTCCTGATCTCGGTCCATCTGACACAGATGACTTCGTTCGGTGTCCCATATCTCTCTGGTCTTAGCCCGTACAGTAAAACAGATACCAAAGACATTCTCATTCGTGTGCCATGGTGGAAAATGATTAATCGTCCTTCTACGGTACATCGGGATCAGAAACGGATGACCGAAAAGATCAACGGTTCCCCTGAAGCTGAGGAAGGGTGGTGAACCCATGCAGTTCATATATAAGTACCGGGCAGTGATAGCACTGTTGTTATGTACCACTTTTATTTCAGGTTGCTGGGATCGTAAGGAGATTAATGATGTTGCCTTTGTGATTGGTATTGCTGTTGATAAGGAGGGGGACAATTACAGATCCAGTCTTCAGATTGCTCTGCCGGGACAATCCGGTTCTTCCGGTAGTGAGGGAGGCGGAGGCGGCACGAGTGGGGATAAATCCTGGTTCATGTTATCCAATACAGCCAAATCATTGCATGGTACGTCTATTGAAGGTCAAAAGGAACTCTCACGAACAATCTATTATGCGCATCGCCGTACGATGCTTATTGGTGAGGAGCTTGCCCGGGATGGCGTGGCCTCCATGCTTGATCTGTTTACGCGGTATCCGCTGAACCGATTCTCTGCATTGCCAGTGGTCACAAAAGGTGCAGCATATGAGGTCATGGATACGGATGCACCTATAGAGAAGTTTCCATCCGAGATGGTGCGGGAACTGTGCTTCCTCAATATGCGGAATCCACGTTCACTTAAAACGTTTATAGATGCCATTCTGAGTGAAGGTGTCGATCCATTCCTGCCGGTCGCTTCGAAAGTGAGCAATGTTCCAAAAGGGTGGAAGGACGCCAAAACAAACATCAAGCTGGATGGGTTGGCCATTTTCAAGAAAGATAAGCTGGTTGGCATGATCGACAAAGCTCCAGCCGATGCGCTCATTCTTGCTATGGGCGAGGCCAATGCGCCGGAGATTATGGTTAAAGCTCCTGGCGGAGATGGAAATATGTTCATCAAGTTGAACGAGAACAACGCTTCACTACATCCCAGTATCAAGGCTGACAAGGTCACCGTGAATATTGAATTATATGCCAAGGGAGTTCTCGTAGATAACGAATCCAATTATGGTGACCGGCGTGAGAATGAGATTCTGAAGTTACATGAAGCCATTCACGAGAAAATAAAATTGGATATCGAGGAAGGTGTCCGATTGGTTCAGGGAAAATACCATGCGGACATCCTTGGAATTGGTCGATCCATTCATCAACATCTGCCGGCCAAGTGGGACACGATGAAGGATCGTTGGGATGACATATACCCTGAAGTTGAGGTGACGGTTACCCCCCATGTCCTTATTGAAAACGTTGGGGTGAGTAATAAACCAATCGGCGTTGTAGAGGAGGAAGTTGTACATGATTAAACCACTCTTATTTACCTACCTGGCCATGGCAATCGTGGTCATCTTGATGGATTTCAGACATTTGAAACAGGCAGCTGCCATTAATCGCTGGCTATCCTATAGTTTGATAGCAGTAGGTACAGGCATTTGGTTCTATGTCACTAATCTAAGCAAAACCTTATTTGTGTCGGTATGGATAAGCCACGTTATCCAGCGTTTACTGCCACTGCCCTAGGTTTATGGACAGGACGCATTAAGTTTGCGGGATCACGAGAGGGAAAGGAGGTATATCATGAATCAGAGAGTGACACACCGTCAGATGATCCTGCTCGTGCTGCTGCTCAGTGTTTCAGGTACGTTAATTCAGCCACACGCGCAAGCTATCTACTATGCGGAACAACATGCTTATCTCTCGTATATACCTGTAGTCGTAGTGATGCTTGCATCCATGTGGATGTTGAGCCGGGTTCAGCGGCGATTTCCTGAGAAGGATCTGTTCGAGTCGCTCATCGGAAGATTCCCCTTACTGGGAAGATTAATGGCGTTTCTGTACATTATGTTTTTTTTCTTTGTGTTTGCAAGAGATATTCGGTTAACAGGTGACTATATCAGTATCACATTGCTGGAGACAACACCGATCTCTATCATTGTAATGTCACTGATGATTATGGGCGTTTTTATCGTTCGGGGCGGACTGGGCTCCTTGATTGGAATGACGGAATTGTACGTCACTTTGTTCCTGTTGAACTCGGTAATTGTACCTTTCATGCTCATTCAACAAGTCGACATGGACAACCTGATGCCGTATTTTCATGTCGATGTTGCAGGCGTAGGTAAAGGGAGTTGGTACATATTTTCATTTTATGGCGAGATGATTGCATTGCCCTTTGTAATCAAGGGTAGTGATTTTCGTTTTAAGTCTGCCCTGGGGGGAATTATCCTCTCGGCACTGCTCATGATGCTGATTGTTGTGGAAACCATCACTTCTATTGGCGTTCCGATTGCTTCAAGACTGGTATACCCTTCCTACGAGCTTGCAAGACAGCTGCAAATTAGTGACTTTCTGGACCGATTTGACTTGGCACTGGCAGCAGCGACTTTGCCTACGATGATCACGAAGATTGCTTTTGACCTGTACTTTGTCTGCTGGGGATTGAAGCGAATGATTCCGAACGTATCGGGAAAGGTATTGACAGGCCCGATTGCCCTCGTCGGATTTGTCTGTGCATTCTGGTTCTTCCGAAATGCCATTCAGCTCAATCGCTTTACTCGGGAATGGACATGGATCGCCATTGTTTTTGAAGTACTGTTCCCTCTCGTGCTGTTTCTGTTCCTTCGTCCTCGCAAAAAGGATAAAAAAGAATCTACCCAACAGAGATCGGGAGACCAATCAAAGAAAGAGAAGCATGAGCAGGGACAAGAATCCTCTGATTCGGAGAAGAACGGAGAGAAAAGAAGGCAGGATTCTCACGGTGGAGAACTCCAGCCTTCCTGATACATCCCATCAAAAATCCTTATAGATGAACGGGCAAAAAGAGGGAAAGTACAGTTTCCCTCCACAGAAGTACCCTGTATACTGTAGTCAGACTGATGAACATTCGGCTGAACTAACGGGGGGAACATGAATGGCTCAACATTTGGCAGGTGTGCGTGTAGCATTGACAGGACCACGAAAATCGAAAGAAATGTCCATACTGGTTGAAAAAATGGGTGGAATCCCGCTTGTGCGACCGGCACAGGGGACCGTATTCCTGGATGATCGGAGTATCAGGGATGGGCTGGTATCCTGGATCTCAGACCCGCCAGACTGGGCGGTGTTAACTACGGGTATGGGATTGGATGCATTATTTGAAATGGCTGAGGATATGGAAGTGGCAGGCCAATTGTTGGATGTGTTATCGGAATCCTCAATTGCGGCAAGGGGATACAAGACGGTTAATGCGCTCAAAAAGCGCAAGTTAACACCGCTGGTACGAGATGATGACGGTAGCACGGACGGTCTCATTCGAGAATTCGCTCCACATGATCTCGCAGAGAAAAAGGTTATGTTGCAGCTTCATGGGGAGACAGCTCCCAAACTCGTTGCATGGTTGGAAGAACAAGGTGCAATCGTCAGACAAGTGCTTCCATACCGCCATGTACCGCCAGAAGAGGCAGAGTTGGAACAGTTATTAAATGAGATTCTAAAGTTCGAAGTAGATGCTGTTGCATTCACAAGTGGACCGCAGGTTAGATTTCTGACGCAATATGCGGCCTCCCAGGACAAGCTTGAGCCGTTGCTTGCAGCCTTCAGACAAGGTGTAATTCCTGCGTCTGTAGGTAAAGTTACCGCAAACTCCATGCGTGAAGAAGGCATTGAGGCACTGGTTATTCCGGAGGAAGAGAAGATGGGAGCACTCATCGTTGAGCTTGGACGTTACTTTGCAGCAGGGCGTGCGGCCAAGATTAGAGATTAGTGGCCTGCTTTTAGATCAGTTCGACAAAAAGCTTTTGGCGTCGCTTCATGAATAAAGGGTGTGCATTAAGCTTAACCGCATCGCTATATGATGCGGTTTTGTTTAGTTATAGAATGTATACGTTATAACTAAAATACGAATGTACATCCTTGATAGTGCTTCGATTAGAAGCTTTTCTTATCTCGAAGAAAAGGTGGAAATGACGATGACCATTGCAGATCGTAATGCCAGACCCCGACTGATCATTGCAGGCACCGGAAGTGGTGCAGGGAAAACGACAGTAACCTTGGGGCTAATGAGGGCACTCGCTCAGCGTGGCTTGAGTGTACAGGGGTTCAAATGCGGCCCGGACTATATTGATCCGACATACCATACCGCCGTCACGGGGAGACCGTCACTTAATCTGGATGCATGGATGACATCGCCTGAGTATGTGAGAGATACGTTCGAGAAGGCATCGGCGGGACACGATATTTCCATTATTGAAGGCGTAATGGGCCTCTACGATGGCAAAGATCCGCTCAGCAATACAGGCTCAACTGCAGAGATTGCTCTAGTGACCCAGACTCCTGTGATCCTGGTTGTGGACGTACGCAGCATGGCTCGCAGTGCGGCCGCGATTGTACTAGGTTTTCAACAGTTGGAGCCTGAATTACATATTGCCGGAGTGATCGTCAACCGGTGTGGAAGTGCGGGCCATTATACCATTGTGAAAAAAGCCATTGAGCAGATGTGCGACATTCCTGTGGTTGGCTGGCTGAAGCGGGATGAAGACATGTCCATCCCCGAGAGACATCTGGGGCTGGTACCTGCCATTGAGCGCGGTGAACTGGAGCCATTATTTCAGCGGGCTGCCGATGTGCTGATGGAAGGCACCGATCTGGATCTTCTGCTGGATCTGGCGACAAGCGCCCCGCCTTTGAATACAGAAGAATTGAGTCCTGCGACTACTGCCCACGCTGATTCGGCTAATGCTGAATCTGGCTCGAATTACGATCTACATTCCAATTCAGTGATCCACGTTAATAATCGACATGTATCATATGTGATGCAGCCTGTCATTGCCGTTGCGCGCGATGCCGCATTTAATTTCTATTATCCCGATAATCTGGAATTGCTCGAAGCGGCCGGGGCACGATTACAATACTTCAGTCCGCTCGCTGGTGAAGGTATTCCAACAGATGTGGATGGCATCTATTTGGGTGGAGGATTTCCTGAAGAATTTGCAGCAGAGATTGCCGGTAACCAAGGGTTCTTGGAAGGGCTTCGACAGGCAGCACAATCCAACATGCCTTTATTTGCCGAGTGTGGTGGTTACATGGTACTTGGAGAAACGTTGACCGACCGTGAGGGTGTCACCTTCGATATGGCGGGCATTATCCCCGCACAGGTGCAGATGCAGAAGAAGCGCGCTGCGCTTGGCTACCGTGAAGCAAGTAGCGTTCGGGATTCCTTTTTGCTGAAAAAGGGTGAAGTACTTCGGGGTCATGAATTTCATTATTCGACAATGACCTATCGTGATGAAGAAACGATTCCTTATGCGTATGAGACCAAGGGGATGCGTGGCTTGAAGCAAGAGGGATATGCCGCAGGCAACATCGTGGCGGGGTATACGCACGTTCATCTGGGCTCTTATCCGGCAGCTGCTCGAAGATGGGTGGAACATTGTTTAGCCTATCGGCAGGAGCGAGATATGCAGAGATAATAACAGCTATTTATAGCTCAAATAGATAGCTGAATTCAATAAGCAAAATGGCTCTAATCTCGCTTTTACCTCCTGAGTCTTTGGTCGTGAAGTTGGCAATCCTATTCTGAATTAAAGGTTTTCAGATGAATATGTGGAATGAATAAAAGACAGAATCATTATGCGAGGGAGGGACATCATGATGAGAACCGTATGTGTAACGGGAGCTGCTCGGGGATTGGGATTGGCTTTGACGGCACAGATGCTGAAGAGAGGGTATCTCGTGTATGCGGCCGGTCTGGACGTGGAAGATTCCGAGGGGATTCGTATGCTTGCAGAAGGATATCCTGACCATCTGCGCGCCATCGAACTGGATATCGCGGACGACCTGTCGGTAGCTCTGTTCACGGAGACATTGAAGCTGGATACGAATCATCTGGATATGCTGATCAATAATGCGGCTATACTAGGAAGTATTACGGATCATATCCGCGGGCCGTTGAATATGGCGGAGATGGCTGAAGTATTTAATGTGAACACCTTAGGCACACTGCGTGTGACTCATTCCCTGTTGCCCCTCCTTCTTCAAGGACAGGTCAAGCTGATTGTTGATATCTCTTCCGAGGCTGGAAGTATAGAACAATGCAGTCGGGATGGGTGGTATGCCTATTGTATGTCCAAAGCTGCTTTGAACATGCAGGCCCGTCTTGTGCACAATGGTCTGAAGGATGAAGGCGGACAAGTGATGCTTGTGCATCCCGGTTGGGTACAGAGTTATATGAGGGGCGAATTGGATGTTGCTGCGGATCTCACGCCCGAGCAATCTGCACAGCATATCGCAGTACTTATCGACCGCCATGAACAGTTTAAAGGAGATCAGCCCGCATATGTGGACTACAAGGGAGAGAAGCTCCCCTGGTAGTTGGTTTTATACAGTGAGGTGAACAAGAAAGGAGATTAATTGAATGGATCATCGTAAAAAAGCATTACTACTTGGCGATTATACACATCCGGATTGGCACCCGCTTCAGGGGGTGGATGCGGAGATAAGCCGAATTTTCCATGATACTATGACTGTGCAGTGCAGTGAGAATCGGAATATGCTGCTGCAAGAAAATATAACCGGGTTTGATGTATGTATCTCATACATGGACGATTGGAAGGGTAAAGTCTCTCCACAGCAGACAGCAGGTTTGTTGTCCTATGTAAGTAATGGGGGGGGACTGGTCATTATACATAACGGCATTTCGCTCCAAAATCGTTATGAGCTCAAACAGATGATCGGTGCCAAGTTCCTGCATCATCCGGCGTATACACCGCTTGAATTCACTGTAACGGCGGAAAGCCATCCCGTGACGGAGGGCATCTCGAATTTCACAATGGAAGAAGAGCCTTATCAGTTCGAATTTGGTTCTTTTGCCGAAACGAAAATATTGCTTGAATATCAATCCGAAGAAGGACCAAAGCCTGCGGTTTGGGCTCATCGATATGGTGTTGGGCGTATTGTTTATCTGATGCCGGGTCACCATGTGCCGTCTTTTGCACACGAAACGTACCGGAAGTTACTTCTGCAAGCAGGCAAATGGGCTGCGCGTTACGTCTGATCGGACTGACATTTTTGCATGCAGAGTATAAGGGGTATAATATAGAGATCAACGAAGAGGAGGATGACAAAAATGAGCGATTTGTTCAAAAAGGCGATCTCGTTAGGGCTTGGTCTTACTGTCGTAAGCAAAGAAAAAATTGAGAAAACCGTGGATGATTTGGTCAAGCGCGGGGAACTTGCGCCCGGTGAATCCAAAGCTTTGGTTGAACGTCTACTGGAACGGGGCGATGAAGAGCAAGGCCAGTTCAAGAGAGTGATTCAAGAACAGGTCAAGCGTGTGCTTCAGGAAGCTGGTGTGGCATCCGAAAGTGATGTAACCAGTCTGGAACAGCGCGTTGCCGTTCTGGAGAAAAAACTTGCCGAACTGGGCCACTCACCACAGCTTCAACCTGATGAATCCCCAGCTCCACTTGAAGTTCCTCCTCCTCTCAAAGGAAACGAGATCGAGTAGATGGCAGTGCGAATCAAACATGTCGGCAGATACCGTGAAATTGCCATGGCGCTAGTGCGTCATGGCTTCGGTTATATGGTCGAGGAGCTGGGTTTGTTCCAGTTGCTGGCTCTGCCCAGACGGTGGATGTCGCGTGAAGCACACACCACCAAAACGCTGAGTGAACGTATTAGGCTTGTGCTGCAGGAGCTGGGGCCAGCTTTCGTTAAGCTGGGGCAACTCGCAAGCACAAGGGCAGATCTGTTGCCTGAGTCTGTCATTCGTGAGCTGGTGAAGTTACAGGATCAGGTCCCGCCGTTCTCTTCCGAGACGGCACGGGGTATTTTGGAACAGGAATTGGATACACCGCTGGAGGAGATCTTTTCCCGGTTCGAGGATACCCCTGTAGCTGCGGCCAGCATTGGACAGGTGCATCTGGGCAAACTTCAAAGCGGTGAATTGGTAGCCATCAAGATTCAGCGGCCGGGCATATCGCGTATTGTGCAACGTGACCTGGATATTTTGCGTGAGCTGACAGCCATGGCGGAGAAGCGCTGGGACTGGGTGAAGCAATATCAGATTCCGCAAATGGTCGAAGAATATGCTCAGGCGTTGATGGCCGAGCTGGATTATACAGTCGAAGGCCGCAATACGGAAAAGATTGCACAGCAGTACCAACAGGACAACAAGGTGAAAATCCCGACAATCTACTGGGATCAGACTTCGTCCCGTGTGCTTACTATGGAGTATATCGAAGGTATCAAGCTCAATGATCGTGAAGAACTGGTCAGACGTGGTCATGATCTGAATAACATTGCCGAGCGGTTGGTGGATTCATTATTGAATCAGATCTTTATTCAGGGATTCTTTCACGCTGACCCACATCCGGGCAACCTGATGGTATTAAAGGATGGACGTCTTGCTTTTATAGACTTCGGTATGGTGGGCAGTCTGAGTGATGAGATGAAACAACAGCTCGCTTCGCTTATTATTGGGTTAATGCGCAAAGATACCGACAGTATGATCCGGGCGATTGAGAAACTCGGCATGATGCCAGATGACATGGACCTGCGTGGTCTTCATGTGGATTTGGACAAGTTGCGTAGCAAATATTACGATATTCCCTTTTCCAAGATTAGTGTGGGTCAGGCATTGAATGATTTATTCGGCGTAGCCCAGAGGCACCGAGTTGTGATGCCTGCCGATATTCTGCTGCTCGGTAAATCGTTGCTGACAATGGAAGGTGTCATCGAACATCTCGATCCTTCCCTAAGCATCGTAGATATGGCCGAGCCCTTTGGCCGGAAGCTGATCAAGGAACGTTTTAGCGCCGGAAGAATCAAGAATCGGTTGTTCCGTAGTGCAGCTGATATGGCTGAGAGTGTCATTGGGTTGCCAGGGCAATTAAGGCAGTTATCATCCATTATTAGCAAAGGCAAGCTGAGGCTGGAGATCAGTGTTCCTGAACTGGATGCACTCATGCGTCGAATGGACCAGATCAGCAATCGGCTGTCTTTCAGTATTGTGTTACTCGCTTTTTGTATCATCATGGTTGGTTTGATTATCGGTTCGTCGATCAGTCATCAATCCACGATGCTGTGGGATATTCCGGTCATTGAGATTGGTTTCCTGGTGGCGATTCTGATGGTGGCTTTCCTGCTCTATTCGATATTCAAATCAGGAAGATTCTAGCAATAGCATGACATTAAAAGAAAACCCGTAAAGAGACTTTTGCCAAAGGATCTTTGCGGGTTATTTTTGTGAATAGAGAATTGGTGAGTAAATTATAGAAAGATTAAGATAATAGAAGAAAAGGTTCTATTTTTTCGCCATAACTGTATTAGTACATATCCAGTCCTGTGACTATAATAATAGGTCAGTACATTAACGGACCCGGTTTTTCTGAGAGGGGAAAACCTATTGGCATCAGGATCAGCTCCTGATGTCGCAGGAGTAAGACAACTGAAGGCAGTAACGTAACACCAGCGGTACACACTGGAACGGAAAAGACATGAGTGCATTAACCCGTCAAGATTACACAGATGGATAATGATGCAGCTCAGGCAAGAGCATATGAATGATGCGGAGAGGAATCCGTTGTTTTGTGCTGTCCTGGGTAGTTGGTTAGTGTGAACGGCTTCCGTTACTCTTCAGTAAGATTGTCCATTATAAGGAATACACGTAGGAGGAACGGCAAGAACATATGAATACTTTAAAACAACAATGGTTTGGCAACATTCGCGGAGACGTGCTGGCAGGCATTACGGTAGCGCTGGCGTTAATTCCGGAAGCCATTGCATTCTCCATCATTGCAGGTGTTGATCCAATGGTCGGATTATACGCTTCGATTACGATTGCGATTGTGATCTCGATTGCTGGTGGAAGACCAGGCATGATCTCGGCGGCAACAGGTGCCATGGCGGTACTGATGGTTGGACTCGTCAAGGATTATGGCGTGGAATATCTTTTTGCGGCGACGATTTTGACGGGCATTATCCAGTTTCTACTGGGCATATTTAAGGTTGGACGGTTTATTACGTTTGTGCCTCATTCGGTACTGACTGGATTCGTGAATGCACTGGCTATATTGATCTTTATGGCACAGTTAACCCACTTCACGGGAGCGAACTGGATCATGTATGCAATGGTAGCGGGCACGCTGGCGATCGTTTATATTTTGCCACGGTTTTTCAAAGGCGTTCCAGCTCCACTGATTGCGATTATCGTGATGACGATTATTACCTTGGTGTTTCATCTCGACGTAAGAACAGTCGGCGACATGGGGAATATAACGAGCACTCTGCCGATGTTCCACTTGCCAAATATTGCGTGGACTTGGGACACGCTGATGATTCTGCTACCTTATTCATTCACCATGGCACTGGTTGGTTTGCTGGAATCCTTGCTGACCGCAACCATCGTGGATGAGATGACCGAGACCAAGAGCAGCAAGAACCGTGAAGTGCGTGGTCAGGGTATCGCGAATTTTGTGAACGGTTTGTTTGGCGGCATGGGCGGCTGTGCAATGATTGGGCAGTCGGTCATTAATGTGAAGTCTGGCGGACGTGGAAGATTGTCTACGTTTACTGCGGGTGCGTTTCTCGCGATCCTGTTGCTGCTGTTTAGCGGTGTGGTGAAACAGGTACCGATGGGGGCGCTCGTCGGTGTAATGTTTATGGTGTGTATCGGAACATTCGACTGGAGTTCTATCAAAAATATTGCTCGCGTGCCGCGCGCGGAAGCCTTTGTCATGATCGTGACGGTAGCGATTGTGGTCTATACCCACGATCTGTCGATCGGGGTCATGGTCGGCGTTGTGCTCAGTGTGCTGCATTTTGGCTGGAAACAGACCAAGATTCGTGTACAGGCGAGCCAAGCGCAAGGGCAGAAAGTTTATTGGGTTCACGGACCGTTCTTCTTCGGTTCTTCGTCCCGATTCGTGGATGAGTTCGATGCAGAGGCCGATCCGAAGGAGATCACGATTGATTTCGGAGGTTCACATATCTGGGATAACACTGCGGTTGTGGCTATCGGCAAAGTGAAGTTCAAATACGCGAAGCTTGGCAAAACCGTGCACCTGCGCGGGTTAAACGAAGAGAGCACTCGCATTCTTGAACGGAGTGGATTTGCTACAGCTGGAGGGCACGGTTCGTAACTTGGTTGCAACGAAGGTTGTTGTCCAAAGGTGCATTGTCTGAACGTAGTTACGCAGACAAGGTGAAAAATGAACGGTTTAGTAAATCTGGAATTAAGGATCTAAACAAGCATTGAAGTTATGAAGGGCTACTGTCCTAAAGTAGTGTTGAGCAGACATGCGACAGCCCTATGTAGTAGATAACATAAAAAGATACTTTTTATCAGCGGCGCACTTTTTCCTAAAATAAATTGGGGAGAGGGCGTCGTTGTTTTTATTAGAGTGTGTGGTGTGTACAGTGAAGAAGAGAACAGAAAAAGAACGAAGAAGAAGAAGTAGTAGTTCTAATGGTGGTAGTGGTAGTAGAAGTAGAAGTAGAAGTTGTAGTTGTAGTAGCAGTTGTAGTAATAGTTCTAGTAGAAGTATAGGTAGTGCTGGTTGTTGTTCCTAGTTCTAGTATTTGTAGTTGGTGTTCTGGTTCTAGTAAATGTTGTTATTGCTGTAGCTGATGTTACTGTGTTAATGCTTGTGTCCTTCCCTATGTGTAAATTCTAACGAACCTGGCACGTCTTATATGGGGTTATTTCATGTTTTCGTTATTTTAACGAATCTTAGACATCTTATTTTGCTGATTCCACATATACTGATGCCGTTTCGCAGGTATTTTCGAGTAATAAGGTGACTGGAGTTCGTTAGAAAATCCAAACGGCTTTAATTGGCGTAATAGGGTGTCCTGGATTCGTTAGAATTAGTGGTAAGTGGGGGGTTCAGCGTGAGAGCTATTTTCGAACCGCGAGAAATCTTGAATCTTGATCTCAATGTACAGAGCTATGTAAGGTACCTTTCAATTCCTGAAACTTTTGCGAAATAGCTTCCTTTTGATCTGTTTCAGGATGATCTTCACAACAATTTATAGAATTATAGCAGTTATCTCAATCTCAACAATATTACTAAACGATCTTGGGTTATGAACATCACGATCCATTACATCCTTCTCAAAAAGTACCATTAGACAATATACCCCGCTATGCCCTCCGCCTGAACATGTGCAGTTCAATCCTCAACCAATACACAGAGTCAAAGTCATAGTTCGAGCTAACAACTTAGCTTGTTCCACTCATCATCATTCTCAGAGGTGGTTCTGGAGTTACTCTCAAAAACCAACCTCAAACTCACTTGGTCGATACAAGTTACGCTGATCTTGGAATTCTGTGCTACAAGTTAGGGGTGTAACGCTGTATCCCCTTTTGTTTTGCTTGACTAACGTGTAAACTACAGGGTATGGAGAAGAAGAGCAACGAGTGGATTGCTTTTTAAAAAATTCATTTCATAATCATGATTGAACTAAGGAAAACTAGTCTTGATGGCAGATACTGATACAGAAGTCATTATGAAATGGACTTATCTAAATGAATATACAGAGGTGTAACGATTGGCAAACTTTGAACAACTGGGCATTCGCCCGGAATGGTGCGAGATCCTGAAACATCAGGGCATCGCCGTGCCGACTCCGGTACAGGAGCGTTCGATTCCGGTACTGCTGGGTGGACGCGATATTATCGCCGAGGCACAGACAGGAACAGGGAAAACGCTGGCATTTTTGCTGCCGATTATTCAGAAAATTAACGTATCCGACCGTTCTCCGCAAGCGCTGATTATCGCGCCTACGCGTGAGCTTGCGCTGCAAATTACGGAAGAAGCGAAGAAGCTTACTGCTAACGACGATAAACTGCACGTGCTTGCCGTATACGGTGGGCAGGATGTGGACAAACAACTGCGTAAATTGCAGAACGGTACCCAGATCGTTATTGGTACACCGGGTCGTCTGCTGGATCACCTGCGCCGTGGCACGTTGAAGCTGGATAATGTGAAAAAACTGGTGCTGGATGAAGCCGACCAAATGTTGCACATGGGCTTCCTGGACGATGTGGAGACGATTCTTAGCGAGCTACCACATAAACGTCAGACCATGCTGTTCTCAGCAACGATGCCTAAGGGCATTCGCAACCTGGCGAAGACCTACATGAAAGATCCGGAAGATGTAAAAGTATCTTCCCAATCTGTTATCCCGATCAAACAAATTCGCCAGCAAGTGCTGGAATGTACGGATCGTGGTAAATTAGAAGCGCTTCGCGGCATGATTGATACGTATCGCCCATACTTGGCGATTATTTTCTGTCGGACCAAACGTCGTGCATCCAAGCTGAACCAAGATCTGCGTGAAGCAGGTTATGCAAGTGATGAACTTCATGGAGATCTGTCCCAATCCAAGCGTGAGAACGTAATGAAAGCATTCCGCGATGCCAAACTGCAAGTGCTGGTTGCTACAGATGTAGCTGCACGTGGACTTGATGTTGAAGGTGTTACGCATGTATTTAACTACGATATGCCGCATGATGCGGAAAGTTATATTCACCGGATTGGTCGTACGGGCCGTGCAGGCGGTACAGGTCTTGCTGTAACGTTTGCAACAGAGCACGACAGACCGGAACTAGCACGTATTGAACAAGGGATCGACCAGAAGCTGTCCCGTATCCAGTGGACAAGCGAAGGTCCAATTGCTTCAACTGGAGCAGCTAGACGTTCCATCAACAGTCAAGGGGATGACGAACGTTCAGGCGGACGCTCTTCCGGAACTGGTAGTGCCCGTCGCGGTGCAGGCCGTAACGATCGCAGAGATGGCGGACGTGGGGGGCGTGGTTCCCGCGGTGGCGAAGGTGGCCGCAGTGAAGGCGGACGCAGTGGTGGTCGTAGCGGTGGCCGCAGCAGCGACAGCAGTCGCGGTGCAGCAGGTCAAGGTGGACGCGGTGCGGGTCGCAGTGGCGACGAGCGCAGCGCAGGTCGTGGTTCCGCGCGCAGCAGCGACAGCAGTCGCGGTGCAGCGGGCCAAGGCGGACGCGGTGCAACTAGCAGCGGCTGGGCTGGCCGTAGTGCCGACAAGCGCACCTCCGGGCGCAGCAGCGAAGGCTCTCGCCGTCCGGAATCCGCAGGACGCGGACCGGCGAAGGGCGACCGTCGCGATTCTCGTCGCGGACGGTAAAGCCTTGGCGCAAGCGGCGATGCAGCCGCAATTGCGCAGGCACCATGCCATGCCACAGGGTTTGGCATGGCACATATGAGAGGGTTCGGGTACAGATGTACCGAACCCTCAGATCAAGGGTCGCGACGGAACCACGTCGCGGCCCTTTTTCACCAGGACAGATGATCATTTCCGCTTATTCTTTTTGTCATCTGCGAGTGCCTGTTTGCGCGCCTGCTTGGTCCATGGAAGATGCCTTTTAGATATTCCCCATCTAGTTTTTCTTTTTTTCGTGTACTGCTCATAGCACTTGGCAGACTGCCATAAAATTCAAAACACCTCATCCTAGACCTAAGGATGGGGTGTTTTTGGATTAATTCTTATATCATTAGAAGCATAACCTTTGATCTGTGGTGCTGACGCGCATGCAGGGATGGATGAAATTGCATTCGTCTATATACAGGGAGTGAGTTTGCACTAAACTACGTTTTTCTTTCTCAATATATCATCCCTACAGCTGAACATCTGCGTATTGATCCCGATATTTCTCGTTATACACCCGACCTACCGACTCTGCCAATCCCCCTCGTGCCTTGCTCGGATAGCGTTCAATCGTGTGATAAAGTCTCATGAATCGATCCTTGGGCATAAAGCGGGCGTAGCGGGTAATAAGACTAGGGAATAACTCAATATATTTGCTCTTGCGCACGGCAGCAGCAGCTACGGCTGTAAGTATCTGAATTCCATTGTGGAGCTGTAAAATGTTCACTTCATAGGTCGCGATATAACGAATCGCATCTTCACGGATCAAATCCGGCTTAAGCCGAGCAATCTCACCAATATATTCAGCCAGCAGCCGCTCGAAGCTGCGTAAGAGCAAGGGCTTGAGCTGCAGATCCATATCACTGCGTAGGACAAAGGATTGTAACAGCGCAACCTGCTGCAGTCGAATCCGGTCATTGTAGACGAGTGAGCCGATCTCGCGGAGCATCTCATAGGCAAGTGCTTCATCCTGTTTTCGAGCTTCGGCGACCAGAGCCCAATTGCGGTTAATACCCTGGCGGATGAGTTCCTCATCCTGTTGTAACGTGCGCTTCAACTCGCGCTGCTGCTCTACCTCGAATGAACGTTTCTGCATGAAGATCAGTAAGGCCAGAAGCAGCAGGGAAACGCTGGCTGCCGCCATGGTCTGATCTATGGTCTCACCGAAATAGGTAGCAGCTACACCGAACAATATCGTAATGAACAAGTCGCGTGCAATCCGGCGTTTTACACGGGAAGTTGCCTTCGCTTGAACGGAATTCAAGGTACCCCGGCCACAGGCCGTGCACTCCTCTTCCCACAGGCAGGTGTACTGTCCACAACGTGAGCAGACTTGCAACTTTTCATAGGCATAGGTCGTTCGATGAAATGGTCTTATGGATACAACTAGTTTAGTACTCATGCTCAATCACGCTCACCATTCAGAATAGTGTAGAGGGTACGATCCGTGTCTTCGCGGGAGATTGGTTTCCGCCGATGAAGCTGGAGTGCAGTTACCTTTATAATGACAAAAAGAAACAATATGGCGAGGCATCCGTATGTAACCATAATCCGTTCCCTTCTATGGCTTGGTGAACAAGCGCTGTTATATTGCAGTTTGCTGGCAATAACTATATCATATTTCCATAGTTGGTACTTTTGTGCCAGTTCAAGGCATGAAATCGTCGATTTTTGTCAGTCATTACAAAACTGTAACTCAAGATAGGGGTGCTTTTCAGAATTTGTTAGTAGACTGTTAAGATTTCCTTAAGGCTTGACGCCTATAATAAACTATTCCCATTTTAATCTCAAACGTGAAGGAGTACACCCAATGCTGCGGACACGCAAAATACGCTGGCTTAGTGGAACGATGGTTCTGCTGGCAATTCTAACGCTACTGTTACCTCAAGCGTTGCTGCCACAAGCTGCAGCGGCTCAGGCACAGACAAGCGGAATCGATGCGGTACTTGTAGCCGATGTAAGTAATTCGATGAATACAAGTGACCGTGACAAGATCAGTAATGAAGCCATGAAAATGTTTATTGATATGCTGCCCGTCCAGGGGGACAAGGTAGGGATTGTCGCTTATACCGATCAGGTGGAGCGGGAAAAGGCTATGCTGGAGATTCAGTCCGATGCGGACAAGAGTAGCCTGAAAGATTTTATTGATCAGCTCGGCCGGGGGCCATATACCGATGTCTCAGTTGGTGTCGCCGAAGCCGTGAACATACTGAATCATGGTGCAGACCCATCCCACTCGCCAATGATCGTGCTGCTGGCGGATGGTAACAATGACTTTAACAAAACCAAAGGCCGTACACAGGCACAATCTGATGCTGACCTGGCAAAAGCCGTGAAGGAAGCACAGGATCAGGGTATTCCGGTGTATACGATTGGATTGAACGCCGATGGCAAGCTGAACAAGAATGCACTCGCAGACCTGGCTCAGCAGACTGGAGGTAAATCATTCATTACCGATACGCCGGATGATCTGCCACAGATTCTGAGTGAGATCTTCGCCGATCATGCCAAACTGAATGTGGTGAAGCTGCCCTCTGTAACGGGAAACGGCAGTTATCAGGAAGTTACCGTGAATGTACCGAATGACAGTGTATTGGAAGCAAACATTTCGATCATGTCTTCGAAGCCGGTGGAAGTGCAATTGACGGACCCTTCTGGACAAGCTGTAGACCTGAAATCGGACGCAGCCAAGCTCTCGACGTCGAAGAGTTATTCACTCGTGAAGCTGTTGAAACCCCAAGAAGGAGACTGGAAACTTCGGGTAAAAGGGGCTCCGAAAGACAGCATCGATATCAACCTGTTGTTCAACTATGATCTTCAGCTCGTTGTGGACCCAATTAAGACCAAGTCCTATACCAAAGGAGACAAGGTTGATCTTGCAGCCAAACTGGAGAATGGCGGTCAGCCGCTTCAGGATAATGACCTGTATAAGGATATGAAGGCCACGCTGGTTGTGAAAGATGTGGATACAGGCAAAAGTGAAGAACAACCGCTGGAAAACACAGGTTCTGGTTTTGCCGGAACGTTTGAAGTACCAGACAATCATAACTATGAATTAGTCATCCGTGCGGAAGAAGACAGCTTCTACCGTGAAAGTGAGCCAATCACGATCAACGCTAGCGGAGCAGCCGGAAGTGGATCTCAACCAACAACGTCAGGCGGTGAACAGGATAAGCCGTTTCCTTGGTTACCTGTCATCCTGGGTGTTATAGCTCTGATTGTCGTAGGTGTTGGAGCATGGTTCCTGATGGGCTGGCTGAAACGCAAAAACCGGGGATTTGTAGGCCAGATGGTTGTGGAGATTCGTGATGAGAACACAGGAGACAAGTCATATCCACAATATAAAAAGCTGGTATCCTTCCGCGGTAGATTTCATCTGCATCAGTTGTTGCAACTGGACCCTGAGCTGAAGGAAACCGAAAAATATGTATTTACGCCCAGCAATGGGGATCGAATTATAATCCGTAACACCGCAGGCGGTACGTTGGAGAAATCCGGTCGTGCAGTCGATGCAAGCTCAGGCGTTGAACTGAAGAACGGTGACCGACTGAGCATCCCGCTGCAACAGGCGGACAAAACGATTTTGATCGAGTATTTGGTGTGAAGGATTATAGCTAAATGAATGTAAGCTATATAAGTTGAACTAATCCATTTACACGAGAACGCAGAGGACAGAAAAAAGCTGGAGAAGCGAAGCGTTCGCCTAAAAGCTTTCTGAAAGAAAGCTACATCGGAAGCATACGCTATCCCCAGATTTTCACCGTTGAAAAAGAGAATCAAAAAATCTGGGGATAACAGCGATCGGAAGGTTGTTCTGTCAACGAAGTGGCAAGTGTAAATATTCTTTAGTTTAATTATATAGATTGAAGCATACGTGCGTTAATCTAAGGAGGACATGGAATGAAACCGATTGTTAGAGAACATATACAGCAACTGGATGTATCACTTGGCGGAGGTATTGTCAGTGAGAAGATCAGAGTTGATACGATTGATAATCCCATTCTGATTATTGGTTTGGGAGGAACGGGAATTGATGCGTTGCTGCGTCTCAAATATCAGATCAACCGTCGTTTCAAGCTGCCACAGGACCCGGTATCCAAGAAAAAAATGGACAAGCCGGACAATGTGGAGTTTCTGGCTTTTGAGACAAACGAACAGGATCGTGCCAAAAAGTATAAAGGAATCGGACTTGATCCGATCAATGAATTCGTATTGCTGTCCAATGCCGAGATTGGCGGACTTCTACAGAACCGGAGCGTGCTTGAACCGTATATTACGGACTGGCTGTCTCCCGAACTGAGCATTACGGACGGCATGAACGGCGCCGCAGGGGTGCGTCAGGCTGGACGTCTGCTCCTGTTCACCAAGATTAATCAGGTCGTGCAGGCCATCGACAAAAAGATCAAAACCTTATCCGTAGGCACCAACAAAAAACTGATGGTGTTCCTGCTGACAGGTCTGTCCGGCGGTACAGGCAGCGGCTGTTTCCTCGATATTTCCTATATCGTGCGCGGTATTATCGAACGGGATCACGGCTCTGCCGGGATTGACCGCGTCAATACGCTTGGATACCTGTTCACGCCAGACGTGAACCTGTCCAACAAAAGCTTAAGCGAACACACTCGCGAATACATTCGCAAGAATGGATATGCTGCGCTCAAAGAGCTGGATTATTGGATGAACGTGGATAGCCGCGGTGAGCGATTTACACAGAAGTACGGCAATATTTTAACAGTTAACTCACCACTGCCGCCATTTAACCTGTGTCATCTGATCTCTGCGACGAACACCGAAGGCAAACTGCTGGAGAACGCCTACGATTACTGCATGAACGTCACGGCCGAGAACATTACCAACTTCATGGCAAGTGAGGAGAAGCAGTCTGGTGAGGAGTTTGCGATCCATGACTATATCAGCAACATTCGCACCAACATTGCACAGATGAACAAGGTGTACCCGGCAAACTATGATTACAACATCATCGGTGCATCTTCGGCTGTCCTGCCGATCGAAGAGATGACCACATATCTGGCGTATCGCATGTTCGATAAAATGAACACCATGTTCTCCAAAGCGCCAAACCAGGAGGATACCGAGAAGTTTGCCCGCAAGCTGGGCATTGATCTCGAAAGTGTGGTCAAGTCCTTTGAAGCCCGCGTTCCTGAGCCGCTACCTGGTTATCAGAACAGCGAGCGTTTATCCTATGGCAACGTGGTGAAATCACAGGTTGTGAATATGGATACTGAACTGGAGCAGAACTTCCTGGCTCGTGCTCGTGAAGAATATATTAAAGCGAAGAAACAACTGCCTGGTGAGATTGCGGGTCAGTTCACCGAACAGATCCGGCGTATGTTTTTGCATCCCGAACAAGGTCCGTTTTATGTCTCCCGTCTGATTTATACGGAAAAAGGTTTCTGTGTACTGAAGATGATTCAGTCGTACATCGAAACCCTGCGTGAGAATGCCTTCCGCATTCCGCGTGATATTGAAGCAGCTCAGGAGCAGTCCGAAGAGAAACTGGGCGATGCGAAGAGTGCTTTTGTCTCCAAAGAGAAGAAAAAGAATGCTTATATTGAAGCAAAAATTCATGAGTACTGGCTGCACGCCGACGTGGAACGCAACGATCAGATGATCGAGTTCTATGAAGATCTGTATGAGTTGCTGAACCAGGAAAACAGCCGCATTTATAACGTATTTACCGAAACGCTGAATGCCCTTAGCTCGATATTCACGAAGAACGGTGACCTCCTGACACGTGGCGAAGAACAAGCCGATCACAAAGGCAACAAAACATATTACTGGAACGTTGTAAGTGTACCGGATATCGTCAGTGTGGTGGACGGGCTGTTGGATAAGCGTGATACAGATGATCTGATCCGTGACTTCTCTCGTGAATTGCTGGAAAACTCCAGCCAATGGGTGAAAGAAAACGAGATTGATATCGTCAGCTCCATCTCCGACTTCCTGAGTGAGAAATTCGGTGATCTGATTACCCGTTCCATGGAAGATTTCCTGGTGATCAAATACGGTCAGGATGAGTCAGTCGAGAAATTCGTGGAACGTTTCATTGCTGGCAAGTTGGATGATGAGGCTGTTCCGGTGTTCAATCTGAGCAACAGTACAGGCAGTCTGCATTTCCCTTCATGGGGATTTGTATCGGTACCGGCACAGGCGCCGGGCATTCTGAAAGGGATTCGCAATTATCAGAACAATGCGGTAGGCAAATCTCATTTTACCGTTAAGGAAAGTGAAGTGCGTAACCGGATATTCTGGCTGAACACCCGCAACGGGGTACCACTCTTTGTGTATACACCGCTCAAAGTATATGAGGAAAGTTATGAACGTACCATTTTGGACAAAGAAGGCATTGGTCGTCACTTGGTGCAAACGGAGAAAAACAACTGGACCTATCTGCCGTCTCCGATTCCGGAGAAATCATGGGGAGATGTGTACGAGAACGCCCGCGTGAAGCAGTATAACGCCCGTGTGCGTAACGAATTTGAGCAGGCGCTTGTATACAACATTTTGACAGCCAAATCCATTGATGAGAATACAAGCAATCGGTATGCGATTGTGACAACAGAAGCGTTTGATTTGTCTGCCAAACTGGGAGCTTACGACATGCGTCTCACGTCCACCACGCCGAACCTCGGCGAAGTGAAGCGGGCGGTGATCGAGCTAAAACGTCTGCAATCCGAAGGGTTGCCACGTGTGGGAGTTAAGGATATTTTCGGCAGTATTAATGAAGATATGGCCAAAGAAAACCTGGTACGCTCTCCGCAGCTGATCGCGCGCGTACGTGAGGAACTGGCGAAGATGAATGCCATCTCGGCCAAAGTCGCCGAACTCGAAGGCATTCTTGCCCAGTACCAGGACGAAGAGCAATGGTATGACCGCTTCATCGAAGCGTTATATACCGACACCATCGTCAAAAAAGGTGCGCTCTACGTCTATGACCGTGACCCGGAAGAAGACGCATGGGAGCCGTTCGCAAACTTGATGAAGAGCCGTAACTTTGCCGAGTATGAGGTGTTTGGCAACTTCCGCGGTCTGGCGGAGAAGGATCGCAGTACATTGCTGCGCAAAGCCTCCCGCCGCGATAACGATCTTACAGCTTCTGAGGATATCACCCCACTGCTGACAAAGCTGGATGATCTGGCTGCCCTGTTCATGGAATCGCGTGATCGTCTCGAATACGAGCGGGTAGAACTGGCTAACGGAGAAGACATCTATCAGTTCTACAGAACGATGTCGTCCAAGCTGAACGACATTCGCAGAAGGCTGAAGTAAGATGGCGGTCGGGATGGAGTTCAATTCGAACAATACCCTGAAGCGTGATCTGGAGAAGTATGCAGCGCAGTATGCAATAGAGCAGGAGCGTCAAGGCAGCCTGGGTGATGGACGCAGCAGTATCCATTACCCGGCGCTGTTCCTGTTTGTGGGTGATCTGGTTGCACCTGCAGTGTCTGCTGTGCAGGAGATCAATCGGCTAAAATGGGATAACGGAGACGGTGTGGTCTACGTTCAGATTGGTACAGAAGATCAGAAAGAGCATCCGGGTGAAAAGAGGAATATTGGCTCGTCCGATGATGGGCAGGTGACTTGTCACCGCTTGCCTCTGTCCGCTGGGCAGACGGAGCGACCGTCCAAAACACGGCGCAAGGATGTACACCGCAGTTTCCACGAATCGGATCAGGCGCTCTACGATCTGAATCGTACGCTTCGTCGGGTCAGTAACCGAATTGCCGAATATGGACGGTTATACTCGTCATTTGATCGGATTTACGTTACGGTGGTAACCAGAGCGGATGATCCGTTGAATGTATTGTTGCCAGAGCTCACCAAGCTGACGGAGACCATTTTGTCCCAAGCCTTCAAGTCGGTGCAGACGGATCTGCATGTATTGGTCAGCGAGATGGAACAGGTGGATTCCTTCGGGTATGCCAGCGCAGCAGGCCTCGCTTTTCTGCGGGAACTGGATTATATGCAGTCGCTGGACTACACGTTCAGCGGTAAACTGCTGGTGACGGAGGATGGGATCTCCATTCCGGTTACACATCCCGCGTCACCGTTGTTTGATCTGGTATATCTGTTGTCCGACAAAAATGAGCGTGGAACCGGCGTTCCCGGTGGCTGGATCGAAAATGCCGAGATCATCTGCCGCATCTGCCTGCTGAAGAACAGGAAGCAGGATGTGGATCACTCGGGTAGCGTTTCAAGCACGGGAGCGAACACGTACAACAATACATCTTTTAAAAACAATATTCGTACTACCTCTGATCAGCATGGTTATGCCAGCGCGGGTTTTGCCGAGATCAGGCGGCCAAACAAGCCGATTGCATTGGCGGTGTTATATCACATGTATCGGTATCTGCTTGCACGCATGCGGCAGGAGCCGGATTGGAGCATCAAGGACAAGCTCGCTTTCTTTGGACTGGACGCAGCCTCGGTGGAACGCAAAGTCGAAGGCCTGCTGCCCGATGAAGATCTGGTTAGTGGCATGAGTGGCATCATGACGCATAACGTCAGTTTCTCTGATCTGAAGCCGCTCTCCCTACGTGAAGCGGAGAGAGCGTTGTTTGGACAAGGAGCTGAAGCGTACTTCCGCGATAACGTTGTCCGTCTTGTCGAAGAGCGTGTGCGCGAGCGCAGCTCTAGCGGTTCCCTGCGCCGTCATGCTGAACATTCCCGCGCGGAGCATCCAGAGGTTGGTTACTTCCAGTGGGCGGCCTGGAGTGACAGTGAGCTTGGCAGTGTGCGTGAAGCGCTGCTCGGATTGATTCGGGATAAATCGATGCAGCTTGAATCGGCACGTGCTCTGCTGGAGCAACGTCAGCAAGAGCGAGTGGAAGATCAGTCGTTCAAACGAGCGTTGTTCCGTGATAAACAGAATGTGCGCAATCTGATTGACTGCATGCTGGAGCGAGTGTATGTACCAAAGGTAGAATTACTGCGACTGGAAAATGAATTACATCTGCTGCGTATCTACGATACGGAGATGGAAGAACTTCACCGTTTTAGTCGCCACGTCACAGCAGCACTTGAAGCGCTGGAACGCACACTGCGAGAGACAGCTGCCCAAAGTATCGCTGCTGCCGATGAATACATCGGCCAGAACGTGATGGAGTACTACGGCAAAGTGACGGAAGAGCTAATCATCGACCTGGAAGCCAAACGCGGACGGGATGTATGGTTTGAGGACCGTTACATGGGAGACATGAACCGGCTTGCCACAGAAGGCGATGACCGTCTGTTGAAACGACTGATGGAGGTATGTCACTCGTTGCTGCTTACGGCCGAGCCATTGCGATTGCCATTTGAAGAAGAACTGTTGCAGCGGGCGAATGTCACGATTGCCTACGGAGATAAAGATGTATTAACCCGCGATGATCTGTTCCGCAGGTTGTACCACACGCTGGAGGATCAGGCGGTTGTTCGGGTCCGGGTATTCGATTATACGCAGGAACATCGATATGAAGAGAAGTATTTCTTTGGTGACCATCATAGTTCTTTCATGGACTACGCGGCACATGCCGAAGAGACGTCACGTATCTACAAGTTGGGTGTGGTGTACGAAGAACGAAGTAGTGGCGTGGAGAAGCTGAATCTGATGGGCGGTTTCCATCTGGAGGATCTCATGGTGTATCGGAACGGCAAGGTATATTATGACTCGTACACGGAGAATGGCTATGAACTTCACCCCGCTGGTCTGGTGGAAAAGTTGTCACCCATTCGTTAAGACGCCGGCGGTGTCTTGACACCCAGCACCAATCTTGTATTAACTCAGCCTGTTTACGGCTGGTATGGAAAGGATGCATGTAGACATGCAGCGAAAAATCAATCTTCTCCTGGTCCTGTTCAGCCTGATTGGCGGGGCAGTGGGCTTTGCGGCAGGAGAAATCATGCTGCGTCAATGGCTTGGGGAGATGCCACGTCTGTTGCTGATGGGATTATACTTTGGCGTACTGGCGCTGAGCGTTGGATTGTTCTGTTTGATCGCAGAGATGATCTCACCCAAGCTGAATGGCGCTTCATGGAAGCTCCGGTATCTGGGACTGTCGTGGAAATTGCTTGTTCCGGCAACACTCGCTCTGTTGTTTGTTGTTGGACTCGCCCTGCAATTGTTGTATCAGATTAATCCGGGCGGTGTGAAGCAAGTCAAGGACATCGTACTGATGATCGATAACTCGGGCAGCATGAGCGAGACAGATCCGGATAACGGACGCTTTGAAGCAGCCAAGACACTGATCAGCCAAATGGAGAGTGACAAACAGGTAGCTGTCATTACGTTTGATGACCAACCGCAGTTGTTACAGCCGTTTATTGCGCTGGATAGTGAAGCGGCCAAGAATGAGGTTTATAGCAAAATCGATGGAATTGTCACAACTTCGGGCGGCACCAATTTTGATGCCGTGCTGCGGGAAGGCATGGAACAGATTCAGGGCAAACAGGACCCGAAACGCGGTACCGTCGTCATCTTGTTATCTGATGGCTTCAGTGAAGCGGATACGGCAGATATTTTGTCCCAATATAACAACGAACAGATCTCTATTAATACAGTCGGCCTAAGCCTGGTGGACCCATCAGGTACGGATCTGCTGCGTAATATTGCTCAGCAAACGGGCGGCATGTACTATGATGTACCAGATTCCGGTGGTCTGAATCTGGCATTCCAGCAGATCTACGATACGATTGATGAACGGACGCTGGTAACGGAGCGTACAGGCATGATGGAGCACAGCGTTTATCTGGCGATTTTCCGTGTAGCAGCAGTGTTACTGATTGGCGTGGCGCTGGGTGTGTCACTCGGACTCGTGTTTGATAACCGTCATCTCGCGCTCAGCTTTGGTATAGGCGGTGCGGTGTCGGGTCTACTGGCAGGGCTTCTGCTGGAGTGGGGACTCGACGGTTCGAACGTGGGGGATACATTCGTGCGTCTTGGTGCGATGCTCATTTTGTCTGGCGTATTGACCCTCTTCTCCTGGATTGTTCCGATTAAGGAGAACACGCCGCGGAAGAGCAGGGGTCGTCGTGAAGCTGGCGGCGGAACTTCTTCTGCCGAAGGGTTTGGTCAGAGACCAAGAGATACACGCAGCAAAGGATTCTAACGTCGGGAGGTCAATGGAAATGCGGTTTACGGATGCAGACCCTTCGACACCCTTGATTCGAAAACTGACACTTGCGGTGGACGAAGGGCGTTGTACACTTCGCTGGCTCTGGCCGGAACGGGTAGAAGCTGTGTATGTGGAACGGCTGGAGCTGGATATGATGAGCGATGATCGTACCGGGGAAGAGCCTGCACAGGGCAAGCTGAAGCTGTACACGAGAGAGGAATATAAGGCGAGCAATGGTTACACGGATCGGATTACAGGTTTTGGTGCCATCAAGTACACCGTGTATGTGTGTCAGATGCAGGAAGATGGGCCTGTGCTGATCCGTCAACGAGATGAGGACAACATGGTGATTGCAAGCGCAGGGAAGGCGGATATCCGCCTTTCCATTCGCTACAAGAGCGGTTTTTTTCAGAAACGAAAAAGTGTATTGATCACCGTCACAGCGGAAGTACCTGTTCCAAAGGAAGCCCTCTGTTATGTTCGCAAACAGGGCGGGGTTCCGCTGAATAAGGAAGATGGTACGGTGTACCCTTTTGTGAGTGATTTTGCTCCCGGAAGAAATGAGATGCCGCCCGTTGAAGTTGCCAAGGATGATTATGTGCGATTATTCTTCACGGACGGACCGAAATATGGAGCCGCCTATCGGCTTATATCAGACTAGATAGTTGGACTAGCGATTGGAAGGTTACTCTGTCATCGTAGTGCAAGTGTAAATCACCTTAGTCTGACTGATCAGGGGAGGGGAGTGGCTATGAGCTTTTTTAGTCGGTTTTTGAAGAGACAACAGCCGGAGGAACGTCCGCTGTTTTATGATATTGTGTGCCCTTATTGTTTCAGTAAGTTTTCACCGGAAGAGGTAGTGTTCCGCGCCGCCCATCACCGCGATGATGACGAGGACTACACACTCGGGGAAGATGCAAAGTTGAATCGGTATCGTGAAAGATTCGGACTCGACACGGTATTTGATATGGAGGCCGTATTGGCTCCGCATGATGTACCGGAGGAACATCGGATTTATTCCGATAACATCGTGATGGGTCTGAACGATCGGTATGGTGTCGTTACGCGTCGCCGGCTGTGTCCGCAATGTCATAACGAGATACCTGTTACGGCGGGTAAAGCACCGAGCAATATCATATCCATCATTGGTGCATCCCAGGTGGGGAAATCCGTCTACATGACTTCCTTAATTCATACATTGCAGCATTATACGGCCGATCATTTTGACGCGGCTTGCATGCCATTGAATGCGGAGATCAGCCGCCGGTTCCGCGCGGATTATGAAGAACCGTTGTTCGAACGGGGCGACCTGCTGGATTCCACGCAGAAGGAAAAGTTGCAGGAGCCGTTTATCTTCCAGTTTGTGTTCAAGGACGAAGATAAAGCGCCGCTGACACTGGTGTTCTTTGACGTTGCGGGTGAAGGTATGGTGGAGCAGGATTATCTCGGACTTCACGGGCAGCACATCAAGAACTCGGCAGGCATTCTGTTTATGGTGGACCCGCTTCAGATTCGTTCGATTCGGGACAAAATCCGCATTAACCTTGGCAACGAGCCGGGAGAGTGGACACCACGATACGATGAGCCACGCGATGTGGTACTGACGATGTTTGGAGATTTTATTGCGTATCAGGACAAAGCCAAAACGAATATTCCAACGGCCGTTGTGCTCACGAAAAGCGACATGCTGCATTCCCTCAAGGATGAAGAGGGCGACTATATCAAATCCAACAGTAATGTCTTCCGCAACATGGTACACCGCGATTGGTTCGACTTAACCGAGTTCGAGAATATCGACGGGGAGATCCGACGTTTTATCGAGAAGGTGGATCGCCCATTCAAGGGCACGATGGATGTGTACTTCAAGGATACAGCCTATTTCGCAGTCTCTGCGCTGGGTAGCAATCCGGTGGATATGAAATTGCAGGGTGTGGTTAGCCCGATACGCGTGGATGAACCTTTCCTGTGGCTCCTGTACAAGCTGAAGTACATTGAGGGGAGAGTGGGATGATGCGTTCTTCCGTAACCCCGCCCATTGAACAACAGCTGTATACCCGGGAGCGGCGCGGGGTGTTTCGCACAACAGAGGGGTTTGATACGGTTGCGGCATCGCCGGGACTGGACCCTTCTTTTATTAAAAAAGTGCTTCACCCCTACTGTGTCTATGATGCTCCAGCGGAGCTAACAGGCCGTAGCGAGAAGGACGAGACGAAGTTTCCGGCTGCCATTCACCTGCTTCATCTGGAGAGTGGGGAGACAATCCTTGGGCAAAATGTGTACCAGTCTGCGGATTTCACCGGGCTGCGCAGTGCCTTTTTTGCACATAATTACGTCTTGTCTCCCGAACGCTCGGAAGAGCAGATGAAACAAGGCGGCTGGCTGGATGCCGTGTTCGCCACGTCCTATGACATCGAACAAGGTACAGTTCTGCCAGCACTTGCTGAATTGCCTATATCACCTAGGAGCGGACAGGGTAGGGCGACCGATGCTGGCGTAGGATCACCCACCCAAGTGCTGAGCACCTTGAAGATGAACGAAGTGCTGTTCAAGCGCCTGCTCTATGCGGTAATGCAGTCTGTAGCGACACGCAGAAAAGTATACATTGCTCTGGACCTTCCTGCAGAGGAAGTGACCGCAGGGGCCAAAGGATTGTTACGTTTGCTGTACACGGCTTTACCATACGCATTCCGGCGGCAGCTGGGATTCATGACGTTTGCCAAGGAGCCACAGGCCAAGAAGGGCATCCACGTCCAGTTTGTTGAGCGAGGGACGTTACGTCCGAAAGACCGGAATACGGAGAAGGATTTCACCTTTGATCTCGTATCAGGCAGAGTGACACATGCGGATGCATCTGTGGCGAAGTTACCTTATGCAGAATTCGCTTGGGCCTTATTGCAGGAACCTGCGGCGGCGGATGCGTTCTATACGTTTGCGGATGAAATGATGTCCGGCATGGAACCTGGGCGGGAACTTTCCATTGAAGCCTATGGCGAACTTGCGGTGTTCTATGGTCTTGAACAAGGCATGGAAGACCTCTATCTGGATAACAAAAGTCATGTCCTGAGTGGCTTGCTGACCTATTTGAAGCCGGATGGTGGATTACAGCAACGTTCCCGTCTGAACGAGCTGTTCCTGACCTTGCTCAGCAGGGAACTGGACAGCGTGAAGCGTGAGAACGTACCCGAAGAAGACGTTGCAGCTCGCATTGGAGAATATTTCAGTGTTGCTGCGCCCGTAGTGCAATCCCGGATTGTGGACTATTTCATCTACGGTGTGAATAATGCCCGCGCCCAGAAGCGTATGCGTGCTGTGCAGGAATTGTATGCTGTGCTGGATCGGGATCCGCAGTTGAATCGGGCTTTCTTTGATAAAGTGCTGGCCAATGAATCGCTCACTAAGCTGTTGTTCGAGCCTTATCTGGACAATCAGCTGAAACGCACGGAATCGGCAGCGAACGTTGTGGAAGTGATCCGAAGATGGGTTACGTCCCATCCATCTGCGATCCACTACAGCTTCTTGCAGGAGCGGACAGCCAATGAGCTGCGTGAACGGTTATGTTCTGCGCCTAATCCGGTACAGTCTGCGAATGAAGCCCTCCAGCGTGTTAACATACTGGATCGGGTATCCGCTGATGTCACCTATGATACAGGCATTACGGCACGAATTGGTCAATCTGAAGCTACAGCCCGTCCTAATCGCAAAGGGGGATCTCCGTCTGCCAGTCAAGATCCGGCATATCAGGAGGAGTTAACCCGCCTTGCAGACAAGCTTGCTTATGTCATTAACCTGTTTATGATTCAGGATCTGGATCTGGAACGGGTTAACCGTGAACAGCTATTAAGCATTGATATTTTACAGCATGGCAATGAGGTTCGGGATTGGGCGGCACGTCAGGGCTCTGATGTATCTGCTCGAACGAACATTATGCTGGCTGCGAGAGTGTGGCTTAGTGGCGAGGGGAATGAAGAAGAGGCCTTGGAGGCACTTTCCCTGGCAGAACGCAATGAACTTCAACGCTGGACGCGTCGCTGGCTTGCCGGAGAGCTGCAGGCTCATCCGGGGATTGCGGCATATGAAGCTTTGCCGATGGCTTTTTATCGGGGAGGAAGCGGCAGCAATCGGTTGGATTATCCTGGCCTGATTGAATTCATCCGCACCAATGCAAGTCGTGCTGAAGGGCTGTATCCATTCTTCGAATGGTCAGGAGATCATCGGATGTTTGTCCGGGGTTCCAATGCGCATAAAGGATATGCGGATGCCATCGTGGCGTATTTCAAAGCCCATGACCGTGAAGCTTTCAAGTCGAAGTCAGCTTTCAAACCGTATTACGTGAGAGCCAGCAAGACAATGAAGCCGGTCTATGACCGTGCGAAGACGGAATTGTCCTCTCCACTGGTGCGGATGCTAACGGGTAAAAGGAAAAATCTGTTCGGATTAATCCTCTTGATCCTGGTTCTGGGTATTGCTGGCGGTACATATGCATGGATGAAAGATTCTGTAGAGCCGCCAGCGGCATCCCCTCCATCTACCCAGGAGCCTGTCATACCGGCTGAACCGGAGGTGCAGCTCGCGGAGCAGATTGCTTATATGATTCCTGCGAGTGAACAGGAGGGTACGCAATCACCTGCTCAACTGGTGATCCGTTTCAGGAATGATACGGGAAGCACTGAGTTTGAGCAAGGCCCGCTGCAATTGACGATGAAAGATGGCAGCACGCAGGAGTTGGATGCTACAGGTAAGTGGGAGAGTTTTAATCGGAATGAGGAGCCTGATACCCAAGTTCCTTCCGATGGTGGCTCAGGAAGTACTTCCGAAGGAAGCACGGATGGTTCTTCAGCGGGAAACATAGAGCAGACGGAGGATGGCGATCAGCAGGCCGATCCTTCAACATCGGGTGATTCCACTTCAGATCCTGCTACTGATACAACAACGGATGCAGAGACGAATGCATCGTCTAATGCTGCGAGTGGAGACACGGATCAAGGTACGGATGCCGATCAAGCTACTGGTTCTACATCGCCTGATACATCTGTATCCAATGAACAGGATGCGAACACTCCTGCACAGATGTCTATTGGAGAGGTAGATCGTCTCTATCCGTATGGATTGCAGATCGATCTTCCAGCGAATATGGATGCCGAGAGTATTGCCAGTGTGAAGAGTACGCAGGACAATATGACGGTGATCCAATTGATGCCGCAGCCGAAGCTGTAAGTTATTTTATATGAACATGTTGCATAGATTCATTAAGTGTCTTTTGATCCAATAATGAAAATGCTGACTTCATACCTTATTAAACGAGCGTATGTGAGATGACCTTGAACTTTAGATTTCAAGGTCATCTTTTTTTTGTTTGATATGGCGGATACAGCCATTGCATGAAAAAAACTCACACATTCACAATTCGGACACAAAATTTGCGATTCAAGAGTTTGAAAAACAGTCAGAAGTGATAAAGTGCGCGGAATGAATGAGAAAAGGTCTCATGTGTACTTGGGAAAAGAGCGGGATTTCTGCTACAGAAAGTCCAAATAAAGCACGAAAAGAGAAGAAAATTTGGTTTTTTATGTTGACAAATGATAATGATTATCAGTATCTTTAGTGTAGAAGATATTTGCGTCGGAAATCACAGAATTACAATTTCGTTTTTGTTGTCATAGCCGGATTACATAACCGGGATAAATGAGAGAGGGATGATCGCATGTTTCGTCTGGAGACGACCAAGCTGGATATCGCTTATGAGGAAAGACTAATTGTAGAGGATCTGAATATTCAGATTCCCCAAGGAAAAATTACAGCACTTGTTGGAGCCAATGGTTCAGGGAAGTCAACCATCCTGAAAACGATGGCACGTATTATGGCTCCAAAAGCAGGTAATGTATTGCTCGACGGGAAGTCCATCCATAAACAGTCCACGCGTGAAGTTGCCAAGCAACTTGCGATTTTGCCACAGAATCCAACAGCCCCTGAAGGTCTTACCGTTACTGAATTGGTATCGTATGGTCGCTTTCCTTATCAAAAAGGATTTGGCTCCATGCGTGCGGAAGACAAACGTATGATTGAATGGGCTATTGAAGTGACAGCCATGACTGAATTCCATGATCGTCCGATTGATCAACTGTCCGGTGGACAGCGTCAACGTGCCTGGATTGCCATGGCACTTGCCCAAGAAACAGATATCCTTTTCCTGGACGAGCCGACTACATTCCTGGATATGGCTCACCAGCTCGAAGTATTGCAATTACTGGAGCAACTGAATGCCACAGCCAACCGTACCATTGTTATGGTTGTGCATGACTTGAATCATGCTTCCCGCTACGCACATCACATGATTGGTATCAAAAAAGGTAAAGCCATCGCTCATGGTTCACCTGTGGAAGTTATGAACTCAGATGTACTTCGTGAAGTATTCAACATTGAAGCAGATATCGTGATTGATCCGCGTTCCGGTGTACCGCTCTGCTTGCCTTACGCTCTTGCAGGCGAACGCCAGCAATCGAAGACGCCAGAGCAGCTGGTCATGAACAGCGCGATGGTTCATGCTGGAGGACGGGCAGAACCACGTGTTCAAGCGACAGGAAGTTAACGAAATGGGCCATATGTGGTCCTTACATTATAGAATGAAGCCGCTGTGCGCTATCGCACGCGGCTCTTTTGCATTCATGGGGGATTTGCAATGCATGGGAGCAAAGGGGACGAGTAGACCCGGGATTTGGTAATCACATTGGATCAGGTTTATAATAATAGGACAGGCTGTGGGTTCATTGGTTATGCCAACGTGCTCGCAACAGCCCAAACCAACATATGTCATGGGAGGAATCAGTCATGTCCGTATATTCATATCAGGCGGTAACCACCGCGAACCAAGAAGTCTCACTGGATCTGTATCAAGGTAAGGTATTGGTCATTGCCAATACAGCCAGCAAGTGTGGGCTGACCCCGCAATACGGTGAATTGCAAAAGCTTTATGATCGTTATCGCGATCAAGGCTTGGTTGTACTGGGTTTCCCTTGTAACCAGTTTGGAGGGCAGGAGCCAGGTACAAGTGAGGAAGCGGAATCATTTTGCCAGATTAACTATGGTGTGAATTTCCCGGTGTTTGCCAAGGTAGATGTGAATGGTGAGGACACTCATCCCCTGTTCCAATACCTGAAGGAGCAACAACCTGGCGTAGGTGAAACAAGCGACATTCAATGGAACTTCACCAAGTTTCTTGTTAACCGTGAAGGTGAAGTGGTAGGTCGTGTTGAACCGAAAGAATCTCCGGAGACAATGATTGCAGATATCGAGAAGTTGCTCGGTTAATACATGAACGTTTGAGAAGCCTGTCCTTGCATAAGCAAGGACAGGCTTCTTTGATTATTTTATATACGCGGATTTATTCTCTTCACAGGTAGGAGTCGGATCCATGAAATCAACCCTGTAATGAAAATTGAAGCCATTTATTTTTTGTAAAAGTTAAACAAGAATACAGGAGACACCTCTAACTTTATACGTCCACACGGCGTTCATACAGGGATCGCGGAAGCCATTACATAGCATAAACCTGATCAAATCCGGGGACAATGAAACCAATACAATGAAGGGAAGAAAGGCTTAAATACAGGGGAATGACCTCTTTCGACAAACTTTTTTTGCTCAACCTATTGCAATGTGAAAAATATCACATTATAATAAGTGTATAAAGTGAAATAAATCACATATACAGTTTCGAACAAGAAGTGAAATGTTTCACAACCATAATAACCTTATATTCAAACTCATTTATATATTTCGAGGAGGAACTTTTAATGAAAATCGCAGTAATCGGATGTACACACGCAGGAACCGCAGCCATCGTAAATACCGCCAAATTGTACCCGGATGCTACCATCACCGTGTATGAGCGCAATGACAATATCTCCTTCCTATCTTGTGGTATTGCGCTCTACGTAGGTGGGGTTGTGAAAGACCCTGACGGTTTGTTCTATTCTTCGCCTAATCAATTGGCTGAGCTTGGTGTTGAGACCAAGATGCTTCATGAAGTTACAGCAGTTGATGCCAAGGGTCATACCCTTCAGGCTAAAAACCTGCAAACCGGGGAAGAATTTGAAGATACGTTTGACAAACTGATCGTGACCACGGGTTCATGGCCTGTTGTTCCGAAGCTTGAAGGCATCGAGATGGACAACATTTTACTTTGCAAAAACTACAATCACTCCAACACAATTATTGAAAAAGCCAAAGATGCCAAACGTGTTACGGTTGTAGGTGCAGGATATATCGGCGTAGAGCTGGTGGAAGCTTTCCAAATGAACGGCAAGGAAGTTACCCTGATCGACAGTGTGGACCGGATTTTGAACAAATACTTGGACCCTGAATTCACGGATGCGATCGAAGATACGTTGACTGGACGCGGCATCAAGCTGGCTCTTGGTCAAACGGTACAGAAGTTTACTGGTGAAAATGGCAAAGTGACTAAGGTGATCACGTCCAAAGGAGAGTTTGAAACCGATCTGGTTATTCTGTGCATTGGTTTCCGTCCAAATACAGAGCTGCTCAAAGGCCAAGTGGATATGCTGCCAAACGGCGCAATCATCGTAGATAAATATATGCAAACGAGTCAAAAAGACGTCTTCGCTGCGGGTGACAGCTGTGCTATTCATTACAACCCAACAGGCAAAGCAGCGTACATTCCATTGGCAACCAACGCCGTACGGATGGGTACACTCGTAGCCCGCAACCTGGTTCGTCCTACGACACCGTATATGGGTACACAAGGAACATCGGGTATTAAAATTTATGAGCAAAATATCGCGGGTACAGGGATGACGGAAATGTCTGCGGCTGACGAAGGTCTGATTGTTGAATCTGTCGTACTGGAAGACAGCTACCGTCCGGAGTTCATGCCAACGGCTGAGAAACTGTTGCTCAAAGTAGTATATGAGCAGGCTACTCGTCGGATCGTTGGAGCACAGGTGATGTCTCAGGTTGATCTGACCCAATCGATTAATACGATCTCGGTCTGCATCCAAAATAACATGACCGTAGATGAGCTGGCCTTCATCGACTTCTTCTTCCAGCCACATTACAACAAACCATGGAACTTCCTGAACACGGCTGGTCTGCAAGCACTGCCTCCAATAGAAGTAAAAGCACCAGCAATGGTGTAAGGAAGCAGAATAGATGGTTGAACAGCGATCTTGATAAACGCCATACAAAGATAAGTCATGCTTGTCCGTAAATAAGAGCTGTGCGATAACTGCCAAGATTACGAAACAAGGCGGACGATTATAAAGGAAAGAGAAGACTGACGAGTATATCGTCAGTCTTCTTTTTTTGTTGTTTTAGCTACAAAAGGCCTTACTACACTCTTGCTGTCATAACTATTCCAAGACACTCTTAAAGTATCTTTTTAAGTAACATTGTGATAATTTGCACAAAGTTATGTTTAGGACCGAGATACAATTAGGATGTGGTATTCAACGCATAACTAATGAATTTCAGATGGTTTTATCCAATGATGAACAATGAAGGAGAGGATGAATGATATGGCAGCAAAAACACCTCTTGAGGTTGCACAATATACGGCGCAGACAGGCATGAAAAAGGCGCTATATCCGGCGTCTTCTGTACTGGTGCTTAGTTTTCTGGCAGGGGCTTTTATTGCGCTGGGTTTTCTATTGGATATTCGGGTAATTGCTTCTGCGCCAGCAGAGTGGGGGAGTCTGGTCAATCTGATTGGAGCAGCAGTGTTCCCGGTTGGATTAATCTTGGTACTCATAGGTGGTGGCGAGCTGCTGACGGGTAACATGATGGCAGTTCCACTTGCTACGATTGCACGAAAATTATCTGTGGGTAGTATGTTGAAAAATCTAACCTTAGTGACGATTGGTAATTTTGTTGGAGCTTTGTTTGTCGCGTACGCGTTTGGACATGTGCTGGGTCTGACCGGAGAGGGTGTATATCTGGCAAAAGTGGTGGATATGGCTGGGCATAAGCTGCATGACGGCTTCCTGCAAGCTTTCATCTCTGGCATCGGCTGTAACTGGCTGGTCGCGCTGGCCGTGTGGTTATCTTATGCATCCGATACGATGAGTGGCAAAGTACTGGGCATTTGGTTTCCAACGATGGCATTTGTGGCGATTGGATTCCAGCACGTTGTGGCCAATATGTTCCTCATCCCGGCGGCAATCTTTGAAGGACATTATTCGTGGGGTCAATATGTGATGAATTTCATTCCGGTATGGCTCGGGAATCTGACTGGTGGTGCTCTGTTTGTAGCTGCAGCCTATTGGGTGGTGTACCTGCGCCAAGCTGAGCCAAAAGTGAAGCCGGAGATAGCAACGTCGATCGAAGCTGTGGAGACGGAGGCTAGAGTGATGTTGAGCAAACAAGCATAGTGGGCACAGCGAGGTATGGATACACGTGTATTAGAAGTGAAGACGATTCTGATCTTGCTCGGTTCATGGCGAATATGCTGTGATGGAGCAGGGCGGGATCGTTTTTTTGTATGAGGTCCTTGTTGGAGTTTAACGCAAAATAAATTCGCCATGACAAGGTTCGGGGGAACGAAACCTGTTCATGGCGAATTTCGGGAGTGGTCCATGATATGGCATGAGGAGGAAGTGGGGAAACACTAGCCTAATGCCTTATTTTTAATTTACCCCTGAATTCTGAAGTTGAATCAAACTCAAAAACATTTTTTTGAAAATAATTTAAAGCCGCCATAGCGGCGAATATGAAGCAAAAACATACTGTTCTCTTTGCGCGATAACCTCGAAGAAGATATGATATAGGGATAGCTTTTAAAGAGGGGAGCCTTACGATGATCGATCAGGAGAATGGTGTATTTGCGGCGGTGTGCCCGCTCGACTGTCCGGACACTTGTGGTCTGTTATTACATAAAGAGAACGGCAAAATTGTGAAGGTGGCAGGCAATCCGGATCATCCGATCACCAAGGGTGCCATCTGTAATAAAGTCAGAAATATGACTGAGCGGGTGTATCACCCCGAGCGTCTACAATATCCGATGAAACGTGTAGGAGCCAAAGGTGAAGGCCAGTTTGAACGAATCAGTTGGGATGAAGCGATTCGCGAGATTACGACCAAATTCACTGCATTGTCCGAAACCTACGGCTCGGAGAGTATCCTGCCCTACAGCTTTTACGGTAACATGGGCATTCTCGGCGTAGACGGTATGGATCGGCGTTTCTTCAATGCGCTTGGTGCGAGTGTACTGGAGCAGACGATCTGTAACTCCGCTGGAAATACCGGCTGGAAATATACGATGGGTGCCAATCGGGGAACGGTGCCGGAAGATACGGAGCATGCGGATCTCATCCTGGTGTGGGGTGGCAATATCGTCAGTACCAATATGCACCAGGTCGTTTTGGCGGAGAAAGCCCGCAAAAAAGGCGCCAAGATCGTCGTCATCGACGTTCATCGCAATCGTACCGCACAGTGGGGCGACTGGTTTATTCCGCTGTATCCGGGCACGGACAGTGCACTGGCGCTAGGATTGATGCATGTGTTGTTCGAACGGGGACTAACGGATGAAGCGTTTATGCAAAAGTATACGATAGGTCATGAGGCACTACGTGATCATGTCCGCAGTTACACCCCTGAACGTGTGGCACGCATTACGGGCGTGCCGGAGGAAACGATTGTGGAGCTGGCCGAACTATACGGCAACGCACAGGCAGCCCATATTCACATCGGCAATGGCCTTCAGCACCATGATAATGGGGGGATGAACGTGCGTAGCGTTGCATGTCTGCCTGCCATTACAGGGCAGTGGCTGAAGCAAGGCGGCGGTGCCGTTCGCACTAACAGCTACGCGAGCACAAATAGCGACGCGCTCGAACGTCCGGAGCTACGGCAGAATCCGGAGCCGCGAGTGGTGAACATGAACCGGATTGGTGAAGCGTTGCTGGAAGCAGAGCAGCCAATCCGAGCGATGATGGTCTACTGCAGCAATCCACTGGTGGTGGCACCGGATACCGAGCGGGTGGAGCGAGGTTTTGCACGGGAGGATCTGTTCACGGTTGTGCATGATCTGTTCATGACGGATACGGCGAAATATGCAGATATCGTATTGCCAGCCACATCTTCATTTGAAGCGACGGACCTGTACACCTCTTATTGGCATCAGTACGTTCATCTGCAAGAGCCGGTGATTGCACCGATTGGGGAGAGCAAGAGCAATGTGGAACTGTTCTCACTGCTTGGGCAGGCTATGGGGTACGATCCTGCAATCTTCGGAGAAACGCCGGAACAGATGATTGAGGACGCACTTCAGGGCACAGGCAACCCCTACATGAATGGGGTCACGTTGGAAGGACTGAAGGAACATCGATTCGTGAAGCTGGATATGACGCCATATGCTGCATATCTGGATCAGCTGCCCACGCCTTCAGGCAAAATTGAATTATATTCGGAGACGATGGAACAGAAAGGGCTTCCGCCGCTCCCTACCTATAGTGCTTTGGTTGAAGGATACGATGGGGAGAATCCGGCTGGACCTGCCGATACGTATCCATTGATGTTCCTGTCGCCGCCAAACCATAATTTCCTGAACTCCACCTTTGGTAATTCAGCCAAACATCAGCGTTTGGAAAAGATGCCTCTATTGCAGATACACCCCGAGGACGCCATCCGTAGAAACCTGGAAGATGGAGATGCAGTGGTCGTATGGAATGATCGTGGGCGCATTGAACTTACCGCCAAGGTGAGTGAAGCCATGCTGCCGGGAACAGTGATTAGCCAAGGCTTATGGTGGGATGGTGACGGGAAGAAGCAACGGGCGAATTCACTGACGTCCAATCGGTTGTCGGACATGGGTAACGGTGCTACCTTCTTCTCGGCCACTGTTGAAGTGAAGCGGCAATGAGAGTGCTTGCAGCGCGATTTTTTTGAGGTAATATGAACAACTCCAATGGCCTTTGCACTGACTGTTATGCTGTCAGAGTAAAGGCCTATTTTTATAAGAAGCTGTACTTTAAATGTGTTAAAAATAGTATACGATAGGGCGATAGGTTCTTTGTCAGGTGTATTAATTTATTAGTGCCTAAAGTTAAATATAAGTAAATAGACCTAATCTCCCGAAATAATGTAGTTAATTTGTATTAATATTCTAAAAAAGGGTTCCATTATATCCTCTGTATGTCATACTTGAACCAGTAAATGGATTATTTCTTGTTATCTATTTAACTTAATAAGGAGGTATATAATGAAAAGAATTGCTTTAATTACTTCTCTGACACTGATGTTAACATTAGTACTTTCAACCTTTTCTGCTAACACTTACGCTGATAATGGTGGGGTAGAAGATGATCAAATTAAAGAATTGAACTATAATTATTCTGATCAGGACGGGTTAATTGATATTGACGCGAGCTATGAAGAGACTAAAACAGGAGAGGTAATAGATTTTAATATAAAAGAAGAAAACGGAATACGTACTGTTAAGCATTTTATAGACAATAAACTCGTAGCTGAAGCCATTTACGATATAAGTTCTGACGAAATAGTAACTACTACGGCGGATGGTGAGGTCGTTACACAAAAAGCAAGTGAAATGATTAGTGAGTCAGATGGTAATGCACTTTCTAATGAATATGATAATCAAATCACAGGAGCGGTAGAAACACAAAGCGCTGTTTTGAATGCTTCTCCAGGTTTTAACTTTGTTAAGCAAAAGTATAATACGGCTTGGAAGCAATACGGTTCTATATATCAAAAGCAATCTGTTCTGCAAGATAAGCATTATAAGCTGAATATATCCGCTGGGACTGCTATAGCAACGGTAATTACAATAATAGATATTTATTATACTAAGGGTAAGTTCACTACCTTCTTGAAGGCAATGGGGATCACGATTCTAGGAGTTACAGTTGATTCAATGATTGGTGCCATGGATGCAACTAGATATTTAACACAAGTGGAAGTCTATTCTCAGGGTATGCTAGGATTGGCCTCAGAGAGATATATAGTAAAAGCTACGTTTAATGGCAAAACAGCACAGGTGAATGATGGCGGGGATGAAAGAACTTATGATGAATTAATTGATATCGGGGTATATAATGTAGTACTCCAGAAGCTATAAAGGAATGATGATATGAAGCAATTAACCGAATACGAGGCAGCGAAGAGAGATATCATTATGTCCATTGTTTATATTATTGGTGTCTTAATATTATTTTATATGGCGTTAGAGGCCTCTTTAGTGGTGGCAATTATCATTTGTATGCCTCTTGAAATTGCTTTTATAATTAGATTAATTCATGAAGTCAAAAAGTTTAAAAAGTTAAAAAAAAATGATGCACCTTAGTGGGATTTCTGTGGGATGTATGTTAAAAATAATAAAAAATTTCTTAATGAACTAGTTATACCCTGTTGAGTAGAATTTAAGTTAAAACCTTTGCTTCCAGCGCGTATCGATATTCAGTCGGTGCGCGTTGTTTGAGTTAGGCCTAAAATTCAAATCTACGTTTCTGACATGAATATTAAATACAAGGTCATTTAATGATTTTTTTGTGAAGCCATGTTGCCGGGAACTGTCATCAGCCAAGGCTTATGGTGGGATGGTGACGGGAAGAAGCAACGGGCGAATTCACTGACGTCCAATCGGTTGTCGGACATGGGGAACGGGGCTACCTTCTTCTCGGCCACTGTTGAAGTGAAGCGTCAATGAGTGTGCTTGCGGCGTAATTTTTTTGAGGTAAGATGAACAAAGGCTAGAATTTGAGCAGGATTAAAGAGCAATTGATGTAACACTTCATAAAACCTTCGCTCTGGCTGGTTATGGTTATGCCGTCAGGGCAAAGGTCTATTTTTTATGGCTATTTGTATGTGCAGAGGTACTAAGGAGAATGAACTAGAGATGATGAGATGGCTGGATAACTATCCAAAAGAAGTGAGAATATTTTTATTAGCAAGTCTGGTTAACGCAACCGGCAGTGCACTGATGTGGCCGCTGACCACCATGTATGTGTTTGATGAACTTGAACGAACGATGGCCAACGCCGGTTTTGTGATCCTCATTCAGTCCCTGGGTGGCATCTTTGGACAATTGCTTGGTGGTTCGTTGTACCATCGGGTGGGCGTGAAGAAGCTGATCATTGGTTCACTGGCGCTTAATGCGTTAGGTTTGTTTGCGTTGCCGTGGATTAGTGCGTATTGGGTCGTATTTATATGTGCCATGGGCTGGATTGGGCTGTTCAGTTCATTGTCGCTGCCAGCGATTCAAGCCTTTATTGGCTTCCGGTTTGCGGAGCGACGCGGTGAATTATTCAATATTATCTATGTGGCGAACAATATCGGGGTGGCGATTGGTACGGCGCTGAGTGGTTTCCTGGCTGACTTTTCCTATCACCTCAGCTTTGTACTGAACGGAGTGACCTCAGCCGGATTTGCGATATTCTTCTGGTATTATCTGTCGCGAGTCGAACCGGATCAGGGGGAAGTACATCTGACCAAACGGAAAACCGTCCCCGATGGGCCGGGCGTCTGGGCATTGCTGGGTAATACCCGATTATATCTGTTTATGAGCTTGGGCGTGCTCTTCCTGTTATTTGGCAACTCCATCTGGAACACAGGTGTGTCCCCGTATATCATTTCTGAGGGTATGGAAAAAAGAATGTACGGTCTGCTCTGGACCCTGAACGGGGTGCTGATCTTTGTGGGCCAACCTTTTACCAGCTGGGTGAAACGGACCATGGCCCGTACCTCCACTGCCCAGATGACGGCGAGTGCGGTATTCTATGGCATGGCCTACATTGTGATGATTACCATGTACAGCTATCCAGGCATGGTGCTTGCAATGGTACTTGCCACGTTTGGAGAGATGTTGATCTCCCCTGCAACGCCTGCCTTCATATCGGAGCATGCTGGCAGGGCGGCACCTTTTTACATCGGGATATCGGGTGGAATCGGTGCGGTTGGACGGGTTATCGGGCCCTATGCGATGGGGGTCATGTATGACAAACAGGGACTTATTCCGGTAGCGTGGCTGGCAACAGGCACAGCGGCGATTGCGGTACTTGGTTTTGTATTGCACGCAGTGTTGAACCGCAATCGTGAAGTGAAAGAGTATGGAATGGATACGTAACGCAGTATCGTAATTTCTTTTCCTGTACCGTAACCGTACCCTGATGATATTGTAAAATGAAGCGAGGCTAACCTTCACCCCAGTAGCGGGGTGAGGGTTGTTTTGTCTTTACAGAGACTAACTCCAATAGCTTACCAGCGAATGATTTTTCCGATGAGATGAGCCATGAATGTTCAGAAATCAGACTTGTTAGGGTGCAATTCCATGTCATTCAATGTCCTCCCCTCTATTTGTGCATAATGCCCATATAATAGAATGGAACTGGTTAAAGGCAGGAGGATGCATACGATGTACAAGGTTTTGCTGGTTGATGATGAATTTATGATCTCGGACGGGATCTCCAGTGTGGTGAACTGGTCCAGATTAGGAACAGAACTGATCGGCATTGCTCAAGATGGATTGGAAGCGCTTGCTTCAATTGAGCGGCAACGCCCGGATATCATCATCTCGGACATCCGCATGCCGGGAATGGATGGGTTACAGCTGGTTGAAGCTGTGGCAGAGAAGTATCAGCATATCTCGTTTATCATGCTCACGGGTTTTACGGAGTTCGAATATGCGAAAACGGCCATGCAGTATGGGGTGAAGCACTATTTGCTTAAGCCCTGCAGCGAGGAGCATCTTGTACAGGCTATCAGTGAATTGGTCAGTGAGAAGCGAGAGTTAACCGATCAGGAGCGTTTTGTGCAGTCGATCCAATATAATCTGGAGCGTGTACTGCCGCATGCCAAGGAATATTTTCTGAAAGAGCTAGTCACGAACAGAACATACGGGGTCAAGGAATGGAAGTATTTCGAGGAATTATTCGATGTACAGTTTCAGGATCAGCGTGTGCGGTTGCTACTGGTAGAGATTGAGGGGGATCATGAGTATTTGCACTTGTTCGCGGTGAAGAACATTGCCGAAGATATTTTTCACAATCCAATATTAAGTGCCACGGTTGGAAGGCATGTGCTACTAATCATGGAGGACAAGTTGTCTGAAACGCAGTTGTTCCATAATATCGATGAGATTCGCGCCACATTTACCCGATATTATCATGATGATCTCACGATAGCACTAAGCGAGCCAGGAGACCTCTCGCAGGCACGCCATTTGTACATGCAGACGCTGGTTTATCTCAATTACCGCTTTTACCTCGGTGAGGGCAGTCTCATTATGGAACGGGATATTTACTCTCCCGGAGAGCGCATTCTTCCTGAATTCGAATACGATCCGGAGCGGATGGTTACTGCAATCAAGGCGGGACACTGGCAGGAAGTGGGATCAGAGCTGAACCGGATGTTTCAGCTGCTTGCCAGCTTGCGATACGATATATCCCAAACGAAGTCCTATCTTATTCAGATGTTTATGGAGATGATTCGACTCAGTGGTTCTGCCGAGATGAAAAGGTATATGGACCAGTTGCCAGGCATGATTGAATCCAGCACCCTGCATTCTTTTCAACAGTTTCTGCTTGCCGTCGCCCAAGAAATCACCTTGCGCCGCTATGATCAACATCGCTCCAGACAATCGCAGATGGTAGGCAGTGTGAAACAGTTGGTAGAGAAACGCTACAAGGACGAGACATTAACACTCCAGTCCATCGCTGGGGAAATATACATGAATCCAGACTACATCGGCAAAATGTTCAAAAAAGAAACGGGTGAGAAATTTACGAACTATGTGTTAAGCTACCGCATCCGTAAAGCGTTGGAGCTTCTGGAGCAGGACGGGAACTGCACTGTATCCTCGCTTGCCGAACAGACAGGCTTTGGTGCCAACTGGCCGTATTTCAGCAAAATGTTCAAGAAATACACGGGTTTCTCCCCTTCCGAGTATAAAAAAGTACCCTAAGACAGCGTTGCTGCGCTTCTACATAGCTAATCTTTATATCCGATCTACATCTAATCTGTGATCGGGCCCTGTACGCCATTCATCGGCAGCAGGGTCTTTTTTTGTCGGACGGAACTCGGTTTTGAACATCCATTTATCGGAAATGAGCATGGGAAGAAAAGGCGCTCGCTTCTATCATTAGAAGTGTCATGTTAGTGAATGAACATCGAGAGTGGAGGTTGAGTGGATGGAGCTGAATCGAAGCCGGGGGATTGAACCTGGGCGTTTGAAGCCAGCTGGCAAATGGAGTTCGGTGAAAAAGGAACTTGTCCGCAACAGATACGTTTATCTGATGCTCGTTCCTGTGGTAGCCTACTATCTGATTTTCAGCTATGGGCCAATGTACGGGCTACTGATGGCATTTCAGGAATCCTACAACCCGATCAAAGGAATCTTGGCAGGGGAATGGGTCGGATTTGACAACTTCACCATGTTTTTTGAAAGTTATTATTTCTGGCGACTGATTAAGAACACACTGATTTTAAGTTTTTACAGTATTGTGTTTGGTTTCCCGGCTCCGATTCTACTAGCACTGCTACTGAATGAAGTCCGGAAGAAGTGGTTCAGAGGTGCAGTACAGACCATCAGTTATATGCCGCATTTTATTTCGGTTGTCGTCGTGGTTGGAATGTTGAAAACGTTCTCATCTTTGGACGGTGGCTTGTTTAACGTCATTCGTGACTTTTTCGATCTGCAGCCAATTATGTTTTTGGCAGAAAAAGATATGTTCCGTCCGATGTACATTCTGTCCAACATATGGCAGGGCGCAGGCTGGGCCTCGATTATCTTTTTGGCAGCTCTAAGTGGTATTGATCCTCAATTGTATGAGGCTTCCAAAATTGACGGTGCAGGCCGCTGGAGACAGCTGTTACATATTACACTGCCGGGCATTATGCCCACGATTGTGATCATGTTAATTTTGCGTATGGGGGCGGTCATGAATGCGGATTTTCAGAAAATATTGCTGATGCAAACAGCACCGACCTATGAGACATCGGATGTCATATCCACCTTTGTTTATCGATCCGGTATTTTGGAGGGGAACTATACGTATTCAACCGCCATCGGACTATTTAACGGCGTCATTAATTTCGCGCTGCTCATTATCGCAAACGCGATCAGCAGAAAGCTTAACTCAACCAGTCTATGGTAATCGGAAGGTGAAGCGATGAAACAGTCTATAGGGGAACGACTTTTTGATGTATTTAATACACTGCTGCTCTTGGTGATCATGGTTTTATGCTTGTACCCGATGCTGTACGTGTTCAATTCTTCAATCAGCGACCCGGACCAGATGCTGCGTTCCCGTTCACTGATGCTCATTCCTGAAGGTTTTCAGCTGGGAGCGTACAAGTCGGTATTTCAGGATACTCGCATCTATACGGGATATATGAACACCTTGTTCTATGTTGTGGTGGGTACAGCCATCAATCTGCTCATGACTTCGCTGGCTGCATATGGGCTCTCACGCGGTGATCTGATGGGCAGAAAAACGCTGATGAAATTAATTACGTTCACGATGTTTTTCGGCGGGGGTATGATTCCAACTTTTCTGCTGATTCAAAATCTGGGGATGGTAGATACTCGCTTTGCGCTTATTATTCCGGGTGCCATCAGCACGTTTTATTTCCTCATTATGAAAACAAACTTTGAGGGCATTCCGATCAGTCTGATCGAATCGGCGAAGCTTGATGGTGCCAATGACTTTCTGATTTTGTTCCGAATTGTACTGCCTTTGTCAAAGCCAATCCTGGCGGTCATGATGCTGTATTATGCGGTTGACCATTGGAATGATTATGTCGGACCAATGCTCTACCTGCGTAGTCAGGAGTTATATCCGATCCAGATTATTATGCGTGATATTCTGATCAGCAGCAGTACAGAGGCCATGGGCGCTGGCGCCGATACCGGCTTTGCCATTGGGGAGAACATCAAATATGCGACTATTATTATCTCCACACTGCCGATCATGCTGGTATATCCGTTCATCCAACGTTATTTTGTTCAGGGCGCTCTAATCGGTGCTGTGAAACAATAAAAAATGTATCCTATGGAGGCGAATTACGTGAAAAAAAGAATGGGGTCCATCGTGTTGTCATCGCTACTTACCATGTCTTTACTGGCGGGCTGTACGGGTGATAATGAACCAGGTAGTGCAGAGCCAGCAGAGGGAACAGAACCTGCGGTTCAGGCGTTGACCGAGATTCCGCTACCGATTACAAGTGAGCCATTTACCATTGACTATTGGCGCGCCAATGATGCCAAACTGACAGCTTCCTTGAACAATTTTGGCGATATGGCGGCTTATAAGGAAAAGGAGAAGCTGACAGGCATCAAAGTGAAGTTCACACATCCTCCGCTTGGACAACAGCGTGACCAGTTCAATCTGCTGATCTCCACGAAGGAGCTACCGGATGTCATTTATTATAACTGGGCGGATGCCGTTGGCGGACCGGAAAAAATGATCAAGGACGGCCGGATCATCCGGTTGAATGAATTGATCGACAGTTATGCACCAAACTTAAAGCGGATTATTGAATCCGATCCGGATGTGAAAAAGCAGATTGCACTCGACGATGGCACGATCTATATGTTCCCACTGCTGAAGCTGGATGCATTGAAGCTGAATGCCACTTCAGGTTTAATTATGCGCCAGGACTGGCTTGATAAATTAAATCTCAAAGTACCTACCAACATTGATGAGTGGTATACGGTGCTTAAGGCATTTAAGGAACAGGACCCTAACGGCAACGGCAAGCCAGATGAGCTACCATTCACCGGAAACTGGGGACCGGGCAACCTGACCAAGCTCCATGATTTTGCCGCGGCATTTGGTGTAATTGGTGGTTTCCAGATGAATGGAGACAAGGTGGAGTTTGGACCGATTCAGCCGGGCTACCGTGATTTCTTGGAGACCATGGCCAAGTGGTACAAAGAAGGGCTGATTGATCCCGAGATCATGACCAATGACGGTAAAGCTTTCGATTACAAGGTCACCAGCAATCTGGCAGGCGCATATCAGGGTGGTGTGTTCAGCGGCATGGGGAAATACTTCAATCTGATGAGAGATACGGATCCGAACTTTAACGTGACGGGTGTACCATGGCCTGTATCTCCGGATGGAACTTCGTATGCGACATTTAATCTGGACGCTAAAGTGTTGACTTATGGTGAGGCTATTACAGCTTCCGCAGACGAAGACAAATTGAAATACATTGTTCAGTGGATGGACTACAACTATAGCGAAGAGGGTAGTGATCTGTTCAACTTTGGTATCGAAAATGACAGCTATGTTCGTGACGGGGAAGGTGTCAAATTCACAGATACCATCATTGATAATCCGAACGGTCTGACGTATGACCAGGCACTGGCTTCCTATGCCCTATCCATTATGGACGGTCCGATCAATCAGGATAGCCGTTACCTGGATGCATTATTATTTGACGATGGACAGCGTGCGGCGAATGCGGAATGGATGAAAGCAAGCTCAGCATTAACGCTTCCTCCAATTCGTTTGTCAACAGATGAGGTGACCACAAGTACATCCATCATGAGTCAGGTGAATACGTATTTGAATGAGACGATGACTGCCATTATTAGCGGACAGAAGCCGATCACCGAATTTGACAAGATGGCCGAAACAATCAAGAGCATGGATATTGACCGGGCGATTGAGGTTCATCAGGCTGCGTATGATCGATATCAGTCCAAATAATACGTGAGAAATCGAGCGCTAAAACTTTGGGGAAACCTTCCTGTATGTGATATACCTAGTAGTATCACGTGGTTCAAAGGAGCGCTTTGGTCATGACAGCCTACCGCAAACTCAGCATCAAAATGAAAATGTTTCTGATGATTATGTTCATGATGGCGTTTGTCATCATCCTCGCGTTTGGGTCCTTGTATTATACGTACTCGGTGTATGACAAACAGCTGTTTGATAAGTCGTCCCGACTTCTGAACCTTTCTTCGTCTACAGTGGATGTTGAACTTCAGAAGTTGGAAGCGTTATCATTAAACATGATCTCCGATACGCAGATTCAAAGAGCCTTGAAGTCGTTGCTGGACGACGATAGCGCATATTCAAGCTTTATTGAACGAAAAAAGATCACGGATCGGCTATGGGAGCATATTAGTGGGGCTGCACGATATGTGCAGTCCGTTCATCTGATTGATTCCAGGGGAAGAGTCAATAAATATGGCGAGACACTAACCGTATCTCAGGAAAAATATGATCGGATGATTGCGGCTGCGGAGCAGGCCAATGGTGCAGTGCGCTGGTTATACCCGGATGACGATGACCCGATGCTGGTTATGGTGCGTCAAGTGCGAGCCTATGAACCGATGACCCTGGAACCGGTAGGCATACTGTTTCTGCGTATTAATATCGAGCGACTCGTCGAGGAGTATGCGGGCATCGATAGCCAGGACAGTGACATTATTTTAAAAGCAGGCAGTGATGTGGTGTATCCTTATCGCCAGCTTCCAGAAGCGGTGTCCGCCGGACTGAATCCACTTCCAGGCAGTGGGGGATATGAGATCAAGAATTTGGATGGGAGGGAGATATTTCTTTCCCAGAAGAAATCCGCATACACCGACTGGGTGTATTATAATATGGCCTCTTATGATGAAATTTTTGAACGTATTATATGGTTGAAAAATATACTGATCGTCGTTTATCTTATCGCCATTCTGGTTGTTCTCGCGCTTGGTATGGTGTTCGCACGAAGTCTGACAAGGCCGATCAGGCAGCTCATCAGTCAGATGAAGGAGGTTCAGTATGGGGATCTGGAGAATATAGACGCCAATCTGTCCATTCCAACGCACCAGCACATGGATGAACTGGGGTTACTACAGCGTACGTATCGACTGATGATTACACATATTAATACATTGATTAAAGAAAATTATGCAAGCCAGTTGGTCATTAAAGAAACGGAGTTCAAGGCGCTACAGGCGCAGATCAATCCCCACTTTCTGTATAATGCGCTGGATTCGATCCATTGGCTCGCCAAAAAGAACAGGCAGGAGCAAATCTCCAGTATGGTGCTGTCACTTGGGTATTTGCTGCGTTCCTCCATCAGCTTCAAACAAAATATCATTACCATTGCGGAAGAGCTGGAGATCGTCAATCATTACATCACCATTCAGACCTACCGTTTCCGGCAACGGCTGGATTTCCGTATGGATGTGCCCGCTCCTTATCTGGGGTGTGCCATTCCAAAGTTGACCCTACAGCCATTACTGGAGAATGCAATCCAATACGGTTTGGAACCACAGGTTGGATCATGTCTGATTCGAGTGTATGCCGAGATATCAGGTGGCAAGCTGGCTCTTATCGTGGAGGATCACGGTCCTGGCATGGAACCCGAATATGTGGAACAGGTGCTGCGCGGTGAAGTGAAAACCAGAGGAACAGGTATTGGTCTGCTGAATATCAGGGAGCGGGTACGTCTGGCTTTTGGCGAAGAATGTGATGTTCTGCTGGAGAGCAGGCCGGGGCTTGGAACGAGAGTAACGGTGCTGCTGCCACCCCCATCACCAGGTAAGGAGGAGAAGTTATGGGAAGATGGATGCGAATGATAGGCATGCTCTGCCTTATGCTGACTCTTCCTGGCTGCGTGAACCAGTTGGATCAAAGGCCAGGCATGATTGTGGAAGAAGAGCCGATAACGCTGCGAATCGCTTGGTGGGGTGGAGAGTTCCGCAACAATGCAACGATTGCCGTTATCGACCTGTATGAGAAGTTGAATCCACATGTGAACATTGAATACGAATATAGCAGTTTCAACGAATACTGGAGAAAACTTGCCCCACATGCAGCAGGCAATGCGTTGCCCGACATTATCCAGATGGACATCTCCTATCTGTCCCAGTACAGCTCGCTGCAACTGTTGGAGGATATGACGCCGTACATGCAGAGCGGACTGATTGACGCGACAGATATTGAGAAGGAACAGCTGGAGAGTGGTAGCCTGAATGGAAAAACCTATGGTCTCAGTTTGGGGGTTAACGCCATGCTCAGCATCTATGATCCGGAAGTGTTAAAGGCCAATGATATTGAATTGCCAACGGATACGTGGACATGGGCGGATTTTGACCGGATGGGCGAGCAATTGCTCGGGAAAGGCATCTATCTGGGAACCTATTTTACGCCGGAACAGTTTTTCGCGTATTACTTGAGACAGTATGGTTCCAAGCTATACGCGGAGGATGGCAAGAGGTTGGGTTATGAGGATGATGGGCTGTTTATTGAGTACTTTGGCAGGATGCAGAAGCTCGCGGAAAAGAAACTTATTTTTGCACCGGATATCTGGACATCAGACATTGGCCAGCCTGATAACGACCCGTTTTATCTGGGAGAGGCTTTGTTTAGCTGGGGGTATTCCAACCAATTTATCAGCACCGCTCAGCGTTATGGCAAACCCTTAACCATCTCCCCAATGCCTGGGCCAAACAGTCAGGATGGATTGTTCTTGAAGCCAGGCATGTTTTTCTCCATGGCGGGCAATTCCAGACATAAGGAGGAAGCTGCCAAGTTCATCAGCTTTTTTGTGAACGATTTGGATGCCAATCTGCTGCTCAAAGGGGAGCGGGGTGTGCCTGTCTCATCCAGTGTCAAAGAGCGGATGAAGCTGGTGGTTGAACCGGAGCTGGCGCAGGTGTTTGATTATATCGATTGGGTTGCGGATAACAGCACTCAGATGGACCCGCCTGATCCTGTAGGTGCGCCAGAGGTCACTGCGGTGTTACGTGAGTTGTACGATCTCCTGTTGTTTGGCAAAATTACGCCTGAGCAGGCGGCGGTGGAATTTCGTGAACGGGCGAATGCCATTCTGGGTGGGTAGTTATAAGAATGGACTAGATCATATATGTATTTAATGGACTTGGGGCTGTTGTCGTTCACAAGCTCAACCTTCATTCTACTCGGGTGAGGGTTTTTGTTATGGAATGGTGTATATTTCCTCTAGTATAATGAAAATGGGTAGTTGTCCTATCTGTAGATTAGATAGATTCTATCCATATATTAATGGATGAGGAGTGTCAGGACATGTCCATACATCAGATAGGTCACAAGGTGTCTTTTGCCGATATGAAAACGAAGTTGCCTCAGGAGAGCTGGATGTACACTCAGAATGAAGCGCACAACGGTGAATTTGAAGCCGAGGAAGTATGGTTACATTCTGGTGATCTTCATATCAGTGAACTGTTGTTGGATGAAGGACCTTTTTTGATCTTGGTTGAAGGAAATCTGACAGTGGATCGTTATATTGGAAATACAAGTTCCGACGCGGCCAGTTCAAATCTGGTTGTACTTGGGAATCTCATAACGCCCTATATGATCGTGGGTGGGCAGGAAATATATATTACAGGTAATCTCTATGTGGAGGATATGTTCTGGGGGGATTATAACCATGGAGAATTGACAGTGAGAGGGAATGTAGAAGGTGGATTGCTGGTAAGTACCGATCAATATACGATTCAGGTTCAAGGACAGCGTAATGTGAAGCGTCAGCTTGAAGAATGGGAGGATCTCGGACCATGGCGGGGCTTTGACATGTTGGCGTTATTCGTTCCTGAATGTGTGATTGATGAAGATACAGAGCCGTTTCCTTGGCGAGAAGAAATGTTAAAGAGGCTGCAACAAGGACAACCTGTAATCAACCGAAAGTACATTCATGCTGATGAATCAGAGCCAGATGTGCCGGATTGGTTCGAAGATCATCGTATTACCGCTGAGAACATAGAGCGTCTTACTCATCCATCTTTGTTGCCTGTAAGAGAGGAGGATGAGTTACTCAACAGCTATGAATTTTGGTTGAACGAGCAATTTTGCCGAGTATCGGTCTATGGAGATGAGCATACGGAGGGGTATTTCCGCAGTCTTTATTTTCAGGATGACCATAACTGTGCATTGTTGCTTAAGATGGAGCCATCAGATCAAGGTTCCAACACTCCTGATAAACATATCCTACAACCGGGTAAACCTGTCTGGATGATCTCAGGTGCATATCGTTATCTTCACAATGAGAATTCGGAATGGAACGTATTTTCGGAGAACTCACCTGCTGATATTCAGCAGTTAAGCGAGCAAGGATGGAGCACCTTGTTGCAGTCTGTATCGAATTATCAGTATGCCCGTTCCTTAATTTCGCACCAACTGATCCACGATTTATTAGCACTGCCTGTCGTGGAGCCATATGACGATTATTATGATGATGATCGGCACGGACTGTGGATTGGAGAGTTATATTATGCATTTCGACAAGCAGGTCAGATGTCTGATGGTGTTCCCCAGCCAGCTATGCTACGTATTGGAAGAGAGTATGTGGATGCTCAAGGGGAGACGCAGGTGGAGAAATACTATTATACCCTGCACCAACATGCGGACGGCTCGGAAAGTGTGTTGATCGAATACTCGGCTCAGGATGACGAGGAAGAAGATCCATTGTTGCTTGAACTTCATTACATCGGCGGCTCTCAATTACTACATGCCGTTCAATTGCTCGAACGTGGACGCCAAGTACTCATTCAAGCAAATGAGGATCTACTGAATGGGGAGCTGCCTTACGCTGCTGAATCATTTGCAAAACGATTTTGGAAATCCAAAGGATACCTGAAATGAATAAAACAACCTTCACCTCTAGTTCTGAGGGAAGGTTGTTTTGTCGTTGTATTTAACCAAACTGGGCTTGATGCAGTCGGCTGTACGAGCCTTTGCGCGCGAGCAGTTCTTCATGACTTCCTTGTTCAGCAACGCTGCCGTTCTCCACCACCACGATGCGATCGGCGTGTCTAATGGTCGCCAGTCGATGGGCAATCACCAATGTCGTACGGCCTTGAGCCAGCTCGGACAAGGCCAGTTGAATGGCAGCTTCCGTCTCGGTATCGAGTGCGGATGTTGCTTCATCCAAAATGAGAATAGGTGGGTTTTTCAGGATCATTCTTGCGATGGATAAACGTTGCTTCTGTCCGCCGGACAATTTCACGCCACGTTCACCGATCATGGTGTCCAGTCCATCTGGCTGGGATTGTACCAGCTCTTCCAATTGGGCCCGGCGAATGGCTTGCCAGATTTCCTCATCGGAAGCATTCAGTTTGCCGTATGCAATATTTTCTCGAATCGTTCCATCAAACAGGAAAATATCCTGCTGCACAATCCCGATATGGGAGCGCAGTGATTCCAGCGTCATGTCCTTCACCGGAATGCCATCAATGGAGATATGTCCTGCATCCACATCGTAGAAACGTGGGATCAGACTGCATAACGTCGTTTTACCTCCGCCCGAAGGTCCAACCAGAGCAACCGTCTGGCCTGCCTGAATATCCAGATTAACCTGAGACAGCGTAGGTTTGTGTTCTCCATAAGAAAAGGTAACGTTATGGAAAGCAATATCTCCTTTGACATCCGGAATCGGTTTCGCTTGTGGTGTATCTTCTACATCCGGTACAGCTTCAAGCAGCTCCAGGTAACGTCTGAATCCGGCGATGCCTTTGGGATACGTCTCGATGACGGAGTTAATCTTCTCGATCGGTCCGAGGAATACATTGGAGAGCATCACAAAAGCGATGAATTCCCCGTAGGTCATACTGCCTTGAATGACAAACCAGGTTCCACATACCAGTACAAACAGCGATACAAATTTCATCAGTATAAAACTGAGTGAAGAGTTCCAGGCCATAATACGGTAGGTGATTAGTTTTGTAAGCCGGAAACGTTCGTTGTTCTCAACGAAACGTCCTACTTCATGTTTTTCATTGGCAAAAGCCTGTACCACACGGATGCCGCTCACATTGTTCTCTACTCGTGCGTTATAATCGGCGATATCCGCAAACATGCGCTTGAACGCCTTGGACATTTTGCGACTGAAATACAGCGACAGGTAGATCATCAGCGGCACAATGATGAACGTCATCACAGCCAACTGCCAGTTGATCCCCAGCATAATCCCGAAAGCTCCGGCGAGTGTCATGAGGGCAATGAATAGATCCTCGGGTCCGTGATGCGCGATCTCACCAATATCCATCAGATCGTTGGTCATGCGGGAGACCAGATGCCCGGTCTTATTGTTATCGAAGAAGCGGAAGGACTGTTTCTGTACACGCTGGAACAGTTCACGCCGCATATCGGATTCGATGTTAATACCAAGCTTGTGGCCCCAATAGGTCACTGCATAATGGAAAAAGGAACTGAGCAGGTAGATGCCGAGCAACCCGACACACGCCGCTAAGATCATGGACCAATTGCCAGCCGGAAGCAGTTGATCCACCACCCGGTTAACGGCGAGTGGAAAGGCCAGCTCCAGCAGAGCGGCAGCGATGGCACAGGAGAAGTCCAAGATAAAGAGTCTTTTGTAAGGACGATAATAAGACATAAAACGGCGAAGCATATGTAAGTCCTCCTCGATATGACACAAATGCCCGAGCAGGATGATTAGCCTGTCCGGACACCTGTATTCATGCTTATGTTATTTACGGTTTTGCTCGGCACGTTCTACGATCATATTGGCAAATTCCTCAGCCTGACCTTGAATCGCAATTGGGTCGAAGTACCAGTAACGGTCTTCCAGCAACTCATACACCTGATTGTTTTTCACAGCCGGCAGGGATTGCCAGATGGAATCACCTTGGTAATTTTTGGTGTTCTCTCCAACGGTTAAGAAGATATGATCCCCTGCATAATCACCAACAACTTCACGCGAAATTTCTTTCCATTGGGTATCACCCATCAGTTCTTTTTTGGTGATTTCGAGTGGGGCAAGTTGCAAAGCACTGTAGACCGCTTGTCCTCCTCGACCAAAATTGTCTCCATATCCATAATAACTTTTGTCGGATACTTCAAGGATGGAGAAGGTTTCCTCCGGTTTAATGACTGTTTTCACCTTAGCGCGAGCGGCTTCAATCCGTTCATCGTACGTTTTCAGCCAAGCTTCGGCTGCTTCGGATTTGTTCATCAGCTCTCCGAATCCCCGGATTTCGTCGTGTACATTGGTGAAAGTACCATACGGAATGACCACGGTCGGTGCGATTTTTTGATAACTCTCAATTTCGCTGGCCTGATCAGAGTAGGTAATGATCAGATCCGGGTTCAAGGCAACAACCTTCTCCATGGATACCGCCGCCCGATCACCAATACTCTCTATGCCCGCTACCTGATCTGCATAGAACGGGTTTTCCAAATAATATTGAACAGCACCAACGGGTTTCACACCCAGTGCGAGCAGATCACTTACGTACATATCGGTAACGATTCGTTTCGGTTCAGCCGGAATTTCAACATCCCCGCTTAATGACTTGTAGATCCGTGTAGCATTTGAATTGTCTGAACCGGACGACGTGTCTGTGTTCGTCTCGGAAGAGGCTGTTGTTGTTTCGGTTCCCGCTGCCGATGTCTGTTCAGTGGCAGTCGAGCCTGTTCCGCTACTACATGCAGCCAGAATCATAATGATGGCGAGCATAAGAAGCAAGCCGGAAAAGCGTTTTTTTGCAGCAAACATATTTTTGTTCCCCCTGTGTATAATCAATAATGATTATTATTCTCATTAATAACATAGAGGAAGATGTGATATTTGTACATGGACAACTATGATCACTACTGCATGGACAATTATGATGTGAGATGACGCATGATATGCTGCAACTGCTCCATAACGGACAAGGGATCAAATCCATAGAACATGTCGGCATCAATCTCGTATACACGTCCTTCACGAACGGCGGATAGGGTGCCCCAGGATTCCTGATTCGGCAGGTTATCCAGCATTTCTCGTTTGGCAGGTTCCTCAGGGAAGGCGACAAACATGTGATCTGCGGCATACAAGTGAATCTCGGACAACGGAACATGAACGTACCTCGTAAGTAACTGACCATCCTGCTCCATACGTGAGGGTGGAGTGAAGCCCAGTGATTGATACAGTACATGAGAAGCTCTGCCCCAGCCATGACCATAGATATAAGCCCCTTCATCTCCGATCATAAACATGCAAACAGCGGACCCTCGTGTTCCTCCTTCCATCTGTTGGTCCAACGTATGATTGGCTTCTTGCTCAAGTTGATGATATTGATCTAACAACGCTTGTGCATTGGACTCAAGCCCGGTAATTCGGCCCAAAAGAAGAAGCTGCTCCTGCCAATCAATTTCCTCAAAGGGCATCAGAATGGTCGGTGCGATCAGACGTAGTTCATCGGAAGTGGGATGCGGCGCATACCCGACAATGACATCGGGCTGAGCGTTTGCAATCAGATCCGTATGTTTAACCAGCTCATATTCGGAATGTTGCTCGAATTGCTCATGACCATCATGACCATGTTCCCCCAGTTTTTCTTCCATCCAGCTTGCTACGGCGCCCATGTGGGGAGTGTGGCCCAATGCCAGAAGTGAGGCTGTATAATTGTAAGTCAAAGATACAATCTTCTTGGGCATTTTCCGGTAGTGTGTTGGTGCTGATCCAACCATCTGTTTGAATTTGCGGCTCAGATAAAAGGTGTCCCTGTAGCCTGTGAGTTGTGCAATTTCCTGTAGCGTAGGGTTCGCGAACAACAGATGTTCCTGAGCCATCCTGATTCTGAGACGGGTCACATATTCAACAAACGTAAGACCTGTATGTTTCTTGAACTCCCGTGAAAAATGCTCAGGACTCACATTTGCATCCCGTGCCAATTGTTCGCGGGTCAGCGGATGGGTATACATCTGATGGATATGTCTAAGCACGGCATCAAGCCAGGAGTGATCTTCATGAGCAGAATGAGCCACATGATCCCGTAAAATATCCAGTAACTCATAAAAAAGCATATGTGGCCTGAAGGGGCTGGAATCACGGCCTGCCGTACTGGCTTGAACCAGCTCTACTGCCCTGTCGGTGAGAGTGCGACTCGCAATGGGAACTGGTATCCCGAACGGCCAGAACAGCTGTTCATTTTCAGTGGAATCAAAAGCAATAGCAATGCCCTGTACTGGCGACAGGGAGCCGCGCTTGTTCTCGTGCTGAAGCAGGTTTCCAGCTTGCCGAACGACTGCACAGCCTGCATTTAATGTCAGTTTACCCTCTGCGCTGATCAGCCTGGCCTGGCCAGCAGTAATGACGTATAACACATGAAGAGTGCTCCACATCTCATCTATGCGGGAGAATGCCTCGCGGTCGTGAAGCTGCACCAGATTGCACAGCTTGAAGAGGGCAACAGGTACGGACTGAATCTTCTGCAAGGAAATGGGACGGGACAGCGATTTTTTATGGTAAATAGGCTTGGAAATATTCATTTGATAACTGTCTCCTTACATAAGTCAGCAGGCGCATTTTTCGTCTCATGCCCCTGGTGTACTGGCGTAATTCTCGGATCTCGACTATTATGCAGTATATACTATAAACGGAGTGACGTGGATGGACAGATTGAACAAATCAACTTTTTATTTGAAAAATAGATAAAGTGGTTGAAATCGCTATCAACACCGACTATAATGAAAATGTCGAAACGTTTCAATCTGGCGTTTACTGCCAGTTTCATTGTATTAGGCACGAACTGTTTATAGAGCGCCAGATTGAAAGACGTGTCATGACCATCACTAATGGTATGGATTGGAACGGGACGCATTCAACCGTGGCCCCATAAGGATGGGAACGAGGATTTTTTTTGAGAACACCTCGAAACGTTTCGATTGACATCCATCGCTATGATATGTATAAAGATTAATAAACGATAATGAAGGATTTAGTGGTTGTTCTAACCATGTACCGTATAAAATGTGGGGTAACCTTGAATTTGTTCTTTATAGGTTCAACTAAACTTTTTACGCGAGAACGGAGAGGACAGAAATAACGTGAAGAAGCGAAGCTAAAAGCTTTCTGAAAGAAAGCTGCATCGGAAGCATATGCTGAGCCTTTATCCCCGGATTTTCCCTTTGAAGAAGGGAAAATCCGGGGATAACAGCGATCGGAAGGTTATTCTGTCATCGGAGTGGTAAGTGTAAATATTCTTTGTTGAACTTATATATAGTTTAGAAGGAGCGAACGTGGAATGGCAACGATTAAGGATGTGGCAAAGCTGGCAGGTGTAGCACTCTCGACTGCTTCCTATGCGCTGAGCGGGGATAGCAAGGTTAGTGCCAAGACCAAGGCTAAAGTGCTTGAGGCAGCACGAGAACTGAATTACCGCAAGAACGGCTTTGCCATGGACCTGAAACGGAGCCGGACAAACACGATCGCTTTGATCCTGACCGATCTGTCGGGCCCGTATTACTCGGAATTGATCCGTAGTGTACAGGATGTAGCCCTCGCGAACGGGTATGACCTGATTGCGTGCAGCTCCATGGGTGGACGGGATTCAACGGCAGTGCGATTTTTGCGTGAAAAAAGAGTGGATGGAGCCATCATTCTGGCGCATAACATCCATGATGATATTCTGGTGGAATCTGCCGGTCATCGTTTTCCGATCATTGTGATGGATCGTCAGCTGTCGAGTGACCATCTGGTCAACGTGCTGGTGGATGGAGAGCAGGGGGGTTACCTTGCTACCCGCCACCTGATTCAGGCAGGACATCAGAAGATTGCATATATCAGTGGCCCATCCAACTCGTATGACAACGCGCTCCGTTACCAAGGGTATCTGCGAGCGATGCGGGAAGCGGGACTTGAAGAAAAGTCCAAATGGCGTCTGAACGGTAACTTTGTGCGTGAGGGCGGATACAGTGCAACCAAAATGATGATCATGCAGGGCGATCTTCCCTCAGCTGTATTTTACGGTAACGATGAGATGGCGATTGGTGGCCTGAAGGCATTGGAAGAGCGTGGTGTATCGGTGCCGGATGATATTTCCGTGATCGGTTTTGACGATATTCAGTTGTCCGAATATGTGCATCCACCGCTGACAACGATACGCCAGCCGAAGCATGAAGCCGGGTCGCTCGCCGGACATCTGTTATTCCAGATGCTCAATGGCGAAGCGGTTGACCCTTCATATACGTTAACGATTAATATGATCGAGCGCAGCTCTGTACGTTCGGTTTAGACCAAGTCTGAACAACAAAGAACTGCCCGCATGCTGAAGTAAATGTTTAATGATGGGGTTATCGTCCGGACGGGCTGTAAAAAGCCGGTTTGAAGAGGCCCCTATTCTTTTTCAGATTTATCGAAACGTTTCGATTTTAACTAATTTAAGGAGTGAACCTTATGACAACGATGATTAATGAACCGATCCGCTTAAATGCCGGAGAGTTATCCTTTACCTTTTTGAACAGTGGCGACCTATACCAGGCTACATCTGGTACAACGATGTTGAACCAGTTGCTCAGCAACCAGATTGATGGATCTTTGAACAACCTGTACCTGCGTGTACATGAGGGAGAGAATATCAGCTCGTTCCCGTTGCTCGGTGTACGTTCGAACAGCAAGGTGATTACAAGCAAGGCACAATCCAGCAACCAGTTGATCTGGGAGGGCACAGTCCAGCTGGAAGGTAGCGAAAAAGGCATTGGCTATCAGGTCGTATTTACAGCTACACCTCAAGGTGTATGGTTCTGGGATGTGAAGCTCACAGGACAACAACATAACGTAGATGTGGTATACGGACAGGATGTAGGGCTTGCTGATCCAGGTGCGGTACGCAGTAATGAAGCTTATCTGTCACAATACATTGACCACACGGTGTTTGAAGATGAAGCGAAAGGTTATGTCGTTTGTTCCCGTCAAAACCAGCCTCAGGGCGGCGCATTTCCATATATGCAACAAGGTTCCCTGACCAAAGCAGTCGGTTACTCCACAGATGGATTCCAATTCTTCGGTCTGTCGTACAAGGAAACGAATCAACCAGAGAGCTTGAATCGCCCAACGCTGGCAAATGAGACATATCAGTATGAATTTGCTTATACGGCATTGCAATCCGAACTGCTGAATCTGAACGGAGAAGCTCAGGTGGTCTTTTATGGACTGGCGAAGCCTAATCATGCCGAAGGAATCTCTGCACTGGAATTTGGAGATGAAGTTACAGCAGCATGGAATGAAGTACAGGCTCTGACTGTGGAAAATGGTGACACGTTGGAACAGGTGAAACTGTCCTCCTTCCTGGGTGAACCACTGGTAACACTCGATCTGACGCAAGATGAGATTCATGATCTGTTCCCTGATCGTCATCAGGAAGAGCACAGTGGTGAGGAACTGTTGTCCTTCTTCACAGGCAGCTATGAGCATATCGTTCTGAAAGCAAAAGAATTGCTCGTAGAGCGTCCGCACGGTCACATTCTGATGAGTGGTGGCAACGTGCAACTTGGAGCACAGGTTATTACGACAACATCGTATATGTACGGTATTTTCAACTCACAACTCGTTATTGGTAACACCAATTTTAATAAAATGATCAGTAATGCTCGCAATGCATTAAACGTGCCGAAAACGGCGGGACAACGCATCTATGTGGAAATGGACGGACAATATCGTCTGCTGACGATGCCTTCCCTGTTCGAGATTGGCTTCAACTATGTACGTTGGATCTACAAAACGGCATCCGATACGATCATCGTAACGAACTATACAGGGGCACACACCACCGAGGTGAGCATGAACGTACGCTCCACAAGTGGCACAGCATACCGTTACCTGGTAACAAACCAGATTACGATGAATGTGAATGAATACGAGTATCCGCTTCATATGACGCAGGATGGCGATACTTTGATCTTTAAGGCTGATCCACAAGCGATTAGTGCAGGAACGTATCCAGATCTGCAATACCGCATGTCGGTGGACGGCGCAGCTGTGAATGTAGGGGACGAAACGTTGCTGGCAAGTGGTATCCGCAGTGGTTCCGCATCACTGGTTACGCTTAGTCTGGAAGCGAGTGCTGAATGGACGCTGAAGGTACAAGGGGTATTGGAAGGTCAAGCGGACAGCGGAGTGGTAGCAGGTTCAAGCCTGACGTTTGAAGAGGAAGTGCAGGCATACCGCGAGTTCTTCGCAGGTGTGATGAACGGGTTCCGTTTGTCCCGTGGAGAAGGTCAGAGTGCAGAGGATCTGTTCAAAGTAAATGCGCTGGCTTGGTGGTACACCCACAATATGCTGGTTCACTATTCTGTGCCTCACGGTTTGGAGCAGTACGGTGGCGCGGCTTGGGGTACACGAGATGTGTGCCAAGGTCCAGTGGAGTACTTTATGGCAACGCAAAAATATGAGCAAGTTCGCGATATCATCAAAATGGTTTATACCCACCAATACGAAGATGATGGCAACTGGCCGCAATGGTTCATGTTTGATAAATACTTTGCGATTCAACAGGAAGAGAGCCATGGCGATATCATTGTATGGCCGTTGAAAGTATTGGCGGACTACCTGACAGCGACTCGCGACTATGCAATCCTGGATGAGAAAGTACCTTATACCGTCAAGCATAGCTTCGGGTTCACGGAAGAGACGGCAACGGTACTGGATCACGCGAAAAAAGAGATCGAATATATCCGTTCGCACTTCCTGCACGATACGTTCCTGTCTTCCTACGGAGATGGCGACTGGGATGATACGCTCCAACCAGCCAATGCACAGCTGAAGCAATACATGGTGAGCAGTTGGACTGTGGCATTGACGTATCAGTCCGTGAACGTGCTCTCGCAAGCGCTGAAATTCAAGGATGCGGACTTTGCACAGGAGCTTGATGTGCTGGCTCAAGGCATCCGTGAGGACTTTAACCGTTACATGCTTGGCACAGATGTGATTCCAGGTTTTGTATACATGGAAGAAGCCGACCAAGCGAAGCTGATGCTTCATCCAACAGACACAGAGACAGGCATTCAATACCGCTTGTTGCCAATGACGCGCAGCATGATCGGTGAATTGCTGAATGCGGAGCAAGCAGAATCGCATTATGCCTTGATCCGTGAGCAGTTCCTATGCCCGGATGGCGTGCGTCTGATGAATCGTCCAGCTCAATATGCTGGTGGTGTAAGCACACACTTCAAGCGTGCAGAGCAAGCGTCCAACTTCGGACGTGAGATTGGTTTGCAATATGTGCACGCCCATATCCGTTACGTGGAAGCGATGGCGAAGCTGGGCAAGACAGATCAGGTGTGGAATGGTCTCGCGATGATCAACCCGGTTGGTATCGGCGAGGTTGTACCTAACGCGGAGATTCGCCAAGCGAACTCATACTTCAGTAGTTCGGACGGCAAGTTTAATACGCGTTACGAGGCTCAGGAGCATTTTGACCAGCTTCGTAAAGGTACTGTACAGGTGAAAGGCGGATGGAGAATCTACTCCAGCGGCCCTGGAATCTACATGAACCAGCTGATCTCCAATGCACTTGGCATTCGTCAAGAGGGCGGCGATCTGGTCATTGACCCGGTATTGCCAGCTGAGCTGAACGGCATGCAATTCGAATTCGAGTATGCGGGTGAGCCAGTGACGTTCATTTATCACTTGAACGAAGGTGCTGTGAGCCGTGTAGCGGTGAACGGCAAAGACATTCGCACCGAGCGTACAGCGAACCGTTACCGTCAGGGCGGTGTAAGCATCTCGCTTGATGAGTTCAGACAAGCACGCAGTGCAACTGAGCGTACGGTTGTTGATATTTATATGTAATTTCATAACATGATGTATACCAAGGTCATCCTCCTTTATTCAAGGCGGGATGGCCTTTTTGGCATATGCTCATGATCGGTCACCGCAGCGGAACTGCCAGCAACGTATGCAACAGCTCATTATGCCGCACATGCTTGGTTACGTAGCCCTGTTGCTCCAGCCAGCTGCATAGCTCATCAAGCAGAGGGAAGTGACGCTCGCGCAAGGCGCGCAGCTGTTCCTCGTGTCCTGTGGTTTCTGCCTGCCGGATATAGAAATCACGGTGAGTCGCATCAACAAACATCAGATCGGTTAGACCGATACGTCCGCGCGAGGTTAAAACACGCTGCATCTCCTGTAACGCCAATAGTTGCTGATCTGGACTCAGATGATGGAAAGCAAAGCTGGACACAACAAAGTCGAAGGAATGATCGGCAAAAGGCAGCGCCAGGAAATTACCAAGTTTCACATGCATCTCAGGATATTTGGTACGACATCTGCGCAGCATCTCCCGGGATTGGTCGATTGCGGTCATGTCTGCGCCGTGCTGTAGCAGTTTCCCAGCCAGATTACCTGTGCCTGTACCAATATCGAGTCCTTTCTCACCAAGAGCGGGAGAGATCCAATGAGCTGTCTGTTCAAGCGCTTCGTCATAGTTGTGATACAGATAAAAGGAAGACTGTACCGTATCATTGGAATCGCTTGGTGTGGAATGATCTGCATCCTGGTGTGGATGTGAAACGTCATTCTCATCGCTTATGGGCGAGGCGTTGTCCGAATGATGCCTGCCCTCTGAATTGGGGTATTCAGTACTGACTCTGCCTTCTGCCTGTACTCGCTGATCGTGGATGGCTGCCTGCGTGTCATAATTCCACCGATCGTGCCAGTTCTGCCGTGCTTCACGCAGGCGCCGTGCACTGTCCGCAAGGTCGTGCAGATGGCTGACATCCAGTGGACCGTCCTGACGATTCAGGTCAATCATGCGCTGGGTTGTATCCATCATACGTTTCAGCTCAATCCACTGGGCATACATGACGGCCTGTTGCAGCTCCAGATATTCTTCCAGCCGTTGCTGGTTCCCCTGATCAATCTCTCCTAGCGCGTGTGTAATATCCTGCAGGGACATGCCAATCTCACGCAGCGCAGCAATGGTCTGAAGCCGCCAGATATCATTCTCGGTATAGGTACGATACCCGTTACTGGACTGTTTGGCGGGTAGAATTAATCCTTTTTCCTCATAAAAGCGAATGGCTCTCGCCGATATACCAAGCCTGCTTGCTGCCTCTTTGATATTCATCATGCATCCCCTCCTTATCGAACCAGTATAAACCATGACGTTACGGCAAGGTTAAGTGTTTATCTCATTTTGCGAAAAGGTTCAATACCGAGTGGAATTTTAGTCAAAGCTGAGGCTATGCTACAATATATAGAACGAACATATGTAAACAGTGAGGCAAACGAACAACGTATTTCTAAGTTTCTTAAATTTCTTAACTCTCTGAACTTTCCCGACGTTGTACGTACAGCGTTGTTGACTATAGCACGAAAGGTTGAATCATTATGCTTACCAGCCATACATTTACGATTCGTCCATCCGAGATTAAAGATGCAGCCCAGCTAATGGAGTTGGATACCCTGGTATGGGACAAATACACCTCTCCTGCACCGATGCAATGGCGTTCCAGACAACAATATCTGCAGCATTGCCCGCCAGGCAGTCAATTGATTGCGGTGCAGGGAGAGCGGGTATGTGGTTATGTGGGCTTTAATCCAGCCACAGGTATGCCCGTCAACCGTCATGTCTACGAGATTCATATTGCGGTTCATCCTCATGATCAGCGTTGTGGCATTGCCACAGCTTTGATGGATGCCATTAAGCAGCATGCGGCCCAACAAGGCGTTCGCAAGCTCAGGCTGCGCGTACTTTCCAGCAATCCGGGAGCCATCACGTTTTATACACAGTGTGGATTTGTGACGGAAGGCAGGTTGGTGTCCGAGTTTTATATCGGAGGCAAATATGTGGACGATATTCTTATGGGTTATTTTATCCAGACCAAATAGAAACATAGCTGAGGAGGAGGAACAACGATGGATATGGGACTTAGGGGTAAAAAAGCATTGGTGCTGGCTTCCAGTCGCGGGCTAGGCAAAGCAGTGGCTGCTCAATTGGCAACAGAAGGTGCTGACGTCATGCTTGCCAGCCGGAGCGAAGAAAAGCTCGCAGCAGTGAAGCAGGAGCTTCTGGCGCTTGGTGGTGGCGGACGTGTGGAATATTGTGCAACCGATGTGACACGCAAGGAAGATATTGAGGCTCTGATTCACAAGACAGCAGAAATGTTTGGACAGATTGATATTCTGGTGAACAATTCGGGTGGCCCGCCATCGGGTTCATTTGAGTCACTGACGGATGAGGATTGGGAACGTGCATTTGAATTAAATGTACTCAGTTATGTAAGGCTGATTCGCGGTGCTCTTCCTTATATGAAAGAAAGTGGAGGACACATTGTCAATATCGCTTCAACTTCAGTGAAACAACCCATTCCGGGTTTGGTGCTGTCCAACACGTTCCGTACCGGCGTGTTTGGATTGGCGAAGACCTTGTCTCAAGAGCTTGCTCCATACGGAATTTTGATCAACACGGTGGCGCCAGGACGTATTGCAACAGACCGTATACGTGAGCTGGATGCAGCACGGGCTGAGCAGAATGGAATCAGTGAGGAAGAGGTATCTGACCAATTCCGTAAAGAGATTCCACTGGGCCGTTATGGTCAACCAGAGGAGTTTGCCAAAGCGGTTGTATTCCTGTTATCCGGAGCCAATACGTACATTACCGGAACCTCATTGATCGTGGATGGTGGGATGGTCCGAGCCCTATAAAAGTCATGGATGCAATAAAATACCCTCTGTCACCACATTCCGTGGAGATCGAGGGTATTCGTGTTGATCCATTATGTTGGGAGAGATCACTCCGATTTATTATGTAGGCGAATTAGCGCAAGAGTTCCCATTCATGCTGAAGCATGCCGTACACCGCATGGTTCACGTAACCTTTAGGCAGTTTCTCTGCCTGACGAATGACACCCTCGAGAACAAATCCGAGTCTTTCAGGGATAGCGCGACTCCGTTTGTTATTTGTTGCCGAGCGAATCTCGACGCGATTCAGATCCAGGGTCACCAGTGCATAATCAACCAGAACGCGACAAGCGCTTGTCATCAAGCCTTGACCCTCAAAACCTTTGCCAAGCCAATATCCGATGCTTACCGAGCGGTTGGTCCAGTTAATCTCGTGGAATCCAATGACGCCGGCTAGATCCCCTTTTGACCATACTCCGGCGGTGAATCCGCCATTCTCGGCACCTTGTTTTAACGCGTTGGTAATAAAGTTCGAGGTGTGTTCCACTTCTGTCACATGATCCACCCACGGCAACCAATGTCTCAGTTGATCCCGCGAGCGATCCGTCAGTTCAAACAGCGGTTTGGTATGTTCCATGGCCAGTGGCCGGAGTTCGGTATATTCATCCAATGAATAGGTAAACATGAATGCAACCTTCTTTCTTTGTATAGTGTTGTTCAAAAAAGTCCACTTTTGATTACGAATTATGCCTAGCGGCCTTATTAGCATCGAATATGAAAACCAGATTTTTTGAACACGTATTTGTAGTGGATTAACGTGAGGTCTTGGGCAACTTTTGCTCCAGTGCAAACAGGTCTTCTTCCATTGAGGCCATGCGTTGATTGACCGTTGTTCGTGCGTCACGGAGTGCCTGATTATATATGTAGGGAGCCAGCTGTGTCATGAACAGGTCGAGGACACCCCAAGCAGCCAGATCACCCAGTTCTTCGCCACGTTCCTCTTCGAAATACGACTGGATGGTACGAATGGCTTCATCCTGCTGTTCTTTGGTCAGTTTAAGCGAGTTCGTTGGAATGGGAAACCCTCCCTTTAATTTGTTTTTACTATCATGCTACATGATTCGAGCGAACCCGTCAAAATGGTTTAGGGCCTATTTATGCACCGCTAATCCTGACTTTGGTGCCGTTCTTTATTGAACTCCTCCCCCGTTAAAGGTATATTTAAATGAAACGCGTTGCAATTACTGAAAGTTCCAATCATTCATGAAAGGTTTGATACCTGTGGACAATCGTACAACCCCACCTAACTTTATCAAAAATATTATTACCGAAGATCTCCGGTCTGGGAAAGTCCAGGAAGTTATTACCCGTTTTCCTCCGGAACCGAACGGTTATCTGCATATCGGCCATGCCAAGGCGATCTGGATTAACTTTACGCTGGGCGGCGAATTTGGCGGCAAAACGAATCTGCGCTTTGATGACACAAACCCGGTCAAGGAAGATGTAGAGTATGTTCAATCGATTCAGGAAGACGTGAAATGGCTCGGATACGAGTGGAATGAGAAACGTTTTGCCTCGGATTATTTTGACGAGATGTACAACCGTGCTGTCTTGTTGATTAAAAAAGGTAAAGCTTACATCGACGACCAAAGCGCTGACGAAATCCGTGAAATGCGCGGAACGCTGACGGAGCCGGGTAAGAACAGCCCGTACCGTGATCGTCCGGTGGAAGAGAATCTCGACCTGTTCACACGTATGCGTGCAGGTGAATTCAAGAACGGAGAGAAAGTGCTGCGTGCCAAGATCGATATGTCTGCACCGAATATCAACCTGCGCGATCCGGTTATTTACCGGATTTCACATGCACACCATCATAACACGGGCGACAAATGGTGTATCTATCCAATGTACGCCTTTGCTCACCCGCTTGAAGATGCAATTGAAGGTGTAACGCATTCCCTCTGTTCCCTGGAGTTTGAGGATCAACGTCCATTCTACGATTGGGTTATTGCCGAGTGTGAGATGGAGAACCAACCGCATCAATATGAATTTGGTCGCCTGAATCTGTCCCAGATGGTAACAAGCAAGCGGAAGCTGAAACTGCTCGTAGATGAAGGACATGTGGATGGATGGGATGATCCTCGTATGCCAACAATTTCGGGTCTGCGCCGCCGGGGTTATACACCGGAAGCTATTCGTGATTTTGTATATGAGACAGGCATTTCCAAAAACTATGGAGTTATCGATCTGCAAACGCTGGAGCACTTTGTACGTGAAGACTTGAAACTGAAAGCTCCGCGCACGATGGCTGTTCTGCATCCGCTCAAAGTGGTTATTACCAACTATCCTGAAGGGCAAGTGGAATGGCTTGAAGCAGAGAACAACGTGGAGAACCCGGAGATGGGCAATCGCCAAATTCCGTTCTCTCGTGAGATTTATATCGAACAAGACGATTTCATGGAAAATCCGCCGAACAAATACTTCCGTTTGTTCCCTGGCAACGAAGTTCGTCTGAAACATGCATACTTCATCAAATGTAACGATGTGATCAAAGATGCAGAAGGCAATGTGACCGAGATTCATTGTACCTATGATGTAGAGACGAAGAGCGGCAGTGGCTTCACTGGCCGTAAAGTCAAAGGAACAATCCACTGGGTAGAAGCGACTCAAGCGGTACCTGCTGAATTCCGTCTGTATGAGCCGTTGATCCTGGATGAAGCACCAGAAGCAGAGGTCGAAGTGGCAGTAGCTGGGGCTGAAGCTGAGGTTATGGAAGAGCAACCGGAGAAAACGTTCCTGGATCAATTGAACCCGAACTCCCTTGAGATTGTTAATGGGTATGTGGAACAAGAGATGAAAGAAGCGAATGCTCAGGATAAATTCCAATTCTTCCGTCACGGTTACTTTAGTGTAGATCCGAAACATTCCGAGCCAGGACGTCCGGTATTTAACCGGGTCGTATCCCTGAAAAGCTCGTTCCAACTGCCGAAGGCGTAATGTGAACATAGGTAGGACGATAGGTTAGCAGTAAACTTAAATCTATGAACGTAAAAGGCGTCTCCAGGGCAATAAGCCAATGGAGACGCCTTTTTCTTGTGCGCCTGCAATTGATTAAAGAAGGTTGTACTAATACAAGTCCTGGTTCTGCGTGGATACACAAAAAATAATTATTAATACAACGGGATACTTAAATGAACATTTTTCCAACTTTCGACGTTTAAGTTAATGTGAACAATAATTTCAAGGAGGAATCAAGATGAAGCGATTTGTTTCTTTATTGTTGATGTTAACTTTAGCTGTCTGTGTAGGCTCTGTTGCCTCTGCTGCTTTGGACCAATCCCTAATGGATCTACCCTTTAAGGAACGTGCGGCGAATGTGTACAATTCATCACTAAAAAAAGTTGAACTAAGTGTCATAAAGGATGGAAAGGCAACAAAAACAACTTATAAATCCATTTATATCCCAGTGAAAGATGTTTTTAAACGATCTGGAGCAACGTTTAAATGGGATGGAAAGAAAAAAATCACCACGATTAAAAATGAAGGACAAGAACTGATTCTTAATTTCTCTGGCAAAGAAATCACAGCGGGTAACAATCAAGTTGTGCTCCCTCAAGAGTGGGTACAATTGAAAAACGGGGTCTCGAGTATGGATGCATTTGTCTTAGCATATATTTTTGAACTCTCGACTGATGACTCCGATCAAGAAAGAGTAGACTGGAAAGAGAAACTGAATTTCTTGGATATCAAAGGTACAACCGGTTTTCCAGGATTAGATAAGTATATGCATGTGTTTGTTCAGTTTAATGATTAGTTAAAATCTATAGAGAAAATAGCATCGTATTCATATTATGATAGAACGAATTACAGCTCCGCTTTATCCCCGGATTTTACCCTTTGAAAAGGGAATCAAAAAAATCCGGGGATAACAGCGATCGAAAGATTCTTCTGTCCTCGTAGTGTTCCAGTGGAAATCCTTCAACTTTTTCAAACAAAAGATTATCTGTCCTCATCCATATTGCCCATCTCCGTCAATACAACTGGCTGATAGCCGTTACGTCGATTCGATAACCACATGATGCTAAATCCGACAGCGCCGATGAGCGAGAAGAATACGCCAATGCTATACATGATTTCTGCACCGAAGCTTTGGAACAACCAGCCGCCGAACAGACCGGCAATGACGCCGGAGAGACCGCCCCAGGCCATCGTATACACCGCTTGTCCGGAGGAACGATAAGGTCTTGGGATAAACAGCATGGTCAGCTGTGTGCCTACATAGAAGTATCCACCAAACGTAATGGAGTGCATCAACTGAATGAATACAATCTCCAGTGGGTTGTTAGCCAGTGCCATGAGCTGCCAGCGAAGTGCAAACAGCACACTGATCAGAATGAGAGATGCCAGGAGCATGCTCATTTTGCGTTTGAGTAAGCGATCGAGCAACAGGAATACGCCGACTTCGAGAATGGATGAGGTGAAGATGGCCCAGCCGACCATCTGTTTGTCGCCACCCATTTCTACTATGTATAGTGACATAAACGTACTGTTCATGGCATTAGGCACCGATACGAGTACACCCAGGCCGATAAATGCCATAAAATACGGATTGAACATGACTTTGCCAAACCGCCGAAAAGTAACCACCGGTGTATCCGAAGCGATCGGCTGTCTGGGTAGAAATACGGATAATACAAAGGCGGTGGCAATCATGCACGCAAATATAATGGATACACTGCCGATGCCAAAACGGTCAATGAGCGGTCCGGCTGCGACGGCAGTCAGTGCCCAACCGAGTGAACCCCAGAGCCGGAATGATCCAAATTTTTGGTTTGTACCATCGATATATCCGAGAATCAGGCTATTAGTTTGAGCAAATAATGGACTTTGAAAAAAATAAAAGAAAATCATAGCTACATAGATCCACGTATATGTGGGCGCATAGAATACACCCTGGGCGAGCACAAATGTGCCTCCCATCATAATCATCAGAATGATACGAATGTTGCGAGATTTATCGCTCCAGAAACCCCAGAACGGGTTGGCAAACAAGGATACAAAGGGTCCAATCGCCATGAGACTGCCAATCTCCAGTTTGGTCATACCAATCTCTTGCAGATACAACTGCAGGAATCCGGCAAAGATCGAGATGGCTCCATATATGAAAAAGTTATATAGTTTCAGAGAAACCAATGAGGGATTGCCTCTTGAAGGTGCAGGTCTGTCCAATTAAGCCATTCCTTTCAAATGCATATTGTTCAATGTATCATTTGTTGAAAGGGGATTCAATGCATAGCGAACGTTTTGAAATTGATGTAGTCAAACACATATCGTTACCAGGAGGGAAGATAACAACATGAACACGCGTGAATGGACAGGCATCATATTGGCAGGAGGATTATCCAGTCGCATGGGGACCAACAAGGCCATGCTGGAACTGAATGGTTCCGTTGTACTGCAACATGTCACAAATGCCATGAGACCCGCCGTATCCCGTATCATCGTGGCTGCCGGACCCAATGTGACAACCTACGGTGCAATGGGCTACGAATGCGTTCAGGATCACTATCCGGGGAAGGGGCCACTCGCCGGTCTTCACGCGGCGCTGGAAGCTTCCGATACAGACTGGAATCTGGTATGCGCCTGCGATATGCCGCTCCTGCAAACGTCCTTTTTTTATGGGATAAAAAAGCTGGCCGAGTCGCATGACTCTTATTCTGCTATCGTTCCACGTGTGGATGGACAAGTCCACCCTCTTGCAGGGGCTTACCACAAAAGAGTGCTCCCTGATCTCGAGCAGCGCCTGATGCAGGATCATCTTCGAATCATGCGATGGCTTGAAGAGATCGGATGCTGTTATGTCGAAGCGGAAGAGCTTGAGAGAGCTGGCGTTCATCAAGTAGCGATGCAAATGAGTAATATGAACACGCCGGAAGAGTACGAACGTATCCGTAATCAAGATTCTGGACTCGATTCCGATCTGTAGGATACAGGATCACCTGATGCATCTGCATGATGATTGCGATATTGCAGCGGGCTTTGGCCTGTCCAACGTTTGAATTGTCTGCTGAAATGGGACAGATGGGTGTAGCCGAGCTTCCACGCAATTTCCCCGAGCGACAGCTCTGGCTGTTCGATCAGCACTTTGGCCTCCTGCAACTTCAAGCTGGACAGGTAAGCCCTGGGCGATCGTCCATACACCTTGCGAAAGACCTGTAGACCATATCCCGGGCTGATGCCAAACGAGGATATAATCTGCTCTACTTTGACCGTGGTTACACTGCTTTCCTTGGTTCGAAGCTGGGCATGGAATGCCTGCTTGATCGCCTCCGCTATAGCTCCCGCATAATGCATGGCTGTTGGCGCTGGTGCATGTGAAGCAGCAACGGAAGTGGTGGACTCCGGTTCATTGTCAGCGGCTTGGGACAACAGGGCGAACAGTTCAAACATGCGGGCCTGCATGATCATTTTGTCGGTGGAGGTATAGGCCTCAGATACGTTAATCATGTCCATCCAACTCTCCAGCACAACGCGAATCTTCTTATTATCTGCCGTACCTGCTGCGTAGATTCGGCTGTGCTGTGACATCAGCTTCAGGGTGAAGACGGGATCATCCACATTAAAGTGAGCGCTAAAATAAGTCATGCCTTCCGTGGATACACATTGATTTGTATGTTTGAACCCGGGAGGAATGAGAAGAATGGAACCTTCCTCCACGGTATAGGTATAACCATGAATCACACTCTCCTGCGTACCTTCGATGATCAACATAATCTCAAAGCCCGGATGTGATTCCTCCGGCATCGCCCATCCACAGGGTACTTGTTGGCTGTGAGCACCATAGAATTTGATGTTACAGTCGATAATAGGCAGCCAGTGGGCCAGCGTATGGTGTGGCATTTCTCGGAGCTGTGATCGGATATCCATCATAATCACCTCGGAAAAGGGTAAAAACAACTTGCCTTATACAATCGGCACCCGTAGTATACTTCATTATAATCAGTTTAACGTGGGCATGGTTAATCCATGGAACGCATCAGCGTTTGAAGTGGTTGCTGAACAATCCAAGTTCTTCAACCGACATTAATGTAAACGCTACCATTATAGATTGGAATATGTCAACTCTTGCACACGTCAAGATCATTATATTTTCCACCTAAAAAGGAGATTAAATCATGGACAAATTATTATATGGCGTAGCTTATTATGATGAATATATGCCCTACGAAAGATTGGACAAGGACATTCAGATGATGAAGGATGCAGGGATCAACGTGGTCCGTATTGCAGAATCAACCTGGAGTACCCATGAACCACAGAATGGCGTATTTGACTTCTCATCCGTGGATCGTGTGCTCAATGCCATGCATGAGGCGGGGATTCAGGTCATCGTTGGCACACCAACGTATGCTGTTCCAACATGGATGGTCAAGGAATATCCGGACGTGCTAGCTACCACTTCACAGGGACCTGGAAAATACGGCGCAAGACAAATCATGGATATTACACATCCAACCTATCTATTCTATGCTGAGCGGATCATCCGCAAGCTGATCTCTCGGGTAAGCACACATCCAGCGGTAATCGGTTATCAGACAGATAACGAGACGAAACATTACAATACGGCCGGAGATAATGTCCAACTGCAATTCGTCAAATATATGCGGAACAAGTTCAGTTCTCTGGATGAACTCAACAAGGAATTTGGCCTCGACTACTGGAGCAATCGGATTAATAGTTGGGAAGACTTCCCGTCTGTTGTAGGAACGATCAACGGCAGTCTGGGTGCTGAATTTGCCAAGTTCCAGCGTCTGCTGGTAACCAATTTTTTGGCTTGGCAAGTGGGGATCGTGAATGAATACAAGCAGGAAGGACAGTTTGTTACCCAGAACTTTGACTTTGACTGGCGTGGATATTCCTACGGCATTCAAGGGGATGTGGACCATTTTGCCGCATCGAAACCTTTTGACATCACCAGTGTGGACATCTACCATCCTTCCCAAGATGATCTGACCGGCATTGAAATTTCATTCGGCGGGGATGTGGCGCGTTCCACCAAACAATCGAACTATCTGGTACTGGAGACCGAAGCGCAGGCTTTCTGGCATTGGGTTCCCTATCCGGGACAGCTGCGTTTGCAGGCATTCAGTCATCTGGCTTCAGGAGCGAACATGGTCGCTTACTGGCACTGGCATTCGTTGCACAATTCCTTTGAGACGTATTGGAAAGGATTGCTCAGTCATGATTTCGAACCGAATCCGGTTTATAACGAAGCGAAGACCATTGGCAGGGATTTCGCCCGGCTCAGTCCGCAGCTCGTGAATCTGAAGAAAAAGAATCGAGTGGCCGTGCTGTTTAGCAATGAGGCACTGACATCAATCAAATGGTTTGGGTTTAACTTCACCAGTGACAAGAACTACAATGACGTGGTGCGCTGGATGTACGATGAATTGTACAAGATGAACATTGGCTGTGACCTGATCGATCCATCGGTTGAGAGTTATGCGGAGTATGACGTACTCGTTGTACCTGCTCTGTATGCTGCTTCGGATGCATTGCTGGAAAAATTGAATCAATTCGTACAGGATGGCGGACATATCGTCTATTCGTTCAAAAGCGGATTCACAAATGAGCATATCAAGGTACGCTCTACCCGCCAGCCCGGCCTGATTAGTGAGGCATGCGGGATCAGCTATAACCTTTTTGTAGAGCCAAAACATGTTTCGCTGCGCGATGATCCATTCGAGGTTGGTCAGGAGCAGAACCAGATTCACACCTGGATGGAACTGATTACACCAACAACGGCTGAAGTACTCGCTTGGTATGATCATCCACATTGGGGTGAATATGCAGCAATTACCCAGAATGCCTATGGAAAAGGCAAAGCAACCTATGTCGGCTGTTATACCAGTTCTGCGGTGATCCGTAAGGTGTTGGAGCGTGTCATGAAGGAAGCGGGCGTTTGGGGAGCGGATCAGGAACTGGTTTTTCCTATCATTGTGAAGACAGGTGTGAACGATCAAGGGAACACGATTCGCTACTATTTCAATTATGCAGATGAGGCAACATCCTTCGTGAATGCTTATGGGGAAGGGACTGAACTACTGGCAGGAACCCCGATTGCTGCGGGAGAGAAGATCGAGTTGGAGCCTTGGGGCATACGGATTATCGAACAATAATAGGAAATAATAAATATAGGTATATAAGTTGAATTCAATATGTACACGTTAACGGAGAGGGCAGAAATAACCTGAGGAAGCGACGCGTTCGCCTTTATCAACGGATTTTACCCTTAGAAAAGGGAATCAAAAAAATCCGGTGATAACAGCGATCAGAGGGTTGTTCTGACCACGTAGTGATCTCGTGTAACCATTCATTCTATTGTATGACGTGATATTTTAACATTTCCAAACGAATATAAAGACCAAAGCGCCCTCAGCTTCCATGCTGGGGCGTTTGTCTATTTTAGCTCAGGAGTGGATGCGCTGTGTTTACCGAATGTTATCGGAAGCTGATAGATCCTTTCAAACGCAGCATTCGCAATAAATTGATTCTTACCATGACGCTGCTGGCCGTTCTGCCCGTCATTGCCATGACCGCTATGGCTGCTGAGAATACCCGCTCTTCCATGGAAGAGGAGATTATGGAGACCAACCGAGCCAATATGAACTGGGCCTCCATCTATCTGGGTGAACAGTTCGCGCGCATGAACAACATTATCTATTCGATTCAGATCAGTGACGAATTGCATCAATATCTGGCGTTGAACGAGGAAGCGCCGGCAGCCAGCCGATTCGATGAACAGAAGGCCATGTTCAATATGTTGAACAGTGTATACTATTCTGCCGGCAATTATGTATTTGGCGTTGAACTCTATCTGAAGGAATTGGACACCCTGTTCACCTTCAACTCCATGGATTCTCGCATCAAAGCGGTATCGGAAATACCGGAAGGATATCAAGAACTTTTTGCACAACATAAAGATTTTACAATTATCAATGATCCGGACGATCCGCAAAAGTTTCACATGACCCGCAGCATGAACCGCTTCGAGGATCAGGCACAGATCGGGGCCATCAGTCTGGAGGTCAAGTGGGCTGAGTTCAACCAGACCCTGGAGCTGCTGGATAGCCGGGGTGACTATGCGGTATACATTGCTGACAGCACGGGCAGTCCGGTCTATCAGCCAAACCAAGAGATTCAGCCTTCAGCGGAAGCACTGGAGAAATTGGCAGGCACAAAAGAAAGTTCGGGTTTCATCCGGACAGCCAAAGAATATGTATTCTTTCATTCCATTGAGCCTTCAGGATTGCGTGTGATCAAGATTGTACCTGCCCATGTCATTAATGAAAGTGCCTTGGAAACGATGAAATATGGACTGGTTGTGGGTGGCCTGGCAACCGTCATTTCTGTGGGAATAGCTGGGTTCGTGGCCTGGCGTACATCGAAGCCCATTGTCAGATTGGCAAATTCCATGAAGGGTATTCAACTGATCAAGGACAGGGAAGTGGTGCGAAGTGGCCGGGTAGATGAGATTGGTCTACTGGAGAAAAATCTGCACGGCATGGCTAGTCGTATTCGGGAACATATTCGCGACAACTATCTGATGAATCTGGAGAAGCAGACGGCCGAGCTCAAAGCACTGCAATCCCAGATTCATCCGCATTTCCTGCAAAATACGTTGCAGATGATTGGCGGCATGGTCTACTCGCAAAAACCGGCAGACAGTTACAAGGTCATTCGAGCCTTGAGCGAGATGTTTCGTTATATTGTGCGAGCGCCGGATGGACTTGTACCCCTACAGTCTGAACTGGACCAGCTGGAGCATTATATGCTGATTCAGAAGCAGCGTTTTGCCGGCAGGCTTGAATATACACTGGAAATCACCGGAGAACTTCGGGCGTGTTATATCCCCAAGTTGTCTTTGCAACCCATTGTGGAGAATGCATTTTTGCATGGTCTGGAGAAGAGACAGGGCGAGTGGAAGCTGGGTATTAAGGTCGTCTGTGAACCTACAGATGTAACCATTCGAATTTGTGATAACGGTGTGGGTATGGATGCTGAGAAACTAACGGAGATGCAGTCCAGACTGGAGCGGCTTACCCGGCAGGCAGATCGGGTGTGGAGTTCAGGTACAAGTATTGGACTGGTTAATGCGGCCTCACGAATTGTAATGCATTTTGGACCTGAATATGGGATGAGCATAGAAAGTGAATACGGACAGGGGACAAGCGTTACGGTACGAATCCCCTGCAATACAGGAGGCGAAGCCTTGTGAACAAGGAACTGTACAGAGTGCTGTTGGTGGATGATGAACCGTGGAACCGGGATATTTTGCGCAACCTGGGAGATTGGAATGAACTCGGCATGACCGTTGCAGGTGAGGCAGAGGATGGTGAGCAGGCCATACAACTGGTCAAGCAGCATCAGCCTCACATTATCATTACGGATATGCGCATGCCCGGCACAGACGGTGTGGAGCTGCTACATACGCTGAGCGGACAATACCCACAGATCAAGGTGATTGTGGTGAGCGGATATGACGACTTCAATTATGCAAAACATGCGATCCGCCATCGGGCTGCTGATTATCTGCTCAAACCGGTGAATCCGGATGAACTGAATGGTGTACTGGCCAAATGTGCAAAGGAATTGGAAAAGGCTGAATCTACGCTTGAATCATGGGAATCGTACCCATCTTCGTTCGCAGGTGAGTTCTCTCTGTTTCAGCAGCAGGCTCGCTTGCGGTTTAATGATCTAAACGTTCAGAGTCTGCGGGAGTGGTTCCAGCAATTACAGCAGAAGCTGGAACGATGCGAGATTGACAGACCTCGCCAGCTTGGCAGGGTGGCTCATGAATTACAGGCTTTGCTGGATGAACTGTGCGTCTCCAATGCCTTGTACGAGCGGCCCGAAGCAACGGCGCTACCTCCTTCAACAGCGCTGGCTTCCATCGAATCCACGATCACATGGATTTCGACTCCATACTACCAGGCTTTGGAGCAGCTGATTGCGCAGCGTAAATTCAAGAACAAGCTGAACCTGGACGAGGTGAAGCAATACATGGAGCAGCACTGTATGGAGATGATCACCCTGGAGCAGCTCGCCCAGATCTTTTTTGTCAGCAAGGAATATCTCAGCAAGGTATTCAAGAAGGAGTATGAGGTGAATGTAACCGACTATGTTGTCCAATTACGTATGACGAGAGCGAAAGAATGGGTGATGGATGAACAGATTCCGTTCAAGCATGTTGCCGAGATGGCGGGTTATGAGGATGTGTCCTACTTCTATAGAGTGTTCAAGAAGCATTTCGGAGTTTCCCCAGGGGAGATGCGCAAGGGACAACCTCGTATGTCAGGCAATTCAGGCAGTAGCACGGAATGAGTCGTTCGAGAGAGCATTTGCGGCAGGATCAAGGTTTAAAATAATCCAATACACAAGTCTAATTTTGTCCAATGAAGCGCTTTCATTTTCTGATATATAATGAGCCTATGAAAGACAAACCAGTTACACACCGGGAGGTCATAAGAGATGAAAGTATGGAAAAGCGTAGCAAGTGCGGTACTGGTCAGTGTTCTGCTCGCAGGTTGCGGTTCCAATGCAGGAACGGACAATGGGCAGGAGGAATCGGCATCAGGCAGCACGGTATCACTCAAAGTATTCGTTGCACAACCTCGGCTGAAAGAACACTACGACAAATATATAGAACAGTTCAAAGCTAAGGAGAAAGCAGAGAAAAACATTGAAGTGAACGTGCAACTGGAGATGCCGCCTGCGGACAATGCACCTCAGATTCTGAAGACACGACTCGCCTCCAATGATGCACCGGATGTGTTCGCCCTGCATGCAGTCAATGAGATTCCACCGTTCAGCAAAGCTGGTTATCTGGAAGACTTGTCGGGCCAACCTTTTGTCGATAAGCTGCTAGATTCGGTTAAACCTTCCATAACGGATGCGGAGGGTAAAATCGTAGCTATTCCATTGGAAACAGTATCATGGGGCTATCTGTACAATAAAGATATTTTTGAAGAGCAAGGGCTGGAAGTGCCAACGACGTTGACAGAAATGAAAGCGGTCGTGGAGAAACTCAAAGCAGCCAACATTACACCGTTTGAACTGTCCTACAAAGAAGCCTGGATTCCGCAATTATTCCTGCCACTTACTGTGGGTGCATTAACTCAATCTGAGCACAAAGATTTCGTGGAGAAGATGAATCAGGATCAGGGCTCCTTCTCCGATATGAAAGCATTGTTTGATATCTTCGATCTGGTTAATGCCAATGGAACGGACAAAGCGCTGGAAGTGGGCGGAGATGATGGTTCAGCAGCCTTCGCATCAGGAAGCGCCGCGATGTGGATTCAGGGACCCTGGTTTGCCGAAACCATTCTGAAGTCCAACCCGGACTTGAACTTTGGTGTAGCACCAATGCCGATCAATGATAATCCGGATGATACCAAAATCAATCTGAGCACCTCCACTTCACTGGCAGTATCGTCATCTAGCAAAAACAAAGAAGTGGCACTCGATTTCGTGAACTACATTCTCGATGACAAGGATTCAAGTGCATTCTTCGAAGCGCTCAAATTCAATCCGATTGCCAAGATCCATGACTTCAAGAGCTTCCCGTGGGTAGACGATGCCCAGAAATATGTGAGTGAAGGTAAAGCTTATGAGGACCCATCCCTCCCTCAAGCGGTGAAAGACGAGTCAGGCAAAGCGTTGCAAGGCTACTACTCTGGGCAATTAAATCAACAGCAGGTTATCGATGCGCTCGACAAGGCGTGGAAATCCTACAACAAAGTCAACAAGTAAGGAGCTGTGAGGAATGGAGTATCCGCTTTTGTTGGCAAATCTCAACGATCTGAGAGTTTTGTCAACAAATGAGCGGTACTTTGTTTCGTCAGAGTCTCCAAGCAGATGATACGGCAGGCAGAACGTTCTTCGTTCCCTCGTTTACAATCATCCGCTTCGAGTGAAAAGGGGGAGAACCAATGGCTACGAATGTGTTCAAGAAGTATCTGTCACTGCTCGCGTTCACTGCGCCTGCCTTTGTCATCTATGCGATTTTCCTGCTGTATCCCACGTTTAGTGGCATGTTCTATAGTCTGACGGATTGGAACGGACTTAATCAGGATTACAGCTTTATCGGTCTGGGCAACTTCGTGGAATTGTTCAAAGAAGATCCTGACTTTCTGAACTCTCTGTGGTTCACGATGAAATATGTAATATTTATGCTGATTCTGCAAAATGGAATTGCCTTGCTGCTCGCCGTGTTGATTGAGTCACGAACGCGCAGCAAAGGGCTTTTCCGGACGCTGTTCTTCATGCCTAACATGATCAGTACAATCATCAGTGCTTTCATGTGGACATTCATCTTCTCTCAGGTGCTGCCACAGCTCGCAGAGAAACTGGCTTTTTCGTTCCTCGACCAGCAATGGTTGGGTGATCCGAAGTTTTCATTTTACTCCATTTTGATCGTATCGCTCTGGAACGGTGTAGGGTATATGATGATCATCTATCTGGCTGCTCTCCAGGGTGTCCCGAAAAGTCTCAAGGAAGCGGCTGTTATTGATGGGGCCAACGCATTCCAGGTGCTGCGTAATGTAGTGTTGCCGATGATAACTCATGCCGTGACCATCTGTTTCTTCCTGACGCTGAACGGAGCATTCAAAGTGTTTGAAGTGGTGTATGGACTGACTGGTGGCGGACCGGGTCGGGCCACGCAGGTGATCACGATGAACATCTATGAAGAAGCGTTCTCCAACAACTTCAGATACGGCTATGCGAGTGCCAAATCGGTTGTGCTGTTCATCATCGTACTCATCTTTACACTCATCCAGATCACCGTCATGAAGAAGAAAGAGGTGGAGGCATGAGGATGCAACGACTGAACAGTTATCTGATTCGACTGCTGCTAATTCTGGGCTCTCTCGTCGCCATGCTGCCGATCTACATGGCGGTGGTGAACTCTTTCAAAACACAGGGTGAGATGTTCCAATCCTTTCTCGCGCTGCCAACAACGTTGCACTGGGAGAATTATTCGGACGCGTTTAACAAAATCAATCTGTTGGGCAGTTCCATGAACTCGGCAATTGTATCCTTTCTGGGGATCGGTGGTATCGTCTTCTGTGCCTCACTGGCGGGATACAAGCTGTCACGTACCTCCGGCCGTTTGAGTAACCTGATCTTCTTCCTGTTTGTTGCATCCATGCTGGTGCCGTTCCACTCGATCATGATTCCGCTGACACGGGTAGCCAAAGGCATGGGGGTGCAAGGAAGCACGTACGGATTGGCCCTGATCTATATCGGACTTGGCGTGAACATGGCAATCTTCCTCTATCACGGGTTTGTGAAGTCCATTCCGCGTGAATTGGAAGAATCAGCTCAGATGGACGGATGTAATGAGTTCCAGACATTCTTCCAGATTATCTTCCCACTCTTGCTGCCGATCACAGTCACCATCGCGATTCTGGACTTCCTGTGGATCTGGAATGACTTCTTGTTGCCACTGCTCATGCTGACCGATGTGAATCGTTATACGCTGATACTGTCCACGAACATGCTGTTTGGTGAATATAACAAGGAATGGCCGTTGATTCTGTCCTCCCTGGTACTGACTGCGATTCCGGTTATCCTGATCTATGCGTTCTTCCAGAAGTTCATCATGGAGGGTATCGCGGAGGGTGCGGTAAAAGGGTAAAACATTCGAGGGAATTCTTAACTTCACCGGTAGCTACGCGCTTTTGGTATTCGAACACACTTAGGAAACTTACGCAAATAGCCTTGATCTGAAGGACGTGGTCCTTCAAGGTCAAGGCTGTTTTTTTTGATTGTGAAATCAGGAAAAAGCATTCGTCAAAGTCAGAAGCCAGAATCCATAAGCCTGTGGACAGCCTCTGCCAGGCATTGTAGTCCACGCTCCATCTCATCGGGGGAAGCATAAGCGTAAGACAGCCGAATATGACTCGCATCTAACCGGTCATACAGATAACCCGGGTGGATAAGTACATTTTGCTCCAGACAGGTATGGAACAATTGGCGGATAGAGAGCGGAGAGACAGTGAATTGCAGCCAGATGTAAAACCCGCCAGCGGGTATTTCCCACTCCGCAATCCCATGGAAGTGACGTTGAAGCAGCTCCAGCATGAAGTCTCTGCGTTTGCGAAGTTCAGGACGAAGGCGTTCCATATGTCCAGCGTGATGTCCTTCTGCGAACCACAGGGCAGCAGCTTCTTGGGCGAGTGAACTGGTACCATAATCGGTCTGCATCTTGATATCTGCGAGACGGCGAATGACCGGCTCTGGCCCAACCAGCCATCCGAGGCGCAGACCAGGACTGACTGCCTTTGACAGAGTGCCCATATGCAGCACCCGTCCTTCTTGGTCACGCGCCTTCAGCGATGACGGAGGAGGTGTATCCAGCCACAGATCACTATAGGCGGCATCCTCCAGTATGGAGATGCCTATTGTTCGAGCGGTGGTCATGAGTTCTTCCCGGCGGTGATCACTCATCACAGAGCCGGTGGGATTATGGAAGCTCGGGATCGTATAGAGAAGCGAGATGTGGTCTTGATCTTTTACATGCTGCGCAGCATCCTCCAGACGTGCAATATGCAATCCTTCGTCATCCATAGGGATGCCACTCATTTTCAACCCTGCCGACTGAAAGGCGTGAATCGAATAGAGATACGACGGTTTTTCCAGGAGAACCGCTGATCCGCGAGGGAGCAGTCCGACCGAAATCAAGTGTAGCGCCTGAAGAGAGCCGGATACGATTAGTATGGAATCTGGAGAGGCCTGAATGCCGGTAGTCTGCAAATGGACGGATAAAGCCTCGCGAAGTTCCAGGCTTCCTTGAGGTTCCAGGTAGTTGAGTGTATGAGAACGATGGGACAGGGCATACAGAATGTCGTTAAAAGCATCCTGAGGCATCAGTTCCGGGGCAAGCTCCCCTGTACCGAGTCGTATGATGCCAGGCCGGAATTCAGCCTGATTAATCTGCTGGATTTCGGGCAGGTTGGGATAATACCAGCCCTCCTCAATGGCTTCGTTCCAATTGGGCATCGCTCCGTGAGCCATACCATGCCAACCGGAGCCGGAAATATAAGTTCCCCCGCCATGTCTGCCTTCAATCAGACCAGCGGCGGCCAGATTATCAAGGGCAGTGACCAATGTACTGCGGTTTACGCCCATGGACTCAGCCCATATTCGTTGTGAGGGGAGACGATATCCTGCTGACCATTCGCCCGTTGTGATTTTCTGCCGAACATAGGCTTCAATCTGGCGATACAAGGGCAAGTCGAGAGAAGGGTTCGGCTTCCACCCCATGCTTAGCCGAGAATCAGAACGTTCCATGACAGGCAGAATCACCTCCGTTTGAATTTACACTTGGTACTTCGATGGCAGAACAACCTTCCGATCGCTGTTATCCCCAGATTTTTAAATTTGTTTTTATAAAGGTGAAAATCTGGGGATAAAGGCGAACGCTCCGCTTCTTCAGGTTATTTCTGCCCTCTCCGTTTACGTGTAATTTTTTATATAGATAACTTCTGAAATGACACTTTGTAACAAACAATATATCATTTGGTTGGGTCTGATGCCATCCAAGTGGTTGGTTACGTCAGCCATCATCTGCCCTACTATGGAATACAGAGATAAGGGGGAAGCGCGATGGAGGTTGTTATTCACGCAGTGGTTCTGGCGTTTGGCCTGATCTTGCCACTGGGTGTGCAGAATGTATTTATTTTTAACCAGGGCATGAGCCAGAGGCGTTATATACATGCCCTGCCTGCTGTAATAACGGCAGGGGTCAGTGATACGTTGTTGATCGGGGCAGCCGTCGGAGGGGTGTCGCTCATTTTGCTGCAATGGCCATTGCTTGCGAATGTGTTGTATGGCGCAGGAAGCTTGTTTTTGCTGTATATGGCATGGAGTATTTGGAGGTCATCCGAATCTGTGGAAGGTTCGGGGACGGTAATGTCAGCGGGGCGACAGATTGCGTTTGCCGCATCGGTATCTTTACTCAATCCCCATGCTCTGCTGGATACGGTTGCCGTGATTGGCACCAGTTCACTTCAGTATGAAGGGGTGGAGCGCATTTATTTTGCCCTAACAGCCGCGGCTGTATCGTGGATATGGTTCTTGGGACTTGCAGGCGCAGGCAGGGCGATTGGCAGAACGGATCGAACTGGACGCATCAGTCTGGTGTTTAATCGGTTGTCCGCTGTGGTCATGGTTGGGCTTGCGTGTATGATGCTGTGGAAGCTCATCTATTCATAGAAGGACCGTGATGTGGCTGGCACAACTTGTTAAAATAAAAAAACTCCCCGTGACGTTAATCGCACGGAGAGTTCAATGTGGATGCTGAATTTGGTAATCAGCATAGCCTGTTGAATTAGTTATTGAGTAGGAATATGTAGTGCTCGATAATGCATCGGTATTGCGTCTCTTATATATGGTTAGTCATTTGAGTTAAGTTCATCGTAATCGGATCTATTCCGCCTTCAGCAACATGGATTCAATAAACACTTTCAGATCACGGCTTACACTGTTCAACTGATCAATGACCTCGCTGAACTCGGTTACCAGCACAGCCTGTTGGTTGCTCGACTGTGAGATCGAAGTGATCTCCTGCTCCATCTGCTGAATGGAATGCTGAACATCCTTCAAGGAACGTTCGATATTCACCGTAGCTTCTTTGGTACCCGTAGAAAGTTTACGCACTTCAGATGCAACGACGCTGAATCCGGCGCCTGCTTCACCTGCTCGGGCCGCTTCGATGGCTGCATTCAGGCCGAGCAGATTGGTCTGTTCTGAGATTTCACGGATGAATGCGGCGACTTTGTTCACTTCGCCTGAGTTCTGCACAGCCATGCGGGTATTATCCAAAATCTGCGTGGAAGATGCCGTCAATTGCTCGGATTGGGCGGCTACCGTCTGCACCATATCTGTTAATTTTCCGCTGATACCGCCGATCAATTCAGTGAAGTACTCCAGTTTTTCCTCGTTCTGAAGAGAGAAACCAATGGCAAGTGTGCCCACGATATTTCCTTGTTCATCCCGAAGTGGGGTGGCCGCCGAGTTGATTGATGTGCCATAGAATTTCGCATCAATACGGTTCGCTGAAGTTTCCCCATGTATAAGTGCCCGGCGTAGTGTAGGGTCATCGAGGGAAACGGGGTCTCCAGCCTTGATGCCCAGATCGAGTTCGTTGCTGGGAACATAATACCAGAACTTCTCCGTGTCGGTTACCGCAATCATGATATCGTGTTCTTTCAGCATAATTTTAAAATATGGACTTGCTGCAACGAGTGCTTCAACGATGTTCAATAAGGTTCAGCTCCTATAATGTATGTGTATCATCTAGATGTATTGTATACATCGTCAGAATGAGGTTAATCTTGAAGGCCTGATAAGGGCTTAACGTATATTAATTAAATTTTTAACAAATGAAACAGGGGAATTGATGATTTTCAGAAATTTATGAAAATATAACGAAAAAGCAGACAAGAACATCATGTTCTTGTCTGCTTGGGGTATTCGCCTATTCCTTGTGACACGCTCCACTTCACGTTATGAATGCTGATTCACGTAAGGGGTCACCGCGCCAGCGTTACCTCTTCCGTTGTGTGAAGAGGTCATCCTGACAGTAGAGATATATATCCATACGCAGGAATGCGCGGTCGTGTTATATGCGTACTGTTGTTATCCGCCAATCTGGGACATGCGGCGTACCGTCGGTGTATGAGATTGCATTTTTTGTTCCAAAGCCAGAGCCATCTCATGATTCTTTGGTTTCGTACCCAGCGCTTTGAGGAAAAGCGCCGCCATAGCGTCCGGATCATCCACGAAGCGGCGAACATTATACTCATCGGACCAGTAGAGGCAGGCTTTGATATGTCCGTCAGCGGTCAGCCGAAGTCGGTTGCAATTGTCACAGAAGTGATCGCTCACGGGATGAATCAATCCAAATGTGCCTTCGGAGCCCGCAATTTTCATATTACGTGATGGGCCATTGCCCGCAGGGCCTGTTGTATTTTCTACCGTCCAGCCTGATTCAGCACATACATCTGTCACGGCTTCCAGCGGCAAATAAGATTTGCGCCATGAGTCCGAAGCCTGTCCAATCGGCATATATTCAATAAAACGCACATGAAGAGGTTGATCAATCGTCATTGCAATAAAATCCTTGATCTCATCATCGTTGATACCCTTCATCAGCACAACATTCAGCTTGATCGGAGCAAGGCCAGCGGCTGTTGCAGCTTCAATGCCTTTCAGTACCTTGTTCACATCTCCGCCGCGGGTAATCATGGAGAAGCGATCAGCGCGCAGGGAATCCAGACTGATGTTAATCCGGTTCAACCCAGCATCTTTCAACGCCTGAGCTTGTTTGTCCAGCAGAAGAGCGTTGGTAGTCAGGGCAATATCGTCAATCCCGTCAATTGCCGAGATCATGCTGACGAGCTTGTGCAGATCCTTCCGTACCAGCGGTTCGCCCCCCGTGAGCCGAACTTTACGCATGCCCATCGGAGCAAGCACTTTCAGCACCTGTGCAATCTCTTCGTAGCTCATAATCTCATCATGTGGAGCAAACTCCATACCCTCTGCGGGCATGCAATACACACAGCGTAAATTACAGCGGTCCGTAACAGAAATACGGATGTAGTCATGTATCCGGCCAAATGAATCCTGAAGCAGTTCCATGCAGACCACCCTTTCATCGGTTCAGATTGGAAATCTTCTATTATAAATGATACGACAATTTCAAAAGGAACAGTTGCATCAAATTTTAGCTATTTCTCCAATCCGCGTCAACGATGACGTCAGATGACAGCATTTTTGGTGGGGTGATTCAGATGGAATTGTCCCACGAGTTGTTGCAGAAAGACCGTAATGGCTTCCACGTTATGCGAAGAATGCTGAACCTGCAACATATCACGGATCAGCTCCATCATTTCTGCTTCTACCTCGGCAGAAGTCGCCCGATTTTGATGACTGATTGCAGCAATATTCTCCATCAGCATGACCACTTGATCCACGACTTGAGTGCGCTCAGGTTCTTCAGCAGTAGCATTTTGCAGAGGTTGCGAAGCGGCCTGAACCAGTGTTGTTCCTTCAGCCAGCACCTGATCTCCCTCTGTGATTAATTGAGATGCTGCTCCTGCTGCCGTTGAGATTCGGTCCAGAATTTGATGAATATTTTCAGTTGAAGAGCGGGATAACTCGGCTAGCTTGCGGATTTCCCCTGCCACGACCGAGAACCCTTGGCCATGTTCGCCTACGCGTGCGGCTTCAATTGTAGCATTCAGAGCCAGCAGGTTGGTCTGAGCTGAAATTTCATCAATGACAGCCAGTGCACGGTAAATCTCTTTCATGGTATCCATGAAGGACAGGATGGTACGGTTAGTATCGGATACCGCTCCTGAGATTTGGGTCATTTTGTCGCCGATTCGTTCCACTTCCTGCTGGGCCACGCTGATCTGTTCGGTAGCAGAGGTCTCCAGTTGTTGCAGCGTTATGCGCATGTGATCAGCAGCGATCTTGGCCTGGTCGAGATCTTCCAGTTGGGTGCGAATGGCCTGAATCATCGAACCAAGCTTGTAATTCACACGTTCAGTCGTGCCTTGGGTTGTCTCTGTTGAAGTTCGCATCTGATACTGATTATCCATAACGTCTACCGTGGCAAGTTGTACCTTCAGCATAATGCCTTCCAGAGAATCAATCATGTTGTTGATCCACTTCGCGAGTTCACCTGATTCGTCTTGGGCAAAAGCAGACGTGTCTAGGCGCTGGGTCAGATCACCCCTGCCTTCGGCGTTAATTCGAATAAATCGGCTGATGCGACGCAAGTCTTCATGAACTCGTTGATATTGGCTGCGATGCAGCTGTAATGCAGTGAAGAATCCGAATGACACGTTAAAAGCGGCCATTGCTGCCGCGCTCCAACCACTACCAGTGAAGGCATAGACAAGAGCTGCTCCTGCAACGCCTGACAAAAGTGTGAAGAGACTGTGCTGTTTGAACTGGCGCCAGCCGATGCTTCGTATCCGATACACTTCCTCCAGATCCCCTTCACACATCATGCCCCAGCGATCAGGACAGTATGGCAGCTGGAAGGTGATGCCTTTACCGATCACAGAAATATGGCGATAATCCGAGTAGCCGGGAAAAGCTACGAACAGATTGGAACCATTCTGAATGGTGTTTGCTACTCCGGGGTGTAGTTCTCCGGTCGACGGATCAGTGAACATGAGTTCCAGTTCGGTATGCTCCTTGACGGAAACGATACCCCATTCGGTGGTGACACCATCTTTGAGATTTTCCCCATGTGTAAAGGTACGGTCTTCGAATCGACTTCGGGATAAGGCGGTGCCGGGTTGCAGATGGGGCCGTAATATCGACTCAGCCATAAAGAGGTAATTGTCACCGGAATCGGGATAGATATGACCTGATTCTCGTTGGATCAGGTCACCGAGTACATCCCCGGGAACACGGCTGCATAATGAACCGACATATCGACCTTCCTGCAGGATTGGGGAGATAAACAGCAAGGTGACATCATCGTGAAAAGCGGACGAGCGTGGACCAATATCCAACGTCAGTGGATCAGAATATGGGCCATACAAACACTTTTTCCCATGACAATCTGCTCTGGAGTATTTCAATCCTGGTCCAATTAAAGCTTCGTAATCTTCATAGATCTGTCCAATATGTTTCTTATATGTAGAGAATACCACCTGATTCTGTTCGTTCAGCATGAATAGCTCCGTACTGTCTACGGCTCGAATATAACTGGATTGAAACCATACATCTAGTTTGCTTAGTTGCTGTGAACCTTGTAATACATCCTGTAATTGAACTGACTGTATCTGTTGAAGCAAACGATCCAGGTGATTCCATTGTTCATCTGCCCAGTCCATCATAAGCTGCCGTCTCGTTTCGGCAATCCCCTCAAAAATCTGTTCCACATCTTCCTTCATATGTGCGTTCAACCGATACGATCGCCACAGCGGCAATCCTTTTCTCCATCCCAGCCAATCAAACATCATGACCACCCCGATTTCTGGATTCTCTATTCAATCTTTATACAAGAAAATGAGCAAGAATACGAGGGCATATGTCATATTTTCCGAATATTTAATCAATAAATACAAATGATTGTGCGCTTGTTGTTAGGTGAAATGAATGTTAGCTATCTACGAAGAAAACTCACATGTATGTATCTGAGAATCCGTCTCATTTTACATTGTGTAACATGAACAGGCCCATACTCAAAACACACTGTATAATGTAATCCGCGCCCAAAGCGATATAGTATTATCTAACAAGCAAAACCTGTTACGTTAATGTATATAAACCTCCCATTCAGCCTTGGTGTGTAATGAAAACAACTTCCACAAAGGAGAATGCCCATGTCCTCCGCACCCTCAGCTACAGTCCCCGAAGCCTGCCATATTGATGTAGATCATGTGTCCGTTATCTTTGGCACAGGTACACAACAAGTCACTGCCTTGTCGGATGTTACATTCCAGATCCAGTCCAATGAGTTTGTCTCGCTGCTTGGCCCTTCCGGCTGTGGCAAGTCCACCTTGCTCCGGCTGGTGGGTGATCTACTTCAGCCCACCTCAGGCACCGTTCGCATTGCAGGTCAGGAGCCTGAGCGGGCTCGGCTACAGCGACAGTTCGGTATTGTCTTCCAGACACCAGCCTTGTTCGATTGGCGCACGGTTCGTCACAATGTGGAATTGCCCTTGGAGCTACTCGGTACCCGCCGGAAGGAGTGCCGCCGCATTAGTGGTGAGCTGCTAGAAATGGTAGGGCTAACCCGCTTCGCCGACCATTATCCATGGCAACTCAGTGGAGGGATGCAGCAACGTGTATCCATTGCGCGTGCACTTGCGCTTGATCCGCCATTGCTGCTCATGGATGAACCCTTCTCTGCCTTGGACGAATTCACGAAAGAAAAGCTTCAATTGGAGCTGCTTGAGATCAAGCGCTCAACAGGCAAGACCTTCCTCTTTGTCACACACAGCATCCCCGAAGCCGTATTTCTGTCCGACCGGATCATCGTGCTCTCGGCACATCCGGGGCAAGTACATTCCATTCATTCCGTCAATCTGCCTTCCGAACGTCATAGTGAACTGAGAGAAACGGAAGCCTTCTACCACATGATTACAACCATTCGCAACTGCTTCTACGAGGAGCGTGATGAATCTCATGTCCCTGCGGTTCTTTAAACCGGGATATCGATCCTGGGTTGTCATCTGGATTATGACCATATTGGTGCTATGGGAAGGAATCGCCTGGATACTCCAACTGTTCTTGTCACCCCAGCAGGCGGCGTCTCGCCTTCCTTATCTGCACGAAGTCCTTGCAGCCTTGTTTCGTTACTCGAGTACGCTCGCAGAGCAGGGGGCTGTCACGTTTGGCAATGCAGCCATTGGTTTTGGAGGGGGAACGTTGCTTGGTCTGGGTCTGGCTCTACTCATGAGCGGGGCTGTCTGGCTAGAGCGCACGTTATCTCTATATGTTGTCTCCTCACAGATGGTTCCGGTTATTGGTCTCGCACCAATTGTGTACGGGATCATCCACAATGCGGAGTGGGCCCGAATTGTTATGGCCGCGTATGTCACTTTCTTCCCGATCATCATCCATACATTAAAAGGATTGAAAAGTGCAGCACCAGAGCATCTGGAACTTATGCGTTCCTGTGGAGCTTCACTGACTGCACGATATATCAAATGTCTGCTACCCTCAGCACTGCCGGGACTATTTTCTGGTATGAAAATAGCCGCTCCGCTGGCGGTGACCTCCTCCATCGTTGTGGAATTGATGGGCGCCCCCGACGGGCTCGGCGTCCTGATGGTCAGTTCGTTATATTACGGCCATGCCCAAGTTGGCATGTTCTGGGCCACCATCATGCTTAGCATTGGCATTGGCCTGATCTCGTATCTGGCCATCAGTCTGGCTGAACGTTGGCTAACCCCTTGGCAGCCTGAATTCAGGGCCAAAGGAGGCGATGCCACATGAGTGAAGGTAGAGTTTTGCAACGGAAGCGTGATGAAGGTGTGGCTATTGCTACTGTAACTGGCGCGGCTACGCCCCTCACGGGTTCACAGATAACATCTGCTCCAGGATCAGAAATTCACGGACAACAGGGACAAGCCGAAAAGGCCAGATTGGATACTAGCGTTCGCAGGCGCTCAATTGTACTGAGCATGCTTCCTTGGGGTGCGGGTATGTTGTTTCTCACCCTCTGGCAGCTCAGGTTGTTTCATTGGATATTCTCGCTGGAAAGCTACCAACTGCCTGTGCCTTCCGCGATTGCGGCATCCATTCAGGAAAATGCCAATATGCTCTTTCGATACGCGATGTATAGCGGAACCGAAATGCTGGGAGGTTTTTTGCTCGGTTCATTGTTGGGTGCTCTGGCGGCAGCGGGTGCATCGTTCTTTCCAACAAGCGGCAGGGCCGCGGTTACGGTTCTGTCTGCACTTAATGCTGTTCCGATCGTGGCCCTTGCCCCGATTATGAACAATTGGTTCGGAGACGGGATCTGGTCGCGTATTGCAGTAGTCACGGTGATTACGATGGCCGCCATGGCCGTCAGCCTGTTCAAAGGCCTGACTTCCATTCAGCCGCAGTACAGTGATTTGCTGAGTGGTCTAGCCGCGAGCAGGATGCAGTTTTTTTGGAAGTTGAGACTGCCTCATGCGCTGCCTTCCCTCTTCGCCGGTCTGAAGATCAATATGTCGACCAGTATTATCGGGGCCATTGTGGGTGAATTTTTCATCGCCTCCCAGGGGCTGGGGTACTTGCTCTCGGATCAGATTCGACTGGCAAACATGCCCTTGGCCTGGTCCTGCATTGTCATCGCAGCCGCGCTCGGCATTGTGTTGTATGAAGCGGTTGTCCTAGCAGAAAAACGACTCATTCCGTGGAATCGTGCACGCACAGATCACTAACATACATCAGGGTACCAACCTTCCATAGATCGTAATACGTGATTGAGGTTGTTCAAAAAGTCCACGGTACTGAAAAGCAGACTTTTTGAACACGGACTGATGCTTGATAAATCGTATATAAACAGGGGGTTGTTCTGTACATGTACAAAACGTTGAAGCCGGGTTTGCTGGTATTGGTCCTGTTGGTTGTTACGATGCTGAGCGCATGTTCTACGAAGTCCGAGCCGGCGGCTGAGCCTGTCGCTGCGAGTTCAGGAGGGGCTGGAGAAGCAGATCAACCCTTAACCAAAGTGAAAATTCAGCTGAAATGGGTGCCGCAGGCGCAATTTGCCGGGATTTATGCAGCGAAGGAAAAAGGTTTTTTTGCAGATGAAGGCATTGATGCCGAGATTATTCCGGGTGGTCCGGATATCGTGATAGAGCAGCAGGTGGTCAATGGTGCGGCCGATGTGGGCATTACGGGTGTAGACAGTTTGCTGGTCAGCCGGGATAACGGTCTGCCACTCGTCTCACTCGCCCAGATCTCACAGAAGAGTAGCTATCGCTTGATTGCCAAGAAGTCCCTAGGTATTACTGATCCGGCTCAGATGAAAGGCAAGAAGGTCAGTACCTGGTTTGGCAGTCAGCAGTTTCAGGTGCTCGCGTTCATGGAGAAGAATGGCCTGGATCCAAAGAAAGACATTGAACTGGTGAAGCAAGGGTTCACAATGGATCAGTTTTTTAACGATCAGGTGGATGTAGCTACGGCGACGATCTATAACGAATACCACGTTGTGCTGGAAAGTGGAACGAAAGAATCCGATCTGGATGTGTTCAACATTGAAGATGCCGGTGTTGGCATGTTGGAGGATACGCTAATTGCCAAGAAGGATTGGGTAGACAGCAACCGTGAGCTTGCGGTCAAAGTGACCCGTGCCATTTTGAAAGGCTGGAACTACGCCATTGATCAACAGGATGAGACGGTCGATATCGTAATGAGTAATGTGACGGATGGCAGCACCACCCGCGAGCATCAGGTCACGATGCTGGAAGAGATTGCAAAGCTGATTCGCCCGGAAGGGTTTACGGAGCAGCAAGTCGGCAGCTTTGTAGATGAGTCGTTTACCCGAACTGCGGATATTGCACTGAACTATGGTTTGATCAAAAAAGCCGCCAACCTGGATGAAGCGCTGGAGAAAAGCATCTATGAAGAAGCGGTGAAATAAGCGTGTGGAGGAGGATGACGAATGAGTTCTGTGGATCAGCAGCCTCAGCCGCTTGGTGGTACGAAGGAAGAATGGCTGGAGAAGGATCGCAAATATGTATGGCATCACATCTCACCTCATAACGATCATCCGATGATTGCGGTAAGTGGGGAGGGCAGTTGGATCACCGATCAGGATGGTACACGTTATCTGGATGCGATGTCGGGACTGTGGTGTGTGAATGTGGGGCATGGCCGGGAGGAGATTGCGATGAGTGCCTACGAACAGATGAAAGCACTCGCTTATGTACCGATGACGCAGAGTCATGAACCGGCGATTTTGCTGGCGGAGAAGCTGAATGAATGGCTGGAGGGGGAGTATCGAATATTCTTCTCCAACTCAGGTTCAGATGCGAATGAGGTGGCTTTCAAAATAGCCCGTCAGTACCACCATCAGAATGGTGAGCCTACTCGGCACAAATTCATCTCCCGTCACCGTGCCTATCACGGTAACTCCATGGGAGCGCTGGGCGCCACTGGGCAAGCCGCCCGCAAGATCAAATACGAGCCACTCGGCGTAGGTTTCTCCCATGTTCCACCACCTTATTGTTACCGCTGTCCGTTTGGACGAAACAAGGATGGATGCGGACTCGAATGTGCAACCATCTATGAAGAGGTGATTCGTTGGGAAGGTCCTGAGACGGTTGCCGCAGTAATTATGGAGCCAGTGATTACAGGAGGCGGCATGATTGTGCCCCCGCCGGATTATATGCGCACCGTGCAAGAGATCTGTCAGCGCTATGGCGTGCTGCTCATTGTAGATGAGGTAATCTGTGGTTTTGGCCGCTCCGGGCAGAAGTTTGGTCATCAGAACTATGGTGTACAGCCAGATATCGTGACGATGGCAAAAGGCATGACCAGTGCGTATTCACCGCTATCAGCAACGGCGGTGCGAGCCGATCTGTATGACACGTTCCGGGAACCCGGACCGGATGCCCATTTTCGCCATGTGAATACATTTGGCGGAAATCCGGTGTCCTGCCGGGTGGCACTGGCAAATCTGGAGATTCTGGAACGAGAGAATCTGGTCAGCCGGGCGGAAGAACTGGGATACCTGCTTCGTGAGAAGCTGGAGCCACTACTGGAGCTGTCCATTGTGGGGGATATCCGTTCATTCGGATTCGCCTGTGGCATTGAATTGATTGAAGCAGACGGATCTCCTGCGGAGGCGGATAAAGTAATGAAGGTACTCGCCAGTTGTAAAAGGGACGGCATCCTGATTGGCAAGAACGGCGATACCGTGCCGGGGTTTGCAAACATTTTGACGATTTCCCCACCATTTGTCACCACCGAGGATGAGTTGGATCTGATCGCTGGAAGTTTGCTCATTGCGCTACGTAGTCTGGACGCAGGTTAGTTGCCATACACAGGTACGACAGGCGTTTACAGTTTAGCAAGCAAAATGAAAATTTTCATATCATTACGCGAAAATAAGCGCAAGGAGGCGAGGAAGGATGCAGACCACAACAGGCAAACTCATTAATCAGCTTCGGCTGAATGAGCGAATTGAGCAGTTGTCACAGATTGGCCGAATCGCGGAGACGGGTGTTTGCCGACTTGCCCTGACCCCGGAAGATATGGATGGCATCATACAAATTCGTCTCTGGATGGAAAATGCCGGTCTGACGACACGACTTGATCCCTTCGGTAATCTGATTGGTCGTCTGGAAGGTGCGGATCAGGCGCTGCCAATCCTCATGATTGGTTCCCACATCGACTCTCAGCCTTATGGCGGTCGCTATGATGGAGCGATTGGTGTGCTCGGCGCGCTCGAAGCCGTGCAATGCCTGATCGAAAATGGTATTCAGCCCCTGATGCCAATTGAGATAATTGCCTTTTGCGATGAAGAGGGTTCCCGTTTTAACAAAGGCCTGTTCGGCTCACGTGGTATAACCGGTCAGTTGGAAGAAGGCGAACTGGAGCGGCAGGATAAAAACGGAGTGACCCGTCGGGAGGCGCTGGAAGCCTTCGGCTGTTTTCCTTCGGATTTTGATGAGGCGATCTATCCGCCAGGTTCCATAGGCAGTTATCTGGAGTTGCACATTGAGCAGGGGCCGGTGCTGGAAGCGATGAATGCACCAGTAGGTCTGGTGACGGGCATCTCGGGTCCGTTGTGGCTTACGGTGACGATGAAAGGCATGGCGGGTCATGCCGGCTCCGTTCCGATGGGAATGCGGCATGATGCTCTGGTAGGCAGCGCCAAAGTCATTGCGGCTTTTGACGATATGGTGAGAGAAGACCCGGAAGCCCCAACCGTAGGTACGGTGGGAAGTTTGAGGGTGTTTCCAGACTCACGGAACATCATTCCGGAGGAAGTCAGCTTCACGGTTGATTTACGAGACATGGAGATGGAGCGCAGGAACCGGCTTGAAGCCCGATTGATGAACATTTTGGATGACGTGAGTTTCCGATATGGTCTAACCTACTCGCTGACAGAGGATACGAATAGTGAGCCGCGGTATTGTGCAGAGCCAATCAAGTCGGTGATTCGTTCATCCGCGGAAGAGATTGGGGTTACTTTGCCAGAACTGATGAGTGGTCCGTTCCATGATGCGTTGGCCCTTTCGCTTGTGTGTGATTATGGCATGATTTTTGTCCGCAGCAAGGACGGCATCAGTCATCATCCCAGCGAATATTCCTCCCCGGAGGATATTGGACTCGGCACGGAAGTGTTATATCGCACCATTCGGAGGATGTGTAGTGGAATGAACCAACCAATCATTTTACCTGAGGAGGCGTTGTGACGTTATGGGCAAAATCAGCATCGGATTAATCCAGGCTTCCCATGAGATTGAAGGTTCGGCTCCCGTTGAGGTACACAAAGAAGCTGCGGTTCAGAAGCACATAACGCTGGTCCGTGAAGCTGCTGCACGAGGGGCCAAGATCATCGGATTGCAGGAAGTATTCTATGGCCCGTACTTTTGCACAGAGCAGAATCCCAAATGGTATGCATCCGCTGAACCGGTGCCGGAAGGGCCAACGACCAGACGTTTTCAGGAGCTGGCGAAGGAGCTTGCGGTGGTGATTATTTTACCCGTGTATGAGGTGGAAGGCATTGCTTCGTATTACAATACGGCAGCCGTCATTGATGCAGATGGTACGTATCTGGGGAAATATCGCAAACATCATATCCCGCATGTGGAAGCAGGTGAGGGCACGAATGGTTTCTGGGAAAAGTATTATTTCAAACCAGGTAACCTTGGGTTTCCGGTTTTTGATACAGCCTACGCCAGAGTGGGTGTGTACATCTGTTATGATCGTCATTTTCCGGAAGGCGCACGATTGCTGGGGTTGGCGGGGGCAGAGATTGTTTTCAATCCATCCGCTACGGTTGCGGGTACATCGGAATATCTGTGGAAACTGGAACAGCCTGCTCACGCGGTAGCTAACGGCTATTATGTAGCGGCCATCAACCGGGTTGGCGTGGAAGCGCCATGGAATATGGGTGAATTTTATGGACAGTCGTACTTGGTGGACCCGCGAGGCAGAATGGTAGCGATAGGCAGCCGGGATCAGGATGAGGTCGTCATTGGCGAGATGGATACGGAGATGATTCGTGAGGTACGTAATGTGTGGCAGTTCTACCGAGATCGCAGGCCGGAAACGTACGAACATCTGGTTAGTCTGTAAAAGTAGCTGGAAGCTGCGCGGATCAAACTTCAGGAGGTGCATGACATTGATGAACAGCTCAGGAACAACGTTATCCGATTATGGGTGGGAGAGTCGTTTTGCCGAGATGAAACCCGCCATGACAGGCAAGGAAGCGATGGAGGAATCAAACCGCTGTCTGTACTGTTACGATGCACCTTGTATCAAAGCCTGTCCAACCGACATTAATATCCCTTCTTTTATTAGCAAAATATCCACAGGTCACCTGAAAGGTTCGGCCCGCACCATCATGGATGCGAATCCGGTTGGAGCCAGTTGCGCACGCGTGTGTCCTACAGAGGAATTGTGTGAAGGTGCATGTGTTCTGAACGAATCGTCGAAGCCGATTCGCATTGGTGACTTGCAGCGTTACGCCACCGACTGGGCGCGGGCGAAGAATGAGCCGTTATTCCAGGCAGCACCTGCCAATGGGAGAACCGTTGCTGTTGTGGGAGCGGGGCCAGCAGGACTGTCGGCGGCACGTGAACTAGGGCGTGCGGGTTATGAGGTGACGATCTACGAGGCCAAACCCAAAGGTGGCGGGTTGAATACGTACGGCATCGTGTCCTTCCGTCTGCCCGAATCGGTTGCGCTATGGGAAGTGGAGCAGGTAGAAGCGCTTGGTGTACAGATCCGTTATGGGGTACGCATCGGTGTGGATATCCCTGCTTCGAGGTTGCTGGAGCAGCATGAAGCGGTCATTCTGGCCTGTGGCATGGGTTCAGTACCTATGCTGGGCATTGAAGGGGAGACACTGGAAGGTGTCTATGATGCGATTGAACTGGTGGAGTCTACTAAGCAGGGTGTTCCGCCCGCATTGAATGGTCTGAAGGTCGCCGTTATTGGCGCGGGCAATACGGCGGTAGATGCAGCAACCTGTTCGGTACGCCTTGGTGCCGAGCGGGTGCAGATGTTATATCGGCGAGGGGAAAGCCAGATGACGGCGTATGCGTTTGAATATACTTTTGCCAAGCAGGAGGGTGTGGAGTTCCGCTGGTTTACGATGCCGCAGCGAATCATTGGAGACGAGAACGGTCGGGTTCAAGCTGTGGAATGCGTGAAAATGGAGCTAATTACCCCGCCTGGTGGTGGGCGTGCGTTGCCCGTGCCTGTGGAGGGATCGGAGTTCATGATTGAATGTGATACGGTCATCCGGGCGATTGGGCAGCATCGGTTATTACCATTAATCGAAGCGTTTGGGCTGCGTCACCAATGGGGCGTCGTTGAGATCGAACCGCATACGTACCGTACCTCGCATCCTCAGATCTATGCGGCAGGAGATGTTATTTTTGGTCAGGGTCAGGGTGAGGCGATGGTTGTCTCGGCTGCACAGCAGGGTAAGCTGGCTGCCGCCGCAGTCATGAAGGCGTTGCCTGGACAGGTGGAAGAGACGGCGTGAGTTGTGAGGGAGACAAGGTACGGAGTGTCCAGTGTAACTAAAATGTTCAAACAACACCAAGGAGGGATCGTTATGGCTGACTTATCCATTAATCTGGCAGGTATTCGATCACCCAATCCATTCTGGCTGGCTTCTGCACCACCAACCAATACGGGATATCAGGTCCAGCGTGCGTTCGAGGCGGGCTGGGGTGGTGCGGTGTGGAAGACACTGGGTGAGCCAATTATCAATACATCCTCGCGTTTCGCGGCGGTCCATTTTGGTGGGCAACGGGTGGCGGGGTTTAATAATATTGAATTGATATCCGATCGTCCGCTGGAAGTGAATCTGCGGGAGATCGCCGAGACCAAGAAGCGCTTCCCGGACCGTGCGGTTGTCGCTTCACTGATGGTGGAACCTACGCGGGAGAAGTGGCATGAGATTGTGAAAAAGGTGGAGGCCGTCGGCGTCGATGGCCTAGAGCTGAACTTTGGTTGCCCGCATGGCATGGCTGAACGTGGTATGGGAGCCGCCTCTGGTCAGCAGCCTGACCTTGTGGAGTTGCAGACGATGTGGGTGAAGGAAGTGGCGACCACACCGGTGATCGTGAAGCTCACGCCGAATATCACGGATATTACGGCGACAGCCCGTGCAGCTGTACGAGGCGGCGCGGATGCGATCTCCCTGATCAATACGATTAACTCCCTGGCAGGTGTGGATCTGGATTCGTGGAATACCGTGCCGCATGTGGGCGGCAAAGGAGCGCACGGTGGATATTGTGGCCCAGCTGTAAAGCCAATTGCACTGAACATGGTTGCGGAGTGTGCACGTAATCCGGAGGTGGGTGTGCCGATCTCTGGCATAGGCGGCATATCTGATTGGCGGGATACCGCAGAGTTTCTGCTCATGGGCGCTACAGGGGTTCAGGTATGTACCGCAGCGATGCATCATGGATTCCGTATTGTGGAGGAAATGATTGATGGGCTGAACGATTATCTGGATGAAAAGGGTCTGAGCAGTGTAGCAGAACTGGTAGGTCAGACGGTTCCACGTTACTCGGATTGGGGCAATCTCGATCTGAACTACAAAGTGGTCGCCCGCATCAACCACGATATTTGCATCAATTGCAACAAATGCCATATTGCTTGTGAGGACACCTCGCATCAATGTATTGATATGTTGACCGACCCATCCGGTTCCTATCTGGAAGTGGTGGAAGAGGACTGTGTTGGCTGTAATCTGTGTTCGATCGTGTGCCCGGTGGATGGGGCGATTGAGATGGTTGAACTTGTACCTGAGCAGGAACCTGTAACCTGGAATGAACGTCAATCTGCGATTGCCATGCTGCAATCCGTTAGAGATCAATCAACCAAGGAGGCGATATCATGAGTACTCGCAAATTGATTCGTAATGGTGTGTTGGTCACAGCGTCAGATACCTTTGAAGCAGATATTTTGATCGAAAAAGGTAAAATCACACAGATTGGCATTGGGCTCATCCCTGACGAACGAATGGAAGTCGTGGATGCAGCGGGCTGTTACGTCATTCCGGGCGGGATCGACCCGCATACGCATCTGGATATGCCCTTCGGTGGAACGGTAACGGCGGATGATTTTGCGACGGGAACGACAGCAGCAGTTTTTGGCGGTACAACAACGATCATTGATTTTTGTCTGACACAAAAAGGCCGTCCATTAATCGAATCTCTCCAGGAGTGGCATGCCAAGGCCGAGGGTAAAGCCGCCATCGACTACGGTTTCCATCTCATGATCGGCGAGATGAATGATCAGGTGCTAGAAGAGCTGCCGCAGATCATTGAAGAAGAGGGTGTATCATCTTTCAAGGTGTTCATGGCATATAAAAACCAGTTTCAGGCCGATGACGGGATTCTCTTCCAGACGTTGCAAAAGGCAAAAGAGTACGGCGCACTCGTCATGGTTCATGCCGAGAACGGGGATGTCATTGACCTGCTGGTTCGACAGGCGCTCGCCGAAGGGCGCACGGAGCCGATTCATCATGCGCTGACTCGTCCATCCATGCTGGAGGGAGAAGCAACAGGGCGTGCGGCGCGTCTGGCTGCACTTGCGGATTCACAGCTGTATGTGGTGCACGTGACCTGTGCGGAAGCAGTGGAGCAAATTGCGCGTATGCGTGAAATGGGCTACCGGATCTGGGGGGAGACCTGTCCTCAGTATTTGACACTGGATCAATCGATCATGGATCAGCCGGACTTTGAGGGTGCAAAGTATGTTTGGTCACCTCCGCTGCGGGAAGCAGTACATCAGGAAGTGTTGTGGAATGCATTGAAAAGTGGTCAGTTGCAGACGATTGGCTCCGATCATTGCTCGTTTAATTTCAAGGGGCAGAAGGACTTGGGCAAGGATGATTTTAGCAAAATTCCTAACGGGGGGCCTGTCATCGAAGATCGCCTCAGTATTCTGTATTCGGAAGGCGTAGTCAAGGGGCGGATTACGCTCAATCAGTGGGTTGATCTATGTTCGACAAGAGCGAGCAAGTTATTTGGATTATTCCCGCAGAAAGGGACTCTGGCTGTAGGGACAGATGCGGATATCGTTATTTTTGACCCTTCTGTAAACAGGGTGATCTCGGCAGATACACATCATATGAACGTGGATTACAGTGCATTTGAAGGTATGCAGGTACAGGGATGTCCGGTGACGGTGTTGTGCCGCGGGGAGTATGTCATTCGAGATCGGCAGTATACCGGAACAGCAGGGGCAGGCCAATATGTGAAGCGCAACAAGTATGATGCAGGCGCGCCCATACCGATGAAACATCCTGTGACGGCAGTGAATGGAGGGAGAAGCTGATGTCGGATCATGATGTGTTTGAGGCCGAGAGGATCGCCATAGAGCGAATGGTTGCACAGGGTTATCGGATCTATGCGGTACGGGAACATCTGGAGGGTGCTCACGTCATATGGGGGCACCCGGATCTTCCCGAAGAGAAACAAGAGCAATACGTAGGCACGGCGTCTGGACGGAAGTGGTTCAGTCACATCCTGATTCGCCAGCTTCAGGAGCAACGGGGAGCGTAGACCATACTGAAGCTCTTCATGCGATCGGGCCGTGTACGTACTCATAAGCGTAGATGGCAAGTTCGATCGCGACCCTTTTCTCGGGGAGGATATAGTCTTCTCCCAAAAGGGCTTCGATTTTGTCCAAACGGTGATACAGTGTCTGTCTGACGATATATAGAGCGGTGGCCGTCTCTTGCTTGGAGCAGCACAGGACCAAATATTGCTTGAGGGTCCGCAGCAGCTGACCTCCTTTCTCCACATCGTAACGAATGAGCGGCCCCAAATATTCTTCGATGAAATCATCCAGATTGCCACTCTGCTTCATACTAGCGATGATGCGGTAACAATGAAGATTACTGTAAAAGGGCTGCTGCATCACACCGATGTCCTTCTGAATTCGCAGTGTCTCCTTCGCGGATTCCAGACTATCCTTGAGACGGGAGAGGTCTGTGCAGTTATGACTGATACCGATCAAGCCTGAGAAGAGGCAGTGGGTCTGTTCCTGCTCGTGCTGCTGTAGCTGTTCGATGCAGCGCCAGAGACTACTTTTGCGCTGAGATCCAGGTAGTGGGTCGAGAATGATAAGAATGATCTGGTGGTTCAGAACGGTGCTGTAGAGGGTGAAGTTCTCCCGAGCAAATACCGACCGGGCGACGATGTTACGTTGGATCAACAACTTCTGAAGTCTGAGGCTATCTGTGTATGCTGGATTGCTGTCGAATAAAATAATAGTGGCTTTGCTCGTTGCGAGAAGGGGATTAACGGTAGATATATATTCATGGATTTCCTTCGTGGAGTGATGTCCGTTAAGCCAGTCAATGACCCATATATCTTCCTTGTAGCGACGTTTCTCTTCCATGTATTTGGTTCGCATCCAGTCCTGGGCAATCGCGGCCGCGCAACGTTCCAGTGCCTGAATGACGAATTCATCTGAGGGTTTGATTGATATATTTGAATCGTGATCCGGCAGCTTTTGATGCATCAGCACAAGGTCAGCAAAGGTATAGTCCAACGCCTGAACAGGCATGCTGATCACATCCAATGTGTTATCTGACAGCTGCATTAAATTCGGAATATCCTCCCCCGCCCAATGTTCCCGCTGCAAAAACCAATCCTGCCGACGAGTCTCCAGCTGCTCTGGAGGGCAGTAGGGAACGGCACTTGCTTCCCCTTCAAGTGGATATAACGCCACGGCACATCCGGTTGTTCGTGACAATAATCGAAGCAGAGGTTGTACGCCATCTCCATTCAGAAGAAGTTGGTTAAAGGAGGTGGTGAGACTATCGAGTTCAGCGATCATCCGCTGATGACTGCGAATCAGGGTGAAATGCAGGTCTTGCGTAATATCGATATAACGGACTTGTTCGTGAAACCAGATCAACGGAAAATCCGCTGCTACTGCAATTTCTTTCATAGCCCTGAGCTGCGACTTGGTGTGATCCCCCAGTTCCATACAGAGTCCGGCAGCCCCACGTGCAATTAACTGACGCAAAAAAGACAGGCCTTGCTGCTCACCCTCCTGCCAGCCAATGCCTGTTGTCAGCACCAATTCCCCGCCATTGAGCAAGTCCCCCACCTCGGGAACCTCCATGATATGAACCCAGCGAACATACCGCTCCAGCGCACGATCACTGGCCAGGACTTCTGCCTTGCGAAACACAGGACGTTTCAACATGTCTCTGACTTGAATATGAAGCGTTGTCTCCCCCACACAACCACCATCCTTCCCCAATCACATGTGATCTATCTGGAGTCTGGAATCCGTCAACTTACATAATTAATCCATATTATAAGTCTATTTACAGCCAATGGGCTGAAATCTAACGTTCATTTGTTTCAAATGACAAATGGGACTGTTCTTTTTGTGATTTTGATTAAAATGAAGAATTTGTATGTCAGTCTATGTGACGCCTTTTCTACTCCATTGACAGCGAAACGTATGCTCCCGAAGTAGCTTGCTTGCAAGAAGTTTTTAGCTCTGTTTCTTTAGGCTAATTCTGTCCTCTATGTCTCGTGTGAATTTACAAAAAAAAGCCCCTTAACATCACATCGGAATTCAACCATTCCAATATGCGCTAAGGGGCGAGAAGCTAATATTATAGTCTACATTTAAGTTGTACTCGAACCGTTACATGAGTACAATCAACGACTTCTTAATCTTCGATTCTTTTCTTTTTAAATTTCATCAGGAACTCATACACAATCGGTACGATAACCAACGTGAGCAGCGTGGAGCTGATCAGACCACCGATTACGGTAATTCCTAATCCTTTCGAGATGATCCCCGCACTTTCTTCGAGGCCCGTAACCAGTGGCAACAGGGCACCGATAGTTGCGAGAGCGGTCATCAGGATTGGACGCAGACGAGTTGCACCGGCTTCCAGCAAGGCTTCACGGGTAGGCATACCCTCTTTTTCCTTGTGAATAACACGGTCGATCAACACGATAGCGTTGGTGACCACGATACCGATGAGCATCAGTCCACCCATCATGGCGGAGACGTCGAGCGTACCACCAGCGATGAACAGACCTACCATAATACCAATGACCGTAAATGGCAGGGAGAACAGAATTGCGAATGGTGCCAATCCGCCGCCGAATGTAACAACGAGCACGAAGTATACAATGGCGATGGCCGCCAGCATGGCGAGACCCAGTTGAGTAAAGGTATCATTAATCTGTTCGGTTGTACCGCCGAACTTCACTTCAACGCCATCAGGCAGATCCAGCTTGTCGATCTCAGCCTGTAGGTTACTCGAAGCTTTCGTTACATCCGAAGCCAGGATGTTGGCTGTGACTTGTACAACAACTTTACCATCAATTTGCATGATGGAGTTCGGGGATGTACCTTCTTCCACTTTGGCAACATCTTTGATTGGTACCTCGATGCCAAGCGGTGAAGTGACGGTTTCATCCTCAATCTCTTTAATGCTGCTGAATGTTTTGTTGTCTGTCTCTACATATACTTTGTACGTTTTGTTATCGATATCGACTTCCGTAAGCACAGGACGTTCCCGTGCCGGGCTCAGCGTCATCGCCAGTTGGCCTGCAGTCAGGCCCAGGGAACTTAATTTCTCCTGATCCGCCACGAGCGTATACTGCCCGTAGGTGTCAGCAAGTGTTGTATCTGCTTTTTCAAAATTATCCTTATCCGCTTCAACCAGTTTCAGAATTTCATCCGATACAGGTTTGAGTTGCTCTACATTATCGCCATAGATGGAGAGACTCAGGCCGCTACCACCCAGACCGCCGGACATGTCGAGCTCATTCCAGGTACCTACGGTAACTTCTTTCTTCAGACCTTCTACAAGCTGTTCCTTCACTTTAGTAAAGTCTTTCGTGTCTTCGTTATATTCAATATAGAATAGAGCCGAGTTGGAACCACCGCCACCCATGCTGCTCAGTGGATTACTTCCGCCGATGGAATATTGCATTTTCTCCAAACCTGGTTGTTCCAGCAACCACTTCTCGGCAACGAGTGCTTCTTTTTCGACATCTTCACGCAAAGCTCCGGTTTGTGGGCTGTACGTAATAGTCACGTATTTATCCTGTTGTTCTGGCAAGAAGCTTGCACCGATGAACGGGTACAGGAACAAACTGCCGACTAGCAAGATCACTGCAATACTGACTGTGATGAGTTTGTGTGAAAGGGTCCAGTTCAGCAGGCGTTTGTAACCTTCCGCCATTTTGCCTGGTTTTTCTTCGTGATTCTGTTTGTTCTTCAACCCTCCACGGAACAGGGTGTGCGCAAGCATCGGCACAATGGTAATGGCAACGATCAGGGATGCCAGCAAAGCGAATACCATGGTCAGTGCAAATGGCGTGAATAACTCACCGACCATGCCGCTTACCAATGCCAGTGGCAGGAATACCGCAATCGTTACGATCGTGGAAGAAAGGATTGGCACAAACATCTCGCGAGTTGCTTCGCGGACTAGTTCACGGCCTTTCAATCTTTCACCTTTGAGTGTTAATCTGCGGTAGATGTTCTCGATAACAACGATGGAGTCATCGACAACCCGTCCGATGGCAACCGTCATCGCACCCAGCGTCATCATGTTCAAAGTAATATCCATCATATTGAGAGCAGTCAATGCCATGAGCAAGGAGAGCGGGATCGAGATAATGGAGATAATGGTTGAACGAATATTACGCAGGAAGAGCAGGATGATCAGGATGGCAAACAAGGCGCCAAAAACGGCTTTGCCCAACATCGTGTTCACCGAGTCCTGAATCGGCTTACCTTGGTCAAGCAATACAGTCAAATCAGCATTTTTGAACTGCGATTGCAACTCTTCAGCTTTATCTTTGACTGCGTTAACGACATCAACTGTGTTGGCATCGTTGGATTTTACAATGGAAATACCGATCGATTCCTTGCCGTCTGTCCGGGAAATGGATTCCGCTTGACCGATGACTTCGATCTTGGCAATTTCACTTAATTTCACTGTCGGGATACCAGCTGCGTTGGCAGCACCTGAAGGGCTACCCACACTGGCATTACCACCAGCGGCTTGGCCTGCAACCTGGTCTGTTCCTTGTGCAGAGCTAGGAGCGGTACCTTGACCTGCTTCACCAGCTGGTGCTCCAGAGCCTTGTGGCGCTGCGCCTGAACCATTGCCTGCAGAAGCACCGGCACCGCCGGGTACAACTGGAATGGCAAGGTTTTTCAGATCATCGATGTCGATGATGTTGCCATCTACAACAACGGCTTTCTGGGATTTATCCAGTTCAAACAGTCCAAGGGGCACACGAATGGATGAACCTTGAACGATGCCGTTTACCGTATCTTCCGTTAGGCCCAGCTCGGCCATTTTGGCTTGGTCAAACTTCAATTGAACTTCTTTCACATATTGACCGGACACCTGAACCTGAGCTACACCGTCAATGTCTTCGAGTGCAGGCTGAATATCCGATTCAACCAGTCGTGTCAATTGTTCCAGGTCACCGCCGTCCTTGTCGGACAGGCTCAGAGATACAACCGGGAAAGAGTTAATGCTGAACTTGGAAATGGTCGGCTTCTGCACACTGTCAGGCAGTTGAACTTCATTCAGTGCCTCACGAACGGTTGCAGTTGCGTTGGTCAGATCTGTTCCATAATCAAATTCGAGTGTGATCGATGCTGCGTTCTCCATGGAAGTGGAGGTCACCGTCTTCACGCCATCTACATTGCGTAGTTTTACTTCCAGCGGCTTCGTGACATCCTCAACAATTCCCTCCGGTGCAGCCCCCGGATCAATGGCAGTGACATTCAGAAACGGTACGTTGATGTTCGGGATTGTCTCTTGTTTCATCGTCAATCCGCTGTACAAACCTGCGAAAGAGATGATAATCGTCAGAATCCAAATCGCAAACTTGTTGTTCAGTGAAAAATTAATAATACCTTTCATACGATGGTTTCTTCTCCTCTCTGTTTCTCCTGTTTATGTGTGTGACGAGTCAGCCTGGATGAACCGGCTATACATGGCATCCAGAATATGCTGAAGCTCGGAGTGCAAAGATTGAATGGCAGTTACGTTCTCCAGATTGTGCATCATGCCCAGAATAATGGCACGACGCGGTGTGAATTCCATCATCTCCTGCCGGAGAATGGCAATGGTCTCAAGTACATCATTCTTTGGTTGCCCAGCAGGCAATTCGGAGGCAGCAATATCCTGCATTTGCTTGATAATATGAATAGGATGCCGCATCACCGTGGAATCCGGATGGGGTTCGGTAATCCATGCAGGCCAGTCCTCCAAAGGAATCAAAGGCAAAGGTCGCTGCTTAAGGAATCCGTGCGCTGCATAGTCCATCATTTGCAGTAAATTTGTTGCCATTTTGGTAACAGTAAGGGACGGCATCTCTGTAAACCAGATCTTGACGTAGGAAAGGAATAGCCCCTGTGTCAGCAAAATAAGGTCAATCGTATAAGGTTCAATCTCCGATCCGTACTGCTCCTCCAGCTTATCCTTAAACCAATGTAAGGTACGGACTTCCAGATCTCTTTGCAGCGGATGGCATTGTTCCTTGCGTTGCTGTTCATCATCCATCATCATGCTGCGCATCTGTACTCGCAAAAATTCCTTGAGCTCGGCAACATGGATCAACAGTGTCTCAATCTGCTTGTGCAGACGTTCACGTGAGGTAAGGCTGGTTTCATGCTCGATCTGTGTCATCTCGTCCATGAGCGTGTACATGCAGTACTCCAGAGTACTGGCTTCTAATTCCTCTTTGGATTTGAACATGATGTAGAGGCTGCCTTTGGACATCCCGCATAATTCTGCAATCTCTTGCATGGATGTTGCAGCACTGCCTTTGGATGAGAATAACTTGAGTGCTGTAGTAATGATGAGCTTTTTCTTCTCATTCATCTCATGTATAGGGTTCATTAACGATGCATTCACCTCATCAGGGAACTTGTGAGTTCTTGAATTGACTTTAAGGTCAAAATAAGTATAAACGATCTGGTTAAAGGAATTCAAATGGGAGTAAATTGGGAAAATGTATATGGGGAAAAGTGGCTGATCAAAGGGAAGGAGAGACGGCAAGTAACAAGGCGCAGCTTGTATGTACGATATGGATAAGGTATCAAGAACGTTTAAGTTAGTTTCCTCCAGTGAAGGCGTACAAGGCGAGTATAATAATGGCGACTAGAGCGATGAGATAGAAAATGGCCATGCCGATCAGAAGGGTATACCCTGTATAAGAGCCCATGCGTGCCAATAATTTTCTCATGAATACGACATCCTTTCTTACGTGGCAAAGTATAAAGAGGTTCCCTATTTATATCATTCCCCAAAAAAGACGACTTCCTGATCGAAGTCGTCTTTTTTATATTACAGAATTTAATAGATATCATAATGGAAGCTAAGAATTACACGATAACGGAGATTGCAGAACTGACTTGAAGAAACGAAGTGTTCGCCTTAAAGCTTTCTGTAAGAAAGCTTCTTCGGAAGCGTATGCTATCACCGGAGATATAAAGTATAACTTCATTTCACTTTCGTTACGTGATCAGTTTCAGACCAACAGCTGCCACCAAAATCATCGCGATAAACAGGATACGCTTCGCTTCTTTCCGTTCACCGAACAGGAACATGCCTGTTAACGTACTGCCGACCGTCCCGATCCCGGTCCACACGGCATACGCTGTGCCCATCGGAATAGACGTCATGGCGTAGGACAAGAGCGAGAAGCTGAACACAAACGACACCAGCATAAGTACGATGTATGGCCATCCTTTCTTGGTGGAAGCACCATTAATACCGATTACGCCGAAAATTTCACATATCCCTGCACCTACAATTGCCATCCAAGCCATTATACTGCACCTCCTTTGGCTTCTTGCTGATCCGTAACCAGCTTCAGTCCGATTACGCCGCAGAGCAACAGCCCGATGAGCAATACTTTGGCCAAGCGGAACGGTTCACCGAACAATACCATTTCCGTAAGGACGGTACCCGCCGTACCAATTCCCGTAAAGACGGCATACACCGTACCCACAGGCAGCTTTTTGGAAGCGGCAATGATCAGTCCAAAGCTGATCACGATGGCAATCCCCGTTAAAGTCCACTCCCAGGCATTCGAGGCATGTTTCAGCCCGCTTACCCAGACAATCTCAATAATTCCACCGATAAATACATATAACCAGTTGCGGTTCATGTTGTTAAATCTCCTTCCGGCACAACGCTGTGCGCCTCGTCGTTCAAATGATGAATGCCATGCCAAAATACAGGCCAGGCTGCTTCCAACCGTCTCTTGTACCGACGGGAACTTCCATAGATAATTTCCACGGTAATACCGTCGAGAAACGTCATGAATGCAATGGCAGCCTGTTCCGCGGGAATGGCCGGAATATCTCCATTACGCATTGCCCTTTGCAGCAGACGAGTCAGTGCACGTTCCATACCATCGATAAATGGATACACTTGATCCATCACTTCGCCATACAGAGAAAGGGGTGGGTAGAAACAATTACGCAACATCAAACGAGCCGAAGCATGGGCATTGTATTCTTGTTCGAACCAGATCAACAAGCCTTTCAGCCTCTGCTCCAATGGCAGATCCGCATGATCACGGAAATATTCCAGTGTGTGCCGTGTTACCTCGTGAAATGCAAAGTCCAGTGTGTGTAAAAACAAGTCATCCTTGCAGCTGAAATGCGCATATATGGACGGTTTTTTAATCCCGACTTCATCAGCAATAGCTCTCAGAGAAGCTCCCTCATAGCCATCTCTGGCAAAATGGAACAGGGCTGCATCCCGAATGGATTGTGCAGTCATTCAATCACCTTCCTAACGGTCGTTAGGTAATTATATTTCCACACTTTACATCACCTGTCAAGATGAAAATATCCGCCTGCACAGTGAGTACAGGCGGATATAACAGGTATGGATGTGGTTTCTGATCAAAAGGTCGTAAGACCCAGAATCAGTTGCAGCTTATATAGGATACCTTTCAAAAACGTAGTCTTCTCCTGGAACTCATCCAGGTCTAACGTGAACTCGGCATCATTATTATTCCAAATACGCTCGAAATAATTCGCGATATCGAGTGTGAACTTATTGTCTGGAGGTGCAGCAACCCATAGATCATTCTCCAGATTGTAGTCATTCATGTTTCGTGGTGTAAAGTTGGTTGAACCCCCTAGGACAATATGATCTCCGGTTGCTTTGGCAAGATAGATCATCTTGGTATGGTATTGCTCCTTGGTGGTGTTATACCAGCGGATCTGTATTTTACCGTCGGATTTATCATGCAATTCAGCGGCGACAGGACGGTTCGGAATCCCGATCTTTTCCTGACCAAAAGCATTTTCATTTGGATCTAGTACAAGCCGGATCTCGGTTCCTCGTTTTGCCGCTTCCAGCAGGGCTTCCAATACTTTCGGAGAGGCCACATAGAACATGCCCATCCATAAGGTGTCACCTTTGCCAGCTTGATTGATCTCATGGAGTACAGCGTCATTCACTTTGCCTTCAGTTAAATAGCGTATTCGCAAATCTCCCGTGTTTGAATTCGAGGAAGGAGCTGTGTAGGCAGGAACCTTGCCTACGCCTGAGATGTCGAGAACAGCTTGCTCTGACTGAAGAATATCGCCAATGATTGGACCTGTTACTTCAAATGCAATATTCGAGTGGTAGGCACTCGCATCATGAATATTGCCAGAAGAGACAATCGCCGTCTTCTCACTAACAACAACTTTGCGATGATTGGCCTTCACGTTGAGCAGCTTGAGATAGGAACGGACCGTTACATCCGGACCATCCGTGGCCATCAGGTTTTTGATCCAGCCATCTCCAGATTGGCCAAACCATTGGAAGAAGGTCCGCCAGACCGCAGAGTATACTGGAGTTGAATCACGCAAAGGGTCCACATCCGTGATGACCACATGAATGCCTGCTTGTTTCATTTGTTCCAGCAACGGATTGGGTGCTGAGTTATAGTTGGTATTTACTTCATCTGTAATGAACCAGATGTCCATATCAGGATGCTGATTTTTTTTGGTGACCAGCGCTTCGGTGAATTCAGTACTCACGGGAGGAAAGTTCTGTCCCTTGTGCTGATAATTATTGAACAGGAACATATCCACCAGGACAAACTGCTCCGCTTCCTCGACAATCTGCATCATGCGCTGGAATATCTGTTGTTCATGCTGCATCTGTCCGTCGGAGGAAGGATAAGTGAGGTCATGCAGGAACTCGACTTGATCCACACGATACTCCGGACTTTCGTAGGAAATGCCCGCTGGTAATGGTTTGTAGGTCTGATAGAGCATGACGGCGATGAGCCATAGGACTAATAGGACAAGTCCTGTTCGTATGTATGGAATTTTGCCGCGTGAAGACTTGCGGTCTGATGTATGGCGGCGTAATGAGGCCAACGGTGGACTCCCCCTTCTGTACTTGCTGACTTCTATTACCACACGGATGATAACGTTGACGCAGGAGAACCCGCTAGCATAACGACTGTAGCGTTAAAATGCATATGGCAAAATTGGCAGTATGCAATCGACAGGTGTCTGAGCGTTGTGTATAATGAGTGTATTATTTTTGTAGAATGTTAGGGTTTTCATATGCCTGACAAGGACGGGGAACCAATGATACAACCTTTGAAATCTGGACATTTAGGAAAGAAAGTGGGTAATAAGGTGTATTCCATCAAACAAGTCGCTGCCATGCTCGGTATCCCGACGGTGACGCTCCGGGCTTGGGAGAATCGGTATAGTGCGGTCACCCCTGAGCGGACGGAATCGGGTTATCGAATGTATACCGAAGAGAATGTTGCGGATCTGCGCTGGTTGAAAGAACAGGTTGAGCTACATCAGACCAATATTTCGGAAGCGGTACGGATGTTGAAAGTAAACAAATTAAATCCGCCCGAGGCTGTGCCCACGCCGATCATGGCTCCGGTGCCTACGATGGAAGAAGCCTACGCACGCATGGCAGATCAGATCTATGACTCGCTCTACAACTTTCAGGGTGAACGTGCCAATGGTTTGATTGATTTTGGGTTCACCATGTATGGGTATGACTCGATGTTCTATCATGTGTTGGTGCCCATTCTGGTCCGGGTTGGAGATGCATGGGAGCAAGGCAGGGCTTCGGTGGCTCAGGAACACTTCATGACACAGCTGATATCACAGCGGTTTTATCAGTTTTTCCATCTGTTCCCGATCTATCCGCATCTGCCCAAAGTTCTGGCGTTGTGTCCGGAAGGGGAGCATCATCAGGTCGGATTGCTGCTGTTCTCTCTTTTTATGCGTAAAAATGGAGCGGAAGTACTGTATCTGGGTGCGAACACGCCAGAGGAAGGCATCTTCCCGATTATCCGGGAGCAGAAGATCAAGTTGGTCTGCCTGTCGATCACAAGTCCAGGGCTTCTTGTTAAATGTGATCAACTCGTCGAGCGGATTATGAACGAGTTCCCGCATATTCGCTTTGTACTTGGTGGAAAGGGCTATGAGCGTGCAGAGCATGCGCGTTATCCGCAATGGATTATGCCGGAGAGTTCTGCGGACTGGCAGTCGTGGATGGAGCGTGAATATCTCTCCGAGCGGTCACCTGGTGCACGGTTCGGACAGGCCAATAATTAAACATAATCTCAAATGATATGAATAGGTTAGTGTATAAAGGACATCCTTTGACGAAAGTGATCAAAGGGTGTTTTTTGTGTTTACAAATGGATTACCAGGTATTTTGACCGACGGGTCATTTTTTGGTTTACAAGCTCGTATAATATTTGTATTATATTTGTATAATGTTTTTGCTAGTTACCGCTTAAAGTGTTCTTGGGCGGTTTAATAATAGGTTAGGGCTAGAGAACTATAGGAATTCCCTACATAGAAAGGTGAGTGGCATGATACCGAATCAACAACGCAAACGTGCAGCTGTCATTGGTGCAGGTCCGGGTGGACTTGCAGCAGCGATGTTATTGTCCGGTCAGGGGTACGAGGTAGATGTGTATGAGAAACAGCCAGTCATCGGGGGGCGTTCTGCCAGATTGGAACTGGGTGAATATCGATTCGACCGCGGTGCTACATTTTTGATGATGCCACAGCTGATCGAAGAGATGTTCGATGTGGTGGGACGCAAATTATCCGATTATGTGGATATGAAAGAGCTAACCCCACTGTACGCACTGAACTTTGGTGACAAGGTGTTCAAGCCTTCTCGTAATCGGGAAGATACAGCTGCACAGATTAAGGAATTGTTCCCGGGCAATGAAGACAATTACCTTCGGTTCATGCAAGAAGAAGAAGTGAAGTTTGGCAAAGTCATGCCTCTGCTCCGTCGTCCTTTTGGCAAGTTGACTGACTATCTACGCAAGGATGCGGTAACAGCTCTACCTAAGCTTGATGTCCACAATACGGTCTACGGGATCTTGTCCCGCTATTTTACAGACGAGCGTCTGCGCTGGGCATTTACATTTCAATCCAAATACCTTGGCATGTCTGCCTGGGATTGTCCGGGCACCTTTACCATATTATCGTTTATTGAGCATCACTACGGATTGTTCCACCCCATTGGCGGCGTGAATCGGATCTTCCAAGCCATGGCCGATGTCGTGGAAGAACACGGAGGACGCATACATACTTCCACTCCGGTAAAACAGGTCATCGTTCGCAATGGTCGTGCAGAAGGTGTGTTGCTTGAGAACGGTGAACGCATCGATGCGGACCATGTGGTGGTGAACGCCGACTTTGCACATGCCGTGAACCATCTGTTTGAACCAGGCGTGCTTAAGAAATATACCCCGGAGAAAATGAAACGCAAAAAGTATTCCTGCTCTACAGCAATGCTGTATCTGGGCGTGGATGGTGATGTGGATCTGCCGCATCACTCGATCTATTTTCCCGAGGACTACCGGTTAAACGTTGATGAGATCACAAAGCACAAAATGTTATCAGCCGATCCATCTCTATATATTCATAACCCTTCCAGACTTGATTCGACGCTGGCACCGGAAGGGAAATCTGCTTTGTATGTTCTTATGCCTACGCCTAACCTCACCGCAGACATTGATTGGGAGGCAGAACGGGAGAATGTGCAGGAGGCCATGATGAAACGCATGGAAGGCATTCCTGAGCTGGCAGACATACGCAGCCGTATTGAAGAATGTATGCTGTTCACTCCACTCGATTGGGAGACTGAATTGGATGTGTATCGCGGAGCAACGTTTAATATGGCACACAATCTGGGTCAGATGATGTACCTGCGTCCCCATAACCAGTTTGAAGAGTTGAAAAGTGTATGGCTGGTAGGCGGCGGAACACATCCGGGCAGCGGGTTGCCCACGATCTTCGAATCGGCACGGATCAGTGTCAGACTGATTCAGGAAGAGGACGCACGAACACGTTCCAAGCCATCCACTTACGTGAAGACGGCAGAAGCCAGAGGGCATTCATGAAGCGGGCCGCTATTGTAGGCGCAGGGATTGGCGGACTCACTTCGGCACTGTTGTTGAACCGTCAAGGCTGGGATGTCACCGTGTATGAACGGGGTTCTCGCGTTGGCGGACGCATTGGATATGAGCAGGAAGGTGAGTATCGGATCGATCAGGGGCCGACGATTGTGCTTCTGCCTGAGATGTTGCTTGGCATCATGGAGGAGGCAGGCGTAGATCGTTCGAAGATTGAGTTACTTCGCTGTGATCCGTTATACAGAGTGCATTACCACAGTGGTCGTGTCATGACCAAGATGACCTCACGTGAAGAGCAGACGGCGGAGATTGAACGTTTGTTCCCGGGAGAGAGCCGGGGATTCACACGATTCATGAAAGATATGGACACGTTGTTTCCGGCAGGCCGGGCAGCTTTTCTGGAAAGGGCTTTTCCACGCAAAAGGGATTTCTTCACCCCTTCGCTCATGTCACTCATGGGCAGATTGCGTGCACACAAAAGTGTCCGGAAAGCGGTAGGCGATTATTTTGAGCACGAGGAATTGCTTGATGCGTACTCTCTGCAAAGTTTATACATCGGTGGATCACCGTTTGGAACGCCAGGTATCTATTCCCTTTTGCCTTACGCAGAGCATGAATATGGCATCTGGATGGTCAAAGGTGGATATGCAGCATTGCCGGCTATTCTGGAACAGGAACTGATATCACGTGGTGGGCGTGTCGTGCTGAATTCGGAAGTGACCGGACTCAAGATTAAAAATGGTGTGTGTGAAGGTATAGAAACGGCAGCAGGCGCAGAAAATGTGGATGCAGTTATCTACAATGGTGATTTCCCCCATCTATCAGGTTTGCTTGGGCAATCACCAGAGGTAGCACGTAAAAGAAAACCGTATCGTCCCTCTTCCGGATGTGTATTGCTCTATGTGGGCGTGGACAAAACCTGGGAAGATGCAACGACGCACCAGTTCTTCCTGCCACCGAGTCTTGAAGGCAGTTTGCAGGAAGTGTTCAATCAGCGACGCATTCCGGCAAAGTCCTCATTTTACGTATTTAATCCGGTCGCATTGGATGAAACTGCAGCACCTCAAGGGCAGAGTGTATTGTATTTCCTCATTCCCGTACCAGATGCCGAAGGTGTCGACTGGGATCAGGAGAGTGAAACATTGGCAGAACGTGTACTGGAAGAAGCGGAGCAACGAGGATTCCCGGGACTTCGTGCAGCGATCAAGTGGAAAAAGGTACGTACACCCGCTGACGCAGAGCGAGACGGGCTCTATGGGGGCGGAAGCTTCGGTATTGCGCCAGTGTTGTTCCAGTCTGGTGTATACCGACCGCAACCCAAACCATTCCCTAATATAAAGGGATTATATGCCGCAGGAGCATCTGTACATCCAGGTGGCGGAGTGCCGATTGTAATGCAGAGTGCACGGATGGCCGTCAATCAACTCATGAAGGAGATGGGAACATGAATGAAGCGATTTTGAGCAGGTGTGAAGAGTTGATGCAAAAGGGTTCTTCCTCTTTTTATCAGGCCTTTAGAGGGCTGCCAAGTCCACGTCGGGAAGCGGTATATGTCATTTATGCCTTCTGCCGCATGATTGATGACAGTGTAGACGAGCCGGAACATTCGCCCTATACGATTCACGAGATCCATGATTTGTTTGATCAGTTGGATGACGCGGAAGGACATTTTATCTGGCCAGCACTGAGATGGTTGTTCAACAGTTTTCCTCATCTGGATAAGGGGCCATTTTTCCGTCAGATGGAAGGGCAGCTCACGGATCTTAAAGTAACGCATTATACAACGATGCAGGAACTGGAGCATTATTGTTATCTGGTGGCCGGAACCGTAGGCGAGATGTTGTTGCCTGTATTGAGAGATGATAACGGCGCAGAAGTAGCGATGAACGGGATTGCTTTGGGTAAAGGGATGCAGATCGTTAATATTATTCGGGATGTTGGTGAAGATCGGGCCAGAGTGCGTCGGTATGTTCCGCTGGAGATCATGGAGAAGCATGGTTACACCGAGCAGGACTTTGAAGACGGGGTTGTGGACGAACGTTTTATTGCCATTGTTCATGAATTAAAAGCTGCAGCATTGAACTGGTTCCGTATTGGCATGGATCGTCTGGATACGTACCCAACGGAAAGTGCGTTTTCCATCGAGCTGGCAGCAGCCTTTTACTCCACCATTCTACACGCCGTTGAACGCAACGACTATGACGTATATACCAAGCGGGCATATGTTAGCGATGAATTGAAACTGGAGATGCTGGGTGCGATTGTGAAACGTTACCCGATGCTGGCCTATCAAGCCTCCCGAACGGCGGTATCCTGATGATCCAGTGGCTTTACTGGGCGTGGTATGTCATTGGAGCAACCTTGATGCTAACGATCGGTGTGCCTGACGTATTATCTTTTTCAAATGGTTTATTTCTAATCTTCTACGCATTGTATGTGCTGGATCTGATCTATCAAGGGCGTAATCGGACAGGCCTGTCCGACCAGTCAGTCATCTGGCTGAAACCCGGACTCTGGATATCCTCTGTGATTATCTGGCTTGGAGGTATGGGCGTAGAGTGGGTAGGCGTTCATACGCATTGGCCTTTTGGCGAGTATGCCTACTCAGACTTCTTCGGGATTCATCTGTTCAGTGTGCCAGTTACGCTGGGTTTCGCCTGGATCGCAGTGGTGGGTAACTCGGCGCTGTTAAGTGGCGGTGGTTCAACGTGGACTGGCAAATTGCTTCGAGCAGTGAAGACCGGGTTCTGGGCGATTGTACTTGATCTGGTGCTCGACCCTGTTGCGCATGCAAGAGGATTCTGGGAGTGGCAGGCTACAGGTGGTTTCTACGGTGTTCCGTGGACCAATTACATAAGCTGGTTTATCATGGGTGCATTCTTGTCCCTTTTCCTTCCGGCCATGCCTAATGACCGTAGCTCATTGCTCCGTGCAAAATGGTTGTATCAGCTGTTTATTCTTCTGTTCGGCCTGCTTGCTCTAAAGGAAGGGATTACGGGCAGCTTTATCATCGCCATTGCTGGTGTGCTTCTTGCCGAAGGGAGCTGGCTCTATGATTCGCGCCGTAAAATCAAAACCGTTTAATCGTATTTTTGCCTTATACAATCACTATTATCTGCTACGTCGGCGCTTCCGCTCCTTCACGCTCACAGGGTCACTGGACCCGCAGGTGGACATCAGGGACAACTCCCCGATTGAACCGACTCGTCCGGTGATCTATTTCATGAACCACAGCTCCTGGTGGGATGGTCTGCTGCTCTATCATGCGGCCAGGCAGACATCGCGGGGTGATCATTATGTGATGATGGAGGAGCAACAGCTTCAGCAATATGCTTTTTTTCGTAAATTGGGTGCGTATTCGATCAATAAGGAGAGTGCGTCCGGTATTCGGACCTCTCTACAGTACACCAGTGAATTATTGGATTCAGGTAAAAGGGTCTGGATTTTTCCCCAAGGAGAAATATTGCATCAGGAGGCCAGACCAATTCAGTTCCGTCCAGGCATCGGATTGTTACTTCGTCGTTCTCCAAATGCCATTGCTGTACCGGTAACCTTGTGCCATGGGATGGTCCAGCATGATTTACCGGAAATATCGATGCAGGCGGGCCCGGCTGTGATGGAAGACTGGAAGGCGTTGAAGAGTGAAGAGATTGCCGCCAGACTCGGCCATGTGCTGGAACAGCAGTTAGACGATCATAGATCAGAGCTTATACGGATGGGGCAGGGAAGTTTGCCAGATGCGATTCCACTGATTCGTCATGTACGTTCGACAAGTGAAAAATACGATGCGGCACGAAAGCGGGTGAACCGTTAGCATGAATGCATCTGAAATCTTCTGGATTGTGCTTACCTGCATATTGGGCATACAGTTGCTGTTCGCTCTATGGAACGTCTCCTGTCTGCCCAAAGTGCGTTCATTCCGAGCAGACCGAATACAACCACCAGACCTGCTGGTCTCGGTGCTGATTCCAGCCAGAAATGAAAGACTACATATCGAAGGATGTCTGGAGAGTGTGCTCGCGAGCGATACATCAGGATTCCAGATGGAAGTATTGGTGCTGGATGATCGCTCCGAAGATGAGACAGCGGCCATGGTACAAGCGATTGCGGATCGGGATGCACGTGTGCGTTTGCTGCATGGCGTTGATCTTCCCGAAGGCTGGATGGGGAAATCCCATGCGTGTCACAGGCTGGTTCAGGAGGCCAAGGGAGAATGGTATATGTTCGTGGATGCGGATGTGCGTCTGGAGCCAAGTGCCATTCGGCAGACTCTTGCGGCAGGGTGTGAGCAGAGCGGGGGGCTGGTAACCGGTTTTCCTTATCAGGTAACAAAGACGTGGATGGAAAAGCTTGTTGTACCCATGATGGTCTTCACCATCATCAGTCATCTGCCCATTTTCATGATACGCAGATCATCCAGTCCGATGTTTGTGGCCGCTACGGGGGCTTTTTTGCTGATTCATCGCTCCAGTTACGAGGCTTCCGGTGGTCATGCTGCCATTCAGGCACATCTGGTGGATGACATGAGTCTCGCCAAAGCAGTCAAGCGTGCAGGTCATCCGGTGATGCTGACAGATGTGCATGATGTAACAAATACCCGCATGTATCAGAACGGTGCAGAAGTATGGAATGGATACAAGAAAAATATGTACGAAGGTATGGGGCGCAAAGACGTGCTACTTCTGGGTACGATGTTAATGTATACGCTAATGTATATTGTGCCTCCGCTGGGCTTGATTATTGGACTCATGACGGGTAGTTCGGTGTCCATTCTGTATGGATTAATAGGAACTTTATTAGGTATGGCTGTGAAAAGAGTAGCGGATCATGCTGGCGGACAACCCTGGTGGCTTGCCCTTCTGCAACCGGTCAGCATGGCCTGTGTCATTGCCATCGGACTTGCTTCTTGGCAGGCAGGCCGCTCCGGCAAGGGGTATGTATGGAAAGGTAGGCGGTACAGTTGAGAGGTAACGTCATTATTATCGGTGCAGGATTTGGAGGTCTGTCGTGTGCGATACGACTGGCTTCACAAGGTGTGCAGGTAACGATTCTGGAACGGCAGCAACACGTAGGTGGCAAGCTACAGCAGATTGAGCGGGACGGGTATCATTTTGACTGTGGACCGAGCACAATCACGATGCCATCGACCTTTCGTTCAGTCTTCGACCATGCGGGTGTAGCAATGGAAGATTACGTACAGTTATATGAGTTAGAGCCGCGCACACGTAATATTTTCGCAGATGGCACAGTGGTAGATTTGTCAGGTAATCGTGGGTGGATGAAGGAGCAGATTGCAGCGTACAGTCTGGAGGATGCAGCTCGTTATGATGCGTTTATGGATGAGTCTGCTGCACTGTATGCGGAAGCCAATCGTCATTTTCTGGGTAAGTTGTTGCTGTCTCCTTCTGACAAATACAATCTCCAAATGCTGCGCAGCTTGCTCCGCGTGCGGCCAACGGTGAAGCTGGATAAGCTGCTACGCTCGTATTTCCAACATCCGCATACGCTCGCTATGTTCGGACGGTACGCGACCTATGTGGGATCATCGCCGTATCAATCGCCTTCCATCTTTGCCATGATGGGTCATGTGGAAGCAGAGGTGGGCATCTACGGGGTCAAAGGTGGAACCTATCAACTGATCGAAGGTATGACCCGGCTGGCTCGGGAAAAAGGTGTACAGATCATTACCGGCACAGAGGTCCGGCAGATTGTTGTTCGGAATGGCAAAGTGGCAGGTGTAGACACGGATCAAGGCTTCCGAGAAGCCGATCAGGTGGTTGCCAATGGAGATGTACTTAGCATAAATCGACTGCTGCTCGCACCGGAACATCGGAAAGAAATGAGCGATGCCCGCATACGGAAGTATGAGCCATCTATTTCGGGATTTGTAACGCTGGCAGGTGTGCGAAGACAATATGATGCGCTGCTGCACCATACGGTTTTCTTCCCGGAACGTTATGAACCGGAGTTTGACCAAATTTTTCGTGAACGTAAAATGCCGGCTGATCCCACGATCTACATCTGTTACTCCGGTTATTCGGAAGCAGGCATGGCCCCGGTGGGAGCCAGTAACCTATTCATTCTAGTCAATGCCCCCTATTTGTCGAATTCATGGAATTGGGAGCAACAGACGGAACGTTACGGAGCGTTTGTGCTGGAACAATTGGCAACGCGGGGAATTACCGGGTTGAATGAATCCGATGTGCTGATCCGGTACACACCGCAAGATATCGAACGGGATACCTTGGCGCATCAAGGGTCGATCTACGGCATCTCGTCCAACTCGGTGAAGCAGACCTTTATGCGACCAGGCAACCGAAGCAAAGATGTACAAGGACTCTGGTACGTCGGCGGAACGACACATCCAGGCGGCGGAACCCCGATAGTGACATTGTCCGGACAGCTTGTTGGTGAGCAATTGGCATCGGAAATTTTGAGATAAGTTCGTTGTTCGGATGATGGAGTGGAAGTGCATTCTGTTGATCCACACCTATGTGCGTCGTCCGCGCTAACCAGAGCTTTGAAGATGCGAAAGATGATCCGTGCTTTTGCGTAGGTATAAAATAGTGGTGCTCCGGGATTTAAGTGAGACATTTGGTGTCGGGGCATCCTTTCATTAGAGGGTTTGGAACGTTATACTGGATAGAGTTAAACTGCTGAGCTGCAATGCTTATAGGATTAATGTTTTTGTCTTTTGCAAAAGACGTATATACATAGAAGTAAGGAACGGGCAGGTTATCCTGTCGATCCGCACGATTCTCACATAGGAGGTCTCATCATGAATGAACAAGAGCGAGCCGGCGAACGGCTGCTTCCCGAAGTGGCTACGGGAGAACGGAAGCTAGAGCACGTGCGCCTCTGTCTTGAGGAGAATGTGGCAGGAGAAGGGGTAACCAGCGGTATGGAGCGGTATGCGTTTCGCCATCACCCACTGCCGGAACTGGATTTTGAAGAGGTGCATCTGGAGACTTCGTTTATTGGCAAAAAAGTACGTACACCCTTGCTCATCAGTTCGATGACGGGTGGAAGCAAAACAACGGGCGCGATCAATGAGCGCCTCGCCCGAGTAGCAAACGCCAGAGGCTGGGCGCTCGGCGTAGGTTCGATCCGGGCTGCCGTGGAACAGCCGGAACTGGCGAGTACCTTCGATGTGCGGCGCTGGGCACCGGACATCCCGGTCATTGCCAACCTTGGCGCGGTGCAGCTGAACTATGGCTTTATCACGGCTGACTTCCAGCGCGCCGTAGATATTGCGGGTGCGGACATGCTCGTCCTTCACCTGAACACGTTGCAGGAAGTTTTCCAGCCGGAAGGTAACACCAACTTCAGCGGATTATTTCAGCGGATTGAAAACTTGTGTCGTGAGCTAGACGTACCTGTTGGCGTAAAAGAAGTAGGTTTTGGCATCGATGGCGTGACGGCTCAACGCCTGTATGAAGCAGGTGTCGCGTTTATCGATGTAGCCGGGGCCGGAGGTACAAGCTGGGTGCAGGTAGAGAAGTACCGCAACAATAACCCGGTACGCCGGGCAGCAGCTGAAGCTTTTGCCGACTGGGGTATTCCCACAGCGGAGTGTATTCAGGAAGTACGAGCGCTGAATCCTACTGGTGCCCTGATTGGCAGCGGTGGACTGTACACTGGCGTGGATGCGGCCAAAGCCCTCGCGCTCGGTGCGGATCTCGCTGGTTTCGGTCGATCTCTGCTCGAATCCGCAGTAGCTTCCGATGATGCGCTGAATGAGCGGCTGGAACAGGTTGAGTTTGAACTGCGTACTGTCATGTTTGGCATTGGTGCAGGTCAGATTGAGGATTTGAAGCAGACAACACGTCTGGTGGAACGGCGTTAGATAAAACCAGAGGTGAAGTCTTGCTGAACAGTTTTGACTTGTGAGAGTATGCGCTGGGCCCGATGGAGCAACTTCCGCTAACGAACCTGCAACACCTTATTTGGCAATATAGGCGTTAGTTGGGAATCTAACGAATCTCACACACGCTAATGGGTTAGAAAACTGCGATTTGCAGCGGATGACGCTAAAGAAAGAGTAAATAACGAGTCTATAGTTCGTTAGATTTTCAAAACGCAGGAAAAATGCTGAATAGTGTCTCTTGGGTTCGTTAGACTGTGAGGAAAACGTGGAAATGTTCATTGAATGGACTTGGCACTTCAACTTTGAAGTGCGACAAGTCAATTGATTAATATTGATGTATTACTTTTAGCATGTCGATAATCAACGGCATGCTTTTTTGTAATGTATAACAAGATGAAGATTTAATTCAGAGTAAAATTTTTTATTGTTTGTTAATACATTACACATTATGATTGATGAGTCTTAAGGAATGGTTTTTAATGCCTTTTCTAGGCAAAAAGACTCACTTACAACTAAGGGAAGGATGGATGGATTGATTTACGATAATTTCTAAGAGGTGATACATAACATGAAGTTCAAGAACGTATTAATTTTCATGCTAGTTATTAATTTATTGTTGGTTAATCTACTGATTTCAGGAGCAGGGACAGAAGTAGCTCATGCAAATTATGAGCCTCGTACAGATAAAATAACTACGGAGTCTTCCAAGTCGAGTGATAACTTTATAGACTCGTATAATACCAACACGACTAATACGTCTGCATCAATTGAAACAATAAGTGACACTATTACTACGTCATATTTGCCGAAACCTAACGTAACGGTAACGACAACGGAAAACTCCATAACGGTGTCTTGGGATGAAGTTCCCGGAGCAACTAAATATGCTGTTACTGTCAATCGAGAAGTTGCTATGGATAAAAATATAAGAACGTACACAATAACAAGAGTTGCACCAGATGAAACATATAGGATCGGAGTTCTCGCTTATGACGGGGAAAAATACGGAGAACAAGAGTTACTCTTCGTTAGATTGAAGGGACCTGCGCCAATCTACGATGATGCGGGTAGAATTGATTTTACGGGGAAAATTTCAGGTGGATTAGAGATTGTTAATGGTGGCTTCGCTTATGTAAACTGGGGGCTTGTGAATGGCAATGCGATCAGTCTGTTTTACAAGCAAGATGCCAATGTACTGGCTGAGGTGTACGTCAATGACGTGAAAAATACTGATCTGAACAGCCAATCCAGCTCAAGTGCTCTCATTAATGGTTTGAAACAAGGTGAGAAAAATGTGATCAAGTTAGCTTGGACGAATTCTACAGACTCCACTCAAGACTCAGTCGAGTTTATTATTACGCCTCCTGCAAAGGATGCTTATACTTTAGGAGTTTCCAAGGCGGGGTTTGGATCAGTCGTTGATCTTAAGCAATACGGTAAATGGTACCTCGTGGATAATCAAACCTTAATCTCTCAGAATACCGTTTCTAAATACATTGATACACAAGGTGATAGTGCTAGATGGAGAGTAGACCTGTATTCCAAGTTCGCAGATAGTGTGGGCTATGAACTAAATAAAATTAAAGAAGACAAGCAGTCTCCTTTTAACACGCTATGGTGGAATGTCAATGCGTTTGATACAGGGGAGTACGTTCATGGCTATTCATCTCCTGTAGGGATCGTTACCAAGGAGGATTTAGAGAAATATACAGGGGTTGTTCTAAATGATCCTAATCGTCCGAATCAGATGATATCCAGTCTGGCTTTGGCTAATCCTAATACATATGAAAATGCAAAACATGGTAATAAGGGGCCTATTTTTACGGAGATAGCCACTGGATCTGATGCATTCCCAAATAATCATATAAACTCTGTTGCAGCAGGCAGCGCGGTACAAAACTTCAAATATAAAGCCTTCTTAAAAAATAATGTGGAATTTAAAGGACAGGGGACTCCTGAAGATCCTTACGTTATTCCGACGCTAGCTGATGGGGAACCTGTGATCACGAAACTAGATAGTCCTAGATACTCCCAGTCGAGTGCTGTGGGTAATAATGCGATTCGGTTGCAGTGGCATGCAGTGGAAGGTGCTGAACAATATATTCTCAAGAGTGGTTCTGAAATTCTATATGAGGGTCCGCTTTTAGAATATGTGCATGAAGGTGTGAATTTTAATTCGATCACTAAGTATACATTAGTAGCTCGCAAAGGCGATGTTTACAGTGAAGAAGCGAAATTTACAATCGGAATTAGAAATTTTATTACATATCCACCAGATTTCCGAGCTGAAGCGCTGGATTCCACCAAAGTTAGACTTACGTGGAGCAAGGTAGACCATGCAGTAGAGTATGTGATCACCCGTAATGATCAGCCTTTGGCGGTAACCAAGTCAACTTTATACGAGGATGTAAATGTAACACCTGACACCACATACATCTATAAAGTGTTTGGCAGGGACGGAGACAACGAAGGTTCAGCTGCAGTTAAAAGTGTGAAAATTCCTAAATTGACTGAGGACGAGGCACCGAAAGGCCAAATTAACATAAGAGTCAATCGAGTGTACGATAATAGAGTGGACCTACAATGGAATCTGGTGGAGGGAGCAACCCATTATGAGATTTACCAGGATCAAGTGAGTAAAGTATGGTCAGGTCATTCAAATACGATGATAGCGTACACGCTCCAGCCAGGAAGAACATATACCTATCGGGTTGTAGCGAGTAACAAATACGGAAAGGTTGAATCTAGTACAATCGAAGTGCAGACGGCGGGCATACCTCAACCAATGAATGTGGCTCCAATGAATGCCTCGAACGCAACGATTGCCTTTGAATATCAACCTATTGAAGGAGCAGTTCATTACGTTGAACGTAATCCACAAACGAAGTACGAACCTCTAGGAAACGGTGTTTATCGTAAGACGTATTTGAATACTGCCACTGGAGAAACACGTGATGAGGGTATGGTGACTGCTGTGAACGGTAAGTTGCAGTTTAGTGAAGTGGGCGTCGAACGAAATAAATATTATGAGTATAATGTCATCGCTGTTCGTGTCAGACCTGATGGATCAGAAGAGGTCATTGGCAAGCAGACGGTTGCTGTAACAACTCCAGCAGATGGAAGTGGTGCAACGGTATATGGATATAATTATCCTATTCCTCCTTACCATAATGTTAATAATATCCCTTTCCCTAGTGCGGTTACGGGGAAAAACGACAGCATTACAATTGATACTCAAGTTGTGGGTTCAAATGGAGAAGTGAAAAATCCAGCAAGTGTTACTTTTAGAGATATAGAAAAGAGTTATGCGAAGGAGGCTATTATCTACTTGGCACAGAAGGGAATTGTCAAAGGCTATTCCGATGGTTCGTTTGGTGGACATCAAAAAGTGACGAGAGCCGAATTTGCAATCTTCTTAAAACGAGCCCTTGGATATAATTCTGTGGTTCCTTATATTAATGAATTCAACGATGTTCAATCTAACTCTTGGTACTATTCGGAGATAACTCCTGCATTACAACAAGGTATACTTAAAGGATTCAGTGATGGTTCGCTTAGACCGAATGTGGACGTTACGAGAGAAGAAGCATCAAGTATGATTGAGAACGTAATGAAAAAACAAGGTTATGTATTATCATCATTCACACTTTACGATGACAACCAAATGATCTCCAATTGGGCTAGAAATAGTATCAGTCTTGTAACTCAAGAATCTGTTATGAAAGGATACCCCGATCGGAAGTTTATGCCTAAAAAGCAGCTAACCCGACAGGAGGCTGCAATGATAATCTATAACCTATTGCATAGCAAGAAGTAAAAGGCCCGTAAAGTTCTTTTTACTAACTTTTAACGGTGATAAACGATGTTGAAATAAAATAGGACCCTAACATGCAATCTTCCTAAAGGGAGATTGCATGTTTATTTGATGATTGACTGATCTACCTTTTACATACATTCTTCTTTCACGGTGACATTCTCATTGGTTACAGTGACGTAGGAATTGCCGGACAAGTATTCCGTATAACCGCAAACCGTTTTGTTATAGGTTTTTCCGCGACTGTCCGTGAACGCCAAGGAGACGACCCCCTCCCCGGAACGTTTCAGTTGCGGGGCGAATTTCACGTTTGCTCCGCTGGGAATATCCTTGTCGAATATGTAGGTGGAGCCACTCTCGTTGTTGTTAAACGAGTTGTCGCCTTGAACCAGGCTGGCCTGAATATGGGTGAGGTCATAGTCGGACTGATTGTGGATCGTGATTCTTAAGTGGCGAAAGGGATCCATTGCATTCAGAAAGCTCATAAAAGCGACTATGGCGATTCCGAGTATGATAGCGGATAAGATAATCATTTTCTTTTTGGAGAATCGGCGACGTGTGTTCAATAAGATCCACTCCTTTCCTATGAGGTATAAACGATGGGATGAGATCAAAAGTTTTGATTAAAATGGATAAATATGAAAATTGAAAACCGAATCGTCAGAATAACTTTATGCGCTAAGCGGAAGAACAGGATACAATAAGATACTAGTAGTGCAAAAAGGACTGCACAGAGATGATACATAATTAAGATCACTCGAAATAAGGAGGTAAACAACATGGAACTTTCTCCAATGAATCAGGAAGATTATTCGAGTTTTTGCATTCGATCGATTAAGGATTTTGCACAGGAAAAAGTAGAAGCGGGTACCTGGGCTGAGGAAGAGGCGCAGCGACTGGCGGAGGAATCTTATGAACGTTATCTGCCAGAAGGCTTGAACACACCCGGAGCATATCTCTACAATCTGGTGCATCCTGTGGACGGAAATGTAGGGTATATCTGGTTTAATATCACGGATAATCGTCGTGGAAAAGATGCTTTTTTGCTGGATATCGTGGTTGAAGAAGTGCACCGTGGTAAGGGATACGGAACAGAGACAATGCAGGCGCTTGAACAGACGGCCTTGAGTCTTGGCGTGGATCGCATTGGTTTGCATGTCTTTGGACATAATGTGCGGGCGAGCAGCCTATATCGCAAGATGGGATATGAGGTAACGGATCTAACCATGTACAAGGAAATAAAAGGGTAAACCTAATAGCGGATATTCTAGGCAAAACTTAAGATCTGCGCAAAACGAATTATCCGCAGTAACCGGGGATTTCGGGAAGCGTATGGGACTCTGGTCGAATTGGCGAAGTTCCTTGATGCCTTGAGGTTTGTCATATATAATGTATAGGATTATCCATACCGAACAAGTAATCAATGAGGAGTTGTCATATACATGGCTTTGAAAGCTGGAATCGTGGGTTTGCCTAACGTTGGTAAATCTACATTGTTTAACGCAATTACACAAGCAGGTGCCGAATCGGCAAACTATCCGTTCTGTACAATTGACCCTAACGTGGGGATTGTTGAAGTACCGGATGAGCGTCTGGACAAACTGACAGAACTCGTTGTACCTAAGAAAACAGTACCAACGGCGTTTGAGTTTGTAGATATCGCTGGTCTTGTTCGCGGTGCGAGCAAAGGCGAAGGTCTTGGTAACAAGTTCCTTGCTCACATTCGTGAAGTAGATGCAATTGTACACGTGGTACGTTGCTTTGTAGATGAGAACATCACACACGTCGACGGTAAAATTGACCCGGTGAGCGACATCCAGACGATCAATCTGGAGCTGATCCTGGCCGATATCGAGAGTGTTGAGAAGAAAATCGATCGCTCCAAGAAAAACATGAAGGGCGGCAACAAGACTGCCTCTCAAGAAGTAGAAGTATTGGAGAGAGTGAAGGCTGTTCTGTACGATGACAAGCCGGCACGCAGCATGGAACTTACGGATGATGAGCTTCTGATCGTGCGCGATCTGCACTTGCTTACCTTGAAGCCTGTTCTGTACGCAGCCAATGTAGCTGAGGACGAAATCGGCGACGTGGCGAACAATGCTTACGTGCAAAAAGTAAGAGAATTCGCAGCTGCTGAGAACGCAGAAGTGGTGCCGATCAGTGCGAAGGTTGAAGAAGAGATTTCTGAGCTGGAAGGCGAAGATAAACAAATGTTCCTGGAAGAACTCGGTATCGAGGATTCCGGTCTGAACCTGTTGATCAAAGCGGCTTACAAATTGCTCGGTCTGTACACATACTTCACAGCAGGTGTACAGGAAGTTCGTGCGTGGACAATCCGCAAAGGTACCAAAGCGCCTGGCGCAGCGGGTGTCATTCACACCGACTTCGAACGTGGATTCATCCGTGCAGAAGTGGTTTCCTACGACGATCTGGTTGCAGCGGGTTCCATGAACGGTGCCAAAGAGCGCGGACAACTTCGTCTTGAAGGTAAAGAGTACGTTGTAAATGACGGCGACGTTATGCACTTCCGTTTCAACGTATAAGTTGTTACTCGTTTATATTTAGATTCAATAACCAAAACCCTACGATCTTCTTGTGAAGATTGTAGGGTTTTTAGTATCGATGTAAGGGGCCACCTCAATCGTAATGTACTTATGTACGCTCAATTCATACGAGGTTTGCTTAGTTACCAACAATAGTCTTGAAAGAATAGTGTTCTTTATTTATATCAAACGAATCCGCAAGCATTCTTTCGCCATTTCTAGCTTGATTAAGAAGATCGGGGTCTAATTCAGCTATGAGCAACTCAACGTTGTCTTGCGAGGCATCAATTATATTATCACCTAGAGGGTTCCATACACCGCTATGTCCACACGTATCCCAGACTCCGGTTGTTCCAACGTGATTACACATCGCTGTAAATATCGTATTATCCAGAGCGCGGGCAGGAAACCATACTCGTGACTCTTTGTACCCCATTCCTTTACTAAAAAGAGAGCTACTCATATATAAATGACAGCCATTTTGTGCTAAAAGACGAGAATGTTCAGGGAAACCTGCGTCATAACAGATGGCCATCCCAATATTCCAGCCCTTTAATTTAATGATGACCTGCTCATTATTGGTTGAGAACATTTCTTTCTCCGTTTGAAATAAATGAGACTTGTCATAAACACCCACTTCATGTCCATTGGAATCTATTATAACTGAAGAGATGAACACATCCTCGCCTCTTATTACAGGGGTTCCGATGATTGACCAAATGCCGTACTTTTTGCATGCTTGACGCAACTTATCAATCCTCGCATCATTAATGGAGAGTGTATATTCAGTTACATTGGATTCTACGATTTCTGGCACATATCCCGTCAGATATTTTTCTGGAAACATGATAATATCGGCGTGCTCTTTTCCAGCTTCTTCAATCATCTCATAAGCCCTATTAACGTTCTCTTCAATATTTCCGTCGATCGAAGAACATTGTGCCAAAGCAATCTTTAATTTTTCTGTTGGAAAAACAGCTGGTGTTAAGTTCATAGCATCCATTCCCTCCTAAACTAAAATATCAAAACTATGAATTATAGAGCCCTTGTATATATTTTACAACATCAGAAATAAACTTGAATGATCTATTTGTTACAAACATTCTCGGTAGGCGAATCCATCAGCGGAATGACAACGAGTGAAAGTTGAGAAAATTGAATTATAAAAATTAGTTCATCCGCATGCGGAACAGTTACTATTCAGAACCATAAGAATATGCTATAATTAAGAGTCGTATACCACGTTAAAATTCGCGCTTGAACAGATGAGCTTAAGCGAGTTTCATACAGGGTACGCGATTTCTTGATTTCACTTTAAAAGTAAAGGATTTGATGACGTTGTAGCGATGTTATACGTCGATCATACAGGAATGTGAATACATGCTGCGGTCAGGGGATTCGGTGAGAATCCTGTGCGTTGTGGAATATAGATTATAGATGTTATGAATAATGAAACCGAAATAATTATTAAAAACGATATTTGCATGGACAAAATAATGTGTGAGGTGACTATACATGTTGGATAAATTACAGGCGTTAGCCGACCGTTATGACAAGTTGAGTGAGCTTTTGTGTGACCCGGATGTGGCAAGTGACAACAAAAAGTTGCGGGAATATTCCAAAGAACAATCTGATCTGCAACCGACTTATGAAGCGTACAATGAGTACAAACAGGTAAGTGAGGATCTGGATGCCGCCAAGGAAATGCAGGGTGAGAAACTGGATGATGAGATGCGTGAAATGGTCAAAATGGAAATTGACGAACTAAGCACTCGCCAGAAGGAACTGGACGAATTGATTCGTGTACTCATGCTGCCAAAAGATCCGAATGACGACAAAAACGTTATTGTTGAGATTCGCGGAGCAGCTGGTGGAGATGAGGCAGCGTTGTTTGCAGCAGATCTGTATCGGATGTACACACGTTATGCAGATGCACAAGGCTGGCGTGTAGAGCTGATGGACGTTAACACAAATGATCTCGGTGGGTTCAAAGAGGTTGTTTTCCTGATCAACGGACGCGGCGCTTATAGCAAAATGAAATACGAAAGCGGCGCACACCGTGTGCAGCGTATTCCAACAACTGAGTCAGGCGGACGTATTCATACGTCAACTTCAACGGTTGCGGTTATGCCTGAAGCCGAAGATTTTGATATTGAAATTCATGACAAAGACATCCGTGTTGATACGTTCTGTTCCAGTGGTGCAGGTGGACAATCGGTTAATACCACGAAATCCGCAGTACGGGTAACACACGTTCCAACGGGAATCGTGGCGACATGTCAGGATGGAAAATCACAGAACTCCAACAAGGAAAAAGCGTTGCAGGTTCTGCGTACACGTATCTTCGATATGAAACGTATGGAAGAGGAAGCAAAGATCTCTGTTGAGCGGAAGAGCAAAGTGGGAACGGGCGACCGCAGTGAGCGTATTCGTACGTACAACTTCCCGCAAAGCCGTGTGACGGATCACCGTATCGGCCTGACGATGCACAAGCTGGATCAGATCATGAACGGGGAGATTGAAGATATCTTGTCTGCACTGACAATTGCTCAGCAGACCGAGTTGATGGATAGAGGAGAATAATCTGTGACCCGCGCGCAGTTTGTCATGACGCCGGAACAGAGCTGTCGGGAAGCCTTCGTGGAGGCTTCCTCTTTTTTGGAGAAGTGCGGCGTGTACGAGCCGCAAAACAATGCCCGGCTGCTGTTGGAACATGTACTCGGCGTCTATGGCGCCCAGTACTACATGATGCAGCCGGAGCCTTTTCCCAGCGATCATCGCAGCCGCTGGGAGGACGCCGTCACGCGCAAGGCTGCGGGTGAGCCGGCGCAATACATTATCGGCAGCCAGGAATTTTATGGGCTGCCGTTCGAGGTCACGCCGGCCGTGCTGATTCCACGGCCGGAGACCGAGCTGTTGGTCGAGGCTGTGCTACGCGAAGCCGACCGCGTGTTTCCCGACGGCGCTCCGCTCGCCGTCGATATCGGCACGGGCAGTGGCGCCATCGCGGTGACGATGGCTTCACTGCGCCCGCGCTGGCGGGTTGGCGCCGGGGATCTCTCGGCGGCTGCCCTGCAAGTGGCCGCGCGGAACGCGGCCGCGAACGGGGTACAGATCGACTTCCGTGAAGGCGATCTGCTGGCCCCGTTCGCCGGGGCACGGGTGGACATCCTGGTGTCCAACCCGCCATACATCCCGGCGGCTGATATCGCCGGGTTGCAACAAGAGGTGCGCGATCATGAACCGCGCATGGCACTGGACGGCGGTCCGGACGGGCTTGCACCGTACCGTATCATGCTGGAGCAGTTGGCGCTGTTGCCTGCGCCGCCGCAGATCATTGGTTTTGAGCTGGGCCAAGGGCAGGCTCGCGACATCGCAGCTTTGCTTGAAACGGCGGGACATTGGCCGGAAATTATCATTGTACCGGACCTTGCCGGAATCGAGCGGCATGTCCTGGGTGTTCGTACTTCGGAACAGGTGACGAAAATGTAAGGTTCCGCGGGTTTTCTTTTTGCCGTGAAATCCTCTACAATGAGATATACCGAAGATTTCTGAATGCTTGGGGGAACATAATTACATGCTGCACAAATTTAAAAAGATAGACTATTCTATTGTCTTTATACTCGTTATTCTGATGGGTATCAGTATTTTATCGATTTACAGTACAACGTTTGGTCGTCCGAGATGGGAATCCTACCCTCAAAAGGCAGGGATTTTCTATATTATAGGTTTCATCGTATTCTTCGGAATGTCCATGATTAACTATAAAGTGATCATCAAAAACTATTTATATATCTACGGTGTGGGCTTACTGCTACTCGTTATCGTTAACTTTTTCGGTGTTACGTATTATGGAGCCCAAGGCTGGTTATCCATATTTGGCCTGAGTTTGCAGCCTGCGGAATTATTTAAGTTGTGTTTAATCGTTTTCCTGTCTGCTCTGCTTGCGAGAAAGAAAAACAGACCCTTATTCTTCGGGCGTGATGTCATTCCGATCGCACTGTGCGTTTTGCCTCCTTTGTTGTTGGTTCTGCTTCAAAATGACTTGGGGAATGCTTTGAGTTATGTAGTCATTCTTGTCGGTCTGTTGTGGATTGGCAATGTGAAATTCAGCCATGCACTGATTGGTTTCGTGATTGCTGTTGCTGCCTTTATTGGTGGAACACAGGCCTATATTCATTATCATGATGAAGTTGCCAATTTCCTCAAAGATATTGGACGTGCTCACTGGGCTGAGCGGTTTGACCCTTGGCTCGTGCCAGAACAGACATCCAGAGATGTATTGTGGCAGACCTATAATGCCAAGTTAGCCATCGGTTCCGGAGGAATCAGTGGTAAGGGGTATCTCGAAGGTACGACAATCCAGTCCAATCGAGTACCGCTCGCATATGCGGATTCCATCTTTGTGCAGATTGGTGAAGAATTCGGTTTTGTTGGAGCATCGGTATTGTTACTGCTCTACTTTATTCTGATTCACAGGCTGGTGTTGATCGCACTGGAGTGCAAAGATCGGGCTGGGCCGTACCTGATTGTAGGTATTATTTCGATGCTTCTCTATCAGATTTTTGTTAATATTGGTCCGTTTATCGGTCTGATGCCATTAACAGGGATCACACTTCCATTTATCAGTTTCGGCGGTACCTCTCTTGTGCTCAACATGCTTAGTATGGGTGTTGTCATGAGTATTAAAGTTCATACGGAAGAAAATGAAGATATCCTGGGTTCGTCAGAACAACTCAGTATCACTGAGATGGTCATGAAGTTGTTCAGACGGAAGCAGTCGCAGCAAGAGCAATAACTCTCGTGAACAGAACGTAAGATATATGTGTATAAGCGTAAATAACGATATAACTATTAAACCCTGGAACAGACCAACCCAAGTTACAATGGGTGGATGTTTTGGGGTTTTTATTGTTTTTAGAGTGTGAGTCGGGCCATTGAATGGTTTAATAGTCATCCTGAAGCATCCAGATTTCCATTTTATCATCCATTTTTATACAATGGTAATATTGAGTTCAATTGGAAATGATAGAATGCTAGATTTCAGGGGGATGGACAGCGTCATGTTGAGAATGTTGAAAAAGATGGACGGTGTGATTCTTTTTGTAATGCTGTTGCTCATGATTATTAGTGTATTTGCGATTTATAGCGGAACGCAGACAGATGCCAACCTGGCGAATCATCATGTCAAAACGATGTATTTCTATGTGGCCGGGTTCATTGCGGTGCTTGTGATCGGGCTTGTGAATTACAAGTTATACGTGAAATATGCGTTTTATTTGTATGGCTTGGGGATCATACTACTGATCCTGGCCAATGTCCTGGGAAGTTCAATCAATAACGCCAACGGTTGGCTGAAGCTTGGCGAAAACTTTTCTTTTCAACCGGCAGAGTTGTTCAAGATGATTCTGATTTTGTTCCTCGCCCATTTGATCGTGAAGAGACAACGAGGCACGCTGAAATTTTGGAGAGATATTGTGCCGATTGGCTGTTGGACGTTTATTCCGTTTGCCCTTGTTATGGCTCAGAATGATTTGGGGAATGCGCTGGGGTATGTAGTAATTTTGGCTGCGGTATTCTGGATCGGGAATATGAGGCTGAAGCACGCATTGATTGCACTGGCAATTGTGGGAGTGGCGTTCTTTGGTTTTGTTAAAGCCTATACCTTCTACCATGATGAAGTATTCACTTTTCTTGAGAAGATAAAACGTGAGCATTGGGCAGAGCGGATTGATCCCTGGCTTGTACCGGAAAAAGCTACCTCCAAAGCTTCCTGGCATACAAAAAATGCAGGTTTAGCCATCGGTTCAGGGGGCATCATCGGCAAAGGTTATTTGCAAGGAACATCCGTTCAGAGTGGACGAGTCCCCTATACGTATTCTGATTCCATTTTTGTCGTGATCGCAGAGGAGTTTGGGTTTGTTGGTGCATCCGTACTGATTCTGTTGTACTTTATCCTGATCCACCGCATGGTGCTGATTGCTCTGGCATGCAGAGATCGCGCGGGACCCGTCATCATTGTAGGTATTATCGGAATGTTGTTGTATCAGGTGTTTGAGAACGTGGGGGCGTTCCTCGGACTGATGCCACTCACAGGTATTACGTTACCGTTCATCAGTTACGGCGGCACCTCTTTGCTTATTAATATGGCTTGCATCGGTGTAGTCATGAGCATTAAGTTGTACGGGCAAGAAGAGGAGGATGAACTTCTGATGGGAGAGCAGCAACCCCGGTTGTCGGAACGTTTATGGAATATGCTCAAGAAAGAGAAAAGTGCTGTGTAACTGTTGAGTCGGTGTAGGTGAAAAGTAAAGCGGTGAGACGTATAACGTGATCGTTTATAGGAATGAAGAGGTTGATTTGCCCTGTAACCAGGTGCGGATCAGCCTTTTTAACATGATGGGTGAGAAAGTGTAAATCATAGAAACGATTTAGTAGATTTATTGCAAATGCTAGGTTTACTTCCGTCTCTACCGGGCATACTGATAGACATGAGAGAGTTGCAGGTAGCGTGATCAGAGAGCCGAGGGGGAGAACGGAATGAGCAGAAGAATTGTAAAGCAAATTGGACTTATTATTGTATGTCTTATGTTGATTATCATGATGTGGGAAGGTCAGAAAACGGATGCAGCTGTGGCGGCCACAGCAATTCCAGAACAATCGATTCGCTTGCGTATTCTAGCAAACTCGGATGCACCGGGAGATCAATTGGTGAAACGCGAGATTCGGGATGCTGTCGTTGCTCAGATGGGCGAGTGGGTAGCCGAACTGGAGAATCCGCAAAGTCTGGATGAAGCGCGCAAGGTTATTCGTGAGCATTTGTCCGAGATTGAGAATAGAGTAGGAGAAGAGTTGGCCAGTCGCGGTTTAAATTATGAGTATCAGGTGGAGCTGGGTTCCGTTCCGTTCCCGACCAAGCTGTATGGGGGTACCGTCTATCCTGCCGGAGATTATGAAGCGGTTCGGATCACGCTGGGCGAAGGCAAAGGTCAGAACTGGTGGTGTGTGTTGTTCCCGCCGTTGTGTTTCATTGATGCAGGGACCGGGGATGCACTGGCGAAAACTTCAACCGTATCAGCCGCAGCGGCTGAACCAAGAGATGTAGAGGCATCTGTGCAGGGAGACACACCGGAAGCGAGATTCTTTCTGTGGGATATGGCTGTGAAACTGTGGAGTTGGGTAACTGGATTGTTCGCATAACAACGTATTTATAAAATAGTAGAGGGCGACTTCGATTCAGGAAGCTGCCCTTTTGATATGAATTAGTGGTGAAATTCCGAGCGATGTATGAAGGGCATCCGAGTTGGGACAGGTATGTTATAATTACTTATAGTGCGTGTTCAAAAAGTCTGGTTTTTCAGTACCAAGAAGATGGAATGGAGTAGCGGAGCGTAGGAAAATTACGTGAGCAACCAAAATGTTTTCTTCGGAAAAATACTTCGTAAGCCTACCGCTTATTTCGGCTGAATTTCATATTCGACGTTGATGATGCCGCTAGGCATCTATCGTAATCAAAAGCGTACTTTTTGAACAACCTCTTATATTGAATATGGATATGAACTAACCTACTTGAAGTTTAGGAATGATGATATATGAGCAGAGAAAACGAACCAGTGCAACACACCTCTGAGATGAGGGATGGTAGAGAAGACCGTGATACGAAAGCTCCGGGAGAGCTGGTCACTGAGATGTGGGATGTACGCGTCTTGGTGAGCGCTGAGAACGATCACGGATTGGGTAATATTGAAATGTTGGATGTGAAAAAGGGGAGCGCCGATCAACAGGCGCTCGCCGACTTGCAGGCTGCCGCAGCCTGCATTCGTCAAGGTCAGACGGTGGCCTTTCCGACCGAGACGGTCTATGGCTTGGGTGCTGATGCGCGTAGCACAGCAGCCGTGGAGGCTGTATTTGTCGCTAAAGGCCGACCTTCCGACAATCCACTGATTGTGCATATCGCGCACCGTGACCAGTTGGATACGCTGGTCACGGAAGTGAATGAAACGGCGGAAGCGCTGATGGCGGCCTTCTGGCCAGGACCACTGACGCTGGTGCTGCCGGTTAGGCCGGGTGCGGTATCCCCGCGTGTCACCGCCGGTCTGGACACGGTGGCCGTGCGCATGCCGGACCATCCGGTGGCCTTGCAGTTGATCGCGGCGGCGGCATGCCCTGTGGCTGCGCCAAGCGCCAACCGCTCCGGGCGGCCAAGCCCGACACTCGCGTCTCATGTACGCGAGGATCTGGATGGCCGCATCGGCGGCATTGTGGACGGCGGCCCCACCGGGGTGGGCGTCGAGTCCACGGTTGTGCAGGTCGGTGACGACGGTACCGTCACCATCCTGCGCCCTGGCGGCATTACGGCGGAACAACTGTCCGCCGTTGCCGCCCGTGTCGCCACGGACCCCGCGCTACTCGCGGAGGGGGCCGATGGCGTGGGCAGCCCGGCGCCGCGCTCGCCGGGCATGAAGTACACGCACTACGCACCCGCAGGGGCGCTGTGCGTGGTAGAGGGGCCGCCCGCAGCGGTGGCGGCCTGGATCAGCGCCGCCCTCGCAGAGGCGGCGCAGCGCGGAGAGCGCACCGCTGTGCTGGCGTTCGCCGAGCACGCGGAGCAGTACCGCGCCGATGCCGTGTTCTCGCTGGGTGACGCCAGCGAGCTGGAAGAAGCAGCGCGCCGGCTATACGCCGCGCTGCGCAGTTGCGATGAGCAAGGCGCCACATATATTGTGGCTGAAGCCTGCTCACGCGAAGGGCTGGGAGCAGCCGTCATGAATCGGATGCTCAAGGCTGCGGGGAACCAACTCATACAAGTTGGCAACCAGCAACCCTCATAACCTCTCCTGATCATACAGTCAGGAGAGCTGCTCACTCTTTTTCCAAAACAAAATCAAGATTCTATAAAGCCGGCATCTGACCAGAGATCCGTCCCCGTTTGCCTTTCATCGGTCATGTTTAGGTCCTTGTCCGCATATCGTGTACAAGAACCTTTACGTGACTTGGGGGTATGGGGATGTGGGATGTGTCTGCCCATGTGGGGCAGTTGGTAACCATTTTGATCATGGCTATTGCGCTTGGCCTCGATGCGTTCTCACTCGGGATCGGAATTGGCATGAAGGGCATTCGGCTGCGGGATGTATTGCGAATCAGTATTGTAACGGCTCTATTTCATATCATCATGCCCCTCATCGGCATGTATATGGGCAAATACGTCAGCTCCCTGCTCGGTGACATTACGACGTATGCGGCAGGTGGATTGCTTGTTTTGCTGGGTGCTCATATGATTCTGAATGCATTCCGTGAAGGCGATACAAAGCTGGTGGACCACCGTTCCCTGCTCGGCGTTGTTTTGTTCTCCCTCAGCGTAAGTGTGGATTCATTCTCCGTTGGCGTATCCTTAGGGATGTTCAGCAGTGATCTGATCTTAACTGTACTTGCTTTCGGTGTGTGTGGCGGGGTGATGTCGGTTATGGGTCTGCTATTAGGCCGTCGGGTGAGCCAGAATCTCGGGGATTACGGCGAAGCAATTGGTGGCGCAATCTTGCTTGCGTTTGGACTTTTGTTTATATTTTAGAATAAAACTTGAGATATCATATCATTCGCATCATATGTAAAATGGGGAGGCTAACACAATGAAACATATTTTATTCGTATGTACAGGAAATACGTGCCGCAGCCCCATGGCAGAGGGGCTTTTGCGAAAACTGGCATCGGAGCGCGGCATTCAGGTAGAGGTTCGCTCCGCAGGCGTGGCAGCAACGTCGGGTATGCCGATCTCCCGACATGCTGAAGCAGTTTTGAGAGATCATAACGTTGAAGGTCCACCTCATTCCACACAGCTTAGCTCTAACCTGGTAGGTTGGGCCGATCTGGTTCTTACATTAACACGGAGTCATAAGCAACATGTCATGCAGGTTTTTCCCGATTCAGTCCACAAAACGTATACATTGAAAGAATATGTGGAGGATGATGAACAGGTATTAAGTGATGTTCAGGAGTTGGACAGCCTGTTTGCAACGCTTGAGATGAAACGTGCCCTTGGGCAAGAAATCCTGGCATCGGAGCGTGAGCGAGCCATTGAGATCAGACAACGAATTCCAAGTTTCGACATCTCCGATCCTTTTGGGGGAAGTCGTGATGATTACAATATAGCTGCAGCTGAGATTCGGACGGCATTGGACCGGCTTTTGGATAAGCTGGGATAAATCTGATCCTGCGAGGCAGGTTATACAAATAGGACACGTGATGTAAATTAACCGTTGATTTTAGCCGCGGGTTGTTTTATGATGAAGGGGAAAACAGGGATCCGGTGTAACTGGCGACGAAGTGGGCATAACCACGATGGAGCACCGGAACAAACGGCCGGTCGCCTGGGCAAAAGAGCAATTCTGCGTTACCCGCAGACTGCTCTTTTTTTCGTCTTTCATCTGATTATTCGCTATAATAGTACCTGAGATGCCGTGCAAGAATACGAAGGACAACCAAGAGACAGCGGGCATGATTTTATCGGGAGGCGATGATAGGATGACTATAGAATTAGATTCGGAACAACCCGGATTGCAGGAACAGACCGCGTCTATTCTGCATGAACTGGCGCTTGCCGGACAGCTTGGGCCTGGACAGATCGTTGTGATCGGTACAAGCACAAGTGAAGTCGCAGGCGCTCGGATTGGTACGAGTGGTGCCATTGAAGTGGCGCAGCAGCTTCTTGCGGGTATACGCGAGGTGCAGGAAGAGTTCGGTTTTGACACGGTATTCCAATGTTGTGAGCATCTGAACCGTGCGCTGGTAATGGAACGTTCTGTGCTTACTCGACTTGGATTGACCGAGGTTGGTGCAGTACCCGTGCCCAAGGCCGGAGGTTCAATGGCATCCGCAGCATATCGTTCGCTGACCGATCCATGCCTGGCTGAACATGTGCAGGCCCATGCGGGACTGGACATTGGGGAGACGATGATTGGGATGCATCTCCGGCATGTAGCTGTACCCTATCGTACAGCGCTCCGCTATGTTGGAGATGCTCGTGTAACCACAGCGTTGACCCGTCCGAAGTTGATTGGCGGCGAACGCGCGGTGTATCGTATGGAAGAACAACCAGATTCGACATTTTGTGACTAACATATAAAGCGAGACTAATTGGGTTACACTTCTGACTTTGATTGCATCACCATCTTCCGATCGCTGTTATCCCCAGATTTTTTTATTCCCTATTTAAAGGGGAAATCCGGTGATAAAGGCGACCACTTCGTTTCTTCAGATTGGTGTTGCACTCGCCGTTTTCGTGTAAACATTAGTTTCACTTTATAACTTCACTTATAACTGGGAGGAATTTAATCATGGAACAATTGCGCAAGAATGACCCGGCAGTACTGGAAGCGATGAATCTTGAACTGAAACGTCAACAGAACAACATCGAACTGATCGCATCCGAGAACATCGTAAGTGAAGCAGTAATCGAAGCAATGGGATCTGTTCTGACCAACAAGTACGCTGAAGGATATCCAGGTAAACGTTACTATGGCGGTTGTGAGCATGTGGACATCGTTGAAGACATCGCGCGTGATCGTGCAAAAGAATTGTTCGGAGCAGAACACGTGAATGTTCAACCTCACTCCGGTGCACAAGCGAACATGGCAGTTTATCTTGCAGCGTTGAAACCTGGTGATACTGTACTTGGTATGAACCTTGCCCATGGTGGACACCTCACACACGGTAGCCCGGTTAACGCATCTGGTTTGCTGTACAACTTTGTAGCATACGGCGTACAGGAAGATACATTCCTGATTGATTATGATGAAGTACGCAAAGCGGCTTTCAAACACCGTCCTCGTCTGATCGTTGCAGGTGCAAGTGCATATCCGCGTACCATTGATTTTGAAAAGCTGGCTTCCATCGCCAATGATGTAGGCGCTTTGTTCATGGTGGACATGGCTCACATCGCAGGACTGGTTGCTGCTGGTTTGCATCCAAACCCGGTTCCACATGCGCATTTCGTAACAACAACTACACACAAAACGCTGCGTGGACCTCGTGGTGGTATGATTCTGTGCCGCAAAGCGTGGGCAGCAGCGATTGATAAAGCCGTATTCCCAGGTTCCCAAGGTGGACCTTTGATGCACGTGATCGCTTCCAAAGCGGTAGCATTCGGTGAAGCTTTGCAACCATCGTTCAAAACGTATGCTGAGAATGTCGTGAAAAACGCACAGGTTCTGGCTGAAACACTGATCGCTGAAGGATTGAACATCGTATCTGGTGGTACAGATAACCACTTGATGCTGATCGACACACGCAGTGTGAACATCACAGGTAAGGAAGCTGAGCATGTGCTTGATTCCATCGGTATTACCGTGAACAAAAATGCAATTCCATTCGACCCTACAAGCCCGTTTGTAACGAGTGGTATTCGAATTGGTACACCTGCTGCAACTTCCCGTGGCATGAACGAAGAAGCGATGGTAGCGATCGGTAAGATCATTGCTAAAACGCTGAAAAATCCAAAAGATACAGCGAAGCTGGATGAAGCCCGTGCAGAAGTGACTGCACTGACAGACCAATTCCCGCTCTATACAGATCTTAAATACTAAAAAACTTTGCTCATGCTGTTTGTATTTGAGATGTTCTTAAAATGGGATACAAAAAAACGAAGCAGACAGAATGAGACCGCAGAAGCGAAGCGTTCGCCTTTATCCCCGGATTTTTCCCTTGTTAAAAGGAGAATAAAAAAAATCTGGGGATAACAGCGATCGAAGGATCATTCTGTAGGCGGAGTGCCATTGTATTCATCATTTTCATTTTCTTAACGACATAACAGCAGGAGCAAAACAGGACCGGATGGATCATTTTCCGGTCCTGTTTTTTATAGGATTCGGTAATCTGTAATGATTGGGTGCCCTTTGATGGTGTAATTCGTTGTTGGTGATGATATAATATACAGGATTTATCGAGCCCATGAATGGTGGCTAGGTATATTTGGAAATGCTGAACATGAAGAACTTACCGGAGGGACAAATTAGATGGGAAAATTAGTAATATGTGATCACCCTTTGATTCAACACAAACTGACGTTTATACGCGACATGCGTACGAATACGAAAGATTTTCGTGAATTGGTGGATGAAGTAGCAACGTTGATGGCTTATGAGATTACAAGAGATGTTGAACTGGAAACGATTGATGTACAGACACCTGTAGCTGCAACACAAGGTAAAGTTATCTCTGGACGTATGCTCGGACTGGTGCCGATTCTGCGCGCAGGACTCGGAATGCTGGATGGCGTTGTGAAATTGTTGCCAGCGGCAAAAGTTGGACATGTGGGTCTGTTCCGTGACCCGGAAACACTGCAACCGGTAGAATACTACACCAAACTGCCTACAGACGTAACAGAGCGTCAATTGATTGTAATTGATCCGATGCTGGCAACCGGTGGTTCGGCAATTGCAGCTATTGACGTGCTCAAAAAACGTGGCTGTACCCAAATCAAGATGATGAACCTGGTTGCAGCACCGGAAGGCGTAAAAGCTGTGCAAGATGCACATCCCGATGTGGACATCTATGTAGCAGCATTGGACGACCGTCTGGATGATCATGGTTATATCGTTCCAGGGCTTGGAGATGCAGGAGACCGTCTATACGGCACTAAATAAGCATATTGCATGCGGAGTAGAAAAGGGGCTTTGCTCGAATGTCCAACAAAATTAAAGTCATGACGATCTTCGGGGTGCGTCCGGAAGCCATCAAGATGGCTCCGCTTATTTTGGAATTGCAGAAACACCCTGAGTCTATTGAATCTATTGTTTGCGTAACTGCGCAGCATCGCCAGATGTTGGATCAGGTACTTGAAGTTTTCGACATTCATCCCGATTATGATCTGGATGTGATGAAGGACCGTCAGACATTGAATGAAATTACAATTCGTGTACTTGGCGGTCTGGAACCGGTGTTAGCTGAAGCTAAGCCGGATATTGTACTGGTTCACGGGGATACATTAACTACCTTTGTAGCGAGCTATGCAGCATTCTTGCAACAGATTCAGGTAGGACATGTGGAAGCGGGGCTGCGGACGTGGAACAAGCTGTCTCCATATCCTGAAGAGATGAACCGTCAGCTGACGGGAGTACTGGCTGATCTACACTTTGCGCCTACGGATTGGTCTTCTTCCAATCTTGCCAAAGAAAATAAATCGGAGTCTAGTACGTACGTCACAGGCAACACGGTAACAGATGTGTTTCAATATACTGTACGGGAGGACTACACACACCCGGTACTTGATTGGGCCCAAGGCAAACGCCTTGTGCTGATGACAGCTCATCGCCGTGAATCTCAAGGCGAGCCTCACCGCAATATTTTCCAGGCCGTCAAACGGATTGCCGACGAATTCGAAGATATTGCCATCGTGTACCCGGTGCATCCAAGTCCTGCTGTGAAGGAGCCGGCTCACGCGATCTTGGGGAATCATCCCCGTATTCAATTAATTGATCCACTAGACGTGGTGGATTTGCATAACTTTTACCCGCACACTCACTTGATTTTGACCGATTCAGGCGGTTTGCAGGAAGAAGCACCTTCGTTTGGTGTGCCTGTGCTCGTATTGCGCGATACAACAGAACGCCCGGAAGGTATTGAAGCCGGAACGCTGGAATTGGTAGGTACCGAAGAGGAACGTGTGTATGAACGGACCAAAGCTCTGCTTACAGACAAAACCCTGTATGCAAGCATGAGCCAGGCTGCCAATCCATACGGTGATGGACATGCTTCGGAAAGAATTGTCAATGCGATTTTGCATCATTTCGGTGTAAATAGTGAGCGTCCGGAATCATTTCACAGAAAATTCAAAAAATAATACATTTTTTCTGACGGATTTATAAAGGGCAAGCATACAGTTAAACTGTACGGTTTACGCGGGTTTATGGGCTTTGAGGGTCTATATTCCCGTCGTTTCCCCCTTTAAAACGCTAAAATCATTCAATTGACAAAGGCTCTCATCATTCAGTAAAATTAACTGGGATTGCAAGGGTGGCGTGGAAAATGGCCGATTCGAACAAACCAAATTCATCCCGTAACCATGACGATAATGTATGGAAAGCGATGGGACTCGTGACAGCTTTTGGGATCGAGATTGCCATTCTCGCTGTTGCCGGATATTACGCTGGCTCCTGGTTGGACAAGACCATCGGAGGTAACGGAATATGGATCGCCGTAAGCGTTCTCTTTTTTCTTGCGGCAGGCGGTGTAAGCATCTACTTTATCGCGAAAAAAATCATGGGGGAAAGTGATGAGTGAACTAACCAGATACCGCAGATCGATGACTGTTTTCGTCATGTACTTTCTTATGATTTGTTTTCTCGCAGCGGCCTTTATGCCACGTGTGGAGACAATTGCTTTGGGACTGGCCCTGGGTACAGGAGTTAGCTGGATCAATGCATTTTACCTGGGCTACAAAGTAAGGAAAATGTCTGATGATGCGGCAGAAGGTAACTTGAAGCGTGTCAACTTGGGATTTTTGACAAGAGCGGCATTCGCTGTGCTCGGTATATTCATATCGATGCGCTTTCCGCAGTACTTCAATACATATGCGGTTGCAGGCGGTCTCGTCATTGCACAATATTCCTTATTGATTATAGGGATTGTCTATTCCCGCAGAGCAGAATGATGTTAAGGGCTGCAGCTTTCAAGTCGAGAAAGGGGTGAGAAAAATATGCATGAAGCTCCAATTATTATGCTTGGCGGATTTCGACTGGATCTATCGGTTCTGTTGATGCTGGTAGTTACAGGTGCAATTGTTTTTATTTTTGCTGTACTGGCAACACGGAGATTATCCGTTGAAAATCCCGGCAAGCTGCAAAATTTTATGGAGTGGGCAGTAGAATTCGTCCGCAATCTGATTTCCAGTACAATGGATATGAAGAAAGGTAAACATTTTATCTCTCTCGCTCTTTCCATGATTATGTTCATTTTTGTAGGGAACATGCTCGGCCTTCCGCTCGTGGCTGTATCTGAGGTAACAGATGTTAATCAGGCACAGGTATTCGGTAAGCCGATTGTTACAGCGGTGGAGGCGTTTGAAAAAGCGCATGCCAAGGACCCTGAAGCACACCCACACGTTGAACTGGCCTGGTGGAAATCACCAACAGCCGACTTGTCTGTAACGATGGGACTAGCTCTTGTAGCGTTCCTTGTATCTCATGGACTTGGATTGTTCCGTAACACCAAAGGGTATCTCCAGCATTACTTCAAGCCATTTGCCTTGTTCTTGCCAATCAACTTGATTGAAACGGCATCCAAGCTGTTGACACACGGTATGCGTTTATTCGCGAATATCTTTGCAGGTGAGGTACTGATCGCAACGATCCTGAAACTGACCACATTCAAAGTGTTTGGTGCTATTGCAGCGATTCCGCTACTTATGGTGTGGCAAGGCTTTAGTATCTTTATCGGCGCGATCCAGGCATTTGTGTTTGTTATCTTGATGATGGTGTACATTTCACAGAGCATCGAGACGCATGACGAGCATTAAGTTTCAAGCCCTACGAAGATTTCTTCACCAGGCTGAACAATAAAAAATTCGATTTATCATTTTAAGGAGGATATACAAATGGGAGCAATGGCATTAATCGCAGCAGCAATTGTTGCAGGACTGGGCGCGTTTGGCGCAGGTATTGGTAACGGTATGGTAATCAGCAAAACGGTGGAAGGTATTGCCCGTCAACCGGAAGCAAAATCCACTCTTCAAACAACAATGTTTATCGGTGTAGGTTTGATCGAGGTATTGCCGATCATCGGTGTGGTACTCGCGTTCATGTTCTACGGTATGGCTTAATCAAATTTTAAAGGTTTGGCGGGGAAGGCCATAGCCATCCGCGCCTTCTTTTTAGGTAATGTCCGTTCTAACGGATGACGTTTCAAGGATACCTCCAGGAAGGAGTGAACAGATTGAGTTTCATATGGGAAAATACGCTTCTTGCGATTGTTGCATTTGCGATTTTATATTGGCTGCTTAGCCGTTATGCCTTCGGGCCTTTGTTCTCCATTATGGAAAAACGTCGTGAACTCGTGATGACGCAGATGAATGAGGCTGCACAGACTCGGGAACAGGCCATTGCCTATGTGGAGGAACAAAAACAAGCTCTTGAACAAGCACGTCAAGATGCTTACGACATCATTGAACAGTCCAAACAAACAGGTGGCAAACAAGCTGAATCGATTTTGGCTGATGCCAAAGCTGAAGCTAATCGTCTGAAAGACGATGCAGTACGCGAAATCGAGAGCGAGAAGAACAAAGCAGTCGCAGCACTTCGCAGCGAACTGGGTACAGCTTCCGTTCAGATTGCATCCAAGTTGATCAAAAAAGAAGTTGAGAACGGTCCTGCACAAGAAGAGCTTGTGAACCAATACCTCAATGAGGTAGGAGGCCGACAATGAGCCGCGATACGATTGTTGCCAAGCGTTATGCGAAAGCATTGTTCGAAGTTGCTCTTCAGCAACAGCAGGTACTTGAGGTTGAACAGGAACTGGTTGCGGTAGTCAGTGCATTGACCGGAGATGCAGATATCGAGAAATTTATCGTATCTCCTAATATCTCTGATGAAGTCAAGCAGAACGTGCTTCACTCAAGTCTTGATGGTAAGGTATCCGAACCTGTCCTTCGTACAGTCTTGTTGTTAATTGAACGCGGACGCGTTGAATTGCTGGGAGACTTGTTGAATGATTATCGGAAGATCCAAGGTGAGTCGCTGGGCATCGCTGATGCACGTGTCTACTCCACTTATGCGTTGAATGATGAAGAAAAAGAAGCGGTAGCCCGTCAATTCGGTGGCCGTGTGAATAAAAAGATTCGTATCGAGAACATTGTTGATCCGACTCTGCTGGGCGGATTGAAAGTCGCCATTGGCGATACGATCTATGACGGCAGCTTGGCTGGCAAGCTCGAACGTCTTGAGCAGTCTTTTAACAGACGAGTACAGTAGATTGGGGTGAGGACACTTGAGTATCAAACCAGAAGAAATCAGTACATTAATTAAGAGCCAAATCGAACAATACAAGACCGATATCGATGTAGTCGAAGTTGGAACGGTTATCGAGGTTGGTGATGGTATCGCTCGTGTTTACGGACTTGAGAACGTCATGTCCAACGAGTTGGTTGAATTCCCAAGCGGTGTTATGGGACTCGCCATGAACGTCGAAGAAAGCAATGTCGGTGTCGTTATCCTGGGACCTTACTACGATATTCGTGAAGGTGACCAAGTGAAACGTACTGGTCAAATCATGCAAGTGCCTGTAGGCGAAGCATTGATTGGACGCGTTGTGAACCCGCTCGGTATTCCTGTAGATGGCAAAGGGCCAATCGCTACAACGGAATTCCGTCCGGTTGAAGGTAAAGCACCAGGCGTAATGGATCGTAAATCGGTTCATGAGCCGATGCAAACAGGGATCAAAGCCATTGATGCAATGGTTCCAATCGGTCGTGGACAACGTGAGTTGATCATCGGTGACCGTCAAACAGGTAAAACATCCATCGCGATTGATGCGATCCTGAACCAAAAAGGTAGCGGCATGAAGTGTATCTATGTGGCTATTGGTCAGAAACAGTCTACGGTTGCTCAAGTTGTGGAAACTCTTCGTCGTAAAGGCGCAATGGAGTACACAATCGTTGTAACTGCAGCAGCTTCCGATCCATCACCACTCTTGTACATCGCACCGTATTCCGGATGTTCGATGGGTGAGTACTTCATGTACAAAGGCGAGCACGTTCTGGTTATCTATGATGACTTGACCAAACAAGCCTCTGCATATCGTGAGCTTTCCTTGTTGCTTCGTCGTCCACCGGGCCGTGAGGCTTATCCGGGTGACGTCTTCTACCTGCACTCCCGTTTGCTGGAGCGTGCTGCGAAGCTGAATGATGAACTGGGTGGTGGTTCTTTAACCGCACTGCCGTTCATTGAAACACAAGCCTCCGACGTATCAGCATACATTCCAACGAACGTAATCTCCATCACGGACGGACAAATCTTCCTGGAAGCTGACTTGTTCAATGCTGGACAACGCCCGGCAATCAACGTAGGTATTTCCGTATCTCGTGTCGGTGGTTCTGCTCAGATCAAAGCGATGAAAAAGGTTGCAGGTTCCCTGCGTCTCGACCTCGCTCAATATCGTGAGCTTCAAGCGTTCTCCCAGTTTGGTTCCGATCTGGACAAAGCGACTCAGGCTCGCCTGAATCGTGGTGCACGTATGATGGAAATCCTGAAGCAAGGTGTAAACCAGCCTCTGGCCGTAGAACAACAGGTGGTCAGCTTGTACACAGCCGTTAAAGGATTCCTGGATGAAATTCCTACAGGTGATGTGACTCGTTTCGAAGGTGAGTTCCTTGCCTTCATGGAGAGCAGTCATCCGGAAATTCTTGCATCCATCCGTGATACTAAAGAATTGACTGCAGACAACGAAAATGCACTGAAAGGTGCAATTGAGAAGTTCAGAAAGAGCTTTGCTGTCTCTGTCTAAATAAATGACTGCAGGTGCGGAGTTGTCTAACCGATTCCGCATGTCTGCATGTAATACTTTGACTCTGTCAAAAAAGATGATGCTTACGATGTAGTTTTGACTCTGTCAAAACTAGTGGTGATGCTTACGAAGTAACTTTGGCTTTGCCAAAGTTTTGAGGTGGTGAAATCATGGCAAAAGGCATGCGCGAAATTAAGCGGCAAATTAAAAGCGTACAAAGCACCAAGCAGATCACCAAAGCAATGGAGATGGTAGCTGCTGCAAAACTGCGTAAAGCGCAGGAAAAAGCGGAAGCAGCCCGTCCTTATTCGGAGAAACTGAAAGAAGTTGTAGCTAGTATTGCATCAAGCACGCAAGGTATACAGCATCCGATGCTGGAGAGCCGTCCGGTCAAAAAGACAGCTTACCTGATCATTACATCGGACCGTGGTCTTGCAGGTGGATACAATGCGAACGTTTTGCGTCAGGTTAATCAGACGCTCAAAGAGCGCCACAACTCCCAAGATGACTACGAATTGTTCGTCATTGGACGTAAAGGACGCGATTACTTCAGACGTCGTGAAATGGCGATGGCATCCACAACAACGGATCTGTCGGATTCGCCTTCATTTGCAGATATCAAATCCATCGCACACGAGGCTGTTCATGGGTTTGAACTGGCTGAATTTGATGAATTGTACATTTGTTATAACCGCTTTGTGAATGCGTTGACCCAGATTCCTACGGTAGAAAAACTTCTTCCGATGGAAACACCTGAGGTAACTGCTGCGGAAGGACCAACGGCAAGCTACGAATACGAGCCGTCTGCTGAGGCTGTACTGGAGGTTTTGCTTCCGCGTTACGCGGAAACGCTGATCTATGGTGCGCTTTTGAACGGTAAGGCGAGTGAGCTAGGCGCGAAAATGACGGCGATGGGTAATGCAACCAAAAATGCATCCAAAATGATTAACGAATTGTCATTGACCTATAACCGTGCCCGTCAAGCGGCGATTACGCAGGAGATTACGGAAATTGTGGCAGGTGCCAACGCAGCACAAGGCTAACTGTTTTTATTAATGAAGGCTTGCAGAGCAAAGATAAACGAACGGTACATTATTTTTGCAAAAGTAGCAGGCTTGTAGGAGGGGAACGTTAAGATGAACAAAGGACGCGTTGTGAGCATCATGGGTCCGGTTGTTGACGTCGAGTTTGATCGCGGCGGTCTGCCGGAAATCCTCAATGCCATTACGATCACTACAGTAAGTGAGAGCGGCGTAAGTGTGAACCTTACACTCGAAGCTTCGAGACATCTGGGTGACAACCGAGTACGTTGTATTGCGATGTCCTCCACGGATGGACTTGTTCGTGGTATGGAAGCTTTAGATACAGGAGCACCAATCTCTGTACCCGTCGGAGAAGCAACACTGGGTCGTGTATTTAACGTACTCGGCGAAGCAATTGATACTGGCGGTGCCGTAGCTGCTGAGCACAAGAACCCGATTCACCGTTCAGCACCTGCATTTGATGAACTGACTACCCAAGCAGAAATGCTGGAGACAGGAATCAAAGTTATCGACTTGCTTGCTCCTTACGCTAAAGGTGGTAAAATCGGTCTCTTCGGTGGTGCCGGTGTAGGTAAGACGGTAACCATTCAGGAATTGATCAACAACATCGCACAAGAGCACGGCGGTATCTCCGTATTTGCGGGTGTTGGTGAGCGTACACGTGAAGGTAATGACTTGTATCACGAGATGAGTGATTCCGGCGTTATCAACAAAACAGCAATGGTCTTCGGACAAATGAACGAGCCTCCAGGCGCACGTCTTCGTGTAGCCCTCACAGGTCTGACGATGGCGGAATACTTCCGTGATGAAGAAGGCCGTGACGTGTTGCTCTTTATCGATAATATCTTCCGTTTCACCCAAGCGGGTTCAGAAGTATCTGCCTTGCTTGGACGTATGCCTTCCGCGGTAGGTTACCAACCTACGCTGGCAACAGAAATGGGTCAACTGCAAGAACGTATCACATCAACGAAAAAAGGTTCTGTAACATCCATCCAGGCCATCTACGTGCCTGCGGATGACTACACTGACCCGGCTCCTGCAACGACGTTTGCCCACTTGGATGCAACGACGAACTTGGAGCGTAAAATTTCCGAGATGGGTATCTACCCTGCGGTAGATCCACTGGCTTCCAGCTCCCGGATCTTGTCCCCTGAAGTTGTAGGTGAAGAACACTACAGCGTAGCTCAAGGCGTTAAACGTATCTTGGCACGTTACAATGAATTGCAAGATATCATTGCAATCCTGGGTATGGACGAGTTGAGTGAAGAAGATAGAGCGCTTGTATACCGTGCTCGTAAAATCCAACGTTTCTTGTCCCAGCCTTTCCACGTTGCTGAAGCATTTAACGGTATTCCGGGTAAATACGTTCCAGTTAAAGAAACGGTGCGCAGCTTTAAAGAGATTCTCGAAGGTAAGTATGATGATCTTCCGGAAGCAGCTTTCCTCTTTGTTGGTACAATTGAAGAGGCAGTGGAGAAAGCCAAAACACTGGTTTAGTCTGAATCCAGGATTGTCCTTATGAAGCGGGCTATCCTTCGGATATTTCAGGAGGGATGGAATTGAGCACCTTTTTGTTGGAAATCGTAACACCCGAGCGTTTGGTCTATTCAGAACAGGTGAATAGCATTACGGCTCGTGGTATTGAAGGGGAACTGGGCATTCTGCCAGGTCATATTCCTATGGTTACACCTTTGCAGATTGCACCAATCTATATCCATAACGGAAAAGAAAATAAACGAGTTGCTATCGGTGGCGGGTTTATCGAAGTTCGTAAAGATAAGGTTGTTGTACTCGCAGAGAGTGCTGAATTCCCGGAAAGCATTGATGTGGATCGTGCGCGTGCGGCGAAAGAGCGGGCAGAACGTCGGCTTGCAAGCCAAAGCAATCAGGACCACTTTGATCACCGTCGTGCAGAGATTGCGCTGCAAAAAGCGGTTAACCGGATTAATGTGTTCGGCAAATAAACGATTCTTTGAAGCCTGGCGGCTTAGTCTGCCGGGCTTTTTGAGTTTGTTTAATAGAATTGTTTTATCGAATATATCAAAAGGGCTGACCACCAATCCATCCTATCCCTTCAGTAAACAGAAGTATTTTAAGCAAAATATTCACCGATTATGATTATTTGAATAGAATGTAGGACTAAAGTAGTGGGCGCATTTACCACTAAGAGAACCATTTTTTTCATGTGTAAATTTAAATTATTTCCGAGGAAATGACAGAATCGATATCGAAATAGCGCTCTTTTATGTCGTTTTAGTCACAAAATCCCGGCATTTTAAAATTAAAATATTTTAGAAGTGGAAATCAATGTAATTGACAATGTATGATGAAAGAGCCTATATTCCATAGAGTCAGCAGAAGCAGGAAGCTGCGTAGTAGATTCCATAGTCATGCACAGCCGCATTGTTGCTGCTCGGTGATTGGGCATCAGGAGATTCCTGCCTGGCAGGAGTAAATCTGACAGTACGCTCAGTATGTTGTGCTTAAGACATTCCAGTATACTAACAAGTTATGGGTGCCAGGCATATGATATGCTGATCGCTGCAACAAATGTGGAGGTAAAGAATATATGGATACTGATCTGACGAATCAGGTGAACCAGGCGTTAAGCACCAACGGCTTGGTCTCAATCATCGTCTCCCTGTTATGTATAGCGTTGTCTTGGTGGGCTTTGACAAATCTCAAACTGGATTTAATCATCAGGCAACCACGAGGTGCTCAGGGAAGACTGTTGCATTTGTTGCTCGCCATCATTTTGGGGCATGCCGTTGCTGGCTTTGTCATTGACTACTTGTCTTGGACTCAAATGTTGCGTAATTTGTTTTAATGTTGAGATGGTTGGTTAATCATCTGTTAGGTTCTTCAAGCTGCTCATTGTCGAATAACATCGATTAATTGTGTTAACAATTAGAGTATGAGTTGTCGGTAAAGAAATTAAGAAAAAAATGTGACGTAAAATTGGATGAATTTGAGATGTTTTATGTAAAAATGCTTGTATCGTACAATTCAACAATGTTATGATGGAAGTTAGGGAATTCACAATTGTTCACTTATTTTGTAGTTATAAACGGGATATCCGGTTCATGCCGGCTAATAACCATCCCACTCTGTCTGTTCTGATGCTCTGCTGGCTTGTAAGACACTGATTTTTACATGCTGAATAGCAAGATGCACGGCACATGGTATCATTGATATGGATTATAAAAACCAATTCTTTTCTGAACAGACATCTGTGGCAATATGCCAGAATATGTCGAAATTCCACACACAGCAACAGTCCTTTCTAGCATAGTGGGGCTTACGTATTCCGGAATGAAGAAAAGGGAATAAAAGCGCGGAGGGAACCATGATGAGCAAATTTATCGTCCGCGGTGGCAAAAGGTTGACCGGAAGTGTCAAAGTTAGCGGCGCTAAAAATTCTGTTCTTCCGATCATCGCTGCCTCTCTCTTAGGGGAAGAAGGACAAAGCGTTATTATTGACGCGCCTCCTCTAGACGATGTGATGACGATTAACAAGGTGTTGGAATCGCTGGGAGCGGGAGTTACATACCGGGACGAAGTGATTACCGTAAATGCGGAGAAACTTACTTCCTGTGAAGCCCCGTATGAATGGGTAAGTAAAATGCGGGCGTCTTTCCTGGTCATGGGGCCTTTGTTGACTCGTATGGGTCATACAAGAATCTCACTTCCTGGTGGATGTGCCATCGGTACACGGCCTATTGATCAGCATTTGAAAGGTTTTGAAGCCATGGGCGCAGAGATCAGCTTGGGCCAAGGTTATATCGAAGCTCGTAGCCAAGGTCGGTTGCGTGGCGCGAAAATTTATCTGGATGTGGCTTCCGTAGGTGCCACTCAAAATATTATGATGGCTGCAACATTGGCCGAAGGTGTAACTGTTCTGGAGAACGCGGCAAAAGAACCTGAGATTGTGGATCTTGCCAACTTCCTGAATGGAATGGGTGCCATCGTACGTGGTGCTGGTACTGGAGTGATCCGCATTGAAGGTGTGGAGAAACTGACAGGTGTTACACACACCGTTATTCCGGATCGGGTAGAAGCTGGTACGTATATGGCTGCTGCTGCAATTTCTGGTGGTGACGTGTACATTGAAGGTGCAATCTCTGATCATTTAGGCTCCGTTATCGCGAAGCTTGAAGAGATGGGTGTTACAATCCAACCGGATGAGAATGGCGTGCGTGTAATCGCAGATCGCCCTCTTAAAGCTGTGGATGTAAAAACATTACCATACCCAGGATTCCCGACCGATATGCAATCCCAGATGATGGCACTCTTGCTTGCATCTGAAGGAACAAGTGTCGTGACAGAGACTGTTTTTGAAAACCGATTCATGCATGTGGATGAATTCCAATTGATGAATGCGGAGATCAAAGTCGAAGGACGTTCGTCCATCGTCACAGGTAATGCCAAACTGAAGGGTGCCAAAGTAACGGCTACCGATCTGCGTGCGGGTGCCGCACTCATTATTGCAGGTCTTGTTGCTGAAGGTACAACGGAAGTGGGCGGTGTTCATCACATCGACCGTGGCTATGTACATCTCGCTGAGAAGCTTAACGGACTTGGCGCTGACATCTATCGGATCTCGGTTGATGAGCCTAAGCTGGAAGCAACCAAAGCACCTAGTGAAAAAGTGGAGAAAGAAGTACCGATGTTTAAGGTGCAACCAACTTTGGCTTAACACTGGATTGAATAGAAAAAATATGGTCCCTCTATTATAAGTCACACGGTTGTGTGGATTATGAATGCGATGGAACGTAATTGTCAAAAATGATAAAGCTAAGCCATATGGCTTGGCTTTTTTTGTGTTTACTTTTAAGAAGACAACGAGATATTTGATACCTGATTCTATTAATAGCTGGTCCTAACTTGTATAGCATAACATCGTATTCTGTATCGATTCTGAACCAAATGAAAGAGCGTACTTTATATAGAGTGTCGATTCCAGCTAACACTGGTATTCAGCGACAGATCAACGTTTCTAAGATGTACATAGCAAAAGAAAACAAGAAATTGAACAGAACGAAAAGGGCCTCGTTTCTCTCAAATCAGGTTCTATCAGATCAAGCCAGCTCATAACCTAAACTATGGATTTGAACAACACGACCGGCACATGACCGGCCATAGATAACGGAGGGTTATATTCGAATGAAAGAAGCTCGTGTACAGGTAAAGGTACCCCTTGTCCCTCGTCCAGGTATGCAAGAGCCGGAGGGAAATACCGTTTCTGGAGTGGAAAAAGACAAGCCTGCCCCATTGAACCTGAGGACTGTTCCATCACAGCCTGCAAGATTATCCAATCCAGGGCGGGTGTCGGCAGATGAACTGAACCGAAAGACAACCGAGCATATTCATATACCTGTTATTGAGCTGGACCAGTTCCGCCGAGTGAAGCGTCGCCGAATGCGGACGTTTGGACGAAAACCCCGATGGGGACGTAATACGACGCGATGGCAACCTGCTGCCGCTGTATCTGCCTTATTGGCAATGGCGTTACTGATTCCGGTAATTCTGGTATGGCCGCGGACAAGCGAATCACCAAAGCCGATCCCTGCTCCAACAGATTCAAGCAGTACAAGAACCCCAGCTCCTGCGCCAGCCGTTCCTGTTACGTACCCTGAACCTAAAGTGCGCGTATACCTGTCTGCAACGGGCACAACGATGAATCTGCCATTGGAAGACTATGTTACCGGGGTGGTGGCAGCTGAGATGCCTGCGGAATTCAGACTGGAGGCGTTAAAGGCGCAGGCAATAGCTGCTCGTACATTTATCGTGCGTAGGTTAGCTGCGAGTGATACAAGCGGTGTTCCATCAGGTGCGGCGGATGTGACGGATACGATCAGCCATCAGGTGTTTATTCCGCCAGATCAGGTGAAAGCGGATTGGACGCGTCTAGGGAAGGCGAAGGAATGGGAGAAGCTGCAACAGGCTGTACGCGAAAGTCGAGATACGGTGATGACATATCAGGGCAAGGCAATCACCGCATCCTTTTTTTCCACAAGTAATGGATATACCGAGAATGCGGAGGATGTATGGGGAAACGCTGTGCCGTATCTGCAAAGTGTAGACAGTCCGTGGGACAAAAACCTGGCACCAGGATTCAAACAGACCGTCACCATGAAGCGTAACGAGATTCTGCAAAAGTTAAACTTGGATGCCATTCCGGTTACCGCCCAGAAGGGTGGATCGTGGATGGAAGTATTGTCTACAACCAAAGGGCATCGAATTAAGGAAATGCAGATCGCAGGTGAGACATTCAGTGGACCCGAGGTTCGTAAACTGCTTGGATTAAGATCCAGCCAGTTCAGTTGGAAGACCACAGGTGACGAAATCCAGATTACAACGTACGGTTACGGTCATGGGGTTGGCATGAGCCAATGGGGAGCAAACGGCATGGCGCAGGAGGGACACACGGCCACCCAAATTCTCAAACACTACTATACCGGCATTTCATTCGGACAGGCATCCAAGATGCTTGCATCGAAGTAGGAGAGATGAACACGGATGGATAAAGCGAAATAATTCGAATGAGTAGGAGTATGTGCGAATGTATACAAATGTATGTGAATGAGAGCAGTTTTGGTTTGGAACTCATCAGACTTCCCACATACCATTGGCGCGCTAACGAATCTGAGAGACCTTATTGGGCGTTATCACAACGAATGGAAATTCTAAAAAATCTCGGACACGTTATATCACGACATACCACCGAACTGATCCGATAATAGCGCCCAAAAAAGTAATTAGCGTGTCTATGGTTCGTTAGAATTCCTAAGCCACGGTTTCCCTGCCAATAAGGCGGCCTGAGTTCGTTAGAAATATATTATTATCTAATCATTAGCAAAATTGAGGGTGCTGTCATTCACCACATGTTCATTCGCAATAAGCAGCCAAACCAAAAATAAAATCAGAACGTTGAAATCAAGTTTCCAAGCTCTAAGGTTAAAAAATTGATTTATGTTCCCTGTCTACCAAGCAACTTCTAACTATACTGTAACCATTCATGATCGAGCTTCTTTTAAATCTAGATGTTGTATTGAACAGTCAGTATTGGCGCGCTTTGTCTATCTCTAATCTCACATCTCACTTTCAAAGAAGCTGGGCGGTTTAAATCTGCATTATCCAGTCACATCCTATATCCTTTCTCTCACCGATAAATGCACTTCATAGAAGGATTGGCAACTACAGCCAATCCGGACCAGTCTACCAACACCCATTCCGGAGCTTTCGAGATTTGGCTATATATGCGGAGAGTGCTAGCCGTATGGGGAGCGAAGGGGACAGAAAAGACCTGTAGAAGCAAAGTGTCCGCCTTTACTACCGGATTTCACCTTTGAAGAAGGTGATAGAAGAAATCTGGTAGTAACCAGCGGTCGAAAGGTTTTCTGGCCCCGAAGCGGCGCACCAACTAGCTGCACACACACTCCATATATAGCACTCTCTGAAACCTCCGTGAAAATAATTAGAGTCGCGCGTGTATAAAAGAGTTGCACCCGGTAACACTTGTTACTGAGGTGATTAACATGAATGAACAAAACAAAAAAACAAACCAAGAAGAAACTCCTAAAACAACTCAAGGAGTACCGGCTAGCCAGCCCTCTTCATGGAAAAGAGCAATGTCCAAACGCTGGGTCTTCCCGGCAGCCTACATCGCAGCAGCAGGCATTATACTAACCTTAGTGTGGGTCTATCAGGGCACAGGCGACAAAACGCTAAACTCGGACCCTGCTAGCGGGGTAGTAGAAACAGGTGCATCGGCGGGTACAGAAGGAACAGCAGTAGGTGGAGAAGAAGAAAGTGTGGAAGTTGTTGCAAAGTCGGAGAATTTTGGTTGGCCGGTAGCGGTACCGTCCGAAATTTCGGTAGTGAAACCTTTCTATGATAGCGAAGCTTCAACCGAGGAACATGAAGCGGCAATGGTGCAGTACAATGATACATTCATCCCGAACACGGGTGTGGATCTGGCACGTGGGGATAACAAAACGTTTGAAGTCAAAGCAGCACTCGCCGGTAAAGTTACCCGGGTTGAGCAAAATCCGCTCACAGGTCAAGTTGTGGAAATCACACATAGCGATAACCTGAAGACGGTGTACCAAAGCTTGGCAGACGTCAAAGTGAAACAGGACGACGAAGTGAAACAGGGAGATGCGATTGCATCCGCTGGCGTCAATGAATTGGGTAAAACGCTTGGCAATCACCTTCACTTTGAAGTGTACGAAGACGGACAGCCGGTTAACCCGCAAGGATATCTTCCGGAAAAATAAATGAATTTTACCGCAGCAACATGACGGGCAGGGGGTTAAACCTCTGCTCTTTTTGTGCTTTTCAGAAAATAATGGGACCTTCGAAGCTTGTCACACCTCTAAACCGCGAATATATAGGCATGCTCCTCATATAATGTACCAAACTATCCACACAGTAGGGAGGCGGGAGCGTGCACGATTACATCAAGGAACGGACCATCAAAATTGGTCGCTGCATTGTTGAGACGAGGAATACGGTCCGTACCATAGCCAAAGAATTCGGCGTGTCAAAGAGTACTGTGCATAAGGATCTGACGGAGCGTCTGCCGGAAATCAACCCTGATCTTGCTGACCAGGTGAAACACATTTTGGAGTATCACAAGTCGATCCGCCATTTGCGGGGCGGTGAAGCGACCAAAATTAAATACAAAAAAACGAGTGGCAAGAAACGTGAGGTGTTGGCTTCCGCCAAATCGTAAGCATCTTCACAAAGACGTAGGCCAAAAAGCTCACACATGCATTGAATCCCTCCCCTGAAGTATGATATGTTAAATGCTGGTACAGGATCGAATTATGACATCTTATCAGCCCGATTTTTACATATATATGTTGCACTTTGTCGAACGAGCGGTGACGTGATAAGGGACTCTTTTTCACAGGATACGCTGACCAAATAATATCACTTTGGGGGCTCTTTTATGTTTAGCAAGGATATCGGTATTGATCTTGGCACGGCCAACGTGCTTATTCACGTGAAAGGAAGTGGGGTTGTCCTCGATGAACCTTCCGTCGTGACCATTGAAAGAGATACGAAGCGTGTCCTTGCTGTTGGGGAAGAAGCGCGTCGTATGGTGGGGCGTACTCCAGGTAACATTGTTGCCATTAGACCGCTGCGTGACGGCGTTATTGCGGACTTCGAGATTACAGAAGCGATGCTCAGACATTTCATTAATCGTGTGGGTGCAAGAAGCTGGTACAGCCACCCTCGAATTTTGATCTGTGCACCAACGAACATTACTTCCGTGGAGCAGAAGGCCATCCGTGAGGCGGCAGAACGCAGTGGTGCCAAAGAAGTGTTTCTGGAAGAAGAGCCGAAAGCGGCAGCGATCGGTGCGGGAATGGATATTTTTCAGCCGAGCGGCAATATGGTCGTGGATATCGGCGGCGGTACGACTGACGTTGCAGTCCTTTCTATGGGCGACGTGGTCACCGCCTCTTCTATTAAAGTCGCAGGGGACAAGTTCGACGAAGCCATTATCAAGTTTATCAAAGCCAAGTACAAGCTCATGATCGGTGAACGGACCGCTGAAGATATCAAAATTGCGATTGGTACCGTACATCCGGGTGGACATCAAACGGAGATGGACATTCGCGGACGCGATATGGTATCCGGCCTTCCTGTTACCGTAACGATATCGGGAAATGAAGTACAGGAAGCACTTTGGGATTCCGTGCAATCCATCATCGTGGCAGCCAAATCGGTATTGGAACGTACACCGCCTGAATTGTCAGCGGACATTATCGACCGTGGTGTTGTATTGACTGGCGGAGGTGCATTGCTGAACGGACTGGACGAGCTTTTGTCCAATGAATTGCATGTACCGGTATGGGTGGCGGAAGATCCAATGCACTGTGTCGTGAAGGGGACAGGCATAATGCTTAATAATTTGGATCAGGTGGTTAAGAAAAAGTTCTAATCTGCCGATATAAATAGCAAAGGTTCGCCATGCTCGGAAAGCAGAACGGACAAGCAGCCAACCTGTGATGCAGGTCAAGCGCTTGAGGAGAGGGGTTAATTCATGTTAAGAGGTCTGTACACCGCTACTGCGGGAATGATTACGCAACAACGCCGCCATGACACAGCAACACAGAATATCGTAAATATGAACACCACGGGATATAAACAGGTGAACAGCGTAAGCCGTTCCTTCCCGGAAATGCTCATTACTTTGGTAGGCGGAGATGCAAATCTTCCAACAAAGCGGCTGGGCAAGCTGAACACGGGGGTGTTCGCGGAAGAGAGTTTGTCCATGAATTTGCAGGGGACCATTATGGAGACTGGGCAGAAAAACGATTTTTCCATTTCATCCAATATGACTGTCAATGATCCGCAGACTGGACAACCTGTCCCGTTTGACGCATCAGGCAAATTTGTACGGGCCGACGGCACGGTGACTTACCAGCCTCAGGCGTATTTTACAGTTCAAGATGCAGAAGGTAACACCGGATATACACGCGATGGTCACTTCGAGATCACTGGAACGGGACAATTGCTGAGTTCAACAGGTTCACAAGTGTTGGATAATAATGGACAACCTGTAGTGTTGACAGGTTCTGTGGAGCAATTTAAAGTGGATGAGCAAGGCCGTTTGGTGAATGCAGCAACGGGTGCACCAACAGGGGTTACTCTTGGCATTAGTGTCATTGACCAGCCGAATCAACTGGTTCGTCAAGGTAATGGCAATTTCAGTCTCAGCGATGCAAACGGGGCAACGTCCCGGATGATGGCTGCCGGTGATAATGTGCAGATCCGTCAAGGATACCTGGAAGGTTCCAATGTTGATGCCTCACAGGCAACGGTTGATATGAACGCCGCATTCCGTGCGTATGAAGCAAACCAGAAGATCGTACAATTCTACGACCGCAGTCTGGATAAAGCCGTCAATGAAGTCGGGCGTGTATAACGCCGACGTTTAAATATAACCGCGCAGCGGAGAGCCAAACGCCCTTTGCGTAGCAAAGCAGAGAGGCTCACGTCAAGCGCAAGAGCCTAGACGCAGCCGAGCCTATGCGAGGAATGCGTAGCAGTACCTGAGCGAAGCGACGGTCTCGACAGCCCTTTGCGGAGCAAAGCAAGGAAGAGACCCCGCGGAGCGCAAGAGCGTAGACGCAGCCGAGCCTATGCGAGGAATGCGTAGCAGTACCTGAGCGAAGCGACGGTCACGACAGCCCTTTGCGGAGCAAAGCAGGGAAGAGACCCCGCGGAGCTACACGCCGCATAAAGAGCGTGCCGTGCTATGATTCAGCCATGTGAAACGATGGCGGGAATCATAGTCGGGCAGTCGCGGCGCACATACACCACCGCCACTTAGCAAGATCGTACCCCACTTACCTAATCCGCCTGTTTCGGGAGTCCAGAGGGCAGCGCCATCTGGGGCCCTCCCTACTAGGGAGGGTTTGGGAGGGTGGACAGGACACAAGGGAGGGTATACCACCAATGAATAATTCCATGATTAGTGCCAAGGTTTCCATGACTGCCATACAGCAGCGTCTGGATGTCATTTCCGATAATATTGCCAACGTGAATACGGCAGGCTATAAGAGCAAGCAGGCGGCATTCGAGGATGTGCTGACCCGGGTTCAACAACAACCGGACAAGTACAAACTGGATGGGCGTTCCACACCGATGGGATATAACCTCGGTTTTGGTGCTCGTTTGGCAGATGTAACGAAGGATATGTCTCAAGGCCCCTTGAACGAGACTGGTCTTCCGACCGATCTGGCCATTGAAGGAAATGCGATGTTTGCAGTTGAAGCGAATGGGGAGAAAATGTGGACACGTCAGGGTGCATTTCATTTTGTACCTGATACAAGACCTAAGCCTACTCCGAATTCACCTGATATGATGGTGATGGTCAATGGCGAAGGCCACTTTGCCCTGGATCGTCAAGGCAATCGTATTACGGCACCGAATAATAGCAAAGTTGCTTTTGATGAAAATGGCAACCTGTTAATCCGACGCGGTAATGCGGCAAACGCAACCATTGGAGCACAGCTGCAAGTGGTAGACATTGAACGTCCTGAGGGGCTGGTGCAGTTTGCGGATAACCTGTTTGGTCTGGATGCGGGATTAACCGAAGATGATGTATTTGGCGCTAATGCAGCTACACGTCAAGCAGCGGCCTTGATCCGACCAGGATTTCTGGAGCAATCCAACGTTGATCTGACACAGGAGATGTCTTTGCTTATGCAAGGACAGCGGACATATCAGCTGGCGGCAAAGGCGCTAACTTCAAGTGATTCCATGTTGGGTCTTGCCAACAATATGAGAGCGTAAAAGGTGAATGTGATGACAGAAACACAGCAGCAGAACAGTAAGCCGGAGAAAAAGGAAGTCAAGAAGAAGAAGAGTGGATGGCGCATCGCAAGATGGTTCCTGGTTCCGGTCCTGCTTGTTCTTGCCCTCGCTGGCGGAATGGTAGCTGGATATGTGGTACTGGGCAAACAGGATATCGGTTCCGTATGGCAATGGAGTACATGGGAACATGTATATAATCTGGTATTCGCTCCATAATGTAACGAGTTAAGCGAAAACTCCTGCGCAGGCAGGAGTTTTCTTTTTGACGTTGAAAACAGTATAATGATGGATGACGTTTGACGTCACAAAAGAGGCCTCCCCTGCGAAAGACATTCGTCATCGCGAAGAGAGACCCCTTATCTTAACCTTCACTACTGCAGTCATGAAGGATATAACTAGTGTTAACCGAAAATATGCTTTCCATACAAAATTTAAAAATTAAAAACCTTTTATATGAGCTTCGACTTGATCATAATCAGGTTTTCCATGTCCGCACTAAAGTCAGTGAAGGGAACGGAATCGTTCGAAAGAAGCGAAGCGCTCGCCTTTGTTTCCTAATGTTATCCATCTGAAAAATAGTTCAGAAACATTAGGAAACAACAGCGATCGAAAGAACGATCCGTAACCGTAACGGTCACCTATGCGCACATGAAAAATCCATGATGAAGAACGCTCATATAAACATCCTGAGAGGAGATTACACTGTGCTCGATATCAAACAGATTCAAGAAATTATCCCGCATCGTCCGCCGTTCCTGTTGGTGGACAAGATTCTAGAGATTGAGGATGGCAAACGTGCCGTTGGTTTGAAAAACGTAACCATTAACGAACCTTTCTTCATTGGTCATTTCCCAGAGTATCCGGTAATGCCGGGTGTACTGATTACAGAAGCGCTGGCGCAAGTTGGTGCAGTAGCCATTCTGAATCTGGAAGGCAACAAAGGAAAAATCGGCTTTTTGGCGGGACTGGACAACTTCCGATTCCGTGGACAAGTTGTGCCCGGAGATACGTTGATTCTGGAAGTGGAGATTACACGTCTGAAAGGTTCTATTGGTAAAGGTAAAGCAACTGCCCGAGTCAACGACAAAGTGGTCGCTGAAGGCGAGATCATGTTTGCACTGTCTGACCCAAGCTGATTACATACGTGAGCATTGACATCATGCAGGAACGTAGACGGACCGAATGATGCAAGATGCTGAAGTAACTCAGCACACCTGAATTTATATAGACGGAAGGGGTTTATCGGAATGGAACAGTTAAGCACAGCAGCAGCAGAGACGTTGCAGCAATGGTTGGAGGATGCTTCGATTGATGAAGCAACGAAACAGGAGCTTCGTGACTTGCAGGATCAGCCGAAAGAGCTGGAGGAACGTTTTTACAGAAACCTGGAGTTTGGTACAGGTGGATTGCGCGGAGTCATTGGTGCCGGAAGCAACCGGATGAACCGTTACACCGTAGGTCGGGCAACGCAAGGATTTGCGCGTTATTTGCTTGAGCAGCATGGTGACCAAGAAGGCAAACCTTCTGTAGTCATTGCTCATGATTCCCGCCATTTCTCACCTGAATTCACACTGGATGCTGCGCTTGTACTGGCTGGGAACGGCATTGTAGCCAAGCTGTTCCCGTCCTTGCGCTCAACTCCTGAGTTGTCATTCGCAGTGCGTCATCAGAAGGCAACTGGAGGGATCGTTGTAACAGCGAGCCATAACCCACCGGAATATAACGGCTACAAAGTATACAATCATGAGGGCGGTCAATTGGTACCGGATGAAGCGGAAAAAGTCATTCAGTACATCCAGGAAGTGCCTTCCCTTGCTGACGTGAAAAAGCTGACGCAAGAAGAAGCAGAAGCTCAAGGACTCCTGATCTGGTTGGGTGAAGACCAAGACCAAGCGTTTGTGGATACCGTAGCGAGCCGCAGTCTGAGCCGTGAACTGATCCAATCCGGCATAGGCCGTGATTTCAAAATCGTTTACACACCGCTTCACGGAACAGGTAACATTCCTGTACGTCGCGTGCTGGAGCAGATCGGATTCGAGCAAGTGCACATTGTAGCTGAACAGGAACAGCCGGATGCTGAGTTCTCTACCGTGAAATCCCCTAACCCGGAAGAACGCGAAGCGTTTACGCTTGCAATGAAGCTGGGAGAATCCGTAGGCGCTGACATTCTGATCGGAACAGATCCGGATGCAGACCGTATGGGTGCTGTCGTGAAGGACAATGATGGCAAATATTTCGTCTTGTCCGGTAACCAGTCTGGTGCCATTATGGTACATTACCTGCTCAGTCGCCTGCAAGAGACAGGTACACTGCCAAGCAATGGTGCGGTTGTCAAAACAATCGTAACAAGTGAGATGGGTGCTGTTATTGCTGAACATTACGGTGCAGAAGTGATGAACACACTGACGGGCTTCAAATATATTGGTGAAAAAATGAACCAGTTCGAAGCAACAGGCAGTCATACATTCTTGTTCGGATATGAAGAGAGTTATGGCTACCTTTCCGGTAACTATGCCCGTGACAAGGATGCTGTCCTTGCCTCGATGCTGATTGCTGAAGCAGCTGCGTATTATAAGAGCCAAGGCAAGACGTTGTATGATGTCTTGCAAGAGCTGTACAACCAATTCGGATATTTCTTGGAGAAGCTGGAGTCCCGTACGCTGAAAGGCAAAGACGGCGTGGCTCAGATTCAAGCCAAAATGACGGACTGGCGTTCCAATCCGCCACAAGAAGTAGCGGGAATTGCTGTACAAGATGTACTGGACTACTCCCTTGGTCTGGACGGTCTTCCGAAGGCGGACGTACTGAAGTTCATTTTGGCAGACGGTTCATGGTTCTGCTTGCGCCCTTCAGGAACAGAACCGAAGATCAAAGTATACTTCGCCGTGCGTGGAGAGAATTTGGAAGATGCGGAAAGCTGGATCGAGCGTCTGGTGACTACAGTGATGTCGCGTGTAGACGCACAATAATACGAATGCAACAATGAGCAAGAACATGAGAAGGCCTCTCCGCACCGTAAGGTTGGTTGGCGGAGGGGTTTTTCTTTGAAATAAAAGTGTAGATGGTTCTAGCATATAAGAGGGCTTGTTGACACAAGCTGTTTGTAACCTATTGTATGAATGTTAAATGAACGAATTACTTGAGCTGAACGTGCATTTGGTTCCAACACTTGAGGAGGTACATGTAGTGCGTCAAAAATGGCTTTATTGGAATAACGCTTCTCGGAAGTGGTTGTGGCTCGTCGTTATTATCGGTCTGGTCGCGTCCATCCCTGTCATCAGTGATCGGGTGCAGACAGAATCTTCTGCCAAAAAGGTGGAGCTTGTCTTTAACTATCGAGGACTGCTGGATATCTCAGCGTATCAGGCACATCCGCAAGATTTCATGAATGAACAATTGACTCGTCTAAAAGACGCAGGCGTAACAACGATGGCTGTGTTCGAAAGTACATTGGACGAGCTGAGAAAGACACGCCGACTAATGGTGTACAATGGCCAAGATCTCGCGAACTTGACCAAAAATGTGATTCCTTCTAATGAAAATTACACGTATGTGTTATTTACATCGGAGGAAAACGCACAGACGTACACCCCTATTATTGAACAAACGTTCGCTGATCGGCAGATTCCGGTAGTACCATGGGAATATGAAGGTCGTAGCGGCTTAATATTGCAGACTCCTCCGGAGAATGCCAACATGCAGCCTTTGCAGCCCGATCCGGTTGCCGTGAAGATGCTGCGTGATAAAGGTTTCTACATTTTGCCGCGGATCTCGGACAGTGTGCCATACAGCCAGGAATCGATGGAGCGCTTGCTTACCTTCTTCGAACAGAATGGCGTAACGCGCATCTTGTTTGATGGTGATGCTGTGAAAGGGTACAATGATAATGCAGAGATGAAAAGTCTCGACCAATTCGCACAGTTGCTGAACAAACACAATATTGGTCTTGCAGCAATTGAGAACTTGAAGAAACCGCAGTCTGGATTCCAGACCCTCGCTTATAAAACGGATTACAACGTTACGCGTCTGTACTCGCTTAGTGATGGGGATGCCAATCTGGACGTAGATACGATTGCTGACCGTTTTGTTCTGGCAACCAAGGATCGCAACATTCGTATGCTCTATATGAATGCATCGCCAAGCCGGAATACAGCAAAGGCTATGATTACAGATCCAATTGAGAATCTGATCAATAGTCTGGGCGAGCCGGGTCATGCGGTAGAACGCATGGCGAAGCATGGATTCGAGCTAGGACAAGCTGAAGCATTTACAGTTAAGGATTCTTCGATTCAGCGTTATGCCAAGCTGGTTGCTCTTGTTGGTGCAATTGCCATGATTGCACTTATGGTTTCTTATTTTATCCCACTACTGACTTTGATCGCATTTGTGGTCGCTTTGGTGGGCAGTGCAGGGTTGTTCCTTTTGAAGCCAACGCTGCTGGAGCAAGGAATTGCCTTGCTTGTGGCCATAGCCGCGCCGACCATAGCGATGGTGCTGGCTGTTCGAACAGTGAACTATCAGCAACAGCGTCAACCCGACGCATCTGCGGGTCGTCGTTTGAAACAGACATTAGTTTTATATGTAAGAACTTCGATTCTGTCATTCCTGGCGGTACCTTTTGTCATCGCGTTGCTTAACAGCATTACGTACAGTCTGGTCATTAACCAGTTCCGCGGCGTGAGTCTGTTGCACTTTGCACCTATGGCACTGGTAGCGATCTATATTGTGTTTTATCGTGGCTCGGGTTCATTCTCTATTAAGAAAATTAAAGAAATGCTTCGTATGCCAATTAATGTGTTAATGGTTGTTTTGGCGCTTGTTGCTGCCATTGTTGGGTACTATTACTTGAGCCGTACAGGCAACTCGGGTTCAGTAACACCATTGGAGATGTTCCTTCGTACCACGTTGGAAGATACGTTCGGTGTACGTCCGAGATTCAAAGAATTTATGCTGGGACACCCGCTATTTATCGTTGGCGTGTTCGCCGCTTTAAAATATCGTAAAGTCATCTTTGTGCTCATTATTGCAGCGATTGGACAGTTGTCCATGGTGGATACGTTCGCGCATATCCATACGCCGGCTGTATTGTCACTCATTCGTGGAGTGATGGGATTGGGACTTGGCTTAATCTTCGGTATCATTGCTGTGGGTGTGTGGCAAGTAGCGGAAGGATGTTGGAAAAAATGGTCACCACTTCTCAAAAGTTAGTCATCTCGGGGTATTACGGATTCCGCAATAGCGGAGACGAAGCGGTGCTAAAGTCGATTTTGACAGCGCTGGAAGAGGAAAGCCAAAGGTCGAACATAACAATTGAACCGATTGTTCTCTCGGGTGATCCCGAGTCAACAACCGCCATGTACGGTGTGCGCTCCGTGCATCGCATGAAATTGAAGGAAGTCCGTGAAGCACTCAAGGAGAGCGACGGGTTAATCAGTGGCGGAGGAAGTCTATTGCAGGATGCAACTGGACTGAAATCCATTCCTTATTATCTGGGTGTAATCAAGCTGGCCCAGTGGCTGAAAAAACCAACGTTTATCTATGCACAGGGGATTGGTCCTGTGAATCGTAAAATTTTTAATCCAATGATCAAATCAGTCTTCAAGGCCTGCACCTATGTATCCGTTCGGGATGAACAATCTGCAGACTACCTGCGTGGGCTCGGGTTACAGTGGAATCAGATCCATGTTGTACCCGACCCCGTAATGGGTTTGCCATTACCTGAAACAAAAGTTGAGAGGGGCGAAGGTGCTGTCTCAGCAAATGCTGCTACTCAAGCTAATCGAGTGGAACCTTCAACTGGAGGACATACCAAGCTTCCTGTGATCGGCGTATCGGTACGTTTCTGGGAGTCAGACCGGAAGGAACTTACGGCTATTGCCGCCGGATTGAAAAAGCTGTGCTCCAAAAGAGCCGTGCACTTGCGTTTTCTACCATTTCATCTGCCAGTGGATGAACAGGCATCACGATTCCTTATGGAAATGTTAGGTGATGTGACCAGCAAAGGCAGCGAGATTAGCATCACAGAAGATCTGACCGACCCTCAGCTTATGCTGGAGGAAGTCAGCAAGTGTGATCTCGTCATCGGTATGCGTCTGCACAGTCTGATCTATGCGGCTTCGCAATATGTGCCTCCGGTGGGTATCTCGTATGATCCGAAAATTGATCAATTCCTGCTTCGTCTGGACAGTGAACCAGCAGGCAATACGGATACACTCGATGGGAACAAACTCGCTAAGACTGTTGTTGGACTGCTGGATCAACGTTCACAGTGGTTGAAGGAACATGAAGTAAGCATCACCCAACTGAAGCAGGAAGCCAGAGTGCCTGCACAGCAGATTATTAACTATTTAGGCCGCAAAGGATGAGATAAAGATGAGTCAGACCGGATCAATACCTACCGTTTCGATCTACGGCATTCCTTTTTCCAAACTGACGATGAAAGAAACGGTAAAGGTTCTCCAGGAAGCTGTGCTATCCAAGCAGACACCACATCAGGTCATTACAGCCAATCCAATTATGGTTATGGCCGCATTGGAAAATCCCGCAATCATGGAAGTCATGCAAGCTGCGGAATTGATTGTTCCTGATGGAACAGGTGTCGTATGGGCTGCAAACTATTGTGGAGATCCTGTAGCTGAGCGAGTGCCGGGTTTTGAGCTTTTACATGAATTGCTGCGTGTTGGAGAAAACTATCGATGGGGCGTATATCTGCTTGGTTCCACCCCTGAGGTGATTCAAGAAACGGCAGTTCGGTTACAACAGCAATATCCGGCGATTCGAATTGTGGGTTATCGCGACGGTTATTTTGGTCCGGCTGAGGATGAACAGGTCATCGCTTCTATTCGGGAAGCGGCACCTGATCTGTTGTTTGTAGCACGTGGGGCGGACACCCAAGAACCGTGGATTCACAAACACAAAGATGCACTACAGGTTCCTGTAACCATGGGCGTTGGCGGCAGCTTTGATGTGATTTCGGGCAAAACCAAACGTGCGCCTATGCTGTTCCAAAAGTTAAGACTGGAGTGGTTCTATCGCTTGTTGCGTGAACCAAGCCGGGCTGGCCGTATGCTTGCGCTTCCGAAATTCGCTGTTAAGGTGATGCGTGACAAAGAAAACGTGACGAAAGTCCGTTAAAAACAGGTAATTGCGAGATAAATGCGTGTTTTTGCTAGAAATTGAGGATGGCTTTTCGGGTGTGATGAGCGTATAATTCATTCCGGATTACATGTGTGCCACTCCATGAAAAACGGAAGTTGTTGCATACGGCCACTTCGATGTCAGAATAACCTTTTGATCGCTGTTATCTCTGGATTTCTTTTATCCACCTTTACAAGGTTGAAATCCCGCGATAGCATATGCTTACGATGTAGCTTTCTTTCAGAAAGCTTGTAGGCGAACGCTTCGCTTCTACAGGTTATTTCTGCCCTCTCCGTTCTGGTGCAAATTGCATTTTTCATCAAAAGTGACTAACAAATAATTTTATATATAAAAAGAGATCAGGGGATTTATAATTTCGTACAGGTATTATAATTGGGGGTCGAATGTTCAAATGGTAGCGATCTTTATCATTGGATTTATCGTGTCAATGGGACTGGCTCTTGCCCTGACACCACTTGTCAAAAAGTTCGCAGTCCGCATTGGCGCAATGGATACGCCGAATGCACGTAAAGTACACACACGGATCATGCCACGTCTTGGTGGTCTGGGGATATTCCTGGCCTTTATTATTACAGTTGCTGCATTGCTTCCGTTTGTATCGGCATGGTTCACGACTCGGGATATGAGTTTTGTCAGCGCGTTTCTGATTGGTGGAACAATTATCGTGCTGATCGGCGCACTCGATGATCGGTTTGAACTATCGGCCAAAGTGAAGCTGCTTGGTCAGATCGTTGCTGCTTCTGTCGTTGTATTTGGATTTAATATCCGGGTAGATTTCGTTAACATTCCGTTTCAGGATTCCTACTCTTCACTCGAAGCTTGGGTATCCATTCCCCTGACGATCTTCTGGATCGTTGGTGTAACGAATGCGATTAACCTGATTGATGGTCTGGATGGTCTGGCAGCCGGTGTATCTGGTATTGCAATTGGTACTATTGCCGTAATGTCCTTCCTGATGGGTAACATGATGATTGCCTTGATGTGTCTTGTATTGCTGGGTAGTATTATCGGATTCCTATTCTTTAACTTCCATCCTGCCAAGATCTTCATGGGGGATACCGGATCACTATTCCTTGGTTTCTCTCTGGCGATGCTGTCCATGCTGGGATTCAAACAAATTGCTATCGTGTCCTTTATTACACCGCTGATTATTATCGGTGTGCCGCTCTCGGATACCTTCTTCGCGATTATCCGTCGTGCGGTACAACGGAAACCGATTTTCGCACCGGATAAAGGTCACCTGCATCACTGCTTACGTGAACTTGGATTCAGTCACCGTCAGACGGTACTGATCATATACGGAATTGCCGCATTCTTCGGAGTTCTGGCGATTATCCAATCTTCCGCTGCCATGTTTGAAGCGAACTGGGTAACATTTGTGGTCATCTGTATCATGATGTTCTTCCTCCAGGTGGGAGCAGAAGTCATCGGACTTGTTAGCAAAACGAGAAGACCGGTTATTAACTTCCTGATGCGCATGCGCGTCAAGTTAAATCCCGAGACCCGTTCGAAATCATAAATAGATAAATGTAATGGTTACAGCTATTCTTGAATATTATTCCAGACCCAACCTTATCCCTCGTGGATAAGGTTTTTTGTTTATTTTGAGATTTTTACTAAATAATTGGATCTTTTTGCCGATATATAAAGGTAACTGACTTAAAAGAGGAGAGATGATATTTAATGCTGCGTATGAAAAAGTCAATTGTTTGGCTAATGCTGATAGCGCTGGTAGTAACTCTGATTCCTGCTGGCTATGCACCAGTTGCATCGGCGGCGGGACAGACAAGTTACTTTACTCCTGACAATGCTGGGAATGTCCAATTGAAAGATACAGTAGGACTGAAGTTGAGCGGAAACAGTGCCAATGCGGATGTGTTGTCTCGTACATCAGCTTTTGTTGTTACAGGAAAGGAACAGGTTTTAACAGGAACATTCACGAATGTTACAGGTTCAACACTCGGTGTGAATGTTCAGCTGATGAATCTCAAAGGTGACACTTGGACTCCTGATAGTACACGTGTTGCACCAGGGGTAGTAACTGTTGATCCTAATCGACCGGATAATCGGTTTAGATCAACCATTACACTGTTCCCAGGGATGAATAAAATTACGTTTACAGGTTCCCAAGGACCAAGTGAACGCTCTGAGAGTTTTTATATTTTATACGATTCCGTCCCATACATTGAGAAGTTGCAAGTCCTTGGTGGAGCGGATAACCTCAACTTGAATGAGGGATCTCAGGTTGTGGTTAACACCGGCGAAGTTACAATTCAAGGTGTTGCGCAGAACTCATCCAAAGTAACGATATCGTTGAATGGTGGCTCGGAGCTGCCTACATCACTATTGCAGGATGGTACATTCTTCTCTCCGGTACTGACACTAAAATCAGGTGAGAATACCCTAAGAATGACGATTGAGAGTGGCGTCGATAAGAAAGTATTTAATTATTCTTTGTTATATTATGATGAAACAAAACCATTCACTCAGTTGGATTTAATTGAAGGTGCAAACGGGCTGCCGCAGAGTATGCTTTCATCAGCTAGACCAACCTATGGAGGCACTCCTGCTAGTGCCAATGTGAAAGCACAGTTATTGCTTCCGGGAGCTGATGTTACTGAAGTTCCGGTCATTGATGTCGATGGAAATGGGAACACGGGTGTAAGTAATGTAAATGTGGAACATATCCCTAGCGTGGGACAAAACACACCGGCTTATGTCCTAATTTCCTTTGATATTAACCCGATCACATTCAACGGAGCTCCTGACCGATTACAGAATCATAGTCTATCGGTAGACTATGGGGCTAAAAAAGTTACAACAAGTATGAATTTTGAATATGTACAAGATGCAGTTGTAATTACAGGATTGAAGTATCTTAGAGACTACAATGGGTCTGGTACTGTTCCAGATGGAATACCTCTTGATGGTGCCAGTGTGAGTGGATCGAACTTTTATATTTTAGTGGAGACTAGCAGAGCACCGAGTGATCCAAAAACTTTGGTTGCGGATTATCTGCCTAGAGGAACAAGCACAATTATCGTGAACCATGTAGGTCCGCTTAGTGCAACAGATACTACAAAAAATATTTACGAGATTAAAGGGTTCAAAACGGGAAATCAAGTTGTTCAATTTAAGTATTCCGGATCGACCACAGGTCGGAATGCAACGATTTCATTCGCTTCAAAGAGCTTTATCTCTGTAGAAAATCTTACTGATGGTCAAACTCATGATTTGAAAGACAATGCCACAGGAGTTTCAATCCTGGGTCAGTACATTGGATTTGATACGCTTAGCAGTCCATATTTTGTAGCTGAAATTTTTGCCAACGGTACAAAAGCATATTCTACTGAGGGTAGCGGAAATACGGATTTCCCACGCAAGTTGAACCTGGGGGCAGATGGAACAATTAATAACGTGATCATTCCTATTGGAGAACCCGATGGCTTGTTATTTTTCGGTGAGAACCGAATTGTGCTGACAGGAACAACTAAGGATGAGAACGGACAACTTAAAGAGGTATCTAAGGAACTTCGAATCTATATTAATGATAATAATATTTCGAACATTCGAAACTTCCAACCTGCAATTACGAAAGGTCGACCAGAATTTATTGAACCATTAGACCAGGATGCACAATGGGTCAAAGATGCGTTCAATATGTCACCAGAGTTTGTGTATGCTGATAATAAAATCACCACCAGCTTGAAGAACTTTGATATTGTCATTCGCGGAGCAGGTGCGACACGGATGAGTTTGAGCATGGGGACTCAGAAGATATTCGATCAGGATATTCCAGATGGAAACACGGCAAGTTGGGACAATGCAAAGATTGATCCTCAGTATGCACTGGATAATGGTACTGTTACAGTTGACAGAGCAGGTCGCCAACAGGACTTTGTTATTCGTCTGCGTAATCTCAAAATGGATACACCAGGAACGTATATTTATACACTAGACCTCTTCAATCGGACGGGAGCGAAGACCAGTCAGAAACTTGAAATTGTTAAAGAAGTAACTGGATACCGTATTTTATCACCTAAACCGACTTCAGGTGATCGTGTAGTTGTAAATAAGAACTTTGTTCATTTTGACATCGAAGCAGAAGGTGCAACAGGGGTTATCATTGATAAAGAACCTGCACAGAAGCTGCAAGGTGTAGAGACAGATCGCTTTGTCCTGGATTATGTAGGGTTGAAGCCGGACAAATCTAATAAAATTAAACTAACCATTAACCGTGATGGTGTAACAACCACCGACACTATTGATGTATTCTACACAACAAGTCCAGGTATAGATTCCCAATACATGGCTCCGAAAGTAGCTAATAAGTATTCAGCCTTTAATAAAAAGCTGGAATTGAGTTTCCCGAAAGGTACAGTTATGGAAAGTACTGATATTCGCGGAATCAAGAAATTTTATCCAGACAATAAACTTCTCTTTGGTATCGCAGATCCCAATAATGGTATTGTAGAGCGTCGCAATGATTATGGTACTGTCATGGGCGTAGGTGCAGAGAGAGGTGAGGGTGACCCAGTCAACTTCGATGTACAAGAAGAATACTTCAGAAGATTTTCTGCCATTGTAGGAGATACATTGAACTTCAGTCCAATTTCTGATATTTATTGGGTCAGCGGTGGTCTGGGCGAATATGGTTCAAGAGATTCAACAACGTATAAAGCGCCGACGAATGGTATCGGACCGTATACACCTGACGCTCTATACGGAGATGTTAAGGTACCAGCGGAGCGTACAATCAAGCCTTCACAGCGTGGAACATTGACACTGACCTATGATTCAAATGTAGTAGATGATGCTGGAACGACTATTTCCGTCTTCTATTACACACCAGGACGCGAGTGGAAACGAATTGGTGGAGAAGTGGATTCCAAGAAACACACAGTTACTGTGCCATTTGATCAGTTCGGATATTATAAAGTCATGAAATTAAGAAGAAGTTACAACGACATCACGAATCATGGATGGGCTAGAAATATTCTGAATGCACTGTATGCCAAAGGTTTCATGCAACCGATTCGTTTCGAACAATTCGGAACAGATGATCGTGCATCCCGTGGCGAATTTGCTACCATTCTCGTGAAAGGATTGAACTTGCCGATTACTTCGGATAATAAACCTACATTTACAGATGTAGGCGCAGGGACAAGTTCATTTACGTGGGACTATGCAAGTATTGAAACGGCAGCAAGAGCAGGTATTGTATCAGGACTTACGGACGGAAACTTTGGTCCAGATCAACCTCTTACACGTGAGCAAGCAGCTGTAATGATCGCAAGAGCTCTTGAGTTAAAGTTAGCAAGCAATGATAGTAAGTTAACTAGTGCATTGGCCAAATCCTTTATTGACTCAGGAAGCATGGAAGCTTATTCAAGACCAGCGATACAAGCGGTTACGAAGGCTAAAATTATGGAGGGATCTCCAGTCACAGTAGCAGGTCAGAGCAAGCAACAGTTTGCATTCAACCCGAAAGGAAATCTGACACGTGCAGAAGCGGGTAAAATTGCAGTTGAATTGCTTAAAAAGAGCACAAAAGTATTCCCTAAAACCTTGAGTTAATTCATTTGAAACTTCGATGCAATTTAGGAAGGACCTGTCCCTTACTCTAAAGGGGCAGGTCCTTTTCATGGCTGTCAATGAATTGACATAGAGTACTTTTATAATAGAAGAAACAGAATTATTACCAATAACTATTTTTGTAATTTGCTAGAGTTTAAGATACAATAACGGTAAATACACAATGATCTAGAGGGTGAAGTTAGCTAATGAAACCGATTTATTCGAAAGCCCAGCTGGGCTACATGAAGGCAAAGACACAGTTTGAGAAGCAGGCAGTCATTCTGGAGAAAAAGTTGGAAGATACACGCAAGACTCAGGAGATCTCTCAGGAAGTTATGGAAGGGCTTGTACAGTCCACTGGCTTCCATGATGCGTATAACAATCTGGTTCTGGCTGAGAATGAGTTGATTGAATGGTCTCACACGACGATGAAGCATGAGAAAACGTACCGTGAGAACAGACAACCAATTGACGATATGTATCTGAGATTGAACAGTGATCCAAATATGCGTGCTCAAATTATTGAACTCGCGATGAAGATTAAATAACTTATATTTCCAGAACTGCAGGAAAAGCATCCCAATAGGGGTGCTTTTTTATTTTATTTTTTGTGAATTTTGTCGCTTCATAGGTTGAAGTTGCGGGTATAAATAAACGTTGGTAGCACAGACAAACCAGAGATCACCATTCCAGATTCACTGCTGTATCAACGGTTTGAAAAGGTTTTGAATGGCTTCAATACCCGCACTGGACCTATACATAAAAAAAATCAAAACTTTTTTTGTGCAATCCGCAACTTTTTGAAATCTACTGCGTTTAAAGTGTAGAGTCGAAAACATTGGGCCTGTTACCAAGAATGACCTCGTGAAGAATCTTGTCTATTTTTTAGAAAAAATTGCTTTACGGCACGAGAGACCCATTGTATAATACGTAAGGTAGGATTAGGAAACTACTCTATTTACGTGTGATTCTGCTTTATTAACTAGTTTACAAGTTTCTGTGATATGCTCACAGACATCATTTATATTAACTTGCTCACAACTCTGGAAAGGGGGTGCAACAATATATGAGGAATACGAGCGACCCTATTAAAGAAAATTCAAATGTTATGAACGCCCAAGGAGGAGAAAAAAAGGTTATGAAGAAAATTTTATCCGTAGCATTGTCTACAGCAATGGCATTCTCAATGTTTGCATCTGTAGCATTCGGTGACACAGCAGTTTCCCCGCAACAACAGTTTGATGCATTGAAAGCAAAAGGTATCTTCAACGGTTATCCGGATGGTACAGCAGGTCTTGACAAAGACATGACTCGCGCTGAGTTTGCAAAAGTTATCACTAAATTGCTGGGTCTGAAAGAGATCACTGGAACTCTTTCTTACACTGACAAAAACTACACAGCTAAAAACTGGGCTGTACCTTACATCGAAGCAGTAACTGCTGCTGGTATCATGGAAGGTAAAAACGTTGAGAAGAAAATCTTCGACTTCAACGGTAAAGTGACTGTGTCCGAGATGGCTACAATCCTGACTCGTGCATTGGATCTTGAAATCCCAGCTGAAACAAACAACACTGCTCCAGCTTGGGCTAAAGGTTATGTGCAAGCAGCAATCAACGCTGGTTTGGTTGATGCAAACACTAACTTCACAGCTAACGCTTCCCGTGAATTGCTTGTAGGCGCTGCTTACTCAATTGACCAAGCGCAAAGCTTGAAAGTATCTTCTTACACAGTAACTGAAGGTGGAAAAGTTGTTGAATTCAAAATCAGCGACGGCGAAACTGTAAAAGTTACTTTGGATAAAGCTCTTGAAGCTAACAAAGAAACTGAAGTGAAATTTACTTACAAAGAAAAATCTTTCACTGAAAAAGTTACTTATGTTGTAGAAGCTGCAACTAAAGTACAATCCGCTACTTCCACTAACCTGAAAGAAGTAGACGTTGCTTTTGACGGTAAAGTAGACAAAGCTACTGCAACTGACAAAAACAACTACACAGTGGACAGCAATTCTAAAGGAATCAAATCCATCACTTTGTTGGCTGACGGTAAAACAGCACGCCTGTTGTTGAACGAATCCAGCAAACTCACGCAAGGTACTACTTACAAAGTAGTTGTTAAAAACGTGAAATCTTCTACTGGTACTGTATTGCCACAAGGTGAAGTTTCCTTCACATCTGCTGACAACACTTTGCCTACAGTAACTGAAGTAAAAGCTCTGGGAACTAAAGTTATCAAAGTAACTTTCTCTGAGCCAATCGTAGCTCCGACAAGCAGCAACTTCCAATTGGATGACAAAGCTTATGTGGGTGCTGTAACTTTGGGAGCTAACCAACGTGAAGTAATCTTGCGTGACTACACAGGAACTATTTCTGAAGGTGCACACAAACTGACTACTTCTTTGGTTGAAGACTTTGCTGGTTTGAAATCTCTGTCTGCAACAACTGATTTCACTGTAGCAGCTGATACTGAAGGTCCTAAAGTGACTGAAGTTTCTGCAACATTGGAAAAAGTAACAGTTACTTTCGACGAAGAAATTGATCCAGATTCCGTAACTAACGACAGCTTCTACTGGAAATCCGGTTCTACTAACAAAACTGGTACAGTAACTCAGGTTGCTTCTAACGTTTACGAAGTTCAATTTACTTCCGCTAATCGTTTGCCTGGATATGAGTCCACTTTGTTTGTAGAAGTAAAAGACTACTCCGGTAATGCTAATGCTGTGAAAGAACACAAAATCAACGCAACTGTTGACTTGGTTCGTCCACAAGTAGTTGAAGTTGCATACGGAAGCCGTGTTTCTAACAAACTGACAGTTCGTTTTGATAAAGCTGTGGAAATCAAATCAACTGACAGAGAATTCTTCACAATTAAAAAAGGTAACGACACAATTCCAGTAAAATCCATTGAAAATGTTGATGGTAAAATCTTCAACCTGGAATTCTACAACAACCTTGAATACGGCACATACTCAATTAAAGTAGCTGGAGTTAAAGATACTACTGCTCTTGCAAATACTGTAGTTGAATACAATGGCACTTTCATTGCTAGTGACTACAATGCACCTGTACTTAAAGGTGAAGTAGATGCTAACAATAGTAGCCGCAAAGTAACACTGAACTTTGACAGAGATATGGACCTTGCAAGATTGAACAATGCTAACAACTACTACATCAAATTCACTAAAGAAGGTTCTAATGTTACTGAACAACGTTCGTTGCCAGCTGATGTTAGAGTAAATGCTGTGAATGGTGGTAAATCAGTTACATTGTTGTTCCCTGAATTCATTGATGGAACAAGAGTTACGTTCGGATCAACTGGTTCTGTATCCAGCATTACTGTTGCAGGACTGCAGTCTAGAACTGGCCAAAATGTAGCTATCCAAGATTTCGCAACAGTGGTTAACCCTCTTGCTGTGAAAACTGTTACACAAAAAGATACTAAAACTTTCGAAGTTGAGTTCAATAAAGTTGTTGCAAATGCAACTACTTCTGACTTCAGAGTAGGTAACTCAATTCCTTCTTCAGTTTCAATTGATGGAACTAAAGTTACATTGAAAACAACTACTGAGTTCTCCACAGGAACTTCTGTAACAGTACTTGCTAACCGTGCTCAGTCTTACTCTGAGAACGTGCTCGCAACTGAATTCAGCACTAATACTACTAATGCTGTTGCTCCAAAAGTTGCAGTAAGCAATAGTGCACCTCTTCCACAAGTTGACCAATCTGTGAAAATTCCATTCACTGTGAAACTGGCAACTGATTACAAAGATGCTCCTATTGTAGCTGATATTGCAAGTGATTTGATCGTTACAAGAATTGGAGAAAACGCTGCTAGTCCGTTGGTTGCTAAAGTAGACTATACTACTGCAATTGATGCTACTGATACTACTGGTAAAACAGTTATCGTGAAATTCTTGAATACAAACTACAACGATGAGTATTCAATCAAAATCAAAAAAGATCCTAATTACATCCGTGCATTCAGCGATGCTGAAAAAGTTGCTGCTGAGTCCGACACGTATACTACATCTACAAACAACTGGGAGAATGAAGCACCTGTAGCTATCAACACAGCTACTTACGCTGTAACTACTGCCGGTGAAGTTGCTAAAGATACAGTAGGTGGCTTGACAATTTCAGCTAAAACTGTAGGAACTGCAGCAAATGATACAGAATTCAAAATTGTACTTCGTCCTACTCAAACAAATCCAGTAGTTGTTAGTGGATCTAATATCTTCGTTAAAGATAACACTGTAACTAATCAACAAGTTATTGATGCTCTTGAAGATGTAGAGTTTGAATATGATGTAGAGCTTGCTGGTACTGCAGTTGCTGCTGATCTTGTTGATACTGGTGATTTCAAATTAGCTGGTGGCGTTGATTCAGCAGGTAATGTAGTTGTAGTATTTGCTAAAGACATTGCAAAAGTTGAAAATGTTACTATTAATGGAAAAGCATATGCGGCTGATGTTGCTAAGCTTGGTACTGATAAGAAAACATTAACAATTAATGTAAACAAAGATGTTGTTGTTGGCAAACAAGTATCTGTGAAAGCAACAGATACAAAAGGTCAATTCGATACTGTTACTAAAACAGTTACAAACTAATTTTGAATAGTGCACCAGGAGAGAATTCTCTCCTGGTGCATTTTTTATTTTAAAAATTTAACTTTAAAACTTTTCTATAATCAAAGCAATTAAATTATATTGAAAGGAGTCAATAAGTAAACAATAACTGTCCATTTATCATAACTTTTTCTATTCTTATATAAGTAATTCCCTAAATCATTCGATTAAACTCTTATTTGAGTAATGGGTTCTCTACTATTTGTATAAATTTTTGAACTCCTTTAATATTTATTTCAAATATAGAAACTAGACTCACAACGATTTTTCAAATAACAGCTGAATAAGCGGTACAAGTAAAAGATGCACTTTTTATCCGTTCTAATGGAATACCAGCAATGCAGTCAGAGTTTTACACGACAACTAAGAATGATCAATCAATAGTAGATTAGAGACCCACCATATTCTCACTGCAAAAACCAACAACATCGTAACTTTCTCTCCCTGCTAAACGTTTATACTATATAGCAACAAGCAACTTATGGGAGGTTTGGAAGTGAATCATAAAAAGGTCATAACGACTTTGATAACTAGTATGTTATTCATCAGTTCAAGTGGAGGCTTAGTAGCTGCAGCAAGTACACCAGCTACAAATAACAGCGCAACAACAAAGAAACAACAGACAACAACCACGAACAAAGTCGTACATACACTGGCTAAGGTACCTTCGGTTAAAGTAACTGCGCGGAGTACCGTGAAATTAACCGACGTCAATATCTTGTCTCAAGATGACGGGAATACGGTGACGTATACACTAACGTATAAAAATAATGACAGCACACCGATGATGATGCTCGATTATTGGAGCAAAGTGAAAACAAAAGGTGGAACAAGCTTCTCTCCGAAACTGATCGCCAAGGATCAAGAGAAGAAGACAGTATCACCTGGTTCCACGGTGGATCTCACATATGTTATGAAGGTTGGACGTGAAGTGAAATTAAGTGATCTGAACTTCCTGATTGTAAAGTGGGATTTCAGTAAACCAAATTATGAAAGCACGCTGGGGAAATTCAATGTTCCTGCATCATATAGCATCACTACACCTGTAGGGAAAACGAAGACGGTTCGTCTGAGTGACTCAGCCGTCAAGGTTAAAGTCTCTGGTATTAAAGTGTATCCGGGTGAGAATAAGAAGCAATACGTCAAAGTCGGCGTAAACCTGAATAATATCAGTTACAAGCTGTTGGATAATCCAAACATCAAGTGGATTCTACGTACACCAGGTGGTACGAATTATCCGTTGACCCCGGATAAGGATAGTACAGGTGTCAGCATTCAGGCACAGGCCAACAAAACGTTAAATTTAATGGCTTCATTGCCTACAGCATTGAAACTGGAAAAGTCCGAATTACTTCTTGTGGAAGAACAAGGTGAAGAGAAGACTGCTCTGCCAGTGGCTGCATTACAGCTTCCTGAAGCTAGCCAAACGAATGTAAACGTAGTAGCGAATCAACCGAACATTATCTCGATTGATGGACAACCTGTATCGACTCTTCTGGAATCTGCTCGTGTCCGTGGCGAGGATGAAGAGTTCGATCTAACGATGCAGTGGGTCATTAAGAACCAAGGGAAAAAAGAAGTTAAGGTTCCCAAATACGCATTAGAGATCCGTACAGAAGATGGTACTTCCTATCCGATCGAGACGAAGGCACTAGATGATCTGAAGTTGAAGCCAGGTGCGACTAAAACGATCAAACTGAACTCTACGATTCAAGGGAATGGGGATACCAGCAAAATCAAATTATATGCGATGACACCTACAACCAAAGATGAGAGCAAAGAAGGGGAAACGTCTGGTGGAGGTACAAGTGGTTTTGAGTTCTCCTATCCGGTTGGCATCTATGCTATTCCTGAATCTGTAACAAGTGGAGATGGACTTACGACAGAAACGGTAATTAAGAATAGTAAAGGTACATTCGGGGTATCTGTTGGCTCCTTGCAACGGCTTCCATGGACAGACAGTGATATTATTGCTGCCAAGGTCACCATCCGTAATGCATCGGCCAAAACAGTTCAATTGCCAGAACTGGAAGCGATGTTCACAATCGATTCCGCACGCATTGATGGAGATACGAAGCTGATTCGTGCAGAAGGCGGCAAGTTACTAGGTTCTGGTATGGTCACCGAAGCTTATCTCCTGACGAAGATTCCATCTGAACTCAATATGAGCCGTCTGGAATTAACTTTGCAGGAGAAAGTAAGTGAGGAAGAAAAGAACGATTGGATTACTCTTAGTACGTCCGGTTTAATTCAGCCCCTCTCTTATGTAGGCGAAGGGAAAACCTATACTCAAGGAACTGCAGATAAAGAAACAGAGCTGGGCATACGCAGAACATATGTATATCCGGGATCTTCGTCCGATATTGTATACACCGAATTCGAGATGACGAATAAGTCTCTGCGTCAGAGTGGCCTTGCGAAGTTGGTAGGATACTACAAAACAGCAGATGGTCAATATTACAAAGCAACAGCTAAGCAGGCAAACCGTGTACCGGGACCAGGTCAGAAGAGTATTGTTACGTTCTGGGCCAAAGTGCCGAAGAGTGTAAAAACATTATCTGATATGCGTCTGATTGTAGGTGAAGGGGTTGCTGATAACAAGTTTGTCACCGGTGAAGGTGAGGCAACGGCTTATGTTAATGCCATGTCATTTGAAGTACAGCCGAAATCATTATCTGTTCTATCTTCTCTGAATGATATCGACTTGTATCCGTTCAAATTCTCGGGTAGCAATATTAAAGCTTACCTTACAGGTGGAACGGCAGTACAGATTGAGATGATCTACTCCTTAACACAGGAGGAAGCTGTGGATAGTGGAGAGTACGGACACAAGCTGATTCTGTCTATAACTGATGGGTCAGGAAAAGTGTTTGATAAAGAGCTCACACCAGGAACTGATCTGAAGACAGGTATTAATCAGACGCTCAACTGGAGTATTGATGATACGGTATTTGATAAAATACGTGGTGGCTCATATCGCGTAGCCTTGTATGATGTTTTCGAAGGTCAACGAATTCGTCTTGCAGAACAAGGTTATAGTTACGATGTATCCAAACTGCCTAAAGAAGAACCGATCATCCCGGAGTTCCCGGAAGAGGGTTCTAATAATCCCAATAATAATCGGTAATTTGTACGAAAATTAAGATATTTTAAAGCTAAGACCTCGCTTCCACATCTACGGAAGCGAGGTTTTGCTTGTCGCATGTCTATTTTTTCTCTATAGTTAAAGTTAATAGATTACCAGAGGAGGAAAATGATTCACATGAAACCTTATATGAAAGTATCCCTCGCTGCGCTCGCCATTGGTGTTGGCGTGTGGGTTGGGTCGGTATACAGTAATACAGCAATCGGTGCAGGTACAAGCCAGCCAGGAACAGCAGATGATCCGGTTGTAACAAAGAGTTATGTAGATCAGCAGATTCAACAGGCTTTGGGCGGTAAGATCCCGACTGGAGGAGGAAGTACCAATACGGGAACAGACAGCAATGCAGGAAATGGTAACAACACTGGCTCTACAGGAACCGGGAACTCCGGTAGCACAGGTGGAGACACATCCCTTCCTCCACTGGTCTCGGGCGCTTCTGAAGCCGTTGAGATCGTAACCGTAAAGCCGGGTCAACAGCTGATCGGCAAGTCTGGCGCAGAGTTCATTGTACGTAGCGGCAAAGCTGTGATCGTCAGTGAAGGTACGAATGGCGTAGCTGATCTGACGGACGGGATTGATCTGACGAATGGACAGGCAGCGCCGACCAATCACCTGCTCTCTTTTCCAAGGGATGGACGGGGGATCACGGTATTGGAAGGAAACAAATATAGCTTAACTGTAATGGTTCGTGGTGGATATACTCTGAAATAGGATTTGTAGCTGTTAAAGGAATTATTCATTAGTTATACATTTCATTTGCTCAGATTACCCAGTTCTAACAAACATTAATACGGCTAGCCAGCCTTGTTCCTGCTCACTCTATAACTGTTGACAATCAATTAATGGAGGTGCAGGAATCATGGCTAGAAGCAATCGCAAAGTGGTACCCGAAAGTCGTCAAATGCTGGATCAGATGAAGTATGAGATTGCTGCAGAGTTTGGTCTCAATGTAGGTTATGGTGGCAGAGGTTTAGCTGGTGCGGATACAGAATTTGGATCTGAACTGGGTGAAGTGAGTGATCACTCCTATGGGCAATACAAAGGGTGGGGACATCTGACTTCCCGCGAGAATGGATCGGTTGGTGGAGAGATCACCAAAAGGCTAATTCGCCAGGCAGAACAGCACTTATAGGGCATTTTCCTTACCCCATTTCGTTTGACACGTCTTGACAAATACGTTAAGATGGCACTTGAGGTATGCAACCTTTTCCACTAGGGAAAGGTTGATTTTCGTTTGAGGCAATTACCTGAAAAATCCTTATCTTCGGTACTGCGGACTCTGCGTCCTTATTCCATTTTGGAAAGCTTCGAGGGTACAGTGAACGAATCGCTGTCATGTTTTGTTCGGGCAATCGCCATACTACTAGTTATGGGAGGTTGAAACTTCATGTCTGTTAAAGGCCGGCATCTATTTACATCGGAGTCTGTAACTGAAGGACATCCGGATAAAATCTGCGATCAGATCTCAGACGCCGTATTGGACGCGTTCCTGGCGAACGATCCTAATGCTCGCGTAGCTTGCGAAGTTTCCGTAGCCACAGGCTTAGTGCTTGTCATCGGTGAAATCAGTTCAGCGTCTGAATACGTGGACATTCCGTCCATCGTTCGTAATACAATTAAGGAAATTGGGTACACCAATGCCCAGTTCGGTTTTGATTATAACACTTGTGCAGTTCTGACTTCTCTGAATGAGCAGTCTGCTGATATTGCCCAAGGCGTTAACGCAGCGTTTGAGAACCGTGACCCGGAACAAATGGCTCGTGAGACAGAAAACATTGGTGCAGGTGACCAAGGTCTGATGTTCGGTTTTGCAACGAACGAAACACCTGAACTCATGCCTTTGCCAATCGCTCTGTCCCACCGTATTGCGCGTCGTCTGGCGGAAGTGCGTAAGAACGGTACATTGGAATATCTTCGTCCGGATGGTAAAACGCAAGTAACGATTGAATACGACGGTGACAAACCGGTACGTGTGGATACAATCGTTGTGTCTACTCAGCACGCTGAAGAGACTACGCTGGAGCAGATCCAAAAAGATATCAAAGAACATGTAATCTTGCCTGTTGTTCCAGCTGGATTGCTGGATGAGCAGACTAAATATTTCATCAACCCAACAGGACGTTTCGTTATTGGCGGACCTCAGGGAGATGCAGGCCTTACTGGACGTAAAATCATCGTAGATACCTACGGCGGTTATGCACGTCACGGCGGTGGTGCGTTCTCCGGTAAAGATCCGACAAAAGTAGACCGCTCAGCAGCATATGCAGCTCGTTACGTAGCGAAAAACCTTGTTGCTGCAGGTCTTGCAGACAAAGTGGAAATCCAGCTCGCTTACGCGATTGGTGTAGCCAACCCGGTATCGATCAACGTGGATACATACGGAACTGGCAAAGTCAGCGAAGAGAAATTGGTTGAGCTTGTGCGTAACAACTTTGATCTTCGTCCGGCTGGCATCATTCGTATGCTGGATCTGCGTCGCCCAATCTACAAACAAACCGCTGCTTACGGTCACTTCGGCCGTACAGACCTGGATGTACCTTGGGAGCAAGTGGACAAAGTAGACCTTTTGAAAACTCAAGCAGGTCTGTAAGTTAGATGTAATAGTAATGAAGCCCTTGATTCCGTTAAAGGAATTAAGGGCTTTTTTGTGCTTCCATCGATTTCACTGCTTGTCATGGACAAAGGAAAAATTATGGTATAAATCCCCAAATAACTAAATGAAATCCCTTCTCTAACCGAAATACATAATGAGGTCTGTACATCAGACAGGAGAAGAAATGCAGATAAGGGGGAAGATCAGTGGAATTGAAGAGAATTGCAAGAAAAGGCATGCTCGGAATCTTAATTGTTATGCTGACGGTTCAAGGTTGGCTTACGGGTTGGAGTGGAGTCGAGCAGGGAGCATATGCGGCCAATGAATTAAGTGCAAATGGAATAACGAACACTGTTCCTGCCGTGAAAGGAACGAATGTGGATAGTTCAGTACCATTCGTTATTGATTTTGATAAACCTGTTCAGAAGGCACCGGGTACACAAAGTTCAATCTTGATTAAGCGTTTGGATGATAATACAACGATGGATTCGGTGCTGGTATCCAGTGACCAAGTTGTAATTGATCCCACACCACCGATTACAGACCCAACGACACCGGATGCGGGAGACAGTACGCCTGCGCTAGATAGTGGCCTACGAGTGACTATTACACTAGGCAAGGACAAGGTTCTACCGGGAGCAACATACTACGTAGAGATAGATAATAAATCATTTGTTTACGCGGACAATACTCCATTTCCGGGACTGACTAACAAAGAGTGGACCTTCAGCACTCTGGGACTAGGCTCAACTTCCCTTGTGAGTAGAATTCCTGATAACGCAGCAATGGTATCTCCTTCAACTAAGGTAGTGATGACTTTCGATAAGCCGGTAACCGCAGGTAGAGGGAATCTCATTATTTATCAGGGAAGAGTTGGTGGTACTGTATTTGAGCAGATTCCAGTAAACGCAGGAACACCTCGAATTACAGGTTTTGGAACAAATACGATTACGATCGTTCCCACGAATAACTGGAACAACAACACTACATATTACATCGTAATGCCAGAAGGTTTTTTGAGGGATAGAAATGAGAATGATATCAGTGCAATTAGTGGGAATGTTTGGGGATTCAATGTCATATCCGATCCGACGTCCCTTATGGTATCTACTGTATCTCCCGCAAACGGTACTACCAATGCACCATTAACGGGAAATTTAACAGTTACGTTCAACAAAGAACTTGATCCGAATTACATTCAGAATGTAACGCTCAAAAAATCAAATGGAGCAACCGTTGCATCTAAGACAGTCATTAATAGTGCAAACAATAGACAATTGCTGATTACACCTACGAACGCATTGGATAGCAACACGAATTATGTGGTAGACATTCCAGCCAATACGTTTCGTGATAAAGCAGGAAATACATTTACAGGTCTTAATGGGTCTACATCATGGGCCTTTAAAACATTAAGTGCAGATACAACTGCACCTGTGTTGAAGAATGCTAAGATGCATAGCAATAACACCATTCGCCTGACGTATGATGAGTGGCTGTACAGCACTAATTCGCTGAGTAGTACTTATGCTGTAACTGTAAATGGTGAAAAGAGGAATGTCAGCTCCACTTATATCTCAGGTGACAGTGTATATGTTGTCTTGGATACGGGTGTAGCGGTAGGACAAGTTGTGCGGATTTCATATACACCAGGTACTACAGGTAATCGTCTTACAGATCAATCTTCCAATGCTGCGGCTGCTTTTGGCGCAAGAGATGTGGAGAATGGTTTAGATTCTGTCATGTCCAAGCCACGAGAAGGTAACGTGTATTACAGTACAATTACGTTGTACTACCCTGAGACGGTATATATCACTTCAAGTGATGCAGCAAGACAATTCAGTGTAACTGCGGATCAATATGCTGTAGGCATCAATAGCATATCGATCAATGGCAGCTCTGTGGTGACGTTGAATCTTAGTCGATCCATTACGGATGGTGAAGTCGTGCGGGTCGCATACACGCCAGGTTCATGGCCTGTAAAAGATACACGTGGACAGGCTCTTGCTGGATTCAGCGGCTTCTATGTCCGCAATTCAATTGATACCAAACCACCTGAGTTTAAGAGTGCTGAGGTGAGTGGTAACAAGTTATGGATGCGTTACAATGAACCACTGAAAACGACGAATAAACCTCTCAACAGCCAATATTCTGTTCTGGTCGATGGTAAGCCAGTCTTCGTTAATGATTCTGAGATCGAAAATGATCTGGTCACGTTAACGCTGGCTTCAGCGGTGAAGGATACACAAAATATATCGTTATCATACGTACCTGGAGCATTGCGATTAACGGATCTGAACAATAACCCAGCAGGATATCTCAATTTGACTCCAGTAACGTACACATATGGAAATGGAAAAATTCTTTCGGCTACGCTTCAGGGAGACACGGTTCAGATTAATTTCCGTGATTCAATCCAGTCCCAGGCTGCACTAACAGTATCTCAGTTCAGTGTAGTGATTGGTAATTCAACCACAACTGTATTGTCTGCTTCAGCTTCTGGCTCTGTGGTGACGTTGAAAGTGGATACTTCAGCAGTAACATCAACAGATACTCAGACGGGAACGGTGAGTTATGTACCTGGGGCAGTGCCGTTACGGGATGCGTCGAATGTCACGATAACAGCATTTGGTCCACTTACGTTGCAACAGACGAATAATACTTCCAACAATAATCAGTCGGGAAACCGTCCTTCCTGGTTGTCGGAATTGGATGCATCGAACTATGGTCAGTCTTTACTTGTGATGAATAACACTACGGCTTCTGCTGTATCTGCGATGTCCCACTATAATCGCCCGACTCGTCAATTCAACGTGGATGCAACCAAGTTGATTCAGTCCTTTGAATACGCTGGAGCAAACGGGAAATTGACTCAGCCGGTGGTATTCGAGATTCCGGACAGTGAATCGGCTGCGTATGTTGGATTCCCATTCAATGCACTGACTCAGATTGCTGCAAGTTATCGCACAGGCACTATTGGTGTGAAATATGGCGATCTTCTCTGGACGGTGCCACTGTCTAATTTAGATATGGCGGCTATGAGTCGGAGTGTAGGAACGTCAAACACAAGTGCTACGACAGGAGCAGCAGTTCCATCCTTATACGTTCAGTTAGAGACGGTACCTGTGTCTTCATCGGGGACGATGGAAGGCTTGATTGCAGGTGCAGGAGCGCAGAAACTTGCGAATTATACGGATGTGTACCTGTTTGCCAGTAATGGTACGACCGATCAACGTGTGGAGCAGAAAGTGAAAAGTCAGTTATCCATGCAATTACCAGTAGGTGTTTCTACAGTAACATCTGGATTCACTTATATTGATCCGGTTACCTTCATGTTATCAAACGTACCTAGCTCGTTTAAAAATACACCAGGAAGTGTAGTTGTTCAAGGACAACTGAATGGGAATCAATCGGTAGTTCCGGTCAACCATATTGTTAATTATCCGGACACCACATCACACTGGGCTAGTGCAGTTATTAAGGAACTCTCTGCCAAATGGATTATTAATGCACCAAATGGTTCTTACTATCGACCAAATGAGAATATATCACGTGCAGAATTCGCTGAATTGGTCGCCAGAGGTCTGGGTTTAAATGGAGAACCAACTGCAGCGAGTCGTTTCAGGGACGTTCGCAGTGGAAGTATGACAAGTGCCTATATCGGGGCTGCCGCTGAAGCGGGGATCATTACGGGGAATACCGATGGCACGTTTAAGCCGGATCGCCCCATTACGCGTGAGCAGATGGCGCTTATGATGGTACGTGCGATGAACTACGGTGGGAAAACAGTCTCTCTTCAATCTTCGGCTACTGCCACTCTATCCAAGTTCAAGGACAGCAACAAAATTCAGTCCAAGGATTCTGTTGCCAAAGCGGTGCAAGAGGGAATCATTCAAGGCATGACAGCCAGAACATTTGAACCTCAGGGAAATGCAACTCGTGCACAGGCAGCAGTCATGTTGAAACGTGTCCTGGATAAGTTAGGATATCTGTAATAGTAATTAGCTCTTTATCTTAGTGAAGCGAAATCGATCAGGGGAATAAGTTCAACTGGTTGGTTTCGCTTCTTTATATTATAAAGTCATAAATTTCATGGATAGAGGGTGTAAATTTGCTTAAAAAAATGCTAGTTTTTGTCCTCGTTCTGGGGTTAATATCTATACCATCACTGGCGTATGCTCAAGATAATAAAGAATCCATACAACTGTACGTAAATGAAAAGCCAACAAATATTAAACTGATGACAAAATCAGGAACGGTGTATGTTCCGTTTCGAGAGTTTATTCAACTAATGGGGTACCAAGCGGATTACTCAGTGGTAGATCGAGAGATTTCAGTTAAGATCGGGAAATCAAAATTTATCTTTCTACCGGACGATGGTTACATTAGTGGATCGGGAGATTACTACGAATTACAAAGGCCAGGTATTCAGATTGATGGAAAATTCTTTTTACCTATCCGTTATGCCGCCTGGTTAACCAAGCATGCGGTTAAGTATGATAAAAAGTCGAATACGGCGTGGATGGTGCAGTATGGGTATGGTCAAGAGAAAGAGATACTTGATTTGATAACAACATATGATAGAGCTTTCACTGTAAAGCTCCTTGCTTCAGATCATATGCAGAGATCCTATCTGACGGATAGTAAGATTGCACCCCAAGTGAGCGAAATCCCTGATCGAATCTACAATGTTGATATAACAAGCATTACATACGAATCTGCGAATCAGGCATTATTGTACGTTACTTATATTCATAATAGTCAGGTAATAAACGACCAACATGAAGTCGTGTTTCGAATTATAAAGGAGAACAATCAGTGGAAAATACTTCAGGATCGATATCTTTCCAGCAATACTACGCTTCCAGAAGATATCGATAAATCTGTACATACGATAAAAGAGAATTTTAATGAGAAGCAACAAAATGTCCTATCTGACCTCAGGCAATATTATAGAGCGTTTAATCAGAAAGACTTTGATTTAACGTATAAATATACTTCGCCATTTGATATTGAACGAATGAACGCAAATGCAGTTGATGAATGGAGAACATGGGAGCACATTACAAGAGCTTCCTTTGAGTATGGAGACACTACGTATCATATGTCTAATGAACGAGTCGTGTTTCTTGGGGAGAACCAAGCTGTTGTTCATGCAACCTTGGAATGGAGCTACATCTCAGAGAACATAGAGCAGAACCATTCTATATATGAAGCGCTGATCTACCTCGATTACGCCAATGGGCACTGGAATTATAGTTATGATCATGACATTAGTGAGAACGAAGAGGACCCCAATCGAATGTTACCCGAAATTCATTTCCCAGAGTTAAATTGAAAATATAACGAATATCAGTATACAGATAAATTCCCATGTATGAGTAGCTAATTGCATACATGGGTTTCTTTTTGCCAAGAATCCCCTCAAAGTTAGCTGGGGGCGTAACTTTTTCCACAAAAAGCAGTCTATTAATAGAAGAGTATACTAGAGATCTCGCTATCGGCTGCCTACTTGGCAGTGTTCGTGATGTCTAAGATTGATATACAAGATGGGAGAGACGTTTCAGACATGCTGGGGAAACATGAGAAACAGCTGGAAGACGTTAAGGGCAGTAAGGTGAAGAAATGGGCAATTGTGACGCTGGCGGGTGTAATCTGGATTGCACCGGTGATGAGCGCAGGCGGGCAGATGTGGTCAGGCACTTCGTGGAAATCGGTGGCCGCAGCAGCATCTACAAATACAAGCAAGTTGAGTGAAGAAATTCTGACTTCGGGTGCGAAGCTCATGAAATACAGATATACAACAACACGTTCCGGTTCCAAGGTCAACGTACTGGCGGATGTAGTCCAGGTGGATCTGCAGAACCCGTATGTGAAGCTGGATGTAATGACAGGCAAGGGCGGTAATCTGAACAGTAAACAGAGCACAGGTGCCATGGCCAAGGAAAACGGTGCAGTAGCTGCTGTAAATGGCGATTACTTCAATGTATCCGGCGAGCTCGCACCCATTGGTGGACAGGTCTCCGATGGCGTGCTGGTCTCCACACCTTCTGAGCTGTCAGGCATGTATGCCCTGACGGTGACCAAGGATGGTAAACCGATGATCGACGAGTATTCCTTTGACGGAACAGTGAAGGCACAGGATGGTTCAACTTTTGCTTTGCGTGGGATAAATAAAGAGGATTATACGGTAGAGTCGGGTGCGGTGAAGTATAGTCATGCCAACTCGATGTATATTTATACACCGGCATGGACATCGAGCAAACGACCAAATGATCCTTCCACAACGCCAACAGAGGTTCTCGTGCAGAACGGAGTAATTACCCAAATCTCGGATAAAAAAGCGTTAAACATGACGGTGCCGAAGGATGGGTACATTTTGCGTGCGCATGGAACAGCGGCGACATGGATCATGAGCCATCTATCCGTTGGGCAAACCTTGGATGCGGATTACAAGCTAAAAGCCAAAACAACCGGGCAATCGGTTGATCCTAGTAACCTGGAGATGATGATTGGCGGTCATACCATTTTGGTGAACGGTGGAAAGGCAGCTTCCTTTTCCCGTGATATCGCATCTTCCGGCATTGGTGGCATTCGTGCCAGAACGGCAGTAGGATACTCCCAGGATGGTCGGTATGTCTACATCATCGCAGCGGAGAAAAACAGTAACAGCAGCGGGATGTCGCTGACGGAACTGCAATCCTTTATGACCAGTGTGGGTGTCTGGAAAGGCATGAACCTGGATGGAGGCGGCTCCACAACCATGGTAACACGTCCGTTGGGTGAGCAAACCGCTGGTCTGACGTTCAACACAGAGTATGGCACCGAGCAACGTCAGGTTGTAAACACGCTAGGTGTGTTCTCTACGGCTCCTGTAGGTAAACTGAAGGGCTTTGCCGTGAGTGGTAGCCAAACGTTGCTGGTGGGTCAAGAGGGCAAGTACACAGCCAAAGGATATGACACCTACTACAACCCGATCGCAACAGGCGATATCAGCATGTCCTGGAAGTCCAGCAACAACAGCATCGTGAGTGTCAGCAACGGTACAATCAAAGGCGTGAAGCCAGGCACAGCAACGCTGACGGCAACGAGCAATGGAGCTTCATCCTCGATTAAAGTATCGGTATTGGGTGGAAGTGAATTGGCTTCCCTGACAGCAGGATCGGGTCTCGGTTCGCTCCAAGCAGGCACAACGATGTCCATTCCTGTAACGGCAACAACGAAGAGCGGACAAAGTGTGACGGTTCCGGCAGACTCGCTGACATGGGAATTTATCGGGTTCAAAGGTAAAGTTACTGCTGACCAATTAACGGTATCTTCCGTTAATTCTGGTGCACAAGTAGGATATGCGATTGGTCGTTATGATGGTTACAGCACAGTCGTAGTACTCTCGGCTTCTGCAAGTGAAACGATCTGGGAGAACTTCGAAAACGTGAATTATCCGATTAACTTCACAACGAACGCAGCGGGTGTAACTGGTACGGCAACAGTCACAGCAGGAACTGGTGAAAAAGCCGGCTCCAATGTACTGCAACTCGGTTATGATATGACTGCTGGAACAGGCAAAATGTACGCTTATGCACAACTGAATGGTTCTACTGGCAGAGAGGTATCTGCAGCGGCTACGTCGATGTCGATGGATGTTATGGGAGATAAGAGCCTGAACTGGTTACGTGCCGAATTCACAGATGCCAATGGCAAAACGGTATATGCCGATCTCGCCAAGGCGATTGACTGGAACGGGTGGAAGAAGCTGAGCGTGGACCTAAACGGACTGAACATCGCCTATCCGGCGAAGCTGAAGCGGGTCTATGTGGTGAACGTGGAAGAAGGTCAGGATGAGCGTGCGAAATCAGGTACGGTTGCTTTTGACAATATCGCATTCACGATGCCTTCCAAGTCCAGTGAAGTCGGATTGCCTACGGGTACAGCTTCGCTTGTGCTTGGACAGAAATCGATGACGGTGAACGGAACGAAAAAAGTGATTGATGCAGCACCGGTCCTGAAAAATGGTACAACGTATGTGCCAATCAAACATGTTTTGGACGCTTTTGGTGGTCAGGCAAGCTGGGATAGCAAAAATCAGCGGATCACGGTATTACGTGGTGGCAAGCTGATTGATCTGGTTGTAGGGCAGAAAGAATTCATTCTGAATGGTAAAAGACAGAGCGCAACTGTTGCACCATACGTAACGGGTGGTAGGACTTTAGTCCCGCTCAGACTCGTTTCCGAGCAACTTGGTCTCACTGTAAAATGGGAACAGAAAACGAAGACCGTTACCATCTCATCGTGATATGGTATGATATATACCGGAAACGATAGAAATGGAGTCGAACAAACGTGGATTTACAAGCCGATGCCATAGACCGCGTCATTAAAAACGCCATACAAGTCATGGAAAACAGCAAATATCAAATGTTCGAAATCATGGACTCGACTCGCGATGAGCTGAAAACACTCAACGAGGAGTTGAAGTCGGTGTTGAAGGAGACGGCGGAAACGATCGAGAAAGTAGATCAGTTGGAGCTGAACTACCGCCGTTCCCGGATCCGGCTGACTGAGGTTAGCCGCGACTTTGTCCGTTATTCCGAGCATGATATCAAGCAGGCATATGAGAAAGCAACACAGCTGCAGCTGGATCTGATGATTTATCGTGAGAAGGAAATGTATCTGAAGGCCCGTCGGGATGACCTACAGAAGCGTGCCAAAAATGTGGAAGCTTCTGTGGAGCGTGCCGAGACCATCGGTTCGCAGATGGGTGTTGTACTCGAATACCTGTCAGGTGAACTAGGTCAAGTGACCCGGATCATTGAAAATGCCAAAAATCGACAAATGATTGGTTTGAAAATAATTTTGGCCCAGGAAGAAGAGCGGAAACGTATTGCTCGTGAAATTCATGACGGGCCTGCCCAGATGCTCGCCAATCTAGTGCTTAGGACGGAAATTGTAGAAAGAATGCTCATTAAGCAGGATTTTAAGATGGTCCAGGCCGAAATAGTAGATTTGAAAGGCCAGGTTCGTTCCAGTCTTGAAGAAATGAGAAAAGTTATTTTCAATCTGCGTCCTATGGCACTGGATGATCTGGGACTGATTCCAACGCTTCGGAAGTATGTGCAGGATTTTGAGGTAAAAACGAAAATCCGGTCGCTTTTTGAAACAAGAGGTAAGGAACATCGTTTATCTTCAGCCATGGAGGCTGCAATCTACCGCCTCGTGCAGGAAGGTCTGTCGAATGCTGCAAAGCATGCTTATCCCACTTATGTTGTAGTGGAAATTACATACCAGGCTCAGCTCGTCAAAATTGTCGTTCAGGACAATGGGCTTGGGTTCAAACCGGAGCTTCTTGCCAAGAAAAGCAAGGATCATACCCACTTCGGTCTGATTGGGATGAGAGAACGGGTTGAACTGTTAGAAGGAAGAATAGAGATTGAATCCGCAGAAAATCAAGGAACCAAAATAGTGATTCATATCCCGACAAACGTGGATAAGGGAAAGGAGTAGCAGGATGATGGAAAACCGTGATACTGGTAAAGCATCGATTAAAGTTCTTTTGGCTGATGATCATCAGCTGTTCCGTGAGGGACTGAAACGCATTTTAAATATGGAGGACGACATTGAGGTCATCGGTGAATGCGGCGATGGTATTCAAGTGCTCGAATTCTGCAATCAGGATAAACCTGATATCGTATTGATGGATATCAACATGCCGATCGAAAACGGGGTTGAGGCAACGGAGAAATTACGTGAGCTGTTCCCTGATGTCAAAGTAATTATCTTGTCCATTCATGATGATGAAAGTTATGTATTTGAGACGCTTCGTAAAGGGGCTAACGGATACTTGCTGAAGGATATGGAGGCAGAGTCTCTGATCAATGCGATTCGTTCCGTGCATGAAGGACATGCGTTCATACATCCGAAAGTAACAGGCAAACTGATCATGCAGCTGCGTCGTATGACGTATCTTAATGAAACAGGGGCAATGAGTGAAGGAGCTTCGAAGGAAGCCGGTGTTAAATTTGTCGCTGGCGACAATAACCCGCTCACACGTCGTGAGGCTGAAGTGCTTCGCTTGATGGCAGAAGGTAAGAGCAATAAAATGATTGGTGAATTCCTGTTCATCAGTGAAAAAACAGTAAAAAACCATGTCAGCAGTATTCTGCAGAAGATGGAAGTGGACGACCGTACGCAAGCTGTTATCAATTCGATCAAATATGGTTGGGTTACGCTCTAATACCTTATGTTTTTCGTAAAGCAGTATTCTTACGGTAAGTCAGTCCATTGGTTGATTAAACCTTGACGAAGTATAGATTGGTGTTCACTCGCGCCCTTTCCAGAATGTTGGATTGGTCTGCGGGTTAATGGACTTTATCACTGCAAATGAGCAAAGCGTAAGGCTGTGCGGAACATATGTTCAAGCTTAGGCGTGAATGAATGACCTGGCCTGTCTTTCTTCGTCCGGTGTCGATCAGCGTGGAATATGAGTGATAGGAAATGCGAGTGTAACCCTTCAGGAAGTACAGCATATACTTGTTGTATACAGGGATGTTCGCCATGGGTGAGCATGACCTTCCGAGGAGGTGCAGTTGCCATGGTTGCTCATCTGACTATGATTCTGCTCATATACTTCCTGGCGGCAATGGCCGTTCATGCCATGCACCAGCGCCATCTTTCCCGTCCCGAATCTGAAGGTTTCGAGCAGATCCTGCTCATCCCTTCCAATCAGGCAGGGCGGATCGAAGGCATTGTAAGAGAACTTTGCCGGGAATTATTATACCGTGGTAAGAGCTTCAGATTAACCGTTGTTGCTGATCGTACAGAAGCGGAAACGATTACGATTATTGAAAAGCTTATGCAAAGGCAAGGCATGGAGACATCTTATCTGCCTGCTGTCCCTGCTGATATTGAACGGGTAGCACAGACCGATCACACGTTTCGCCTGATTGATTTGCGTGAGTCAGAGCAATAAATCATCATGTGAACGGAAATGGGATTAACATTGCACAGATCTACAGTGAAAAGATTACAGCAGAAGCTGTAGTCTTTTTTTGTAATTGTAGCCAAGTCTGCTTTTAAATTAAAAATGGGTTTTTATGCAATCTATGGTTATTGTCTGGGTTTTGACGAGTTCAAGAGTATTAAAATAAACTTTTCGAAGTCAGAACTCTTAATTTAAAAGTATAGACGATTCAGATTGGAAAAAGTTTCGCAATTTTAAAGAAAGATTCTGGTTATTAGCAGAATTGTATGATGGAATCATGTTGTGTAACTAACCTTGTGATGTAAAGGTTCAATTGGTATAGTGATAAGTAAGATTGATCATACGAAGATGGAATATGGACATGAAGCACATGCTCCGGCGAACAGCCGGATTGGCATGTGCTTTTTTTGCGTTCAGGAGAAAGTACGATGGGGGAGGAGAGTAAATGAAGGTTGCTTTGTATATGTGCCGTGTAGGGGAAGGGTGGAACATGATGTTATCACTCGATATTCGAGTGGATGTGGTTTGGTGGCTAGAGGAAGGAAGTGGGCGACATGTGCTGCGCTGGTTGCTGTTAGATACGGCGTTGCCGTTAAGTCAGGCATCCTGGTTGGTTGAACATTTTGAGATGGAGCGAGGTATGGATCAGTGGGGCCAGCACGAATGGCAGAGTTATCTTGCACGGAAGCTGGATGTGTATGAATTGGCCTCTGGGGAAACAGAGGCCAGAAAAGGTATAGCAGGCAAAGCGGGGAGTGCCGCTGCGCGTGGTGCGTTGGTAGGCGGGATGCCAGAGCCGTATCCCGCCGTGCAGTGGGCTCAGCTGGAGCGGGACGCGGCCCTGCTGGCTGAGCGGATCAGCGGCCGCCAATTACTGGCGGCCGAGGCGGAGGCATTGCTGGCGGACACCGCCCAGCCGCCAAGGGAGTGGCGCGCGGCTGCGCAGCTCGCGCGCTTGCACGGGCGGCTGAGTATCACAGCCGCCCTCGAAGGGCCTGCCACGCGCCGTCGGCACGCGTGGCTAGGACGCGCGCAGAGCGCGCCCCGCTGCCACCGTTGTGGCAGCGAAGCCAGGCAGCGCGTGCCCTGCGCTGCCTGCGGCTTGACGGCGTGCGCCTACTGCGAGGCTTGCCTCGCGCTGGGGCGCAGCCGTGCTTGTGCGCTGCTGCTACGCAGCGCACCGCAAGGGGCCGTGCCACGACGCGGCGAAGCACCGCGTGGCACGGCCTTGGCCCCCACCGGCGGCGGGCTCGCCCGGTGGGGGCTTAGCGCAGCGCAGAGCGCGGCAGCAGCCGCGGCGCTTGCGTTTTTGGCCCGGCCGCCCGCAGGGGATGGGCCGGGGCGGTTCTTGCTGTGGGCCGTGACCGGGGCCGGCAAGACGGAGATGATTTTCCCCCTGCTCCAACATACATTGGACCGCGGTGGACGAGCACTGGTCGCTACGCCGCGCAGGGATGTGGTGCTGGAGCTAGCCCCGCGTCTGGCCAAAGCTTTTCCGGACACCTCACTCGCTACCCTTTACGGAGGCAGTGAGGAACGCTGGAAAGATGCTCAGCTCACGCTTGCGACCACACATCAACTGATGCGTTTTTATCAGGGGTTTGATCTTGTTATCATCGACGAATTGGATGCTTTTCCCTATCACAACGATCCCATGCTCGCTCACGCGGCAGCATCCTCCTGTAAGCCGGACGGGAATTTTGTCTATCTATCTGCCACACCACCTGCTCGGCTCCAGAGGGAAGCAGCACGGGGGAAACTCAATCATGCCAAAGTTCCAGTACGTTTCCACCGTCATCCTTTGCCCGTGCCAAGATTGGTAAAAATGGTTACCGTTGCTGAATGTATTAAGAAACGAAATCTTCCTTCTGCCTTGAGGACTAACATCCAAATTTCATTGAAGCGTGACGCCCAGGTATTTGTCTTTGTGACACGTATTGCCCAGATTGAGGCGTTTGTGAACCTGATGCGTCGTACCTTTCCCGGAATCCATATCGAAGGAACTTCATCTCAGGATCCTGATCGCGCTAGCAAAGTTACAGCCTTTCGTGAACGCACAATTCGTTTGCTCGTAACGACAACAATTCTGGAGCGTGGCGTTACCATTCCGCGCAGTGATGTTTTTATATTGGATGCAGACAATGGTCTCTTTGATGAAGCGTCACTGGTCCAGATGGCGGGTAGAGCAGGGCGTTCCATGGATGACCCGGCGGGTAGAGTGGTTTTTGCATCATCTCGTCGGACACGTTCACAGGTGAAGGCCGTTGCCCAGATTCGGAAAATGAACGCTATCGCTCGTCGCAAAGGCTACCTGCATCCACCATCCAAGACATAATTTTGCCCAGTTCGTATCCACATATCACAATACATTCCCGAGACTGGAGGTATGCCCCCTATGTTCAACTGGCTCAGCAACATAACCGATCACGCGCAACACCTGACCCAGCGTCTCCATCACCTGCTCGCCCCACCGGGAGCGACTTGTTTGACATGTGGCACTCGAGCGATTCTGTCTTCAACTTATCCAGGCATATGCCCACGTTGTGTGAAGCAAATTCCATGGATCCGTTCCATCCGTTGCCTGCGTTGTGGTCGGGGTGTTGGGTGCCCGGACTGTGCTCGTCCACACATGCAAAACCGTTCTTTTATCGCCAACCGCAGCGCCGTACAGTACAACGCTCTTATGAGAGAATGGATTGGAATGTACAAATTTCGAGGCCATGAAAGATACGCGCCGCTCCTAACCGCGCTGTTGATTCAAGCCTTTCAAGCGATGAGCGAAGAACGAAATTCTGCTTTGGCAAAAGAACCCCCAGCCCCCGTGGCTCATTCCGCCACACATGCTCAACAAACGAAGCCACAATGGCGGCCTGACGCGGTCACCTATGTCCCGGTGAGCAGCGAGCGGCTTGCCGAGCGTGGCTTCAATCAGGCGGAGCGGCTGGCTGCTGGGCTCGCCACCGCCTGCCGCCTACCCATCGTGGATCTGTTGCAGCGCCAGATCAACACCACCAAACAAAGCTTCAAATCACGCGGTGAGCGTATTGAAACGATGAAGAACGCTTTTTCCATCAACCCGGATGGCACGAAGTTAATTGAAGAGCTATACAAGGGATCTCATCTGCCAACACATATGGGCATATCGCATGCCAAACCCATACAGTTACTGCTGATTGATGATATCTATACAACAGGCAGCACCTTGGACGCTTGTGGGCGGGTTATTCTAAATGCTGGCTTCCACATGGAGATTCCGGTCGAGATTTACACGCTGACACTGGCAAGATCCTAGAAAGTAAATTCAAGTAATAAATGACGGCCCAGCATTCTTCAGCCACTTTAGGTGGGTGATCTATACTCTAAGATTAATAGTAGACAGGAAAATATATTCTTTTATTAAGTATTGGTATGTTAATGTGTGTCTTTTTTCCATATATACCATTTAAGATATAGTTGTTTGATGAAATTATAATGAAAGCGTAACAAGAAATTTTTTACATGTAAAAAAGAGGAATTGATTTTCTCGCGCAGAATAGATAGTTTTGCCGTTCACCACAGGTGACAGCATAGGGAGTGGCACAACATATCTGTTGAAGGGGAGAACAAAAGTGGTCGCAGGAAAAAGAAAAAATGGATTTTACTTATGGACTGTCCGTCTACTAGTATTCATGCTGGTATTCGGACAGTTTGGCGTGTACGGGGGGAACCGGGCACATGCAGCCGTAGGAAGTGGGATAGTCTCATCAAGTAATGATTACCAATATGTGTTGACCAACAACAACGGCCAATTACAGGTGAATCAAAAATCAGTTAAGCTGGGTTGGGTGAGATCATATGAGATTTCAACATCAGGATATTCTTTTAGGAGAAGCCAATCGATTAATGGAGCAGTTGAGGACATAACCAAGATTTCATTTGGCTCCTATACATCTACTTATGCCGGTAAAGTTACCAATGCCTTTATCATCGACTTTGCTGAGGTATGGGAGTATTACACGACTATGGAATACAGACAATCCGGAACCAGTGTTGGAGTATGGAATAATTCCACCGTTGATGAATTTGGAATGACTACGCCAAGATATGTGCAAAGCTATGAGGCTACACAGTTAAGTCTTGTGATTAATGCCGATACAGGAGCGGTAGTAGATTTTGTATCTAACCTGAATCCGTATTACATACGGAAAGCAGAATCATTCAGTTTTGTAAAAGAGCCGGGGACAACACAGCCTATTACTACAAATCCTGCTGTTCCAGCTAATTTGGCGGCTGATGCCAGTGATGTAGCTATTAATCTCAATTGGTCTGCTGCTCCACAAGCTGTTCAATATGAGATTGAAGAGAATGGCGTAGTCAAAGGGCCTTTTTACGGAATCAATTATACACGTTCTTCACTTACACCCAATACTACATACACCTATAGAGTACGTGGAATTAACAGACTAGGAGCTAGTGAGTGGAGTGAGCCGGTTGCAATAACAACCTTGCTTGAGAAACCTGTTTTGGCCGTAACGCCAGAGGAAGGCAAGAATACGATTCAGTGGATGGCGGTTGAGTCTGCAGATCGCTACCAGTTGCAGATTGATGGTGGTACACCATTTGAATTAGGAAACGTAACTTCCTATGTACATGAAGGGCTTGAAGCTAATTCAACGCATACCTATGTGCTAAAAGCCTTCTCGGCTAACAATGAGAGTGCGTGGAGTAAAATGGTGAGTCAGTTAACAGTACCTGATCGTACCAACGGGCTGACGGTTACTGATGCCACATTCAATAAATTAACGGTAGCTTGGACTGCGGTAAAGGGTGCTACAGGATATGATTTGGAGATTGATGGCACTAATGTTGCTGTAACAGGCACCACTTATAGTAAAACTGGCCTTGTAGCTAATACAGAGTACACTTTTAGAATCAGACCTAAAAATGCTGGTGGTGCAGGAAGCTGGAGTGATGTAACTACAGGAATCACCCAGATGAGTACACCCGTTATTCAGTCCAACCCTTCACAAGAAGAAGTTGTTCTCATCTGGTCACCAGTTGATGGTGCAACGTCATATGAAGTTGAGGCAGATGGCGTTGTCGTTGGAGATATATCAGATTCAATCTATACGCACACAGGGCTCAAATCTGGAACGGCCCATAAGTATCGTGTACGAGCTATAAGTGACAATAACGTTAGCGCATGGTCGGCAGTAAAATCACAGAATACGTTGCCTGATTCCGTTAATGGATTGGTGGTCAGTGCAGCGACCAATGCAGCTGTAACTGTGAAATGGACAGCAGTAACCGGAGCCACAGGTTATGATCTCGAGATCGATGGAACAGTTGTCCCTGTAACAGGAGTAACCTACACGAAGAATGGTCTCGCAGCAAATACAGATCATACCTTCCGTATTCGCTCAAAGAATGCCGCTGGTGCAGGGGCATGGAGTGATCTGATCAGCGGAATAACGCAGTTGAACACACCTATCTTGAAAGCAACATCAGAAGAAAATGCAATCAATCTGACATGGGATGATGTAGCGGACGCAACGAAATATGAAATTGAGGCTGATGGAGCAGTAGTGTCAACAGTAGAAGAACCTAGTTATAGCCATACAGCATTGCTGCCAGGAACAGCCCATAAGTATCGCATTCGTGCGTTGACGGATACCAATACAAGTGCATGGACAGCAATCCTGACGCAGAGTACATTGCCTGCAATAGTATCAGGTCTCAGTTTAACATCCACAACAAACACCACAATTGCCTTGAAATGGAGTGCAGTGACCGGTAGCTCTGGATATGACTTGGAGATTGATGGAGTGGTAGTTCCAGTTACTGGTTTAACATATACGAAGAGTGGTCTTACAGCGAATACGGACCATACGTTCCGTATCCGTTCCAAGAATACTGCAGGTGTGGGTGTGTGGAGTGACGTAGTAAGTGGCATGACTCAACTCAATACGCCTGTTCTGAAAGCATCTTCCCAAGAAGATGCAATTACAGTAACTTGGGCAGATGTTACTGATGCAACCAAATATGAAGTGGAGGCAGATGGTATTGTTGTAGCTACGGTTACGGCGCCAGTCTATACGCACGAGAGTTTGACTCCAGGAACAACGCATAAGTATCGTGTACGAGCCCTGACGGAGATGAACGTTAGCCCTTGGACTGCACTTCTCACTCAGAATACTTTACCGGGTTCAGTCACAGGATTGAGTGTAACCTCTGCAACCAATGTCGCTATCGCGCTTAAGTGGAATGCCGTAATTGGAGCAACGGGTTACGACTTGGAGATTGATGGCACGGTAGTAGCTGTAAGTGGATTAACATACAACAAGACAGGTCTTGCAGCCAATACGAATCATACGTTCCGGGTTCGCTCCAAAAATACGGCAGGTGCCGGAGTATGGAGTGATATCATTGACGGTACGACATTGTTGAATACCCCTGTTTTAAAAGCTTCCTCGGAAGAGACTGCTATTACAGTAACATGGGCAGATGTATCAGATGCGATCAAGTATGAGATTGAAGCAGATGGCTCAATTGTTGCAACAGTTAATGAGCCGAAATATGTGCATTCAAGTCTTCAGCCAGGAACAGTGCATAAGTATCGTGTACGAGCACTGGCAGATACAAACAACGGGGCTTGGACTGCTGTCTTAAATCAAAATACACTACCAGGTTCAGTTACTGGATTGGGCATTACCTCTGTAACGAACACAACAATGGCTTTGAAATGGAATGCTGTAACCGGAGCAACAGGTTATGAACTTGAAATTGATGGCACAGTTGTAGCTGCTACTGGATTAAGCTACAACAAGACCGGACTTGCGGCTAATACGGATCATACGTTTCGCGTTCGCTCCAAAAATGCGGCAGGTGCCGGAGCATGGAGTGATGAGGTAAGTGGTACAACATTATTAAATACCCCTGTTCTAAAAGCTTCCTCGGAAGACACTGCGATTACATTGACATGGGCAGATGTAACAGATGCAACCAAGTATGAGATTGAAGCAGATGGAGTCGTTACTGGTACAATTAGCGAACCGAAATATGTGCACACTAGTTTGCTTCCAGGAACGGCGCATAAATATCGTGTACGTGCACTGACGGACTCTAATACAGGTGCCTGGACTGCAGTGGTGACGCAAAGTACGATACCTGCTTCAGTTACTGGTTTAAGTATTAGCTCGGCTACGAACGTAGCCATTGCATTGAAATGGACGGCAGTAACGGGAGCAACAGGATATGATCTTGAGATCGATGGTACAGTTGTACCAGTAACGGGAGTAGCTTATACGAAGAGTGGGCTTGTGACAAATACGGATCACACGTTCCGTATTCGTTCTAAAAATACAGCAGGTGCAAGTATATGGAGTGAGATTGTAGATGGCACAACTTTACTTAACACACCTGTGCTAAAGGCTTCTTCTGAGGAACAAGCGGTCACCTTGACATGGCCTGAAGTTAAAGATGCAACCAAATATGAGATTGAAGCGGATGGAGTCTTAGTGGGTACTGTTAAGGTGCCTACTTATACTCACAATAATCTGATAGCTGGAACAGCACATAAATACCGCGTACGCGCTCTGACCGAAACCAATGTTGGAGCTTGGACTGCGGTCTTGACACAAAATACGTTGCCTGGTTCTGTGACCGGGCTAACGGTAACAAGTGTAACGAACACAGCTGTTGCTCTGAAGTGGAACGCAGTCTCAGGAGCGACGGGATATGACCTTGAAATTGATGGCACGGTGGTACCTGTTAGTGGAGTGGTTTACACCAAAACGGGACTTATCGCCAATACGGATCATACATTCCGTATTCGTTCCAAGAATACTGCTGGGGCTGGGGCTTGGGGAGATGTAACAGATGTTACAACCCAGTTAAACACACCTGCTCTGAAAGCAACATCAGAGGAAACAGCTATTACTTTGAATTGGCTTGATATCAAAGATGCAACCAGTTATGAAATTGAGGCAGATGGAGCAATTGTTTCTACAGTAACCGATCCCTCATATGTTCATAGTGATTTGCTTGCAGGAACATCGCACACCTATCGTGTGCGTGCATTAACGGATAAGAACAGCAGCGCTTGGTCTACGGTCTTGACTCAAAGCACTATACCAGGCAGTGTGACCGGATTGAGTATGAATTCTGCAACAACAGTAGCCATTGCTATGAAGTGGAATGCAGTTACGGGAGCAACAGGATATGATCTGGAAATTGACGGTAAAATAGTCGCAGTAACCGCTTTGGCTTATACCAAAACAGCACTTCTAGCCAATACAGAGCATACCTTCCGCATTCGTGCCAAAAATGCTGCTGGCATTGGTAGCTGGAGTGAGATTGTAACCGCCTCGACCCAATTAAATGTACCAACAACGCTGAAAGCTGTACCTGAAGAAACCGCAGTTACGCTGACATGGAATGAAGTTGTTGGTGCAACAAAATATGAGATTGAGGCAGATGGCATAGTGGTTGCTACTGTAAGTGATCTCTTGTATGTCCATAATGGAGTACTTGGTGGAACCATTCATAAATATCGTATTCGTGCCCTGACCGACACCAATGTGAGTGCATGGACAGCAATATTGTCGCAAACTACGTTACCTGCCAGTGTCTCCGGTTTAAGTATTAACTCTGCAACCACAGCGGCTATTGCGCTGAGATGGAGTGCTGTAACTGGAGCTACCGGGTATGATCTGGAGATTGATGGTACGGTGGTTGCCGTGAGTGGAGTAGCTTATACGAAGAGCGGACTTGCACCAAATACGGAGCATACTTTCCGGATTCGTGCCAAAAATGCTTCTGGTGCGGGAGCTTGGAGTGAGATCATAACGGGAATGACTCAATTAACTACATCTGTGCTGAAGGGAACTTCGGACAAAACAAACGTTATTCTGACATGGGAGGCGGCTATGGGTGCTTCGTCTTACGAAATTGAAGCAGATGGGCAAATTGTGGCGACTGTCAATGACACAACGTTTATTCATTCTGACCTGTTACCGTCCAGTTTGCATAAATATGGCATTCGGGCATTCAACGATCAGAACACAAGTGCATGGTCTCCTGTATTAAGTATTAGAACATTGAATTAGGGATATAAAATTTGGGAGCAGGGTTGCGTATATGTGCATCCTGCTCCCTTCTTTTGTTTTGCAAATAGACTATGGCTTCATCAGAGAAAATAAGGTAATCTATAGTTATTATCTATTCGGAAATGGAAGTTTGAGAGGGGCGTTTTAGCGATGAATCTAGGCAATTGTCCTCGCTGTGGTAAATTATATGCGTTGAATTTTCGAGATGTATGCTCGAATTGTATTAAAGAAATGGAACAGGAATATCAGATCTGTGTAGATTATTTGCGCGAAAACAAAGGCACCAATATACAGGAACTATCTGATGCAACAGAAGTTTCGATCAAAACCATTACCAAGTTCATCCGTGAGGGACGGATTTCCATCGAAAATGCCCCGAATATGATGTATCCTTGTGAAGTATGCGGAACATTGATTCGTGAAGGTCATATGTGTGACTCTTGTCGTCATCGCTTGACGAAAGACTTAGCTAGTGCAGCTCGTGATGTAGGTCAGAAGGATAACGGCAATATAGGCGGACGAACCTACAATGCTGTCGACAAACTACGCGATTCATAGGAACGAGGTCTTAAATACAGATCTTGCTATAACAAATGTTTTGAAACGTACCGATAAACTTATTAAAGATTATCGGTTTTTTTTATTATCCTAATCATTTCGATAACATAAAGATAAAGTAAGAAAAACGTATATCAACATAAACTCCTAATCATGGAAGGAAGTGTATTTTGAATGAAAATCAATGAACCGAGTAGAATTGGAGCAATCAATTCATATCAAAGGAACGTTGAATCCAATCAGCAGGCTGATGCCAAGAAGAGCCGCCGTAAGGACGAAGTATCCATTTCTCCGGAGGCGATGAAGATGCTTGAGGAACAAAGTCGTACACAGGATGCAGGACGCATACAACGGATACAGGAACTGAAAGAACAGGTGAGTTCGGGAACGTATCAGGTAGATAGTAGCAAGCTTGCTGACAAGCTGCTGCCGTATTTTAAGTCTTTTGATAAGGAATAGGTGATCACGTAATGGCAGCACTGGACAGATTGATTGCAGTTTTGCAGCAAATGGAACAAAGTCACCGCGATATGCTGGCACTCAGTGAGGTCAAGAGACAGGTCATTGTCAAAAACGATGTGGATGAACTCATTGCCATTCTGAACAAAGAATCCCGTTTCATGAAACAACAGGAGCCATTGGAGATTGAAAGGCAGAGCGCAGTTCACGAATTGCTTCAGGAGCGTGGGATCAAGTCCATGCTGAACCTGAACATTACGGAGATCTCCAAACTGATTTTTGATCCGGCTGACAAACTGCGATTGCTTGAAGTCCAGAAAAAGCTGGCGGAAACACTGCATGAATTAAAGGAAATCAATCAACTGAATCAAAAGTTGATCGAGCAATCGCTGATGTTTATTGACTTATCTATGGACATCTTTGCTTCTCGACCAGAACAGGATGCCACATATCAGCATCCTGCTGATAAGAACGGTAATCCAGGGCGAATCGGTCTGTTTGACACGCGTGCCTGATTAATTAGGGGGAAACCAGGTGACATCTACATTTCATTCAATCGAAACGGCTAAACGCAGTTTGTTCACACAGACGACGGCTCTTAGCACAACAGGTCATAACGTAGCCAATGCCAACACGGAAGGGTACTCACGCCAAAAGGTAAACATGCAGGCCTCCATTCCAATGGAGCCATTTGCATTTCTGCATAGTACAACACCAGGACAGCTCGGTACAGGGGTAGAATTTGACTCCATTACACGTGTGCGTGAGAAATTTCTGGATGACCAGTATCGCAATGAAAATACCAACTTCGGGAGTTGGTCCATTCAACGAGACACGCTTGAGAAACTTGAAGCTATTGTGAATGAACCATCAAACACCGGATTTCGGACCGTTATGGATAACTTCTACAAATCATGGTCAGATCTGAGTAAGAATCCTGAGGATGTTACAGCACGTCGGATCGTGAAAGAAACGACTCTGGCGCTGACAGATGCGATGAACCAGATTAGCCGCCAACTGGGTTCGCTTAGTCAGGATTTGGATAGCAACATCGCGGTCAAAGGTAATGAGATCCAAGGTTACCTGGGTAACATTGCGAACCTTAACAGTGCTATTGTGAAAGTAGAGTCTCTTGGCGACAATGCCAACGATTTACGTGACCAACGTGATCTGATGACGGACAAGCTGTCTAAAATCATGAATGTTACTGTTACGGATTCTCCACAAGGATATCAGATTCAAATGAATGGACAAGCACTTGTTACAGGCGGAGCAGTGCAGGTTGCAGTAGATCCTGCTTTTCTGAATGCCGCGTATACAGCAGGCACGCTCACTAATGGTGAAGTCCACGGCATGATTAAGTCCAGAGACACGTTGGTAAGTGATTACCAGAAACAAATGGATGACTTAGCTAATACGCTTGCCAACGGTGATATTGATATTACTCTTCCTGCGGGTTCTGTCTTGCCGGATAATACTATCCTGGATGGTGTTACATACACGGGTGCAGCACGGACACTAGCTACAGATCTCAAGGTTACGGTCAAAGGTCTGAACGGACTACATCAGCTTGGATACAGCATGGATGGGACAAATACGGGAGGATTACCGTTCTTTACAGCAGCGGATGGCGGGACAGCTATTACAGCTGGCAATATCTCATTAAACGCAGAGATTTTGGCTGATCCAAATAAGATTGCTACTTCGCTCCGCACAACGGATGCTTCTGGCACTGAAACTGTAATAAAAGGTAACAATACACTTGCCATTTTACTTGCGAATCTGAAAGATACGCCGATGAAATCAGCGGACGGTTTACGTAATGCCACGATTGGTGCGCAATTCAGTGCGATTGTGGGACAACTGGGGGTGCAGTCCCAGGAGGCAGCTCGTCAGACATCCAACTCGGAGTTCTTGGTGGAGCAAGTGGATACCCGTCGTCAATCTGTGAGTGGTGTATCACTGGATGAAGAAATGGCGAACATGATCAAGTTTCAACATGCATACAGTGCTTCTGCACGTTTCATGACCACATATGATCAACTTCTCGATAAATTGATTAACTCTACAGGCATGGTAGGCAGATAATAGAAGGGAGTGACCTAACAACCATGAGAATCACGAATAACATGCTTAGTTCACAATTGCTCTTGAACTTGAACCGGAATGCACAGCAGATGAACAATACTCAGACTCAACTGGCAACAGGCCGTAAAATTAACAAACCTTCGGATGATCCGGTAGGGATCACATACTCCCTTCGTTATCGGGCAGAACTTTCATCCAATGAGCAGTATCAGAAAAACGTAGATAGTGCAGTTTCCTGGCTTGAGTTTAACGATACTGTTATGAATCAGGCGGGGAATGTCGTGCAGCGTCTACGTGAGTTGACGGTACAAGCTTCGACAGGAACGAATCCTCAGTCCGCGCTGGACAGTATCAATGAAGAGGTAAAACAGCTTAATGAACAGTTAATTGATATTTCCAATAGTAAGCTTAACGGCAAATATGTATTCAATGGTGAGACCTATGATGTGAAGCCATATGATTTCCCTGCAAATCCAGATGGTACTTTGGATACAACGAATGCTGCTTCTGTTGTTACTGATAAAGGAAAAATTAACTTCATTGTAGGTGAAAGTGTTCAATTGCCTATTAATGTGAGTGGTAATGAAGTATTTGGAACAGAGACGGAAGAAGACAATCTTTTTGTCATCATGAATACGATCATGCAAGCTTTGATGGAAGGTGATCAGAAAGAGCTATCTGATCAGCTGGACAACATCGATAGTCGAATGGGTAAAATGTTGTCGATTCGATCTGAAATCGGCGCAAAGACTAACCGTGTTGACCTGATGATGGGTCGTTTGGAGGATCTCGGTATTAACCTGACAGATCTGCAATCCAAGGTGGAAGATGCGGATTACGCAGAGCTATCCTTACAATCTAAAATTCAAGAAAATATCTATAATGCTTCTCTTTCAGCAGGTGCCAAAATCATCTCGCCATCTCTGGTGGACTTCCTGAGATAATATAAGGAGGAGTTATGTTATGAACACTCTTCCTGTTGTTCAGATTCGAACTACTCCATCTATATTAAACATGGATGCTGACCCTGGACAGTACTCCATTCGTCAACCTAAGGCGGAGGTTCAACTTCATACCAAACCTGCAAAACTGACTGTACAAAGCCATCCAATTGAGCTGAATGTTGATCAAAGCAGGGCATTCTCTGCATATACTGGTGGCAACATGATTGATATGAACGCTCGTATTTATTCGGGGATCCAACAGAAATTTCTGCAAAACATAGCTTCGCGTGTGGAGCAGGGTAATCAGTTAGCGGCTATTCATAAACCGGGAAATACGATTGCTAATATTGTGGGTACCGACTGGAAGCCGCAACCTTTTCCTGAGACGAGAACCCCTGCTTCTTTTGATAATGTGGATATTCGTATCAACACAAGACCTCCAGATATCAGCTATGATCCCGCGGTCTCTGAGATGAACGTTATCGTGAATAAGCCAGAGATTGAGTATCAGAGAGGTAAGCTGGACATTTATGTGAAACAGTACGCATCAGTACAATACACTCCACCAGCCATAGATATGGAGTTATAAGTTATAATGTGAGCTATAGACGGTCTCGGACGCAGCCCTCTATGGCTCTTTTTGTATAAATTCATCGCCAAGGAGGCGTTTATTATTCATATTCAGACAAGCATGTGGGGAGAAGTAGAGGTTCAGGAGAGAGATATATATCAATTTCCAAAAGGGTTACCTGGATTTGAAGAGGAGACTGAGTTCGCGCTAATCCCATGGGAAGACACGTCTTTTAGTTATTTACAATCTGTTCGAGAAAAGGATTTGTCTTTCTTATTGGTAAGTCCATTTACGTTTGTTACGGATTATAGTTTTGAGTTAAGCGAAGTGGATAAGGAAGAATTGGAGATTGTAGAGCAAGTATCTGTATACTCGCTGGTCACAATTCATTCCCAGACGAATCATTCCACAATGAACCTTCTTGCACCTGTTGTGCTCAATCCGGAAAAGCGTCTAGGCAAGCAAGTTATACTCCATCAGTCGATCTATGAAACGCGCCATCTAATCTGGTCAGAAGACGAAGAAGCAAACTCAGTGAAGGGTGGAGTCTAACATGCTGGTATTATCACGAAAAAAGGGTGAATCCATTGTTATTCAGGATCATATTGAGGTGACCGTACTTGCTGTAGAGGGGGATACCGTGCGAATTGGTATTTCTGCACCTAAGCATATAGATATTTTTCGGCAGGAGATATACGCGTCCATTCAGGAAGCGAATCGGGAGTCTGCTACACCTCTCGCAGCCAATATTGAAGCGTTTATGGAACGTTTAAGAAAAACAGAAAATAAAAAAGATTAAAAATATTCCAATTTGCTATAAACAGTTGCTCACCTTCCGTCGATATATAATTTAGACGCTGCTTCGGCAGGGCGGCCGACCTTAATGTCGCGGCGTTTACCACATGGATGTGGAACTAATTTATTTTCAGGGAGGAAATACTCTAATGATTATCAACCATAACGTACCAGCGTTGAACACTCACCGCCAATTGTCCATCAACACAGGTAACACTAATAAAAACATCGAAAAATTGTCTTCCGGTCTTCGTATCAACCGTGCAGGTGACGATGCTGCAGGTCTGGCAATTTCCGAAAAAATGCGCGGCCAAATCCGTGGTTTGGATCAAGCTTCCCGTAACGCTCAAGATGGTATCTCTTTGATCCAAACAGCTGAGGGTGCTTTGAACGAAACTCACTCCATTCTGCAACGTCAACGTGAGATTGCTAACCAATCCGCTAACGGAACAAACACTGATTCCGATCGTCAAGCTCTGCAAGACGAAATGAACCAACTGACTTCCGAGATCAACCGTATCGGTAACACTACTGAGTTCAATACTCAAAAATTGCTTAACGGTGGTATTGGTTCTGGAGACAGTGGTAAGTTGACACAAGCCACAAGCGCTAAAATTACAGCTTCTGTAGCAAATGCCGGGGGTGCGATTACTCTCACCGGAGCAAAGATTACTGTTGACGACATCACATTTGATCTTTCAGATGTAGCCGTTGGTTCTACAGGTGCTGTAGCAGCAGACAATGCTAAAGCTTTGAAAACAGCTTTGGATGATGTGACTTCTGGTGGAGTTAAATTGTCTGAATTGGTAGACATCAAAGTAGGAGCGGGCAATGTACTTGAATTTACTGCTAAGTCTTCAGGTTCCACAAGTAAAATAGAGTTTGCTGGTGCAGGAGCTCTGGGTGTAGCTGCGGCTGCTACTAATACAGGTGATCCATCAACGGTAGAACGTGCTGGAATTGAGGGTGGTAATTCACTTACAGCAGGAGCAGCAAACTTTGCAGTAGGGGCAACGTTGAAATTTACAGTTGGTTCTGAAAGTGAAGTTACGGTCAACCTTAACAGTGGAACTCTTCCAAAAACCTATGACACTACTAATGCTGATGCAAATGTAGCTAAAGCTGCTATGGATAGCCTGATTAAAGATCTCAATGCATCTCTGCAATCAGCTGGATTGGATAGCAAGATCACTGCTTCCTTGTCGAAGGATAACAAAATCCAATTCATCTCGGAAACAGGAAAAGATATCAAACTAGGCACTACACCTGCAGCAGGCGTAGGACTTAGCAATGCAGCAACTATTGGTAATATTGATCAAGTCGTTGGTGCTGGTGCACAAGGTGTGGGCTTCTCAACTAAGTTCCAAATTGGTGCAAATACAGGTCAATCCATGTCCTTGCAAATTAACGATGTCCGTGCATCAGCACTGGGTATCACAGGTAACGCTGGACAAGCTGGTTTCACGAAAGATAATGCCGTTACTAACGGTTCTAACGATATCAAAGCTGAAGCAGCTTTGAACATTTCCACTCGTGAAGATGCTTCCAAAGCAATTGCAGTTTTGGACAAAGCAACTTCCTTGGTTTCCAGCGAGCGCGCTAAGCTGGGTGCTGTTCAAAACCGTTTGGAGCACACAATTAACAACTTGGGAACTGCTTCCGAGAACTTGACAGCTGCTGAGTCCCGTATCCGTGACGTTGACATGGCGAAAGAAATGATGAGCCAAACGAAAAACAACATCCTGGCTCAAGCAGCTCAAGCAATGTTGGCTCAAGCAAATCAGGCACCTCAAGGTGTACTGCAATTGCTGAGATAATTAAAACTTTAGCAGAAGTTTATTTTAAGTGCATTCCTAATCATTTAAAGAGAAAGCCCCACTTGGTGGGGCTTTCTTGTTATAGTTTTATTGCAGATATAAGATGAAATTTGCATAAGGGGACAAGGATAATGAATTTATTGAATCGTAATATTGAAATTCTATCGGCTAACCCCGACCATTGGATTGGGGCGCCAGATGAAAATGAACTAAAACAATCTTCTGTTGAAGTGGATAGTGAGGGAAAAGAATTATTTTTGGATGGGAATAAAGTTTTTACTTTGAAAAGTGATTTCGATGCTTCAAATCGACCCAATCCATTAAAAAGAGAGCTTATTTTTGTTGTTGGCATACAATCTGTTGAGGAAATTAATAAGGTTATTGAATTGATGGGGAATGAGTCTTTATTAGTCATTATTGAACCTAATGGTTCACTATTTAATTACTCATTGAATCAGAAAGATCTTTCTTTTCTTCATACAACAACTGGAGCCGTTTTATTTGCCGATAAGATCAGCAACTTATCATTATTTCTAGATAAATTTCTATCGATGAATGCTATCTTTTACATGAAAACTATAAAATTTTATTTTACACACTTTTATCGTGAACAAGACATTCAGTCAAGTTTAGCAATAATAAGAGTAATAAAAGAGATTGTAAACTATAAAACGATGTTATATGGCAACTCTGTAGAGGATAGTTTGATTGGGTTGAAGCATCATATGATGAATCTTAAGCATCTCACTCGTTCTAAGGATGTGTCTCTACTTAAGAACAAAATGCGCGATGTACCAGCTGTTGTTGTTGCTGCTGGTCCGTCTTTAAATAAAAATCTTGAACAATTGCATGATTTAAAAGATAACGTAATCATTATTGCTGTGGACACGATTGCTCAACGTCTTTGCGATGAAGGAATCATTCCCGACTTTATATGTTCTATTGAACGAGGAATTGAAACATATACGTACTTTTACGAAGGTAAGACTTATCCTGTACATTCCACACTAGTTGCTCCGCTTGTTCTTTATCCTGAGATTTTTGAAGAGCACCCTGGAGAACTAATAATACCTATGCGGGGAAATGTAGGCGAATTTATCTGGCTAAAAGATGTTCTTGGACTAAATGGCGACAGTTCTATCAGTATTGGTCTATCTTGTGCTCATGTGGCCTTTGGCATTGCTGAGCATATTGGAGCATCACCCATTATCTTGTTGGGACAAGATCTGGCATATGGAGAATCGGTTGGAGAAACACATGCAGGAGGAACTATTTATGATGATAAAGAACTGACCAGCAGTATGTTTTCAAAAATTGATGAGTTGGAAACTGAGGGTTACTATGGAGGTACGGTTCCTACGACAGAAACTTGGAATACTTTCCGTACTTGGTTTGAGATAGAAATTGCTACTAAGAAGCTAGATGTGATTAACGCAACAGAAGGTGGAGCAAAGATTGCCTATGCTCAGCAGTTGAGTTTAGCAGAAGTGGGACGGAAATATTGCAATTCCAGAATAAAACCTGTACCGGAAATATTGCAGGAAATTGATAACTATCCTCTTGAGATACAGCAAATGAAGCAAGCTATGAGAGAGCAGTATAAATATTTTTTAGATATTAAACTACAATTTGAAAAACAGCAAAAACAGGTCAGACGTCTTAAAATAAATAAAAATTTCTCCAAAGCTGAATTAAAGGAAGCGCTAAAGAAGATTGATCGGACAGAAGACTTTTTTAAGATCGTTCTGGATAATTGGTTACTGCGCCATTGCTTACAGCCAGCAATGATTAATTCTGTTTGGAATTTATATGATATTGAGCGCGTCATTATTTCTGATAATGTTATTAAAGCTCAGCATATTAATCTCGGTTTCTTGGACATTGCTGTGTATACCCTGAATGAAATTACGTCTTTGTTAGCAGAAGTGGGTGAAAGTTTGGGGGAATAGGGTTAATTCGTTGAGCGAATATTTGTTGCACAGTAAGAAAAAAGGGTGCTGATGGTTTTATTGGCTCTCATTTAACGGGGAAATGACGTCAACGCATTTGTTAACTATAATTTCCACTATGGAGTGATTTTTACCTTGCTTTTGTTTTCTCGCTGATTCATAGTGTTTTACCTTGCGCAATTCAAGAGGGTGTAGGTGGAGGTGGTGATTTGCACCAACATTTTCTTTGAAAGTTTAGGTGGGAACAGAGTTAAGGATAGTCGGGTTCCATAACTGTGAGATAGTGGTTGTGATCGCACGAAGGATCTTCAGATTTCGTTCTTTGGCTGTTACCCTCCCATGTCAACCTGGGTCTATGTCCTTACATTCCTTCGTTCTACATCTAAGGGGGGGCCGATTCTGTGCTCCTTTAAAGGTTCGTTATCCGTATGGAACGTTATGCTACGATTTCTTCGGCGTCTCAGTTGTCTTCGTTGTTCACTTGTGAATAATGCAAAACGATGGGGTTTTGGCTTCGCTCCTTATAATGCTTGTGAGTGACTTAAAGGCTACATTCTTAGCCACTAGCGGTAGGACTGCCCGGAACAAAAGCAACCGTAAGCGGGATCTCCCTCATCGTCATGAGCAAAGCTTTACCGACCCAGTCCTTAAAGACATCGACATACTCTGGAAAAGACCAGTCATCCAGTTAAAGTGGCTTCCGAGTATTTCTCATTTCGAACGAGGACTGAGATGACCATGGCATCTTTATAGTCGCTTTTTCTCTGTAAGTTGCCCTAAAGTTTTTTGTCTTGCTGACATGATGCAAATTCACTAAAACAATCTGAATACTTTGTTCTAGAAGATATGCCACGAGCGACAATCAGTAATGTCCGGTTGGCTATACCACCACGTATTGCCATACGTTTGTCCAAGCTCCTTCATCCATGCCTTTTATATAACCCAATTCTTCGCCTATTTGTTTAAACTGACATTCACCAAGTTCGTTTATCAAAAATTTCACTCCACATTTCAGTAAGGATTAGGGAAGCTCCAAAGTAGGTCATCAAGGAGACTCTCTTCATTTCATTTGACTTTGCCTCAAACCCTAAAAAATTCCTGGTACTACGCCGATATATACTATAAATGCGAAATAGTTGGAGGTCGTTCAAGGGTGAACATTCAATTTTCCTTATCTGCTGCCTCATCTGCAAGTAATCCTGCTATAGAGGTGCAGCACCCGGCAGGCGCTTCTCAAGCGGGAACCGACACAGCAAACATCAGGACAGCGAAAGAAGCCTATAGTAAAGAAAAGCAGGGATTAAATCTATCTATGGGAGAAGAACTACTGATCCGTAATATTGACCGAGCAGTGAAAGCACTACAAGGTCCGGAGACCACGCTGGACATCAGCATCCACGAGAAGACACATGATATCATGGTCAAGGTGCTAAACAAGGAAACGGGAGAAGTGCTTCGCGAGATACCGCCTGAGAAGACACTGGATTTGGTAGCCAAGATGATGGAGATAGCGGGCATCCTGATCGACGAGAAAGTATAAAGGTACAAAGTAACTTAACGAGCGAGGAGTGAATTTATGCGTATTAACGGATTTTCTGGTATGGACATCGATCTTATGGTCAAGGAAATGATGACAGCCAAAAGGGCCCCGCTAGATAAATTGAACCAAAAAAAGACGTCACTGGAATGGCAACGTGACAGTTATCGTGAATTAAATAGTAAGATGTATGAGTTCCGTAATACCAAGCTACAACAGACATACAGACAGTCAACAGCGCTTAATACACAAAAGGCAGTTGTAACAGGCAACACAGATGCGGTTAAAGCAGAAGCAGGTGCGGCAGCTAATGGTATTAAAATGGAAGTCTCGGTTGCACAGCTTGCTACTGCAAAAGCTCAAGAAACCGATGGGAAGGGCCAAGGTTATAGTTCAAGACAGTCGCTAGCTGAATTAGCAAATGGCATAAAATTCGGACAACCAACGACAAGTATAGGTACAAGCGATAATACAAAAGAATACAAGGTCAAAATTAATGACGTAGAAATGACTTTTACGGGGCAGGACACAGTCTCTTCTATTATTGCAAAAATCAATAGTAAAACAGACTTAAACGTAAAAGCTAGTTTTGATGAACTTACAGGAAAGTTTACCATTGCCTCTAAAGATCTGGGCAGTAAAGGCACCCTTAAAGTTGAGGCACCAGGCGCTGGGAATAATTCGCTAATGGATCTATTTGGACAAAACTCTACTGCAGTGATCACTGAAGTTGCGGCGAAGGATGCTATTGTTCTAATCAATGGTATGAAGTTAGATCCCCCACCTACAAGTAATGTGATCACTTACAATGGAGTGCAAATGAATTTGCTTTCAACAACTGCAAGTTCATTTACGGAGAATAATGGTGCAATTACACTGAATGGTGATAAACCTTTTACAATTAATACACAAAATGATCCTGATAAGGCTCTTACAACGGTTAAGTCATTTATAGAAGATTATAATAAAATGCTAGATTTGTTAAACACCAAGGTTAGTGAAGAGAAGTATCGTAGTTTCCAACCGTTAACTACAGAACAACGTAGCGCTATGTCAGAAAGTGACATTAAGTTGTGGGAAGAGAAAGCCAAAAGTGGTCTTCTTAAGAATGATGATATCCTTACGAACTTAGCTTCAACGCTGAGAAACATTATGGGCGAGAAAATGGGAGAACTAAGTAGTATTGGAATAACAGGCGGTAAGTATTATGAAAATGGAAAAATATACTTGGATGAGGATAAGTTTAAAAAAGCCATCCTTGATAATCCTCAGCAGGTTTCTGATTTATTACAAGGTACGGGTGCTGGTGCCGATAGCTCCATTTTTGGCAAGATGTATAAAGAGATGGATACAGCAATGAGCAAAGTTGCAGAACGTGCCGGTACAACTAAATTTAGCGGTGATATTAACAGTCTATTCAAGGAAGAGAGCGTCATGGGTAAAACGCTTAAAGGCTATAATACTCAGATCACAGCCTTGGAAAAACGCTTGAGTGCTCTTGAAAATCGTTACTACAAACAATTCACGGCTATGGAAACGGCTATGAGTAAGTATCAAAGTCAGTCTTCAAGCTTATCCAGTTTCTTCTCCAGCTAAGTTAACTTAAAGATTGAAAGGGTGTAAATATGATTAAGTCTCCATATGATCAATATCGTCAGTCGTCCGTTCAGACCTCTTCACCGGGTCAGTTGTTGATAATGTTGTATGATGGGGCTATTCGTTTTGTACGGACAGCGATTGATGGATTGGGTGCCAAGGATTATCAGAAGGTTAGTTTGAATCTCGGTAAAGCACAAACTATTGTTAGTGAGTTATCAGTTACATTGGATCGATCTTCTGATATTGCAGAGAATCTTAATGCTCTGTATGAATATATTAATTATCTTCTTATTGATGCTAATACGAAGAAGGTTGCTGAGCCAGCTGAGGAAGCTTTGGGTTATTTGAAAGAGTTGAAAGAGACCTGGGTTCAGGCAAGCAAAATGGTATCCTCATCTGAGCTTGGAGCCGTTCATGGATGATTTGATTAAGGAGCTAGAGCAGCTAACGCAAGATATTATGCTTCAGATTGATGAAGTGAGTTCAGATGAATTGGAACTATTTGTGGACAAGCGTCAGAACATTATTGATTCTATTTTAAAGCAGGATCAGCGTGAAGCTTCAATATCTCAACAAGCAAGGCTTAAGAGGATTATGGATAATGATCAAACCATTCTGATGCGCATGAACAGTTTGAAGATCGAAGCCAAGGACTGGCTCATTCAACGCAAGCACGCTAAAGTACAAAAGAATGCATATGAGACGTCTTACGCAGTGGACAGTATTATTGTAGACACTAAGAGATACTAAAGCATATTATAGAGGAATGTGAGATATCTAAAAGGGTTATTCTCGCATTTTAAGCTATTTATGCAAGAGGTGCGGACAATCTTGCATATCGTTATAGACACCGATATGTGAGAAGGATGAGATGGGACTGCATACTAAAAAAATACGTTTTGTAGTGATTTAGATAATATAGTATATTTTATTGAATAAGGACTCACTGTCGAATGACCAATATTAAATAGTATGTTTAAAAGGGCTTGACAGCCTTGTGAAGCATCCAAACGACGAGTTCGTGGTTAGCGTATTGTGAACAAACTCATTGGATTATCAATATGGTGCCGAACAAAGTGCGTATACCATGCCTTGTGGGGCATAGAGTAGCTAGACCTGTGTGCTGCATTTTGAAAAAAATCATAAAATCTTTCAATGCGTAGCTGATCTATTAAACCATTCTACTCTGTCTCACTCATCCAATAGGAGGAGAGCGAGAAAAATATTTAGTTTATATGGATTGCACCCCTTAGAATAGACATTGGGAAAACCTCATGGTTTAACCGATGAAATTCTAGGGGGTGCATTTTTATATCGTTATTAAGGGACAAAAGTTCAAAGCGTATTTGGAGAAGGTTAAAAAGAGACGACTCGTTTGAATACTGTTGAGGGGTGGACTTAACTAGAATTAATAACCATTTGTGGATTCATGGCCCCAGGCGAATGAAGCGTTGGATGCGAAAATACCGGGAACAAGGCGAGTTCGGACTAATGGACCAGCGAGATCGATGGAAAGAATACTTGGATCAAGACCGATATGTGCAAAACCTGAAACGGGAGAATTGGTTGCTAAAAAAGTGCCTGGTAAACCTGAAAGGGGGAAGCAAACAAGAAAGAAAGAAATCAGGTCATGGAAAAGGCAGCTACCTACGGAGATATACAGAAACTCTGCTACGTGTTTGGCGTGTCCCCGAGAGAGGTGTATGCCTATTTAAAATGTAAACGAATAGATCCCGATGTAATGGCGAAGAGACAGGTGCTTCAAACGTATCAGCGAGATGAAGGGAAATATGGCTATCGGCAGCTTCAGTTGTCCCTTTGGCAGGACCATGGGATTTGGATGAGCCACAAAGAGATGCTTCGGATCATGCAAACGTTCGGTATTTAATCCCCCCCCCCGAATTCGTCGTAAACGACGCTCCAGTAGTTCGTGTGCACCTGCTCAGCGTGTAGCAGAAAACCAGTTGAAGCAAGGCACCTTTACGAAAAAACTAAATTAGAATGTGTAAACGACATTACCCAGTATCGGATTGGAGAGCGCTGAGTGTACCTTTCAGCCATAAAGGATCTGTTAAATGACGAAATTGTGGCCTGCGAAATTGGCAAACGTAGCGACAATGAACTATTGCTCCGTACTTTCATCAAAGCATTTGCAAAGCAAAAAAGACGTAACCGGACTGATCGTTCACGCGAGGATCAGTACACGTCACATGCTTACCCTGGCATTCTGCCAAAGGTTGGCGTCCAAATCAACATGTCTAGCCGAGGGAATTGTTATGGCAACGCCTCTATGGAGAGCTTCTTTCTCGCATCTTAAAACGGAAAGTCTCTACCTTTATGATATCCGAACGAATAAGGTCTTTTTCAATGTCTACAAAATGGAGATTTGACCACAATACACTAAGTTGTTTTTTTTGCTCTAAGGATTCATTGAAGCTTGTTATAAACCGATATATGATAGTAAAGTAGATTATTTAAGCTTATGAATTGTAGGCCGAAGTTGGGCACTTTGCTGGTGTAATAAAAAAAGCTTCATGTGTATGGCATTGAATGTTCACCACATTTTAATATATAAGAATTAGTCTGAATGTATCTAAAATAAATAGATATCTTTAATAATGGAACTTTGTAAGATTGACGAGCTCAGGAAAATTAGTACCAATATAAAAGAAAATGATGAATAGCATGTGAATGGACTGGAGGTTATGTAGTATGTTTAATAACAAAATAATATTAATTACTGGGGGAACTGGATCAATAGGTAGCGAAATTGTGCGGAGTTTATTGACCTATCGTCCAAAAGCAATACGGATTTTCAGTAGAGATGAAAGTAAGCAATTTGACTTACAACAGGAGCTTAAAGAATTTGATAATATAAGATATTTAATTGGTGATATTAGGGATAAACAAAGGCTTGGGTATGCGATGGAAGATGTTGATCTTATTTTTCATGCAGCTGCCTTAAAACATGTTCCTTCTTGTGAGTATAATCCGATGGAAGCCATCAAAACGAATGTTATAGGTGTACAAAATATAATCGAAACAGCTATTGAGCACAATGTTGAGAAGGTCATTGCTATAAGTACAGATAAAGTTGTAAACCCGACAAGTACAATGGGTGCGACCAAACTATTGTCTGAAAAACTGATCTCGGCTGCGAGTTTCTACAAGGGTAGCAAACGAACCATATTTGCATGTGTTCGTTTTGGAAATGTAATGGGTTCGAGAGGGTCGGTGATTCCTTTGTTCAGGAATCAGATTGTTGAGGGTAGACCTCTAACGGTTACGCACGCGGAAATGACGCGGTTTATGATGTCCATTCCACAAGCTGCTCAATTGGTCATCGATGCTGCAAAATATTCTCAAGGCGGTGAGGTATTTGTACTCAAAATGCCAATCCTTAAAATTACGGATCTGGCAAAGTGTCTGATTGATTCATATGAACAAGCGGGAACTCTAAGTTATTCCGGTGAGATGATTGAAACGGGTATTCGACCTGGAGAAAAATTATATGAAGAGCTTATGACCCTGGAAGAATCGGAAAGAGCTTTAGAGAATGAACAAATGTTTATTATTCCGTCTCTATTCCTGGCGAACGAATATCACTATGAAGGTTTTAGAAAAGCAGAGCATCAAGAATATTCTTCCAAAACAGCCAAACAAATTTATACAGCAGAAATTAGAGAACTTATTGAAGCTAGTGGTCTAGGTTTCTCAAAAGTTGTGCTATGAATAAAACAGCTAAATGTCTGGCAGTGATCCCTGCACGGGGGGGATCGAAAGGATTGCTTCGAAAAAATATAAGAATTCTTGGCGGAAATCCGTTAATCAAATATACCATTGAAGCTGCTCTTAAAAGCAGATGTATGGATGGAGTAGTTGTATCCACAGATAACAATGAAATAGCGAGCATAGCGAAGTTGGCTGGGGCTGATGTTCCTTTTCTTCGTCCGGAGGAGCTGGCTACTGACCAAGCAGCGAGTATTGATGTTTTACAACATGCAGTTCATTTTTATGAGCTTAAACTGAATCTTCATTTCCAATATATTATGTTGCTTCAGCCTACCTCTCCGTTACGAAATGATTACGATATCCGTGAGGCCTATAATTTATTTATAACCCAAAAGGCGGATTCATTACAAAGTGTTACGTTAGCCGATACCCATCCCTATCTTTTAAGGGAATGGAATCAGGGAATAATTCAACCTTATTTGAAAGATCAAGTCGAAAACCTTAGAAGGCAGGAGTTGCCTGACCTTTACATGTTAAATGGAGCAATATATATAATTAAAAGAGATCTGCTGATGATTGAAAACTTGATGATAGGTCCAAAGAATATCGGCTATGTCATGCCAAAAGAACGATCTGTAGATATTGATGATGAAATGGATTTAAAGTGGGCAGAATTTCTTATGCAAAATCGAGTGTAATATAATTCATATAACGATGTATCAATTTGATAGAGAGGAAGTATACATGAATGGGCAAATATTTATCAAAAATTAACGCTGGTTCGGTGTATATTATTGCAGAAGTAGGGGTGAATCACAACGGAACTTTGGAACGTGCGCTTCAGTGTGTGGATCAAGCTGCGATATGTGGGGCAGACGCAGTTAAGTTCCAAACGTTTGACAGCAAAAAACTAGTAACTAGGCATGCTCAAAAGGCAGAATACCAAGCTGAAAACACAGGGATTTCAGGCAGCCAATTGGAGATGCTACAAAAATTGGAGTTAAGTCATTCCGAATTTATAGATATCAAAAATTACTGTGACAAGAAAGGAATTGATTTTCTTTCAACCCCTTTTGATGAGGAAAGTGCTCAATTTTTAGATTCTATTGAAGTGGATGCTTTTAAAGTCAGCTCTGGCGATTTAAATAATACTCCCTTTCTCCAGCAACTTAATCAGTATGGCCGACCAATTATACTTTCTACTGGTATGTCTGATATGAATGAGATAAGGGAATCAATAAAAATTTTTACAAAAAGTAATGTTTCTTTGCTCCATTGTACATCAGATTACCCTGCTCCTTTAGAGGACGTTAACCTACTTGCAATGAAAGCAATGGCGGATGAATTTGGCAGAATCATTGGTTACTCCGACCATACAGATGGTATTGAAGTGGCTGTTGCTGCTGTAGCAATGGGTGCAAAGATTATAGAAAAGCACTTTACATTGGATCGTAGCCTTCCTGGCCCGGATCACCTAGCATCTTTGGAACCATCAGAGTTCTCTACTATGATCGAGGCCATTCGAAGAGTGGAAAAGGTACTGGGTAATGGAATTAAGCGTTGTATGCCATCTGAAGAAAACACTAAGGCAGTTGCAAGGAAAAGTCTTGTTGCAGGCCGATCATTACAAGCTGGTGATACACTTCAAGAAAAAGATATTCATATTAAGCGTCCTGGAACAGGAATTGAACCTAAATTTTATACTGAATTTATTGGTAAGAAACTCACCAAGGATATTGTTGAAGATCAATTATTATCATGGGAAGATTTTCGATGAAAAAAATTGTAGTGGTTACCGGAACTCGAGCCGACTATGGCATTTATTATCCTGTTTTAAAAGCGATTAATGCAGAAGAAACCCTTGATCTGCATCTTTTAGTAACGGGCATGCATTTGTCTCCACAGTTTGGTAATACCGTGGAACAGATAAGACAAGATGGATTTCAAATCTCAGCACAGGTGGATTGTCTGCTGCAAGGCTCCTCACATGCCAACATGTCTCGTTCTATAGGATTGGCTATTATCGGAATGACTCAAGCGTTGGAAACCATTCAGCCAGATGTGGTTGTAGTGCTGGGAGATCGGGGAGAAATGCTTGCAGCAGCTATCGTGGCTTCTCATACTAATATTCCCCTCGTCCACCTGCACGGGGGGGAAGTGACAGGCACTATTGATGAATCCGTTCGCCACGCGATCAGTAAATTGGCACATATACATCTGGTCGCTACCGAAAAGAGTGAAGAAAGATTAATTAGACTCGGTGAGGATCCATGGAGAATTCAAGTCGTAGGCGCCCCCAGAATCGAAACGATAATGAATACTGTACTTCCTAACTATGAGCAAACCGCAAATAAATACAATATTCACCTAAAAAGTAAATATGTTTTATTTGCATATCATCCTGTCACTACCCAATCAACAAATTTGCAGATGTTGGCTAGGATGCTGCAGGTGTTGTTGAACCAGGGATACGAGATTATATGTATTATGCCCAACTCAGATGCAGGATCAGATGCACTAGTTGATATTTATAATCAGTTTGTTGGAAATCTTGGTGTGCATCTTATAACCAATTTTGAGCCGTTGGATTATCTGGTGATGCTGAAGCATGCAGAGATTTTAGTAGGGAACTCATCCTCAGGAATCATTGAAGCCGCCTCATTTAATAAACCAGTTATTAACATTGGTGTTCGACAAGGGCACAGAGAACGTTCTTCTAACGTGATTGACATTCAAGAGGACGATATTGAGCTTCAAATGGCACTGGAAAAAGCAATATCACCAGACTTTCAGAAGGATATCTCTGAAACAAAAAATGTATATGCTAAAGAGAATACAAGCAGTCTCATCGTCAATATTCTCAAGAATATTAGTTGGTCTGAACAACTGATTCAGAAAACAATTACGTATTAATTGTGAATGGCACTCCGTGGTATTTGTATTTTAGCATGAATAAGGAGGTCTTTTTCTGGGCTATATTATCTTTGGTGCGGGTGGTCACGGAAAGGTAGTGTTGGATAACCTACATTCATGTGGTGAAAAAATCATTGGAGTTATGGATGATCATATGAGAGGGACTGATTGGAGGGGAATCCCGTTGCTCGGTGGATTAGACCGGCTAGAAAAGATTAACCTTAAGTATCCACAAAGCCTCTATATCATAGCAATTGGGCATAATGCTACAAGAGTCAAACTAGCTAACATTTTTGAACAGAGCAATGTTCAATTTGGAAAAGCGATACACTCAACTGCGATTATAGGATCTAATGTTGTCATAGGCGATGGAGCCGTTATTATGGCTAATACAGTAATTAATGCTGATGCTCACATAGGTAGACATGTTATTGTGAATACGGCTGCTACGGTTGATCACGATTGTCTTATAGGTGATTTCGTCCACTTGTCACCTGGTGTTCATCTGGCTGGTGGTGTGGAGATCGGTTATTCTGCTCATGTTGGGGTTGGTGCGAGTATAGTTCCACAAGTTAAGGTTGGTAGAGGGACTATTGTGGGTGCAGGAGCTGCTGTTATTCAAAGTCTTCCTGAGCAAGTATTGGCTGTAGGGTGCCCAGCGAAAATCAATAAATATTTCAAAAGCAAGGGATGAAAAGCACATGTCAGAGCGTAATCGTATTTATTTGGCCTCTCCCCATATGAGCGGGTTGGAACAACGATATATCAATGAAGCATTTACGAGTAACTGGGTTGCACCGCTCGGACCCAACGTAGATGCTTTTGAACAGGAACTGGCTGATTATGTTGGTAGTGCAGGAGCCGTTGCTTTAAGTTCCGGAACAGCTGCTATCCACTTGGCTTTAGTTCTGCTTAATGTACAAGCAGGAGACATTGTTTTTTGTTCTTCTTTGACCTTTGTTGCCAGTGCCAATCCAATCTTATACCAGAAAGCAACGCCTGTATTTATTGATTCTGAACCTGGTAGCTGGAATATGTCTCCACTGGCTCTGGAGCGTGCCATGAAGGTTTATGCAGATAAAGGTCAAAAACCAAGAGCGGTCATTATAGTGAACTTGTATGGGCAAAGCGCAGACTACGATTCACTAAAAAAAATATGCGATGGGTACGGTGTGCCTATTATTGAAGATGCTGCTGAATCGCTTGGAGCTACATATAAGGGGCGAATGAGCGGAACGATTGGTAAGTTTGGCGTGTACTCGTTTAACGGTAATAAAATCATAACCACCTCAGGTGGTGGAATGCTTGTTTCAGATGATGTTGAGAGCTTGAATAAAGCAAAATATTATGCTACTCAAGCAAGGGACATAGCTAAGCATTATCAACATAGTCAGATTGGTTACAATTATCGGTTGAGCAATGTGCTCGCAGGTATTGGACGTGGCCAGCTTCAAGTACTAAACCAGCGAATTGAACAGAAAAGAACGATTTTTGACCGATACTTTAGAAGTCTCTCTGATAGTGGTAGTTTTAATTTTATGCCAGAAGCTAGTTATGGAAATTCAACGCGTTGGTTAACAACAGCTTTGGTCTATAACGATAAACAAAACGATAATATTGAATCAATCATTAATCATTTGGAAGAAAACAATATTGAGTCCCGTCCTGTGTGGAAGCCACTTCATCTGCAGCCGATTTTTGAGGGGACCGATTATTACTGTCATTACGATAATGAAGATGTGAGTAAAATGTTATTTAACCATGGGATTTGTCTGCCTTCTGATACCAATATGGGAGAGGAAAATCAATACTTGGTTATAGATCAAATTAAAAAGATGACGGGTTTTCAAACCGAGTACGACAGTTTCTCTGTGAAAGGTTCGTGAATGATTCTCCAAACCTAACATTTTAGAGATCTAACCATTCCCCAAAATCCCCAATTAATCTACAAAAAATTCCAAGAAAACATTTACGTTTCCAATTGACAATGGATAACTTTGGATGGTATTATCTGAATTGTGGGCAGAGGTTAAGGCCGAAAGCTTCACTTCATTTGATGACGAAGGGAATGTTAGTGCATGCAAGGTAAAGTAAAATGGTTCAACGCAGAAAAAGGTTACGGTTTCATTGAGACTGAAGACGGCGGCGACGTATTCGTACATTTCTCCGCAATTCAATCCGAAGGATTCAAAACTTTGGAAGAAGGTCAATCCGTAGAATTCGACATCGTCGAAGGCGCGCGTGGACCGCAAGCAGCTAACGTAATCAAATTATAATCATCCGGACAATCCGACCTACATATATGGTTAGATGGTTACCAAATTGAATTATCGCTAGCATCAGACTCCGGTACTTTCCGGGGTCTTTTTTTGTTTCAATAGATTAGAGATTTGAGAATCATCCGAGTAACATTTTTCTATTGAATTTAATAGATTCAATAGATAGATTGAAGTTCATTTTACATATTAGATTGAGCTGGCCCAAAAACGGTTAAATACATCATCAAGCGCCTAATAATTCATACCAAGTAAATATTCGATTATGGCTGAATATGATGAAATATCGCGAAATATGGCGTTATGCCTACGTTGGCAGATGTGGCTTGAACAGATGTCATTATTCGGTCACCGGGAGTTTTTACATGGCGCTTACATTCGTGTTATAATGAAGTGGCAAAGGAAAAAGGAGGAGTGCCCTATGAATTTAAGTATTCGAGGTCAACAAATCGAGGTTACTGATGCTTTGAAGGATTATGTCGACAAAAAGTTGAGTAGACTCGAGAAGTATTTCGATGCACCCCTTAACTCTGACGGTGCTGTTACATTGAGCACGACGAGAGGTTTGCATACGGTAGAGGTGACGATCCCTTTGAAAGGCATTGTGCTCCGCGCCGAGGATGAGAGCGACGATATGTACGCATCCATTGACTCCGTGGTGGACAAGCTGGAACGTCAGATCCGCAAACACAAAACAAAAATTAACCGTAAGTTCCGCCAGGAAGGTAGCCTGAAAACACTCTTCGTTGAAGATCCAACAGGTACTGTAGCTACTACAGCTGAACTGGATACGGACACGGATGACGATGATTTTGAAGTCGTACGGACGAAACGCTTTATGTTGAAACCAATGGACGTGGAAGAGGCCATCCTCCAAATGAACATGGTTGGTCACAATTTCTTTGTATTCTCCAACATTGACAGTGAAGAAGTTAGCGTTGTTTACAAACGGAACGATGGTAAGTACGGATTGATCGAACAAGGTTAATCTTAACGTACAGGATCATCGGAACGGACATGCGTATGAATATCTAATAATAATGAAGACAGGGACTGTAGTTTCCTGGATTGGACTTAACAAGAGCTTCCATCCCTTAGGGGATGGGGCTCTTTTGTGCGTAGAGAAGCTGGGAAATCACCTTTGGAAATAAAATGGTGAAACTATTCCCTATGCTGCTGCGTCTAATAGATAGTAAGAATAATCATAATTGGTACAAGTTTATCACCAGATTCCGATGCTTACGAAAATATTCGTATACCTACATTCGAGAACTGGATATTGAGATTTCCATCCAAATTTACCATCAAAATTCGTTGACAGAGCTGTCTATCCTGCAAAACGAAACATGACAATCGGACGCTTCCGCTAACGACTATGATTTTTTGCACTTAAACTCGGTTTGATATGTCTCAGAAGTTCAAAGAAGTGTGCCGTGGCGTGTTGCGGCGGCTCTTACAAACTGTTACAATTTATGCAAAGAGAATCATTGTCCTGATGAGGAATTGTCAACGAATGATCGCTAATCATAATCAATGACAGGCACAGCACCATGAACATGATTCGCAAGGCTCGGGCTTCGGCTACTTTTTAATAACCGAATCCGTTTGAATACCGAATCAGCTTCATGAGGAACCCTTGGCAAGCCTGGAGTTGATTCATCCATATTACTTTTTATATTGTTTGTCACCCCCGGGCAAGTGGATGCAACATCCATCCGATGGTGTCGCGTGGCGGCAACAGGGGGTCTATTCTGTTTTGCACGAAAGGGGTATACCATGCTAGGACTTGTCAAAAAGATCTTCGGCGACATGAATGAACGTGATGTTAAACGTCTGATGAAGACGGTCGATGTGATCAATAAACTGGAACCACAATTTCAGGCGTTGTCTGATGAACAACTGAAAGGTAAAACGGACGAATACCGTGCTCGTATTGAAAAGGGAGAAACAACAGATGAGCTTCTTCCAGAGGCATTTGCAACTGTACGTGAGGCATCACGTCGTGTACTGGGCAAACGTCACTACGATGTACAGATGCTGGGCGGTATCGCTCTGCATGAAGGCCGTATTTCCGAGATGAAAACGGGTGAAGGTAAAACGCTGGTAGGAACACTTCCGGTATATCTGAACGCGTTAATGTCCAAAGGTGTACACGTGGTCACAGTCAATGACTATTTGGCACAACGGGATAGCCAGGAAATGGGACAAATCTATGAGTTCATGGGCATGACGGTTGGGGTTAACCTCAGCGGTATGGACCATGCGTTGAAACAACATGCATATGCATGTGATATTACGTACGGAACGAACAATGAGTTTGGTTTTGACTATCTGCGTGACAACATGGTGCTTTACAAAGAGCAAATGGTACAACGTCCATTGTTCTTCTGTATCATTGATGAAGTAGACTCCATCTTGGTCGATGAGGCGCGTACGCCACTCATTATCTCTGGACAAGCTCAGAAGTCGACGGATATGTACTATGCAGCAGATCGTTTTGTGAAACGTTTGGTGCCGGAAGAAGACTTTACGGTAGACATTAAGGTGAAATCCGTAGCGTTGACTGAGGCGGGCGTGGCAAAAGCAGAGAAAGCATTTGGTATCGAGAACTTGTATGATCATGCCAATGTAACTCTCAACCATCACATTGTACAGGGCTTGAAAGCTAATGCAATCATGCGTCGTGACGTGGATTATGTGGTCAGTGATGAGGAAGTCATGATCGTCGATGAATTCACAGGTCGTCTGATGTCTGGACGTCGTTACAGTGATGGATTGCACCAGGCGATTGAAGCCAAAGAAGGCATTGAAGTACAAAACGAGAGCATGACGCTTGCTACGATTACCTTCCAGAACTATTTCCGGATGTACCGTAAACTTGCGGGTATGACGGGTACAGCGAAAACCGAGGAAGAAGAGTTTAAAAAAATCTACGGTCTCGAAGTACTGCAAATTCCAACCAACCGCCCAAACAAACGGGATGACATGGCAGATGTCGTGTACAAGAGCATCGATGGCAAGTTCAATGCCGTTGTAGAAGAGATCGTGGCGCGTCACAGCAAGAATCAGCCGATTCTGGTAGGTACAGTGTCCATTGAGAACTCTGAACGCCTGTCTGACATGCTTAAGCGCCGTGGTGTCAAACACCAGGTACTGAACGCCAAGTACCACGCGGAAGAAGCAGAGATCATCACAGGAGCTGGACAAGCGGGTGCAGTAACGATTGCAACCAACATGGCTGGACGGGGTACGGACATTATCTTGGGTGAAGGTGTAGCTGAAGTAGGCGGCCTTCATATCATCGGTACTGAGCGTCACGAATCACGCCGGATTGATAATCAGCTGCGTGGTCGTGCGGGACGTCAAGGTGACCCGGGTTCAACACAATTCTACCTGTCACTGGGCGATGAATTGATGAGACGTTTCGGTGCAGACAATGTATTGAACATGATGGAGCGCCTTGGTTTTGAAGAAGACCAACCGATCGAGAGCCGGATGATTACCCGTGCAGTAGAATCAGCGCAGAAGCGTGTTGAAGGTAACAACTTTGACGTGCGTAAAGTCGTTCTGCAATATGATGATGTTATGAACCAACAACGTGAAATTATATATAAACAGCGCCGTGAGGTACTGGAGTCCGAAAATATCAAACAAATCGTTATGGATATGATCAAACCTTCCATTGAACGTATCGTTGAAGCACATTGCAGTGATGATATTCCAGAGAACTGGGAGCTGCAGGAAGTTGCTGATTACATGAACAGCAAATTGCTGGACGATGGTTCCATAACTAAAGATGATCTGTGGGGTAAGGAAGCAGAAGAGATCATCGAGTTCCTGTTCACGAAAGTTCAGAACAAGTACAATGCACGTGAAGAGCGAATTGGCGAAGAGATGGTTCGTGAGTTCGAGAAAGTGGTTGTGCTCCGTGCAGTAGACAGCAAGTGGATGGATCATATTGATGCAATGGATCAATTGCGTCAAGGTATCCACCTTCGTGCCTACGGCGGTACAGATCCACTGCGTGAGTACCAGTTCGAAGGCTTCGAGATGTTCCATCAAATGATCGCTTCGATTCAAGAAGAAGTAGCGACTTATGTGATGAGAGCACAGATCGAGAGCAATCAGGAGCGTCAAGCGGTTGTTGAGGAAAGTCAGATCTCGACAAGTGGTGAACCTGCTGAGAAACGTCCAGTAAAGGTTTCTGACCAAATCGGACGTAACGATCCATGTCCATGCGGTAGTGGCAAGAAATTCAAACACTGCCACGGTCAAGAGTAGAGCGATGGTTTTTATATACACTATAGTGTAATAAGTTGAACCTTGATTTTACACCATAATGGAGAGTGCAGAAGCAATCTGAAGAAGCGGAGCGTTCGCCTTTATCCCCGGATTTTTCCCTTGTAAGAGGGAATCAAGAAAATCTGGGGATAAGAGCGATCAGAAGATGCTGCTGTAATCGGAGTAACAGGTGTAACATGAATGAGGTCAACTTAGATAGCATGACATGAATGGCTCCTTGCAGCCGGGTATTCCATAGGATGAAGTGAAGGATGCAAAACCGATTAATGGTGCATAGTTATAATAATATGACCATGATCACGGGGAAGAGATATACTGATACAACAGTAGTCTCAACACCAGGGTAACGCATCGGATACTTGATCTGGAGGAATGCCCTGGATGCGGGGAGCTTATCTTAATGAAAAGAGGAATTGCACATGATCGATCCAAACGTGAAGCATGACCTGCGTGAAATAGGCAAGAAACTAACCAACCTTAGGGGGTCTCTTTGACTTAGATCTGAAGCAAGAGATGATTGGCAACTTCGAAGTGAAGATGTCTGCCCCCGATTTCTGGGATGACAGTGACAAGGCGCAATCCGTAATCGCTGAGCTAAATGCGGTGAAGGGATCTGTGGATCAATACACCAAACTCCAACAGGATTATGATGATGCGGTGATGATGGTAGAACTGGCTGACGAGGAAGGCGACGAAGACCTCGCTGCAGAGATCGGTAGAAGCGTCACAGCGATCGTGAGCAAGGTGGCAGAGTTCGAACTTCAGCTGCTCCTGAACCAGCCGTATGATAAGATGGATGCCATTCTAGAGCTTCATCCGGGCGCAGGTGGTACCGAGTCACAGGACTGGGGACAAATGTTACTGCGGATGTACACACGTTGGTCCGAGAAGCGTGGCTTCAAGGTTGAGGTGCTGGATTATCTGCCAGGAGATGAGGCGGGGATCAAGAGCGTCACGCTATCGATCAAGGGGCACAATGCTTATGGTTATCTGAAAGCCGAGAAGGGTGTACACCGACTGGTGCGGATCTCTCCTTTTGACTCATCGGGCCGTAGACATACGTCCTTCGTATCATGTGATGTGGTTCCTGAGATTGATGATACGATTGAATTGGACATTCGAACAGAGGATCTCAAGATTGATACCTACCGTGCGAGTGGCGCGGGTGGACAGCATATCAATACCACCGACTCAGCCGTGCGGATTACCCACCTTCCGACAGGTGTAGTTGTAACGTGTCAGAATGAACGTTCACAGATCAAGAACCGTGAGCGGGCGATGAAGATGCTTCGTTCGAAATTGTATGAGCGTAAAATTGAAGAGCAAAAACAACAGCTGGATGAAATCCGAGGAGATCAGTCGGATATTTCATGGGGTAGCCAGATTCGCTCCTATGTGTTCCATCCCTATAGTATGGTAAAGGATCACCGTACAAGCGTAGAGACTGGAAATACAGGGGCAGTAATGGACGGCGACCTCGATGCATTCATCGATGGTTATTTGCGTAGCCAGATTAAAGTAGAAACCGATTAATATAAGTTCCTGTATGGACCCATACGTGTAGGCGTATGCTGGTGTATACGGGAGCTTTTTTTTGAATAATTTTATAGGATAGAAAAAATGAGCGAACAACTGATCAGTCACATAAAAGGAGAGCGCGAGAACATGCAACAACGATCACAACTTCACAATAATCGCAAAAAGAGGATAACTAGCCTCATTCCACTCAATGGTCCATGGAGAAACGTCGTGGATACGGTATCTATCATTGTAGGTTCGTTTTTAATTGCAGTGGCCTTTAATTTATTTTTATTACCAAATCAGATCGCTTCGGGTGGGGTGTCCGGGTTATCAATTCTGGGCAAGGAATGGCTTAATTGGGAGCCGGCATATACCCAATGGGCAATTAATATCCCACTTTTGATTGCGGGTTTCCTGCTCATTGGCAAGCAGTATGGTGTTCGCTCGGTATTGGGCAGTATTGTCCTGCCACTGTTAGTTTATCTCACGAAGGATTGGACCATTCCAACAACGAATCCGCTACTTGGTTCACTGTATGGTGGGATTGGTGTTGGTTTAGGGATTGGAATTGTATACCGAGGTAGAGGATCAACAGGTGGCATGAGCATTCTTGCCAGAATCGTACAGAAATACAGTGGATTGAGTTACTCGCTGTGTGTAGTCATCATGGATGCTACGGTTATTATTATGGCTGCTTTTGTATTGTCGTTGGAGCAGTCCCTCTATGCGCTGATTGGGTTGTATGTTACTGGTAAAGTGATCGATGCTGTTGAGATGGGGCTGGGCTTTTCAAAGGTGGCTTATATTATCTCCAACCAGACCGAAGCGATTAGCAAAGTGATTCTGGATGACTTGGATCGCGGATTAACAAAGCTGGAGGCAAAAGGCGGTTACACCGACGACCAACGAACCGTACTGATGGTAGTGGTTGGGCAAAATGAAGTGCCAAGACTCAAGGCATTGATCCGGTCTGTGGACCCGGGAGCTTTTGTCATTATCAGTAACGCGCACGAAGTGCTTGGCGAAGGTTTTAAGCGGGGAGAACATGTGTGAAAGGGTTGAAAACTAGTGATTGAGCCCGTAGGCTCATACGTTTGGAAGTTCAAGACAAGAAAAAAACAGGTACATCTTTTCTCCGAAATGACGGGAGAGGATGTGCCTGTTTTTTTACTATAAATATTGACCGCTACAAAATCGGAGATAGCAGACGGGAAATGGCTTCTTTGAAGCGGATAATGAAACTGCGTTTTTGGTATTCATCGAGCGTCATTTCCCGCGATACATGCAGGTCGTGCTCAAAGGTTTGTACAAGTGCTGTCGCAATCGCTTCATCATACATAAAGGCGTTAACCTCAAAGTTTAACCGGAAACTGCGGTAGTCAATATTGGCGGTTCCCACGGATGCAACCAAACTGTCAATGATAAGTGTTTTGGCATGAATGAAGCCATTATCATATATAAATACTTTGGCGCCCACTTTCAACAACTCACCAATATAAGATAACGTAGCCCAATATACAAAGGCATGGTCGGGTTTATTTGGAATCATGATGCGAACATCAATGCCGGACAGACACGCGAGACGAATAGCTTCGAATACACTGGCATCCGGGATAAAATAAGGAGTTTGAATCAGAATCGAATGTTTGGCCCCGTTAATCATCTTAAGGTAACTGTTCTTGATATGCTCGGTCTCTGCATCAGGTCCACTGGAGACAATCTGCATGGCAATCTTTCCTGTGCCCTCAATATGAGGGAAATGCGCCGGAACATAAGGTGTGTCGTGTTGCTTGGACGCTTCATTCCAATCTAGGAGAAAACGGGTCTGCAGCGCATGAACGGCATTCCCCTGAATACGCAGATGTGTGTCACGCCAGTAACCGAATTTGGAGTTCAAGCCAAGATACTCATCTCCAACGTTAAACCCGCCTGTGTACCCCAGGTTACCATCAATGATGACAATCTTACGGTGGTTCCGGTAGTTCATACGCAAGTTGATCAGACTGAATTTGGAGGGGAAAAAGACTTCAACCAAACCGCCTGCTTCGCGCAATTCTTTGAAAAAACGTTTTGATACCCGCCGTGATCCGAGCGCGTCATACAGCAAACGAACTTTGATGCCTTCCCGCGCTTTGCGGATGAGTGCATCTCGAATTCTTTTGCCCAGACGGTCGCCTCTATAAATGTAGTATTGTACGTGCACATGATCCTGAGCCGCTTCGATGTCATCCAAGAGCCGCTGGAATTTATCTGTTCCATCCGTAATGATCTCGACCGCATTATCTTCCGTCACCAGAGCACCGTTCTGCTTCAGGTTCATATAGATCATGTCCTGGCTAGTCTCGGTTGCTTGGTTGCGGAAAGGTGTGCGGTTATCGTGCAACTGCGTGAGCTGGGCTTCAATACGTTCCTCTAGCCCGAGCTTCTTACGTTCCTTCCACTGGAAAAGCCGGTATCGGGTCAGGTTCTGACCGGTTAAAAGATAAAGTACAAACCCAAACACCGGAATAAAGTTCAAGACGAGCAGCCAAGCCCATGAAGCGCTGGCATCCTTCCGTTCGAAGAAAACGACTGCTGCCGCAAAAATAATATTCAGGCCAAGGAGTACAATAAGTAAAATGGATTCGATATGCACTATAGTCCCCCACGTCTCATAATGACCATCATGAATCTATTCATATGTCCTTGGTAGCAGGTTAGTTATGAATGAGACCCTGATTGTAATGTTTCCTACTAATACGTATTTTAACAGATGTATACCTATTCGTCCCGGATGAGAAAAAAAGATATGTTCGGATTGGATGGAAATCCATGTGAAATTGATGATAGAGTGTTGTATTTATATAACCAGAGTCGTATAATAATACACAAATATGCATATAAGCGACGGAATTGCTGTGTTCAAGTATCCTTCAGACAAGGACATAGCACAAGTAGCGCATACATCGAGATTGGGGGAGCGAGAGTGAATAACAAATTAAAAGTAGCAATCGTCGGTTCCACCGGCTACGGCGGGGTGGAGCTGATTCGTTTTTTCCAGAACCATCCGCTGGTTGAAATCACATCGGTGATCTCATCATCGAGCAGTGGTGAGTCCATCGCAGATGGATTTCCGCATTTGACGGGCGTGATTCACAGGCCACTCGACGGTGTAGATCCGGCTGAAATTGCGAGTCGTGCGGATCTGGTATTCACAGCGACCCCGTCCGGCGTAAGTGCTAAGCTCGTACCAAGCCTGCTGGCAGCAGGACTTAAGGTGATTGACCTGTCTGGCGATTTCAGACTTAAGGATGGAACAGTGTACGAAGAGTGGTACAAACATCCGGCGCCTTCAGCTGATTTGCTGGAACAAGCAGTATACGGCATGGCTGAGGTGTATGGCGAAGAAGTGAAGGGACAGAATTTTATATCCAACCCAGGTTGTTATCCAACGGCTACACTTCTTGGACTGATCCCTGCTGTAGAGGCAGGCTGGATTGATCCTTCTACTATTATAATTGATGCTAAATCAGGCGTATCCGGAGCGGGACGTGGAACAAGTCTGACAAATCATTATGCAGAGATGAATGAGAATCTCAAAGCCTACAAACTGAATAAACATCAACATATTCCCGAGATCGAACAAGTGCTTGGCAGTATAACGGGAACGCCTGTAACGGTTACCTTTACAACACATCTGGTGCCAATGACACGTGGAATTATGAGTACGATGTATGCAAACCTCGTTGGGGAACACAGCGACCGGGAGATCGTGGATTTGTACCGCAAATATTATGAGAACCGACCTTTTGTACGTGTACGTGAACCGGGCATCTGGCCTTCGACCAAGGAAGTGTACGGATCCAACTATTGTGATATCGGATTTGCGGTGGATTCTCGCACAGGGCGTTTAACGATTATTTCGGTCATCGACAACCTGGTGAAGGGTGCTTCCGGGCAAGCGATTCAAAATATGAACCTGATGATGGGATGGGAGGAGAACCTCGGGCTGAACATGACACCGGTATATCCATAAGGGATTGGAATTCAGGAGGAGCACTGGGACATTCGGTGTAAAGTGCTTTCTCGGAGTCACTTAGGGAGAACGGATCGGGTTAAGCAGGCGGATCATCAGCATATAGCTGAACGCATACGGGGGATATGATATGGGAACGAATGTGGAGCAACAGACTTTTACCGTGGTTGAGAACGGAACAATTGTAACCCCTGGGGGATTCACTGCTGGTGGACTTCACTGCGGATTGAAAAAGACATCTCGTAATGACATTGGAGCGATCCGTTGTGATGTACCGGCTACAGCTGCTGCTGTATACACGACGAACGTGTTTCAGGCGGCACCACTCAAAGTAACGCGCGAAAGCTTGAGCAACGGACGCCTTCAGGCTGTTATCGTTAACAGTGGTAATGCCAATGCATGTACAGGGCAACAAGGGGAAGAAGATGCTTATGCGATGCGTTCGGCGGCTGCTCGTGAGTTGGGTGTGGCAGAAGAAGACGTGGCTGTGGCATCCACAGGTGTCATTGGTGAATTGCTCAAAATGGATGCTGTACATTCAGGCATTACTGGTCTTCCAGCGCATATGGGCAAGGAGTCGAATGAGGCGGAGCAATTTTCACAAGCGATTCTGACAACCGATTTGGTAAAAAAGGAAGCTTGCGTCTCCGTTATAGTTAACGGTAAGACGGTTACGATTGCGGGAGCCGCCAAAGGCTCGGGTATGATTCATCCGAATATGGCGACAATGCTCGCTTTCATGACCTCTGACGCGGTCATTGGTGCAGAAGCGTTGCAGCGCTTGCTGCGCCAGGCAACCAATCATACATTTAACATGATTACCGTTGATGGGGATACAAGTACAAACGACATGCTGGTAGCGATGTCCAGTGGTTATGCAGGCAATGAAGAGCTGACGATGGAGCACCCGGATTGGGACGCTTTTGCAGCTGGATTCACCTATGTATGCCAAGTGCTGGCCAAAGCCATTGCTCGCGATGGTGAAGGAGCAACCAAACTGGTCGAGGTAGAAGTTACAGGTGCGGTAAGTGATGAATCCGCGCAAGCAATTGCCAAAACCGTCATCGGGTCCAGTCTGGTGAAATCAGCCATGTTCGGCGCTGACGCCAACTGGGGACGGATTATTGCAGCCGTAGGGCGTGCAGGACAGCCGGTGAACCCGGATACGGTAGATATTCGTTTGGGAGATATCTCCGTACTCGCACAGTCCCGCCCGGTCGTGTTTGACGAAGAAGCGGCCTTGGCCTATTTGCAGACTGATACAGTTCGCATTGTGGTGGATCTGCACCACGGCGAAGGGACGGCTACAGCCTGGGGCTGCGACCTGACGTATGACTACGTCCGAATTAACGCCGCATACCGCACGTAATAAACCTTTGGGGTAAAGGTTTTACGAAACAGCTGTCTTCTATTGTGAAGCTGTTTCGTGAGATGTTTCAAAAATTATCAATGAAATTTAAACTTGTTGTTTGGTGTTGGACATATAGCGATAGTAATGGAGAAGACGGAATTGATTCTGCAGAAGCGGAGCGGTCGCCTTTGTCTCCGGGTGTTCCCCTATATAGGGATAATTCAAGAAACCTAGAGACAACAGCGATCGAAAGAACAATCCGAATTCGGAATGGACTCCTACCAGCCTTTATGACCTTATAAAAGTGTTATATTTTTTTGAATATAATTTTTACTATGATAGGAGCTTGCCCTCATGAATTCAACAATGCCAAACGAGAGTACCGCAACGGAAGCGAGCACAGAGAAACAGATGTTTGTCATGAAATGTGGAGGCAGCACGCTGGCAGCATTGCCCGAGTCTTTCTTTGCGGATCTGCGTGATTTGCAGTCTCAGGGCACGCAACCGGTAATCGTGCATGGTGGAGGTCCTGCGATCTCGGATAACCTGGCGAAGCTTAGTATCGAAACCGAATTCGTTAATGGCCTACGCAAAACGACTGAACCTGTGCTGGACGTAGTGGAGATGGTGCTTGCAGGCAGTATCAACAAGCAGATCGTGCGCCTGATTCAGCGTGTGGGCGGTCGTGCACTAGGCTTGTCTGGCGTGGACGGTGGTCTGATTCAGGCTAAACCTGTTACAAACCACGCAGAGATCGGTTGGGTAGGCGATGTCACTGGTGTGAACGCAGAGATTATCCAAGGCATCGTGAACATGGGATACATGCCAGTTATCGCACCAGTTGGCGTAGATGCAACTGGACAACGCTATAACATAAATGCAGATACAGCTGCCGGTGCAGTGGCGTCTCATCTCGGCGTAAGTCGGATGATTGTCGTGACCGACGTTCCAGGCATCATGAAGAACGTAGGCGGCGAGAAAAAAGTACTGCCATCCGTATCTGTACAAGAGATTGAGGACATGATCCAGACCGGAGAAATCTATGGCGGTATGATTCCCAAAGTACGTGCAGCAATTGCATGTATTCATGGCCAAGTACGTGAGGTCGTCATCGTAGACGGCAGCGAACCCCAAATCCTGAGCCGAGTGCTCAGCGGAGAAATCATCGGAACAAGAATCATCCGTATGCAATAATTTGCTTGATACGCTAGGGTCTTAATAGTCTTATTTAAATAAAAAAATATGTGCACGATTTTTTTGTGAATGGGCATAACGCGATAACGGAAGAGTGCAGAGCCAATCTGAAGAAAAGACGCAAGAACGGAGAGGACAGAAATAACCTGAAGAAGCGAAGCGTGCGCCTTTATCCCCGGATTTCAACCTTCAGAAAATTTATCAAAGAAATCCGGGGATAACAGCGATCAGAAGGTTGTTCTGTCATCGAAGTGGAAGTATGCATACGTTCGGAAGATGGACTGCAATCGAAGTGGTCTAGTGTTATGTTTATTCACCTTAGGCGTGTACCAACCAATAAGGAGTGATAGGGTCATGGCAAAAGGCAACGAACAGCCAGGTTCTGGCACAGCGGTAGCGGGCGCAACAGCAACAGGTGCAGCGGCACAGACGGAAAGCTCGCTTTTCCAAACGTATGCACGTTATCCAATCAGTCTGGTCAAAGGTAAAGGCAGCTGGTTGTGGGATGACCAGGGCAACCGTTATCTCGATTTCATGTGCGGACTCGCTGTAACTAGCCTGGGCCATGCACCGGAGAAAGTTGGAGCCAAGCTGAAAGCTCAGATTGATGAGTTGTGGCATGTGTCCAACCTGTTCCAGATTCCGGGCCAGGAGAAAGCAGCAGCATTGCTGACAGCCAATACATGTGCTGACGCAGTGTTTTTCTGTAACAGTGGAGCCGAAGCGAACGAAGCAGCTATTAAAGTAGCACGTCGTTATCACCAGAAGGTGAAGGGTACAGATCGCTATGAAGTGATCACATTTGCTCAGTCCTTCCATGGACGGACACTCGCTACACTGACAGCAACCGGACAGGATAAGGTGAAAGAAGGATTTTTGCCATTGCCAGCCGGATTTGTAACTGTACCTTTGCATGATATCCCTGCCCTTGAAGCGGCAATTGGACCCAACACAGCAGCTATTATGCTGGAAATGGTTCAGGCCGAGGGTGGTGTATATCCGGTTGAGCCGGAATTCGTCAAACATGTACGGAAATTGTGTGACGAGCATGGGTTGTTGCTCATTGTTGATGAAGTACAGACCGGAATGGGACGTACAGGCAAACTATTCGCACACGAACATTATGGCATTGAGCCAGACGTGTTCACCGTTGCCAAAGGTATCGGCAGTGGTTTCCCTGTAGGCGCAATGCTGGGTAAAGGTTTCCTGCGGGATGCGTTCACGCCAGGTAGCCATGCGACAACATTTGGCGGAACACCACTTGCTTCATCCGTTGTGATAGCAACAATTGAAACGATGCTGGAAGATCGCTTGCCAGAGCGTGCAGCGGAGATGGGTGAATACCTGATGAGCTCCCTGCGGAATCGTTTAGCGGGTAATTCCTTTGTGAAGGAAGTTCGTGGCTTGGGATTGTTGGTCGGCATCGAATGTGCTGAGCCGGTAGGTGATATTGTGCTTGCTGGGCAAAAACGCGGTATTTTGTTCGTCTCTGCAGGACCTAATGTGATTCGTTTGCTTCCAAACCTGTATGTGAGCAAAGAAGAGATTGACGAGGCGGTATCCTTGGTAGCCACATTGATCGAAGAGCACGTAGCGGCGAAAGCCTAACATAAAAATGATAACCTTTCTGTCTCGGGGCCATTCCCGGCCTCGAAGCAGAACGAGATGATGAATCCCTGTAGCCGCGCGGTGAACTTGCAGAAGGCGGAAAAGAATAAACTTGAGAAGCACCAAGACAAAGTGTCAATGTGCTCTCTCTTCTGCCCATGCGGGTGCAGGGAACCGGAAATAAGGAGGACATTATACATGACAGCACAACAGACGGAAAAGATTCAGAAGATTGATCTGAGAGGCCGGGATTTTATCGAATTCACGGACTACACAGCAGAGGAAATTCGTTATCTGCTTGATCTCGCAATTGAGATTAAAGGCAAACAAAAAAGCGGTGTACCTTTTCAACCGTTGAAAGGCAAAACGATCGGACTTATTTTTGAAAAATCATCCACACGTACGCGTGTATCCTTTGAAGTGGGTATGTTCCAATTGGGCGGACACGCGCTCTTCCTGAGCAAAAATGATATCCAGCTGGGTCGCGGGGAAACAACACATGATACAGCCAAAGTATTGTCCCGTTACCTGGACGGCATCATGATCCGTACCTTTGGACACCATAATGTAACTGAACTGGCAGAGCATGCGGATGTTCCAGTTATTAACGGCCTGAGCGATGCAGCGCATCCTTGTCAGGTACTGGCAGACTTCCAAACGGTGCTGGAGCACAAAGGCAAGCTGGCAGGTCTGAAAATGGCCTACATCGGAGATGGCAACAACATGGCACACTCCCTGATGCTCGGTGCAGCGAAGATGGGTATGCATGTTGCTGTAGCAACGCCAGAAGGTTATGAGCCGGATAGCGCAGTTGTGGAGCAGGCACGCATTATCGCACAGGAGAGCGGTTCTGAAGTGACTGTAACCTACAGTGCACAGGAAGCTGCGAAAGATGCAGATATCGTGTATACGGATGTATGGGCGAGCATGGGCTTTGAAGAAGAGCAGAAGATTCGGGAGCAGGCATTTGCGGCATATCAAGTGGACGAGGAACTGATGAAAGGCGCGAAGGCGGACTACATGTTCTTGCATTGTCTGCCAGCACACCGCGGCGAAGAAGTGAGTGCCGGTGTAATTGACGGACCGAACTCCCTGATCTTTGATCAGGCGGAGAATCGCTTGCATGCACAGAAAGCCTTAATGGCTGCATTAATGAGCGAATAGATGCTATTTGCCTTTATGGGTTGATTTTAGGCGCAGATTTCGCGATGATAGATTCATCTATAATGTACTTTAAAAAGTTAATTAAATAAGAAGCATACACAAACACGGAGAGACAGAAAAAGCCTGAAGAAGCGAAGCGTGCACCTGAAAGCTTTTTGAAAGAAAGCTGCATCGGAAGCATAGGCTATCCCCGGATTTTACCCTTTGTCATAAAGGGATGAAAAAAATCTGGGGATAACAGTGATCGGAAGGATTTTCTGGCTCGTAGGATTCAGTGTATGAAGGCTCTGTTTAACTTAACTGATCTTGGGGAGGACCATCGAACATGGCTAAGGAAAAAATTGTACTCGCATATTCAGGCGGGTTGGACACATCTGTAATTTTGAAATGGTTGAAAGAAACATATGATGCAGAGATTATCGCTTTCACAGCGGATATTGGACAAAAGGATGAATTGGACGGTTTGGAGGAAAAAGCACTGGCAACAGGCGCTTCCAAAGTATACATCGACGATCTACGCGATGAATTCGCAAAAGATTTCATTTATCCGATGTTCCAGGCAGGTGCCCTCTATGAAGGACAATACCTGCTTGGCACAAGTATTGCTCGTCCACTGATCGCTAAACGTATGGTGGACATCGCTCGTGCAGAAGGTGCTACAGCCATCGCTCACGGCGCTACAGGTAAAGGAAATGACCAAGTTCGGTTTGAGTTGAACGCGGCTGCACTGACACCAGACATTAACGTAATTGCACCTTGGCGTCTGGAAGAATTCCGTAACCAATTCCCGGGACGTGCCGAGATGATCGCGTACGCTGAGAAACATGGTATTCCGGTAACCGCTTCTGCGGCTAAACCATACTCCACAGACCGTAACTTGCTGCATATCAGCTATGAGAGCGGTGTGCTCGAAGATCCTTGGTTCGATCCAAGCGCGGACGAGAACAAAGACATGTTCCTGCTGAGCAGTGCACCTGAAGATGCACCAGATCAAGCGGAATATGTTGAACTGGAATTCGAACAAGGTGACTGTGTTGCACTGAACGGTGAGCGCTTGAGCCCACTGCAAGTGATGGAGCAACTGAACGAGCTGGGTGGCAAACATGGTATTGGCCGTGTAGATATGGTTGAGAACCGTTTTGTTGGTATGAAGAGCCGTGGCGTATACGAAACACCAGGTGGAACAATCTTGTTCACCGCACATCGCAAAATGGAGTCCATCACGATGGACCGTGAAGTGATGAACCTGCGTGATAGCCTGATCACACGTTACAGCACACTCGTTTACAACGGCTTCTGGTTCGCACCGGAACGTCTGGCGCTGCAAGCACTGGTGACTGAAAGCCAGAAGAACGTTACAGGTACAGTTCGTGTGAAACTGTATAAAGGCAACATCATCGGCGCAGGCGTGAAAAGTCCTGTCAGCCTCTACAATCCGGACATCGCAACGATGGAAGCTGATCCAACGCAAGCCTACGATCAAGGTGATGCAACAGGCTTTATCCGCCTGAATGCACTGCGTTTGAAAGTAAACTCCGGCGTGGAGCAAAACAAAAACTAATTTCAACCTGCATCTATAGAGCTATATCAATATAAATGACAAGGCAGGCCGTTCTTGCACATCTGGCAGGAGCGGCTTTGTCCATGAGCGAAAGGGGAGTACTCACCGTGAGCAAGCTGTGGGGAGGACGTTTTACAAAACAAACCAATCATTTGGTTGAGGAATATACGGCATCGATCAATTTTGACAAGGCTTTGGCTGAGGAAGATATTCAAGGAAGTCTGGCTCATGTAACGATGCTGGGCAAATGCGGCATTCTGCCAGCGGAAGATGTAGAGACCATCAAAGAAGGATTGATCACCGTTCTGCACAAAATCCGTGCGGGCGAAGTGGAATTCTCCGTATCGGATGAAGACATCCACATGAATATTGAGAAAAACCTGATCGAGACGATTGGCCCTGTAGGCGGCAAATTACATACAGGCCGTAGCCGGAATGACCAGGTAGCAACGGATATGCACCTATACCTGCGCGAACGCGTGGTTGGATTTGTAGGCATGCTGCATTCCTTGCAGGAAGCACTGATTGGACAAGCGAAAGATAACCTCGATACGATTGTACCGGGTTATACGCATCTTCAACGGGCACAGCCGATCCTGTTCGCTCATCACCTGATGGCGTATGTATCCATGTTCCAACGGGATGCCGAGCGTCTAATGGACAGCTACAAACGCATTAACATCCTGCCACTGGGCGCAGGTGCGCTCGCGGGCACAACATTCCCGATTGACCGTCATTTTGTGGCGGAACAACTGGGCTTTGATGGGGTTTACGAGAACAGTCTGGACGCAGTAAGCGACCGTGACTTTATCGTTGAGTTCCTGGCAGCCGCTTCGCTGATCATGACTCACTTGTCCCGTCTGAGTGAAGAGTTGGTCCTGTGGAGCAGCACAGAGTTTGGATTCGTTGAACTGGACGATGCGTTCTGTACAGGCAGCAGCATTATGCCTCAGAAGAAAAACCCAGACGTTCCTGAACTCGTTCGTGGTAAAACAGGACGTGTGTACGGTAACCTGATCGGTTTGCTGACAGTACTGAAATCTCTTCCGCTGGCATACAACAAAGACATGCAGGAAGACAAAGAAGGCATGTTTGATACAGTAGCGACGCTGGAGGGTGCACTGCAACTGTTTGCTCCAATGATCGCGACAATGACAGTGAACAAGGATCGCATGCGTCAAGCGGTCAACCAGGATTTCTCCAACGCTACGGATATTGCCGACTTCCTCGTGGGCGAAGGCTTGCCTTTCCGTCAGGCGCATGAAGTGATTGGTAAAACGGTACTGTACTGCATCCAGAACAGCAAGTATTTGCTGGATCTGACGATTGATGAATTCCGTCAGTTCTCACCACTGTTTGATGACCGGATCTATGATGTGCTGCAACCGGAAGCGGTAGTTAACGCTCGTAATGTTTACGGCGGAACTGCTTCGGGTCAAGTCGCTGAAGCGATTGGACGCAGTGAGAAGGTACTGGAGATCACCGAGCAATGGATTACGAACCGCGGTTAATACCACCGCTACTATAAGGTACCCTTACAGATACAACAGTACAACAAAGAAGCAGGCCAGAGAACTTTGTTCTCAACGGCCTGCTTCTTTGTGTTGTACAGCGATGTGCTCTAGATATATTGAACTCAACCGCGAACGGAAGGTAGGTTGTTCTACTATCGGAGTACCAGTTTAGTTAATCGCGGTAGCTCCATTGTAATTCTCCACTAATCGCGCTTTTGTAAAGGCAACCATTTCAATACATCCTGAATCTTGGCATCCCAGTAGCCCCACTCATGTTCACCAGGCCCTTCCTCGTATGTCAGTTCGAAGTTCGTCTGTTCACAGGCTTGACGGAAGGTTTGATTATCCTCATACAGGAAATCTTCCGTTCCGCAGCATTGGTAGAGCAAAGGTCGAGGACTTTCGCTAGATTGGCTTTCTTTTAACAGATGAATCAGATCGTTCTCTGTACCCGCCACCTCTGGTCCGAAAATACGTTGTAACTCCGTCTGTTGCAATGCTGAGGATGCGTTTCTATCCATATGTGCAGACATATCGAGTGCTCCAGACAAACTGGCAGCTGCAGCATATTGATCTGGTTTACGAAGGGCCAGCTTGAACGCCCCATAGCCACCCATGGATAATCCGGCAACGAAATTGTCCTCCCGTTGGTCTGAGAGCGGGAAGAAAGAACGAGCAAGTGCCGGGAGTTCTTCACTGATAAAGCTCCAATAACGTCCGCCTTCTACCATATCTGTATAGAAGCTGCGGTGAACCTGTGGCATAACAACGGCGATCCCGAGGTTGGCCACATAACGTTCGATGGAAGTCCGGCGCAGCCAGATGGAATCATCATCAGACAGACCGTGCAGCAGGTACAGGGTTGGGTGCAGTCCTTTGCCAGTCACATTCTCCATACCGATCTGATTGTGGGTTTGTTGCGGCAGAATGACATGCATGCTGGTGCTAAGCCCGAGCGTATCCGAGTAAAAATCACATTTAATAAGTGCCATGAGTATAAGAAACCCCTTTCATAAGTTCGTTAACCACGTGTTCTGACATGAGACGATGGGATGGAAATCGGATGCCTGAGCCTCCAAAGTGTTTATATGTAACAGGTTATACGCATTACGCTTCCATTGCAATAACAAGATCTACAGTAGAAAACAAAGAATTTCACACCAGTGGTTAAAGTGGAAATCTGTAATCTGATCATTGATTTTTCAATCTGGTTTACAACGTAACAATGTTATGTTACACTCATTTCAATAAAAAGGGGGACCATATATGACGGATGATTTGATCTCCAAGAAAGAATTGTTGGACCTGACAGGAATCTCATACGGCCAGTTATACCGTTGGAAGCGGAAAAATCTCATTCCGGAAGAATGGTTCATTCGGAAGTCGTCCTACACCGGACAAGAGACTTTTTTTCCCAAACAACAGATTTTACTGCGCATTGACAAGATTCTCAATATGAAAGACGGATTATCGCTGGATGAGCTGGCAGACGTGTTTTCACCTACGTTGGGTGAAGTGGAGATGTCTGCAGAGCAATTGTTAGAGCGAAACATTGTTTCACAAATATCGCTGGATCTGTTAAAAGAAGCAGGTCGAGAACAATCGCTGTATGCTTTGGAGCAGATTATGATGCTCTACGTCCTTGATAAGCTGTTAATGAGCGGAGATATTACTCGGCAAGAGGGTGCGTTGCTGATCGAAGTGATGTCCGAACATTATTATCGTTTTACAGGCAAACCCAGCGAACTCGTGCTTATTCGTAAGATGGGTGTTCCTTCATTCATGCTGGTAACAGCAGGAACGGAGTTTTATTTTGACAATGGTGTGAAAGTGGTTCTTAGGCAGCCGATGGGAACATTTATGGAAGAATTAAAACTCAAATTAGGATAAGGAGAGGATCATCTATGGAAGAGCGGAATAAGCGGAATGATCTGAATGTGGCGGGCATAAGTCAAACGGCAGGCGGGAATTTTCACCGTGTATCTATTGATGGCATGGCTAAGGTGAACGGCAACCTGGACTGCACCTCTATGGAAGTGAATGGAACATTGAAGATGCACGGCGCTTTGACCTCCGAGAGTGCAGCGATTAACGGCATGTGCACGTTGAATGGACCTCTGACCAGTTCTCGTGTTCGGGTGGATGGCATGACGACGATTAACGGAGATCTCCATAGCCCTGAACTTGAAGTGAACGGAAAGTGTACCGTACGTGGAAGAGTAGATGGGGAACGAATTGATATTGGCGGTGTGATCGATATTGAAGGGGATGTCCAATGTGAGTCCCTGAATGTACGGGGCAATATTAAGATCAGCGGATTACTGAATGCGGGAACAGTGGAGATCAGGCTGTATACATCTTCTTCGGCTAAAGAGATTGGCGGAGAGCGTATCGATATTCGTCGCAAAGAACAACAGAATGGCTTTTGGAAAAGTATTGGTTTGGGCGGGACCCCTTCATTTAAGACATCCTTAATTGAGGGTGATGAGATTGTGCTGGAAGATACCGAAGCTGACATTGTTCGGGGGAGTAACATTTTTATCGGTCGCGGCTGTAACATCAGACTGGTTGAGTATTCAGGTGAACTTGAGGTAGATCAGGATGCCAAGGTGGGCAGCAGTCAGCGAATTTAAAGTTTGGATATGGAGAGAAAGGGATGGGATCGACATGAATAACAATCCTGGGCGTTCATTGGACAAAAAAATGGATATCAGCATCGTTGGTGATGGCAGTTCTTCTGGTGGCGTGTACGGCAAGATCAAGGTTGTAGGGGACGCGTCCTTTAACGACAATCTATCTTGTGATCGATTCAAATGTACGGGTACATCGGTCATATACGGATCGCTTGAATCCACAGATATTAAAATTACCGGAACCCTGACTCTAAAAGAGCGAGAGACCAGCAACGATGGTGAGGTTGGAATCCAGGCATCTGGCCTGCATACCAAAGCTGAGCATATAAAAGTGGTAGGTGAACTTCATCTGTCAGGGGATTGTCAGGCGGAAAATATCAAGCTGAACGGGCGTTTGACGATAGCGGGAATGCTCAGCGCTGAACACATGACGCTCAAAATCATGGGTCCATCCGAGGTCAAGGAAATGGGTGGTTCCATCATCTCGGTGAAGAGTGGCCGTTTGAATGACTTGTTTACGGGGAATAAATCAATTCTCAAGGCACAGATTATCGAAGGTGATGACATTGAATTAGAGAATACGGAGGCCGAGATTGTCCGTGGCGATAAAATAAAAATTGGTCCTGGCTGCCTGATTGGTACAGTGGAATACCGTTCATCTCTGCAAATTCATCCGCAATCGGAAGTTTTGCTGCAAAGCAATCGGTCCTTGGACTGATTAACGCAGACTTCTTTTCGGATATACTAATGCAGTCATATGAATAGAGCGTGAATGGAGAGATTGAGTACAATGGCTGCACGTAAAAACAGTATTGGATTGGTGCTGGCAGGGTTACTGCTCAGCATACTAATGGCTTCGATGGATAATACCATCGTGGCAACAGCTATGGGGGATATTGTCGGGAAGCTGGGTGGGCTCGACAAGTTCGTCTGGGTTACCTCCGCGTACATGGTGGCTGAGATGGCAGGGATGCCGATCTTCGGTAAGTTATCCGATATGTATGGACGGAAGAAGTTTTTTGTATTTGGTATTATTGTGTTTATGCTTGGCTCAGCGCTGTGCGGAACGGCAACGTCTATTGTGGAATTGACGATGTACAGAGCGATTCAAGGTATTGGCGCGGGGGCCCTGGTACCGATTGCCTTTACGATCATGTTTGATGTCGTTGCACCAGAATCTCGTGGTAAATTGGGTGGATTGTTTGGAGCCGTCTTTGGCCTCTCCAGCGTATTCGGACCTCTGCTCGGTGCTTACATTACCCAGTATGCGACATGGGAATGGGTATTCTATATCAACCTGCCGCTAGGCTTGATTGCATTTGTGTTTATTGCGTTCTTCTATAAAGAATCCCATCAGCATCAATCCCAACAGATCGACTGGCTGGGTGCTGTAACACTGATCGGTGCTGTTGTGTGCCTGATCTTTGGTCTGGAACTGGGTGGCAAAACATTTGCCTGGGATTCGTGGCAGATTCTTGGCTTGTTTGCCGGATTTATAGCATTAGCCCTGCTCTTCCTTTTTGCAGAGACAAAAGCCAAAGAACCAATCATCTCCTTCAGCATGTTCCGCAACCGGGTCTACTGGTCCAGTAACGTTATTGGTATGTTCAGTGGTGCGGCGTTCATTACAGCATCCGTGTACATTCCGATCTTCATACAGGGGGTACTTGGTGGTAAAGCGACCAACTCCGGTCTTGTGCTGCTACCCATGATGCTTGGGTCCGTTGTGACGGCATCCTTGGGCGGGGTGCTGATGACCAAAATCAAGTATCGTAATATCATGATCCCTACGTTAGCTTTACTTGTCATTGGACTTGGATTGCTGACCACACTGGATGAGAATTCTTCCCTTTGGACGATACGTATCTACATGGTGATGGTTGGTCTGGGTGTCGGTGCGTCGTTCTCTGTACTTAGCAATGCAGCCATGAACGCATTTGAACCGCAAAGGCGCGGAGCAGCAAGCTCCACACTTAACTTTTTGCGGTCCCTCGGCATGACGATGGGCATTACGATCTTTGGTATCGTACAGAGCCAGGTATTTACGCGTAAAATGAACGATGCTCTCGCTGGTTCAGCTGCGGAAGCAGGCGGTGCTTCAGCGGGTGGCGTGCCGCAGGGAGTGGACCTGACCGATCCGCATGCGTTACTCTCACCAGAACTCAGACAGGCGATTCCGCCTCAGGTGCTGGATACCATCACACATGCCTTGTCTTCTTCCATCGTGCAGTTATTTGCCTGGGCTGTCATTCCGGCTGCACTCGCGTTGGTCGCTTCCTTCTTCATGGGAAGAGAGAAGATGGTTGTAGGCGAAGAGCAAGGCGAATACACCGGCGGTCACTAAACCGTAATGCAGTAAACCGTAAGTTACGGTAGTAAAGCTAATCTCAGCTTGGTAAAACTCGAATAACTTTTCTTGAAAATGTAGAGACACACTTCTCGCTTATCCCCAAAAGGGACGTGAAGTGTGTCTTTTTGTTTTCGTGTGATCAGCTTATGTTTATCCATGAATTACGGCAGGACCTTGTTTGTACCATTCCGTGATCTGTAAGTTGTCGGTTGCTTTGAAAAAAAATTAAGGCTGTTTCGTATCGCTAATCCCGTCCTCGACCACAGAAGGCCCTTGTGGGTCAGGCAGGCTGCTATGACCGGAGCGGGCAATCAGGCGATTCTGAGCTTTGTACGTGTCCCTTGTAATCGTTTTGGATTCGACCACTTTACCGTCCAGCCTCTTGGTTCTTACCGTCTCCACAATATATCCAGGCTGTCCGTCTTGCAGCACCTGCTGTGCACCATCAGGCAGTACCGTACTGGACACATACTTTACCGGAACACTTAATGTTTCAATGGTGCGAGATTCAAGTGCATAGCTGACATTCTCGGGGAAGGTGCCGAAAAATTTCACCATCAATTGGTGATTCTTCACCTCTGCATGAATGAGTAAGGATTTTCCAGTATTATTCTTGAAGCGAAAATTGATGGCTCCCGAGGCAAAGGTGGCATCCAGTCCTTTGGGCAAATATTTGACCGGCAGGGAATGGTTGCGGCGCTCAATAATATCAAGACCCGTCAACAGCGCTGCATTATACACCGTACTGGATACCTGGCAGATTCCCCCGCCAATTCCGGGGGTGAGTCTTCCATTAACAATGACCGGGGCCTCACGAAACCCATACTCCTTTTCAGCTTGACGGACGACCTTCTCATAATCAAATGTGGCATCTGGTGGCAAGATCATGCCGTTAATCGCTTCCGCTGCTGCACTGACATTATGTATCCGGCCTTCACTACTATTGCCCAGACCCGTGGAGAACTGGATGATCTTTCGGTCAATGCCTTCCCGGCGCAGCGAATCAAGAGTTACTTCGGGTTTCAGCGTATACAGTGGTACCTGGATCAGCAATGGGGCGGGTTTCTCATCCCGGTTCAGTACACTGAAATCCCTGTGCAGCTTCGTCTGAATGATACTTGTGAGTGTATCCCAATCAATGCGGCGGACGCCCTTTTCCGGGATATACTGGACTTTGTCACTTGTGGTAATGCGGCGAACAGCGTCCGCAGGTGTACCAAAGGTTTCTTTTTCCCAGGCAGGGCTGAGATGTCCTTGGAGTGGTCTTGAGTTATAGGTCATATCGAGAGAGAACTCTTTCGGAAAATGATAACGTGCATAAGCGCGTTCCCACAGGTTACCTTCCTCCAGCTGCTGTATTGCGGACTCCAAGCTGTTAACGTTGTAACTCACCCCCACCTGAGCTGCGGTATACGACATCGTCTGGGGGTTGGGTTCAGTCACTTCAAAGGTGACAGGCCAGTCCTCCAGCTTTTGGATCTGTTCATCCAATTCATGCAATACGTTCTTACGATTCTTCCCCTCCACCAGCATCTCGCCAACATGAACGTTTTTGGGCAGGGCAGGTTGATTCACGTACATGTACAACAATCCATAAGACGCGGAGCCGATCAAGAGGATGGAGAATAGAACAATGACCGTCAAATGTATTTTTTTCATAACCGTACGCTCCTTTATACTTCGGTTGTTCCCGACTTTGTAACACTTTCTATATATATGATCCAATGCAGGAAAACTTTCGGGTACTCAATAGGTAACAAATTTGTTACAATAAACTTCATATGCATCCATGCTTCACCATTGAAACAGGAACGAAGTGGATTTTTCCCTGATGAAATTCAGGTCTTTTTAAAGGAAATGCCGGGATTGTGTCGAAATGATAATGGCTAACTATGCGAGCAGGAAGTGATGATGTGATAGAAATGCAGGACGTGTGGAAGACCTACGCCAATGGGACCCACGCATTACAAGGGGTGTCGGTGAAGATCGACCGCAATGAATTTGTTTATATCGTCGGTCCGTCCGGAGCAGGTAAATCGACATTTATGAAATTGATGTACAGAGAAGAAGTTCCGACCAAAGGACAAATATCCATTAACGGATTTAATATTGGTAAGTTGAAGCCAAGAAAGATTCCTTATGTGCGTCGTAACATCGGCGTTGTGTTCCAGGATTTTCGTCTGTTGCCACGGATGACAGCATTTGAGAATGTGGCATTTGCGATGGAAGTTATTGAAGCGCCGAAGCGTCATATCAAAAAACGGGTGATGGAAGTGCTCGACTTGGTGGGACTGCGGAGTAAGGCAAATCGTGAACCTTCACAGCTCTCGGGTGGAGAACAGCAGCGTATTGCTATTGCACGGGCTATCGTCAATAACCCGTCGGTTATTATCGCGGATGAACCTACAGGTAACCTCGATCCGGAGACGTCGTGGGGCATTATGCAACTGCTGGATGAGATTAATTTCCGGGGAACAACCATTGTTATGGCAACCCACAACAAAGATATCGTGAATACGATGCGTAAACGGGTAATCGCGATTGAACGTGGACAGATTGTACGGGATCAGATGAGAGGGGAATACGGTTATGAATTTTAGTACTCTCTTGCGCCATCTGCGGGAGGGATTCAAAAACGTATTCCGCAACGGCTGGATGTCCGTGGCCTCCATCATGTCCATCATTGTGTCGCTATTGATTCTTGGTGTGTTTATGTTACTGGTGCTCAATGTGAACTCCATGGCGAATCAGGTTGATAGCCAAGTGGAGATCAGCACGTTCCTCGAACTGAATGTGGACGAGAACCTGCGTAACACACTGGAGAAAGAAATCAGCGCGATGCCTGAAGTAAGTGAGATTCGTTTTGTTTCCAAGGAAGAAGGACTCAAGGAGTTCCGTGAGCGTCTTGGAGAGAGTGCAGATAACGTGCTTAGCGGTTTCGATGTGGACAACAACCCACTGCCGGAGACCATTGAAGTTGAGGTCATTGAACCGGAAACCGTCACTTTTGTGGCGCAAAAAATCGAAGCTTTGAACGAAAAACACCCGGAGAAGCCGATCATGAAAGTGAATTACGGCAAGGAAACGGTGGAAGTGTTGTTCAAATTTACGAAGCTTGTTCGTAATATCGGATTTATTTTTGTCGGGGGACTGGGTCTCATGTCCATGTTCCTGATCTCGAATACGATTCGCGTAACGATTCTGGCACGTCGCCGGGAGATCGGAATTATGAAGCTGGTTGGCGCAACAAATACCTTTATTCGCTGGCCTTTCTTTATTGAAGGTGCACTCATTGGATTTATTGGCTCGGTCATTACGGTTGGTGTGTTGTTTGTTGGGTACAGCCAGTTGATGAAGACGATTGGTCAGGATGTCTTCATGCAGATGCTTAACTTGATTCCGCTCGGCGAAATCTGGGGGCTGTTTGGAACACTGTTGATCGGACTTGGTGTGCTGGTAGGTATTTTGGGAAGTACACTGTCCATTCGGAAATCACTCAACGTTTAATTTTGTTTTCAACGATCGAATTGCAGAATATGTCGAAAAGAATGGTAAAGCAGGTTCATTAATGGACGCTGTTTGACGATATGTAGGAAAGACGGAGTCTTTTAAGATTGAAGAAAGCAAAGAACATGCTGTTCACCACCTGTGCAGGTTGCTTTCTTGTGAAATCATAGGATGGGGGATCATCATTTTGAAAAAAACCGCTTCGCTGCTGGCCTTTACGTTATTGGCCAGTTTGACGCTTCAACCTTCTGACGGATATGCCAAGAGTAGCATCAGCGATATTGACCAACAGATTCAGCAACTGGAGAGCAAGGCGGCTTCTGCCAAGCAGGAGCAAAAAAAAGCGGCTTCCAACAAAAAGGAAGCACAGCATTACAAGAACAAAACCAACGCTTATCTGAAGGTTGTTATGGAACAGATCAATGTCGTTAGTGATGAACTGGCGAGTGTATCCTTGCAGATCGAGAACACGGAGGAAGATCTTCGTACAACGAAAAAAGATCTGCAAGCGGCAGAAGAACGCATTGTTGCAAGGGAAAAATTGTTGGAGTCACGCGTGCGCCTGATGTATACGGACGGTGCTGTATCCTATCTGGATGTATTGTTGTCCTCTACTAGCTTCACTGACTTCCTGACCCGTGCGGATTCACTCAAAACGATTGTGGATCAGGATCAGCATCTGCTGGATGAGCACAAAGCGGACAAGCAACTTGTCGTGGACAAAAAGGCAGAATTGGATGTGCAATATGCGGAAGCCAAGAGCCTGTATGCACAGAAGAAACAGCGTAAGTCCCAATTGAATGAAAAAGAAGCGGAAAAGCAAGTGCTTCTCGCTTCATATGATGCTAAAATTGAAGAGTCAGAAGAGCTGACACAAGAGCAGGAAGATGTATTAATGCAGATTGCCAGCAAACGTTCGGCACTTCTTCAAGAGAAAAATAAATTGCGTGAACAGCAGGCGGCTGCCGCAGCCAAAGCAAAAGCCGCAGCAGCGGCTCGGGCGAAAGCTGCAGCCAAGGCGCCTACTAGAGTGAGTTCGGATAGTAGCAGTGAGGTCACGTATTCATCCGGTAATGGTATCTTCTCAAGACCGGTATCTGGAGGACGTATTTCTTCTGGATTCGGCCCCCGTACCCATCCGATTACGGGCGTAGTGGGTAAAATGCATGCCGGTGTCGATTTTGCTGTTCCTCAGGGAACTTCGGTTCATGCTGCTTCTGGCGGAATCGTGATCATGGCTGAATGGTATAGCGGTTATGGTTATACGGTTATTGTGGACCACGGCGGTGGACTATGGACGTTATATGGTCACTTGCGCGAAGGTGGATTCAAAGTCAGCAAGGGAGATACAGTAAGCAAAGGGGATACCATTGCGGAGTCAGGAAATACAGGGAACTCTACTGGACCTCACTTGCACTTTGAAGTGAGAGACAACGGTACCGCTGTAAATCCGATGAACTATTTGTAATTATTGCTCCATCGTTCGAATGGAAAAAACATATTCCGTACAAGCTAGACATATACTAAGCTGGCATGTTTAGGGAATGGATTCTGGCAACAATGGAATCTGACACGCTTCAAAACTAAAGGCGGTGACAAACGGATGATGAAGAAAAGATCGGCGCTACTGCTTGTCATTGTGGGTCTCCTTGGCGGTAGTTTACTAACCCTGGTATTAATGACGTATCCGGGAATAGCGAGCCAGGCCACACCGGGCGAAGGTTTGCTGGCCAGTGTAACCGGTAATACACAGCAGAAGAACGATTTGAAGAAGATTGAAACCGCGATGGATTTGATCTCAAGCAACTATTATAAAGATGTGGATCAGACCAAATTGATTGACGGTGCGATCAACGGCATGATGGAATCCCTTGGTGATCCGTACTCCAACTATATGGGGCAGGAAACAGCTGCTCAGTTTGAAGAGTCGATCGAAGGTTCATTTACCGGTATTGGCGCAGAGGTATCCTCACAGGATGGAAACGTTGTTGTTGTTTCCCCAATCAAAGGATCTCCTGCCGAGAAAGCGGGTATTCGTGCAAAAGACATGATTATGTCGGTCAACGGCGAATCCTTGCAAGGTTTGGAACTGAACAAGGCTGTTAACAAAATCAGAGGTCCCAAGGGCAGTGAAGCGAAGGTACAAGTTAAACGTGCTGGATCTTCCGAGCTGATTGATTTTGTGATTGTACGTGATGATATTGATCTGGAGACCGTATATGCTCACATGGAGGATGGCGGAATTGGCGTTATTGCCATTACTCAATTCTCTTTGAATACAGGTGATCGCTTCAAGGAAGAGTTGGCGAAGCTTGAGAAGCAGAACATGAAAGGTCTGGTCATCGACGTACGGAATGACCCAGGCGGTGTATTGCAAGTTGTTATTGATATTGCTGAACAGTTTGTTCCTAAAGGCAAGGTTATTGTGCAAGTTGAAGACAAGAACGGCAAAAAGGAACAAAGCAAGTCCAATGGATCAGCCAAAGCTTACCCAGTCACAGTCCTGATGAACAAAGGCAGTGCGAGTGCGTCGGAGATTTTGGCCGGTGCATTACAACAATCAGCAGGTGCTAAGTTGATTGGTGAAAACTCCTTTGGTAAAGGAACCGTACAGACGAGTTATGACAAGCAGATGGGTGACGGCAGCTTGCTGAAGATCACCATTGCCAAGTGGCTCACTCCGAACGGAGACTGGATTCATGAAAAAGGAATCAAACCGGATATTGCGGTAGACCAGCCGGATTATTTCTCGGTGGCACCGATTAACAAAGAGAAGTTACCACTGAAATATGACAGCAATAGCTCGGATGTGAAAAGTGCGCAGACGATGCTGAGAGGACTCGATTTCAAACCGGATCGTGTGGATGGATACTACGACCAGAAGACGGAAGAAGCGGTCAAGGCATTCCAGAAGCAAAAAGGCATTCAGGCTACAGGCCAGATTGACGAGAAAACCGCTGAATCACTGGAAGCGGCTCTGATTGAACGTATTGCTAATCCTCAATATGATGCACAGCTGAAACGCGCGATCGAAAATGTCTCGAAGGATATTTCGTCCGCTGTGTCGAAGCCATAAAGAAGGCTGATTTTCAGCCTTCTTTTTTTCTGAACCGGCTGAAAGAGAGGGGTGACCGACCACAATGGAATGGGTATGGCCGTGGTTAACTACATTAGGGGAAGCTTTGTTGCAGTTGTTTATTCAGCCGTTTTATTATATTGCGGTGATCCTGATTGCGCTGATCTATCATCGTCAATTACTGCAGGAGCGTAAATTGTTCCATGTTCGTTTGCAAAGCTCGATAACACAGACGATTCGGGCGGTGCTCGGAGGCATACTCATTGGTACCATCGTCTCGATTGTGTCCCTATTCCTCGGTGCACATCTTACACTGGGAAGCCTGATATGCATATGGGCTGCAACATTAATTCTATCCTTATTCCGTATCCGGTATCTGTGCTTTGCTTATGCGGCCGGGTTACTGGGTGTGTTGCAATTTGGTTTGAATCTGGCTTCAGGTTGGCAACCATCGGGTTGGATGGGCACTATCACGGAAACGCTACGTACCCTGGATATGCCTGCACTGCTTGTCCTGGCTGCCCTTCTACATATGGGTGAAGCCTTGTTGGTACGCATGCAGGGGGTATCGATGGCATCACCACTTCTCTTCGAGGGAAAACGCGGGAAACTGGTTGGGGGATATCAACTGCAGCAGTTCTGGGCCATTCCTCTACTGATTCTTGTTCCAGTCACAGGAGGTGGCGCGGAGCTGGCATGGAATCCACTGATGAATGCAGGTCATAGTTACATGCTGGTTGCGTTGCCGATTATGCTCGGATTTGGTGAGATAACGCAGAGTATGCTTCCGGGACAAAAGGTACAGATCTCATCCAAGCGGTTGATGATATACGGGGCAACTTTGCTTGTGTTCAGTTTGCTTGCTGCATGGTGGTCTCCACTCATGGTGGTTGCTGCGCTGATTGCATTTATTGGACATGAATTTCTGGTATGGTACAGCGCGTTTGAAGAGCAAAACCGCAGTCCGGTATTTGTCCATCCGCAGCATGGGTTGAAGGTATTGGCTGTTATTCCGGAGAGTCCTGCTGCAGATTTGGGGATTGAAGCAGGTGAGACATTGTACAAGGTGAATGGTAAGTTGGTTCATTCACCGGAAGAGTTACATCGTGCCCTGCGGATGAACCCGGCTTTTTGCAAACTAGAGGTTCGCAATCACCAGGGTGAAAGCAAGTTCATGCAACGAGCGATCTATGAAGGGGAGCATCATCAGCTTGGGGTCATTATGGCACCGGACAATCACGAGGTTTGGGCGATTCGGTTACGTCCACTGACGTTGTTCCATATCATCAACCTCAAATTGTTTGCCCGTCTGAAAAAACCACAAAGGGACGAAGCTCTCTTGGCGTTACCGCCAGCCCCTGTGGGCAGTGATAAAGGGTCCATAGAGATGTAACAACTAAGCATACGTGATGAAGTATGTTGCATAAATCAAGCAATGAAAAAGGTATTTCCGAGCGCCGTCACAGGCAAGGGAAATACCTTTTTTGTTACTGTTTTAACATAAAGATGGCGATTTGGGTCCGATCACGCAAGCTCAACTTACCGAGAATATCCGTGACATAGTTTTTGACGGTGCCTTCACTGAGGAACAGTTTGGCGGCAATTTCCTTATTGGACAACCCCTCCGATATGGCCTCGGCAACCGCCAGCTCCATACGAGTCAGTCCATAGGCTTCGATTGGGTTCTGTGTCAGGGGAATCGCAGCAGGACGAAGAAGGCCTGCCAATTTGCGGGCTATATCCGGATGGATTAACATATCGCCGTTATGTACGGTCTTGATGCCTTGAATTATCCGTTCGGGGGGGACGTTTTTGAGCAAATAACCGCTTGCTCCATTCTGTAATGCTTGAATAATATACTCATCGTCGTCAAAAGTAGTTAGCATGAGCACCTGGATTTCAGGAAAACGTGACTTGATGCGTTTGGTACCTTCAACTCCGTCACATTCCGGCATCCGAATATCCATTAAAACCACGTCCGCAGACGTCCCTGATTCAAGCAATTCCAACGCTTCCTGCCCATTTGAGGCCGTGCCTGTAACGAAAATGCCAGAGTCCAGTCCAAGCAACACTTTCAGGCTCTCACGAATGAAGTAATCATCGTCTGCGAGAATCAGCCGAATAAGTGGGAGCTGGCCTGAATCATTCTTGTTGTTCACATCATTACGTTCGGACATGAGAATATTCACTTCCTTTTTTCAGAGTATATCCATCTGGTTCGTTATTGGAATGCGTGTAATCACTGTATACGGATAAGCCGATTGAATCTCCAGGACTCCTCCCACCATTTGTGTGCGCAGAAGCATCCCTTCCTGTCCTATGCCGTTTCGCTTGGAAGAATGAGGATTGATTTTGCCATCATTACTTACACTCATACGGACTTCCTGATCCCCAAATACCAGCTCTACTGTGATTGAAGAAGCATTTCCGTGTCGCAGGGCATTGGTCAAGGCTTCTTTGGCATTTTTGAACAAAACAATTTGTATGCTGGGATACAGCACATGGGATGGGCCATGAACTTCATAATTTGTCTTCACGCCGGTATCTCTGCCCACTTCCTCTAGGAGACGATCCAGGGCGTAGGCTTCGGATGCATAGGAATTAGGTTGCAGTTTGTGTAGTGTGCTGCGCATATCATCCATACTATCGGCCAATTGATCGCGAATCTGTCTCACCATTTCCGTTCCTTGTTCCATATTCAGGGGAAGGGTCAGCAGGGCGGCTTCCGACATCATTTTGGTGCGGATCAGTCGATGCCCGATATCATCATGAAGCTGTCTGGAGATACGGGTACGTTCCTCTGCCTGAGCCACTCCTTCAAGTTGCTTTGTAAATAACAGCAGCTGCGCACGAGTTTCTTGTAGCTCGTAATGTTTGCTGCGAAGTTCGTCATAGACTTGTTCCAGTTGTCCGCGGCTGCTCGCCGTTCTTGATCCCTGCCAGGACAGAGCCGCTGTGATGAGCAGAAGCAGGTTGCCAAGAACCATCGCAGTTGTCTCTGGGGAGAGTAATGTAGTGGCGGTTGTATTTAGTGTGGTTAACCCTGGCTGCGGTGCCTGTGGGTCAAAATAATGCCAATGCAAAGCGAGATTGTTAGCGACAAGCTGAATTGCAAACATCAACCATCTGCGACTTCCCTCCAGTCTGTATATATACACGTAGAGCACGGATAGAGAGAGGAAAAACATAAATGGTCCATACGAAGCAATCAGCCAGCAGCTCCAGAGTATTTCGGCCAGAAGCAACAGCCATTGCTGTGTACTTGAACGGTTAAAATCTTTCCACACGGAGAGTCCAAGCGCAATGATGATATACAGGGTGTAGACGGCTTCGTTTTCCAAGGGCAGCATCAATAGGTACAGTACTGCTGGAACGATAATTAATCCGTATTGCAGAAACCGCATCGGCATATGGTTGTGACATCCTTTATATAAAAAGTGGAGTAGAAAATCTCTTGGTAATGCGCCCTTGATTATACCATAAGCAACATTCGAATCAGGAGATGACTTAAGTCACCTTCGATTCATGACTTTTTGTACCTTCGCTACAGATTGCGATCCGTTACAATAAAATTATGAAATCCAGCGGCGAAGGCCGAAACGGAAAAGGGGCGTAAAAGGGATGGGCATACTTGAAGTAGATCATGTAGTAAAACGATACGGCAGCAAGCTGTCCGTGGATCATTTGAACCTTAGTGTTGGCAAAGGCGAGATTTTTGGATTGCTTGGTCCCAATGGAGCAGGAAAAAGTACCACCATTAGCATGATTGCAGGGCTCCTTAATATGGATCAGGGTGAGATCAGATTAGATGGGATCTCGGTCAAGGAGCGACCGCTTGAAGTAAAGCGCAAGATCGGACTCGTTCCGCAGGATCTGGCTTTATACGAAACCATGTCTGCTGCGGAGAATGTGACCTTTTTTGCCAGACTGTATGGACTGCGTGGAAAATTGCTTAAGGAAAGAGTGCAGGAGTCCCTTGAATTTGTAGGGTTGCAGGATAAAGCAAAAGATGCCCCCTCGACTTTCTCTGGCGGTATGAAACGCAGGTTAAACATCGCATGTGCGATTACACATCGCCCGGATCTCATTATTATGGATGAACCTACAGTTGGGATTGATCCGCAATCTCGGAATCATATTCTTGAATCGGTACGGACACTCAACAAGATGGGTTCAACGATCATATATACAAGTCATTACATGGAGGAAGTGGCGGCGATTAGTCACCGGGTTGCGATTATGGATCAGGGACGAATCATTGCCTATGGGACTGAAGCAGAGCTGAGAGAACGGGTAGCATCGGAGGAAAAAGTAGTGCTTTCCACTTCCGGTATCGGTCCCGACGTCGTGGAAGAACTGAAACTTCACCCCCGCGTACGGATGGTAGACGTTTCAGAGAATACACTGACCATTACGCTGCCTTCGGCACAGCAGGATCTGCAGGATCTGCTCTTCATTTGCAGCAAACATGAAGTAGCCATTCAGTCGCTCAAGGTCGAAGAGCCAGATCTGGAAACATTGTTCCTCAATCTGACCGGGCGTACGCTTCGGGACTAGGGGGAACAATAGATGAATATATGGCATATTTGCATCTTTGAATTAAGGCGTATTCTTAAGATTCGATCTGTGGTGTTAAACCTGTTTATTTTGCCGTTGTTACTGATTTTTATATTGGGCACGGCACTTTCCAGTACGATGGGTACGGCGGATGATGTTATTCCAGATACTGTACGTGTGGGAATCATCCATTTGAGTACTGAATCTGGTGGAGGATCAAGTACGGTTAATCAAGCACTGGATTCATTCGTTGAATCCCCGGAAGTGGCTGAGATGGTCAAGGTGCAGAACTTTACAACTGAAGAAGAGGCCGTTCATTCGCTGCGTACCGACAAGCTGGACTTTGCTGTAATGATTCCTTCGGATTTTGAGCAAAACGTGATGATGGGGAAAGAGGCCAGGTTACAGTGGATACGAGGAAAGGACAACACACTTAATACCTTGGGTGAAACTTTGTTCACACGTTTTACGGATGAATGGAATCGACAGATGGCGATTACCAAAGTGCTCGGTCCGGAAGTAATTGCTGCCATGTCCTCTGCTTCGGAGTCTGGTACGGCGAATTCAACCTCCATTGCTGTCACTAATCCCGGTAAGACAGGTACGGCGTATAGTGCCTCCCAATACTATGCAGCTTCCATGCTGGCAATGTTCATGTTGTACTCAGGCATGACAACCAGTACCAGCCTTTTTGGAGAGCGTGATAACAAAACGTTAATTCGCCTTCAGGCTGCGCCTATAGGTAATGGAGTTATTTTCGCTGGCAAAATTGCAGGTAATAGTCTGCTCGCTTTCTTACAAGCAACAACGATCATCCTTATGACATATTGGCTCTACGGTGTGGATTGGGGAACCCATCCTTGGTATATTGTGCTGACTTGTGTATGCATCACATTGGCATCCATGACTCTTGGCGTAATCGTGGCATTGGTATGCAAAAGCACAGCATCGGCCAGTGCAACCTTACAAGGTATCATCGTTGCCATGACATTCATCAGCGGTGGGTTCATGCCCATTCCGATTGATTTTGTACAACGGCTTAGCCAATTTACGGTTAACCACTGGGCGCTCCAAAGTTTTCTGAGAATGATGCTGGATGCACCTGTAGCTGAGATCCTGTATAACATTCTAATGTTAGGCGTAGTATGCGCTGTATTACTGCTCATCTCAGGATTGATCTATAGAAAGGCAGGATACCGATATGAATAGTCTACACATCGCCTGGTTGATGATTAGACGTACACTTGGCCGTAAAATGGGCTTCATTACGTTTCTGCTTCTGCCTTGCCTGGTGGTTACAGGAGCGGTTGCTCTTTTTGGAAGCGAGCAGATTGCACGTACTGTTATTCCCTATGTGAATGAGGATGGAGGGGTGGCGGGGACATGGATGATTCATGAACTTGCTGACAAGGAGGAGTATCTGCTCAAACCGATGACAAACGAAGCAGAAGTGAAGGAAGCCATCGCTCAGCAAAAAGGAAGTTCTGGCATCATCATTCCGGCACATTATACGGAGGATCTGTTACAAGGAAAGCCAACCGAAATTCAATTGGTGGAACTGCGTATGAGTGAAAGTTCCTATACCCTACGAGCAGCAGTTGAAGGTTTGACGAGCGGATTGTTACAATCTGCTTCAGCTGTTAAGGTGGCAACAGGTCCTGTCTCAAGTGAGACAGATATACTATCGAGTACACAGAAGCCATTTGAACGGCTTTTACAGGAGATAGGAAAACATCAAGTCGCTGGTGAAGTCACCGATCTGCAGATCTATCCCAAGCCAGGCCTGAACAATGTGACTGGATTTACAATCATGTTTATGATGGGGCTGTTGACCAGTGCAGTGGCTATGATAATGGAAGATCGCAGGAAACGTACGATGGCCAGAGTATATACGGCACCCGTCCGTGCATATGAGATTGCGCTTGGTAACTTCCTCGGTAGCTTTGTCATTGGCATGATTCAGATTGTTCTCGTTTTGGGAGTCAGCAGGTGGCTACTGCATTATGATGCCGGTATTCCTTTTGGCATTCATTTCATCATCTTGGCCGCATTCATGCTGGTTTCCATGGGGATCGCGAGTACCGTGGCAGGTTTAATCCGTAATCCCAAAAATGCCAACATGCTGAATTCACTTGTCATTATGCCAACCTGCATGATAGGTGGTTGTTTCTGGCCGATCTCGTTGATGCCGGATTATATGCAAAAGCTCGCCAACTTTGTTCCACAGAAATGGGCCATTCAGGCAGTGGAGACGATCTCTGCTGGCGGTACATTGTCGGATATCACATTGCCACTATTGATTTTGTTTGGCATGGCTACCATTTTACTGACTGTTGGCTCTGCGATTCTACGCCCTAGCCAGCCAGGAGTAGAGGCATAAGGTAATACGACATAAAAGAAAGCACGCTCTGCTGAATTGAATTCAGTTAGAGCGTGCTTTCTTTGCATAAGGAATGATGCATTATGTGAGATATTGATGATTAAGGTTGGAGTTGACGCAGGACCGTTATTTCAACCCGACGGTTCTTTTGTCTTCCGGCCGCTGTGGTGTTGTCACCCGTTGGGCGAGTATCCGCATATCCGGCATACTGGAATCCGTCCGGGTTAAGTTTCTCTGTATCCAGAAAAAATCGTAATACAGACAGTGCACGTTCCCCGGAAAGCTGCCAGTTATCGGTATAGGCGGAGTTTGCTCCCACAGGAACATTATCGGTGTGACCCTCAATGCTGACAACGGTGTTCAGATCACGGAACAGGCTGGCAAGTTTACTTAGCGTTGGTGCTGCACCGTCCTTTAGAGCGGCCTGTCCCTGATCAAACAGGAAGCGGTCACTAAGTGTAATGGATAGGCCCTGTGGCTTGTCCGCAACAAAAATCTGATTTTCCAGTTTATTATCCTCGATATATTGGGTAATCACATTGAACAGATTTTGCAATTCCTGCTCCTGTGATCTGAACTGTTCTTCCCGTTCTGTGAGGGGCTTGTTGTCATTATCTGGTGTTGCAGTCCCGGAATCGGAAGGGTTTCCTTCACCATCTGAAGGATCTTCACCCTGCACCTCGGATGGTGGAGTCTCTGTAATCGTTTGACCGGGTTTCTCACCGAGTCCCTCACCAAGCTCAAGGATTGAGTCGGACGCATTAAATGTATTTTGTAACGATTGAGTAACGACGTCATATTTACCGGAATCCAGATTGCTCATGGCATACATGATGACAAAAAAGATCAAAAGCAGAGTTATGAGATCGGCATAAGTAATCATCCAGCGATCCCGATGATCGATAGTTTCACGTTTTCCGCGCCGTTTACTGCGCCGACTCATCCAATCCCTCCTTTGCTAGGGGGCGTATATGCTGACGATGCGTAAGGGTGAAGGACTCCAGTCTTTTGCGTACAAGCTGAGGATTCTCACCGTTCTGAATGGCAAGTACACCTTCGAGAAGCATTTCCATGGTCTGTACTTCATCGGCACCTCTGGATTTGATCTTAGAGGCAATGGGCAAAAAGATAAGATTGGCACTGGCGACCCCATACAGGGTTGCGGTAAAGGCAACAGCAATGGCAGGTCCGAGTCCGGTTGGATCGGTCAAACTGCCAAGTACCTGAATAAGTCCCATCACGGTTCCGATGATCCCCATGGTTGGAGCGTACCCACCAGCGGATTCAAATATTTTGGCGTAACCCTCATGTTTTTGTTCAATGGAATCAATCTCCATCTCCAGGATCTGGCGAACCACATCCTGATCGGTACCATCAACAACCATCTGGATACCGTCTTGCAAAAATGGATGCGGATGATCCATAACCTTGCGTTCCAATGCAAGTACACCTGAGCGGCGTGCGATTGAAGACATCTCCACCAGTTCTTCAACCCACAAGCCTGAATCATTATTGTTACGTCCAAAAGCCATACGCAGGGCAGCTGGAATCGTACGAAGGCGATGCGCCGGGAAACTGGCAACCACAGCAGCAATCGTTCCACCGAATACAATTAAAGCAGCCGTTTTTTGCAGGAGACCAGACAATTGGCCGCCTTCCCACAAAAAACCGCTAATGACTGCGGCAATTCCGGCAATAATACCGATAAGTGTCGCAATATCCATAAATTAACCCACTCCTATCTTCATTTCACGTTTGCATCACTAAAACGAACGAGGTATAATTAAACGGGAACAAATATTCCTATTACTATAAGTTTTCCCATATGAAAATTCGGGGAACTTCGACAATATATAGTGACTATTATTTTAGACGATAGGGTGAGATACGGCAATGAGCGATATTATAATGAGCGACAAAACGTTCGAAATCGAGTCAGAGTTTTCTCCCCAAGGTGATCAGCCTGCAGCCATTATAGAATTGGTGAAGGGTGTTCAGGAGGGGAAGAGATACCAGACACTGCTGGGTGCAACGGGTACGGGTAAGACGTTTACGATAGCCCAGACGATAGCCCAACTGCAACGTCCGACGCTGATTATTGCACACAATAAAACGTTGGCAGCGCAGCTTGCAAGTGAGTTCAAAGATTTTTTTCCTAATAACATGGTTGAGTATTTCGTCAGTTATTACGATTATTTTCAGCCAGAAGCATATATCCCGTCCTCCGATACGTATATCGAGAAGGATTCAAGTATTAATGAAGAGATCGACAAACTGCGGCACGCAGCGACAAGTTCGTTGTTTGAGCGCAGGGACGTCATCATTGTAGCGAGTGTTTCCTGCATTTATGGTTTGGGTTCACCGCACTCGTATTCAAGCATGTTGCTGTCACTTCGGGTAGGCATGGAGAAACCGCGCAATCAGATTTTGTCTCGTCTGGTAGAGATCCAGTATCAGCGGAACGATATTAACTTTGTGCGGGGTACGTTCCGTGTTCGTGGGGATGTTGTTGAGATTTTCCCTGCCTCGAAGGGTGAACATGCAATTCGGGTTGAATTGTTTGGTGATGAGATCGAGAAAATTACGGAGATTGATGTGTTAACCGGAGAACTGATTGGTGAACGTGAACATATTGCCATCTTCCCGGCGTCTCACTTCGTAACGCAAGAAGAGACGATGAAGGTTGCGCTGGTGAACATTGAGCGTGAACTCGAGGAGCGTCTTGAGGTGTTGCGTGAACAGGGGAAACTGCTGGAGGCTCAGCGACTGGAGCAGCGCACACGGTACGATATCGAGATGATGAAGGAAGTTGGATTCTGTTCGGGGATTGAGAACTATTCCGGTCCGCTGACTTTCCGCGAACGTGGCGATACCCCATACACACTGATGGATTACTTCCCGGATGACATGTTGATCGTGGTTGATGAGTCTCACGTGACTCTGCCACAGATCCGTGCGATGTATAATGGTGACCAAGCGCGGAAGACGGTATTGGTTGAGCACGGTTTCCGTCTGCCATCAGCGCTGGATAATCGTCCACTCAAATTCGAAGAATTCGAAGGCAAGATGGATCAGATCATCTATGTATCGGCTACACCAGGCCCGTATGAGATCGAGCATACCGATACGATGGTGCAACAGATTATCCGTCCAACCGGTCTGCTTGATCCAATTATCGAACTGCGTCCAACAAAGGGACAGATCGATGACTTGATCGGTGAGATTAACGACCGGATTGCAAAAGACGAGCGTGTGTTGATTACAACATTAACGAAGAAGATGTCCGAGGACCTGACGGATTATCTGAAGGAAGTTGGCATCAAGGTTCGTTATCTGCACTCTGAGATCAAGACGTTGGAACGGATGGCGATTTTACGTGATTTAAGGTTGGGCGTGTTCCATGTCCTGATCGGAATCAACTTGCTCCGGGAAGGTCTCGATCTGCCGGAAGTATCCCTCGTCGCTATATTGGATGCCGATAAGGAAGGATTCCTGCGTTCCGAACGCTCACTGATCCAAACGATTGGTCGTGCGGCACGGAACAGCGAGGGTCGCGTTATTCTATACGGTGACAAAGTGACGGATTCGATGGATAAAGCAATAAAGGAAACAGAGCGTCGTCGTGCAATCCAGATCGAGTACAACGAGAAACATGGGATTACACCACAGACGATTCGTAAAAAAGTGCGTGATGTAATAGAGGCAACCAAAGTTGCCGAATCCAAGAAAGACTATCTCACAGGCGCAGCCGAGAAGATGTCGAAGAAAGATCGCCAGGCACTTATTCAGCGCCTAGAGGTAGAGATGAAAGACGCAGCCAAAAACCTGCAGTTTGAGCGTGCTGCCGAGCTTCGCGATGCGTTGCTGGAACTTCGCGCTGAATAAGATACTGCTCATTCATATGCTCCAGTTAAGATGGATCTGTAACAAGAGAACGGCCAATTGGCCGTTCTCTTGTTGAGTAAGGAAATCGTTGATATCTACCGATAATAAGAGATGTTGAAATCTTGAAATCAAGTCTATACTGATAGAAATGTTGAAATTGGTTAAAAGGTTTATAGGAAAGCAATTGGGAGTCGAGAGTGCCCCAGTGTTGACCTCGGAGCCGAGCCGAAGGCAATGGCGACCTGACGCGACCAGGGCGAAGCCGAGAGCGCACCCTCGCAGTAGAGCGGCCGTATAAGGTTCCGGCAATGAGCCGGAACCTTATACGGAGCCGCGGGCACACGACAACCCTTCACATAGCAAGACCCGACCCCTCACCGTTGCACCGCTTGTTTCGGGTGTCCAGAGGGCTGCGCCCTCTGGGGCCCTCCCTTGGAAGGGAGGGTTTGGGAGGGATCGAAAGGCCTTTAAAGGTTTGGATTAACACACTGAGAGGATGAATACTATTGGCGAGCGATAACATTGTCATTAAAGGCGCACGAGCGCATAACCTGAAAAATATAGACATTACCATCCCACGTGACCGCTTTGTTGTATTGACCGGCCTGAGTGGCTCAGGCAAGTCCTCGCTGGCTTTTGACACGATCTATGCCGAAGGACAGCGGCGTTATGTAGAATCATTGTCAGCTTACGCACGGCAGTTTCTGGGACAGATGGAGAAACCGGATGTGGATTCCATCGAAGGATTATCTCCTGCCATTTCAATAGATCAGAAAACAACAAGCCGTAACCCACGTTCCACAGTAGGAACCGTGACCGAAATTTATGATTACCTGCGTCTGTTGTTTGCACGTGTGGGCCATCCACATTGTCCGGACCATGGCGTGGAGATCAGCTCCCAAACCGTAGAACAAATGGTTGACCGCATTATGCAATATCCAGAGCGTACCCGGTTGCAGATTTTGGCACCCATTATCTCGGGCCGTAAGGGTGAGCACAAAAGTGTATTTGCTGATGTATCCAAGCAGGGCTTTGTCCGTGTACGGGTGAACGGGGAACTGCGTGACCTGTCAGAAGATATTCAATTGGAGAAAAATAAAAAGCATACCATTGAAGTCGTTGTTGACCGGATTGTTGTTAAAGATGATGTACAGGCGCGTCTGGCCGACTCTATTGAAACAGCACTAAATCTGTCTGGTGGACAACTCCTTGTGGACATTATGGGCGAAGAAGAGCTGCGCTTCAGTTCCAACTTTGCCTGCCCGGTGTGCGGATTCAGTATTGAAGAGCTTGCACCACGGATGTTCTCATTTAACAGTCCTTTCGGGGCTTGCCCGGATTGTGATGGGTTAGGTGTCAAAATGATCGTTGACCCTGATCTGCTGGTACCAGATCGGACTAAGACCATCGAAGATGGAGCTTTTGATGCTTGGACAGGTGGTACATCCACCTATTATCCGCAGTTCCTGAAGTCGGTATGTGAGCACTTCAACATTCCGCAAAATGTACCTGTCGAAGATCTGCCAGCTGAGCAGATGAACAAGTTGTTGCAGGGTACAGGTACGGAGAAAATCCGTTTCCGCTATGAGAATGATTTTGGACAACGTAAGGAAGCACTGGTTACCTTTGAAGGTATCGTGAATAACCTGGAGCGTCGCTACCGGGATACAGCATCTGAAGGTATCCGTGAGTTTATTGAGGGTTACATGAGTGCGAAGCCTTGTGGTACATGTAAAGGTCAGCGTCTGAAACGGGAAAGTCTCGCAGTTACGATTAATGATCACAACATGGCGTATGTGACTAGTTTGTCCATTGGTGAAGCTGGCCGATTCTTCGATTCATTGGAATTGAGTGAGAAAGAGCAGACGATTGCCAAACTTATTCTGAAAGAAATCAACAGCCGTCTAGGCTTCCTCGTGAATGTCGGTCTGGATTACCTTACACTGAGTCGTGCTGCCGGAACATTGTCCGGTGGGGAAGCCCAGCGGATCAGACTGGCTACACAGATTGGTTCCAGCCTGATGGGTGTGCTGTATATTCTGGATGAGCCAAGTATCGGTCTGCATCAACGGGATAATGACCGCCTGATTTCAACCCTTGCGCATATGCGGGATATTGGTAACACATTGATCGTGGTTGAACATGATGAGGACACGATGATGGCTGCCGACTATATTATTGATATTGGCCCGGGTGCAGGTATCCACGGAGGTACCATTATGTCACAGGGTACACCGGAGGAGATCATGAACGATGAGAACTCATTAACCGGTCAATATCTGAGTGGTCGCAAATTCATTCCTATTCGTGCAGAACGTAGAAGTGTAGGAGACCGCTGGTTGGAAGTACGCGGAGCCAAAGAAAATAACCTGAAGAATCTGAATGTGAAGATTCCTGTAGGTGTATTTACTGCGGTAACAGGTGTGTCTGGCTCAGGTAAATCCACATTGATCAATGAGATCCTCTACAAAACGCTGGCACGTGATCTGAACCGTGCTCGGGTGCGCCCGGGTCAACATAAAGAGATTCGTGGTCTGGAACATATCGATAAAGTTATCGATATTGACCAGTCGCCAATCGGGCGGACACCACGTTCCAACCCGGCTACGTACACAGGTGTCTTTGATGATATTCGGGATCTGTTTGCTCAGACGAACGAAGCCAAAGTACGTGGATACAAGAAAGGCCGATTCAGCTTTAATATCAAAGGTGGACGTTGTGAAGCCTGCCGTGGAGACGGTATTATCAAAATCGAGATGCACTTCTTGCCGGACGTTTATGTCCCTTGTGAAGTCTGCAAAGGCAAACGATACAACCGGGAAACACTTGAAGTGAAATATAAAAACAGAAATATTTCCGATGTGCTGGAAATGACGGTTGAAGATGCAACCCAATTCTTCGAGAACATTCCGAAGATCCATCGCAAAATGCAGACGCTGATGGATGTGGGATTGGGTTATATCAACCTGGGACAACCTGCAACCACATTGTCTGGTGGTGAAGCCCAGCGTGTGAAGCTCGCTTCCGAGCTGTATCGCCGCAGTACAGGGAAAACCATCTACATCCTCGATGAGCCGACTACCGGTTTGCATGTCGATGATATCGACCGTTTGCTGAACGTATTACACCGTCTGGTTGATTCCGGGGAATCGGTGTTGGTGATTGAGCATAACCTGGATGTGATCAAAACGGCAGACTATGTTGTTGATCTGGGTCCAGAAGGCGGTAGCGGTGGAGGAACCATTGTTGCAACTGGAACACCTGAGGATATCATCAAAGTGGAAGCTTCCTATACAGGCAAGTACTTGAAGCCGGTTCTGGAGCGGGATACCGAGCGGAGCAAGGCACTGCAATTAGTAGACTAAGGTCCTCTAACCAGTAGTTATATCAATATGAAGTGGCAGTATTGGCCCTTCTTTTCGAAAAGGTAAAGACGTTGGATTACGATCTGATGTGCTCTACTTCCGAGAAGAAGGGTTTTTCATTTTGAGTTATGCACGGTGTTTCCTTCGGACTAAGGTTATTTGGTGAAAGTGTTTACATATGCATTGCGACGAACGTTACAGGAATATTCGGCCAAATTGTCTTTTTTTCATTTTTATGGATGATAGGGCTTGCATTACAAGCAGGGTACAGATAACATAGAGGAAGATATTAGGGTATGCGTTAGCTGTTCAACTATGGTAAGGAGGTCTGTCTATCCATGCTGTTTGCAGAAGCTGCCACGGCGAGTACATCGAATTTTAATGCATTTGATATTTTTGTCATCTTATTTACGATCCTGATTTTCATCGGAGTTGTTCGGCTTCTTCGGGCACCGAAGAAGAATCTGTTTGCGATCGGATTTGCAGTAGTCAGCCTACTGGTATTTCTGATGACAGACTATGCGATGATAACGGGTTGGTTTGCTCAGTAGGAATGCTGCTGAAGTGAATGGGATTTAAGCCAATAGTGCATGTTCAAAAAGATCGGTTTTCAGTACCGAGAAGATGGGATGAAGCTAGAAATGGAGTAGCGGAGCGTAGGGAGAACTACGTGAGCAACGGACATTTCGGCTGAATTCTATATTCGATGCTGATGATGCCACTAGGCATCCTTCGTAATCAAAAGCGGACTTTTTGAACAACCTCTAAAAGAGGTACAGACGAACACTTTCCATGGGAGACATGGAGGGTGTTTTTTTCATTTATACTGAAACGATTGAATAGGATTCTATCTTCTCTACTAAAATAGGACTTAAAACAATTGTATATCCAGATTCTGTATGATACATTGAGGGATACCGGAATTGCAGATGAGAGAAAAAGAGAATAGATTCAGCGATGAATCCGATGTCGAGTCGCGCAAGAAGGATGTATAGAGAGGGTCAGGTGAGAATATGAGCGTGTTGGGTAAAAAGGGGATAGCCATACTGATGGCTGCTGTACTCTCGATTAGTGTAGCGGCAACGGCCGGTGCAGCTGAATCCAAAGCGGCGATGCAAGCGAAAGTGGTAGACGGTCAAGTCTATGTGAACACCAAGGATCTGCTCAAGGCAGTTGGTGGAAGTGGACAATATGATGCCAAATCAGGAACGTACACGTACAAGGGAAGTGAAGCCATTCCCAAAGTGATCGAAAAGGTATCTCCTTCGGTCGTAGGCATTATTGGGAAATCTACCGAAGTGCAGGACGGTGCAACATCAGACGACCGTTATAATCTTGCACATGGTACAGGTGTCATTATCCGGTCCAATGGATGGATTGTAACGAATGCACATGTGGTCGACGGATTAACGAATCCGGTTGTCGTAACGACGGATGGCAATACATACAAAATTACGAAAATATACAGTGATGCACTCAGTGATCTGGCGCTAATCAAAATCAATGCCAAATCACTCAAACCGGCGAGCTTTGCCAAAGCTTCACAAACCACTGTTGGAGAAACAGTGATTGCCTTGGGTACGCCGATTTCCTTTTCTTTGCGCAACTCGGCAACGGTAGGGGTAATTAGCGGCTTGAATCGTGGTGTTGAGGCGACCTACCGGTTGATTCAGACCGACACGGCCATTAACCCTGGAAATAGCGGAGGACCGCTGGTTAACCTGAAGGGTGAAGTGGTTGGTATCAACTCGATGAAATTTTCTGCGGTCGGCGTAGAGAGTTTGGGGTTTTCGATTCCCGTGGATACCGTTCAATATATCATCGATCAGTTTTTTAAATATGGCAAAATAAAACGTGCAAGTCTGGGGCTGCAGCTGGAGGAAAGTTGGTCTGCGATTGTGGGCCTGCCTACAGATGATCCATTAACGATTACGGGCGTATTGTCTCCAGAAGCCAAGAAAGCCAAAATCAAAGAGGGCGATGTCCTTTACAGTGTCGCGGGCACACGTGTCTCTTCAGTAGTGGATATCAATGAGTTGCTCAAAAAGTATCTGCCTGGGCAAAAGGTAAAGCTGTTGATGCAATCGGATGGCGATATCGTCACCCGTACGTTGGTGCTTGCTGATCGCGCAGACATCGTAGACGAGGAAGATGAGGCGTTCCTTGCAGATGAAGAACAATAAAGCCCGGCGATCAGCCCGGATGGAGAGAGGACGAAAGAACGGAATGAAAAAGTCATGGATACGTGTGCTAAGCACAGGTGTATTAACCGGGATGCTGACCATTGGCGCGGCACTGCCTGTATGGGCATCTGATCTGACGACAAGTGAACTGCGTGTCAAAGCGGGTAGCACGAGCGCCTACATTAACGGCGATAAGCAGGCCATAGCCAAACCTTACAAGTTCAAGGGTGTAACGATGGTACCTGTCGGTGTATTCAAGAAAGCATTTGGCAGTGAAATCCGGCTGGAGAAAAATGATGTTGTCAAAATCAAGGAAGGCCCGCACACTGTGACTCTAACGATTGGCAGTTCAATTGCCTGGGTGGATGGTGTAAAACATGAGATGGGTATCGCTCCCAAGATGGTGAATGGCGTACTTATGGTTCCACTTCGTCCGGTTGCTGCCGGTATTGGGGCGACGCTAGCTCCAACCAGCTCCGGAGAAATGGTCATTCGTCTGTTGCAAACCGATGATTCGGTGGATGATGAGGATGGCATTCATCCGGATGAAGGCAAAACCAGAATCGGCAACAGTTTTTACGGTTGGTCCATTAACTACCCGGCAGACCTTATAGTTTTCCAGACCGGTGAGCAGGAGCGCATGATGACTTTTGGCGCTGCGGACAACAGTTATTATCTTGAAGTGTATGTCAGCGATCAGGATGTGGCTCTGGATGCGGATGATTTGTTGCAGCAACTCGTCCAGGAGGCCAAACAATCGGGAGATACGGTGCTGGATCGTCAAGCGGTGTCGAAAGGCAAAACACCTTATGCACGGATTATCGTGAAGGATGTAGACGGCATGTTATGGGAGATGCGTCAGTATCTGAGCGAAGGCCGTCAATATGATGTGTACCTCGCAGATTACGAAGCCCTGAATTATAAAGATCTAGGCAAACGTGCAGCGCTACTCAATTCATTCCAGCCAACCTATGCAGAGTCGGATCGAACGATTAAGGATCTGTCCACCGTAGATAATGGCATGCGCTCCGCGTGGAACGATGACTATGGTATTGAATTGAAGATTCCAGCCGGCTGGTCGATGGATAACAATCAGATGATCTATGAAGCCAAGGATGGTGCGTATCTGCAATGGCGTGTCACTTCGGCGAAGGCAGGTACAACGGTAAAAGACTGGAGCGGCCAACTGGATAAGTGGATGCGCGAGACATTTACACCAGAGAGTTACGAGCCAATTGGTTCATATACGATGGATATCTCGGGAGAAACTGCTGAGGTGAATGAATTCCGTTATAACTTTGGCGGGGGCTGGCAGACCGAGTTCGATGTTCTTTTGCAGAAGAATGGGTATCGGTATTATGCAGAGTATACGTTCCCTGAGGAGCAAAGTGCAGATCGGGCATGGTTTGAACGGATTATGAAGAGTGTGGAGATTGATTTTGATACGGTTGCCGATAATTTCGGTCAGCTGGATGAAGATCCTTATTTGACAGACAAAACGAAGACACTTACACGTACGTCCAAACGTTATAAATACAGTGTAGATATTCCGCGTTACTGGACGCCGTATAGTGATCGATTCGAATATTCACCTGTGGTGTACACCTTTACTGGCGGAGAATTCTCCATTGCGGCGAGCGAAGACAAGTCGATCGAGATGACGGTCAGCCAATTGAGAGAAGCCTATGCCGAAGCCACCAAAACCCGTAAGAACTTCAAGTTGCTTGGCAGTGAAGAGCTGACGTTTGCGGGTGTGCCTGCATTTTCCTTTACGTATCATGAGCTGGACAAAGGCGTGCCATATGCGGGTCGTCAGATCGTGTTTGAAAAGGACGGAACAACCTATACCATCACAAGTGGGCTGAATGATGCCAACAAGACAGAAGTTCAGGCGGCAGCCTTGGAAAAAGCAGTGAACTCATTTACTTTTATTAAATAATTGTAGTGGAGCCGGAGGGTCAAAAGACCTTTCGGCTTATTTGTTTTCTGTATAAGATAAATTAAATATTTACACTGGAACGAAGAGTGCAGAACCGATCTGAAGAAGCGAAGCGTGCGCGTTTATCACCAGATTTTTCCCCTTTAGAAAAGGAAATAAAAAAATCTGGGGGTAACAGCGATCGGAAGATGGTACTGCAATCGAAGTGTCTAGTGTAAATCTTAATGGAAATGAAAATGGTAAACGGTTTTTTCAGGAAAACGTAGAAGAGTCGGTGCAGAAGTGGTACACTATACTAGTTCAGGAGTTATGACTACTGATCTGATTAATAGGAATGACTGTAAGCTTGGAGTTCAGGCAATACAGTCATAATAGATAGATATTGTAATACCGTGACAATGCAGGTGTACCCGATAAGGTGCAGTCTTAGGCTTAGTATGTTCAGGCGTTTAAGGATATAGGGATGAAATCCGGCGGATAGCCGGTTATGGGGAGGATCTACATGAAAACAGCAACAATACGAAGAGAAGACGTTGAACTTCTGGCACCGGCTGGTGACTGGGATTGTATGCGTTCGGCGGTAGCTAATGGCGCAGATGCAATTTTCTTCGGAGTCGAAAAGTTTAATGCACGGGCACGAGCGAACAATTTCCGTATGGACGAGCTGCCGGAGATAATGGCGTTTTTGCACAGTTATGGCGTAAAAGGGTTCTTGACCTTTAATATATTGATTTTTGAAAATGAATTGACGGATGCAAAAGAACTAATTGATGCATGTGTTGATGCAGGTGTGGACGCTGTAATTGTTCAGGATTTGGGTCTGGTGAAGATGATCCGCGAGATCTCGCCGGATTTCCCGATTCACGGTTCAACACAGATGACAATTACGTCCCCGGAAGCGGTCGAGTTTACGAAGCCGTTTGATATGGAACGTGTCGTTCTGGGACGGGAGAACAACCTGAAGCAGATCCAGAAGATCGGTGAGCAGGCAAAACTTCCAATGGAAGTATTTGTTCATGGTGCGCTGTGTGTATCCTACTCGGGGCAGTGTCTTACTTCCGAAATGTGGGGAGGACGTTCGGCGAACCGCGGGGAGTGCGCACAAGCTTGTCGTCTTCCATATGACTTGATGGTGGATGGGGTGCACAAACCGATGGGTGATGTAGCCTATCTGTTGTCTCCGAAAGATCTGGCAGCGATTGACCTGATGCCGGAACTGATCGAAGCAGGAGTAACTTCTTTCAAAATTGAAGGACGTCTCAAAACGCCGGAATACGTAGCAAACGTAGTAAGCAAATATCGTAAAGCGATTGACCGTTATTTTGATGGAGATAACACACCGCCAAGCAAGGAAGAAGTTCGCGAATTGCAGCAAAGCTTCTCCCGTGGATTCACACATGGTTTCCTGAGCGGTACAAACAACAAAGAACTGGTGGATGGAACGTTCCCGAAAAGCCGTGGTGTCTACCTCGGTCGTGTAGATCAAGTGTTGCGCGATGGTGTGGTCCTGAAACTGGATGCACCTGTGAAACGTGGAGACGGAATTGTATTTGACGCCGGAGACCCGACTCAGAAGGAAGAAGGCGGACGGGTATACGATGTGCGTCGCAAAGGTGTAAAACTCGAAGGCGAAGCCGAAGAGGGATGGATCGTTGACGTTGTGCCAGGCCGCAGTGACGTAGATCTGCGCCGCGTGAAAGTTGGCGACAAAGTGTGGAAAACGAATGACCCGGCGCTGGACAAACGTCTGCGTCAAAGCTTCGAGACCGAGAAGCCGTACCGTGTATTCCCAGTGAAGGTGAAGGTCATCGGCAGCCCGGGGCAGCCGCTTAGCACATGGTGGACAGACGTGCAGAAAGGCACGACCGTCCGTATTGATTCCGAGATGGAACTGGACATCGCCCAGAAGCGTCCAATGACACATGAATTGCTCGAAGAGCAGTTCGGTCGTCTGGGAGGCACTGTGTTCCAGTTGGAAGGAATGGACGTCAATCTGCACGGTGACGTTATCATCCCGATGCGTGAGTTGAATAACATTCGTCGTCAGGCGGTAGAACAACTCGCGGGCGAGCGTCCTAAACCGCCCGTCTACGTGAAACGCGCGGTAGATGTGTACGGCGATTCGGTTAAACCGGCATCACCAGTCGCTCGTGGTCAAGCAGAACTGACCGCACTCTGCCGTAGCCTGCCACAAGTGGAGGCAGCGATTGAAGCAGGAATCGGTATGATCTATGCCGACTTCGAGTTTATCAAACAGTTCCCGGCAGCCGTGGAAGCTGTGCATGCCGCTGGTCGCAAGATCGCGCTGGCAACACCGCGTATTCACATGCCTGGGGAGAACGGATATCACAACAACATCTTGCGTCTGAAGCCGGATGCGGTATTGGTACGTAATACAGGCGCACTGTACTTCTACCTGCGTCACCGGATGGAAAACCCGGATGCGAAGCACCCGGAATTGATCGGCGACTTCTCATTGAACATCGCCAATCACAAAGCAGTAGAATTGTTCCTGGAAGCCGGATGTGACTGGATTACGCCATCCTATGACCTGAACATTCAACAAATGGTTGATTTGCTGGGTCACTCCCGTACAAGTCAGACCGAAGTGGTTATCCATCAGCATCTGCCGATGTTCCACACCGAGCACTGTGTGTATTGTACGTTCATGAGTGAGGGTACGGACTTCACGAACTGTGGCCGTCCTTGTGAGGAACAGCGTGCATCACTGCAAGACCGGATTGGCATGTCCCACCCGGTACGTGTGGATGAAGGTTGCCGTAATACCGTGTACAATGCAGTGGAACAGTCAGGTGCCGAGTATCTGACCAACTTTATGGATCTGGGTGTATCCCGTTACCGTGTGGAATTCCTGGAAGAGACACCGGAGCAGGTACGCGAAGTTATCGATCTGTACAACCGCGCACTGCGCGGCGAGATCAGTGGTACACAAGTTTGGAAAACACTCAAAGCAACAAACCAACTGGGAGTTACACGTGGTCAATTGGTGAAATAAACAGATTGTATGTTACATCAACATTTACAATCAAGCATGAAGCAACCCCAATCTCTGCTTTACGGAGCTCTTGGGGTTTTTTTACATCATGATACAGGAGGCGAAGAAGCGTGGCGCCATTCACAATTATGGATATCAAATTGCTGTGCGGGGTCACGGCATTCAAGCGCGGAGAAGATTATAACCAATCTGGCAGGGTGACCAATCTGGTGGTCGGTGAGGACAAGCTTCATTATGAAGCTCAGGTACGTGGATCGGAGCGCTATCAGGTGACCGTGGATATAGATGGAACGCGTGAGGTTGTAGCAGGCTGCAGTTGTCCGGGTGATGGCAGGCATTATGACTATTGCAAACATGTCGCTGCTGTCCTGTTGGCTATTCACGAATGGGGTGAGCAGCAGGAGCGTAATGCCACGATTGCCTCTGGAAAACCCCTTCAACCTGCTACAGGCCAAGGAGCCAATACCAGTTCCAGCTCAGGTTCCAAGTCCATAGTTGGGACGTTGGTCGAAGAGAGCATGTGGGAGCGACCACAGTCTGCTTCACAACGAGAGCAACTGAATGATGCTCCAGAGCGTCCGCCCGTTCACTTTGCCCAAGCAGGTCGTCCAAGCTCAGCTTCGGGGTGGGGCCGCTCGGCAGATAAACCTTCTTACCGTACGGCGGATCAGATTCTGTCCATGTTTGCCAAGGATCGGAGACCGCTGCATGGAAATGATCGTAAATACACTGCCCCTGTCAGCCGTTCCTCCCTGCGGGAAGAATTGCAGGTTCAGTTTATATGTAAGCTGATACAGGTTCACAAGGGTGGTGGGAAACTTGCTCTTGAATTGAAAGTGGGTAACAAACGTCTGTATGTGGTGCAGAAAGTGAAGCAATTCCTGAACTGTATCGAGAAGGGCGAGCCCATGTCATTTACCAAACTGTTCCACTATGATCCATTGATGCATGTTTTCACTCCGCAGGATCAGGCCATTCTCTCGATGCTTATTCGAATGAGACAGAGTGAGGAGGCCTATCGCCAATCCATCTCCGGTTATCTGGGAGCTTCGGACGGACGGGATATACTGATTGCTCCGCTCGTATGGAAGCCATTGCTGGAATTACTACTACAGGCCGACAGCCGGATGGAGGGCACGGGATTTGCCAATGGACCACTCACACTGGGTGAGGGGGTACTTCCTTTATTTTACCGGATCGCCCAGGGAGTGAATGAAGGATATCAGCTTGAAATTTCCGGACTGCGTGAGCTGATTCTTCTCCCTGCTTATGATGCCGCTGTGGTGGAAGGGCAGTTGCACATGTTGGAGCCGATGCAGATGCGAAGTCTGGAGGACTTGAGTGGGGCGCTCACGTCGTATGGAATCAAGGAAAGCATCGATATTTCGACTCAGCAGGTGGATGAATTCGTACAGCATGTCGTGCCAGAACTGCGTACGCTTGGACATCTGTCCATTGATTCACAGGTGCGTGAACAGATCGCGGAACCGGAACTTTCACCGAAGCTGTACATCGACTTCTATCGTGAACGTATTACAGCGCGTCTGGAATTCGACTATGAGGTCATGGTTATTAATCCACTTGCAGAGTATTTAATAGATGAAGAAGAGAAAAAGGTTATTTTGGTGCGTGATCGATACAAAGAACGGAATCTCATTGAACGGCTCGATCGTTCTTTCCTGGAACGTGATGGTAGTGTCTGGGCGAGCGAACGGGAAGATGCCATCTATGATGTTATGTATCATCTGTTGCCTGAGCTTGAAAAACAGGTAGACATCTATATGCCAAACGCCGTGAAGGCCATGGTGCAATCCTATCCAACACCGCCGAAAGTACGAGCAGATTTGGGGAGAGGACTGGACTGGCTTGAGATTTCATTCGAGATGGAAGGTGTGGACGAGCAGGAGCTTCAAGAACTCATGCGTCGCATTGTGGAAAAGAAACCGTATTTCCGTCTCAAGAGCGGTATCTTTCTGTCGCTTGAAAATGAAGGTGCAGACAGTTTCGCTCATATGGCCGATTCACTGGGACTTGGAGCAGATGACATCAAGAGCAGCCATATCCGGCTGCCAGCTGTTCGGGCGTTACAATTGCCAGGCAGGGATGAAGTTTCCGGTCATGTGAAGTGGGGAGGCTCCCTGAAACGTTTCCTTGATGATCTGCGAGATCCCGAACGGATGGATTTTGCATTGCCAGAGACACTGACCCCCATCCTGCGGGATTATCAGAACAGTGGATACCAGTGGCTGCGTACCCTCGCTTATTATCGTTTTGGCGGCATTCTGGCGGATGATATGGGACTTGGCAAAACGTTGCAAAGTATCGCCTATATCACAGCGGTTCTTCAGGAGAAGCCCGACTACAATATGGACAATACGGGCGTTGATAAATACCGGGAGAGCGGATCATTACGGGGCGGTGAAACGTTGGCGACTTCCAACATTGATTCCGAAACTGGGCTCCCATTGGATAAGATGGATTCAGAGAATACGGATGGCCTATGGTCCACGATGCAGCAGGATGGACTGACAATCCGAACGAGGGTCATTCATCCCCCGGTACTTGTCGTGGCGCCTGCCTCGCTAACCTATAACTGGGCTAATGAGTTTGCACGGTTTGCCCCGCATCTGAAAGTCCTGATCGCAGCCGGTCAGAAAGAAGAGCGAGCCAATATGCTTTCTGGAATGGATGAGGCAGATGTGATTGTGACGTCGTATCCTCTGTTGAGACGGGATTTGGATACCTACCTGGGCCGAACCTTTCATACGCTCATTCTGGATGAAGCTCAGGCAATTAAAAATGCTTCTTCTCAGACCGCGCAGGCAGTCAAACAGATTCAAGCTCCGCGTCGTTTTGCACTCACAGGAACGCCTGTAGAGAACTCACTGGATGAATTGTGGTCCATTTTTGAAGCGGTATTCCCTGGATTGTTTCCAAGTTACAGAAGATTCCGCGACCTTCCTCCGGAACGGATCTCGCGGATGGTCCGTCCGTTTATTCTGCGCCGTCTGAAGAAGGATGTGTTGGAAGAATTGCCTGATCGAATTGAAACGGTACAGCGGTCAGAGCTTACGGTTGAACAGAAGAAACTGTACGCCGCATACCTTTCCCAGCTTCAGGATGAAGCATCGAAGGACATGGAGGATAACGGATTCCAGAAGAATCGCATCAAAATTTTGGCTGGCATCACGCGCTTGCGTCAGTTGTGTTGTCATCCGGCCCTCTTTGTGGAAGGATATCAAGGAGATTCCGGGAAAATGGAACAGTTGCTAGAAACGGTCGAGGATTGTTTGGCTTCAGGGAAACGAATTCTCATCTTCTCCCAATTTGCGAGCATGTTGAACTTGATTCGTCAGACCCTTGCGGCACAGGGAAGGAATCTGTTCTACCTCGATGGTCAGACACCTGCACAGAGCCGGGTTGAGATGTGCCACAGATTTAATGAGGGCGAAGCTGAACTGTTCTTAATCTCCCTGAAAGCTGGAGGTACCGGATTAAACTTAACAGGGGCAGATACCGTTATATTATATGATCTGTGGTGGAATCCTGCCGTGGAAGAACAGGCCATTGGGCGAGCCCATCGCATGGGACAGAAACAAGTCGTGCAAGTTATCCGTCTGGTTACCGAAGGTACGATCGAAGAGAAGATTTTGGAACTCCAGCAGCGGAAGAAGGACTTGATTGCCGAAGTTATCGAACCGGGAGACGGAATATCGACGACCTTATCCGAACAGGATATCCGCGAATTGTTGATGGTATAATGGAGTCCAAGCATCGTAGCAATAAGAATCATTAAATATATGAATCTATACAAGTTGAACTAATCATTTACACGAGAAACGTAGAGGACAAAAAAAAGCTGGAGAAGCGTAGCGTTCGCCTTTATCACCAGATTTCACCTTTGTAAAAGTGAATTAAAAAATCTGGGGATAACAGCGATCGGAAGGTTGTTCTGTCATCGTAGTGTCAGTGTAAATAATCTTTAGTTCAACTTGTTTAGCAAAAGGAGTGGGTTCGTGTGCGTATTCGCAAAGCGATTATTCCAGCCGCAGGGCTGGGTACCCGGTTTCTGCCTGCCACCAAGGCGATGCCTAAGGAAATGCTGCCCATCGTGGACAAGCCAACGATCCAGTACATTATTGAAGAAGCCGTAGCTTCAGGCATTGAAGATATCATTATTGTGACAGGTAAAGGGAAGCGCGCCATTGAAGATCACTTCGACTACTCTTTTGAGCTGGAGCAGAATCTGGCGGATAAACAGAAGTGGGACTTGCTTAACGAAGTACGCAAACCCTCCGAGATGGCAGATATCCATTATATCCGTCAAAAGGAACCGAAGGGACTTGGTCACGCCATTTGGTGTGCCCGCAAGTTTATCGGCAACGAGCCTTTTGCCGTCCTGTTAGGGGATGATATTGTGGAAGCGGAACATCCCTGCCTGAAGCAGATGATCGATGTCTACGATGAACTGCAATCTCCGATTGTTGGTGTACAGCCTGTTGATTGGAGCGAGGTATCCCGCTATGGGATAGTGGACGGAGAGTTGCTGACCCCTACCGATGATCGTGTCTTTCGGGCCCGCCGCTTAATTGAGAAACCAAAGACCGAAGATTCCCCTTCGAACCTTGCTATTATGGGACGTTATATTCTTACACCGGATATCTTTGAGATACTAGGTCAACAATCTGCTGGTGTCGGGGGAGAAATTCAGCTTACGGATGCCTTGTCCCGATTGAATGAACAGCGGCAGATTCTCGCATATCACTTTGATGGATTGCGTCATGATGTTGGTGAGAAGTTGGGCTTTATTGAGACATCGATTCACTACGCATTGCAACGCCCGGATCTACGGAAAGATCTCTTGAAGTATTTGGAACAGGTCGTAAAGAATCAATAAATGGTTTTCCGCATGCCCTTGAAGTCCAGCCGAAGAATGATATCGCGGCTGGGCTTTAATTTATTTTATGGAAGAGTAAATATGAGGGTTATACAGGCCAATGAACAAACACATACCCGACACTGTACATATACATAGTCAATATGAAGAAATGATGTCAACAGCAAAACGGAGGGATGTCATGAAGGTACTTCCGCTGTTTATGGATGGTGCTGCCATATTGGAACCCAAGGTTTATGGTGATCACCGTGGATATTTTATGGAGAGTTATAATGAGCAGGTTCTGCATGAACAGGGGATACAGCACGTCTTTATTCAGGACAATCAATCCTTGTCGGCTGAAGCAGGTGTTCTGCGTGGGCTTCATTATCAACTTCAGCCCAAAGCACAGACTAAATTGGTGAGGGTTATATCTGGGGCTATATATGATGTGATTGTGGATGTCCGCACCTCATCCCCTACTTTTGGCCGATGGAAAAGTGTCATTCTAAGTGAGTACAACCAGCGGCAACTGCTTGTTCCTCAAGGATTTGCTCATGGATTCTGTACCTTGGTGCCTAATTCCCGGGTAACTTATAAGGTAGATGCCTATTATTCACCTGAACATGATCGTGGAATTCTGTGGAACGATCCGGCGCTCGCCATTGATTGGCCTGTGACGAAACCTATATTATCGGAGAAGGATCAGAAGCATCCTTTACTGAAAGATGCTGAACTGAATTTCGACTAATTAATCAGACTTTTCAGATACTTCTGTATCTGGAGGCAGAGGGAGAGAGACAGCATGAAACTACTGGTTACAGGTGGGGCCGGATTTATCGGCAGCAACTTTGTGTTATATATGCTTCGTGAACATCCGAGTTATGAAATTATCAATGTGGATGCATTAACGTATGCAGGGAACTTGGAGAACTTGCATACGGTAGAGTCCAATCCCCGATATACCTTCATCAAGGCAGATATTGCAGATGTACAGCAGATGGAAGCTGTTTTTTCTCAAGGCATCGATGTGGTTGTGAATTTCGCTGCCGAGTCTCATGTGGATCGAAGTATTCTGTCCCCGGATATCTTTGTGCGTACCAATGTGATGGGGACTCAGGTTCTGCTGGATGCGGCAAAGAAGTATCAGGTCACCAAATTTGTTCAGGTATCGACGGATGAGGTATATGGATCATTGGGTGCAACAGGTTTATTTACTGAAGATACACCTCTGATGCCAAACAGTCCGTACTCTGCAAGTAAAGCTGGCGGGGATCTACTCGTAAGAGCTTATCACGAAACCTTTGGACTTCCTGTAAATATTACACGTTGCTCTAATAACTACGGGCCTTTTCAATTTCCAGAGAAACTGATTCCGCTGATTATATCCCGGGCATTAAATGATGAAGCCATTCCAGTATATGGTGACGGCCTCAATATTCGTGACTGGCTTTATGTCGAGGATCACTGTAGCGCGATTGATTTGGTGATTCATAATGGACAATCTGGAGAGGTATACAATATTGGTGGTAATAATGAACGTACTAATATTTACATTGTGGAGAGCGTATTGGAACAACTGGGTAAACCAGCGAGTTTGATTCAATATGTACAGGATCGATTGGGACATGACCGACGTTATGGTATAGATCCTACCAAGATACGTACAGAGCTCGGATGGCAACCTGCACACAATTTTGAGACAGGGATCAAGGAGACGATCGAGTGGTATCTGAAACATCAAGATTGGTGGACGAGAATTCAATCAGGCACATATCAGGACTATGTTCAGCTTCAGTACGGTAAGCGGATGGGTGATTCGTCCAAATGAACTATAGAGTTATGGTGACTGGCGCGGCAGGACAGCTGGGTTATGATGTGGTGAAGACCTTTCAAGCAGAGGGTCATCAGGTATTGGCCTGTGACAAAAACCAGATGGATATTACCGATCAACAGCAGTGCACAGATATGATTACAACCTTCCGGCCTCACATCATTATTCACTGCGCTGCTTACACGGCGGTCGATCAGGCTGAGGTAGATGAGGATACAGCATACGCAATTAATGCATCAGGTACTAGAAATATCGCGGTTGCCGCCGAGAAAGTGAAAGCAAAACTGGTATATATCAGTACCGATTATGTATTTGATGGGAGCGGGAGTACACCTTACCGCGAGTACGATGTAACGAATCCGCAGAGTGTATATGGCAAGTCGAAGCTTGCCGGGGAACGGCTGGTTCAAAGTTTTTGTACGCAATGGTTTATCATTCGAACATCATGGGTGTTTGGCATATATGGCAGTAATTTTGTCAAAACCATGCTGGCACTTATGGAGACGCGTCCACAACTGCAAGTTGTCCATGACCAACAAGGTTCGCCTACCTATACGGTCGATCTTGCCCGATTCATTCATATCCTTTCCTTAAGTGAAAAGTATGGCATCTATCATGCCTCCAATTCAGGGACTTGCACATGGTACGAGTTTGCAGAGGCAATAAAAGAAGAAGCCAATAAGCAGAGTGGGTTCGAGCCTGCAGCCGAACTTACGCCATGCACAACCGATCAGTTTCCGCGTCCAGCCCCTCGTCCTGCATACTCGGTGATGGATCATCTGGCGATTCGAACGAACGGTCTGGAACCTCTGAGACCTTGGCGTGAGGCACTGATTACGTTTTTGAAAGAGTTGAGTGTACAGCAAAAGGACTGAGCATGTGGAGGGTCTCTGCTTTATTCCCAAACTGCACCCACCATTTAACAGCCGCCTCCGGGCGGTTATTTTGTTTTACACCTCATCAATTCGGGTAGTTAGCTAACAAAAAGGTACTGAGGATGTGAATGTGATATGAAACGCATTGCCGCCGTGTTAATACTACTGATCGTTACCGTGGGCACACTCTTTTTCGCCTATGAAAGCGAGAGTGAGGAACAACGGGACGGATTTACAGCTTATAGATTAATCGCCCATGCGATGGGCAGCATTCGTGATCAACCATATACCAACGCTTATGAAGCGATGATTGCCAATTACGAGAAAGGCACACGTGTATTTGAAATCGACTTTATGTTAACATCGGATCGCAAAGCCGTAGCCAGACATGAATGGACCGCTAATATGAGCAAAATGCTAGGACAAGACGAAGAGCTTCCGGAGGATAAACAAGCCGGGGCACTGACACATGATGAATTTATGAATACGCCTATTTTAGGCATGTATCAACCCATGGATGCCGATGGCATTATAGATGTACTGGCCGAGTATCCGGATATGTATATCGTAACCGACACCAAGGAACAGAAGGATGAGGATATTCAGCAGGTGTTAAGATCCCTCGTGGATGCAGCCAAAGAACATGACCCATCCGTGCTGGACCGGGTGGTTGTACAGATCTATAACGAACCGATGCTCGAAACGGTGAAAGAAGTCTATGCATTCCCTTCCATTATCTATACGTTATATGCCACACAGGATACAGAAGCTCAGGTTGTTGATTTCGTGCAAAAAAGTGATATCGATGCCGTAACCATGCCGGAATATAAAGTAAACCAGAATTTCGTAGCCAATCTTAATAGTGCGGGTTCTGTCACCTACGTGCACACCATCAATGATACTGAACAAGTGGCTAACTATGAGAAGTGGGGCGTGTACGGGGTATACTCAGACGTGCTGACGGAGCAGGAACTGGATGAGATGAATACACGTTTTGCGTGGAAACCATAAAAAAATACTGCTTTCCTGTTCCCCTTTTTATACGAACATTGACACTCACTGTCTGCTGACTTAGACTTAGTTTACAAGCTTTCTAGGATGCAGAAGAACCTCTGGAGGAATGTTCGTTGATAGACATGATTAAGCAGTGGAGACATGTATTTAAGCTTGACCCAGACCGGGAAATTACGGACGAAGAACTCGATCTGGTCTGTATGTCGGGGACCGATGCAATTATCGTTGGCGGATCTTCGGGGATTACCTATGATAACACGGTAGACCTGATGTCCCGTGTGCGTCGTTATGAGTTGCCATGTGTGCTTGAAGTATCCGATCTGGAGGCTGTTGTTCCCGGGTTTGACGGATATTTGATCCCGATGGTCTTGAATGCAACGGACAGCAAATGGATGATTGGGCACCACCAGCAAGCGATAGAGCGTTATGGTTATCTCATCCCGTGGGATCTACTTATTGCCGAGGGTTATATTGTGCTCAATGCAAACTCCACGGTAGCTCGGTTGACTGGCGCAGATACGGATCTGACGACAGGAGCTGCGGTGGCATATGCCCAGGCTGCGGAGCGTCTACTCAATCTTCCAATTGTATACATGGAGTACAGCGGAACGTTCGGAGATATGGAGCTTGTTGGTGAGACACACAGACAATTGGAGCGGGCACACCTCATCTACGGCGGTGGAATTGATGATCCGGAGAAAGCCACGCAAGCTGCCCAGGTGGCAGATACCGTCGTGGTAGGTAATATTGTGTATAGCGATTTGAATAAGGCACTTGAGACGGTGTTGGCCGTGAAAGGAACGGTTTAATCGGTTTAGTTTACCAATCCCCCATTTTCCCCTTATGATCTGTTAAAATAGAACTTTGCCCTTACTAATTAAAGAAGTTATATGAGCGTAATGTATTTACACGAGAACGAAGTGGACAGAAGTGAGCTGGAGAAACGAAATGCTCGTTAAAAGCTTTCTGTAAGAAAGCTAAATCCTAAGCATACTTCTATTACCGGATTTTGTTCTTTTTTTACTAAGAAATTCGTATACAGGGACTATGTTTACACGAGAACGAAGAGGACAGAAATAAGCTGGAGAAGCGGAGCGTTCGCCTTTATTACCTGATTTTCACCTTTGAAAAGTAGATCGAAAAATCCGGGAATAACAGCGATCGGAAGATTATTCTGTCATCGTAGTGACGAGTGTAACCGATAGCTCACTTATACCGACCAACCAACGAAAGGAGCATGCATGCATGCAACCTGTAAATATACATGATGCCGTTGCACGGCTTAACACCCCTCAACGGCAAGCCGTCGAGGCGACGGATGGCCCGCTGCTGATTATGGCCGGAGCGGGCTCCGGCAAGACCCGGGTGCTGACACACCGGATTGCCTACCTTATTGCAACACGGAAGGCACCCCCGTGGGGCATTTTAGCGATTACATTTACGAACAAAGCCGCCCGTGAGATGCAAGACCGTGTATCCCAACTCGTAGGTGGCTCCCAAGGCCGCGACATTTGGGTATCCACGTTCCACTCCATGTGCGTGCGAATTCTGCGCCGTGATATTGAACGTATTGGTTTTACCTCCAACTTCAGTATTTTGGACTCATCGGACCAATTATCTGTAATTCGCAGCTGTATGAAAGATCAGAATATCGATACCAAGAAATTTGAGCCCAAAGCAGTTCAATCCATGATGAGCACGGCCAAGAATGAACTGATCAGTCCTGAGCAATATGAGAAGCAGTCGGGAGACTATTTCGAGGGTATTGTGGCGAAGGTATATAAGATGTACCAGAAACGGTTAAGAGCCAACAACTCACTTGATTTCGACGATCTCATTATGCAGACCATTCAACTGTTCAAAGAAGTGCCGGAAGTCCTCGACTTTTACCAAAAGAAATTCCAATACATTCACGTGGACGAGTATCAGGATACGAACCGTGCACAGTACATGCTGTGCCGCATGCTCGCTGACAGTCACCACCACATCTGCGTTGTAGGGGATAGTGACCAGTCGATCTATCGCTGGCGTGGGGCGGATATCAGCAATATCCTGAACTTTGAGAAAGATTACCCTGAAGCAAGTACGATTTTGCTGGAGCAGAACTATCGTTCAACTTCCAATATCCTGAATGCAGCCAATGAAGTGATCGGCCTGAATACAGGGCGTAAACCGAAGAAACTGTGGACGGACAAAGAGGGTGGTTCGAAGATCAAGGTGTACCGTGCGGATTCCGAGCATGATGAGGGGTATTTTGTTACCTCCGAGATTAGTAAAAATGTGAAGAACGGCAAATCCTATCAGAACCATGCGATTTTATACCGTACTAACGCCCAGTCCCGGGTTATAGAGGAAATTCTGATCAAGTCTGATATTCCGTATCAGATTGTCGGCGGCATCAAGTTCTATGATCGTAAAGAGATCAAGGACATTCTGGCGTATCTGCGCCTGTTATCTAACCCGGACGATGATATCAGTCTTACCCGGATCATTAATGTACCAAAACGTAGCATTGGTGATACAACGGTAGCTAAGCTTGCGGCTGCGGCAGGAGCGCGTGGAATTTCTATTTTCCGTGTACTTCAGGTCGTAGATGATCTTGGTTTTGCTGGTCGTACGCGGAATGCGCTGGTGGAGTTCTATGACATGATCGCTGCGTTGCATCAGATGGTAGAGTATCTGTCTGTAACTGAACTGACCGAGAAGATTCTTGAGATGAGCCAATACCGTCTTGAGATGCAAAATGAAAACACACTCGAATCCCGTGCACGGCTGGAGAACATTGAAGAGTTCCTGTCGGTAACGATGGAATTTGAGAAAAATAATGAAGATAAAACGCTCGTGTCGTTCCTCACCGATCTTGCATTGATTGCTGACATCGACAGCATGAACGATGATGAAGAGGATCAGAGCGACGCGGTTACCCTGATGACCATGCACAGCGCCAAAGGTCTGGAGTTCCCGGTTGTCTTTATCGTAGGTATGGAGGAAGGAGTCTTCCCGCATAGCCGTGCCTTTATGGACAATGAAGAGCTGGAGGAAGAACGCCGACTTGCTTATGTAGGGATCACCCGTGCGGAAGAGCAACTTTTCCTGTCTTGTGCACAGATGCGGACGTTGTTTGGACGTACAACAGCGAACCCGCCTTCCCGCTTCCTGGATGAAATTCCGGATGAGCTGAAGGAAGACACCTCCATGGCTCGTGATCGTTACCGCCGTGGCAGTAGCGGAGGAGGCTCATATGGTGGACGCGGACTAGGTTCCAGTGGAGGAAGTAACTTCGGTGGTGGCACCAAGCTGTTCGATCACCAAAGTAAAAGCGGTTCATCTGCTACCTCATCCACGCCAACTTCGCGTGTGACCACAAGTGTCTCCCGCCCAACATATTCTACGCCATCATCTGCTTCCAAGCCGGTAGCTCCTGATGGTGAAGCAGGATTCAAGGCAGGAGATAAAGTGCAGCATGGCAAATGGGGGACAGGCACCATTGTTGCGGTCAAAGGGACAGGTAATGATACCGAACTGCAGATTGCCTTCCCGGCTCCGGTGGGTGTGAAACGTTTGCTTGCCGGATTTGCCCCAATTACAAAAGTAGAATAAGAACGAAACCTCCTTTTGCACGATAACAGAGAGTACAGAAATAAATTGAAGAAGCAAGACGTTCGCCTTTATCCCCGGATTTCCACCTTTTAAAATGGATTAAAAGAAGTCCGGGGATAACAGCGATCGGAAAGTTATTCTGTTATCGGAGTGTCATTGTGGATATTCATTCATTGAAATTATGTAGTGATATCAACGATGGAACGTTATTATGTTATCACAGTTCACGTGCAATAGGAGTATTCGTTCTACATATATAGATCAAAATAACGGAGGGATGGCCCTGTATGGACCCGATGCACCGGATGGAGCAACTCGTTACCGAGCTGAACCAGCATAATTATCAGTACTACACGATGGATCAGCCACAGATCAGCGATAAGGAGTATGATCTTCTGTACGATGAACTGGTTACGCTGGAACAGGAAAGCGGCATGGTTCTGCCTGATTCTCCAACACAGCGTGTGGGCGGCGAACTGCTCAAAGGGTTTACCCCGCATCGCCACTTATCTTCCTTATGGAGTCTGGACAAAGCACAGAATATTGAGCAGCTTCGGAGCTGGAATACCCGTGTACTGAAACTGATTAATGACTATAACAGTAAAAATCCCGATACGCCTTTACCGGAACCAGGTTATGTCATTGAGTTGAAGTTTGACGGATTGACGCTGAACCTGACATACACCAACGGTGAGTTGGTGCAAGCCTCTACACGAGGGAACGGTACCGTAGGTGAAGGTATTTTGGCACAGGTAAGAACGATCCGATCCGTTCCGCTCAAAATTCCTTACACAAGCGGTACGATTGAAGTACAGGGTGAAGGCATCATGAATCTGTCTGTCCTGGATCGATACAATGAGACAGCGGCAGAGCCACTCAAGAATGCGCGTAATGCAGCAGCAGGAGCGCTCCGCAACCTGAATCCGAAGGCGACGGCTGAGCGTCGGTTGAATGCTTATTTTTATAATGTAGGTTATTCGGATGACATTCAGTTTGCCAATCATCAGCAGATGATGGACTTCCTGCGTGAGAACCGATTCAAAGTTAATCCATCCATCACGTATTTCCATGAGTTTGATGATGTGATGGAACAATTGGCTGCGATTCAGGAGAACCGGGGTCAGCTGGACTATCTGATCGATGGAGCTGTTATCAAAATTACGGACATGCGCACCCGCGAAGTGCTGGGTTATACCGATAAATTCCCTCGCTGGGCGGTGGCATATAAATTCGAGGCTGAAGAGACCACGACGGTTCTTAACGCTGTGGTATGGAATGTGGGCCGTACTGGCAAAGTAACTCCGTTGGCACGCGTAGAACCGGTTGAACTTGCTGGAGTAACGGTACAGAACTGTACTCTTAACAATGTCGGCGATATTGAGCGCAAAAATCTGAAGTTTGCTCTGGGTACACGGGTCTTTATTCGCCGCTCCAACGACGTCATTCCTGAGATTCTGGGCAAAGTGACGGAGGAGAGTGATGGCGAGGAGATCGTCTTCCCTGAGCAGTGTCCTGCATGTGGATTCCCACTGGAGCAACGCGGAGCGCATCTGTTCTGTAACAATAGACTTGCGTGTAAACCGCAAACGGTGGCACGTATTTCCCATTTTGCTTCCCGTGATGCTATGGACATTGAGACGTTCAGTGAGAAAACGGCGATTCAGTTGTATGATGAATTGAACGTACGTGAGCCTGCCGACCTGTATACGTTACAGTTTGATGATCTGGTGAAGCTGGAGCGGTTTGGGGAAAAGAAAGCGAACAACCTTATCGCTGCGCTTGAGCTTAGTAAAGATAGAGACTTGGCTTCCTTCTTATACTCACTGGGTATTCCGAACACAGGTAAATCGACAACGCGCATGCTCGCTGATCATTATCGAGATCTGCACGCCATTATGAATGCAACCGTGGAAGAACTGGTTGAACTACCCGACGTGGGTGGTATTGTGGCAGAGAGCATCGTAAACTTTTTTGCAGATCCGTTTACACAGGCTGCAATTGAGAAAATGCTTAACTTGGGCGTGAAAGCTCAGGCACCTGAGGCACCAGCCGTTGCTGTTGTGGAAGATTCCTTCTTCAGTGGTAAAACGGTCGTCTTGACCGGAACGCTGCACCAATTGACGCGGGAAGAGGCAACGCAAAGACTGGAAGCGCTCGGAGCGAAGGTGACTGGCAGTGTGTCGAAAAAGACAGATTTGGTTATTGCCGGAGAGAAGGCAGGTAGTAAACTAACCAAAGCCCATGATCTTGGCATTCCTACGATTGAGGATGAGGACGAACTTGTACGTCTTTTGAACCCACAGGGTTAAAGTGTAATCAGAGAGTTCATAATGAGGAAAAAGAAAAAGGCCCCCGAAGACACAAATATGTGATCGGGGGCTTTTGCTATTTATTGAATTATTTTTACAACGAAAGAACGCTCACCAATCTTATCTTATCTCATCATGATCCACTTAAATTGTTAGGGATGCGCTGAGATGCGCCTGTAAGCCATGCATCCTTATCATATCCTCGTTCTTCCCAGTAACCGATATGTTCGCTGTCGATGAGTTCAATGCGATTCAACCATTTTACTGATTTATAGGCATACATCTGAGGAATGACGAGCCGTACCGGACCGCCAAGATCAGCAGGAATAGGTTTGCCATCATGCATGACAGCGACCATAATATCTTCCATTTGTGCTTGATCCATCGTAATGGCATCCGTATACACACCATCACCGGAATAAAACTTCACGCTGTGAGCTTCCGGTTTGACCCCGGCTTGTTTCAAAAGCTGTGCAAGAGAAATGCCTTCCCAGGTATTCTTATATACAGACCAGCCCGTTACACAGTGGAAATCACTAACCTGTACGGTGCGCGCCAGCTTCACGAATTGTTCCCAATTCCAGACCTGTGCCCGTTCAACCAGTCCATCGATTCGGAAAGACCAGTTAGCATTGGAGAAGGATGGTATAGGCGTAACCGTATATACGCGGAAATGACCTTCAGCTCCGCCTCCAATGGGAGGTGAAGAGGCAGACAGCGGTTGTGGCAGAGGAACCATACGGTTAGGATCGTTCTCCAGCATGCTATCAATACTATTATCGATCTTGAGATTTCGTCCTACCCAGGATATAAAAGTAGGACCAAGAGTCACGGCGAGACCAACCCCCACAGCAGAACGGATGAAAGCTCGTCGTGTATACACCGGTTGAGGTCGCTCCTCTGATTTGAGGGGATCTCTCTGGGAACTGCGATCAAACTGGGAAGAAGATATAGCAGCTGGAGTTTCTTTTTCATCCGATGTTGAATCAGATGGATCAGCTGTATTTTGAGTTGGTGTTGAAGTTGTAGTTGTAGTGGTTTTAACCGCACGACGTGCAGGATCCTTTAACCATTTGGTCCGAGTGATAGAGTGATAGATAATATAAGGTAAGCCCACCCAAGTCAGCAGGTCATGGATCAAAAGTGCAGCATTCGACCATCGAGGTCCAGCTAGCTTGAACTGCCATAATACAATACCCGAGAGTAGCCAACCTACCAGCAGCGCAAGAACTAAGATGGTGTTTACCCTTTGCCAAGGCCTAATTCGAAGTTGTTTCCAGTGCTTTCCGGCCAGAATCAAGTAATATACTACGGGTGCCAGCATAGCTAGCCCAACGATGATATGTAGCCATTTTAACCAGACACGTCCAATTCCGAGTATCTCGCGCCAAAAGCCGCCTACCAGCATAAGACCTGAAATAGCAAGGATCACAACAATCCAGGCATTCCAAGCATGGATGGAAACCAACTTTTTGCCGTAACCTTTGCGTCTGTTCTTCAACCATTGTTTCAAGTGCGATCACCCCATATAGGTTAGTAATGAGTTTATTCAGAACTTTGGATATGTAATAGCTAGCTGTGAATGGAGTACGTGATCTGTGTAAAGGTGCAATGCGAGATGGTTATACGATTGTTCATAGGCTACTTATGAAAGTAGTACACTTGACTGCTTAACCTTATCCCTATATCTATATACCTTATTATAGAGTTTTTGGATCACTTTCTTCAAACCAACAGAAGGGCAGGGATCGTTATCCCATCTTGGGTTCAGAGAATGTGCTAATCTGTCGAATACAGGTTGGAAACAAGACAGCGTAGATGAAGATATGATGATATCAAAAGGTTGATTAAAAATGCTTGCTAAATAAATCACTACGTGATATATTATTTCTTGTCGCTTCAAACGAATGATTGTCATAATCATTTGAAAGATGACGAAAACAAAGTGTTGACAGTAAGTTAGTTAACATGATATGATAAGATTCCTGTCCGGTTGACAAACATCAACATAAACGGACATACAAGTTCCTTGAAAACTGAACAAATGGATAGTAACTTTTGATTCACAATGAATCGTCAGATTCAAAATGAGCTTATCGCTCTTTTCAATACTTTATTGGAGAGTTTGATCCTGGCTCAGGACGAACGCTGGCGGCATGCCTAATACATGCAAGTCGAGCGGACTTGAAGAGAAGCTTGCTTCTCTGATAGTTAGCGGCGGACGGGTGAGTAACACGTAGGCAACCTGCCCTCAAGTTTGGGACAACTACCGGAAACGGTAGCTAATACCGAATAATTGTTTTCTTCGCCTGAAGAAAACTGGAAAGACGGAGCAATCTGTCACTTGGGGATGGGCCTGCGGCGCATTAGCTAGTTGGTGAGGTAACGGCTCACCAAGGCGACGATGCGTAGCCGACCTGAGAGGGTGATCGGCCACACTGGGACTGAGACACGGCCCAGACTCCTACGGGAGGCAGCAGTAGGGAATCTTCCGCAATGGGCGAAAGCCTGACGGAGCAATGCCGCGTGAGTGATGAAGGTTTTCGGATCGTAAAGCTCTGTTGCCAGGGAAGAACGCTTGGGAGAGTAACTGCTCTCAAGGTGACGGTACCTGAGAAGAAAGCCCCGGCTAACTACGTGCCAGCAGCCGCGGTAATACGTAGGGGGCAAGCGTTGTCCGGAATTATTGGGCGTAAAGCGCGCGCAGGCGGTCATTTAAGTCTGGTGTTTAATCCCGGGGCTCAACCCCGGATCGCACTGGAAACTGGGTGACTTGAGTGCAGAAGAGGAGAGTGGAATTCCACGTGTAGCGGTGAAATGCGTAGATATGTGGAGGAACACCAGTGGCGAAGGCGACTCTCTGGGCTGTAACTGACGCTGAGGCGCGAAAGCGTGGGGAGCAAACAGGATTAGATACCCTGGTAGTCCACGCCGTAAACGATGAGTGCTAGGTGTTAGGGGTTTCGATACCCTTGGTGCCGAAGTTAACACATTAAGCACTCCGCCTGGGGAGTACGGTCGCAAGACTGAAACTCAAAGGAATTGACGGGGACCCGCACAAGCAGTGGAGTATGTGGTTTAATTCGAAGCAACGCGAAGAACCTTACCAGGTCTTGACATCCCTCTGATCGATGCAGAGATGTATCTTTCCTTCGGGACAGAGGAGACAGGTGGTGCATGGTTGTCGTCAGCTCGTGTCGTGAGATGTTGGGTTAAGTCCCGCAACGAGCGCAACCCTTATATTTAGTTGCCAGCACTTCGGGTGGGCACTCTAGATAGACTGCCGGTGACAAACCGGAGGAAGGTGGGGATGACGTCAAATCATCATGCCCCTTATGACCTGGGCTACACACGTACTACAATGGCCGGTACAACGGGCTGCGAAATCGCGAGATGGAGCCAATCCCAACAAAGCCGGTCTCAGTTCGGATTGCAGGCTGCAACTCGCCTGCATGAAGTCGGAATTGCTAGTAATCGCGGATCAGCATGCCGCGGTGAATACGTTCCCGGGTCTTGTACACACCGCCCGTCACACCACGAGAGTTTATAACACCCGAAGTCGGTGGGGTAACCGCAAGGAGCCAGCCGCCGAAGGTGGGATAGATGATTGGGGTGAAGTCGTAACAAGGTAGCCGTATCGGAAGGTGCGGCTGGATCACCTCCTTTCTATGGAGAATCGTTTCCTGCAACGGAAACATTCAAATATGCAGGTTCTTAGAACCTGCAACAGCAACACAGTTACTTATCCATTTGTTCAGTTTTGATGGAATTTGAGGGGCCATAGCTCAGCTGGGAGAGCGCCTGCCTTGCAAGCAGGAGGTCAGCGGTTCGATCCCGCTTGGCTCCACCAAACAATTTCATCTATTTGGCTTGTTCTTTGAAAACTAGATATCGAAACGAAACAAACGCGAATTAGAACATTCCTTTAAGCTGATCTTGTGTAAACAAGTGAAGTGTTTTTATAAGGTAGATTGCTGGAGCGAGTGATCGAAATGGAGCGACTTTTGGATTTGGACGTAGTCCAAACCAAGCGGAGCGACAGCTCGAACACGAGCGCAATGGTTAAGCTACTAAGAGCACACGGAGGATGCCTAGGCGCTAGGAGCCGATGAAGGACGTGGCGAACAACGAAACTGCCTCGGGGAGCTGTAAGCAAGCTTTGATCCGGGGGTGTCCGAATGGGGAAACCCAGCTGGGGTAATTTCCAGTTACTCATAACTGAATACATAGGTTATGTAGAGGCATACCAGGGGAACTGAAACATCTAAGTACCCTGAGGAAGAGAAAACAATAGTGATTCCGTCAGTAGCGGCGAGCGAACGCGGAGAAGCCCAAACCAAAGAGCTTGCTCTTTGGGGTTGTGGGACGTCTCACATGGAGTTACAAAGGAACCGGTTAAGCGAAGAGGTCTGGAAAGGCCCGCCAAAGAAGGTAAAAGCCCTGTAGTTGAAAGTCTGTTCCCTCCGAGACGGATCCCGAGTAGTGCGGGGCACGTGAAACCCCGTATGAATCCGGCAGGACCATCTGCCAAGGCTAAATACTTCCTAGCGACCGATAGTGAAGCAGTACCGTGAGGGAAAGGTGAAAAGCACCCCGGAAGGGGAGTGAAATAGAACCTGAAACCGTGTGCTTACAAAAAGTCAGAGCCCGTTTTAGGGGTGATGGCGTGCCTTTTGTAGAATGAACCGGCGAGTTACGTTCCCGTGCAAGGTTAAGGTGAAGAGCCGGAGCCGCAGCGAAAGCGAGTCTGAATAGGGCGAATGAGTACGTGGACGTAGACCCGAAACCGGGTGATCTACCCCTGTCCAGGGTGAAGGTGCGGTAACACGCACTGGAGGCCCGAACCCACGCATGTTGAAAAATGCGGGGATGAGGTGGGGGTAGCGGAGAAATTCCAATCGAACTCGGAGATAGCTGGTTCTCCCCGAAATAGCTTTAGGGCTAGCCTCGGAAAACAGAGTCGTGGAGGTAGAGCACTGATTGGGTGCGGGGCCCGCAAGGGTTACCAAGCTCAGTCAAACTCCGAATGCCATAGACTTACTTCCGGGAGTCAGACAGTGAGTGCTAAGATCCATTGTCAAAAGGGAAACAGCCCAGACCATCAGCTAAGGTCCCCAAGTGTGTGTTAAGTGGGAAAGGATGTGGAGTTGCACAGACAACCAGGATGTTGGCTTAGAAGCAGCCATCATTGAAAGAGTGCGTAATAGCTCACTGGTCGAGTGACTCTGCGCCGAAAATGTAACGGGGCTAAACACACCACCGAAGCTATGGCTTGATGCTTTGCATCAGGGGTAGGGGAGCGTTGTATAAGGGTTGAAGGTGTACCGTAAGGAGCGCTGGACATTATACAAGTGAGAATGCCGGTATGAGTAACGAAAAGATCAGTGAGAATCTGATCCGCCGAAAGCCTAAGGGTTCCTGAGGAAGGCTCGTCCGCTCAGGGTAAGTCGGGACCTAAGGCGAGGCCGAAAGGCGTAGTCGAAGGACAACAGGTCGAAATTCCTGTACCACCGTAAGCCGTTATGAGCAATGGGGGGACGCAGTAGGGTAGTGACGCGGACTGATGGATGTCCGTCTAAGCAGTAAGGCTGATGTGTAGGCAAATCCGCACATTGTAAGGCTGAGCTGTGATGGGGAGCGAAAATTATAGTAGCGAAGGTCATGATCTCACACTGCCAAGAAAAGCCTCTAGCCAGGTGATGGTGCCCGTACCGCAAACCGACACAGGTAGGCGAGAAGAGTATTCTAAGGCGCGCGGAAGAACTCTCGTTAAGGAACTCGGCAAAATGACCCCGTAACTTCGGGAGAAGGGGTGCCCCGGTAGTGTGAATAGCACGAGGGGGCCGCAGTGAAAAGGCCCAAGCGACTGTTTAGCAAAAACACAGGTCTGTGCGAAGCCGTAAGGCGAAGTATACGGGCTGACGCCTGCCCGGTGCTGGAAGGTTAAGGGGAGTGGTTAGGAGCAATCCGAAGCTGTGAACCGAAGCCCCAGTAAACGGCGGCCGTAACTATAACGGTCCTAAGGTAGCGAAATTCCTTGTCAGGTAAATTCTGACCCGCACGAATGGCGTAACGACTTGGGCGCTGTCTCAACGAGAGATCCGGTGAAATTTTAATACCTGTGAAGATGCAGGTTACCCGCGACAAGACGGAAAGACCCCATGGAGCTTTACTGCAGCTTGATATTGAATTTGGGTACGATCTGTACAGGATAGGTGGGAGCCTTTGAAACGTGAGCGCCAGCTTGCGTGGAGGCAACGTTGGGATACCACCCTGATCGTATCTAGGTTCTAACCTGGTACCGTAATCCGGTGCGGGGACAGTGTCAGGTGGGCAGTTTGACTGGGGCGGTCGCCTCCTAAAGAGTAACGGAGGCGCCCAAAGGTTCCCTCAGAATGGTTGGAAATCATTCGAAGAGTGCAAAGGCATAAGGGAGCTTGACTGCGAGACCTACAAGTCGAGCAGGGACGAAAGTCGGGCTTAGTGATCCGGTGGTACCGCATGGAAGGGCCATCGCTCAACGGATAAAAGCTACCCTGGGGATAACAGGCTTATCTCCCCCAAGAGTCCACATCGACGGGGAGGTTTGGCACCTCGATGTCGGCTCATCGCATCCTGGGGCTGAAGTAGGTCCCAAGGGTTGGGCTGTTCGCCCATTAAAGCGGTACGCGAGCTGGGTTCAGAACGTCGTGAGACAGTTCGGTCCCTATCTGTCGTGGGCGTAGGAAATTTGAGAGGAGCTGTCCTTAGTACGAGAGGACCGGGATGGACGTACCGCTGGTGTACCAGTTGTTCCGCCAGGAGCACCGCTGGGTAGCTATGTACGGACGGGATAAACGCTGAAAGCATCTAAGCGTGAAGCCCCCCTCAAGATGAGATTTCCCAGTATGTAAGACCCCTTGAAGACGACGAGGTAGATAGGCTGGGGGTGGAAGTGCAGCAATGCATGGAGCTGACCAGTACTAATCGGTCGAGGGCTTATCCAATAGCAAGTTGTAATTCGCATGTTTCGTTTCGAATCTAGTTTTCAGAGAACAACACTCTGAAATGTAAGCTATGCGTTTGGTGGCGATGGCGGAGGGGTTCCACACGTACCCATCCCGAACACGACCGTTAAGCCCTCTAGCGCCGATGGTACTTGGACCGCAGGGTCTTGGGAGAGTAGGACGCCGCCAAGCGAAGAACCACTGCCGATGTTATTCGGTGGTGGTTTTTATTTGTTTATTTTAGGGGATGCGGAAGCATCTCTTTATTTGACTTTGTAAGAATCCTCTGACACACTCTAAGGGGTACATATATCAGATATCAGGCCATGATTTGGATTGATATAACTCTAGCGAATGGGGTGTAGGACAACATGGAAATTCAGAAATTGACGGTAGATGATTTTGAACCGGCGATGGCACTCTCCGAATATGCTTTTCAAGTAGTAATGAGTGAAGAACAGAAAGAAAAACGGCGGAGTCAATTTTCGTCACAGGATATATGGGGTGTATATGAGGACGGGCAGCTAGGAGCCAAACTTCACATCATTCCTTTTCAAACCTATATTCATGGCAGATCGTTCGAGATGGGCGGTATTGCGGGTGTTGCCACCTGGCCAGAGTATAGACGCAAAGGCTGGGTAGCGGGTCTGCTGAAACATGCGTTGGAAGAAATGAATCGTAACAAACAGAGCATATCATTCTTGCATCCATTCTCTTTTGGTTTCTATCGGAAGTATGGATGGGAGACGTATGTTGAATTTAAACGTTATAAAGTACCTACAGCTCATTTGCCTCAGAAAAAAGCGACACCTGGAACAATTCGGCGTGGGGATCCGGGCCTCAGCATATTAAAGGAAGTATACAGTGCTTATGCTGAGCGTTATAACGGAACTCTGGTTCGGGATGATGCAAGGTGGGAGAATTCAGTTCTTGTTAATGGGACCAGCCAGAAGGCTGTATATTACGATGAAGCTGATGCAGCACAAGGTTATCTTTTATATGAGGTTAAGGAAAATAAATTTACCATTAAAGAGATCATCTATCTGAATGAAGAGGCTAGGCAAGGGCTGTGGACCTTTATTGCTAACCATGATTCCATGATCCAGGAAGTTACGTTGCAGGCGCCTGCCAGTGATACGCTTGCCTTCCAATTGGATAACCCACGGATTCAGCAGGAGATTGTACCTTATTTTATGGCGCGTATCGTTAGTGTAGAGCAGTTTATATCCCAGTATCCATTTGCAAGCCAGGACTCACCAGTGCAGATTGTACTTCAGGTAGAAGATGCCCACGCTCCATGGAATGAAGGGGTATGGCAATTAAACGTGGCAATGAACGGAACAGCGTCCATATGGAAAACATCGGAGCCAATTACTGATGATCAGATCATTAAGGTGGATATTCAATCCCTTACCGCGGTGCTGATGGGATATCGCAGACCAACGGAAATGGCACGAATCGGAAGAATTCACGGACCGAACACAGCAATCAAGGCTTTGGAACAAGCGATTCCTGAACAGGAAACCTATTTGCTCGATTTCTTCTGATGACTATGCCCACTGCTCCATTTAACTTGATTAGCTTATATAGAAATACGGCGTGATTGAAAGACAAATGGACTTCTCCAGCAATTTTGGGGAGGTTTTTTTGTGTCCGGGGAATATTTCGTGTAAAATCGTAAAAAATGAATAGTGACCCCACTTGGCAAAACCACAAAATATGCTATAATGGTTATAAAGTCAAAGAAAGTCAAAGTCAACTAAAGGTTTAATACTTAAGTAGCTTTCTTTCTACAATCTGATGCATGATCGCCAATATACGGGATTCATTTCATCGGAGGATCAAGGGAATATTAAAGGACCTTCGTGCTTCCTTCGCTCTCCTGTTAACACCTGTGGAAGCAAGATTCGCTGTTTCCCTGATTGGTTAAATGGGTAGAGAAGGTGTACTCTGTGGGGGCGTGTGGGTCCTTATTGACTTAACGTTTCAGACAGTGGAGGATGATTGGATGCGTAATATCTCTGATATTATCGAACGATATCTGAAGAGTATTTTGCATGAAAGTCCCGAAGGAATGGTTGAAATTCAGCGTAATGATCTGGCAGATCAATTCTCATGTGTACCTTCCCAGATCAATTATGTCATCAGCACACGTTTTACACTCGAGAAGGGATACCTGGTAGAGAGTAAACGCGGCGGTGGTGGTTATGTTCGCATACAGCGCATTGAATTACCGGCCCAATCAGCTCTGCATAATCATTTGCACCATAGTATTGGTGAAGAGATCGGGCAGACAGCTGCCGAAGGTCTGATCTATCAATTGGAAGAAGCGCGCTTCTTGAACAAGCGGGAAGCCGGGTTGATGCGAGCTGCTGTATCTAGAGAGGTTATATTGGTCAAACTTCCTTACCGGGATCAAATTCGTGCCAGAATGTTGAAGGCGATGTTAATATCTTTGCTCGGTAAATGAAAACTATCGGGGTCAAAGGAGGTACATCAATATGCTGTGCCAAGAATGCAATAAACGTCCGGCGACACTTCATTTTACGAAGATCGTAAATGGAGAGAAGACGGAATTCCATATTTGTGAGTCATGTGCCCGTGAAAAAGGGGAAATGATCCCTGGAACAGCAGGTGGGTTTTCCATTCACAACTTGTTGTCCGGATTGCTTGATTTTGATCCAGCCGGCAAAAGTGGATCGGCAGGAACACCACCTGCAAAAGCACTTCAATGTGAAGAGTGTGGTATGACGTACGCTCAATTTAGTAAGATAGGCCGGTTCGGCTGCAGTTCATGTTATAAATATTTTGACAGCCGTCTGGATCCTTTGTTCAAGCGGGTTCATGGTAATACGTCCCATGTAGGCAAAGTGCCTGCACGAGCTGGTGGTCGCATCAAGGTGAAACGGCAAATTGCTGATCTGAAGCGTGAGCTCCAAGAGAGCATCGCACAAGAGGAATTTGAAGAGGCGGCCCAGATCCGTGACCAGATCAGAGGACTTGAAAAAGGAATAGCTCAGGAGTAAAGTTGGTCATGAGTAGGAGGGATGCGTAATGCCTAATCTGCGCTTTACAGAGAAGGCGCTCAGCGACTGGATGCGCAGTGATGCGGCTGATTCCGAAATTGTCATTAGCAGCCGTGTCCGGATTGCACGCAACCTTCAGCATGTTCCGTTTCCGATGCTGGCTTCCAATGAGCAATCGGAAGAGGTGCTGAATAAGCTGAGCGAAGTACTTCAATACGATGACGTTCATGCCTTTGGGGATTTTCATACGTTGGATCTGATCGATATTGACGAACTCGACAAACGGGTGCTGGTGGAGAAACATCTCATCAGTCCAAGTCTTGCGAATGAATCCAGGAATGGTGCGGTTATTCTCAGTGAGGATGAGTCAGTCAGTATTATGATTAACGAAGAGGATCATCTTCGTATCCAGTGCCTCTATCCGGGGTTCCAGGTGAAAGAAGCCTGGGAGAAAGCTTCCGCAATAGATGATGCTTTTGAAGCGCATGTGGATTATGCTTTTGATGATCGCAGAGGATACTTAACCAGCTGTCCTACTAATGTAGGTACAGGTGTCAGAGCATCGGTTATGATGCACTTGCCTGCTCTGGTGATGACGCAACAGATAGGCCGTATTCTAACCGCAGTTTCCCAAGTGGGATTGACGGTAAGAGGAATATACGGTGAAGGTAGCGAGGCGATGGGTAACCTGTTCCAGATCTCGAATCAGATTACATTGGGACAGACCGAACAGGAAGTCATTGAGAACCTGCATGGTGTTGTGTTACAGATGATTGGTCATGAACGTACAGCGAGAGAACGGTTAATTACCGACTCCAGACTTCGGATTACGGATCGGGTCATGCGTTCTTATGGCATATTGTCTCATGCAGCTATTGTTGATTCCAAGGAAGCTGCACAGCGCTTATCGGATGTACGCCTTGGCGTGGATCTCGGATTGTTGGATGGACTGTCCATCACGGTAATGAATGAGTTGAATGTGATGACACAGCCGGGATTTTTGCAGAAAACATTCGGGGAAGATATGCGCACAGATGAGCGTGACATATACCGTGCTCAGTTGATTCGTGATACGATCAATGCAGCGAAGCAGTCCTAGTTTAGCCTGATATAGTATTGAATTATGGTTTCATGCCGCATTGCGGCTTTTATATAATAAGGCATGTACAAATGCCAAATGACTTTATTCGCAGCACGGCTGCAAACAAAAATGATATGAAGAATACGACGGTTATTTCATTACATGACCTCGTTTTATCCAAAACCATGGAGGTGCAGGAGATATGATGTTTGGAAGATTTACGGAACGGGCCCAAAAGGTGCTCGCACTCGCGCAGGAAGAAGCTGTCCGTCTCGGTCATAATAACATCGGTACTGAGCATATTTTGCTCGGCCTCATTCGTGAAGGCGAAGGCATCGCAGCCAAAGCACTGATCGGCCTGGGACTCGGATTGGAAAAAATTCAGGATGAAGTAGAAACGCTAATTGGCCGTGGCCAAGAGCAACCTACCAACATTGCATATACGCCACGTGCGAAAAAAGTAATTGAACTGTCTATGGATGAAGCTCGTAAATTGGGCCACACTTATGTAGGCACAGAGCATATCCTGCTCGGATTGATTCGTGAAGGCGAAGGTGTTGCAGCACGTGTGCTCAATAACCTGGGAATTAGCCTGAACAAAGCACGGCAACAAGTGCTGCAATTGCTTGGCAGCAGTGAAGCTGTATCCAGTCATAATGGCACACCTGCCAATGTAAGTACACCAACGCTGGACAGTCTGGCACGTGATCTCACGGCTTATGCGAGAGAGAACAACCTGGACCCAGTCATTGGACGTAGCAAAGAAATTGAACGTGTCATTCAGGTGCTCAGCCGTCGTACGAAGAACAACCCGGTATTGATCGGTGAGCCAGGTGTAGGTAAAACAGCGATTGCTGAAGGCCTTGCACAAAAAATTATTGCAAATGAGATTCCGGAAACATTGCGCGACAAACGTGTAATGACCCTGGATATGGGTTCTGTAGTGGCTGGAACCAAATATCGTGGTGAGTTCGAAGATCGTCTAAAAAAAATCATGGATGAGATTCGCCAAGCAGGTAACATTGTCCTGTTTATCGACGAATTGCATACCTTGATTGGCGCAGGCGGAGCTGAAGGTGCCATCGATGCTTCTAACATTTTGAAACCGGCTCTGGCCCGTGGAGAATTGCAATGTATCGGTGCGACAACACTGGATGAATATCGTAAATACATCGAGAAGGATGCAGCGCTTGAGCGTCGTTTCCAACCGATTACTGTAGATCAGCCTTCTCCGGAAGAAGCGATTCAAATCTTGCACGGCTTGCGTGACCGTTATGAGGCGCATCACCGCGTGAAAATTACGGACGAAGCAATTGTGCAGGCGGTTAAACTGTCTGACCGTTACATTACAGACCGTTTCCTGCCAGATAAAGCGATTGACCTGATTGATGAAGCGGGTTCCAAAGTAAGATTGAACTCTTACACGATCCCACCAAACCTGAAACAACTGGAAAGCCGTCTGGAAGATATCCGTAAGGAAAAAGACGCTGCAGTTCAAAGTCAGGAGTTCGAAAAAGCAGCAGCTCTGCGTGATACGGAACAAAAAATCCGTGAAGAGCTGGATGTAACGAAGAACCAGTGGAAAGAGAAACAAGGTCGCACCGATTCCGAGGTTACTCCTGAGGATATCGCACAAGTGGTAGCCAGCTGGACAGGAATCCCTGTGAACCAACTGAAAGAAGAAGAGACACAGCGTCTGATGAATCTGGAGTCTATTCTACATGAACGTGTCATCGGTCAGGATGAGGCAGTGAAGTCTGTCAGCCGTGCGGTTCGTCGTGCTCGTGCGGGACTTAAAGATCCAAAACGTCCGATGGGTTCATTCATTTTCCTCGGCCCTACAGGGGTAGGTAAAACAGAACTTGCTCGTGCTCTGGCTGAAGCGATGTTCGGCGATGAAAATGCAGTAATCCGGATTGATATGTCCGAGTATGGTGAGAAGCACTCGACTTCCCGACTTGTCGGAGCGCCTCCAGGATATGTTGGGTACGAAGAAGGTGGCCAGCTGACAGAGAAAGTTCGTCGCAAACCATATTCCGTAGTCCTGCTCGATGAAATCGAGAAAGCACATCCAGAAGTATTCAATATCTTGTTACAAGTGCTTGAGGATGGTCGTCTGACGGATTCCAAAGGTCGCGTCGTTGACTTCCGCAATACGCTGATCATTCTAACATCCAACGTGGGTGCCGAAGCGATCAAACGTAACTCTACACTGGGCTTCACTGCAGTTGTAGATGCAGGAGCAGATTATGACAACATGAAGGGGAAAGTGATGGATGAGCTGAAGAAAAGCTTCCGTCCAGAGTTCCTTAACCGGATTGATGAAATTATCGTGTTCCATTCACTCGAAGAAAAACACATCGCTGAAATTGTTACGCTTATGAGTGAAGAACTTCGTAAACGACTGCTCGAACATGAGGTCGATTTCGAACTCACTGATAATGCCAAGTCTTTCCTTGCGAAGTCAGGCTTTGATCCGGCTTACGGTGCGCGTCCGCTTCGTCGGGCGATCCAGAAGCATATCGAGGACAAATTGTCCGAAGAGTTGCTCACAGGTAACGTAACCAAAGGGGATTCATTGCTCATCGACGAAGAGAACGGTGCACTGTCTGTTACGAAAAAAGACGTGGTCGTTCCGTCCAATGAGGAAATCGAAACCAAATAATATTTAGCAAGCTTTGGAGTTAAACTTCAGCTTGTATTGATCCATAATCCTTAATCAAATCCTTCTCGGCTTCGGCCGGGGAGGATTTTTTGCACTTTGGACAGAAGACGGACATGATTATGTCAGGAACATGTGTAAAGTTTGCGATAATCCTTTACGAAAAATCTCAAACAATGGTAAACTTTTAGTAACCCTGCACGTCAGGGAGTTTGGGTGAAATTCGTCGAATAATGCAAAATGCTGTTATAAAATTAAATTATAGGAGTGCTGAAGTGGCCAAAGTTAAAACCAAGTTTCAATGTACGGAATGCGGCTATGAAGCCCCCAAGTGGTACGGTAAGTGTCCGGGTTGTCAGTCATGGAATTCAATGGTGGAAGAAACAGAGACAGTGGTCAAAACACAAGGGAGAAATTCTCCTCTGTTTGACAGTAAAGATAAACCGCTTCCTATCATAGATATAGATAGCGGTCAGGAACCGCGTGTACAGACTGGAATCGGAGAGTTGAACCGGGTATTGGGTGGCGGAATCGTTCCGGGTTCACTCGTTCTGGTGGGCGGAGATCCGGGTATTGGTAAATCAACGTTGATGTTGCAGACGTCCCATGCTTTGACGCATTCGGGTTTGCGTGTGTTATATGTTTCCGGTGAGGAATCAGTCAAGCAAACCAAATTGCGGGCAGACCGTCTAGGGGCACTCTCTGCCGAGTTGTATGTACTGTGTGAAACCAATATGGAACGTGTAGAGGAAGCGGTGGATCAGATCCAGCCGCATTTTCTGGTCATCGACTCCATTCAGACGGTATATCTTCCCGAAGTTACCAGTGCGCCTGGTAGTGTTGCACAGGTAAGGGAATGTACGTCAAGGTTCATGCGGATTGCCAAAGGCAGAGGCATTGCAACGGTTCTTGTGGGGCATGTTACCAAAGAAGGTGCTATTGCCGGTCCACGTATGTTAGAACATATGGTGGATTGCGTGCTTTATTTTGAAGGAGAACGGCATCATACGTATCGCCTGTTGCGTGCGGTGAAGAACCGTTTTGGTTCCACCAATGAGATTGGTATTTTTGAAATGGGCGAGGATGGACTTCGTGAGGTGGGCAATCCGTCCGAACTCTTTTTGTCGGAACGTCCACTGGGTGTAGCAGGTTCAACGGTAGTTGCCAGTATGGAGGGGACACGTCCTCTGCTCGTGGAATTACAGGCGTTGATCTCAACCACCCATTTCCCTTCTCCCCGCCGTATGGCAACAGGGGTAGATCTGCATCGATTAAATCTTATCATTGCAGTGCTGGAGAAACGAATGGGTATGTTCTTACAGACCCAGGATGCGTATCTGAACGTGGCTGGTGGAGTACGATTGGATGAGCCCGCTGTAGACTTGGCGGTTGCCGTCAGCATTGCATCCAGTTTGAGAGATGTACCGACCAAGCCGGATGACGTCATCTTTGGCGAGATCGGTCTGACAGGTGAAGTTCGAGCCGTATCACGGGCCGAACAGCGAGTGAAGGAAGCCGCAAAGCTGGGCTTCAAACGAGTCATTTTACCAGAAAAAAGCTTAAAGGGCTGGAAACATCCTCGCGGGATACAACTGATCGGTGTGAATACCGTGGCAGATGCACTAGCGGTTGCTTTAGATTAGGGGGCATAACAAGATGAAAGATATGAGCCAACTGGATAATATGAATGAGTTGTTAAGGCTGATCGCACCAGGTACACCTTTCCGCGAAGGTCTGGAAAATGTGCTGCGCGCCAAGACGGGCGCACTGCTTGTTGTAGGATACAGCCCTGAAGTAATGGAAGTGGTGGATGGGGGATTCTCGATTAACTGTGATTTCTCCCCGAACTATCTGTATGAACTCGCCAAGATGGATGGAGCCATTATTCTTAGCGAGGATTTGAAGCGTATTCTTTACGCCAATACCCAGTTAATCCCGGACTCTTCGATCTCTTCATCAGAGACGGGGATTCGTCACCGGACGGCAGAGCGTGTAGCGAAGCAAACGGGTAAATTGGTCGTATCCATATCACAGCGCCGGAATATCATTACCTTGTATCAGGGAACACTTCGTTATTCCCTCAAGGAAATCGGGGTTATTTTGACCAAAGCGAATCAAGCGATCCAAACCCTGGAGAAATACAAAGCGGTATTAACACAGTCCCTTACGAATCTGAGTGCTTCGGAATTTGAGGAATTAGTAACGATTCCTGAAGTGGTTAATGTGATTCAGCGTACCGAAATGGTGATGCGGATCAAAACGGAAATCCAACGGTACATTCATGAACTCGGGAATGAGGGACGACTCATTTCCATGCAAATGGAAGAACTTGTGGGTACAACGGAAGAAGAAGCCTGGTTATTGTATAAAGACTATGCCCGTGACGACAGTGATGACAAAATCCGTGAAATTATCGTGGGACTGAAAAGATTGTCGGACGATGAGTTGCTGGATGCACATCATATTGTTCGTCTGCTCGGCTATCCTTCATCAGCGGCTACTTCAGAGGATTCGGTTGCCCCTCGTGGATTCCGGGTATTAAATAAGATCCCCCGCCTGCCCAATGTCATTATCCATAATCTGGTGGATCAATTCGAACAATTGCCTCATGTTATTATGGCTACAATTGAAGAACTGGACGAAGTGGACGGTATTGGTGAAGTTCGTGCCCGGACCATTAAGGAAGGCCTCAAACGTTTGCAGGAGCAAATGTTTATCGACAGACAGATGTAAGGGTTTGCCTATATAAAGGCTTGAAATGGATGAGGTGAAACAACGATGCTAACCAGATTCATTCCGAATCTCTTTACCCTGGGTAATCTGTTTCTTGGAATGATGGCAATTTTGCTTGCGATTGATGGAAATTACAGTTTGGCTGCCATTATGGTCATTGTAGCGATGCTACTGGATGGTCTGGATGGCCGAGTGGCACGTGCACTTAATGCTCAAAGTGAATTCGGTAAGGAACTGGATTCCTTGTCTGACATGGTTTCCTTTGGTGCAGCACCAGCCCTGATCATATTTATGGTGTCGTTTCAAGATTCAATGCCGATCCTCGCCTGGATCGCAACAGCGGCTTTTCCGATCTGTGGAGCCATTCGTCTTGCACGGTTTAACGTTCGTCCGGGTATTCCCGGATACTTCACAGGTCTGCCGATACCGGCAGCCGGCGGGGTACTGGCCACACTGTCCTTGTTCAATAAGGATATTGGCCCAGTTAGCATGATGATTGCTACATTGCTGTTATCGTATCTGATGGTGAGTTCGCTTAAATATCCCAATTTCAAAAAGGTCGGGTTGCCACGCAAGGCAATCTGGATTGCACCATGGGTTGTGTTATTTGCCATAGCCGTAGCCGTTATTTTCCCAGAGCAGTTATCCAAATTGATCTTTATTCCGCTGGTGTTATACGCCTTGTATGGAATGAAGCATAATGTGCGAACAGCGGCCTCGCGTAGTCGGGCGAAAAAGCGCAAGGATGAGAAATCTTCCCGTCCTTCCGATCGTTAAGTCGCCTTGGGGACAGACACTATACAAAGAAAGCACGTACTCTCCTGAACTGGAGAATGCGTGCTTTTTGTTTATTCAGATCTATTTACGGTAAAAGAAACCCTTACGGACGACATACATATCTTCTTACGACAGATTAAACATCCCTAACGTTGAACACTTCTGTGATTCGTGATTTACGACCTCTTCCATGTTAATGTCCAGCAGATTGCAGAGAGCCGACATGTAGAACAGGTTCCTCCCTAGCTCAGAGCTGATGACCTCTCTGCAGTTCTCACACAACTCACCTTCCACATGCGTTTCCAGCAGGCCCTTGGTTTGAGCGATATCGCTCTCCGGGGCATATTTCTGCTTGGTGGCGTGCAGCTCGATGCAGCCGCATTCGGTAATGGCTTTGGACACGGCACGGTTAACAGACGCTCCGGCTTGTCCCGTTTTGGACAGTACATCAATCAGGCTGCGATGACGCAACAACAGTTCAGAAACTTGATCCTGGAAAGCCTGTAAACTTAGCGTACTCATTTTGCCAATCACCTCGGGATATGAATTGAATTCATTATATGCCAATAATTTACCTACTTTCAACTGACGATTGCAACATTTCCAAAAAGTTCTTCCAGATGGGATTAGCAATTCAGGAATTGGATCATACTGGATATAAAGATCAAGATACATTGAAGGAGGTGCAGGGACTAATGTGGAAAAAAGGCATTTTAACTTTTACAGGATTGTGCGGTGCATGGTTCGGCTACACGGCATATCATCTGGCAGGAAAATCGGTCCCATGGATGGCGGAGTGGATTCAGTCAGCAGGATTACTGGGAGCTGGTATATCGACGCTGCTGGGAGCTGTAATGTTTATGGCTGTATGTAATATTGGTGGAACATTGATGGCAGACAGGCTGCATAGTGGAATTGATTCATTGGCAAAAGTACCTATGAACGAATTGGCTGCAGGTGCTGCAGGTACCGTTGCAGGATTGCTCGTGGCCTTGTTACTTTACCCTGTTGTGGGATGGATGGGGACGGCAGGAGAAGTGCTGCAAGTAGCGCTGACGGTGATTAGTGCTTATTCCGGTTATACCCTTGCCATGGCGAAGAAAGACGATCTGGGGGCCTTCTGGATGTCTGGACGATGGGGTCATCCCGAGGTGGACGAGGATAGACGGATGGAAGAACATAAAATTCTGGATACCAGTGTTATTATCGATGGGCGTATCGCTGATATATGCAAAACCGGATTTATTGAAGGCACGATCGTAATTCCGGAATTTGTTCTGGAGGAGTTACAGCATATTGCCGATTCATCGGATCTGCTCAAGCGGAACAGAGGACGGCGTGGACTGGACATTTTGAACAAAATTCAGAAGGAACTTGATGTAAAAGTCCTGATCTACGAGGGGGATTTCGAGGAAATCTCCGAGGTGGACAGCAAACTGGTTAAACTGGCTAAAGTGCTTCAGGGTAAAGTGGTCACCAATGACTTTAACCTGAACAAAGTGTGCGAACTCCAGGGTGTATCTGTGTTGAACATTAATGATCTCGCCAATGCGGTTAAGCCGGTTGTTCTGCCAGGTGAGGAGATCATGGTGCAGATCATCAAGGATGGCAAGGAGCATGGTCAAGGTGTAGCCTATCTGGATGATGGCACAATGATCGTTGTGGAGGGCGGACGCGAGTATATCGGCATGATGATGGAAGTGCTGGTGACCAGTGTGTTGCAGACTTCAGCGGGACGAATGATTTTTGCCAAGCCGAAACTGTTGGAAAAAGCCCAATAAAGCGGTATGATGGGTAGTGTATCGTTGAATGATATTGTATATCTTTGGACGATAAACTGACAGACAAGGCAGGGATTGCGGCATGGATAAAGGGTGGGGCGTTGTCATTGTGGCAGCAGGTCGCGGAACCCGGATGGGGACGACCGAGAGCAAACAGTTTCTGTTGCTGCAGGACAAGCCCGTTTTCATACATACGCTTGAGGTATTTGCTGTGCTGGACGAGATCCGCGAGATGGTGCTGGTCACAGGAACCGCAGATGTTGAACGCTGCCAGGATTGGGTAAAAGAATACCAATTGGCTTCACGTGTCCGTGTTATCCCCGGAGGGAAAGAGAGACAACATTCTGTCCATAAAGGCCTTGAGGCACTTGGGACGGATTGGGTTCTCGTTCACGACGGGGTACGTCCTTTTGTGAACCATGAGCAGATCAAGGGATGCATGGCGGCCGCCATAGCCGGTGGTGGAGCAGCTGTACTGGCGGTTCCCGTGAAGGATACGATCAAACAAGTGAATGCGGAAGGTGTCGTTACGGCGACGCCAGACCGCAGCAGTCTGTGGAGCATTCAAACCCCGCAGGCTTTTCGTCTTTCTTCCCTGCTCTCCGCCTACGAATCAGCTGAGCAGGACGGATTTCTGGGAACAGATGATGCCATGCTGGCTGAACGTCAGGGAATGTCGGTCAAGGTTGTGGAAGGCAATTATACCAATATCAAATTAACAACGCCGGAAGATTTGAAATATGCTGCGTTTTTGCTGGGGGGAGAGAAGAAGCGATGATACGTGTAGGACAGGGATTTGATGTACATCAGCTGGTAGAGGGACGCCCGTGTATTATTGGCGGAGTAACGATTCCTTATGAAAAAGGTCTGCTGGGTCACTCGGACGCAGACGTGCTGTTGCACGCGATCAGTGATGCCATTTTGGGTGCACTGGCACTTGGGGATATTGGCAAGCACTTCCCGGATACCGATCCGGAATTCAAAGATGCCGACAGCCTGAAATTGCTGGAGCATGTATGGCAGCTTGTGAAGGATCGCGGGTATAAGCTAGGGAATATCGATTCAACGATTATTGCCCAGAAGCCAAAGATGGCTCCTTATATCCCACAGATGGCTGAGGTTATTGCCAAGGCACTGGAAGCGGATGTAACACAGGTGAACGTGAAAGCAACAACGACAGAGCAACTGGGATTCCCGGGACGGGGAGAGGGCATTGCCGCTCAATCCGTTGTTTGCCTTGTACGTGTGTGATATCATCAATCAATTAGTGACGGAGGGGATCATATGAGCACGGATATTCGTGTGCGTTACGCGCCGAGCCCAACGGGACACCTGCATATCGGGAATGCCCGTACGGCGTTGTTTAACTATTTATATGCCAAACATAATAACGGTAAATTCATTATTCGTATTGAAGATACGGACGTGAAACGGAATATTGCCGGTGGTGAAGAAAGCCAACTGAAATACCTGAAATGGCTCGGAATTGAGTGGGACGAAAGTATTGACGTGGGCGGAGAATACGGACCATACCGTCAAACGGAACGTCTGGACCTCTATCGTAAATATACGCAGGAATTGCTGGATAAAGGTCTGGCTTACCGTTGCTTCTGCACGGAAGAAGAATTGGAGCAAGAGCGCGAGGAACAGTCTTCACGTGGAGAAACACCGCGTTATTCTGGCAAACACCGTGACCTGACTCCAGAGCAAATTAGTGCGTTTGAAGCGGAAGGCCGCGTAGCGAGTATTCGTTTCCGTGTGCCGGAAGAGCGCACATATACGTTTGATGATATGGTTAAAGGCACAATCTCGTTCAACAGCAAGGAATCCGGTGACTTCGTCATTGTGAAAAAAGACGGCATTCCCACATACAACTATGCCGTTGCTGTGGATGATCACTTGATGAAGATCTCCCACGTCCTGCGCGGGGAAGATCACATCTCAAACACGCCGCGTCAACTGATGATCTATGAAGCGCTTGGCTGGGAGCCACCGCAATTCGGTCATATGACGTTGATCGTGAATGAAAATCACAAGAAGCTGAGTAAACGGGATGAGTCCGTTATCCAGTTTATTGAGCAGTATGATCAGCTCGGCTATTTGCCTGAAGCGATGTTTAACTTTATTTCCTTACTCGGCTGGTCGCCGGAAGGGGAAGAAGAGATCTTCTCGCAAGAGCAACTGATCTCCATTTTTGATACGAAACGTCTGTCCAAGAGCCCTGCGGTATTTGATACCCACAAGCTGGCGCACTTGAACAACCACTATATCAAACATGCTGACCCGGAACGTATTGCCGAAATGGCCATTCCGCATCTGCAAAAGGCTGGACGTATTTCTTCCGAGCTGTCTGCTGAACAAAAAGAATGGGCTTATACTCTGGTACACCTGTACCAAGAGCAGATGAATTCTGCCTCCGATATTGTCGAATTGTCGGAAGTATTCTTCCGTTCCAATCTGGAGCTTGAAAGTGAAGGAGAAGCAGTGCTTGCGGAGGAGCAGGTGCCAACTGTACTGAAGGCATTTGCGGATAAAGTACAGGCGAGCGAAGAGTTTACTCCAAGCAAAATGGCTGCATTGATCAAGGAAGTACAGAAAGAAACCGGCTTTAAGGGCAAACAGCTCTTTATGCCAATTCGTGTAGCCTTGACTGGACAGACGCATGGACGGGATCTGAACCAAACGATCGTGCTTCTGGGTCGTGATACGGTGATCGAACGTTTGCTTGCACAAGTAAAATAATCTTAGTCGAAGACATTCCGTTTATTTGGAATCTGAACACAGTCCTACGATGGATAGATTACGTAGGAGGCTGTTGTCAGTCTGAGGCCTTTTCGCTATAATAACAACACAACGAATAATTGATATGATTTATCTAATAGAACAGCAAAGATCGGGAGGAGTAGACTGACCCGGACAGATTCAGAGAGGATGGTCCCGTAGCAAAGAGAGATTTCTTTGGATGCGGTGGCTGTGAACCATCCACTGTCCATCAGTCGAAATGCGCCCGTGAGCTGCACAGCCGAATCCAGCCCCGCCTTTGTCGATCATGACATGGGAAAACGTTAGGATAGGTTGTGACGATTGGTTTCCGTTACCAAACCGCTTGAGGGCTCATTCTATTTAAGAATGAACCGAGCAGAGTGGGACCGCGATAAACGCCTCTGCAGCTAAATGCTGCAGGGGCGTTTTTTTGTTTAGGCGAGTGTGCAGTACACTACCAAGGAACGCGCCGTCCGGTAAGCCGGAGGACGGGAACCTGAACAAGAGGGGAACGAGCATGTTCAAGAAGATCAGATCAGATATCCAGGCGGTGTTTGAAAACGATCCGGCGGCCCGAGGTTGGTTTGAGGTGGTATTCACCTACTCAGGGCTGCATGCGATATGGGCACACCGGATCGCTCATTTTTTATACAAGCGAAGATGGTTCTCGGTTGCCCGGTTCATTTCGCAGGTTAGTCGTTTTATGACAGGAATCGAGATACATCCTGGAGCTACGATCGGAAATCGGTTGTTTATTGACCATGGAATGGGCGTCGTTATTGGAGAAACATGTGAGATTGGCGATGATGTCGTTATCTATCAGGGGGTTACCCTGGGCGGAACAGGGAAAGAAAAAGGAAAGAGACATCCGACCATTGGTAATAATGTGGTTATCTCATCCGGAGCCAAGGTGCTGGGTTCATTTAGCGTGGGGGATCAGTGTAACATTGGTGCGAACTCCGTTGTGCTTAAGGAGGTCCCTTCCAATAGTACCGTGGTAGGTATACCGGGTAGAATTGTTAAACAGGATGGCCGACGGGTAGATCGCCTCAGTCAGCAATTGCCCGATCCGGTCGTTGACTCCTTGCGCGGTATGCAAAAAGAACTCGAACGATTGCAGGAAGAAGTACGTACACTGCAAAATGCCCGTGAAAATGAGACTGTGCGTGATACGTGATACAATAAATAAAGGCAGTATAGGATGAAAGGATAAGTGACCATGACGCTTCAGATTTATAATACGATGAGTCGTACCAAAGAGAAATTTGTTCCCCAAGAGCCAGGGAAAGTGAAAATGTATGTCTGCGGACCAACGGTATATGACTACATTCATATCGGGAATGCACGCCCGGTTATCTTTTTCGACACGGTTCGTGGATACCTGGAACAGACAGGACATGATGTGAACTATGTGGTGAACTTCACGGATGTGGACGATAAGTTGATTCGCAAAGCAGAACAACTTGGAACAGACGTTCCTCACGTGGCTGAGAAATTTATTGCTGCCTATTATGAAGACATTGAGGGATTGGGTATTCCCAAGGCAAGCAGCAATCCGAGAGTAACGGAAAACATGCCGCTGATCATTGATTTTATCCGTGAGCTGGTTGAAAAAGGATTTGCGTATGAAAATGGCGGTGACGTCTATTATCGCACAGGCAAATTCAGCGAATATGGCAAACTTTCGAAACAAAACCTGCAGGAGCTGCAATTTGGAATCCGTGTGGGTGTGGACGAGCGCAAAGAGCATCCCGAAGATTTTGTGCTCTGGAAGGCTGCCAAACCAGGTGAGATCTATTGGTCCAGTCCTTGGGGCGATGGTCGACCAGGCTGGCATATTGAGTGCTCCGCCATGGCTAGGGAGTACCTTGGGGATACACTGGACATTCACGGGGGTGGACAGGATTTGCAGTTCCCGCACCATGAGTGCGAATGCGCCCAATCCGAGGTATTAACAGGTAAACCACTTGCGAACTACTGGATGCATAATGGATTCATCCGGATTGATAACGAGAAGATGTCGAAATCACTCGGTAATGGTGTTCTGGTTAAAGACTTGCGGAATCAATATAAACGCGAAGCGATTCGTTATTTCATGTTGTCTACCCACTATCGCAATCCATTGAACTTCACGGATGATACGATGGAGCAGGCACAGAACAGTGTGGACCGGATTGCAAATGCGGTAGGTAACCTGAACCATCGTCTGAATGCAGTAACTGTTGATCAGGACATCACAGCAGAGTTTGCGGCAAGACTCGACCAAATTCGTCAGCAGTATCACGAAAAGATGCAGGACGATTTCAATACTCCTGATGCGATCACTGCGATGTTTGAGTGGGCAGGTGAAGCCAACCAACTGTTGCAGCAAGAAGTAGTTAATGCGGCAGACATTCGTGCACTCCTCGAATTGTTCAGTGAATTGAATGCTGTGCTGCGCATCTATACTGACGCAGAGCCAGAACTTCTGGATGAGGAAGTAGAACGTCTGATTGAAGAGCGTGTAGAAGCGCGCAAGTCGAAAAACTGGGCAAGAGCGGATGAAATTCGCGATGAATTGTCTGCACGTGGCATTCTGCTTGAAGATACGGCGCAGGGCATGAGATGGCGGCGCAAATGAGCGAGGGACATCCAAATACACCAAAACAACAGGAGCAGGTCACAGAGGGAGGATGGTTCCCATATCCTCCTTCCAGACCTGCGAGGTTGATTCCACCTATTGCACTGGCCTATATTGGTGATGCGGTATATGAGGTAGCTGTTCGTCAATATCTGTTGTCGAAGGCCAACATGCGTCCCAATCATTTGCACCGTAGTGCAACCGGGTTGGTATCAGCGAAGGCACAGAGCCGCATACTTACAACGATTGAGGCTGAACTGACAGAGGAAGAACGTGATATCGTCCGGCAAGGGCGGAATGCCAAGTCGGGTAGTGTACCCAAAAATGCAGATGTGTTGGAATACAGACATGCTACGGCTTTTGAATGTCTCATTGGTTACCTCTACAGCAGTGGTCATCACGATCGCATGATTGAACTGATCGGGCTTGGCATTGAGCACGCGGAACAACAATCGCCATCACCGACAAAAAAATAGAAATTTCAACAAAACAACGCATTACAGAGAGGATCGAACAACGATGGAAGAAGAATGGATCGCCGGTAAACACTCCGTGACGGAGGCGCTGCGTTCAGGCCGGACCATTAATAAAATATGGATTGCCGATACAGCACAGAAACATCTGACTCAACCTATTATCTCGGAAGCTAAAAAACTAGGTATTGTCATTCAACACGTGGACAAGCGTAAGCTGGATCAAACGGTACCAGGCATTCAGCATCAGGGGGTAGTTGCTCAAGCAGCACCTTACGCTTATGTGGAGGTAGAAGACATTCTTGCCGCAGCAAAAGCGAAGAATGAGCATCCTTTCCTGATTCTGTTGGATGAGATTGAAGATCCTCATAACCTGGGGTCCATTTTGCGGACAGCAGATTGCACGGGTGCGCATGGCGTCATTGTACCGAAACGTCGCTCGGCAGCGGTAACCGTGACAGTATCCAAAACATCAGCAGGCGCTGTGGAGTACGTGCCAGTGGCTCGGGTAAGTAATCTTGGACAGACCATCGATCGCCTCAAAGAGGAAGGTGTATGGGTTGTAGGGACAGATGTCACGGCTCATGAAGGTGTCTTTGGTAATGGAGTCTTTACTGGCCCTGTGGCATTGGTAATCGGAAATGAGAACAAGGGAATGGGACGACTTATTCGTGAGAAATGCGATGTGCTGATCAAACTACCAATGCAAGGTCAGATTAATTCCCTGAATGCTTCCGTGGCAGCCGGGGTTGTCATGTACGAAGTGCTCCGCTCGCGTCAAGCGCAGGAATAGATGGTATGGCTGATTCCCGTGATGTGCTTCTTGTAGACGGGTACAACATGATTGGCGACTGGCCGGAATTAACCAAACTGGCGGAAAGTGGGCTCGAAGACGCACGTAACAGGCTTCTCTTTCGTCTTGCAGACTACCAGGCTTTCTCCGGCCGTCGAGTCATTGTTGTGTTTGACGCCTACCTCGTGCCTGGACTCGGTAAATCCTTTACTCAGAGCAAAGTGCAGATCTATTTTACAAAGGAAAAAGAGACGGCAGACGAATGCATTGAAAGACTCGTTCGGGAACTAAGCATGCGAAGACGCCAAATCTATGTGGCTACGAGCGATATGGTAGAGCAACATGTCATTTTTGGACAGGGAGCGCTACGCGTATCTGCAAGGGAGTTACTAATTGAAGTTGAGCAGAACGAAAAAGAATTAAAAAAACGACTGGAAGAAGATCAGGCGAAGACCACACGTAACACACTCGGGGGTAAGTTAAGTCCCGATGTATTGAAAGAGTTTGAGCGATGGCGCCGGGAATAACAGTACGTTTTTACAAAATTTAGAATATTGAAACTCTTGACATTTATGTTATTGATGTTCTTTTTTAGGCAGAGCGTGGTTGACGGTGTGAGGTACCATCATATATACTGATCCTATATTTCATAGAGTAGAGTAACGGGGTACCTTGCGTTGCAGCCGGAGGGATTGTCTGTGAGTGTCGACCTCAAAGATATCATGTTATCTAAGTATGATTACCAAAGTGACGAAGACATTGTCGAAGCTTTCCGTGAAGGCGAAAGCGAAGCGTTAGAGTTTCTAATTAACAAATATCGTAACTTTGTACGCGCCAAGGCAAGATCTTATTTTCTGATTGGGGCAGACCGGGAAGATATTATTCAAGAAGGAATGATTGGCCTCTACAAATCCATTCGAGATTTCAAAGGGGACAAACTGGCTTCGTTCAAGGCTTTTGCCGAACTGTGTATTACAAGACAGATCATCACGGCGATTAAGACAGCAACACGTCAGAAGCATATTCCGCTTAATTCTTATGTATCTCTGGACAAGCCTATTTATGACGAAGAGTCTGATCGTACGTTACTCGATGTGATTTGTGGAACCCAGGTCAGTGATCCGGAAGAACTTATCATCAATCAGGAAGAGTTTGTGGGCCTGGAAGATAAAATGTCCGAGATTCTGAGTGATCTGGAACGTAAAGTATTGATGTTGTATCTGGACGGGAGATCTTATCAAGAGATTGCAGTAGATTTGGACAGACATGTGAAGTCCATTGATAATGCACTTCAGCGCGTCAAGCGCAAACTTGAAAAGTACCTGGAAGTTCGAGATAATTAAACAGATGTTGTCGTTGACGGAAAAGGCTCGGTGTTTGAGTCTTTTTTTAGTGTCTCAAGTTTATAAAATCTAAGAATGTTTATACTAGTAATCGCTCGGTCCAAGCAGGAGAAGAGAAAAACAGAGATGAGAAACGAATGTACGTTGTACGGAAGTAATACCCAATGAATGAAAGACTATTCTTTCATTGACATGGTTATACCCTTGTGATAAAGTGTTTTAGGTAGGCCTAAATTTATGGCTTTTTTTCAGGATCAATTTAGAGACTCTGCTTGAATGTGGAAGTCTTCGGGAGGTGTACATCATGCGGGTAATTATTACTTTGGCTTGTACTAACTGCAAACAAAGAAATTACACTACGACAAAAAACAAGCGTAATCACCCCGACCGCATGGAGATGAAGAAATTTTGCAAGTTTTGTAACGAGCAGACTTCTCATCGCGAAACCAGATAGTTTTTGGAGGTGTCGGCGTGAAACGAAGTTTCAAATCTCTGATTTCCTTTTTCTCAGAAAGCTGGGCTGAACTTAAAAAAGTTCGCTGGCCTAATCGTAAAGAGCTGACCAACTACACATTGATCGTACTTGGTACTGTTGTGGTTATGACGCTGTTTTTTTGGGTCATTGACATTGGCATCTCCTTTGTGATCGAAGCGATTATTTAAGAAGGGTTCCGGTGGCTTGATATGGAAAAAAGATGGTACGTCGTTCATACCTATTCAGGGTATGAGAACAAGGTCAAAGCCAATTTGGAAAAACGCGTAGAGTCTATGGGCATGGAAGACAAGATATTCCGCGTTCTTGTTCCTATGGAAGAAGAAGTGGTAAACAAGGACGGTAAGAAAAAAACCGTTATGCGTAAAGTTTACCCCGGTTATGTCTTGGTGGAAATGGTACAGACGGATGATTCTTGGTATGTTGTTCGCAACACACCAGGGGTTACAGGATTTGTCGGTTCGACAGGTTCTGGGTCCAAACCAACTGCATTGTTGCCTGAAGAAGTGGAACAAATTCTGAAGCACATGGGAATGGTTGAACCTAAGCCGAAAATTGAGTTCGATATTAAGGAATCCGTACGTATTAAAGTCGGTCCTTTTGCGAATTTCGTAGGCTCCGTGGAAGAAATTTTGGTAGAGAAAAGCAAGTTGAAAGTGCACGTGAACATGTTTGGACGGGAAACACCGCTTGAGTTGGAATACACGCAAGTGGAGAAGATATAGTTTCTTCAAGTTTCTTGTGGGAGGGTTGAAAAACCCGTTAACCACTATTTTGCAAGGAGGTGTCAATCATGGCGAAAAAAGTTATTAAAATGGTAAAACTGCAGATTCCAGCAGGTAAAGCAAACCCAGCACCACCAGTAGGTCCAGCTTTGGGTCAAGCAGGTGTCAACATCATGGCATTCTGTAAAGAATTCAACGCTCGTACAGCTGATCAAGCGGGATTGATTATTCCAGTTGAAATTTCTGTATTCGAGGACCGTTCCTTTACTTTCATCACTAAAACTCCACCAGCAGCAGTTCTGTTGAAAGTGGCAGCTAAAGTTGAAAAAGGATCAGGCGAACCGAACAAGAAAAAAGTTGCTACTGTTAAACGTGATGCGGTACGTCAAATCGCAGAAACAAAAATGCCTGACCTGAATGCAGCAGACGTTGAGTCCGCTATGCGTATGGTCGAAGGTACTGCCCGCAGCATGGGTATCACCATCGAAGACTAATTTTCATAAGAAACATGGCTTCGTAAAACCGGTCGATTCGCGACCGGTTGATGTGGGAGGTATATCCGCTAACACCACAAAGGAGGAATAAAACATGGCTAAACACGGTAAAAAATACCTGGAAGCTGCTAAGCTGATTGACAGCGAAGCAACTTACGAGCCTTCAGAAGCTGTAGAGCTTGTGAAAAAGGCAGCTACTGCAAAATTCGATGAAACAATCGAAGCAGCAGTTCGTTTGGGTGTAGACCCTCGTAAGCAAGACCAGGCTGTACGTGGTGTTGTTGTCTTGCCACACGGCACAGGTAAAACACAACGCGTATTGGTATTTGCAAAAGGTGACAAAGCGAAAGAAGCGGAAGCGGCTGGCGCGGACTATGTTGGTGATGCAGACATGATCAACAAAATCCAACAAGGCTGGTTCGAATTCGACGTCTGCGTAGCGACACCAGATATGATGAGTGAAGTAGGTAAATTGGGCCGACTGCTCGGCGGTAAAGGTCTGATGCCTAACCCTAAAGCCGGAACGGTAACTTTCGATGTAACTAAGGCTGTTCAAGAAATTAAAGCCGGTAAAATCGAATATCGTCTGGATCGTGCAGGTCAAATTCATGCACCGATTGGTAAAGCTTCTTTCTCTTCTGAGCAACTTAATGAGAACTTCAAAGCTCTCATGGAAGCTCTGAATCGTGCTAAACCAGCGGCAGCAAAAGGTGTTTATCTGAAGAATGTTAGTCTTTCTTCCACGATGGGCCCTGGCGCACGCGTGAACGCAGCAGCTTTTAGATAATATCTCTTGACAGGCTTGTCCTGTTTTTGATAAGATATAAAAGTTGTGAGTCCGAGTGACTGACCGTTGACATTTGAATATGCTTGCCGTAGACAGTAGGTGCCATTTGGCTTAATTTCCTGCCGAGGTGTGATTATAGAACTTAGAACGATGCAAATCGATGATGAGTATATATCAAGCCTTCGTGATTCTACGGAGGCTTTTCTTAATGGGATAAATTTGATCAGGAGGTGTACAGATTGGCAAACGCAAAAGTGATTCAAGCAAAACAAGAATCCGTTGATGCAGTAACAGCAAAATTGCGCGAGAGCGTTACAACTGTTGTTGTTGACTATCGCGGATTGAACGTTGCCCAAGTAACTGAGTTGCGTAAGCAACTTCGTGAAGCAGGGATCGAATTCCAAGTGCTGAAAAACTCGTTGCTTCGCCGTGCAGCTGCAGCAGCAGAACTGACAGAACTTGAAAATGTTCTTACAGGTCCTACTGCAATTGCATTCAGCGTAGATGACGTTGTGGCTCCAGCTAAAATTCTGAACGACTTCGCGAAAAAGAACGATGCACTGGAATTGAAAGGTGCAGTCGTAGAAGGTCGCGTAATCGGAGTAGAAGAAGTTAAGGCATTGGCAGAACTGCCATCCCGCGATGGACTCCTCTCCATGCTCCTCAGCGTGCTTCAAGCGCCAGTGCGCAACTTCGCGCTTGCGGTTAAAGCAGTTGCAGAAAAAGAAGAACAAGGCGCGTAAGCAACTTGATCTGAATGCTGCTTAGGCGGCAAATGAATTTAAAAAAATAATATTATATATGGAGGTTCACTCATGAGTAAAGAGCAAATCTTAGAAGCAATCAAAGGCATGACTGTACTGGAATTGAACGATCTTGTTAAAGCAATCGAAGAAGAATTCGGCGTAACTGCTGCAGCTCCAGTAGCTGCTGCAGGTGCAGTAGCTTCTGCTGAAGCTGAGCAATCCGAGTTCGACGTAATCTTGACTAGCGCTGGTGCTTCCAAAATCAACGTTATCAAAGCAGTTCGCGAAATCACAGGTCTTGGCCTGAAAGAAGCAAAAGAATTGGTTGACAACGCTCCAAAAGCATTGAAAGAAAAAGTTGCTAAAGAAGAAGCAGAAGCGGTTAAAGCTAAGCTTGAAGAAGCAGGCGCTTCAGTTGAAGTTAAATAATTTAGCTATTACAAGCTAAATGAACAAAACAACAAACCCCTTGACTTATATCAAGGGGTTTGTTGCTGTAATTGTAAATGGAAAGTGAGTGAGGGCATGTCCAATCATTATTATTCGGACAAACCGCAAGTGGCGCATGATCGCAGAGCAACTGAAGCGGTTCTTCGCGGATTCAGTCTGCGATTCGTGACGGATGCCGGTGTGTTTTCCAAAAACGGAATCGATTATGGCAGCAGAGTATTGATTGATGCGATAGAGTTGCCATCAGGGGCTCATGTTCTCGATGTGGGCTGTGGATACGGGCCAATGGGTCTTACAGCAGCCAAACTTGTACCGGATGGGCATGTCACCATGATCGATATCAACGAGAGAGCCGTTGAACTTTCCAGGGAAAATGCAAAAGCGAACGGAATTAACAATGTTACGGTATTGCAAAGTAATCTACTGTCTGAAGTAAAAAAGCAAGATTTTGACGTTATCCTAACCAACCCGCCTATACGGGCTGGGAAAGAGACGGTTCATACTATTTTCGAACAGGCACATCGCCATCTGAAGGTAGGCGGTTCGTTGTGGATTGTCATTCAGAAGAAACAAGGAGCACCGTCAGCGAAAGCGAAATTGGAATCTTTGTTTGGAAGAGTGGAAGAAGTGACGAAGGATAAAGGCTATCGGATTTTCAAAGCGGTGAAATCGGAAGAGGTATCTACTAAAAGCTGAATCCGAGTTTGTAAAGTAAGCAGGGGATCATTTTTTTTGCAATAGGACTATTGACTTGAAATTCAGGTCGTGGTATAGTTGTAAAATGTCAGTATTAAGATGCCCTACTTGGCTTTAGCTAACTAAAAATGTCAACCTTTTTTTACGCCGAACGGGCTTATTATGCCTACGTTTGGCGTATAATATGTACATTTTGGGCAAACTGGGGATAAGAATGATTTGGAAAGACATCCGCCGATCAAAGTTGCTCTTTTTTCGAACGACATTTCGAGTAAGGGCTTTTCTTTATTTGTGGATGCATTGCTTTGCTCTGTATGTGTACCATTATAAGGTTACAAACAGAGGTTCGCAACGAAATTTTTAAAGTGAGTAGACATTGAGGGGTGAGTTTAAGTTGGCAGGACATCTTGTTCAATATGGTCGACGCACTCGGCGCAGTTATGCACGAATTAACGAGATACTCGAAGTTCCGAACCTGATTGAAATCCAACAAAAATCCTATGATTGGTTTTTGGAGGAAGGGTTGCGCGAAATGTTCCAGGATATCTCGCCGATCCAGGATTTTACAGGTAACTTGATTTTGGAATTTATCGATTACAGTCTCGGTGAACCGAAGTATACAGTAGACGACGCAAAAGAGCGTGACGTTACGTATGCAGCACCGCTTCGGGTCAAAGTCCGGCTCATTAATAAGGAAACCGGCGAAGTCAAAGAGCAGGAAGTATTCATGGGAGATTTCCCGCTGATGACCAACACGGGCACATTTATTATTAATGGTGCGGAACGGGTTATTGTCAGCCAGTTGGTTCGCTCTCCTAGCGTTTACTTCAGTACCAAAGTAGATAAAAACGCCAAAAAAACGTATACCGCTACAGTTATTCCTAACCGCGGCGCTTGGTTGGAACTGGAGATGGACGCGAAGGATGTTGTTTATGTCCGGATCGACCGTACACGTAAAATACCGGTTACGGTTCTCCTGCGTTCACTTGGTTTTGGCACAGATGCTGAGATTCTGGATCTGCTCGGTAATGACGAATATATCCGCAACACACTGGACAAAGACAACACGGATTCCACGGAGAAAGCACTCATTGAGATCTATGAGCGTCTTCGTCCGGGCGAGCCGCCAACGCTGGATAATGCGAAAAGCTTGCTCGTAGCACGTTTCTTTGATCCAAAACGTTATGACCTGGCTAATGTAGGTCGTTACAAAATGAACAAAAAGCTTCACATCAAAAACCGTTTGTTTAACCAGCGTTTGGCTGAATCACTTGTTGACGCTGAAACAGGCGAGATTATTGCTGAAGCAGGTCAAATGGTGGATCGACGCTTGTTGGATGAAATCATGCCGTATCTGGAGAAGAGCGTTGGTTTCCGCACGTACCACGTGGGTAACGGTGTTCTGGATGCTAATGATGTTCCTATGCAAACGATCGATGTATTTTCACCAACAGAAGATGGTAAAGTAGTCAAACTGATTGCCAATGGAATCATTGACAAGTCCGTTAAAAACGTGACACCGGCGGATATCATTTCGTCCATCAGTTATTTCCTTAACCTTCTGCAGGGAATTGGTAGCACGGATGATATCGATCATCTGGGTAACCGTCGTTTGCGTTCGGTGGGTGAACTCCTGCAGAACCAGTTCCGTATCGGTTTGTCCCGTATGGAGCGTGTGGTTCGTGAGAGAATGTCCATTCAGGATGCTAACGTAATTACACCACAGGCCTTGATTAACATACGTCCTGTTATTGCATCCATTAAAGAGTTCTTTGGTAGCTCTCAGTTGTCACAGTTTATGGATCAAACGAACCCGCTGGGTGAGTTGACACATAAACGTCGTTTGTCCGCACTCGGACCCGGTGGTTTGACGCGTGAGCGCGCAGGTATGGAAGTGCGTGACGTCCATCCATCCCACTATGGCCGTATGTGTCCAATCGAGACGCCAGAGGGACCAAACATCGGTTTGATCAACTCCTTGTCTACGTTCGCCCGTGTGAATGAATATGGCTTTATTGAAGCTCCATATCGTTGGGTTGATCCGAAGACAGGTATTGTAACCGAGCAAATTGATTACCTGACAGCGGACGAAGAGGACAACTATGTTATCGCGCAAGCGAATGCGAAGCTGAATGAAGATAGTACATTTGAAGAAGAAGCGATCATTGTACGTTATAACAAACAGTCGGATAACATCCTTACGATGCCGAGTGAGCGCGTTGACTACATGGACGTATCTCCTAAGCAAGTTGTATCCGTCGCTACAGCGCTTATTCCGTTCCTTGAGAACGATGACTCCAACCGTGCGCTCATGGGATCAAACATGCAGCGGCAGGCCGTTCCACTTTTGATTCCTAAAGCACCACTTGTGGGAACAGGTATGGAACACAAAGCCGCGAAAGATTCCGGTGTATGTATTGTCTCCGATTATGACGGAATTATTGAACGATCTACTGCGAACGAGATTTGGGTCCGTCGTGTTGAAGAAGTGGACGGTCAGGAAGTTAAAGGCGATATCGTTAAATATAAATTACACAAATTTATGCGTTCGAACCAAGGAACATGCATTAACCAGCGTCCGATTGTTAAAAGAGGTGCCGCTGTCAAAGCTGGCGATATCCTCGCTGATGGTCCTTCAACGGAAATGGGTGAATTGGCTCTGGGACGTAACGTTGTTGTTGCCTTCATGACTTGGGAAGGTTACAACTACGAGGATGCGATCTTGCTCAGTGAAAAACTCGTTAAGGAAGATGTATACACATCCATCCATATCGAGGAGTATGAGTCAGAAGCACGTGATACCAAGCTTGGACCTGAAGAGATCACACGTGACATCCCTAACGTTGGGGAAGAAGCGTTGCGTAACTTGGATGAGCGCGGTATTATCCGCATCGGTGCTGAGATCAGTGCTGGCGACATTCTGGTTGGTAAAGTAACACCAAAGGGTGTAACAGAGCTGACAGCAGAAGAACGTCTCTTGCATGCGATCTTTGGTGAGAAAGCACGTGAAGTACGTGATACTTCCTTGCGTGTACCACATGGTACTGATGGTATCGTGGTAGACGTGAAAGTATTTACCCGTGAAAACGGTGATGAGCTGCCCCCAGGTGTTAACCAACTCGTTCGTGTATATATCGCTCAAAAACGGAAAATTTCCGAGGGTGATAAAATGGCTGGACGTCACGGTAACAAAGGGGTCGTGGCCCGCATCTTGCCGGAAGAAGATATGCCTTTCCTGCCAGACGGTACACCGGTACAGATCGTTCTTAACCCACTGGGTGTACCTTCCCGGATGAATATCGGTCAAGTACTCGAGGTTCACTTGGGTATGGCGGCGATGCAACTGGGTATTCACGTAGCAACTCCTGTATTCGACGGAGCGAAGGAGTATGACGTCTTCGATACGATGGAAGAAGCAGGTATGCAGCGTAATGGTAAAACTGTCCTGTATGATGGTCGTACAGGTGAAGAGTTTGAACGTGAAGTTACCGTAGGTGTCATGCACATGATCAAATTGGCACACATGGTTGATGATAAAATCCATGCCCGTTCCACGGGTCCTTACTCACTTGTTACGCAACAGCCATTGGGTGGTAAAGCTCAATTTGGTGGACAGCGTTTCGGGGAGATGGAAGTATGGGCGCTTGAGGCATACGGTGCTGCTTATACACTGCAAGAAATCTTGACTGTTAAATCCGATGACGTTGTTGGTCGGGTTAAAACGTATGAATCCATTGTCAAAGGTGAGAATGTTCCGGAACCAGGTGTTCCTGAATCATTCAAAGTATTGATCAAAGAGCTACAAAGCTTGGGTATGGACGTTAAGATTTTGAGCGAAGATGAGCAAGAGATTGAAATGAGAGAAATGGACGATGAAGATGACGCTGCGAGCGATAAGCTCAGCCTCAACCTTGAGGGTACAGAGGTCGGAGCGGAATAAACCGCTTCGAGCGCATGATGACCGGCGTTTTTCATCAGGCTCACGTCTTGCTCCGGCTTCGGCCGGAGTGGGCGTAACCTAGATTACAGGAATTGGTTAAGGAGGGTTGCTCCTTGTTGGACGTCAACAATTTCGAATACATGAAGATCGGGCTTGCTTCCCCAGAGAAAATTCGTTCTTGGTCCCGCGGAGAAGTGAAAAAACCGGAAACGATCAACTATCGTACGTTGAAACCGGAAAAAGAAGGGCTGTTCTGCGAAAAGATTTTTGGCCCTACAAAAGACTGGGAATGTCATTGCGGTAAATACAAACGCGTCCGTTATAAAGGCGTTGTCTGTGATCGTTGTGGCGTTGAAGTAACACGTGCGAAAGTACGCCGCGAACGGATGGGCCACATTGAGCTCGCTGCTCCGGTATCGCACATCTGGTACTTCAAAGGTATTCCGAGCCGTATGGGTCTTGCTCTGGATATGTCTCCAAGATCTCTTGAAGAGATTATTTATTTTGCATCATATGTTGTAACTGATCCAGGAGAAACTCCACTGGAGAAAAAACAACTGTTGTCCGAGAAAGAATACCGCAGCTACCGTGAAAAATACGGTTATGGTTTCCATGCTGGCATGGGCGCAGAAGCGGTTAAAAAATTGCTTCAAGACCTTGACATAGACAAAGAGCTTGAGTTCCTGAAAGAAGAGCTCCGGACTGCGCAAGGACAACGTCGTAATCGTGCAATCAAACGTCTGGAAGTTATCGAAGCATTCCGCAACTCCGGCAACAAGCCAGAGTGGATGATCATGGATGTACTTCCTGTTATCCCGCCGGAACTTCGTCCAATGGTACAGTTGGATGGTGGACGTTTTGCAACGTCTGACCTGAATGACTTGTACCGCCGTGTAATCAACCGGAACAACCGTCTGAAACGTCTGCTTGATCTGGGCGCGCCAGATATTATCGTGCAAAATGAAAAACGGATGTTGCAGGAAGCTGTTGACGCATTGATCGATAATGGTCGTCGTGGCCGCCCGGTAACGGGTCCTGGTAACCGTCCATTGAAATCTCTCAGCCACATGCTGAAAGGTAAACAAGGACGTTTCCGTCAAAACTTGCTCGGTAAACGGGTTGACTATTCTGGTCGTTCCGTTATCGTTGTTGGACCTTACCTGAAAATGTATCAGTGTGGTCTGCCAAAAGATATGGCACTTGAATTGTTCAAGCCTTTTGTTATGAAAGAGCTTGTAAATAAAGGGCTTGCCCACAACATCAAGAGCGCGAAACGTAAAGTTGAGCGTGTAAGTCCTGAAGTATGGGATGTTCTTGAAGAAGTAATCAAGGAGCATCCGGTTCTGTTGAACCGTGCCCCTACGCTTCACAGACTCGGTATTCAAGCATTTGAACCGATTCTCGTTGAAGGTAAAGCAATTCGTCTTCACCCGCTCGTATGTACGGCATACAATGCCGACTTTGACGGTGACCAAATGGCCGTGCACGTTCCGTTGTCCGCTGAAGCTCAAGCGGAAGCACGTATCCTGATGCTTGCATCTGGTAACATTTTGAACCCGAAAGACGGTAAACCGGTTGTTACTCCTTCCCAGGATATGGTGCTCGGTTCTTACTACCTCACTATGGATAACAAGGAAGAAAAGGGCACAGGTATGATCTTGCGTACAGTTAACGAAGCTGTATCGGCATATCAACGTGGTACTGCTGGTCTGCATGCGCGTGTAGCTATTCCTGTTAAGGCGCTTGGTAAAACAAGCTTCACGGAAGAACAACAAGAAGGAATGTTGCTGACAACTGTCGGTAAAATTATCTTCAATGAAATTTTCCCGGCAAGCTTCCCGTATATCAATGACGCGACTCGTGCTAACCTGTACCAAGGTACTGCAGATCACTCATTTGTATATGAAAAAGGTGCTGATCTCAGAGAAGCTATTATGAATGCTCCTCTGGCTGGCGGTGTCGGTAAAGAATACCTCGGCTCCATCATTGCACGTTGTTTTGAAATTTATCACACAACGGAAACAGCCGTTATTTTGGATAAAATCAAACAACTTGGTTTCACATACTCTACACGTGCCGGTATTACGGTTGCGGTATCTGATGTTATCGTTCCACCTGAGAAGTTTGAAATTCTTAGACAATCTGAGGAAAAAGCACAAATCGTTACGAATCAGTACCGTCGTGGTCTGATTACGAATGAGGAGCGCTATGACCGTATCATTGATATCTGGTCAAAATCCAAAGATGACATCACTGAGATTCTGATGAAGTCTATGGATCGTTACAACTCGATCATGATGATGGTAGACTCCAAAGCACGGGGTAACAAATCGCAAATCACCCAATTGGGCGGTATGCGTGGTCTGATGGCCAACCCATCCGGTCGAATTATCGAACTCCCAATCAAATCGAACTTCCGTGAAGGTCTGACGGTACTCGAGTACTTTATCTCCACTCACGGAGCGCGTAAAGGTTTGGCGGATACAGCCCTGCGTACAGCCGATTCAGGTTACCTGACTCGTCGTCTCGTAGACGTAGCCCAAGACGTAATCGTGCGTGATGATGATTGTGGTACAGATAAAGGCTTTACGGTAAGTCGTATCCAGGATGGTAAAGAGGTTATCGAAGACCTCTACGACCGTATTGAAGGCAGATACTGCTTCGAGACTCTTCGTCATCCGGAAACGAAAGAAATCATTGTAGGTCGCAATGAATTGATTGACTCCGATAAAGCAGAAGCGATTATCAAAGCAGGTATTACTAAATTGCAAATCCGCTCCGTCCTCAGTTGCCGTGCAAGTCATGGTGTCTGCAAGAAGTGTTATGGTCGCAACCTCGCGACTGGTAAACACGTGGAGATTGGTGAAGCAGTTGGTATTATCGCAGCACAGTCCATTGGTGAGCCAGGAACACAGCTTACAATGCGTACGTTCCATACTGGTGGTGTAGCCGGAGACGATATTACGCAAGGTTTGCCACGTATCCAGGAGTTGTTCGAAGCTCGTAATCCTAAGGGTCAAGCAACGATCAGTGAAATCGATGGTGTGGTTAAAGAGATTCGCGAAGCGAAAGATCGTCGTGAAATCGAAATTCAAGGTGAAGCGGAATCCAAAGTATACGCCGTTACCTACGGTTCCCGTGTGCGCGTAAGCGAAGGCGCGGAAGTTGAAGCGGGTGACGAGTTGACAGACGGTTCCATTGATCCAAAAGAGATGTTACGGATTAAAGGCATACGTGGTGTACAAAACTACATTCTGCAGGAAGTACAACGCGTATATCGTAACCAAGGCGTAGAAATTAACGATAAGCACGTTGAAGTTATGATCCGTCAAATGCTGCGTAAAATCCGTATCGTAGATGCAGGAGATACAACGCTGTTGCCAGGATCGTTCGTGGATATGCATGAGTACGAAAGAGCTAACAAAATTGCGATTCTTAGTGATAAAGAGCCGGCGGTTGCTAAACCAATCCTGCTCGGTATTACGAAAGCATCCCTGGAAACAGACTCCTTCCTCTCGGCGGCTTCGTTCCAAGAAACTACACGTGTATTGACAGATGCAGCGATCAAAGGTAAAGTCGATCAGTTGCTCGGTCTGAAGGAAAATGTAATCATCGGTAAATTGATTCCTGCCGGTACAGGTATGCACCGTTACCGCAGCATCAAATTTGCTGAGCCAGAAGATGGCCAATCTTCAGTAGAAGAACTTGAGCCAGTTTCGGTTGATTAAATATATTTCTCCTCATTAGAGGAGAGTGAAAGTTTTGTGCGTCAGGAGACGGACGTTTGTATGATACAGGCGGACGAATCCTGATGTACGTAAACTTTTAAAAAATGTTTTAGGATTAGCATTGACAATGCTTGCGCTAGATGCTAATATATCAAAGGTGCGTGGGCAGCTGATTGTACATGGTTCTATTCGGAGGAATACACAATGTCTAATGAAAAAGCCTTGCAAGATGCTCATGTCAAAATAGGTACCAAACAGACCATGCGGATGGTGCAGACAGGTATGGCTTCTGAAGTCTATGTCGCAGAAGATAGTGATCCGCAGCTTACTTCCAAAATCATTGCTTTGTGTGAACAACACAATGTAAAATGCACGAAAGTGGATACAATGAAAAATCTCGGCAAGGCTTGCGGGATTGGAGTAGGAGCAGCTATGGCTGCTGTCGTAAAATCATAGGGTAAGGAACGTTTTTGTCCGAGAACTTTTAAGGATTCTCCAAGGCAAAAACTTTTCATTTGTCTTTTTATGAACCGCCTGGGTCTGTGGACTTAGTGCAAAGAGGTTTATAAAGAAACATGAATATTTGAGGAAGGGGGTGGCAATCACATGCCAACTATTAACCAACTGGTTCGTAAAGGACGTCAAGCAAAAGTTGAGAAGTCAAAATCTCCAGCTTTGCAAAAAGGATTCAACGCTTTGAAACGTGAATCTACTAAGATCAGTGCCCCACAAAAACGTGGTGTCTGCACTCGTGTAGGTACAATGACTCCACGTAAACCAAACTCTGCACTTCGTAAGTATGCCCGTGTTCGTTTGACGAACCGTCTCGAGGTTACTGCTTATATCCCGGGAATCGGACATAACCTTCAAGAGCACAGTGTGGTATTGATCCGCGGAGGTAAAGTTAAAGACCTTGCAGGAGTTCGTTATCACATCGTTCGTGGAGCTCTCGATACTGCTGGTGTAAACAACCGTATGCAAGCTCGTTCGAAATACGGCGCTAAGCGTCCAAAAGCTAAAAAAGCCTAAACTATTATAGGCAGATAGCCTGAAAGCCTTCTGGTCTAAGTCTGGAAGGTACAGGATCTGCTGAACAAGAAAGAAAGGGGGATATCCATGCCACGCAAAGGTCCAGTTACGAAAAGAGACGTTCTGCCTGATCCGTTATATAACAGCAAGTTGGTTACTCGTTTAATCAACCGCATCATGATCGGCGGAAAACGCGGTGTTGCTCAAAGCATTCTGTATAATGCGTTCAAGTTGATTCAAGAACGTACGGGTAATGACCCTATGGAAGTATTTGAAGCAGCAATCAAGAACATCATGCCAGTCCTGGAAGTTAAAGCTCGCCGTGTCGGCGGTGCCAACTACCAAGTACCAATCGAGGTGAAACCAGAGAGACGTACTGCTCTGGGATTACGTTGGCTCGTGAACTACTCCCGCAACCGCGGTGAGAAAACAATGGAAGAGCGTTTGGCGGCTGAGATCATCGACGCTTCCAACAACACAGGCGCTTCCGTTAAAAAACGTGAAGATACGCACAAAATGGCTGAAGCGAACAAAGCGTTTGCTCACTACCGTTGGTAGGATTCAGTTCACAATAAAAAAACTTCAATTTTGAAGGGAGACCCATTTCATGGCTAGAGAGTTCTCCTTAAAAAATACACGTAATATCGGGATCATGGCTCATATTGATGCGGGTAAAACCACGACAACTGAGCGGATCCTGTTTTACACAGGACGTACGCACAAAATCGGTGAAGTACACGAAGGCGCTGCGACAATGGACTGGATGGAACAGGAACAGGAGCGCGGAATTACGATTACTTCCGCTGCAACTACCGCTGCTTGGAAAGGCCACCGCGTTAATATTATTGATACCCCGGGACACGTTGACTTCACTGTTGAAGTTGAACGTTCCCTTCGTGTATTGGACGGAGCAGTTGGTGTATTCAGTGCGAAAGAAGGCGTTGAGCCTCAGTCCGAAACCGTATGGAGACAGGCTGACAAGTACGGCGTACCTCGTATCGCATATGTAAACAAAATGGATATCATCGGTGCTGACTTCCTGAACGTTGTATCTGACATGCGTGATCGCCTTCAAGCGAACGCTGTTGCGATTCAACTTCCAATCGGCGCTGAAAATGATTTCAAAGGTATCATCGATATCGTTGCACAAAGAGCTCATATGTACAAAGATGACCTTGGTCAAGATATCGAAGAAACCGACATTCCTGCAGAGTTTGCAGATCAAGTTGAAGAACTTCGCAACGAGTTGATTGAGCGCGTTGCTGAACTGGATGAAGATTTGACAATGAAATACCTGGAAGGCGAAGAGATCACAATTGATGAGATCAAAACCGTACTCCGTAAAGGTGTTGTAGATGTTAAGATCTTCCCGGTTATCTGTGGATCCTCATATCGTAACAAAGGTGTTCAACTGATGTTGGATGCTGTTATCGACTACTTGCCAGCTCCAACAGATGTTGCATCGATCACGGGACATCTTGAAGATGGAACTGAAGCAATTCGTAAGTCATCCGATGAAGAGCCATTCTCCGCATTGGCATTCAAAATTATGACTGACCCTTACGTTGGTAAATTGACATTCTTCCGCGTATACTCTGGTGTTCTTCAATCCGGATCATATGTATTGAATGCCACTAAAAACAAACGTGAGCGTATCGGTCGTATCCTTCAAATGCATGCGAACAGCCGTCAAGAAATCACTGTAGTTTACTCCGGTGATATTGCAGCTGCCGTAGGTTTGAAAGATACAGGTACAGGTGATACACTATGTGATGAGAAAAATCCGGTTATCCTGGAGTCAATGAACTTCCCTGATCCGGTTATCGAAATCGCTGTTGAACCTAAAACCAAAGCTGACCAGGATAAACTGGGTGTTGCTCTCGGTAAGTTGACTGAAGAGGATCCAACTCTTCGTGCTCATACTGACGAAGAAACAGGCCAAACGATCTTGGCAGGTATGGGTGAGCTTCACCTTGATATCATCATCGACCGTATGCGTCGTGAGTTCAAGGTTGAAACTACTGTGGGTAAACCACAAGTAGCTTACCGTGAAACATTCCGTGCTCCAGCGCGCGTTGAAGGTAAATTCGTACGTCAATCCGGTGGTCGTGGTCAATACGGTCACGTATGGGTTGAATTTGAACCTCTCGAGCCGGGTACAGGCAGCCAGTTCGAAAGTAAGGTTGTCGGTGGTTCCGTACCAAGAGAATACATTCAACCTGCACTGTCAGGGATTGAAGAGCAAATGAAAAACGGCGTTATTGCAGGCTTCCCGCTTGTTGACGTTAAGGCTACAATCGTAGACGGATCTTACCATGATGTCGATTCCAATGAGATGGCATTTAAAATTGCCGGATCTATGGCGCTTAAAGCGGCTAAAGACAAGTGTAAACCAGTTCTGCTTGAGCCTATCATGAAAGTAGAAGTAACTGTTCCAGAAGAGTACATGGGTGACGTAATGGGTATGTTGAACTCCCGTCGTGGCCGCATCGAAGGTATGGATTCCCGTAGTGGAGCTCAAATCATCCGTGCTAAGGTACCTCTGTCTGAAATGTTTGGTTACTCTACAACTCTTCGTTCCGGTACTCAAGGACGCGGCGTATTCTCCATGGAACTCTCTCACTATGAAGAAGTTCCTAAGAGCATCGCTGAAGAAATCGTTGCCAAAACAAAAGGCACCGAGTAGTTTTCTCACACTGGATGCAAGTGCATAAGAATTTAATTCGGAGCACTTCATTCAGTGAAAACATAAAATTATAATTTTAAGGAGGCCACGTTCAAATGGCAAAGGCTAAATACGAACGTAATAAACCCCACGTTAACATCGGTACTATTGGTCACGTCGATCACGGTAAAACAACTCTGACTGCTGCAATCACAACTGTATTGTCCAAAACTTACGGTGGTGCTGCAATTGCATTCGACCAAATCGACAAAGCTCCAGAAGAGCGCGAACGCGGTATCACAATCTCCACATCACACGTTGAGTACGAAACTGACACTCGTCACTACGCTCACGTTGACTGCCCAGGTCACGCCGACTATGTTAAAAACATGATCACTGGCGCGGCTCAAATGGATGGAGCTATCTTGGTAGTATCCGCAGCAGACGGCCCAATGCCACAAACTCGTGAGCACATCTTGCTCTCCCGTCAAGTAGGCGTACCTTACATTGTTGTATTCTTGAACAAATGTGACATGGTTGAAGACGAAGAGTTGTTGGAATTGGTTGAGATGGAAGTTCGCGACCTTCTTAACGAATATGAGTTCCCAGGTGACGATACTCCAATCACTCGTGGATCCGCTCGTGAAGCTCTGGCAAACCCAGATGGCGAATGGGCTCAAAAAATCGTTGAGATGTTCAAAGAGATCGACACTTACATCCCACTGCCTGAGCGTCAAACTGACAAGCCTTTCTTGATGCCTGTCGAGGACGTATTCTCCATCACTGGTCGTGGTACTGTTGCTACTGGCCGTGTAGAGCGTGGTACTGTTAAAGTCGGCGAAGAGATCGAAATCGTTGGTATCACTGAAGAAACTAAAAAATCCGTTGTAACAGGCGTTGAGATGTTCCGTAAATTGTTGGATTCCGCTCAAGCGGGTGACAACATCGGTGCATTGTTGCGTGGTGTTGACCGTACTCAAATCGAGCGTGGTCAAGTACTTGCAAAACCAGGTTCTGTTAAGCCACACACAGAATTCACAGCTCAAATCTACGTTCTGACTAAAGAAGAGGGCGGACGTCACAAACCATTCTTCACTGGTTACCGTCCACAGTTCTACTTCCGTACAACTGACGTAACAGGCATCATCAACTTGCCTGAAGGTACTGAAATGGTAATGCCTGGTGATAACATCACTGTTACTGTTTCCCTGATCTCCCCAATCGCGATTGAAGAAGGAACTAAATTCTCCATTCGTGAAGGCGGACGTACAGTAGGTGCCGGTTCCGTAGCATCTATCCAAAAATAATTTGGCTTAACGCTGAATAAAGCATATGTAACAGTGTACTGGAACGAGTAACATTGTATTGTAACGAAGCTTCGGAAGAGTTCTTTATCCGACATCGGATAGAGAACTCTTTTATTATGTTTAAAGTTCGGAACCTGCGTCATACGAAATGAACATCATTTACGTATTTAGAAGGATTGGCAAGGCAGCCTGGATATTGAAGATTAACACTGCAATAAACGAAGTCATTTCATCAGAAAAGATAAGTTTAAATGTTTTTCTTAAATATGCTTGCAATACGCCTATCTTTTCTATATAATAATGAATGTTGTTCTGTGACGTTGCGATGATGTGAGAGGTTACTGGCACACCCGGCCCCTTTGCCATGGGAGAGTGGCTAGAAAATTTTCACGGAGTATGTCCGATAAAAAATTGGGCGATAGAAGGAGGGACTAAAATGGCAAAGCAAAAAATTCGTATTCGTTTGAAAGCTTACGACCACAGAATTCTTGATCAATCCGCGGAGAAAATTGTTGAAACAGCAAAACGTTCGGGTGCTGGTGTATCCGGTCCGATTCCGCTTCCTACTGAAAAACAAATCATTACTATTCTTCGTGCGGTGCACAAGTACAAGGATTCTCGGGAACAATTCGAACAACGTACACATAAACGTTTGATCGACATCGTTAACCCGACTCCACAAACTGTGGATGCCTTGATGCGCTTGGATCTGCCGTCCGGTGTAGATATCGAAATTAAATTGTAATATAAGCTACAACAAAGACCATGTATAAAGGAAAAGAGGTGTCAACATGAAAGCAATCTTAGGAAAAAAACTCGGAATGACTCAAGTATTTACTCCTGAAGGTAACGTCGTTCCAGTAACGGTTATCGAAGCAGGCCCTTGTGTTGTTTTGCAAAAGAAAGACATTGAGAACGATGGCTACGAAGCAATTCAAATCGGTTACTCCGATAAGAAAGAGAAAAATGCTAACAAGCCAGAAGCAGGTCACGCTAAAAAAGCGAACACTGCCCCTAAGCGCTACGTTCGTGAAGTTCGCGGTATCAACATCGCAGAATATGAAGTTGGCCAAGAACTGAAAGCTGACATTTTCGCTGAAGGCGAATTCGTTGACGTAACGGGTATTTCTAAAGGTAAAGGTTTTGCCGGCGTTATCAAACGTTGGGGACAAAGCACTGGACCTATGTCACACGGTTCGCGTTACCACCGTGGCCCTGGTTCAATGGGTTCGATCCAAGCTAACCGCGTTCCTAAAGGCAAACGCCTGCCAGGACACATGGGACATGACACTATTACAATTCAACGTCTTGAAGTAGTTAAAGTAGACGCTGAGCGTAACGTGTTGCTCGTGAAAGGTTCCATTCCTGGACCGAAAAACAGTCTCATTAGAGTTAAAGAAACGGTGAAAAAATAACCACTGAAGAAAGGAGGAACACAAAATGCCAAAAGTATCAGTTTACAATGTAGATGGTAGCCAAGTAGGCGAAGTTGAATTGAGCGATGCGGTTTTCGGAATTGAGCCGAACCAACACGTTCTGTACGATGCAGTTCTTATGCAACGCGCTTCCCTTCGTCAAGGTACCCACAAAGTAAAAGGACGTTCTGAAGTTCGTGGCGGTGGACGTAAGCCTTGGAAACAAAAAGGTACAGGTCGCGCTCGTCAAGGTTCAATTCGTTCACCACAATGGAAAGGCGGCGGTATCGTATTTGGTCCAACACCACGGAGCTATGCGTATAAACTGCCTAAGAAAGTTCGCCGCTTGGCGATCAAATCAGCCCTTTCATCCAAAGTGCTTGACAATGACATTATCGTTTTGGACGCTCTCACGTTGAGTACGCCTAAAACTAAAGAATTTGCAGCCATCTTGAGTAACCTCAAAGTGGGACGTAAAGCTTTGATCGTAGCTCCTAGCTATGATGATAATGTAGCTCTTTCCGCACGGAATATTCCAGGCGTGAAATTCGTAGCTGCTGACGGTATTAATGTTCTTGACGTGCTCTCGCACGACAAATTGATCATTACGAAAGAAGCAGTTCAGAAGGTAGAGGAGGTGCTCGCGTAATGAAGGATCCTCGTGATATTGTAAAACGTCCGATTATTACGGAACGTACTGCTGACATGATGAACGACTTGAAATATGTATTTGAAGTCGATATCCGTGCAAACAAAACCGAGATCAAAAAGGCAGTAGAAGCTATTTTCAATGTAAAAGTGAAAAACGTGAACACGCTTCGTGTTCCAGCTAAGCCGAAACGGTACGGACGTTATTCCGGATATACTAGCGAATGGAAAAAAGCGTTTGTAACGTTGACAAAAGACAGCAAAACGCTTGAGTTCTTTGAAACTGTATAATTGAATTTTTGAAGTAAGGAGGGAAACCCAGTGCCAATCAAAAAGTATAAACCAACATCCCCGGCAAGACGGAACATGTCCGTTTCTACATTTGAGGAAATCACCACAAATCAGCCGGAGAAATCGTTGTTGGCCCCGTTGAGCAAACAAGCAGGCCGCAACAACCAAGGTAAAATTACAGTTCGTCACCATGGTGGTGGACACAAACGTAAATACCGTATCATTGACTTCAAACGTACTAAAGATGGAATACCGGGCCGCGTTGCTACGATTGAGTATGACCCGAACCGTACATCCAACATCGCTCTGATTCACTATGCTGATGGTGAAAAGCGTTATATCATCGCTCCTAAAGGTTTGAAAGTTGGAGATCAAGTGTTCTCCGGACCTGAATCAGACATCAAAATCGGTAACGCACTGCCACTCGAAAACATTCCAGTAGGTACCGTTATCCACAACATTGAGTTGAAACCAGGTAAAGGCGGACAATTGGTTCGTGCTGCTGGTACAGAAGCTCAATTGCTTGGTAAAGAAGAAAAATACGTTTCCGTTCGTCTCTCTTCCGGAGAAGTTCGTCGTATTTTGAAAGTTTGCCGCGCGACAATCGGATCTGTAGGTAACCAAGACCACGAGCTCATCAAAATCGGTAAAGCCGGTCGTAGCCGTTGGTTGGGTAAACGTCCTGAGGTTCGTGGTGTAGTAATGAACCCTAACGATCACCCACACGGTGGTGGTGAAGGTCGTGCTCCAATCGGACGTAAATCGCCAATGTCACCATGGGGTAAACCTACACTTGGTTACAAAACGCGTAAGAAAAATAAAGCTTCTGATAAATACATCATTCGCCGCCGCACGAAGTAATACACACTGTGCATAACTTCGTGAGGCATCTGCGGATGCATAATAGCTATGTTTGAAGGGAGGATCTCCACATGGGTCGCAGTTTGAAAAAAGGGCCATTCATTGATGGCTACATGCTTAAAAAGGTAGAAGAGATGGAAGCTTCAGGTAAGAAGAATGTGATCAAAACCTGGTCCCGTCGTTCTACAATTTTCCCGCAATTCATCGGACACACATTTGGCGTTTACGATGGTCGTAAACACGTGCCAGTGTATGTAACTGAGGACATGGTCGGACACAAACTGGGTGAGTTCGCTCCAACCCGTACGTACAAAGGCCATACTGCTGATGATAAGAAAACAAGAAGATAAATGAATATCTTTAATGTTTGAAAGGAGGTTACACAATGGAAGCAAAAGCACATGCTAAGTTTATCCGGATTGCTCCTCGTAAAGCTCAACTCGTTGTTGACTTGATTCGTGGCAAGCAAGTAGGTGAGGCGGTTGCCATTCTCCGTCACACTCCGAAATCTGCTTCTCCAATAGTTGAGAAGTTGCTTAACTCCGCTATTGCGAATGCGGAACATAACTATTCTTTGGATGTTAACAAATTGGTTATCTCGCAAGCTTACGTGAACCAAGGACCGACAATGAAGCGTTTCCGCCCTCGTGCAATGGGACGTGCAAGTCGTATTAACAAACGTACTAGCCACATTACTTTGGTGGTATCTGAGAAGTAGAAGGAGGGGAAATGTGTGGGCCAAAAGGTAAATCCAGTCGGACTCCGTGTCGGAATTATCCGTGACTGGGAATCTAAGTGGTATGCAGGCAAAGACTTCGGTGATCTTTTGATGGAAGACGTGAGAATTCGTGAATTCCTGAAAAATAAATTGAAAGACTCCGCTTTATCTCGTGTAGAAATTGAGAGAGCGGCTAACCGCGTAAACGTAACGATTCACACTGCTAAACCAGGTATGGTTATTGGTAAGGGTGGTTCGGAAGTTGAAAATCTTCGTAACCAAATTACGAAAATTGCTGGCGGTAAAAAAGTACACATCAACATTTCTGAAATTAAGAACCAAGACTTGGACGCTGTTCTTGTAGCTGAAAGCATTGCACAACAATTGGAACGTCGTGTTTCTTTCCGTCGTGCTCTGAAACAAGCAATTCAAAGAACTATGCGCTCCGGTGCTAAAGGTATCAAAACTCAAGTAGGCGGACGTCTTGGCGGTGCTGAGATCGCACGTTCTGAAGGCTACAGCGAAGGAACTGTTCCACTGCACACACTGCGTGCTGACATTGACTACGGTACAGCAGAGGCTCATACTACTTACGGACTTATCGGCGTAAAAGTGTGGATCTATCGTGGAGAGGTTCTTCCTACGGCTAAGAAACAAGCTGCTAAGGAAGGAGGCAACTAATCATGTTGGTACCAAAACGCGTAAAACACCGTAAGCAACAACGTGGACATATGAAAGGCCAAGCTAAAGGCGGAACGACTCTGAACTTTGGCGAATACGGTCTGCAAGCTACGGAACCGGCTTGGATTACGAACCGTCAAATCGAAGCGGCTCGTATTGCGATGACTCGTTACATCAAACGTGGTGGTAAAGTTTGGATCAAAATTTTCCCAGACAAACCAATCACTCAAAAGCCTCTCGAGGTTCGGATGGGTAGCGGTAAAGGTAACGTAGAAAAATGGGTTGCAGTAGTGAAACCAGGTAAGATCATGTTTGAACTTGCTGGTGTACCGGAGGAAATTGCACGCGAAGCAATGCGTCTTGCCGCTCACAAACTGCCAATCAAAACGAAGTTCGTGAAACGTGAAGAATTGGGTGGTGAAGCAAATGAAAGCTAGTGAATTTCGCAACCTAACCTCTGCTGAAATCGAGCAAAAGATTGCCGGATTTAAAGAAGAACTCTTTAACCTCCGCTTTCAATTAGCTACCGGTCAGCTGGATAACCCGACTCGCATCCGTGATGTGCGGAAAGAAATAGCTCGTGCTAAAACCATTATCCGTGAGAGAGAATTGGGAATCGGTTAATTAGGGATAGGATGGACAATCCGTCCGTAATCAGGAAGGAGGCCAACAATGAGCGAAGAACGTAACGCACGTAAAGTGCAAACTGGTAAAGTGGTCAGCGATAAAATGGACAAAACGATTGTTGTTGCTGTAGAAACTTACAAAAAACACAACTTGTACCATAAACGCATTAAGGTTACTAAAAAATTCAAAGCGCATGACGAAGAAAACACTGCGAAAATCGGTGACACGGTGAAAATCATGGAGACTCGTCCGCTTTCGAAAGATAAACGCTGGAGACTTACTGAAATCGTAGAAAAAGCGGTTATCATCTAATGCATCAGCAGCATTGCTGAAAGGAGGAATACTAAATGATTCAACCATTTACACGTTTGACTGTGGCCGACAACTCCGGTGCGAAGGAACTGATGTGTATCCGCGTACTCGGCGGTACGGGACGTCGTACAGCTCAAATCGGTGATCTGATCGTTTGTTCTGTTAAACAAGCAACACCAGGCGGCGTTGTCAAAAAAGGTGATGTAGTTAGAGCGGTTGTCGTTCGTACGAAACGTTCTGTACGTCGTAAAGACGGTTCCTACATCGGTTTTGATGAAAATGCAGCGGTTGTTGTAAAAGACGACAGAAGCCCACGTGGAACACGTATTTTCGGACCAGTTGCTCGCGAACTTCGCGATAAAGACTTCATGAAAATCGTTTCCTTGGCTCCAGAAGTTATCTAAAGCTTAATCTCGTGATGTTAGAAACAGGAGGTGTACGAAATGCCAAGAGTGAAAAAAGTTCTGGAATCCCATAACAACAAACTTCACGTTAAAAAGGAAGATACGGTTATGGTGATCAGCGGTAAAGACAAAGGTAAAAAAGGCCGTGTCATCGCTGCTTATCCTCGTGAGAACCGCGTCCTTGTGGAAGGTGTTAACATGGTGAAAAAACACCAGAAGCCTAACCAGCAAAATCCGCAAGGCGGCATTATCGAGAAGGAAGCTCCGATTCACGTTTCCAACGTAATGCACATCGATCCGAAGAGCGGAAAAGTAACCCGTGTAGGTTACAAAGTTTTGGATAACGGTAAGAAAGTGCGCGTTGCTAAACGTTCCGGAGAAATTATCGACTAATTGAACCGAATGAGAAAGGAGGGCTATGATTCATGGCATCAAGAATGAAAGAACGTTACCTGCAAGAAATCGCTCCTGCTTTGATGCAGAAGTTTAACTATACAACGGTAATGCAAGTGCCGAAAATCGAGAAAATCGTTATCAACATGGGTGTGGGCGACGCTGTCCAAAACTCTAAAGTGTTGGATTCTGCAGTAAACGATTTGCAACTGATCGCGGGTCAAAAACCTGTAATCACTCGTGCTAAAAAATCTATCGCAGGTTTCAAACTGCGTGAGAATATGCCTATCGGTGCGAAAGTTACATTACGCGGTGAGCGTATGTACTTCTTCCTAGATAAGCTGCTCAACGTAACGCTTCCTCGTGTCCGCGACTTCCGCGGTGTATCGAGTAATGCTTTCGATGGACGTGGTAACTATACACTGGGTCTGAAAGAGCAATTGATCTTCCCGGAGATCGAATACGATAAAGTTGATAAAGTCCGCGGTATGGATATTGTCATTGTAACAACGGCGAAAACAGACGAAGAGTCCCGTGAATTGCTTACGCAAATGGGAATGCCTTTCGTTAAGTAATGTTGGCATAACGTTTCCGGGTGTCTGGAAAGACTCCCTTTTCTCCGAAATTATTTAGGAGGTGTCAGGCTAAGTGGCAAAAACTTCGATGAAAGTTAAACAACAACGTACACCTAAGTTTAAAGTACGTGCATATACACGCTGTGAGCGTTGCGGACGTCCACATTCGGTCCTGCAAAAGTTCAAAATTTGCAGAATTTGTTTCCGTGAATTAGCTTATAAAGGCCAGATCCCTGGCGTGAAAAAAGCAAGCTGGTAAAAAGTCCTGAACGGGAAGGAGGTTAACTCACAATGACTATGTCTGATCCAATTGCAGATATGCTTACTCGTATTCGTAACGCGAACACTGTTCGTCACGAAACGGTAGAAATGCCTGCTTCAACAATGAAAAAACAAATCGCCGATATCCTGAAGCGTGAAGGTTTCATCCGTGACGCTGAAGTTATCGATGATAACAAACAAGGGATTATCCGTGTTTTCCTGAAATACGGTCAAAATAACGAGCGCGTTATCACTGGTCTGAAAAGAATCAGTAAACCTGGTCTTCGTGTTTACACGAAAAGCAACGAAGTACCTCGTGTACTTGGTGGCCTGGGAATCGCGATCATCTCGACATCTAAAGGTATCATGACGGACAAAGAAGCTCGTCAATCGAAATCCGGCGGAGAAGTCGTTTGCTACGTTTGGTAATATAACGTCACAAGATAGGAGGTGCAACATATGTCTCGTATTGGTCGCAAACCAATCACAGTACCAAGTGGTGTAGACATCACCCTGGACAACACCGTTATTACGGTAAAAGGACCTAAAGGAACTTTGACTCGTGAGCTTCATAAAGACATGAAGGTTACAGTTGAAAATAACGAAATCACAGTTGTGCGTCCTTCCGATAACAAAACTCACCGTTCTTTGCACGGCACAACGCGTAGCGTTGTAAACAATATGGTGAGCGGCGTTACTGAAGGATTCGCGAAATCTCTGGAATTGGTTGGGGTCGGATATCGTGCAAGCAAATCCGGAGATAAAATCGTTCTGAACGTTGGTTACTCTCACCCGGTTGAAATTACACCGGAAGCGGGAATCGAATTCGAAGTACCTTCGAATACAAAAATCATCGTTCGCGGAATTGACAAAGAGCGTGTAGGTGCTTACGCTGCTAAAATCCGTTCCGTACGTGAACCTGAGCCGTACAAAGGTAAAGGTATTAAGTATGAAGGCGAGCGTATCATCCGTAAGGAAGGTAAAGCCGGTAAGAAGAAATAAGATTTCTCTTACCGCCTTTGCGCGGCTTTCGGCTTGCTTGCTTCGTGTGTTTCTAATATACCCCGTGGCTTCTGCTTTGAAGCCAGCGAGGTAACCTGAAAGGAGTGAATCTTTGAGATGATTACGAAACCAGATAAAAATAAGGCTCGTCTGAAAAGACACCTTCGTGTTCGTAAGAAAATCCAAGGAACGGCAGCACGTCCTCGTTTGAACGTATTCCGTTCTGGTAAACATATGTATGCTCAAATCATCGATGATGTTGCTGGTGTAACAATCGCTTCCGCGTCTACCGTAGACAAAGAATTGAGCACTGACATCAAAAATGGTGCATCTGTTGAATCAGCTCGTAAAGTTGGCGAACTCGTTGCTAAACGTGCGAAAGACAAAGGTGTTTCCAACATCGTATTTGACCGTAGCGGTTATCTGTACCATGGTCGTATCGCAGCATTGGCTGAAGCGGCTCGTGAAGCAGGACTTGAGTTTTAAGATATTTTTCAAAAGGAGGTTAACGACTTGCGTGTAGATCCGAATACTTTGGAACTGACTGAAAGAGTTGTAAATATTAATCGCGTAGCTAAAGTAGTAAAAGGCGGACGCCGTTTCAGCTTTAGCGCACTGGTTGTAGTCGGCGACGGCAACGGCTGGGTTGGAGCTGGTATCGGTAAAGCGGGCGAAGTACCTGATGCAATTCGCAAAGGTATTGAAGACGCTAAGAAAAACCTTGTACACGTTCCACTCGTAGGAACATCGATTCCTCACTTGGTAACAGGTAAGTTCGGCGCAGGACGCGTGCTGTTGAAACCAGCATCTGAAGGTACTGGTGTTATCGCTGGTGGTCCTGTACGTGCGGTTCTCGAACTTGCTGGTGTAGGTGACATTTTGACAAAATCTCTGGGTTCTTCGAATTCCATGAACATGGTCAATGCGACTTTGGAAGGTTTGTCCCGTTTGAAGCGTGCTGAAGACGTGGCTAAACTGCGCGGAAAATCCGTCGAAGAGCTTCTGGGTTAAGGAGGGAATTCTCATGGCTAAATTAGAAATTACCCTCGTCCGCAGCTTGATCGGACGTCCGGAGACGCAAAGAACAACTGTGAAAACATTGGGTTTGCGCAAAATCAATAGCAAAGTGGTACAAAACGATAATCCTGCCATCCGTGGTATGATTAATAAAGTAAGCCACTTGGTTGCTGTTAAAGAAGTAGAAGCTTAATATCGGGTTAATCCCACAAATCTTTAAGGAGGTGCAACGAACGATGAAGTTACATGAGCTTTCACCATCTCCTGGATCCCGCAAAGAACGCAAACGTGTTGGTCGCGGTCCAAGTAGTGGTACAGGTAAAACATCAGGTCGCGGTCACAAAGGACAAAATTCTCGTTCTGGCGGTGGAGTACGTCCAGGCTTCGAAGGTGGACAAAATCCATTGTATCGTCGCTTGCCAAAACGTGGTTTTGTAAACCCAACTCGCAAAGAATATGCAGTTGTGAATACTGAAGACCTGAACAGTTTTGCTGCGGGTACTGAAGTAACTCCAGAATTCTTGATGACGAACGGCGTAGTTAAAAACGCTAAATCCGGAATCAAAATCCTGGGTAACGGTGATGTCACTGTGAAGCTGACTGTTAAAGCTAACAAGTTTTCTCAATCTGCTATTGAGAAAATTGAAGCTGCCGGCGGTACAACCGAGGTGATTTAATGTTCAAGACCCTAAAGAATATCTGGCGGGTTGAAGATCTGCGCAAAAGGGTATTATTTACCCTTTTTGTACTGATCATTTACCGCATCGGCTCCTTTGTTCCCGTACCGGGAGTTAACAAAGACGTGTTCGAAGCGACAAATTCTGCGGGTAAAGAAGTTTTTGGACTTCTCAATACGTTCTCGGGTGGAGCGCTCTTCCAGTTCTCGATATTTGCGCTCGGGATCGTGCCTTACATCACTGCGTCTATCATAGTACAGTTGCTTTCCATGGACGTTATTCCTAAATTAGCGGAGTGGGCAAAGCAAGGTGAACAAGGTAAGAAGAAATCTGCACAATTGACCCGTTATTTAACGATTGGCCTGGCATTGATTCAAGCGTTTGGTACGTCGATCGGATTCAACCGCTTGTACAATACAGACATGATTCCTAACGCTACATTTGCAGATTATATCTTGATCGCGATTGTACTTACGGCCGGTACTTCATTCCTGATGTGGCTTGGTGAGCAGATCACCGAGAAGGGCATAGGAAACGGGATTTCGATCTTGATCTTTGCGGGTATCCTATCTACGGTGCCTAACATTATCAAACAAACGATCGAATCCGACTTCATTCAACCTGACCAACTGTTTATGAATATTCTTAAAGGTGTTATCATCGCAATTGTTATTGTGTTGATCATCATAGGGGTCATTTACATTCAGCAGGCGATTCGGAAAATTCCGGTACAGTACGCTAAACGTGTCGTAGGTAACAAAATGTACGGTGGACAGAATACACATATCCCGCTGAAAATTAATGCAGCAGGTGTTATCCCTGTCATCTTCGCATCATCTTTGTTGATGTTCCCGACGATCATCGCCAACTTCTGGGCAGATCGCCTTTGGGCACAGTGGATCGGACAGAACCTGACTACACACAAACCTCTGGGTATGTTGTTGTATGTCGTGATGATCTTCGGTTTCACATTCTTCTATACTTTCGTACAGATGAATCCACAGCAGATGGCTGATAATATGAAAAAGAACGGCGGTTACATCCCAGGCATTCGCCCGGGTAAAGCAACCGAGAAATATTTGACCCGTGTCATGACTCGTTTGACAATGGCCGGTGCCATGTTCTTGGCAGTCATTTCCGTTCTGCCTGTAATCTTGGGGGCACTGTCTGGTTTGCCTCAATCTGCGCAAATTGGAGGAACATCCCTCCTGATCGTTATCGGTGTTGCGCTGGATACGATGAAGCAAATCGAAAGCCAATTGATCAAACGCCACTACAAAGGTTTTATCAATAAATAGGCAATAGGTACCGGTCGAGTGAAGATTTACTTGCCGGCACCTATTGTGCTGTTTGTTGATGTAGGGTAGTCTTGGAGGGAGTGACATAACGTGAACATCCTATTCATGGGCCCTCCGGGGGCAGGAAAAGGAACGCAAGCAGACGTCATCGTGAAAGAGTTCGGTATTCCCCATATTTCAACAGGCGATGCATTTCGTCTCGCGATCAAACAGGGAACTCCCATTGGCATGAAAGCCAAGGAATATATGGATCAAGGATTGCTTGTACCAGATGATGTAACCATTGGCATCGTTGAAGAACGTTTGCAGCAGCCTGACTGCAGAGAAGGTTTCCTCTTGGACGGATTTCCAAGAACCCTTTCGCAAGCAGAAGCGCTCGATGGCATTCTGGATCGATTGAACTCAGGTCTCGATCATGTAATCAACCTGAAAGTGGATCGCAACAAATTGCTCGCTCGTTTGACGGGTCGTCGAATTTGTAAAAACTGTGGTTCCACTTATCATGTGGTATTCAATCCGCCTAAGCAGGAAGGTATTTGTGATAAATGCGCTGGTGAGTTGTATCAACGCTCTGATGATAATGAAGAGAGTGTAGGTACACGACTGGACGAGTATATCAACAAAACAGCACCACTCCTCACGTTCTATGAGACTAAAGGTCTTCTTCGTCAAATGAACGGAGAACAGGATATCGATCAAGTTTCTCAAGAAATCGTGTCCTTACTGAGAGGTTAATTGATGATCATTGGTAAGTCCGAAACGGAACTGGGCTTGATGAGGGAAGCAGGGAGAATTGTTGCGGAAACGCATCGTCTCTTGGCAGAGCATATCGCTCCCGGTATTACGACTGGAGAACTTGACCATATGGCTGATCAATATATCCGCAGTCAAGGAGCTGTGCCGTCTTTCAAAGGTTATAACGGTTTCCCTGCCAGTGTGTGCGCTTCAGTCAATGAAGAGTTGGTACATGGATTTCCCGGCAAACGCAAGTTGAACGAGGGCGATATCGTTACGTTTGACATTGGCGCGCAGTACCAGGGGTATCATGGAGATTCCGCCTGGACTTATCCGGTCGGCCGTATTTCCGAAGAAGCCCGTCGTCTTCTGGACGTTACCGAGGCTTCGTTATACGCAGGTCTGGCGCTGGTAAAACCGGACGTTCGCTTGTTTACAATATCTCATGCGATTCAGAAATATATTGAAGATGAAGGGTTCTCCGTAGTTCGTGAATATGTCGGTCACGGCATAGGCGCAGATCTGCACGAAGAACCACAGATTCCGAACTATGGTCTTCCCGATCGGGGACCACGGCTTAAAGCGGGCATGGTGCTGGCCATAGAGCCGATGGTTAACGTAGGTAGACGGTATGTGAAAACGTTGGAAGATAACTGGACTGTCGTCACGGTTGATGGTAAGTTATGTGCACACTTTGAACACACCGTAGCAGTTACACCAGATGGTATGGAAATTTTCACGAAACTGAATGCGTAGGTGATGAGGCATGAACAGTCAGTCTAATCCGCAGCTCGGTCAACTTGTGAAGATCCGTAAAGGCCGCAATGCGGACCAAGCCGCAGTAATTGTTGCTATAGCGGACGGTAAGTTCGTATATATTGCGGATGGAGACAAACGTAAGTTTGATCAACCAAAGAAGAAGAATCTTCTTCATCTTGAGCTCCAGCCCATGATTAGCAGCGAGGTTGTGAACAGTTTAAACGAGAGTGGTCGGGTGACAAATGGAAAGCTCCGTTACGCGGTTCATTCATTTCTGGAATCCACCAACATTCAAGCTGAAGAGAAAGGAGACTGACTAATGGCTAAGGAAGATGTCATTGAAGTGGAAGGTACGGTTCTCGAACCGCTACCGAATGCAACATTCAAGGTTGAGCTTGAGAACGGTCATCAAATTCTCGCTCACGTTTCCGGAAAACTGCGGATGCACTTTATCCGTATCCTGACTGGAGACAAAGTAGTTGTTCAGTTGTCGCCTTATGATTTAACAAAAGGTCGCATAACTTACCGTAAATAGTAGTAGACAGTTGCAATGAACTGTGAAGCTTATGTAGCGGGTTTTGCCCGGCAAAACTTGCGAAAGCTTCGAAGCCGGTTTTACAATAGTAGAACAAGGTCAATGCTTACGAAGAGGGTTTTGCTTAGCAAAACTTTGAGGAGGTAATTCACATGAAGGTAAGACCTTCGGTCAAGCCGATTTGCGAAAAGTGCAAAGTCATTCGCCGCAAAGGGAATGTTATGGTTATCTGTGAAAATCCGAAACACAAACAAAAACAAGGTTAAAGAAGGGGGTGTAGCGTAAAATGGCACGTATATCTGGTGTGGATTTGCCACGTGATAAGCGCGTTGAGATCGCCTTGACTTATATTTTCGGAATCGGTAAAACGACTTCCCAGAAAATTCTGAGCACAACAGGCATCAATCCGGACACTCGTGTTCGTGATTTGACGGAAGATGAAGTCAGCAAATTGCGTGAAAGTATCGATAAAGAGGTCAAAGTAGAAGGTGACCTGCGTCGAGAAATCTCTTTGAATATTAAACGTTTGACGGAGATCGGTTGTTACCGTGGAGTTCGTCATCGTCGTGGTCTGCCTGTTCGTGGACAACGTACGAAAACGAATGCTCGTACTCGTAAAGGTCCTCGTCGTACAGTAGCGAACAAGAAGAAATAATAAGGGGGGATAAGAGAAAATGGCTAAACCGAAAAAAGTCGTACGTACTAAACGTCGTGACCGTAAGAATATTGAATCTGGCGTGGCGCATATCCGTTCCACTTTCAATAACACTATCGTTACTATTACGGATCCTCACGGAAACGCAATTTCGTGGGCAAGCTCCGGCGGCCTGGGATTCAGAGGTTCCCGTAAATCGACTCCGTTTGCTGCACAAATGGCTGCTGAGACTGCTGCCAAAGCTGCAATGGAACATGGGATGAAAGCCGTTGAGGTTATGGTTAAAGGACCAGGCGCAGGCCGTGAAGCAGCGATCCGCTCTTTGCAAGCTGCTGGTCTTGAAGTTAACCTGATCAAAGACGTAACTCCAGTCCCGCATAACGGATGCCGTCCTCCAAAACGTCGTCGTGTCTAATGAGATTTGCCCCTGCGTGTGGTATATTTCCGGCACAATCTGCTAATAATGGTTGTTTAGGCATACTACTACATGTTTTCGCAAGAGAAGGTAAATGTTTCATAGAGGACCGACGTTTTGAAGGAGGGGTATTGCAGTGATTGAAATCGAAAAGCCGAAAATTGAGACGGTAGACGTCAACGATGATGGCACCTATGGGAAATTCGTAGTAGAACCGCTTGAGCGCGGATACGGTACGACGCTTGGAAACTCGCTTCGCCGAATCTTGCTCTCGTCACTGCCGGGTGCGGCAGTGTCTTCGGTTCAAATCGATGGCGTTCTGCATGAATTTGCTACAGTTCCTGGCGTAATGGAAGATGTAACGGAGGTTATTCTTAACCTGAAAGCTTTGTCGCTTAAGATTCATTCAGACGAGGAGAAAGTGCTCGAGATTGATGCTGAAGGCGAAGGAGCAATTACGGCTGGAGATATCCGTGCTGACTCCGATGTGGAAATCCTTAATCCGGATTTGCACATTGCTACGCTCGGACCAGGTTCGAGACTTCACATGCGTATTTTTGCCAATCGCGGTCGCGGCTACGTCCAGGCAGATCGGAATAAACGCGATGACCAGCCGATCGGCGTCATCCCAGTCGATTCCATCTTCACCCCGATCAGTCGCGTTAACTACGCTGTGGAAAATACGCGTGTCGGTCAAGTGACCAACTATGACAAGCTCACGTTGGAAGTTTGGACTGATGGAAGTATTCGTCCTGAAGAGGCTGTAAGCCTCGGCGCTAAAATTTTGACTGAGCATTTGATGCTCTTCGTGGGTCTTACAGACGAAGCGAAAGATGCAGAAATCATGGTCGAAAAAGAAGAAGACAAAAAAGAAAAAGTACTCGAAATGACGATCGAAGAGCTGGATCTCTCTGTTCGTTCCTACAACTGCCTCAAACGTGCCGGTATTAATACCGTGCAAGAGCTGACTACGAAAACGGAAGAAGACATGATGAAAGTCCGTAACCTCGGACGCAAGTCTTTGGAAGAAGTTCAAGAGAAGCTTGAGGAACTTGGTTTGGGACTCCGTACAGAAGAATAGACAGCCGAGTGCTTGAAGTGAAGGAGGGAAAACAATGGCATACCAAAAGTTGGGCCGTAATTCCAGCGCACGTAAAGCTTTGTTCCGTGACCTGGTAACCGACCTGTTCTTATACGAACGCATTCAGACAACTGAAGCGAAAGCAAAAGAGGTTCGCTCTATTGCTGAAAAACTGATCACTAAAGCGAAAAAGGGAGATCTTCATGCCCGTCGCCAAGTGGCAGCTTATGTTCGCCGCGAAACTATCGATGGTGAGCAAGATGCAATCCAAAAACTGTTTAGCGAATTGTCCGGTCGTTACGCTGAGCGTCCAGGTGGATACACTCGTATCTTGAAACTGGGACCTCGTCGTGGTGACGCAGCGCCAATGGTTTACTTGGAACTGGTAGACCGCGCGTAAAACAGATGAGATGAGGAAAGGGGACAGAATCAACGATTCTGGATTAACCCTTTTTTTCTCTTCATTTCGGAATTCGTGCTGTAATAGAAGCTCCGTAAGGGGCTTCTTTTGCTGTTCGGGATAGGGATATGTATAGTATGGAACAAAGGTGTGGTAATAATGCGGAACTTATGTATGACGTTAACTTATGATGGCACTGCCTATTTCGGCTTCCAAGTACAGCCGGGTGGGAATACCATTCAGGATCATCTTGAAGATGCGATTCGTGCTTTAACCGGTGAGAAGGTTAAAATTACAGGTTCAGGCCGAACAGATGCAGGTGTTCACGCCCGCAGACAAATCTTCAATTTTCCTACGGAGTCCCAGATCCCGATTGAACGTTGGTGTATTGCACTCAACTCCAGATTACCCTCCGATATTGTCGTTATTGATGCGATTGAAGTTTCGGCTGATTTTCATTCTCGCTATGCAGCGAAAAAGAAAACGTATCGTTATACAGTCAATGCGAATCAATTTCCGGATGTATTCAACAGAAGACTGCAATATCATCATCATGCGAAGCTTGATATTATGGCAATGCAGGAGGGCTTACGACATTTCATAGGGACGTATGATTTTACCTCTTTTGCTTCACGCAAGTCTCAGAAAGAGAATCATGTCCGTTCGGTGTACGAAGCATGGATGGAAGTGGACCGATCAATGTGCAGAGACCATCCGCGCGATCAGGGTGTCATTCACATTTATGTGAGTGGTAACGGCTTTTTGCAGCATATGGTTCGTATCATTGTAGGTACACTGCTGGAGATCGGAGAGGGCAAACGGAAAGCCTCTGATGTACCAAATATGATTGTTGCATGTAATCGATCTGCTGCAGGACCTACTGCAGTTAGCTGCGGTTTAATGCTCTGGGATCTTGAATACAAAAAAGATTAAATTTGGTGAGTGAAAAGCTTAATTAACACTTGCGATTTAATCTCCTATCATGTAATATAAAAGTTGTGTTTTCTTAATGGCTTTCCCACAGCCCCAATTAAGAGGTTCACATCAAATTTACAATCCATCAACACCTAAAGTTATAACTTAACGAACGAAGATAAATGAAAATGATGATTTTGAACATTTTAAGGAGGAACTTTTCATGCGTACTACGTACATGGCGAAGCCTAACGAAGTTGAGCGCCAATGGCACATCATTGATGCTGAAGGCAAAACCCTCGGACGTTTGGCGAGCGAAGCAGCAGCTTTGATTCGCGGCAAACACAAGCCACAATTCACTCCACATGTGGACACTGGCGATTTCGTTGTTATCATCAATGCTGAGAAAATCGTATTGACTGGTAAGAAAATGCAAGGTAAAAAATACTACCGTCACTCAATGCACCCAGGTGGTTTGAAAGTAACTACAGCTGAAGAGATGGTTAAAAACAAACCTGAGCGTATGTTGGAATTGGCTGTTCGCGGTATGCTTCCTAAAACTCGCATGGGCGAGAAAATGAAGTTGAGACTTAAAGCGTACAGAGGCACTGAGCATCCACATGCAGCACAAAAACCAGAAGTTTACGAACTTCGCGGTTAATTAAAAGGAGGACAGTTTCATGGCACAAGTACAATACTATGGGACAGGTCGTCGTAAACATTCGGTAGCACGTGTTCGCCTTGTACCGGGTGAAGGACGCATTGTCATCAATAAACGTGATATTAATGAATACTTCGGTTTGGAAACACTCAAACTGATCGTAAAACAACCACTGAACTTGACAGAAACGCTCAACAACTATGACGTTCTTGTTATTGCTCATGGTGGCGGAATCTCCGGTCAAGCCGGCGCAATCCGTCATGGTATCTCCCGCGCTCTGCTCAAAGCAGATCCGGAATACCGTGCATCCCTGAAAAAAGCAGGATTCCTGACTCGTGACCCACGTATGAAAGAGCGTAAAAAATACGGTCTTAAAGCGGCTCGTCGCGCACCTCAGTTCTCCAAACGTTAATATTAAAAGCCTTTGGCCTCGGTCAAAGGCTTTTTTTTATATTCATGAATATTACGCCATATATTATATTAGTTTGTGCGATAGCTCTTATATCTCTGATGTCTCTCCCCAAGCTTCTGCATTTTTCCTTCATTGCCTTTTCAATGTGCTCTTAATGTCCCTCAATACAGTCCTATAATATGTACGTTGATACATCTACATCTTACTGAACCTCTCTAATCGTTTATATCATTGAATTTGCTCTTACGCTCTCACCCATCGCTCACCACACATTTTATAACAGCTCTTTTATAATCATCGATTAGAACTCATGCGTGATTTCTTGAATGCACTCGGCTTACTGTTTTTGCACTTAATTCTTTATTGCAAACCTTATCAGTATTTCTTATGGAAACGATAAAAGTCCCTTACATATCAACAGCTAAAATTCGCAACGTTGCTCCCCTTAAAACTTTAGCTTTTCTTCCTTCATTTTCAATCACCCAGTGTTTTTTTGATGCAGTTCTCGATGACAAGAACTGTCCAAACCCAGTAACAGCAAAGGTTTCCCAGGCTAAGCGATGTATTTTTACCTGTCTAATGACCTGGGCCAATATCATTGTTTTTATCTCATTAACAGAGAAATGGATAAATTGAACCAAAATAATGTTTGAGAGCGACGATAAGTAATGGGCAAAAACTGATTTATTTTACCATATGGCAGGCATTGACATCCCCAATGAAAGATTTATACTAAACATAATTCATATTAGATTAGTCGGCTTTAAGATGTGTTGAATTGCAGAATGGGGGAAATTCACAGATGAACTTGTTGGAGAAAGAAGATTTGGCACGGACGAAGGCAGAGGAACTGGAACATGCTAGTCCAGAGGATATTATTCGGTATGCTATTGAAACATTCCCAAATATCACTTTTGCATGTAGCTTTGGTGCAGAAGATGTTGTACTTGTAGATATGGTGCAGAAAATCAGCCCATCCACAGATATTTTTTATCTGGATACAGATTTTCACTTTAAAGAAACATACGAAACACGTGATAAGATGCAGGAGAACTACAATCTTGAATTTGTACGTGTGTCTCCTAAGATTACTCCGGAAGAGCAGGCAGCTGAGCACGGTGAAGAGTTGTGGAAGTCTGATCCCAATGGGTGCTGTAACATTCGCAAAGTCGAACCGTTAATACGTATTCTTTCTCAGTATGATGCATGGATCACAGGTATACGTAGAGATCAAGCACCAACTCGTGCAAACTCAAAGAAGGTTGAATATGATTCCAAATTTGGCCTGATGAAGTTTAATCCGATTGCACACTGGACGACTGAGGATGTATGGCAATATATTCGTGACAATAACGTTGTATATAACCCTCTTCATGATCAGAACTACCCAAGTATTGGTTGTGAGCATTGCACACGTCAAGTGATGCCTGGAGAGGACCCACGTGCCGGACGCTGGTCTGGTAATGATAAAACGGAATGTGGCCTTCATAAATAATAGATATACAAGGAGCTGACAAGATGACATCGATTCTGCCTCATGGAGGTACGCTGGTTCAACGTATCGTACAAGGAGAAGAACGGGAGCAATTGTTACAAGACAGTAAAAATTTATCTTCTTTGCGTATTAATACCTGGACAATATCAGATTTGGATCTAATTGGTGTAGGTGCGTTCTCACCACTTCAAGGTTTCTTGAATGAGGAAGATTACCTTTCGGTGGTGTCTCGCATGCGTCTCGCCGATGGAACAGTCTGGAGTATACCGATTACACTTGCTGTTGACGATAAACAAGCCGCATCCCTCCAGATTGGTGAACGTGTGAAACTTGTTGGTGACCAAGATGGAGTCACTTATGGATTGCTCGAAGTCCAAAGTATATACCAGGTGGATCAGGGTGAAGAAGCCCGGCGTGTATTCAAAACAGATGATCCCGAGCACCCGGGCGTTAAAAAACTTTTGGAGCGTCCTGCAACATACGTAGGAGGTCCAATCCAAGTGTTGAACCGTCCAAAACCTTCGAAATTTGAGGAATTCTATTATGATCCTACAGATACCCGGAAGATTTTTCAGGAGAAAGGTTGGAAGACCGTAGTTGGTTTTCAGACACGTAATCCGGTCCATCGGGCTCATGAATACATTCAGAAGAGCGCTATGGAGATTGTAGATGCACTCTTCCTGAATCCGCTTGTTGGAGAGACGAAGTCGGACGATGTACCTGCAGATGTTCGGATGAAGAGTTATCTGGTATTACTGGAGAACTATTACCCGGCTGATCGTGCGTTTCTTGGTGTGTTCCCCGCAGCCATGCGGTATGCCGGTCCACGTGAAGCTATTTTCCATGCGATGGTTCGCAAAAATTACGGGTGTACCCACTTTATTGTTGGTCGTGACCATGCGGGTGTTGGTGATTATTATGGAACATATGAAGCACAGGAGATCTTTACTAACTTTACAGCAGAGGAACTGGGGATTACTCCGTTGTTCTTCGAACATAGTTTCTTCTGTACCAAATGTGGAAACATGGCATCCAGCAAAACTTGCCCACATGATAAAGAACATCATATGGCGCTTTCCGGCACCAAAGTACGCGGGTTGCTCCGTGACGGCCAGTGCCCTCCACCTGAATTTACACGTCCTGAGGTAGCTGAGGTGCTGATTGAAGGAATGGCGGAGCAAGTCCGGTCCTAGCGGTATATTTGTCCATCTTGTCCCATATAGATGATTAGAGTCATTTATAGGGACGAGGTGGTTTTTTTATGCGTAAAAATATGGGGAAACACTTTGTAGTCTGGATTAGGCTAAAAACAATCAAAAGGGTCATGCTGAGTCTCTGTCTACTGGCCATGTTAGTGGCGGTAATGTCCTATGAACTGCCTTCCGCTAAGACGTCAGGTTATTGGAGTTTGCCGATGGCGGGTAAAGTCATTGCCATTGATGCAGGACACGGAGGTCCAGATGGAGGAGCGGTAAGTAAACAGGGGGTTATTGAAAAAGATATCAACCTGTCTATCGCCCTGTATGTGAGAGATTATTTGCAACAGGCAGGGGCCTTAGTGGTTATGACACGAGAAATAGACACTGATTTGGCGGAATCGGACACCAAGGGGTACTCCAAACGAAAGACGGAAGATCTGAAACAAAGAGTACGGCGGATAGAGGATAAGCAAGCAGATCTCTTTATTAGCATTCACATGAACAGTGTCCCATCCAACCGATGGAGTGGAGCGCAGGTTTTTTATACAACGAACCATCCGGATAACGAAGGTTTGGCTAATCTGCTTCAACAAGAGATGGTTCGTAACCTGGAGAATACAGATCGGATCGCCAAAACGGTGAATACGGTTTATCTGTTACAGGCTCTGAAGATCCCTTCAGCGCTGGTAGAAGTGGGTTTCCTTTCTCATCCGGAAGAGGCACGTATGCTTGCTGACGAAGCTTATCAACGTAAGGTAGCTGCTTCGATCTATAATGGAATTCTCAGATATTCCTCAGGAGAACGGCCTAAAAGTTAGTCAGAACAAGAAAGGTAATGATATAATTGGATCAGCATACCTAATTACATGCCAATAGATAAAGCTGAGGTGCTGTCTGATGTTATCAAAAGAACAGATACTTGAACTATTACAGCCATTACAAGAACCACAATTGGGAGTAAGTCTGACCGAACTGGAATGGGTTCGAGATATTATGGTGAAAGAAAATCATGTGGCTCTGACCATAGTGACACTGGAAAATCGACCTGAGGATACAACAGCCTTGACTGATGCAACGCGTAATCTGTTGTCCCAGCACGGAATGAAGGATGCCCATATTCGTGTGCGTGCAGCTTCTGAGCATGATCGTGAGAGCCTGAATATGGGACAACCCGATAATGAGCCAGATCGGGACGAAGTGCTCGTAAAAGGTCACGCAGCGGGTCTGGATGGACATGAGCTGTTAAGTCCTGAATCAGGTGTTCGTTTTATTGCTGTAGCCAGTGGTAAAGGTGGCGTTGGTAAATCAACGGTAACCGTTAATCTGGCTGCAGCCTTGGCACGTCAAGGCAAGAAAGTGGGCTTAATTGATGCGGATATCTATGGCTTCAGTGTACCCGACATGATGGGGATTGAAGAATATCCGGTCGTTGAAGATGGCGTTATTCAACCGATTGAACGTTTTGGCGTCAAAGTCATGTCGATGGGCTTCTTTATTCGGGAGAACAACCCGGTAATCTGGCGTGGACCCATGCTAGGTCGGATGCTTCGTCAATTCTTTACGGATGTCCAGTGGGGCGAATTGGATTATGTATTACTGGATTTGCCACCAGGTACGGGAGATGTTGCTTTGGATGTGCATCAGATGTTGCCACAGAGTAAGGAAATCATCGTTACCACGCCGCATGCAACGGCAGCTTTTGTCGCAGCACGTGCGGGTGCGATGGCCATTCAGACCGATCATGAGTTACTTGGTGTGGTTGAGAATATGGCTTATTATGAGTGTGGCAGTTGCGGAGAGAAGGATTATGTCTTTGGTCGTGGAGGCGGGGGAAGACTTGCGGAAAGTCTGCATACAAGCCTACTTGCCCAGATTCCATTAGGCACGCCGGATAATCATCCTTCCGAGCCTGATTTCTCACCTTCGGTTTACAAAGCAGATTCCCGTATAGGGGCTATCTACGATGAAGTTGCCCGGTCCATTGACTCCAAATTCTAATGGTATGAGTGTTATAAATACAAATAAAGCCTGCGTCCATTTGGATGCAGGCTTTTCAGTATCTGTGGTGCGTAGTAACACCTACTGTTTATGATCCGCCGCCCGAATCTCCACTGCTTCCACCATCTCCGCCATCACCACCACCTTCGCCCTGACCCTCTTGCTGTCCGCCTTGCTCTTGCCCCTGTTGTCCGCCACTTTCTACTTTGGGTTGTAATTCCTCCTGCACAACCTTTTTAAGCAAAGTGAGTACTTCCATACGGAACAACGGGTTTTGCATCACTTCCTGCATGACAGTCATCGTCTGTTTACGATAATCGGAAGTCTTCGTCATATCCATGAACATCTTGGATACCTCAGGTGACTTCATGATTTCTTCAACAGACTTTTGATATGTGGGATCTTTAATCAATTGCATATGAAGTTGTTTACTTTGTGCGTTGATCACTTTGGCAAATTCACCCGCAAACTGCGGATCGGTCATGATCTTTTCGAATTCCTTCTTATATTCGGGAGCTGTGATGGTATCTTTTACTGCAATACGTATTTGTTCCGAAGATTGCACAGGCATTAACATTTTCATACCAATGGATCCTGAAGCACCACCCGAACCGCCGCCTTCTTCAGAACCGCTGCTTCCGCTGGATGAGCTTTGACCTGTAAGAGCTTCCTCCACCGCTTTCTTGCCTTCGTCACTTTTCAAAATATCTACAACCATTGTTTTCATCTCTTTATAACTGCCCTGAGGAGGCGAAGAACTCTGATCTGAACCGCAGCCGGCAAGCATGACGGATAGCCCCAGTACGACACAGCATAGCTGCCACAAAGGCCGTTTCATGTGTACAATCCCTCCTTGATTAGATACTGGATGTAGTATGTGATGGGAAAGGGGGAAATATGTTGAGCAATGATGGTTTTTTGCTGAGAAGGTTGGTAAAATAAACACTCGGGGGTGGAAAACTTTTGAATTTACGTAAATGGTTTTTCCTGTTTTGGACAGCCTTGCTTATTGGGGCCGCGGGAGCATTGGGTACAGGATTGATTATGATGCTGGTGAACGGGGAGAAAACAAATGGATTGAATGATTTTCTTCTGTATCTTTTGATCTTATTTGGATCAGGGGTTATGATCAGCGTGTATTCACAAATGGGTTTCTTTGCATATCTGATATTGAATTATATGGGTAAAGGTGTATTTCCAAAGCGCGGTTGGCAGATCGTGCAGATTGTACTAACGGTGTTAGCCCTGCTTGACGTGATGTTTTTACGCCTGTTTGTTGGGGGAGACCGGGAGCGCATATCGGATATTGTGTTAGGTATCATTATTTTGGCAGCTGCAATTGTTACCGCTTACGTTAAAGTAAAGTTGACTCATATCTCCGCGCTCGTACCTACACTCTTTTTCATGGTTGCCGTCACCATAGTGGAGACGATCGGCGTATTACGTATTGATGTGAATGCTGCAACCATATTTATTGTGGTTCCCTTGCTCCTATGTAATGCATACCAAATGCTGATATTGCACAGGCTGGTGGATGTATCGACGAACCGGAGTGTAAGTGGAAAGGCAGAACAGTTGAAAGAAAGCCGAGCATAGAATTCATTTTGCATAAAAAACATACCAAAAAGAGCTAACCTGGTTAGCTCTTTTCAACTTTTACACACCTATTTGAGCTATAGCTCATAATTGAGTAATCATTGACCGCTGGCTTGGTCACGAACTTCCTTACCTTCCACACTGGAATGGTTGAGCAACTCAGACACGGTAACAAATTCATAGCCCTGATTTTTCAACTTGTCGATAATGACAGGGAGTGCTTCATGCGTTTGTTTGGAGGAATCGCTTGCATGCAGCAGTACGATGTCCCCTGGATGTGCCTTGCTTACTACGCGATCAACAATGGTCTGTACACCAGGGTTTTTCCAATCCAAGGAGTCGGTATCCCACTGCACAACCTGATAATTCAGACTATTGGCTACCTGAAGCACTCGCTTGTCAAAGTCCCCGTTGGGCAGACGTAGTAATTTCGGTTCTTTTCCCGTTAAATCGGTTAAAATGCTATGAGCTGTCGAAATTTCTTTGCGAATTTCTTCTTCAGTCAGGCTGCTGTAGTTCTCATGTCTGTGACCATGGCTGCCAATTTCATATCCTGCCTCTTTGATGGCAGTAACAATTTCGGGGTGTGTCTTGCTCCAGGGGGAGGAAAGGAAAAAGGTTGCCTTCTGCACTTTATTCTCCTGAAGAACTTTCAGAATTGGCTCCGTCCGTTTATCCCCCCAGCTAATGTCAAAGGTAAGTGCGATTACCTTCTTCTCGGTTGGAACGCTGTAGACGGCTGATGGTGCTTCCTCCGAGAATACGGAGACATTGCCTCTCTCCAGATAGATAATACCGATCGCAAAGATGGCAGCAACGAGGACAATCAAGTACCGTTTAATCTTTTTGCCGCTAAATACATAGAACGAGTTCATTTCAATAAGCGCCCCTCTCCCATAAGAAATGCTTGTTTACTCTCCAATGTATGCTCGTACTGCCCAGTTATTCGTCACTGATCCTTGTTTGTCCATCATTTTAGATTCTACAGGAGGTTATTATGTTAAAATTCAGTACATTTCTTAGAGATCTTGGTGCCATCCGCAGTGCATTAATCTGGTCCGTAGTTTTGTTTGCTGTTGGTATAGGGGCAGGGTGGGTGAGTACAGGGCCGCTGGAAGAACTGTTGTTGAACCAAATCGGAGGATTACGTGAAGTCAGTGAACGGCTGGAGCAGGGGGGCAATGTGCAATGGAACTTCTTCCTGTTCATCTTTTTCAATAATGCCATCAAAAGTGTACTTGTCATCTATGCCGGTATATTCTTCGGAATTCTGCCTGTCATCTTCCTGCTGATCAATGGGATGGTCCTTGGATTTGTGGTGCACACCACGATGAATTATGGAGCAAGCTTCTATGACATTGTGGTTAAAGGTTTACTTCCCCATGGTATTATTGAGATTCCCGTCATTATAATTGCTTGCGCCTTCGGGCTGAAGTTTGGTGGTCTGGTTATTAAAAGCCTTGCACAACTTGGCAGTGACAAGCGAAATACGATGGGTACCCGATGGAGAGCATTCATGAATAGGACGTTAACGGCATCCTTTTGGGTTGTCATCTTGCTTCTTGTTGCAGCAATCATCGAAAGCACACTTACGTATACTCTGGTGAGAGGATAAAATTTTGTGATGGTTGGCATTCATAAATTTTCAGAAAGTTGACCATAACAATAAAACGGGTTCCAGCAGCACCCACAAAAGCGAATGCACGGGGTGTTGCATGAAACTTGTGTAAGTGTGATAAAGAGGCTATGCACAAAAAGGAGAACTCTAATGCTGGGTATGTTGTTTAACGAGAAGGAATGCAAGGAACTAGACTATGTGCTGCGTAAAGAATTAGATGAGATGCTTTTCGATCTGAGTGATAATCGTCTTGACCAAGAGATCAAATATGCTATCGCGAGCCGATATAAGACTGTGTTCCGCATGTATGCACGCTTTGCCCCGCCAAAAGAGTTGTCCAAGTATGCAAGAGGTGGGAAGCTGAAAAAGTCGAAGCCGTAATGCTGAAGCTAGTCATATATTCGGTGTATAGTAGTGGAAGTGAGGTGCGGCTCTTCATAGCGGGTGCTGTACCTCTGAACCATGATAATGCTGAAATTGCTGAAGGGTTCATACTTTTTGTCGAAAAGGGGTTGACCTTTCTAATTTCATATGGTAAATTAATTTTCGTTCCTTTTTTAGGAGCGGTTCACGGAAACAAGCATGAAAATAAAACGATTGAAAATAATCGAAAAAATAATGCTTGCAAAGAGAACTTCAACATGATATATTATAAAAGTCGCCGCTGAAACGACGACAACATGAAAAACAGCACTAAATTGAATGTTTGATCTTTGAAAACTGAACAACGAGTGAGTAAACATTCTGCTTGCAGAATGAACGCGAAAGTTTGAGACAAGCCTTGGCTTGAATCGGCTGGAGCACAAATGAGATTTTTAATCTCGTCAGATTCAAAATGAGCTTATCGCTCTTTTCAATACTTTATTGGAGAGTTTGATCCTGGCTCAGGACGAACGCTGGCGGCATGCCTAATACATGCAAGTCGAGCGGAGTTGATAGGAAGCTTGCTTTCTTGATACTTAGCGGCGGACGGGTGAGTAACACGTAGGCAACCTGCCCTCAAGTTTGGGACAACTACCGGAAACGGTAGCTAATACCGAATAATTGTTTTCTTCGCCTGAAGAGAACTGGAAAGACGGAGCAATCTGTCACTTGGGGATGGGCCTGCGGCGCATTAGCTAGTTGGTGAGGTAACGGCTCACCAAGGCGACGATGCGTAGCCGACCTGAGAGGGTGATCGGCCACACTGGGACTGAGACACGGCCCAGACTCCTACGGGAGGCAGCAGTAGGGAATCTTCCGCAATGGGCGAAAGCCTGACGGAGCAATGCCGCGTGAGTGATGAAGGTTTTCGGATCGTAAAGCTCTGTTGCCAGGGAAGAACGCTTGGGAGAGTAACTGCTCTCAAGGTGACGGTACCTGAGAAGAAAGCCCCGGCTAACTACGTGCCAGCAGCCGCGGTAATACGTAGGGGGCAAGCGTTGTCCGGAATTATTGGGCGTAAAGCGCGCGCAGGCGGTCATTTAAGTCTGGTGTTTAATCCCGGGGCTCAACCCCGGATCGCACTGGAAACTGGGTGACTTGAGTGCAGAAGAGGAGAGTGGAATTCCACGTGTAGCGGTGAAATGCGTAGATATGTGGAGGAACACCAGTGGCGAAGGCGACTCTCTGGGCTGTAACTGACGCTGAGGCGCGAAAGCGTGGGGAGCAAACAGGATTAGATACCCTGGTAGTCCACGCCGTAAACGATGAGTGCTAGGTGTTAGGGGTTTCGATACCCTTGGTGCCGAAGTTAACACATTAAGCACTCCGCCTGGGGAGTACGGTCGCAAGACTGAAACTCAAAGGAATTGACGGGGACCCGCACAAGCAGTGGAGTATGTGGTTTAATTCGAAGCAACGCGAAGAACCTTACCAGGTCTTGACATCCCTCTGATCGATGCAGAGATGTATCTTTCCTTCGGGACAGAGGAGACAGGTGGTGCATGGTTGTCGTCAGCTCGTGTCGTGAGATGTTGGGTTAAGTCCCGCAACGAGCGCAACCCTTATATTTAGTTGCCAGCACTTCGGGTGGGCACTCTAGATAGACTGCCGGTGACAAACCGGAGGAAGGTGGGGATGACGTCAAATCATCATGCCCCTTATGACCTGGGCTACACACGTACTACAATGGCCGGTACAACGGGCTGCGAAATCGCGAGATGGAGCCAATCCCAACAAAGCCGGTCTCAGTTCGGATTGCAGGCTGCAACTCGCCTGCATGAAGTCGGAATTGCTAGTAATCGCGGATCAGCATGCCGCGGTGAATACGTTCCCGGGTCTTGTACACACCGCCCGTCACACCACGAGAGTTTATAACACCCGAAGTCGGTGGGGTAACCGCAAGGAGCCAGCCGCCGAAGGTGGGATAGATGATTGGGGTGAAGTCGTAACAAGGTAGCCGTATCGGAAGGTGCGGCTGGATCACCTCCTTTCTATGGAGAATCGTTTCCTGCAACGGAAACATTCAAATACGCAGGTTCTTAGAACCTGCAACAGCGATTCATTTCGGTCCGTCACTTCGGTGTGGATGAAATGAAGAGCACAAGCAACTCACTCGTTGCTCAGTTTTGAGAGCTCAAACTCTCAAACGTTTGGTGGCGATAGCGAAGGGGTTCCACACGTTCCCATCCCGAACACGACCGTTAAGCCCTTCAGCGTCAATGGTACTTGGACCGCAGGGTCCTGGGAGAGTAGAACGCCGCCAAGCGTAACCCATTTTGGGTTCAAATAGTATATATAATGTGGGCCCTTAGCTCAGTTGGTTAGAGCGCACCTCTGATAAGGGTGAGGCCGGTGGTTCGAGTCCACCAGGGCCCACCATCTATACCTTTAAACTTTATATGGGGCCATAGCTCAGCTGGGAGAGCGCCTGCCTTGCAAGCAGGAGGTCAGCGGTTCGATCCCGCTTGGCTCCACCAAAAAAAGTTTTACAAGTTTGTTCTTTGAAAACTAGATATCGAAACGAAACAAACGCGAATTAGAACATTCCTTTAAGCTGAACTTGTGCAAACAAGTCAAGTGTATAAAGGTAGTTAAATTGCTTTTGTGAGGGTATCGGGTGAGAGCGACTTTTGGCTTTGCGCAAGCAAAACAAGGGAAGCGAGCGACCGAAACCGGAACAAAATGGTTAAGCTACTAAGAGCACACGGAGGATGCCTAGGCGCTAGGAGCCGATGAAGGACGTGGCGAACAACGAAACTGCCTCGGGGAGCTGTAAGCAAGCTTTGATCCGGGGGTGTCCGAATGGGGAAACCCAGCTGGGGTAATTTCCAGTTACACCTAACTGAATACATAGGTTAGTGTGAGGCATACCAGGGGAACTGAAACATCTAAGTACCCTGAGGAAGAGAAAACAATAGTGATTCCGTCAGTAGCGGCGAGCGAACGCGGAGAAGCCCAAACCAAAGAGCTTGCTCTTTGGGGTTGTGGGACGTCTCACATGGAGTTACAAAGGAACCGGTTAAGCGAAGAGGTCTGGAAAGGCCCGCCAAAGAAGGTAAAAGCCCTGTAGTTGAAAGTCTGTTCCCTCCGAGACGGATCCCGAGTAGTGCGGGGCACGTGAAACCCCGTATGAATCCGGCAGGACCATCTGCCAAGGCTAAATACTTCCTAGCGACCGATAGTGAAGCAGTACCGTGAGGGAAAGGTGAAAAGCACCCCGGAAGGGGAGTGAAATAGAACCTGAAACCGTGTGCTTACAAAAAGTCAGAGCCCGTTTTAGGGGTGATGGCGTGCCTTTTGTAGAATGAACCGGCGAGTTACGTTCCCGTGCAAGGTTAAGGTGAAGAGCCGGAGCCGCAGCGAAAGCGAGTCTGAATAGGGCGACTTAGTACGTGGACGTAGACCCGAAACCGGGTGATCTACCCCTGTCCAGGGTGAAGGTGCGGTAACACGCACTGGAGGCCCGAACCCACGCATGTTGAAAAATGCGGGGATGAGGTGGGGGTAGCGGAGAAATTCCAATCGAACTCGGAGATAGCTGGTTCTCCCCGAAATAGCTTTAGGGCTAGCCTCGGAAAACAGAGTCGTGGAGGTAGAGCACTGATTGGGTGCGGGGCCCGCAAGGGTTACCAAGCTCAGTCAAACTCCGAATGCCATAGACTTACTTCCGGGAGTCAGACAGTGAGTGCTAAGATCCATTGTCAAAAGGGAAACAGCCCAGACCATCAGCTAAGGTCCCCAAGTGTGTGTTAAGTGGGAAAGGATGTGGAGTTGCACAGACAACCAGGATGTTGGCTTAGAAGCAGCCATCATTGAAAGAGTGCGTAATAGCTCACTGGTCGAGTGACTCTGCGCCGAAAATGTAACGGGGCTAAACACACCACCGAAGCTATGGCTTGATGCTTTGCATCAGGGGTAGGGGAGCGTTGTATAAGGGTTGAAGGTGTACCGTAAGGAGCGCTGGACATTATACAAGTGAGAATGCCGGTATGAGTAACGAAAAGATCAGTGAGAATCTGATCCGCCGAAAGCCTAAGGGTTCCTGAGGAAGGCTCGTCCGCTCAGGGTAAGTCGGGACCTAAGGCGAGGCCGAAAGGCGTAGTCGAAGGACAACAGGTCGAAATTCCTGTACCACCGTAAGCCGTTATGAGCAATGGGGGGACGCAGTAGGGTAGTGACGCGGACTGATGGATGTCCGTCTAAGCAGTAAGGCTGATGTGTAGGCAAATCCGCACATTGTAAGGCTGAGCTGTGATGGGGAGCGAAAATTATAGTAGCGAAGGTCATGATCTCACACTGCCAAGAAAAGCCTCTAGCCAGGTGATGGTGCCCGTACCGCAAACCGACACAGGTAGGCGAGAAGAGTATTCTAAGGCGCGCGGAAGAACTCTCGTTAAGGAACTCGGCAAAATGACCCCGTAACTTCGGGAGAAGGGGTGCCCCGGTAGTGTGAATAGCACGAGGGGGCCGCAGTGAAAAGGCCCAAGCGACTGTTTAGCAAAAACACAGGTCTGTGCGAAGCCGTAAGGCGAAGTATACGGGCTGACGCCTGCCCGGTGCTGGAAGGTTAAGGGGAGTGGTTAGGAGCAATCCGAAGCTGTGAACCGAAGCCCCAGTAAACGGCGGCCGTAACTATAACGGTCCTAAGGTAGCGAAATTCCTTGTCAGGTAAATTCTGACCCGCACGAATGGCGTAACGACTTGGGCGCTGTCTCAACGAGAGATCCGGTGAAATTTTAATACCTGTGAAGATGCAGGTTACCCGCGACAAGACGGAAAGACCCCATGGAGCTTTACTGCAGCTTGATATTGAATTTGGGTACGATCTGTACAGGATAGGTGGGAGCCTTTGAAACGTGAGCGCCAGCTTGCGTGGAGGCAACGTTGGGATACCACCCTGATCGTATCTAGGTTCTAACCTGGTACCGTAATCCGGTGCGGGGACAGTGTCAGGTGGGCAGTTTGACTGGGGCGGTCGCCTCCTAAAGAGTAACGGAGGCGCCCAAAGGTTCCCTCAGAATGGTTGGAAATCATTCGAAGAGTGCAAAGGCATAAGGGAGCTTGACTGCGAGACCTACAAGTCGAGCAGGGACGAAAGTCGGGCTTAGTGATCCGGTGGTACCGCATGGAAGGGCCATCGCTCAACGGATAAAAGCTACCCTGGGGATAACAGGCTTATCTCCCCCAAGAGTCCACATCGACGGGGAGGTTTGGCACCTCGATGTCGGCTCATCGCATCCTGGGGCTGAAGTAGGTCCCAAGGGTTGGGCTGTTCGCCCATTAAAGCGGTACGCGAGCTGGGTTCAGAACGTCGTGAGACAGTTCGGTCCCTATCTGTCGTGGGCGTAGGAAATTTGAGAGGAGCTGTCCTTAGTACGAGAGGACCGGGATGGACGTACCGCTGGTGTACCAGTTGTTCCGCCAGGAGCACCGCTGGGTAGCTATGTACGGACGGGATAAACGCTGAAAGCATCTAAGCGTGAAGCCCCCCTCAAGATGAGATTTCCCAGTATGTAAGACCCCTTGAAGACGACGAGGTAGATAGGCTGGGGGTGGAAGTGCAGCAATGCATGGAGCTGACCAGTACTAATCGGTCGAGGGCTTATCCAATAGCAAGTGATAAATCGCATGTTTCGTTTCGAATCTAGTTTTCAGAGAACGATCTCTGAATGTAAGCTAAGCGTTGCGTTTGGTGGCGATGGCGGAGGGGTTCCACACGTACCCATCCCGAACACGACCGTTAAGCCCTCTAGCGCCGATGGTACTTGGACCGCAGGGTCCTGGGAGAGTAGGACGCCGCCAAGCGAACTCTTTCATCATACATAGAAAACAGGCTCTGCATGTGGACGTTGTACGATGAATTGCATTTGCCCTGCAAATGCATATTATTCCCTGATAGCTCAGTTGGTAGAGCACTCGACTGTTAATCGAGTTGTCACAGGTTCGAGCCCTGTTCGGGGAGCCATTTGCTCTCATAGCTCAGTAGGTAGAGTGCATCCATGGTAAGGATGAGGTCACCGGTTCGATCCCGGTTGAGAGCTTTGGAAATGGGGCCCGTTGGTCAAGGGGTTAAGACACCTCCCTTTCACGGAGGTAACAGGGGTTCGAATCCCCTACGGGTCATATAGTTGGAGGCTTAGCTCAGCTGGGAGAGCATCTGCCTTACAAGCAGAGGGTCGGGGGTTCGATCCCCTCAGCCTCCACCATATTTTTATTGGGGATTAGCCAAGCGGTAAGGCAACGGACTTTGACTCCGTCATGCATAGGTTCAAATCCTATATCCCCAGCCATTTTAGTATGAGTCATTAGCTCAGTTGGTAGAGCACCTGACTTTTAATCAGGGTGTCGAAGGTTCGAGCCCTTCATGACTCACCATCATATGCGCGTGTGGCGGAATTGGCAGACGCACTAGACTTAGGATCTAGCGTCTTTGACGTGGGGGTTCAAGTCCCTCCACGCGCATCCTTTATTTGCGGAAGTGGCTCAGCGGTAGAGCATCGCCTTGCCAAGGCGAGGGTCGCGGGTTCGATTCCCGTCTTCCGCTCCAATATTTTTGCGCCCTTAGCTCAGCTGGATAGAGCGTTTGACTACGAATCAAAAGGCCGGGAGTTCGAATCTCTCAGGGCGCGCCATTATTTTTTTAGTATCGGGATGTAGCTCAGCTTGGTAGAGCACCTGGTTTGGGACCAGGGGGTCGCATGTTCAAATCGTGTCATCCCGATTTTTGTTTATGCGGGTGTAGTTCAATGGTAGAACTTTAGCCTTCCAAGCTAATAGCGTGGGTTCGATTCCCATCACCCGCTTACAGGACATAATGAAAGAGCCTTTGCAGATGCAGAGGCTTTTTTTTTATTAACGTATTAACGTAAAAATTAGCAGTTATTTTATGTAAGGTACAGTACAGGTTTAATTAAAAAAGAGCCAAGACTCCTTTGCAATCCAAATAGGGAGGTCTTGGCTCTTCTGTTTATCTCTGTGGATGAGCTGCTTCTAAGACGTAGCAGCTATTGTAACGTGACGTGAGTACAATTTAACGTTCGTTGTGGTCCGTCACTCTTTTACGCATGCCAGCTAATCCAAGCAGTCCCAACAAACCAAGCCAGCCCCAATCCATGCCGTTGTCACGGTCGGTTGTTGTGGCGTTTGCACGAACACTGTTGGTACGATAGTCACCATTGTTGCGGTAGTTTCCATCCATGTTCATATTCATGTTGGAATTAGTGTTTGTGCGGTCCATGTAGTTGGTGTCCTGATAAGACCGGACACGTGAGCCGGTTGTATCCATTCCTTTGGACATTTGACCAGCAGCAGCAGCAGGGCCTGCCATCGCGGCCACCAGAAGCACGGAAGCAATAATTGTTGTACCTTTCTTCATCATGTGGATTCCTCCTTTTTAGTAAGAGCTACAGATTAATCTGCCCAAGAAGACAAGTACAATATGTAGAAATAGTCTGTTAAGATATACCTTTGAGTCCAATTGAATAACAACATACATAAGAAACTTGCCTAGTAAGCAGACTGTAGTGGGAAGAAAATTATAATTACATCTTTAATTTATTGCGTCACTGTGGTAAAGTATACAAAAGCTTGCTTTGCCGGTCATGTTTCTTTGTATATCATCTGTTCTCAAACAATGAAATTATGCGGTTTAACCTTAATATCAGGTACATGGGATCATATCTAAAAGAACTGTATATTTATGAGTTTTTAAGAATAGGTATGAGACTTTTGATTTATCTAAAGTACGTGAAAAAGGTATCATGCGACAGTATATGACCATTAATTGAAGCAGAACAAGAAAATGAATAAAAAAGCGTGTTTTTGTGCTGTAAATCGGGGATAATCCCCATTTTTTCTAGTAGAAAAATAAAGATTTTCGTACCATTTTATTGTATGATGTTATGAAGGTGTCAAATTTACGTGTACGAATGGAACGATCAGATGGGAGGATAAGCATGACTGAAACTATGGTAACCGCCAGCAAAAGCCAATCCAACAACCTGCTTCGGCGAGACGTGCGGTTCCTGGGCAATATACTCGGAGAAGTTCTTGTCCATCAAGGCGGCACGGAGCTTCTAGATATCGTTGAGAAGATTCGGGAAACGAGCAAATCGTTGCGTGCAGAATTTCTGCCAGAACTCTATGCAGAGTTCAAAACGATGATCCAGGAATTAGACTCGGACAATCGTCACCAGGTTATTCGGGCTTTCGCTATTTATTTTCAATTAGTTAATATTGCTGAACAAAACCATCGGATCCGGCGTAAACGGGATTATGAACGTTCTGCTGGGGACGCTGTGCAGCCAGGATCAATTGAGAAAGCAGTACAGGATCTTAAGGAACGTGGACTGTCTCATACAGAGGTGGAAGAGATTCTCGACGATTTGTCGTTGGAACTCGTTATGACAGCTCACCCAACCGAAGCTATGCGCCGGGTTATTCTGGACATCCATAAACGGATATCCGAAGATGTCATGTCACTTGATAATCCTACGCTGACGTTGCGTGAACGTGAACAGTTGCGTGAGAAGCTGCTGAATGAGGTTATTACACTCTGGCAGACAGATGAACTTCGCGACCGCAAACCGACTGTACTCGATGAAGTGCGGAACGGGATGTATTACTTTCATGAAACGTTGTTCCACGTACTTCCGGATGTATATCAGGAGCTGGAACGCTGCCTGAACAAATTTTATCCTGACCATGACTGGCATGTGCCGACGTATTTGCGGTTCGGTTCCTGGATCGGTGGAGACCGGGATGGAAATCCTTCGGTAACTTCAGATGTAACATGGCAGACACTGTTGATGCAACGCAAGCTCGCTTTGCGTGAATACCAACGGATTATGATTGAACTTATGGGCCATCTCAGCTTCAGCACAAACATCATTCATGTATCGGATGAGCTGGTGCAGTCGATTGAGCAGGATCGTAATTCTGTTACATTGAAAAAAGTGGATATCTGGCGGAATGAAAAAGAGCCATACCGCATCAAATTGGCTTATATGATTGCCAAGCTGAACAATGTACTGGATGAAAACAAATTAGGTCAGCCTGACCGTTATCATAGCGCACAGGATTTGATTGATGAACTGATGATTATTGATCGAAGTCTGCGCCATCATTTTGCCGATTACGTAGCAGATACGACCATTCGCAAAATGATTCGTCAAGTCGAGTTGTTTGGTTTCCATACCGCAGCATTGGATGTGCGTCAGCACAGTAAGGAACATGAAAATGCGATGTCGGAGATTTTGGCGAAAATGAACATTGTAGAGGATTATGCACGTCTGACTGAAGACGGTAAAATCGATCTGCTTGCTCGTTTGCTGGATGATCCACGTCCGCTTACTTCTCCTTATCACCAATACACGGAGGGAACCAAAGAGTGTCTGGATGTCTTCCGTACCATCAAACGTGCCCAGAACGAATTTGGGAACGGCTGTATCACAAGTTACCTGATCAGTATGACGCAGGGCGCAAGTGATTTGCTGGAGGTTATGGTATTTGCCAAGGAAGTGGGCTTATTCACCAAAGGACACAACGGTGACGTTGTATCTACACTTCAAGCGGTACCGCTGTTTGAAACGATTGATGATCTACATGCGGCTTCGGACATTATGCAGAAGCTGTTCAACCTCCCTGTATACCGCGCAAGCGTAAAAGGACGGAATGAACTGCATGAAATCATGCTTGGTTATTCAGATAGTAACAAGGATGGCGGCGTGGTTACAGCCAACTGGGAATTGCGCGTAGCAATGAATGCCATCACGGCTGTAGGGAATGAACACGGTGTTAAGCTGAAGTTCTTCCATGGACGTGGCGGGGCTCTTGGACGTGGCGGCATGCCACTCAACCGCAGTATTCTTGCTCAACCACCACATACGATTGGTGGGGGCATCAAGATTACGGAGCAGGGAGAGGTTATTTCTTCCCGTTATTCCCTTCAGGGGATTGCATACCGCAGTCTGGAGCAGGCAACTTCGGCTCTAATCACAGCAGCACTTAATGGGCTTGAGCCGCAAGAGTCAGCATCCGAACGTCATTGGGACAGCATCATCAAAGAGATTTCGGAAGTATCTCTGACGAAATATCAGGATCTGATTTTCCGTGATCCAGACTTCTTCACCTTCTTCAAAGAATCAACGCCGCTTCCGGAGGTTGGTGAGCTGAATATTGGTTCCCGTCCATCCAAGCGTAAAAATAGTGATAAGTTTGAAGATCTGAGAGCGATCCCTTGGGTATTCGCCTGGACTCAAAGTCGATATTTGCTTCCGGCATGGTATGCGGCAGGAACAGGATTGCAAAGTTACTATCAGGATAAAGAGGAAAATCTGGTTGTCCTGAAAGAAATGTATGCAAGCTTCCCATTCTTCCGCACATTAATTGATACGGTACAGATGGCCGTAGCCAAGGCAGATCTGGTGATTGCCAAAGAATATTCAGCAATGACTTCGAACAAGGAAGCCCGTGATCGCATCTACGGTCAGATCGAAGCCGAATTCAAGCTCACAAAAGAGCTGATTTTGAAAATTACCGGAGAAGCTGAAATTCTGGATGATGTACCGGTTATTCAAGAATCCATTCGTCTTCGTAACCCTTATGTAGATCCGTTGTCCTACATGCAAGTTCAACTTCTGAGCGAGCTCAGAGATATGCGTGAACGTGGTGAGGATGATACGGAACTGCTTAGAGAAGTATTGCTGACAATCAACGGCATCGCTGCAGGACTGCGTAACACAGGTTGATTATCAATTTGTTGTGAATGATGATTATATGTAACAAAGTACCCATTACTTTGTTAACTAAAAAGCTCCATTCTCTGCTCTACGGAGTAAGAGATGAAACGGGACTCCTGCGGGAGTTCCCGTTTTTACTGTTTTTGGCGGATATTTGTCATACAGTCTTGATTTTTGACCAAAGTTGATTTACGATTTGATTGGTGAATTACAAGTGTGGACGGGTATCAGAAGACGGAAGACCCATCAGCATGTCTGGGGGAATAAGGGTGGACAATTTGGAGAACAGGCTTATTAAACTGGTGCTCAAGGGCGACCAGAGAGCCTTTGCAGAAATCGTTGAACTATATAAGGACAAGCTATTTCATTTGGCATACCGGATGCTGAACAATCGTCATGAAGCTGAAGACGTTGTGCAGGAGACGTTTTTGCGTGTGTTTCGTAATATGGAGAAGTACGATCCGAACCAGAAGTTCTCAACCTGGATCTACCGGATCGCAACGAATCTGTGTATTGACCGACTGCGCAGAAAGAAACCTTCATACTCATTGGATGCTGAACTGAATGATCAGGAAGGATCTGATGGTTATGCGATGCTCCCGAGTGATGATCGTACACCTGAGAGTGAAGCGCTCCTGTCAGAAACGCAGACACTCATTCGTGAGGCCATTGACAGTTTGCCAGCCAAGTATAAGTCCGTTATGATTCTGAGATATTTACAGGACTTGTCGCTACAGGAAATCAGTGATGTGACAGGTATGCCCGTAACAACGATCAAGACACGCGTTCATCGGGGCCGTGATTTTCTACGTAAAAAATTGGAGTATAAGTTATAAATGTTAAGCGCCTTTAAATATGGGCGAAATTATTTGAAACATATCCGAAACGGATGCGTATGTAATGTATGCAAGTCTTATGCGTGCTTTTTAATGGCACATGGACTAAGTGATTTAAGAAAGGATTGGCTCTCATATGGATTGCAACTCGGCCGTCTCTTTAATGCATGAATGTTTGGATGAGTCGTTGTCCCCGGCCCAGAAGGTTGAACTGAAAAGTCACCTTGTGATCTGTCCGGATTGTCGCATGCGCTTTAAAGAGTTGGAACAGACGGAAATGTTACTCTTTGCCATGAAACACTATTCACCGTCTGCCTCTGATGAGCTGACCAATCGAATTATGAATGCTCTGCCCCAGCCCAAGAGACAGCAAGCATGGCTCAAATGGGTCAAAGGACATCCCGCGCTGACGGCGGCAGCCTTCTTTTTGGTCGTGATGCTCTTTAGCGCCTTGAATTTCTGGAATCAGAATAACGAAATGGTTGTTAAGGGAAATAATCTGGACCAGATCGTGATTCAGGGTAACACGGTTATTGTTCCTGAAGGTAAGTCAATTGCTGGCGATCTTACGATAGAAAATGGAACCGCACAAGTATATGGTGATGTGAACGGCAATCTGACGGTTATCGACGGACAACTGTTTCAGGCTTCAACGGCGCATATTTCAGGTCAGGTGAAAAGTATTGATCAGGCGCTGGACTGGTTCTGGTACAAAATAACCAATATGGTAAATGAAGTGGCTTATCGCTAGAACAGGGTAAAATTCTTCAATGGTATATACCAAGCAGGGTACCTCCAGATTGCATGGGGTACTCTTTTTTTATACGCAAACTTTGTAATTCATGGTAAATGTGATGTTTATGTGCAGTTTGAGACTGTCGTAACTTGCAACCTGAACGTTAACGTTATAACCTAGATACTAAAGAGAACATACTACTACATATAGATAAGCATTTTGCACAAATCGAATGATGCAAAAATGCGGAGACAAAGGATTATATAAAATCCTAATGGGTTAATATGAGATCAGGGTTTACTCATCAATGGGGATAGCGGGGGCTGGCTTATGAATTATTTTGCTGACTTAACGTGGACAGAGTCCATTAAGGACGTTATCGATATATTGATCGTTACCTATATTATGTACAAACTGATTTTGCTTGTGCGGGGGACACGTGCGGTTCAGCTCCTGAAAGGGATTCTGTTCCTTGTGTTGATCTGGGCATTAAGTACGTGGCTAAACCTGTATACGCTCAAATGGTTAATGAACCAGATGTTTACGTTTGGTGTCGTTGCGGTCTTCATTATCTTTCAGCCGGAACTGCGTCGTGGTCTGGAGCAATTGGGACGCGGTAAGCTGTTTGGACGTTCAGCGGCTGCGAGTGATGAAGAATTAACGGTGCTAATTGGGGAAATTATCAAGTCAGTTAATTATTTGTCACGGCGTAAAATTGGCGCTTTGGTCGTATTTGAACGTGAAACGGGTCTGAACGATTACACGGAATCGGGCATTAAGATGCAATCTCTGGTCAGCTCGGAACTAATGATTAACATCTTTATTCCAAATACACCGCTCCATGATGGAGCCGTTATTGTACAGGGAAAACAGATTTCGGCGGCAGCTTGTTATTTGCCATTATCAGAGAATCCTTTTATCAGTAAGGAATTGGGAACACGCCACCGTGCAGCGATCGGGATTACCGAAGTTGCAGATGCGATCTGTTTGGTTGTCTCCGAGGAGACAGGACAAGTGTCACTGGCAATGAATGGACAGGTCGTTCGTGATATTAAGGAAGAATCGCTGATTGCCAAACTGTATGAGGAGTTGCGCCCTACATCCAATCTGAAAAAGAATGGCTGGACAACCTTCTGGAAACGGAAGGGAGGACGTAACAATGGATAAGTGGTTTAACAATAATAACTTTGCCAAAATACTTGCGCTTGCGGTGAGCCTGCTGCTCTGGTTCATGATTCATCTGGATGAAGTACCAACCACCCCTACGATTACAACAGGGACAACCAACAAGGTTGTGGAACGTACGGTGCCTGTTCAACCTTATGGATTAGACAGCACTAGCTATGTGCTCACTTCATTAAGTACGGATGAGGTCCGGCTGGAGATCAAAGGACAGCGCTCGATGCTAACATCGATTTTTACGAATGACGATTACAAGGTACTGGTCGATCTGAGTCAGGTGAAAGATGGGTCCAATACACTGCCACTTGTACCTGATTTGCCTTCCGGGGTAGAAGTGGTCAGCATGGAACCTTCCATGGTTACGGTGAACGTAGAAAAATTGGGCACCAAATCCTTCAATGTGAATATTGTACCCGAAGGGGAACCATCCGCCGGATACAGCGCTGGAACGCCCGTAACTGAACCTTCGACGCCAGTTAAGGTAACTCTGCCCGAAGGGCAACTCGAGGCTGTAGCGAAGGTCCAGGGCAGTGTGAGCGTGAAAGATGCCAAGGAAGATGTCATACAGAAAAAAGTGAAACTTCAAGCATACGATGCTGAGGGCAAGGTCCTTGAAAATGCGATTATAACGCCTCAAACGGTTGAAGTCCGAGTTCCGGTCAATCAGCCCTATACATCTGTACCCTTAAGAATCAAATATTCGGGACAGCTTCCGGAAGGCCTGGTACTCTCCACGGTAGAGCCAAACGTGAAAGAAGTCTCGGTTTATGGATCAGAGGATGCGCTTGCAGGTATACAGTCCTACGACCAAGTAACCCTTGATCTTACACAGTTTGATCAGTCGGGTACATCGACAGTTAACGTGGACTTGACGCCGCCTTCCGGTTTTGAGAAAATCGAGCCTAGTTCGATTCAGATCAAGGTAACCATATCACCATTTGACGAGGCAGAGGAGACAACCAAAGTCTTTCCGAACGTCCCCATCACACTTACCGGTGCGGGGAATGGACTGGAAGGGACGCTGGTTACGCCTAAAAGCGGCGGTCTGAACCTTACACTCACAGGCTCAGCTAGTATGCTTGAGGGTCTAAGTAGTGATGATCTCACGTTGACCGGGGATCTCACTGGACTTGCGGTCGGAACGCATGAGATCAAGCTTGAAGCCGACCTGCCCCGTTATGCCAAACTGGATGAATTATCCAATGCTCTGAGTGCAACGGTCAAAATTAGCGAAAAGGCTGAAGACACCACAACTACTCCTAGCGAGGATCCGACTGACGAGGGAACGGTAGCACCTGACCCTTCACCAGCCGAGGTCGAAAATGGGGAAACGGAGCCTGTTCCTGATGAAGAAGAAACGGAATCGAATACGGATACTCAGGATCAGGGTCAACAGGGGAGCACAAGCAGTCGAGGTAATTTAAATAATAATAACAGCGGTACTGGCAGTAAAAGTGGCGCGAATCCGTAAACGTTCTAATTTTAAAATTCTCAAAAAATAATAATAGTGCTCGTATATGATGCGAATAGAAGGAGTTAAATCATGGGGAAATATTTTGGTACAGACGGTGTAAGAGGGGTTGCCAATAAAGAGTTAACGGCAGAGCTGGCTTACAGCATTGGACGTTGTGGTGGTTACGTGCTTGCAGGTGGTGTGGAAAGACCAAAAGTGGTTATCGGCATGGATACTCGTATCTCGGGATTGATGTTGGAATCCGCACTGGTTGCAGGCCTGTTGTCCATTGGCGCTGATGTGATCCGTCTGGGCGTTGTATCCACTCCGGGAGTGGCGTATATTGCACGTTTGTTGAAAGCTGACGCGGGCGTGATGATCTCGGCTTCCCACAATCCGGTTGAGGATAACGGAATCAAGTTCTTTGGTGGAGATGGCTTCAAGCTGTCTGATGAAACAGAGAACCGGATTGAAGAACTGATGGATGCGGAGACAGATCAATTGCCACGGCCAGTTGGTGGCGGGCTGGGTACTGTAACGACAGATGAAGAATCCCGTTATCGTTACCTTGATTTCCTGAAAACGACTGTAAATGAATCGTTCTCTGGACTTAAAATTGTTTTGGACTGTGCAAACGGAGCAGCTTATGAACTGGCACCAAAATTGTTCAGTGAACTAGGTGCAGAAGTCATTGCCATTGGCGCTGAGCCTAACGGCCTGAATATTAATGAGCAATGTGGATCAACTCATCCAGAGAACCTGAAACAAGAAGTGCTCAAACATAAAGCAGATCTGGGTCTTGCTTTTGACGGGGATGCGGATCGTCTGATTGCTATTGATGAGACAGGCGCTGAGGTGGATGGAGACTTCATTCTGTGTATCTGTGGTGATGCGATGAATCGTGCAGGCAAGTTGAAGGACAGTACTGTTGTATCGACCGTTATGAGTAACATCGGATTCTACAAAGCAACAGAGAAACTTGCACTGAAAACAGCTAAAACGGCAGTAGGTGATCGTTATGTGATGGAGGAAATGCGTCGCGGCGGTTACAACTTGGGTGGAGAACAATCTGGCCATGTTATTTTCCTGGATTACAATACAACTGGAGACGGTATGCTGACTGCGATTCAACTCGTGGATACGCTCAAGGCTTCCGGTAAAAAACTGAGTGAACTAAAAGCGCTAATGACCCAGTACCCACAAGTATTGGTGAATGTGCGTGTTGAAGATAAGAGCAAATACGAGGGTAATGCTGCAATCGAGCAAGCTATTGCTACAGTAGAACAACAACTCGGGGATAATGGACGTGTACTCGTTCGTGCTTCAGGTACTGAATCTCTGATCCGTGTTATGGCGGAAGGACCAGATAAAGACGAACTTGAACAATTTGTGTCTCAAATCGCAGATGTAGTGCAAAAAGAACTGGTATAGGACTGGAAGATGTAAGAGGCTTAATATAACATGATTTAGGACTTATGCATGGATATTCCTGCGTCCCGGCCTGATGAGACCATAGGTCCGTTTATCCGGTCGGGATTGTAGGTAAATATGCTAAAATTGTCACAGGTACTTTGCTCCATTGCAAAATGGACCTGACGTGCATATAATGAGTGGAGTCGTCATTCAGACACAGAAAGTGAGGAACGTAAGGTTACAGTTACACAAGCGCCAGAGCTTGGAGTTGCGCGGGATGATGTTGATCAGGATTTCTTCTAGGTTGAAGAACGGCTGATTAAGATCAACGGCAATCAAGCTGACGAGGTGGAGGTGTTCGGATTGTTCGGCGGGGACCTCCCGGTGAAGCACCAGAGCCGTAAACCGGATTGCGGAAAATGGATAGGTGACTGTCCACACAACGCGCCGGTGCAGGTGCAAGAGTTAAACTAAAATTCAAATGAATGTGCGTGAAGAGCGTAAACAGTACGCGGACGGGAAAATGATGTACATTCATGATTGCATTCATAACAGCTTATGATGACAGCGGGGCGACACGAGGTCGCTCTGATCATTGATAATTGAATAAGTACCAAGTATTCATGAAACGCTAGGCAATCACTCATTTTTCCGATGTGCCGCCTCTGCCTGTTTCTCTTCGTGACACAGTATTCATATACAAACGGAGGAAATAAATTATGTGCGGTATTGTTGGATATATTGGTAATAAGAACACTCAGTCGGTATTGGTCGAAGGATTGAAGAAACTCGAGTATCGTGGTTATGATTCTGCAGGTATCGCGGTATTCACACCGGAAGGTCTGCAAATCACGAAAGCTCTTGGTCGTCTTGCGAACCTTGAAGCCAAGCTGGATGGTGCACCACTGGTAGGTAATGCCGGAATCGGACACACACGTTGGGCAACTCATGGTAAACCATCGGATGAGAACTCTCATCCACACACGGATGGAAGCCAGAAGTTCTCTGTTGTGCATAACGGTATTATTGAGAACTATCTGGATCTGAAGGATGAATTGATGGCTCAAGGTCACACGTTCACTTCCGAGACAGATACTGAGGTTATCTCTCACCTGATCGCACGTGAATACAATGGTGATATCGTCAAAACAGTACAAAAAGTGATCACGTTGTTGCGTGGCGCATTTGCACTGGGTGTATTGACAGAGCATGAGCCTGAGAAACTCGTAGCTGTGCGTCAAGCAAGCCCATTGATTATTGGTATTGGTGAAGGCGAGAACTTCATTGGTTCCGACATCCCGGCAATTCTGGAACATACACGTAACGTGTACATTCTGAATGATGGTGAGATGGCTGTATTGACACATGATGCTGTCGAATTGATGACGATTGAAGGTAACTTTATTTCTCGGGAAATGATTCGTGTCGATTGGGATGCTGTAACCGCAGAAAAAGGCGGATTCGAGCACTTCATGCTGAAAGAAATTCATGAGCAACCAAAAGCATATCGTGATACTATGCTGGGTCGCATCGATAATGAAGGCAAAAAAGTTCAACTTCCTGAGTTGAAAATGACTGAAGAACAAATCAAAAATATCCGTAACGTTCAAATTATTGCATGTGGTACAGCGTACCATGCAGGTCTGGTTGGACGTACAGTTATTGAGCAATTGGTACGTATTCCGGTTGAAACAGATGTGGCTTCCGAGTACCGTTACCGTTCCCCAATCGTGCACAAAGATACACTTGTAATCGTAGTGAGCCAATCCGGTGAAACTGCCGATACGCTTGCTGCATTGCGTGAAGCACAATCCAATGGGGCACATGTACTGGCAATCACAAACGTAGTGGGTAGCTCCATTGCACGTGATGCAGATGATGTTATCGCAACATTGGCAGGTCCTGAAATTGCAGTAGCTTCTACCAAAGCGTATACTTCGCAATTGATCGCGTTTAACTTGCTTGGTCTGTACCTTGCACAAGTTCGTGGTACTCAATCTGCAGAAGAGATTGAACACACGCTGGCAGCAATGCAAGCATTGCCTGAGCAAGTGGAATCCATGTTGGAGCAAGCGGAAGCAATTAAAGGATATGCAGAGCAAATCTCCAAACATGAACATCTCTTCTTCATTGGCCGTGGTCTTGACTATGCAGTAGCTCAAGAAGGATCTTTGAAGCTGAAAGAGATCTCTTATATTCACTCCGAGGCGTATGCTGCGGGTGAGTTGAAACATGGTACGCTTGCATTGATCGAAGACGGTATTCCTGTTATTGCCCTGGCAACGCAGGAGAACGTACTTGAGAAAACAGTGAGCAACATTAAGGAAGTAAAAGCACGTGGCGCAGATGTATTGGCAATTACGTATGAAGAGCACGTAGCACCATTGCTGAAATCCGTAGACCAAGCGTTTGCGATTCCTAAGACGCTGCCACTACTTAGCCCTGCTTTGTCTGTAGTTGCGCTGCAATTGCTGGCATACTATGCTTCCCTGGCACTGGGTCATGATGTAGATAAACCACGTAACCTGGCGAAAAGTGTAACGGTTGAGTAAGGTAAGGAATTCAGTAAACTAATACAGTATTGTTCAGTTACATTATAGTTGGTAAATTGACATTATAGTTTGACAATTGCCATTATAGTTGGTAAATGGACATTATAGTTGGTAAGTGAAATGACGATCAAGATTAATAAAATCAATAACTTGTAGAGTAATATTAAACAGTCCTGATGATTAAATGTCATCAGGACTGTTCTTTAATTTGTAGGGGGTTGTTAATTTGTCCACCATTGGAGAACGAATTAGAAGCATCCGGAAGCTACATAAGTATAATCAAACGGAGTTCGCAGTAATTATTGGGGTTTCTCAGGGGACACTGAGTGAGTTGGAACTAGATAAATATAAACCTTCGTTAGACATTGTTATAGCACTTCACGATCAATTTAAAACAGATCTCTATTGGTTAGTTTATGGACTTGACCAAGTCAGTGATGTATCTATCAGTAAAGGCCTTAGAGATAGTGAAGTCAGACTTATTTCAGAATATAGGAATTTAAAACCAAGTGACCAAGATGAAATTGGAGACTTTATTAGGCTGAAAATACATCGATATCATTTAAAGTGAAGATTTATTAAGGCGTTACATTTCAACTAAATTATATAGTAAGAGGGTAGTGCTGAGAGAAATAATCAGACACTATCCTTGTTTATTGTCAGGCATCAATAAGAGACTTATTGAAAAGGTGAAATTCTTCTTATCAACAGTACATACACAATATATTGTGTTATAATGTATTATCGACACTATAATTAGTGTGTAAAACGAATTATAGGAGGAAAATCATGAAACTATCTGATCATTTCAAGCAACTACTTGGGGATATCTCATTAAATCCTGCTAGGGTAGACAGAATCGATAGTGCATATGAAACTTGGAATAATATTCTAGAGAATGATGATGAGATTAAGGAGAAGTATCTTGATTTTTTTCTCCAAGGTTCTTATGCTACTAAAACTTCAATTAGACCTCAGAAGCAGGGAGAAGAATTTGATGTTGATGTTGTCCTAAAACTTGATTTAGCCGATGATATAACTCCTAAAGACGCATTAGATTGGCTTGTTAAACGTATGAAAACAAATGAGAGTTACAAAGATAAAATCAAGGCAAGAGATCGTTGTGTTCGTATAAATTATGCTGGTGATTTTCATATGGACATCGTCTTAGCTAAGACATCAGATAACGACCATATTTTAATACCTAGTAAAAAAGAGGGCGAGTGGAAGAAGACTAATCCCGAAGGATTTCAAGAATGGTGTAGAGATGTTCACTATGATCATAATGAACAATTTAGGAAAATTACAAAATTACTCAGGTATTGGAGAGATCATAAGGTAGGTAAACAAACAGCTCCGAAATCGATATTATTAACGACTTTGATCGGAAATAGTATGGTTGGGAAGAATTCTGTAGCCGAAAGCTTGTTAGAGACCATAAAGCAAATACTTGTTGATATTGATTCGTATATTCAACTTGATGATACTGTTTTTATTGAAAATCCTTCGTTAACTGAAGAAAATTTGGCAAGGGATTGGGATAAAGAAAAACTTGATAAATTCAAGAAAAAGCTTTCTACTTTAAAAGATGACGTTCAGGATGCTTATGATGAGAGTAACAAAGCAGAGAGTATTAAAAAGTGGCAAGCTATCTTTGATAAATTCCCGACAGAGCTCAATGAAGCATCTGCAATGGCAACTAGAATTAATACGGGAGCTGTTCTAGTAAATACAAGTGGTCTATTAAACACAAAAGAGGGGATTAACTCACCGAAGCACCGTTTCTTTGGGGTGAACTTAAAATGATAAAGAAACGAAAAAAGAGAATTCCACCTAGACGCGTACACTCATTAAACTTAGCTTTGCAAAACTTCTGGATAAAAAAGTTCTTTCCTCAGTTCGAATATCAAGATGACGCCAAACAGTGGAGTGGCAGATTAATATCCACGCATATGCAGCAAACCTATTCAGTCAAAATTGTTTATAAATCTGAATACCCTCAAGTGTTTATTACACATCCGCAAATTATAAAAAATAGCCCGCATACATACGATGATAATTCTTTGTGTCTGTATTATCCACCAGATAAGAGTTATAAAAAGGATAAACTAATTGCAAAGACGATCATTCCTTGGACCTGTGAGTGGCTATATTACTATGAAATCTGGTTAGAGACAGGAGTTTGGTGGGGACCTGAGGCTCCCCATAGCATTCATTCATCCAAAGGAGAAAAGCTTTTAAGAAAAATCGGTAGGGGGCTGTGATGTGAACTGGGAGCAAATTAAGAGTAATGGATGGATACCGCGTGACGGGAAAAACTTACGCATATTATCTCTTGATGGGGGTGGCATTAGAGGAATATTCCCTGCAAGATATCTAGCGAAATTTGAGAAAGAGACAGGCATGCCCGTCAATCAATACTTTGATATGATCGTAGGAACATCGACCGGGGGAATATTGGCATTAGGGCTCTCTATTGGGATACCCGCAGATGAGCTAGTCACATTTTATGTATCTAATGCGCAAAACATCTTCAAGAAAAGAATGTTTAGTTTGAGAGGTATATTGACTAACCAATATAAGAATACTGGGCTACGTGAAAAACTGGCAGAGGTATTTAAAGATAACAAGATGATTGATGCTCAAACCATGCTATGTATTCCTTCCGTTGAGCATAGTAGGGCTTCGCCCAAAGTATTCAAAACTCCACACTGTCAGCACTTGTTTAATGACGCTCAATATCTGATGTCAGATGTTGCTTTAGCAACTTCAGCTGCTCCAACATATTTTCCCGCAGTTTCGATCGACGGCAATGATTGTAAAATTGATGGAGGACTCTGGGCTAATAATCCGGCTTTAGTGGGTATAGCAGAAGCTTTTGTTCTTGGTTATGATGTGAGTACGATAAGGATGCTATCATTGGGGACAGGATCTCATGTCTATAACGTGAATAACAAGATAGCTGAGAAGAGTTCGCTCATTAGGTATCGAGATCGAATTGTAGATCTTACCATGCAACTGCAAACGACTAGTGCAGCATACACTGCCGGCCATTTATTAAATGAGAATATACATCGTGTTGATTTTCAATTGAAACAACCGATGAGATTATCTGAAACTAAGTTATCTAAGCTAAATGAATTACAACACGAGGCAGATACTCAGTTTATAAGTTCTTATATGAAAGTAAGCTCATTGTTTTTACAAAGTGCCACTAAATCAGTTGGGTAGTATTTTGGACGTAGCATTCAATTCAATTAATTATGAAAATAGATAATTAGTAATTTGATACACTCCCATTTAGAGCGATCACATTGAGATTGCTCTTTTCAATGTGTTTAAAAAAATGAAATTAGTTAATACATGATCCTAACTTGACGAAAAGGGGAAATGGGAGTGCCTTTCAAAGTTTTGGAGGAATTTGTGGAGAACCTACAGTACAGTAAGATGGTGAAGCTAAAAAAATGTATGGATCTACTTCGAGTATCTATAGGAGAAGATCAAATCAAACGAGGCTTAAAGCGAATGGAGTGGACTGAATTAGGGATTGTCGGTTCATTTAGTTCGATGAATGTATATGAAAAGCACAATAAGGAATTAATGGAGTGCTTCGATAATCATGGTGTAATAGGGCAAGTCATGAACATAAAATGGAGGGAACTACTATCGCATGAGCAGTCGCTTATTTCAGGCCTATGTAAACCAAAAGAGCCTTATATACGATTCACCCCAAAAAGAACCAAGAATGAGTCTACTTACGATTTCGATGGTTACCAATCAAAACTAGCGAACCAATCGATTCACTTGCAGATAATCGAATGGAAATCAAATAAATGGCTGTATAACCGTTTATTCGACTCGTGGGTGATTATTCGTAAACGAGCTCTTCAGGGACTATTGGAACAAGAAAAACGTAAAGAGATCTTGCCAGTCGGAAGTATCTCTTTGATTCAGACCGATCCGGAGATAAGCTCTTTACACGTGCAAAAATATCTGGGAAATGAACCACTTATAAGTCGCGGTCGTGTGGATATGTCGAAAGTAAAAGAGTACGCGGCAAGAGGATTTTTTTCTCTACCTGAGATTCAACAGCTTCAGAAAATATCAGATGTAAGAACCGCATATAGCTTAATGGAACTTACCAGGGAGCGGAGGTTAGTCGCTCATATGCATCAGAAACAATTTTTATATTCAAAACTAAGTCGAGAATCTAAGATATAGGTGTGTTCTGAAATATTAGTTGTATTTTGCAATTAAATAGGTATAATGAATGATTATATACCGATGTTTGAATAGCGGGAGGAGAAGCATATGCTGATACGACCAGCAACGGTAAAGGACGCTTATACATTAGCTTCTATATACAACCAGGCTATAGAAGAACGCAATGCAACGTTTGAGACAGAACCTCGCAAAATTCAGGATCGAGAGCAATGGATACTGAATCAAGGGGAACGATATCCGATTCTGGTCGCAGAATTGAATGATCTAGTACGTGGATTTGGTGAGTTCTCCGTGTATATTGATCGTCAGTCACGTGGGCAGGGCGCGGGCCGTAGATTGCTTGAAGAGTTGATACTTGAATGCAAGAATATAGGGTATTGGAAGCTGGTCTCCCGAATTTTTGACTTTAATGTAGCAAGTAGAACTCTCTGTAAACGGTGTTTTTTTCGGGAGGTAGGTATGTATGAAAAACATGGCCAATTAGATGGTCAATGGATGAACTGTGTAATTGTAGAAAAAATTATGGACTCGACAATCCATTAGAATTTGTCTAGATCCTTAATGATTCGAAAGATACTCATTTTTTTGATCAAATACTTGCAAAATACAAATAATTCTCAGGAGATAGGATATGGAACAGATCTGGAATGTTATTGTCATTGGTGGAGGCCAAGCGGGGTTGGCTTCTGGTTATCATCTGAAAAAGAGAGGGCTGTCCTTCCTGATTTTGGAGGCAGGTGAAGATGCAGCCGGGGCCTGGCCCCAGTATTATGAAAGTCTCAAATTGTTTTCCCCAGCAGCGTATTCATCTCTGCCAGGGTTACCCATTACATCTCAGGGTAAACACTACCCTAATCGAGATGAAGTCATTCATTACTTGAAGAAGTACGCCGTTCACTTTGAGTTGCCTTTAGTTTATCGTAGTCGTGTTGAGAAAGTGTCTAAAGAATCTGATTATTTCAGAGTGGAGACTTCCACCGGAAAGACCTATTTTGCTCGAAATCTGATCTCAGCAACTGGCTCTTACAGCAGACCCTTTACGCCTTTAATTGATAAACAAGATGAATTTAAAGGTTCCATTATTCACTCCGCGACCTATAGCACACCGACCCCTTTTCATAATCAATCGGTCATTGTTGTAGGGAGAGGAAATTCCGCGGTTCAGATTGCGATGGAACTATCCGAAGTAGCTGAAACAACACTTGCTGTGAGAGAACCAGTAGCGTTAATCCCGCAGCGTCTCTTGGGACAGGATATTCACTTCTGGTTTAAGCTAACGGGGATCGATTCGTTTTGGAAATTTGGGAAGTCATTTGCAAACGGATCATCCGTTCTGGATTTGGATGGATATAAACAGAAGCTTAAAGCGGGGAACCCGAAACAAAAGAAAATGTTCACCGCATTTTATGACAGAGGTGTGATCTGGTCTGATGGAACACAAGAAGAGGTTCAAACCGTCATTTTCGCGACAGGGTATCGCTCTAACGTTTCTTATATTGATGCATTAGGTGGACTGGATGGCCAAGGCGAACCCGAGCAGAAGAACGGGATTAGCAAGATAATCCCCGGCCTTTATTTTGTAGGCTTGTCTGGACAGCGCTCCTTTGCATCAGCAACTCTTCGGGGCGTGGGGCCAGATGCTGAGTATGTCGTTAAGCATATCCAAAACAATTTAGAAAAGCAGAATAATTTACATTAGTTGCAATATACAAATAATATGATTATAATAGACACCAAGAGGTGATCATCTTGCCGGATAACCAAAACCCAAGAGAGTTATTACAGATCATGGTACGTCGCTTCGGCTTGCTGGATAAAAATTGTTGCACGGTTGGAGAGCAGGAAATATCTTTAATCCAAAGTCATATCCTATATGAAATTGACCATCAACATGAGCCATCCATGCAACAAATTGCCGAAACGCTAGCCATGGATATTACAACCTTTAGTCGTCAAATACAGACGTTGATTAAGAAAAACCTGGTCTTAAAAACACCCCATCCTGAAGATCGTAGAGTATACATTCTGAGATTGACGGTAGAGGGGAAGTTTGTAGCGACAGCTATAGATCATCGGATGAATACACATCTGGAAGAGGTTTTTTCTTTCATGACCGATACAGAAAAAGCAATCGTTATGCAATCTATTAATCTGCTTAATGAGAGTATGTTAAAATCGAAAATGTGCTGTACGCCAGTGGGGTAATGAGCGGTATTACCCCGTTACATTTGTCTAATACTTGTAATTTGCAAATATATTCAACTAACGACTGGAGGTCATTTGAAATGAAAAACATTGAATTTAAACAAGTCGAGTCCTGTTGTGAACCTACGCTCATGGAAAAGCAGATCTCTCTTCAAGATCCTATACACCAAGGAGAGCTATCTCATTTACCTGTAGCCATCATTGGTGCTGGGCCTATTGGTCTGGCAGCAGCAGCACATCTGATTGAAGCTGGCCAATCATTTATCATTTTTGAGGCGGGTTGTAAAGTAGGTGAGAATATCTCAAAGTGGGGCCATGTTCGTCTATTTTCTCCATGGCAGTATAACGTAGATAAAGCAGCAGAGAGGTTGTTGACTAAGAATGGGTGGACTGCCCCATCTCCAGACGAATTACCGACGGGGCATGAGCTACGTGATCTGTATTTACTTCCGCTCGCAAAACTTCCGAAAATTCAAAATGATCTTCATTTAAATACACGTGTTGTGGGGATTAGTCGCAAAAATACAGATAAAATGAAAACCGTAGGCCGCGAGAAACAACCCTTTATGATCTATGTTGAAGAGGAGGGGAAGAATAGGCGGTATGAAGCTAGAGCTGTGATCGATGCTTCAGGAACGTGGGAACACGCTAACCCTGTGCTTTCTAGTGGTGTACTCACTCCTGAAGAGAAAGCTTTTCATGACCGTATATTCTATGGCATTCCGAATGTACTAGGGGAAGCGCGGGAGCGTTACACCAATAAACATGTTGCCGTTGTAGGAGGTGGACATTCGGCCTTGAATACGTTACTTGATCTATCCAGTCTGCAAGAAATGGATTCAAGTACAAAACTGACCTGGTTGATGAGAAGAGATCAAGTAGAGGAAGCTTATGGTGGAGAAGCGAATGATCAACTGGAAGCCAGAGGTGAACTAGGAAGTCGAATTCATCAACTCGTTGATACTGGAAAGGTCAACGTGATAACGCCATTTCATATTCAGGAACTTCAGCAGAAAGGCGATCAAGTCACTATCATTGGAGAGCAACGTGGTGTAATTCAGGAAGTAGCTCAAGTGGATGAGATCATTGTGAATACAGGTAGCAGACCCGACTTTACCTTCTTAAGAGAGTTGAGGCTTAGCATTGACCAGATTACCGAAAGTGTCGAAACCCTGGCACCATTAATTGATCCGAATGTTCATAGCTGCGGCACCGTTCGTCCACATGGTGAGAAAGAACTTCGTCATATGGAACAAGGGTTGTATATTGTAGGTATGAAGAGTTATGGACGTGCACCTACTTTCCTGATGGCTACTGGATATGAACAGGTTCGTTCGGTGGTTGCTTTTCTGGCGGGTGACCTAGAGGCAGCTTTAAAAGTAGAGCTGGATCTACCAGAGACTGGTGTATGCAGTGTGCATCGTCCTCAAGTGCAAATAGTCGAGAAAACAAGTGGTTGTAGTTCTTCTTGTTCTAATTAAAATAAAGCATAAATTTGTCGTAAGTCTACATTAGAAGACTTAATGGTAATTCAAAATGACAGCTGATTAATTAGTCGGCTGTCATTTTTCTAAAGCTAACGCGCAGGTTAACACACCAATTTAAAAGTTAATTTTGGATATTCCTTTTTCTAAAATAGACACAGTTTGCTAATCTTTATATCAACATAACCTTAAACAGTGGCAAGCAACTTGCTTCATTTGCCACTGTAACTACACCTAAGAAAAGTAAAAATAAAGAATCAGGGTCTTGTTCTTAGTAGAGACAAGACCCTGATTCTTTATTGTTTAGCTACTACACTCCTGAATATAATTATCATTCAGCCGGTGTTTTGTTCCATGGATTTATCAGGTAAAATAAATCTGGGAACTAGACGGATATAGATCAGCTCTCCGATTAGTTCGACAATAGTTTGCGTGACGATAATAGCCGCAACGAGCGAACTCCATTGATCAGGTAAGGAGAGAGCAAGAGGAAGAACGACTAAAGAATTTCGGGTTCCTGCACTAAACACAACAGCTCGTCCTGAGCGTATGTCCAACGAGAAACATTTTACAATCAAGCGAGTAATGAGTGGCATAATGATCATAAATGCAATATATACAGGAATGACTTTCACGATTGTATCTGCATAAGATGACAGCTTGCTCATTTGTGATGCTACGATGACAAATAATGTGAGTGCCATGAGTGGTACAGGAAGCCAAGCAGAAGCCTCTAATACAGAATTAAACCCTTTTTTAGTGAATATTTGAGTAAGTATGGCCAAAAACAACGGTAACAGAATTATGATCACAAAAGCTTCAATAAAAGGGCCTGGCTTAACCAACTCAGCTGTTTGTTCTCCCATAAAGAGCCATAGGTAGGCTGGTAAAAAAATCATTTGTGTCACAAAAAGAATAGGCGTAGATAAAAGCATGGCTCGTTCATTCCCTTTGCCCAGGAAGGTAAATACAATCACATAATCAATACAAGGCGTAAGAAGCACTAGATACACGCCAAGTAATATAGGTGACTGTTCTTGAGGTAAGAATTGTGAGAGTAGCCATACAACCAGAGGTACGGCGATATAATTTGCGACTAAAAGGGCGTAAATAAAACGTGGGTTTCCCATAGATTCCTTAATCGAAAGGAACGGAATTTGCGTGAACATCCCGAACATCAAGCCGGCAATAATGAGTGAAATCAGAACATGATTATCGAACAGCGACATTGTCTCGGGCATTATTAAACCTGCAATAGCTGCAATGACAAGGGCAACTACGTATATCCAAATTTGGTTATGCTCCAATTTTTCACGAGATACCATGTTGAACGACGTCTCCTTTAATTTATAATCTATTGAAAAACAAAGAGAACGTGCACGAAACTCTTAGGGTCAAGCGTACCCTATCGATGAATTCATTTCATCTATATTATTGACTTTCAATTCGAAACGAGGCTTCATATGAACGAAAAACAGTGGAAAGCTATTCAAGATAATGATCCACACTTTGATGGCATGTTTTTTTATGCACTTCGCACAACCAAAACGGTATGCAAGCCTTCTTGCACCTCACGCACACCAAATCCTAAGAATGTAGTCATCTTTAGCAATGTGGGTTCAGCCTTGCTTAAAGGGTTTCGACCATGTCAACGATGTAAGCCGGACGAAAATGCTTGGAAGGGATACAAGGAAGAGCTCGTCGATGAAATAAGACATTTTATTGCTCAGGTCTATCATGAAAATGTTACTTTGCAGTCTATAAGCCTTCATGTCAACAAAGATCCCTTTTATATTCAACGAACATTTAAGATTGTGACCGGATTTACACCTCTGCAATACGTTCATCAACTGCGCATCGCAAAAGCTAAGTCTCTAATGGAAGATAAGGCATTATCCATTACAGAGATTGGGCTCAACTTGGGTTACAGTAATAGTGGGCATTTCTCAACAAAATTCAAAGAAATCATGGGAATTAGTCCTAAAGAGTATCGAAAAATACTTCAAAATCCAAAACTTTAGACTCACAAACATTTTAAGAGGGAGATGTGTAGTCATTAAAAGAACTGGGAAAGTTAGTGTGAAAAGCAAGGCAAACTACTCCTTTTTTTTCGAGCTTACAGAAAGTGAGCTTCTTATAGTTTGCCGATAGGGAGCCAAGATCAGTAAGAGTTGACGTAATTTAAGATTGACTTCATGTTTTTTATATTATAATATAAGCATGCACTTATATTAACAGAAGGAGGAAGTGATATGGATTCTATTCAAGAAGCAGCCGATAAGATTAAATTGCTGGGCGATAAAACACGTCTTACTATACTTACACTCCTCAAAGAACGTGAATGGTGCGTGTGTGAATTTGTAGAGATTTTAGACATGTCACAACCTGGAATTAGTCAGCATTTGCGCAAGCTGAAGGATCAAGGCTTGGTTAGAGAGAATAAACGTGGTCAATGGGTATACTACTCTTTAAATGTAGAGAATACACCCTATATTAAATCTGTCTTGGAACTAATGCCGGACACGGCAACGATTCTTAAGTCCTTAAATAAAGAGAACTTTACATCCGTTTGTAATTAATTTTTATTCATTATATAAGTATATTGTTATATACAAATATAAATTTAGAGGAACCGAAAGAGGGGGAGGGTTTTGTTTTCCACGCTGTTAGCCTGCATGATCTTTTTAATTACGTTAGTCCTCGTCATCTGGCAGCCTAAAAACCTGTCTATTGGTTGGTCTGCTTGCGGCGGAGCAATTCTTGCTTTACTTGTGGGTGTAGTCAATCTCCAAGACGTCTGGGATGTGACGCAAATCGTTTGGAATGCCACGCTTGCGTTTGTCGCGATCATTCTGATTTCGTTAATTCTGGATCGTATCGGATTTTTCGAGTGGGCTGCCTTACATATGGCCAAGGCTGCTCACGGCAATGGTGTCCGGATGTTTGTTTACGTCTCGATCTTGGGTGCTGTGGTTTCTGCCTTCTTTGCCAATGACGGAGGCGCACTGATTCTGACACCGATTGTTCTAGCCATGGTACGCGCACTGAATTTCGATGAGAAAAAAGTGTTTCCATTTATTATGGCCAGCGGATTTATTGCGGATACGACCTCTTTGCCACTGGTTGTAAGTAACCTGGTAAACATCGTATCTGCTGACTTCTTTGGCATTACCTTCATGGAGTACGCAGGAAGGATGTTTGTTCCGAATCTGTTCTCACTGGTTGCAAGTATCGGCGTGCTGTATCTCTTCTTCCGAAAAAGTATTCCAAAACGCTTTGATGCGAGCGAACTGAAACCACCAGCAACTGCCATTAAGGATATGAAAATGTTTCGGCTGTCATGGGTGGTGTTGGGGGTTCTTCTCATTGGATACTTCACCAGTGAATTCGTCGGTATTCCCGTATCTCTTGTAGCAGGTGTTGTCGCGATATTCTTCCTGATCATGGCTTCCCGCAGTTCTGCTGTACCGACTACATTGGTTGTCAAAGAAGCGCCGTGGGCCATCGTATTTTTCTCCATCGGCATGTATGTCGTGGTCTATGGTCTACGTAACGTGGGTTTAACGGATCTCCTAGCCGTGGTCATTCAGGCTGTGGCTGATCAAGGATTGTTTGCTGCAACGATAGGTATGGGCTTTATCGCGGCAATCATTTCATCCTTGATGAACAATATGCCTACCGTGCTAATTGATGCGCTTGCCATTGATGCAACAACGGCTACAGGAACGGTTCGGGAGGCGCTCATTTACGCCAATATTATTGGATCAGACCTTGGTCCCAAGATCACCCCGATCGGTTCACTGGCGACGCTGCTCTGGCTTCATGTGCTTAGCACGAAAGGCGTCAAGATCTCATGGGGCACTTACTTCAAGACAGGTATCATTATCACGGTTCCAACTCTGCTTATTACGCTAGTGGGTCTGTATCTGTGGTTAAGCATTCTATAATTCAAACAACGAGGAGACGATGAACATGAGTAAAAAAACACTGTACTTTCTGTGCACAGGCAACTCTTGCCGGAGCCAAATGGCCGAAGGCTGGGCTAAGAAATATCTAAGTGAGGACTGGAACATTTATAGTGCGGGAATTGAGGCACACGGTCTGAATCCAAAAGCAGTGGAAGCCATGAAAGAAGTTGACCTGGATATTTCTACTCAAACTTCCGATATCATTGATTCAGAGTTGTTGAACAATGCTGATTTTGTAGTCACATTGTGTGGAGACGCCGCGGATAAATGTCCAATGACACCACCACATGTCAAGCGGGAACACTGGGGATTTGATGATCCTGCCAAAGCGCAAGGTACAGATGAAGAGAAATGGGCTGTATTCCAAAGGGTTCGTGACCAGATTGGGGAGCGCATTAAAACGTTCGCTGAAACCGGCAAATAATATAAACCTGCCGGGAGAGTTCTTTCCCGGCTTTTCCATATGCTGCTGGACTTGAACTCGTCGTTAGCGGAGGCCAAAGCTACTGTTAGGAACAACTAGAGAAGGGGAAAATAACGATGTCTAATTATCATGAACTGGTTAAAGGTAAAGTATATATTGGGGGAGCAGATGCCGCTCTAAGTGCGATCAAGGAGCAAGGTGTAACTGAGGTATTTGATCTCCGAGATGATGGTAAGGCACAAGAAGGATTTCCTGATTCAGCACACCGACATCATTATCCAATTGTTGAAAATCGGAATGATCAGGAAGAATCCATCAAGTCCGCCATTCAAGCCGTGACTGAAGCTGTTCAGGAAGGTAAAAAAGTATTCTTTCACTGTGCTGGTGGCCGGAACCGTACGGGTACAGTAGCTACAGCTCTTTTGATGAACTTGGGTGAAGCTACTACAGTTGAAGAAGCTGAGAAACTAGCCATGGAGAGACGTCCGGAAATTTCAATCAAGCCTGAAATGCGTAATGTGCTCAAGAATATGTTTGGAGCGTAGATAAGTTAATACCTTATCAAAAGACGTTGTCATTGTGAATGACAGCGTCTTTTGATATCCGTACAATGGTAAGTTGATTTTCATGTTAAGTTCTAAAAGTTCAATTGTATAACTGACTTTAAAACTTAGGGAAGGATTTTACTGTGCGTAAAATTCTAGCAATTTCGAGATAGTTGTTGGGTTTAGAGAAGATGAACAATTCAACATTTTGTCTCCACACCCAAATCCCTATAGGAAGGAGAATAGCAAACAAAACTAAAGGAACAATTTGATCAATTTCTGTCCAATTTAGGTATTTGCTAACTGTTTCATTCCAGAAAGGAAAGATGAAAGCTGTAAAAATAGCAAAAGGAACCCATCCATTTTTTTTAATTGTTTCCCCTTCAATGGAATAATAAGCAATGAGATCATCTAGTGCATTATAATCGTAATCATTGTTCTTCAGATAATAGTAAACTTGATCACATCGAATAGAGAAGAGTACCTCTCGATCCAGCTTAAATTTACTCTTACCAATCATAAAAGCTAAATCCTTGTACTGCGATTTGATATGTATACGAGAAGACGAAATTGTAGCTAACATACAACAAAGAGAAATGACCAATAAAGCAACCATAGTTATTCCGTACATAGGGCTTAGATCTGTGTTCCAAAAAGCTATTAAAACCCCAGAAACGATGAGTAAAATAATACTAGCTGTTAGTGAGAGTAGAAAAATACCTTCAAACCATTTTGCACGCTTGGTCAAGACCCCATTTAATAGACATTATAAAAAGACCCTAGGCTGCAAACTGGCGTCGGTACTCTACCGGCGTCAGTTTTTTTAGTTTCCGTTGTGGTCGTTTTCGGTTGTAAAAACGGATATACTTTTCGATTTTGCTTTGTGCTTCGGTAAGCGTTCGGATATGATAAGGATAGAGTCCTTCCGTTTTGAGATGCGAGAAGAAACTCTCCATCGAGGCATTGTCATAACAATTTCCTCGGCGAGACATGCTGATTTGGGCGCCAACCTTTGGCAGCATGTCGTGGTAAGCATGAGACGTGTACTGGAATCCCTGGTCGCTGTGAACGACTAGTCCGGTCACGTCTTTTTGCTTCGCAAACGCCTTGCTGAATGTGCGGAGCACCAGTTCATTGTCGTTGCGTTCGCCTATTTCGTAGGCCACAATTTCGTTATTAAACAGATCCTTTATGGCCGAAAGATATATCCAGCGCTCTCCCACACGATACTGGGTAATGTCCGTTACCCATTTCTGATTCGGTTTTTCTGCACTGAAATCTCGCTTCAAGCGGTTCTCTGCTACACGCTGCGCAGGTGAATACGAGCTGTTGGAGCGCCGTTTACGACGGATTCGAGATTGAATACCGAGCATTTGCATCAGGCGGAGTACCTTTTTGTGATTCATCCAAATCCCTTGATCTTGCCAAAGGAATAACTGGAGTTGTCGATAGCCGTATTTGCCTTCATAGCGATGATACGTTTGAAGCACCTGTTTCTTCGCCTTGGCATCGCGATCGAATCGTTTACGTTTTACATAGGCATAAAACCCACTCCGGGACACGCCAAACACATGGCAGAGTTTCTGGATATCACCGTATGCCGCTACTTTTTCCATGATCTGAAATCTCTCTTGTTTGCTTCCTCCTTCCAGATTACCAAGCACTTTTTTAGCAACGCATTCTCCCGTTTCAGTTTTTGCACATAGCGTTCTTGATCCAAGTATTCTTTCCGTCGACCTCGCTGATCCATCAGTCCAAACTCGCCTTGTTCCCGGTGTTTTCGCATCCATCGCTTCATTCGTCCCGGGTCATGAATTCCCAAATGTTCATTGATCTTTCGGTAAGTCCAGCCCTCAACCGTATGCAGACGAATAGCCTCTTTTTTTATCTTCTCCGAATACGTTTTATACTTTTGTCCTTTAATCGCCATAAAAAATGCACCCCCTAGAATTTCATCGGCTAAACCCAGGGGTTTTTCCAATGTCTATTCTAAGGGGTGCACTCCACGCTTATTGAGTAGCTTATTTTGCAATGTAACATCTTCGAAGCAAATCTTGTACAATTCATTTTTTAATTTTTGATCTTGAACTGAGTGTCTATACATCTCTATCAACTCTCCTTTATATACCTTATCGGAGGAAGATAATATAAAAATTACTGTTGGGATGAAAGCGAAATAAAAACAATTTAATCGATGTGGCGATAATTTTGTATATATTATCCGAATACGGATATAAAGATAGTAATAAAGGATAGGGGAGGATGAAGGATGGATGATAGAGTTGTGGACCAGGAACAGTTCGCATTAGTCACAATACAAGGGATTTGTTTCCGAGATCAATACTACTCTTGTAGAGAAGCCTTGAGGGAACGCTGGTACGAGAAAGCGATGATTAGGGGCTGGATGATAACTATTTCTAAATACAATGTACATGAAGACAAACTGATTCTAAGACCTAATCAAAACAAACCAGATATTATTTGTAGTCGTATCCACGATGTAGAAATCAATACAAAGAATAGGGATGCATACTTTACACAAATGCAACAACTCAAGAGGATGCCACGAAGAAAAAGGCAGAGAAAGGATCGTAACAAGCTGTAGATGTGAGGAGAATATATCTAACTTGCTCATTAGACAAGTTTTTACAAAAAGAGTTAAAAATTCTATTTATCTGTGATATGATGAGGAAAATATACACCATTAGAGGGACACATAACATCAAAGTTATGTGTCTTTTTTTAAGGAGAGTGTGAGACATGTCAGTTAATAAGACTCACGTTAATCGATTGAAGGATGGACGAGGGCAAGGTAGAGGTGAACAGTATGTTCCTTTCATCAAAGCGAATGACAATAAAGTAGCTTCAGAGGGATGGCTTACCCGTACTTTAGGGTGGCACTCTAATCGGATACATCACACACTCTCAAATTATGAATATCAGTATTTACTTGTTCAGGATTGGTCTGATCAAGTTGTAGACATCAGGGAGCAATACCCTCTAACACCTATTGAAGCTACTCAGAAAATTGCAGCTAGGCTGAATATCAAACATCCTCAACATAAAGGAGAGGATGTAGTTATGTCCACTGACTTTATGCTTACTACGATGAGTGTACATGGTGAGCTTCAGGAGCACCCACGTACCATCAAACCTATTCATAAATTGAATAAACGAACCCTAGAACTATTCGAGATTGAGCGTCAGTACTATAAAGAATTGAATTTAGAGTGGAAAGTTGTTTTTGATGTTGGGAGGCCTATTTCATTCATACGAAACATTGATTGGTTATATGACGCGAAACGATTGGAAGGTAGGCCAGGTATGGATCTTGAAATGGTTAACATGTTAGCAGAACCTCTACTGTACAAACTTCAATCTCTCAGTCGGACAATGTCGATAAGCAAAAAGTGTCTTAACTGTGATAATCAACTGGGTGTAGAACCTGGAACATCGATGTTTATGATAAAACACATGTTAGCTAATAAGCAATGGACAACTTCAATCATGAAACCTATACGAGAGAGTGCTCCTCTTCAAATTGAACGTTCAAAAAGTAAATAGGTGGTGTAAATCGTGATTTATATTAACTCTGTTGTTGCTTTTCAAAAGTGTATTTCGGATGACCATGAGGAGATCTCGCTTGAACGGGTTCTCTGGATTTCTCCTGATCAATCATACGTGGTATTAGTAAACATAGACGATAAGCATAAATTACAATTACCCTATTTTCGAGATTATGGAGAACTGCTTCGTTTACTTGAGATGGAGGAAGTGAGTATTTCCTCTTATGAACCGGATCTATTGTTTTTAAATCCTACTGATGAGTATTTAAACAAATATGGAGCTGAGAGAGACCAGAAATTTGAATTAATAAAATCTATTGCGAATAAAGAACCAGAAATTTTCTGGAGCGAATCAAGGGGGAAGCTAATTAGAAGTGAATCAGATCGAACAGGAAAACCACAGAAAACGATATATCGACTACTGAAAAGGTATTGGTTCTATGGGAAATCAATTAATGGTTTATTACATGACTATAACGATGTAGGGGTCACGGGGGACAAGAGAAAAATAAACATAAAAACAGGGCCAAAAACAGAAGACCACAACTTTATTGTGACAGCTAAAGATAAAGAAATATTTAAGTCTGCTATACAAAAATATCATTCGGCATTGAAAATGAATTTAACTGCTACGCACAAACATATGTGTGAAGAGCATTATAATGAAGGATTCTATAGAAAGCATGAGGTTAAGGTCCCTATTATAAATATGACTAACTGTCCATCTATAAAGCAATTCAGATATTGGTATCAAAAAGAGTATAACAAAAAAAGTCGTTTGGCCGCTAAAGCAGGCAACCGAAAAGCAGAGATAAAAGCGAGAGCTTTACTGGGTTCACCTATTGAGGAGATTCATAATCCGGGAGCACTGTATGAAACGGATTCTACACCTGCTGATGTACTTTTACTTTCTTCTGATTATCTTACAGTCATTGGGAGACCTCATGTTTATTTTGTCAAAGATGTAATGAGTCGTTTAATTGCGGGCATTCATATATCTAAAACGAATTCCTGGGTAGAAAGTATGATGGCGTTAGAAAATGCTTCTACGGATAAGGTGGAGTTTTGTGCTAAATATGGAGTGAGCATTAATGAAGAGGATTGGCCATCTAAACATCTTCCTCAAAAGATCGTTGGGGATCGTGGAGAGATGAAGAGCAAGAATTCGAATAATTTAGTGAATTTAAATGTTCGCTTAGCTAATCCTCCTTCGTACCGAGCAGATCTGAAACCATATATCGAACAGCAATTTAGAAACTTTTGTGGACGTGTAAAAGAACTGATACCCGGAGCGGTCCATAAGGAACATCGTGAAAGAGGGGAACTTGATCCTTCCAAAAAGAGTGTCTATACCTTCGAGGTATTTACCAAGATCGTTATTTTATTTGTACTGGAGTATAATCGCAAAGCGCTTAGTGATGATTTTCTAGTAACCAGTGAAATGGCTAGAGATAATGTGGATTTAACACCTATATCCATGTGGAATTGGGGAGCTAAGCGAAGCTTACTCCATGAAGAACCTCGAGAGCTGATTCGATATGTTCTCTTACCTAAAGAAGAGGGAGTTGTAACAAGACGAGGGATTAATGTAAATCAACTAAATTATGCATGTGAGCTTGGGGTTAAGGAAGGTTGGTTCGAAGATGAACAAATAGAGGGTAAACATCAAATTGAAGTTAGCTACGATCCTAGAAATTCCAGTAGTATTTTCATTCGACTCAAAAATGGCTCTATTGTGCAATGCAGTCTAACGGCAAAATTTAAGGAATATGAAGGTATGCATATTGATGATGTGAAATCTATACTAAATTTCAAAAAGAAAAAATTACAATTGGCAAAAAACGAGCGTTACCAAATTGAGTCCGAATTAGATGCTGCTGCTAAATATTTGACTAAGTTGGAAAGAGAAAAAATGAATGAGAAACAAAAGGGAATGCCAAAGTCTAATAGATATAAAAATAAGCGGGCTAAAAGAAAACTAGAGTCTCGTATTACTGGAAGTGAGACTTCTTGGACTGCCCGACGTCAAACGGATGAGAAGGTTTTCACATGTACTGAATCTAAATCAACGTTACAGGAAGCTTATACTTCCAATCCCCCTTTGAGTAAAATGCAACTTTTTCTCTTAAGTAAAAGTAAAGAGAGGCGGTTACCGAATGAACAATAATTCGGATCGATATGTATATCTTAAAGGAAGACAAATAGAGGCAATGTATTATCCACAAATCATAGATGCATATCAAAATAATCCACTCATAGAAGCTATTCCTCCTAGATTAACTCAAGAGCAACTTTATCAACTTTTATATTCGGTACCCCGATTTACAGGTGATCTATCTCAACTTGATGATGAAGAACGACTAGAACTTGTCCAACAAATTAAACCGATGTATTGGCAACCCCTAGTATCCCATTTCGAAAAATACAGAAATCTATACACAATGATTAAAATTGGATATCAATCTAGAAATCCCATTAGTCCCATGTACCAAAGACAACTTTCCATTGGCTTAGATAAAATATTGTCCGCTGGAACCAATGAATATGGAGAAAATTTAATGGGCAATGTTCAAACAGCTCAACAGATGGCTGATATAGGGTTGAGTGGAATGGGGAAATCTAAATCCTACGAGAGAGTTCTGAGTCTAATACCTCAAGTTATTCACCATACCAGATACAAATCAGACTATTTAGCTTGCAAGCAGGTACTATGGCTTCATATCGAGTGCCCAAGTAATAAATCTGTGGGTGCACTTTGTCGTAATTTCTATTTTGCCGTTGATAAACTCTTAGGCACTTCTTATTATGATGATCTTGCGGAGAAGGATGGTCGAGCTGAGGTGCTGGCGAAAAGAATGTCAAAAGTAGCTGGTCAAATTAATTTAGGTGTGCTTGTTATTGACGAAATCCAACGAATTCATAAAGGACATTCTGGTGGAGAAGCAAAAATGATTGATTTCATCACCGAACTTACCAATTCTATTGGGATACCGATTATTATGATTGGGACATTTAAAGCGTTGTATCTGTTTAAGACATCTTTGGCAAACACAAGGAGGGGGATACCAGATGGTTATGCAGAAAATATAACAGATCGAATGAAGGATGGCGTTGAATGGGATTTGTTTGTACAAGGTCTTTGGGATCTGCAGTATACCAAAAAATTCACTCCTCTTACACCTGAATTAAAGGCAGCGTTGTATTATCATACCTTAGGAATTCCCGATTTTGCAGTGAAACTGTTTATGCATATTCAGTGTCATGCAATATTGTATGAGGAAACAGAATCAATCACTATAGAGATGCTAGAGTCGGTAGCAAGTAAGACTTTCCGACTGGTTCAACCTATATTTGAACGTATACGGGGAGAGGAGGAAGTTGATCCTGATGAATATGAAGATTTGAAGCCCGATTGGATTGTTTTCAAAAAATATATCATGGATGCTCAGCATCGAATAACGATTGACGGTCAACTATCTGAAGAACACAAGTTAATTTTAATCCAAAATAACCGCAAAGTATTAATTGACCAATTATGTGCCTTTGCAATGAAGATGGGAACTACGTCTGAGAAAGCGATGGCTTTTTCAGAGCAGATTGAATTAGAGAATAGAAATGAAAAAGTCGATGTAGAACTTCTGTATTCCCTGATCGCGCAGAAGGTTCTTGCATATAAAGACTCAGAAACAGAAAATAAAGTAGATCCGATCACAGAAAGTAAACCTCGAAAAGCCAAAATGAAAACTAAAGGAACCTTAGATGCAGATGATATACGTTTCATTTCCTATGGGGCTAATAGACAAGAGAGAACCATTGATGAAGCTCTCAAGCTAGCTGGACTTGTCGCAGCATTTGACGAGTTTGTTGAATTTGCTATTGAGGAGGAACAATAGATGGGGAAGATTATTTATTTCCCACCAACATATCCAGATGAGGACTTCCGTAGTATTCTTCATAGGTATTATTTGAGATCTGCAAAAACATTCACTAAGTGTAAAATGGAACTTTTAGGCGGAAATTCACCACAAAAGGTGGTGTATCCCATAAATCTCACACAAATATCACTAGAATTAGGGGTATCAGAAGATTTTACAGATAAGATCATTGAAAATCACACTTTCTTCCCCGTAGTTAAGATTTTTCTCACAAAGATACAACAAGAAAATTTATTACAAGGAATGAAAATATATTCATTAAGAAAAAAACTACTGAACAAAAAATTCAATTCTCAAATCAGTAAAGTGGAAAGATATTGTCCTGAATGCATGTTGGGAGATTTTACTCAGTATCAGATAGTTTATCTTCATAGAATGCATCAATTTGTTTTTCTAAGCCACTGTTTAAAACATGGTGGAGAACTCATTTCTGTATGTACTCATTGCGGAGAACGTTTGGTTCAAAAAGATGGAAAAGAAATGTTAATAAGTCTTAATTGTAACTATTGTAATCATTATATCCCGATAGATAGGGATGTAAGAGTTGAAAATATAGATCAAGGAATACGAGACGATATTGAAACATTAATGAATGAAAAAGAGACAGGAATAAACTTGTTATACTTTAAATTTATGATGTGTCTCGGGGCTCGAAATTATATCGATTTTAGAGGAGAGTTTAATTCAGACAAAGACATAATATCCAATTTAACTGAGTTCTACGGTGAAAATTGTTTATCTAAATTTGGTCTATCAGAAGAAAAATTAATTCGGGAGTTTAGGGAAAAACGTTTATTTAACAAAAGTCACATGGGGAATTTTATTGTTATATACATTCTATTGATGCGATTCTTTTCCGGATCAGTACAATCATTTCTAAGTCAAACCGAAATTTATTCAAATAAAATCCCTTTTGGCACGGGTCCTTGGCAATGTTTCAATCCAGTATGTACTTATTATAATAAACCTGTAATTACCAGTATAAAACGCCAAGTACATGAATTAGTCACTGGGAAATTTAAATGTTCATATTGCGGTTGTATCTATATTAAAAAGATGAAATTTAATGAAATGGAGACATCTGAATATGTTATTGAAACATGGGGATCTTTATTTGTACAGAAAGTAATTGAATACTGGGATAAAGGATTAAATTACACAGAAATTAGTGAAGAGCTAGGAATTAAAAAGAGTATATTATACAAATACATGAGGCCTTTTGTTGATTTAAAAAGAAATGCACTTTTAGATAATGAAAAGGATGTCAGATTAGAAGTAGCTTATGCTGAAGCAAATCTTGAAAAAGCAGATAAAGCAGAAAAATACAAAGAGGTTGTCATGGAAACCATAGGGGCACTTGGTCCTGGCACAACTCGATCTCAAATTTCTGTATATACACAAACTCAATTTTCCTGGCTAATGAAGTATGAAAGTGATTGGATGGAGATGCATCTTCCTTCAAAAGAAGCATCTGCTAAAGAGATTAACACTGAAATCTTAGACAGTGAAATTTATGTTGAACTAGAGCGAGCAATTGTTACAATTTATAATGCTAATCCGGTTAGATGGATCGATAGAGATTCCATTCTTGAACTCCTCCCAAGAATCAGAAGAATCCAGTACAATCGAAACTTGTCCTTACTGCCGCGTAGTAGAGCCCTTCTTGAATCAAATATCGAAACAGATGAAATGTATAAAGTAAGGAATTCTCATATGAGATGAGTTTTTATCCTTTAAGCAATGCAAACAAACATAGGAAGGAAAAAAGAGACCATGATCAACTTTCCTACTCCTTTACCGGATGAATTATTATACAGCATTTTTGCTAGGTACCATGTTAATTCTGGAAATGAAAATAATAGAAAAACATTATTAGATCTATTTTCTAATTCAAATGTTTCTGCTACAACTGCTTACTCTGGTTATCTTCATACGTTAAACACTCACATACCAGGGAGGGCAATACCTATTGTGTATTTATTGGAGCATCACACGCTAATTCCATATTATCGTCCCTTTATTCAAGAAGCTCGATTTAATCGAATATTTTACACGTTGGTACACTCCAATTGTCAACCTATTTATATGTGGTTAGGACTACCTCCAAGCGGAGTAGAAAGGCCTCTTTTTCTTAGGTACTGTGGTCAGTGTGTTTCAGCGGATCGTTTAAAGGTTGGTGTTGCTTACTGGCATCGTTCTCATCAACTAACTGGTGTTTCGGTATGTGTTGAACATCAGTGTTACCTTTTAGATTCTTCGATTCACTATGCACAAAAAGGAAAGAAACATGAGTTTATACCACTAGAATCTATACTTCCAGAAAATATTCCGCTCGCTCTCGAAGGAAGTAATAAGGAAGTTGATATTGCTCAAAGATCTATTGATCTTTTAACAATGACTTATGAGCCACTGGGGCTTGAAGCAGTCAGAAAACACTACTTATACAAGCTTCAAGAGATGGGATTTCTAACTGCTGGAGGAAACATCAGATTTATGGATCTTATTCCCCAGTTGAATTCCTTCTATGGTTCAGCTTATCTTAGAAATCTAGGCAGCCCTCTAGATATAGGTAGCCAGTGTACATGGCTACACAAAATGTTGAGGAAACCTCGGCATGCAACACATCCTTTAAGGCATATTCTAATGCAGTATTTTTTAGATATGAATACTAGGGACCTAGTGGAGAAGAAACAGTACAGTAAGGCTAATGCTTTTGGTAATGGTCCATGGCCCTGCTTAAACAAAGCAGCATCCCACTTTGGGAGCAAAGTAATTGAATCTGTCCGTGTGACAAGGTGTTCGGATACCTCAAAACCTGTTGGCACGTTCCAGTGTAGCTGTGGCTTTATATATTCACGTAGAGGGCCGGATCAATCTGAAACGGATATTTTTCGAGTTGGCAGAATTAAGCAGCTAGGTGCCGAATGGATGGAGAAATTAAATGAATTATCTCTGAATCCTGCTTTGAGCTTACGAGAAAAGGCCAGAAGGTTGGGGGTTGATCCCGGAACCGTCAAAAAATACTTGAATTATTCAGAGTCAGCTAAGGATTGTTCAAGTATTAATCGAAGTATTCGTCACAAACCTAAGCGTCAAAGGAAAAATTATGGTGACAAGAGAGTGCCATACCAACGTGTAGATTGGAAAAAAAGAGATGAAATTTTAGCGCAGAATATTGAAAAAGCAGCTACTACATTGAAATCAAAATACAATCGTCGCATATCGCGTTCAATAATCGTACAAAAGCTTCATTGTACGACGATGATTCACACTAAACGAGAAAAATTACCTCTTAGCCGTGCGAAGCTTGAGCAGGTAATTGAAACAACGGAACAGTATCATGAGCGTAAGCGTTTGATGGGATAATATGAGTCTACAACAATCTAAATGAGCAATGTATGTATTGTCTAGATCTGTTTTTTAATGAAACTCAGATGATAATAACAATATTAGGAGTGAATTAGGTGATATTCGAAATAACTGATGATATGATAGAACAAATTAAAAATTGGGATTCATGTAAACCTATTGATGTTTCAGGGGCGAAGTTCTCGTACATTTTTATTCCCACAGCCATTGGTCTTGTGATTCAAGTAGAATGCGATGTTTGTAAGAGAAAATTAAAGTTTTGTGATGATGATTAAAATAATCATTTTGGATATTTTCAAAAGGAGAATTGGCTGATGATAAAGTTTGTAATGATTAATAAGAAAGACAGCAGTAACTTTGATTTTTACTCCTATACAGAACAAATTATGGAAAAAGTGAAATTAGATTTGAATTCAAATAGTTTAGAGTTCTATTCAAATAAAGAGGCAATACGTAAAGCGACCTTTGAATACAAGCAAACGGATTTTTTTGTTAACTTTACTGTCCTTGCTACTTATGAAACCATCCAACTTAAAGTAGATGTTATTCTTCCATCTAAAGATCCATCGAATCTTGAATTACATGATTTAAAGATAAAAATTAAAGATTTGATGATTGATGACTGGGAGCAATGTGTTTGGTTGGAGGATACTCAATCTGAACTTTTTGCCGAAGAATTATATAAGAAAGTACATAATGTAGAGAATTCTCTGAGAAGACTTATCAACAGTATAATGTTCTTTGAGCTCGGGGGGGACTGGTGGGAGAAGTATATGCCAGCTGACTTGATCAATAAATATAACGAAAGAAGTGACAAATACAGACGTCGAACTCCTAGTTTTGACAATATACATACAAACCTGATGTCTATTGATACAGGTGATTTAACTCGAATTTTGAATTTTAAGACATATAAGATCAAGAGAAATAGTTTTTTTCGCGATCCTGATGGTTTGAATCCATTTGAAGATTTTGCTGAACCGATAAATGTTTTTTCTCGAGACGAAAAAGAAAGGCTTTTTATTTTCCAGAACTTAATGAACAGTATCTTTTTTAACACTAAATCAATTGAGAAATTACACCCTACCTTAATAAGGGAATTAAAAGAACAAATGGAAGTAGATAAAAATTTTTGGGAAGATTATTTTCTTCCATGGTTTTCATGTGATTTCAGAAAATTTGATGGTCTTTGGAGCGAGTTTAAGACAGATCGTAATCATGTAGCTCATAATAAACTTATAGATTTAAGATTAAGGGATAAGTTCAATAAAAGCATGAATGAGCTCCAAAAATTGATCGCAGATGCCGAGGAGAAGTTTGATGCATATACGGAGACTGAGGCAGCAAGTTACGTGGAAGAAATAAGATTTGAAGCAGAAGTTATGGAAAGGCAACAAGCTGATGATTGGAGAGATACTATAGAAGAAGCAACTGGTATTCGTATTCTTGATGAGAGTGAGATTATTTATGAATTCGATGAGCATTTAAGCACCATTTTTGATCACCTGAGAGACATGTTTTATTATCGATCCGATTTGGAGATCTCATATTTTGAGACTACTCTTAAAGAGGAAGCTATTATCTTCATCATTGAGCATAATATAACAAGAGATGATATAAAAGTGAGTGTTCTGCCGGATATCAATTCATCTGCAGGGGAACTAAGTACAATAACTTTACAAGTGATAACAAATGATAAAGAGGAAATGTTTGATATATATTATACAAATGGAGAAGCAGAGTATAACGACGAGCAAACCAATTATATGCCTTTAGTTTATGATCACTGGGAGGTCACATCTGGATTATCTAAAATGGAAAAGTTCATCTCATCTTTGGTATCTTCAGATTTTCCAGAAATCACAGAAGATCAGATCGCTAGTGTACCTTGTCGTTATTGTGAATCCCGTTCGGTTTATTTTAGTGAGGAAGATTCAGACGCAGAGAGTACGTTAAGATATAAGACCGGGGAATGCCTGAATTGTGGAAGAGTAAATACACTAGGTTTTTGTATGAGATGCGATAAAACTCTAAACCAAGAAAAGGACGGACTTTGTGATGGTTGTGTAGCATACATGGATGCGCAATAAAGTGGTTTGATTATAATATAACTTATATGTGACATTGGTAACTGTTAGATCAAAAGAATCAGTAAATAAATAATGTCAAAACAAAATAATGGTCCTAATGACGACAAGTCATCCGGTAAGTAAGATCATTAGAGATATGAGTGGTCAAAAAGCTCATTATAAGGATCTATTTGATAATGAATATCTCGAAATTACTCAAACCAAGAATAACTTTTAGAATTCGACACCATGATTATATTTATAAGCGATGTCTTTCATTGATTTCAATTTCAATTCAATACTTGGATTAGTCCTATAGATACACCCACATTTGCTCCTTTTTGATTCACCATACTAAACGAAAAGAAACCTTGCGGAACAAGGTTTTCTTTTTGTTGTCTTTTGAAGGTAGATAGCATTTTTTTGTCGAAATACAAACTCAGCATGATGATTGAGAATATGGATATGAAAAAGGAGTTACTATGAGCACGACTCAATATAATTGGACCCGTTATTGTTATCCAAGAGGAAAAGATCCCAACTCTTTTTTGCATGACGGTTTTCTAGTTGACCCAGATGAGAGCTTTACGGCACAGCAACATCCTGAACTGGTGACGTTATCAGAACTGCAGGACCAGCAATGTCTAATTTTGCTGGGTGAGCCAGGCAGCGGTAAAAGCACCGTTTTCGCTGAAATGAAAGATCAGTTAGAAAATACAAATTCATATGTAATTTTCGTAGATCTAAAAAAGATTACCACCGACCAATTCTTAAACAACAGCATCATGAACAACGAAAAGTATGCGGATTGGAAGCAAGAGCAGAACAGTAAATTATATTTGGTGTTTGACAGCTTTGATGAAGGATTCATGCAACTACAAGTTCTATGCAATTTGTTGGAAGACATTTTGGATCAACTGGACGTTTCCAGACTATACCTCCGAATCGCTTGCAGAACTGGGGCGTTTCCGAGTGGCTTGGAATATAATCTGGAGTGTAAGTTCTCAAAAGGCAACGTCCATTTTTATAGACTTGCGCCGCTCAGGGAGAAAGACGTGAAAGAAGCTAGCATTAATCACGAGCATGCGTCTCAAACATTTGTTTCTCAAGTGAAAAAGCATCGAATTGAAGCGTTAGCTAGCCGACCAGTTACGCTGCATATGCTTCTGAATACCTGGAACGATCAGCCGATAGTCAAGAAGGAGCTATACGATCGAGGTTGTTATAAGCTTTGCGAGGAAGTGAACCCGGATCGAAGAGCAAAGAGGTTTATTGCTGGGCGTCTATCCGTGGCGCAAAAACTGGAATACGCGGCGAAGCTGGCAGCGGTTTGTATGTTGACGAACCGACATATCATTCACACTGGCTTGGAAGGAGGAGCGCACCAGATCGGCACCATCCAATTACGGGACATGCAGAGCGAATATGACACGAGAGTGATTACTGAAGCCGATTGGAATGAAGTACTGACTACAGGGCTATTCGTCGATAATGGACCCGAGCAGTTGACGTGGGCTCACAAATCTTATGAAGAGTTTTTGGCCGGGTATTATCTGAATAAACGCAGATTGAAGACTAAGCAACTGCTGAACCTTTTTATACACCCCGGTGATTCTGAAGGCCGCTTTATTCCTCAGCTTCATCAAACGGCCGCCTGGTTAGGCGAGTATTCCACGCCATTTCTAGACGAGCTCGTCAGAAGGCAACCAAATCTTTTGTTTCTTTGCGATCGGTTTCAGGTGACTGTCGACACTAAGAAAAAGTTTGTTTCATCTATTTTATACAAATCGGACCAGACTTACTCCGAACAATACTGGGATTTAGAGTTTATAAAAGATCTCAAGAATCCAGAAACCCTCGATATAGTCAATCGTTGTTTGAGTGATTCGTCAACGTCGGATTTAGCCAAAAGACGTGCGCTGAACATCGCATACTACTGCGACATGGTTGAGTCAGTAAGTACGATATTGGATTGTTTACAAAGATGGGAAGGAGATTTGCTAGACGACGCATTTCACGTTCTGTACAAGTTATGTCCAGATGAGCAGTTGCAAGCAATGAAGTATTTTCTCGACCACCATACCAGTAACAGTGATCATTTGTGCTTCCTTCTATTACAAAGATTGTACCCGGATTATCTGACATTGATGGAATTGTTGGAATACATGCTGGATCTATTAGTTGATAAAGATTCTGCTTCCAGCTATATTCGCTCAATTGTCCAAGCGTTGTCCTTGGGGGATCTCGGAATGCTTAGCGATACATTGTTAGATACCCCTAAGTATGCCAAGCGGCGGAACTCTTCCTTTGTCTATCGGGAGGTGTATGCGGATCTCGCCAATCGAATGAATGAAAGTGAAGCGGAGCTGTTACATCGATTCGTGAGGCTTGAGGAGTGCATGAAACAAAATTTTCTGACGTCCAACAGCAAACTTGAGGTGGCGCCTGTCACGAAGGAAAAGTCCTCCGCTAAAAAGTGGTTACCTTCTCGTCCAGTTTTTCAGCACGAGGTAGTTTTGGAGCTATTGGATCAAATGAAAAACGAACAGACGAATGTATGGGGCTCTTTAACAAAACTATTAAATCCGCGTGATTGGGGTAATTGGTTCCATAATAAACCGAGTGATTTTTTGCAATACTTAGGTTGGAAAAAAGTTAACGATGATACGAGGGTACGAATTATACAGGCGGCAAAGCAGTTCATTGTAACACCTCCTCCTGTAATAGAAAACATGGACCGTTTTGGATACATGCTGAATATGCTTGATGCGATTCAACTTGTTTTTATGAAGGATAAGGCTTTTTTGGATACGTTATCTCCAGAGGTTGCAAATCGATGTTCAGACGCCGTCACTGATCCACAAATCAGCAATTACGTGGACGGAGTAGAAATCGTCAAACTGTTTCACCGGCTCTATCGAGAGGTAACGTTAGATGGTATTTTTCGTTATGTGCGTCATCTATCTTGGGGGTGGGGGGCACGTTATACGGTAACCAATCAACTAGTCAACTGCTGGGATGAACATACGGCATCCCGATTATTGACGCTGATGAAGGACGAAACGCTCAAACTTGATGCCTTCGGGCTTATCATCAGTATTTTGCTAGAGCAGCGCCATCCGACAATCAAACAAATCATTTCCTCTCTTGTGGAGAAGGGACGAAATCCTTCGAATGCCAACGTAAGGGAACGTTCATCGGAAGTGGTGGCTATTCTGCTGGATTTCTCGGAAGATGCAGGTTGGGCGATACTGCAACCGATTTTGATTGAGGATACGGCATTCGGCCAAAGCATTATCAAACGTTATATGGCAACTTTCCGAAACTATTCTTTTCTGAAAATATGGCCGCCTCAAGCGATTGCTGAGTTGTTCGAGTGGTTGAAAGCCAAAGGAAACATTCACTCTTTTGCTAGCGATGAGTTAGAGGCCATGCTTCTTGAGGAGTTACGGGATCGTAAAACGGAGGAATCTTATCGGCAGATCAAGTTTCTAAGCGAGCAGTTTCCGGATTCGGAACGTGTGCAATGGTTGTGGTTTTCAATCCGTAACGACTATTTGCAAACGACGTGGAATGCTCCGTTACCTGAAGCAATTGTGAAGATGATCGATAGCCAAAAGAAAATGCCGATATTTAATGCAAGACAGCTTATTGAAGTCATCAAAGAGATCTTAGAAGACTACGAGAAAGAACTCCATTCAGACAATCCAATTATCTTCACGATGTGGAATAAAAACGGTGACAAGCAAGTTCCGAAGACGGAAAACGAGTTTTCTGATTTAATCAAAGCGCGTCTAGCAGATAAACTGCTTGAATACGGAATCATCGTCAGTCGGGAAGTGGAACAAAGTCGATCTGATTACGAAGGAGGGAGAAAGGGAGAGCGGATCGATATTAAAGTGGATTTGTGTACGACCCAGAAAGAAACGATTTCGCTACTGATAGAAGTAAAAGGTTGCTGGAACCGGACACTGATGACTGCAATGGAGAAACAATTGGTCAGCCGTTACATGGAGAACCAACATTGTGACTACGGCATATACTTGATAGGGTGGTTTTTATGTGAGGGATGGAAGGATCCTACTGATATCCGACTCAAGACGACTCCAGATATGCAAATAAACGACGCCAAACAGTTTTTTAATCAGCAGGCTGAGAGTTTGTCTTTTAAATTTAACAAGCATGTTAGTTCATATGTCTTTGATGCCACGATAAGAAGTTGAACCGGTGAGACATACATATGGATTCTAATTCATATTCAAATTCCTACTTTCTTGAGGATAATAATTAGTGGTTCCATCCATTTGTTTTCTATGTTCATCACTTGTATAGTTAATTCAATAAATTCGACGGTAAATGGTGATTAAAGATAAAAGTTGCACAGCCAGATTTATATTAAAAATTTCAACATATTCAAACAGGGAGTCCGAGACATTAAGTTGGGCTCCCTTTTTTAAATTTTGAAAAACATTGTACGTCTTATTGAGTTATAAAGTGATGATTCATAGAGAGATTTAAGTATCGAAATGAACATTCCAGAAAGCTTTAGAACATTTCTTTCTTCAGGGGGAACAATAATGAAAATTAATTATTAACTACTACTTAGTGAATGAGAAGAGGAATAAGTACACTAGCAAATCAATTCTCAATTTTTCAAAATACTTTATAGTTCTTACTACATGAGAACTTTTGTGAATAAAGTAGGATTTTCTTGCATGATGTCGAATTTTTACAGTAAAGATGTAAATATATAGTTTGTTGTACATAGAGGTATAGTGAGGTGCCTATGGATAAGATTGTTGAGTTAATTGAATCAGGGTATGAGTGCGAATTCCTGGACTTTAAAGAGAGACAATACCATAAAGACAAAAGTATGGATTTGCTCATGGATATAATGGCAATGGCCAACTCTCGCCATAATGGGGATAAATTCATTATTATTGGAATCAAGGATCGACCAGAAGGCAAGGAGATAAAAGGAATTGATCCAAAAGAATTTATAGACTCATCTAATTATGGGCAGTTGGTCTTAAATAATATCGAACCCGAAATACAATTTGATTATTTCAAATATGAATATAAGGGTTTAGTGTTAGGTATTCTTAAGATTTACGAAACTGACAATAAACCATATATGATGAGAAAGAATTTCAGTGGATTGAAAGAGGGACTTTGCTTAATTCGTAAAGGAAGTATGAATACAATAGCTAAACGAAATGACTTCGACTATATGTATTTAAACAAAGGACAATTTGAAATAAGATTTCTTGAACAGACACTACATGCCGTACACGATACAGAAGGTTGTGCTTCTATAGAAGTAGTATTAACAAATACAACAGAATTGCCTATTACGATAATTGGTGGCACCTTATATGTCCGCAATAATCAAGGAATAGAACTCTCAAGGCATCATGTATATGGATTGGATAAATTCATAGGTGCAGACTTCAAATTAGTGTTACCACCAAAAACCGAAAAAGTTGGACACTTAATGGTTGGCTTTGAATCATCAGATCTATTTAGACTGAATATTGATGAACACGGAATATGTGCTGAGGAATACGTATTTGAGCTTCTATTAGTGAATGCACGAGAGAAAAAATATTCTGTAAATATCAAAAATGCGAAAATTTTTGCAATCGGTGACTTTCTTTGGAAGGTGAAACGGCAGAAGGGGATCCCGCATAAGTTTCGGACGCATAGATAATTAAAAATACTGAAGAGTTGGGTGGATAGTTTATGGAGAACGAACTTGTTAGATATTCAAGGGCTGGTGATGTTTTTCACTATCGATGGGCTGCCCGCCGTTGTCTGCAATTAATCTCACCCCAATCTCGAATCAATAGAATTGTGATTGAGGGTTCTAAGGAGAATAAACTTGCAGGAGAGTATGTTATTGATGTTGCTGAGTACTCTGGCTCTTTAACGAAAGATGGATTTCAAGATGTAGCATACTATCAGTTAAAACACACTACGGTTCATAAAAATAATCCATTTGATCTTAGTGGACTTAAGGGAACATTTGAAGGATTCGCACAGAGATTCCAAGATATGAGTGGTTCCACAGCAAAAATTGATGGTGTCATTTTTGCTATTGTTACAAACAGACCGATTAATAGCAATCTTAAAAATAATATTGAGAAAATATCTGCTGGTGAAAAATCCAGTTTGAATTATATAAAGACATTAGCAAAATATACTCAGTTAACCGGTGAAGATCTCAAAAGATTCTGTTCTTGTATAAAATTCGTTGACGGTGAAGGGGACTACAATACACAGAAGTATAAACTTCATGTAGAAATCTCTCAGTTAGTTGCAGGAATAATTGATAACCCAGAAATAGAGAGTATAACAGGGCTAGTTCGAGATAAGGCATTACCTGGTACCAACGGTGACATTATCCGTGAAGAAATACTAGAGAAATTTAACATAACCTCCGAACGTGATCTTTTTCCTGCTCCAGCTGAGTTTGAGGAACTTGAAACCTTCGTACATAGAGAACAACATGAAGAGTTGTTGAAAACCATCTTAAAATCATCTGGCCCCATAATCATACACGCTCCTGGAGGAGTAGGAAAAACGACATTTTCTCGTCAGCTAGCTAAATCATTACCTGTTGGATCTTTGGGTATAGTATATGATTGCTTTGGTGGTGGACGGTATCGTAACCGAAGCGAATTTAGGCATCATCATCGCCAAGCATTTGTTCAAATTGTTAATGAATTGGCTGTACAAGGTCTTTGCGACCCACTTATAGTGAATTCCGGTGCATCTGAAACAGATATATTGAGGAAGTTCCTCGATAGAATTGAAACTGCAGTTATTGCTATGAAGAAATCAGATAGCAAGGCAGTACTGGTGTTCCTATTAGATGCAGCCGATAATGCTGAAATGGCTGCGGCAGAATTTAATGATAACTGCTTTGCTCATGAGCTTCTCCGTGAACGTATAATAGAAGGAGTTAAAGTAGTTGCCCTTTGTAGAACTGAGCGCATACATTTACTCCAGCCGCCTAGTAACATCATAAGGCTTGAGTTGAAGCCATTTTCGGAGAAAGAGTCTTTTAATTATTTAAGATCCTATCACCCCCAAGCATCTATAGAGGATGGATTGGAATTTCATAGGCTTACTAGTGGCAATCCACGTGTACAGTCAAATGCCTTAAGTTTAAATGGCAGTACGCTTACTGAAGTATTCACCAGTCTTGGAAAAATGGGATCAACTGTCGATGAACAAATTGAAGGACAATTAATGTCAGCAATCGATTCAATAAGAGATAAACTTCATGATAACTACAGAAAACAAATCGATTCCATATGTATTGGTCTTGCGACATTACCTCCCTTTATTCCTCTGAAGGTGCTATCTAGTGCAGCTGATGTTGAGGAATCTACTATAAGAAGTTTTGTTGCAGATATAGGACGTCCCTTATGGCTTTCTGATTCCTCAGTTCAGTTTAGAGATGAGCCTTCGGAAACGTGGTTTAGGGAAACTTATGCAGCATCGAAGGAACAAATAGAGTTTTTAATTGAACAAATTAAACCATTTGCTAACGAGTATTCATATGTCGCTTCTGCTATGCCTTCTTTGTTATTACAAGCAGGGAAGAACACCGATCTTGTTAAATTAGCTTTATCCGATAATTATCTTCCCGATAATCCCATTGATAAGCGAAATATTCGAGTATTTCGTCTTCAATTTGCGTTTAAGGCTTCGTTGAAACAAGAAAGTTTTGTTGAGGCAATAAAATTAGCTTTACGAGCAGGTGAAGAAGCAGCCGGTGATAAACGACAGTTCGAACTTCTTGTAAGCAATATTGATCTGATTGCGCCTTTACAAGATGAACAACGTGTACAGGAATTTGCTTTTCGTCGTTTGTTTAGTGGTTCTTGGAAAGGATCAGAGAATGTTTACTCAGCAGCGTTGTTATCAACAGTCAAGAATTTTAGAGGGGAAGCCAGAAGCTTTCTTAGGGCTGCTGAGAACTGGTTAAGTCTATACTTCCAGGATAGAGATAAGAAAAAAGAAGATATTCCATTTCATCATGAACAACTAAAAAATGAAGAAATTATGGAACTCGTATACGCACATTTTAATTTACATGGGGTAGAGAGGGCCTTCAAATTTCTTATGAGTTGGCGACCGAAGAAGATTATCTATCATGTTTCTAGGCAACTATTTAAACGGCTTATGGACCTAGGGGAACTGTCTGCTGCAATACAGTTTGCAAAACTTGGTTCACGTAATCAGTATTTAATAATTGCTTTTGTACATGAGTCCTTAGATATCGGACATATTCCCAATTCTGATGTACTCTGCTCTTGCCTTGATTTACTCACTACAAAACGGGCTAGAATTTCAAAAATACAAAATACCTTTCAAGACACGAGACTTCAATCTCTTATTTCATTTCTTGAATCTTGCGCAGCAAACAAATTACCTAAGGGGAAAATCATCAGGGTTCTGAATCATTATTTCCCTCAAGGTGCCTCAAGGTCTATTACAAGCGATTACAATAATAAAGATCGTGCAACTTTTATGCGTGCCTTGGCATTAAAAAAAGTATTACTTTCAGATCTCGAATTTGATATTAATGAATTGCATCCAAAGGATCTACAACAGAATAGAAAATATAAGGATGAACAAGAGATACGGGAAATAGAAGAGGTGATTGGAGGATTAGTACCTTGGTATGTACTGCGGATACGCTGTTTAGCAGGGGACATTCTTGATTTTGATAATGAAGTAGCAGAAGTGAAAAAGAAGTCAGTATCAGCAACATTACTTCGATATAGAGAGTATGATAGTTTACCAACGGAAATAGCTAGAATATGTTGTGACATCTTAATGTTTCATGAATTTTTCGGACAAATGTCAATTAAGACTTTTTATGAAAATTATATAAAGAGTAACGGAATGTTTCTTTCTGATCATCTGAAATTAGTTCGTTCTGCTTTCCGATTAAGCCACTTAGCAGAACATAAGCGAGATTTTGAACAATATGCTTATGACTTGATCTGTTCTGCTACTGACATTGGCTCAGAAGAAAGGGCAAACTGTTACATTGATCTTGCACGATCATTGATTAATGTCAATCGTGATGATGCCGCGGTTTACTTCAATTTTGCCATCGATGCTGTTTCAAAATTTGGCGATGAAATTGTCGAGAGATGGGAAGCAGTTGTTTCCCTAGCTAATCAAAGAGAAGTAGATGAATTTGCACCTTCCGACTTAGCTTACAGATTTATACGTTGTGCTGAGCTGATTGGAGAAAATGTAGCTCGCGAAAAGTATTGGGACAGGGATGAGGCTGTTAGGACTTGCACTCGATTGTCTCCGGTAGCTGGAATCGCTGCACTAAGCAGATGGCGGGACCGGGAAATTGGTCGATTTAATCTTCAACTAATTGCATTTTCTGAGGAAGTTGTAAAAAGAGGCTACGTTGCGCCAACGGTAGCATGGGCTCTTTCTGCGTTTATGACGGAGTTTGAAATAGGGGATTTCTCAAGACTATGTATAGAGAAGGAAACATCGCATGATAATCGGAAGTGTATTTTTGAATCAGCCATTAGAGAACTTAGGATAAACGGAGTTGGAGGGGGAGTTTGGGAAAAAATTGTTGAAACGGCTAAGAAGTACTCTTTACAAAGTAATCTATTAGATGAGGTTATTGCTTATAATCACCATATTATTGATGAAGAAGCGAATATTCTTAACCAAGAAAGTACTTTCTCGCTTCATGTACAGTCGGAAGAGAGTGCGATTGATTGGAACGACCTGCTGCATGGTTTGGACTTGGTTTCATCTAATGGATTAAGACAAGCTATCCAACGCTATGATAGATTTCCTCAGACTGTGCGAAACAGCGAGTCCTTATGGCGTGAAGTATACAATCGAATTTCCGATAGTGAAGCGAGGAAATTTTTGTATGAGCTTATTAACGTAGATGAAGCCGATTTTTATGATATAAAAAATGCGCTTTTGTTAGTGCCGGAAGAGTGGCATCGCAAAATGAGCATTAAAATTGAGTGGCCCCAAATCATGCAATTCGTAGGGAAACGATTTGCTACGTCTCTGCTGGAAAGGGGATCAATCTCTTTTTTCACTAGGCGACTTCATTTAGGGGCGGAAAATATACCTTTTATTCAAAAAGGAATAATCGAAGGATTAGCAACCCATGGAGAGTTGGTTCATGCATCTACATTTTTTGGCTTTGTAACTATTGCTTCGAAACATATCTCAACACAGGAATCAACTGATTTACTGGACTTCGCATTATCAAGATTTGAACTACATATTGATCCTGATTACGCTGATGGACCGTGGCCACAATCACTTTTACCGTCAGTTCAAATGGATAGTGCATTTGCAGGTTTTGTTTGGTCGGCTCTAGGTTCTCCAAAATCTTCAACTCGCTGGTGTGCTGTTCATTGTGTTCGGAGACTTGCAGAAGCTCAATGTACTGAAGAAATCGATGCATTAATAGAGTGGTTAGAAAGGGATAATGTTGATTTATTTGGGGCGACTAAATTTCCTTTCTATAACTTACATGCTAGACTATATTTGTTCATTTCACTTGCTAGAGTATCCATTGATAACCCGCAAATTTTACTACGTCATAGTGATGTTTTCTATAAATTTGCCTTAGAATATTCACCTCATATGCTTATTCAAAAATATTCAGCTGATATTGCTCTCAATATCGAGAAGGCTCATTCAGGGACTTACACGAGAAGAATAATTGAATCACTTAAGAGAGTAGGGGAAAGTCAATTTGCTCGAGTTGAATTAGAGGACAGTCGGGACACAAGAGATAGTTATTGGCATGCTAACAAGACGATTGATAATAGTTTGAATCTTCATCATGGTTATGATTTTGATAGCTACTGGTTTGAACCATTAGGGAGAGTATTCGGTATTTCTAGTGAGCAAGTGGAGGATCTTGTTACCGATGTTGTTATTAATGAATGGAAAATAGAACATGTGGCGGGTATAAAAAATGATCCGCGCAACTCATTATGGAGATCGTCGAGCGAACAACAACAAACTTATCATAGTCATGGAAGTTACCCGAGAATAGACAATTATGACTTTTATCTATCATATCATGCCATGCTTGTTGTAGCTTCAAAGCTGCTGGTGAAGATGCCCGTTGTTCACATCTCGGATTGGTATGAAGATGAGTGGTATGAGTGGTTACACAGACACTTATTAACTCGAAGTGATGGTTATTGGCTATATGACCGTAGAGATCCTATTCCTTTGTCTAGAAGGGAATGGATTAATGAATCGAGAAAGCCTGAATGGCGTGAAGAAATATCGAATGATGATTTTCTTGATGGCTTAATGGTAGAAAGAAACGGAGAACTATGGCTGAACGTGTTCGGATCATGGGAGGATGGAGATAGTGAAAGAGCAGAAAGTTTCTATATTACAAGTTCATTAGTATCATCGGCCACTGCTCAATCTCTGTTGCATGCACTGAGCACATGTTCAAATCCTCATGATTTTAAGTTACCTTTTTACGAAGAAGATGAAATGGAAATAGACTTGGATACATTTAAACTTAAAGGTTGGGTATATCAAGAAGAAGCATATAAGTATTTAGATGAATTTGATCCACATTCTGCTAAAGTAGATTACCCACCATATATAATAGGGAACTCAATCACTGAGAAAATGAAGATTTCCTCTGATTATGAGAAGAGGGAATGGACTTTGGCTGATGAGAGTAAAGCATCAATCATTTGTGAAATTTGGGTGCCTATTTATGATAGTCATGAAGAAGAGGAAATACCCCGTGGTAATCGACTATCTGCATCGCTCTCATTTCTAAAAAGGCTTTGTACTGAATTCCAAAGTGAATTGATTATTGAAGTTCAAATTAGAAGAAGATTTAGACAGAAATCATACATGAGAGGGAGTGAGTCGAATGAGTATAAGCCACCGTTTAGCAAATTATTTATCTTCTCAGCCGATGGAAGACTCAGAGATACAGAAACGTACTATGAACTTAGGCAAAGCTCTAGTCAAAGAGCTTGATTTGGACCCTGGTGTAGACACCACTGCTCGTTGGATGGCGCACTATATCGCGGAACAAATTGAAATCACCGAACACAGTTCAGGTATTCAGAAGCAAGAGGCAGAAGAACGTTGCTTTGAAACGATTTTAAAATTGTGGAACCATAGATCAGCTTTCCCTAGGGGCTCAAGGCCGTTTGAAAGTTTTGAGCCTATACTTCGAACACTAGCACGACTTGATCCTGAAAATGATCGTCATTTCTTCTTTGAAAATAGAAGGGATACAACAGACAACATACCGGAAGAAGTTCAGAAGTGGCTGGATATTGCCGATGGAATTGATGAAGCAACGCGCGTGTGGCTAAAATATGTTTTTGAACAATCTGCCGTAGCTGCAACTGATGATTCTACAATTGAATGGTTAGAAAACTCAGCAGCACTTCAGGAAGAAGACAGCTTCTCTGTAATCTTTGAAGAATTGTATAGTGATGCTGAGGATATTTGGGGAGAAGGGCAAAAAGAAAATGAAAGGAAGCGAAAAATTATAGAATCCAGGATTAGGAAACTAGAGTCTTTTTCAGAGTTGAACGAATTGCTATTGGGTGAGTATAGGCATGAACTTGAGAGAATGAGTAAGGATACAACGAGTAAGTAATATCAGTAACCTTATCTGTTGATTAAAAGCTCTGTAAAATATTTCACATCGGTAACGAATAATGATGTATATAAGTATCAGTTACTGCAGAATCGGATTAAAATGTTGTTTTCGTTAAATGAGTGATGAGTATGTCGATTCTCAATGAAGCACCTAATATAGGGTAATTATTTAATTGAAAAATTGTATTATTATGGGTTTACCAACTATAATGTAACTTTTCAATATGGAATAATTTCATTTACCAACTATAATGTCATTGTAATTGAAGTCAAAGTGCTGAAAAAGTGCGATATTACGCGATTTTTCATTTACCAACTATAATGTCACCGAACAAGTATAAACAAAATAATGGTCCTGATGACTCTAAGTCATCAGGACTTTTTTGATGTTTCAGGAGGGTGGTTCTAAATATTAGAACCACCTTATTTGTGTTTTTTCATTGTAAATTGCGGTCATTCATTGGATGAAAATCCATCAAATTATAGAGCACCTTAGGAAGAGTACCTTTTGTAATTCTCACATTTGAAATATTCTTCGTGCACGAATGTAATCAATTTCTTAAAGAGAATCATTAACCTTCGCAACTCGTAAGTGCAAATATATCCCCAAGAAGGATGCGGATCGGGCATAAAAGATCATTTGAATGGTAAAGGAAGATGACTGAACGTGACGGGTACATCTTTCAGCAACTCACAAAATGGTATACCAAGAAGCAACAATGCGCTCGATGAAGAAGCTTATTACGCGAAGTAAAATTATTGACCGTTCAATTCAGACTCAGAACGCGATTGTAATCTGCATGTAAATGAGTGAAGGACATCGGAAAGCGTATAAGGGAAAACCTCACCTACGGTTTGACGAGGAGAAGCAGAATATATTTACCCTTTACTCTAACAGAGGCGTAGAGAAGAAGGCGTGATACAAAACGATGTCGGCTACCATCCGTGCGGACGCTGTGACCAGTTTCCAGCCAGGCTTTCAGAAATTGGTCAGGTAATCATGTTGAAAATTACAAAGTGCAAGGAATCGGAACACCGGCAAAGAATATTTAAAGGGAATATATACCAAATTTACCTGTTAAATGACTGAATGTCAACACTCGTCGAATTCCTTGATTGATGTCAAATCATGCCCAACGTTTCTTCTCCATTCACTATTTTTAACGAAAAATGTTAACACATAATGTTTTATGAACCAAATTTAACAATATAATGACTATATTTAACAAAAATTTCACTATACATTCTTGTAAATTTTGATATAATTCAACCTAGGTCTTATTCCCTATTATTCTAATAAATGGAATTGTAGGGTTTTTTATACCCATCCAAGCTGTGTGCGAGAGACCAGTATACTGGCTTACCAACAAGCCGGCATGTGGGGACCAACAATTGTGGAAAATGACAGCCTAGAATATGTTGCTCCATGACGTCAGAAGGTTTAGAAAGGAAGGTTCAGAAAGATGGAGCCAACCTTATCCCAATTCCGATGGAGGATGAAGCGAGTGAGCATTTTTGAAAAGCTGGAATCCAACGTAAGATCTTACTGCAGAAGCTTTCCGGTGGTATTCGACCGGGCCAAGGGAGACCTTTTATATTCTGAGGACGGAAGAGCATATATTGATTTCTTTGCAGGTGCCGGGGCACTCAATTACGGCCATAACAACGATTATATTAAAGACCGGGTTCTCGATTACTTGACCTCCGACCGGATTATGCACGGTCTGGATATGTATACAATGGCCAAGCGTGAATTCATCCAGAGCTTCTCCGAGCGGATCCTGGAGCCGAAGAAGCTGAATTACAAGCTTCAATTCTGCGGTCCAACAGGGACGAATGCGGTGGAAGCGGCCCTGAAGCTCGCACGCAAGGCGAAGAAGAGAAGTGGAATATTCGCATTCATGGGTGGCTTCCACGGCATGTCGCTCGGCAGTCTGTCGGCGACAAGCTCCAAGTCCATGAGAGAAGGGGCGGGGCTTCCTCTGGACGGAGTTACGTTCATGCCGCACCCGAGCGGGGCTTTCGCAGAAATGGATACGCTCGGTTATATCGAGAATATCCTGACTGATTCGCACTCCGGAATCGACAAGCCGGCCGCGATTCTGCTTGAAACGGTACAAGCCGAAGGCGGAATTCACGTTGTCGACGCGCAGTGGCTACGTGAGCTGCAGCAGATTTGCCGCAGGCACGATATTCTGCTCATTACAGACGAGATTCAAGTAGGATGCGGCCGGACAGGCGAATTCTTCTCCTTCGAACGTGCGGGGATCGAGCCGGATCTCATTACCCTGTCGAAGTCGATCAGCGGGTACGGCCTGCCAATGTCCCTCCTGCTGCTGAAGCCCGAACTGGATATCTGGACGCCGGGCGAGCACAACGGCACCTTCCGCGGCAACCAGCTGGCTTTTGTGGCCGCGAAGGCTGCTCTTGAGTTCCGGGACAGAACCGAACTGGAAGCTCAGGTGAAGCAGAAGGAAGAATATGTGCGCTCGTTCCTTGATCAAGAAATTAAGCCTCTGCATCCGTCCATCGCCATCCGCGGACTCGGCCTGATCTGGGGCATTGACGTCTCGGGGTTCATGGATGAAGCCGGGGCGAAGCGGGTGGCGGATATCAGCTTCGAGAACGGGCTCATCATTGAAAGAGCCGGCAGAGGAGATTGTGTGCTGAAGATCATGCCTCCGCTGACCGTCTCGATGGAGCATCTGGCCGCCGGCTGCGACATTATCAAGTCCAGTATGCAGCAGGTGATCTCTCAGGAGACCAAGGATTTACTAGTAACGACCTAAGCTTGGCCAAGCCGATGGTCGCCCCGGCAAGAGGCACGAAAGTGCCTTCCGGAGGGCGTGCGGACTTGATGTTAAGGTAGCGCTTTCACCTCATGCTACCTGCGGTAACGTCAATCAGCATGGAATTCTCCGGCAATCCAAGCGCAGTCCCGTTCGTGCCATACGGAGCATTCTTTGAGCCTCATGCAGTACCCTCGTTAAATTTAATCGTCAGGAAAAGCTCACTACCCCGCAGCCGAATCTTTACTTATCCACACCAGGGCTGTGGGGGAATAATCAAATCGTACATAGAGTGTATCAATACCCCTTAAACATAGGCTTCGTCAAAGGCAGTTCGGGTGCCAAATCAGGAGGTACGGTCGACTTCCTGCTGGTCGGCCGGAACCCTGCGGCAAGCCTTACATCGACAGGAGGAACATTCCTTGTCGTCTATCCCCAAATCCAATTCCGAAACCCATGTTAAACCAAATCCCGTCTTCGGGTGGCTCGTCCGCGGCAATCATATTGAAGCAGAGGAGTCCGAAGCAGCCGCATCTCTTGCGTAGAACGATGTTTGTTGTCCTTTACGCATGGGAGCCGAGCGGTACAGCTGCTAGGCAGAGGATTACCGCATGCGATCAACCGGGCAATCGAAGCGTGACGTTGCGCAAGCCATTGATATTGTTGTCAGATGTTTGAAAAAGAGAGGAGCGAGGCTGGAGCGTTGCTTCGGCATATGCTCCGCCGGATTGCTTTTACCGATGAAGAGAGGGGAACGATCCAGATGGCTTTTGAAAAAGAAACGTTGTTTTGGAACGAAAAATTCGGTAGTGACGATTATACCTTGACGCGGTTGCCTTACAGCAAAGCTCCAAACTCCCTGGTGCCCAATGTGAAAACCGTTGGCGGTTCGCTTTCGGAGGAAGCGGCGCAGCGGGTCCTTCAAATGAGCAAGGGTGCTCCGCTGGCTGCTTTTATGATTTTGCTCGCAGGTGTTCAGGCACTCTTGCATAAATATACAGGTGCTTCAGACATTCTGGTCGGTATGCCGGTTGTGCCGAAAAAGGGGGAGACGCGTCGATCCGTTAATCATACGGTCATTTTGAAAAACTCGCTTTCGGTGGGGGCAACTTTTAAGACGCTTCTGAGCGAAATGAGGACTTCCTTGCCGGAAGCCATTCAGCATCAACATATTCCGTTCTTGAAAATGACGGAGAAGCTGGATCTGCAATATGCAGAAGGGATACCCTTCGTCCATACGCTAGTATCCCTTAAGGAGCTGCATCTGGACGAAATTGGGCAAAACGTGGTCACAGACTGTTCCTTTGAATTCAGTTTAGCCGGCGGGACGATACAGCTAGGACTGTGTTATAACGAGCACTTATATGACTCCGAGTTCATGAATCGGGTCGTCGGCCATCTGAATCGCCTACTGTCCGTGGGGCTTCATGAGTTGGAGCTGGACATCGTGCGAGCGGACATGCTGTCGGAGGACGAAAAATTTCAATTAATACAAAGCTTCAACGATACCGAGAAGGACTATCCTCGTGATCGGACGATTCATCAGCTTGTGGAGGAGCAAGCGAAGCGTGTGCCCGAGGCGACGGCGGTTGTTTTTGAGGGGCAGCGGCTTTCATACGCAGAGTTGAACGAACGGGCGAACCAGCTGGCGCGTACGCTACGATCGGTCGGTGTGCTGCCCAATCAGTTGGTAGGCTTGATGGTTAGGAGATCGCTGGAGACGGTCATTGGCATTTTGGCGGTTCTGAAAGCTGGCGGTGCCTACGTGCCGATCGACCCGGAGTACCCGGAAGAACGTATTCGCTACATTCTGGAGAACTCGAACGCGCAGCTGCTGCTGACTCAAAGAGAGCTTTTACAGCAAGTCCCGTTCGAAGGGACCGTATTGGCGCTAGATGACAAGCAGGCCTATAGCGACGATGGCTCGAACCTGGAGGCGGCCAATGGTCCACATGATCTTGCTTATGTCATTTATACGTCAGGTACAACGGGCAAACCCAAAGGGGTCATGCTGGAGCATCGTGGTTTGGTCAGCTTGAAGTTGATGTTCGCAGACAGGCTGGGCATTACGGAGCATGACCGGATCGTTCAATTTGCGAGCTTGTCCTTCGACGCATCCTGCTGGGAAGTTTTCAAAGCACTCTATTTTGGCGCGGCTTTGTACATCCCGACGGCCGAGACAATTCTCGACACTCGTCTGTTCGAGAGTTATATGAACGAGCATGCGATTACGGCGGCGATTCTGCCCCCGACGTACAGCGCTCATTTGAACCCGGACCGTCTTCCCAGCTTAACAAAGCTTGTAACGGGAGGTTCGGCGGTATCGGCCGAATTCGTGCAGCAGTGGAAAGCGAAGGTTCACTATTTCAATGCTTACGGCCCTACCGAAGCTTCGATTGTTACGACGCTTTGGGATGCGGATGAGCAGCAGCCGGAGCGTAGAGTCATTCCGATTGGGCGCCCGCTGTCTAATCATCAGATTTTTATTTTGGATGCCCACCTGCAACTTGTGCCTCCAGGAGTGGACGGCGAGCTGTGCGTTGCAGGCGTGGGGCTTGCGAGAGGTTACCTGAACCAGCCGGAGCTGACGGCAGAGAAATTTGTGGAACATCCGTTTGCGCCGGGAGAACGCCTTTACCGGACAGGAGATCTCGCCCGCTGGCTGCCGGACGGTAATATGGAGTATTTGGGCCGGATCGACCATCAGGTGAAAATCCGTGGATTCCGAATCGAGGTCGGTGAGATTGAAGAGCAGCTTCTGAAGATCGACTCGGTACAGGAGACGATTGTGATTGCGCGGGAAGGCAAAAGTGGGCAAGAACTGTGCGCTTACCTGGTCGCTAGTCTCCCTCTTACGCTCGGCGAGCTGAGAAGCGCGCTGGCGCAAAAATTGCCGAATTACATGATTCCGGCACATTTTGTTCAGCTTCCGCAGATGCCGCTCACCCCGAACGACAAAATCGACCGCAAGGCTTTGCCTGCCCCGGAAGGAAACGCACTGACCGGCGGCGAGTACGTAGCTCCACGCAATGAAGCCGAGCGGACACTTGCCGATGTGTGGCAGGCGGTATTGAACGCCGATCGCGTTGGGGTAACGGATCATTTCTTCGAGCTGGGCGGAGATTCGATCAAGTCCATTCAAGTATCTTCGCGGCTTCATCAAGCCGGGTACAAGCTGGAAATTCGGGATTTGTTCAAATATCCGACAATCTCACAGCTTAGCCTGCATGTGATACCGATCGGACGTACCATCGATCAAGGCGAAATTACGGGTGAAACGGCGCTGACGCCGATTCAGCATTGGTTTTTCGAGAGCTCCTTTGCGGACCCGCATCATTTCAACCAGTCGGTGATGCTGTACCGGAAGGAACGCTTCGACGAAGAGATGGTACGTCAGGTGCTGCAAAAGCTGGCCGAGCATCATGACGCCTTACGGATGGTGTTCCGCAAAACGGAACAAGGGTTTAGCGCACGGAACCGCGCGATTCAGGAAGACGTGATGTTCACGCTGGACGTGTTCGACTTCAAGGATGCGGAGAATCCCACGCAGGCTGTGGAAGCGAAGGCAACGGACATTCAAGCAGGCATCGATCTGGAGAACGGGCCTCTCATGAAGGCGGGACTGTTCCAGTGCGAGGATGGAGATCATTTGCTGCTCGCGGTTCATCATGCCGTGGTAGACGGCGTGTCTTGGCGAATTTTGATGGAGGATTTCGCTCTAGGTTACGAGCAGACTGGCAAAAGCGAAGAAATTCGTTTCCCTTCGAAAACAGATGCGTACCGCACTTGGTCCGAGCAGTTGGCTGCTTACGCGCAAAGCCCGGAGATGGCGAAGGAACGGGCCTATTGGCAGGCCGTGGATCAAATGGAGGTTCCGGCCGTGCCGAAGGATATGGAGGCGGATGTTACGACGCAGCAGGACAGCGAATCGCTGTTTGTCCGTTTGGCTCGCGAAGAAACGGAGCTGCTACTGAAGCGGGTTCACCGTGCCTTCAACACCGAAATGAATGATATTTTGGTAACGGCGCTCGGCATAGCCTTACGCAAATGGACGGGGCACGAACGGGTGCGGATCAATCTCGAAGGACACGGACGTGAATCGATCGGAACGGATATCGACATCACGCGCACAGTCGGCTGGTTTACGACCAAGTTTCCGGTCGTCCTGGAGCCGGAAACCGACCGGGATTTGACCTATCAGGTTAAACAGGTCAAGGAAAACTTGCGCCGCATTCCGAACAAGGGGCTTGGGTACGGCATATGCCGCTATCTTTCGAAATCGGAGGATGGCTTGGTTTGGGGCGCAGAACCGGAAATTAATTTTAACTACCTCGGCCAGTTCGACGATGATGTCAACCAGGGCGAGATCGGCATATCTTCTTATTCCAGTGGCAGCCCGGCTAGCGACCGGCAGGCCCGCAGCTTTGTGCTGGATATCAACGGTATGGTGCTGGACGGTGCTTTATCGCTCGATCTCAGCTACAGCCGGAAGCAGTATCACAAGGAAACGATGGAAGCCTTCGCTCAGCGGCTTGAGCAAAGTCTCCGAGAGCTCATTACCCACTGCGCAGGCAAAGAGAACACCGAATTGACGCCAAGCGACGTGCAATTTAAAGGCTTGACCATCACAGAATTGGAGCAAATCGCCCAGCGCTCGAGTCATCTCGGGGAAATCGAAAATATTTACTCGCTGACGCCGATGCAAAAGGGTATGTGGTTCCACAGCGCGCTTGACCGGCAAACGGCAGCTTACTTTGAGCAGACGCGGTTTACGATGCGGGGAGCGCTCGACGTCCAGCTTTTTGAGAGGAGCTGGATGGAGCTTGCAAAACGTCATCTGGTGCTGCGGGCGAATTTTGTGAATGGACCAGCAGGCGAGCCGCTGCAAATCATATACCGCGATAAGCCAGTCGGCTTTGAATATGAAGAGCTGCTTCATTTGCAGGTACACGAGAAACAAGCTTACTTGGATGAAAAGGCCGAGGAGGACAAGCTTCGTGGCTTCGACATGGAACATGATGCGCTCGTTCGGTTTACGATTCTGCGCACCGAAGAGCAAAGTTATCACGTTCTGTGGAGTTTCCAGCATATTTTGATGGACGGCTGGTGCCTGGCTCAGCTGACGCAGGAGTTGTTTGAGATATACTCGGCCCTGACCTCTGGGAAGCAGCCAGCGGGAGGTAAAGGATCGGATTATGGCGATTATATCGAATGGTTGGAGAAACAGGACGATCAGGCGGCATCCGGCTATTGGACGGCGTTCCTGGCAGGCTACGAAGGGCAAACCGTACTTCCGGGGCAAAAGGAACCAGCGCCGAGCGGCAGATTTACGGCTGATCACGTCACCGCCGAACTAGGCAAGGACTTGAGCAAACGGATGGACCGGGTGGCGAAACAGCACCTGGTTACAGTCAATACGCTGCTGCAAGCCGTTTGGGGCGTGATGCTGCAAAAATATAACGGAACAAACGATGCCGTATTCGGTAGTGTCGTGGCCGGAAGACCGGCGGAAATCCCGGGCATTGAGTCTATGATCGGGCTGTTCATCAATACGGTGCCGGTCCGCGTCAATAGCGAAGTGGACACCGTGTTCGCCGACCTTATGGCGAAGCTCCAAGAGCGGGCGCTGGATTCCGGGCGTTATGATTACTATCCGCTGTATGAAATTCAAGCTCGCAGCGTGCAAAAGCAGAATCTGATCAACCATATCATCGCTTTCGAGAACTATCCGGTGGACGAGCAGATGGAGCAGGCGGGGGAGCAGCAGCACGGCGGCCTGACAATTGCTGACGTTCAGATGGAGGAGCAGACGAACTATAACTTCAACGTGACTGTGGTGCCGGGAGCCGAGATCGAAATTCGATTCGACTTTAACGCCGAAGTGTTCGATAAAGACAGCATCGAGCGGCTCAAGGGGCATCTCGTGCATCTGCTGGAACAGGTAACGGATAACCCGGAAATTACCGTGGGCGAGCTGGAACTTGTGACCGAGGCAGAAAAGGCCGACCTTCTCGGACATTTTAACGACACCACAACGGAATTTCCGCGCGGGAAGACACTCATTCAATTGTTCGAAGAGCAGGCGGAGTACATCCCGGATGCAGCTGCCATTTCCTTTAATGAGCAAGAGATGACTTACCGCGAGCTGAATGAACGCGTCAACCGCCTTGCCCGTACCTTGCGCAGCCACGGGATATCTCAAGGACGTCTGGTCGCCATTATGGCTGAGCGTTCCATCGAAATGGTTGTAGGTATACTGGCAGCACACAAAGCCGGAGCCGCTTACGTACCGATTGACCCGGAATATCCAGAGGAGCGTATCCGTTTCTTGATAGAGGATTCAGGAGCGCAGGTTATGCTGACAGAAAGCCGCTTGCGCGAGCGCCTGGCGGGTGTGGACTCGTTGATTTTACTGGATGACGAGTCCTTCTATCACGAGGACGGAACAAACCTAAATCAAGGGATTGAAGCGACAGATCTGGCCTGCGTGATCTATACGTCAGGCACGACGGGCAAGCCAAAAGGCAACCTTGTTTCGCACCGCAACATCGTGCGCGTTGTGCAAAATACAAATTATATCGACATCACCAATCGCGATCATGTCCTCCAGCTTTCGAGCTATTCGTTCGACGGAGCGATTTTCGATATTTTTGGTGCTTTGACCAACGGGGCGCGGCTGGTGCTGGTTCCCCGCGAGACGTTGCTGGAAATTGGTCTACTGGCGGATCTCATCCAGCGCCAGCGCATATCGGTCATGTTTATTACGACGGCTTTCTTCAACGTGCTTGTAGATGTGAACGTCCATTGTTTTCGGGATGTCCGGGCGATTTTGTTTGGAGGAGAGCGTGTCTCGGTTGGTCATGTACGTAAAGCACTCGCCCATCTTGGAGCGGGTAGGCTCAACCATGTGTACGGACCGACGGAAAGCACGATATTTACCACGTACCTTCCGGTCGACTTCGTTGATGAGTCGGCGCTTACCGTTCCTATCGGACGACCAATCAGCAATACGACGGTGTATATCGTCGACAGCCGGAATAAGCTGCTGCCGATCGGCGTGGTCGGGGAGCTATGTGTCGGTGGAGAAGGTTTGGTACGGGGCTACAATAACCGGCCGGAACTGACGGCGGAGAAATTTGTGCACAATCCTTTTACGTCAGGAGAGCGCATGTACCGGACGGGGGATTTGGCGAAATGGCTACCGGACGGCACGATTGAATATGTGGGACGAACGGACGACCAAGTGAAAATCCGTGGCTTCCGCATAGAGCTGGGCGAGATCGAAGCTCAGCTTCAGAAAGTGGAGGGAATTCGGAAAACGACAGTATTCGCGCGGGAAAACGTGTCCGGCGAAAAGCAGCTTTGCGCCTATTATGAAGCGGACTGTGAGCTTCCGGCGGCCGAGCTGAAGAGCATGCTGTCTCAGGAACTGCCGACCTATATGATCCCGGCGTACCTGATCCAGTTGGAGCGTCTCCCGCTGACGACGAATGGCAAGGTTGACCGCCGCTCCCTCCCGGCACCTGAGGAGAGCTTGCAGCCAGGCGAAGGACATACTCCGCCTCGGACTCCGCTCGAAGCCAACTTGGCTGAAATATGGAAAAGCGTGCTTGGATTGGAGCACATCGGGGTTCATGACAACTTCTTTGACTTGGGCGGCCATTCCCTGCGGGCAACGACACTGGTGAGCAAGGTGCATCAGGAGTTGAACGTCGAGTTGCCTCTGCGCGACGTATTCCGCTACTCAACGATCGAACAGATGGCTCTCGCCCTCTCCCGGATCGAAGAACATTCGTTCTCGTCGATTCCGCTGGTAGGCGCAAGAGCGTATTATCCACTTTCCTCAGCTCAGAAGCGGCTGTTTATCCTGAATCAGCTGGAAGGAGCCGATCAGAGCTACAACATGCCGGGTGTGCTGCTGCTCGAAGGATCGATTGATCATAGCCTGCTGGAGAAAGCTTTCCGCGGACTGATCCAACGTCATGAAACGTTGAGAACCGGATTTGAGGTCGTGCAAGGCGAAGCGGTACAGCGTATTTACGAGAGCGTTGATTTTTCCGTCGTGTGTCGACATGCGAACGAGGAAGAAGCGTCTGCAGTCGTGCAGGCTTTTATCCGACCTTTCGACTTGGCGAAGCCACCGCTGCTGCGTGCCGAGCTCGTAGAGCTGGCCGCCGATCGTTATTTACTGATGTTTGACATGCACCATATTATCTCCGACGGGGTTTCGATGGACGTGTTCGTTGAGGAACTCGTTCGTCTGTATGGCGGTGAGTCATTAGAGCCTTTGCACATTCAGTACAAGGACTATGCGGTATGGCAGCAATCGGACGAGCAAAAAATTCAATTGAAACGCGAGGAAGCTTACTGGCTGGACCGTTACCGGGGCGAGCTGCCGGTTCTGGAAATGCCAACGGACTATCCGCGTCCTGCTGTACAGAGCTATGAGGGACATACGCTAACGTCCTTCGTGGACGAGGCAACGAACGAAGGCTTGAAACAGCTGGCCGCTCAAAGAGGAACGACGCTATATATGGTGTTGCTTGCCGCATATACCGTGCTTTTGCATAAATACACAGGTCAGGACGATTTGATCGTCGGAACGTCGATTGCGGGCAGAACGCACGGCGACACGCAGCCTTTGATCGGAATGTTTGTCAACACGCTGGCGATACGCAATTATCCGGCTTCGGAGAAGACCTTCCTGTCGTATTTGGAAGAAGTGAAAGAAACGACTTTAGGCGCTTACGAGCATCAGAATTATCCGTTCGAAGAACTCGTTGATAAAGTGCAGGTTAGCCGGGATTTGAGCCGCAACCCGCTGTTTGACACGATGTTCTCCCTGCAAAACCTGGAGGAGTCAGAGTTTGAGCTGGAAGGGCTGAAATTGTCCCCGTACCCTAGCGAATATGGTATGGCCAAGTTCGACCTGAGTGTGGATGTAACGGAAGAAAATGGCGGACTGGAGTGCAGTTTTGAATTCGCAACGGCTCTTTATAAAGAAAGCACGATCCGGCGGCTATCGATTCATTTTGGACATTTGCTTGCGGCGATTGTAAGCCATCCGAATGCAAAGATCGCTGAGCTGAACTTGTTGACGGCAGATGAAAAAGAGAAGATTCTCGGCGCGTTTCACCCGATGCAATCGGAAGTGGCTCCTGTGGCCGCGTTCCACCGACTGTTTGAGGAACAGGCGGAGAGCACTCCGGAAGCGGAAGCCGTTGTATACGAGAACGATCGGCTGACGTATGCGGAGCTGAACGTACGGGCGAACGGCTTAGCGGCCACGCTGCGCGCAAGTGGAATCGGCCGGGAGGAGATTGTTGGCATTCTCGCCGAGCGCTCGGTGGACCTGCTGGTGGCCGTGCTGGCCGTCTGGAAAGCAGGCGGGGCATATGTACCGCTTGACCCGGATTATCCGGCGGACCGCGTGCGGTTTATGCTTGAAGACAGCGGAGCGAAGGTGCTGCTGACACAAACGCTGCTGAGAGAGCGGGCTGAGGCTTGGCTCAGCGAAGAGGAACTGGCACTTGCAAAGGTGTTGTACCTCGACGACGAAACGTCATACAGCGAAGACCGGGAGAATGCACCGCTTGGCTCCAGCATGGTTTCCGGTAAAGTCTCCGGCGAGCTGACGGGTGCTGTGAACAGCGATGATCCGAGTCATCTGAAGGTTGCTGGCTTGGACAGCTTCCATGAAGCTCGTCCTGAGGACTTGGCGTATGTCATCTACACGTCCGGAACGACGGGCAAGCCGAAAGGCGTAATGATTGAGCACCGCAGCTTGGTGAACACGGCAGCAGGCTACCGGCGGGAATACCGGTTGGATCAGTTCCCAGTCCGGCTACTGCAACTCGCCAGCTTCTCGTTTGACGTGTTCGTGGGTGATATCGCACGCACGTTGTACAACGGAGGCACGATGGTGATTGTACCGAAAGACGACCGTCTCGATCCGTCTCGTCTGCACCACTGGATAGAGAGGGAGCAAGTGACGATCTTTGAATCAACACCAGCACTGATCGTACCGTTTATGGAATACGTGCACGAGCAAGGGCTGGAGTTGAGCGGGATGGAGCTGTTGATCACAAGCTCGGACAGCTGCAGTGTGGCGGATTACCGGACCTTGCAGGAGCGGTTTGGCTCATCGTTCCGCATTATTAACGCCTACGGCGTGACGGAAGCGGCAATTGACTCCAGTTTCTATGACGAAGAATTGAAGAAGCTGCCGCAGACAGGCCATGTGCCGATTGGCAAAGCGTGGTTGAATGCGAAGTTTTACATCGTGGATGCACATCTGAACCCTGTTCCAGTCGGCGTGCTAGGCGAATTGGTTATCGGCGGAGTTGGGGTAGCACGTGGGTACTTGAACCGTCCAGAGCTGACGGAAGAGAAGTTTGTAGACAGTCCTTTCACCGCTGGTGAGTGGTTGTATCGCACGGGAGACTTGGCACGGTGGATGGAAGACGGCAACGTGGACTTCATCGGCCGGATCGACAACCAGGCAAAAATCCGGGGCTACCGGATCGAGACGGGGGAGATCGAGTCGCAGCTGTTGCGGGTGGAAGGTGTGCGCGAAGCGGTGGTGCTGGTTCGAAGTGACGCGAACGGACAGAAGGCGCTATGCGCGTATTACACGCCGGATACCGGAGTTGAGCTGGTAGTGAACGATCTGCGCAGGGCGCTGGCACAGCAGTTGCCTGGGTACATGATTCCGTCGTACTTTGTGGAGCTGGAGCGTCTACCTCTGACACTGAACGGAAAGATAGACCGGAAGGTGCTGCCAGCGCCGGAAGGGGAAGCGGGAAGCGGAACGGAGTACGTCGCACCGCGCAATGAGCTGGAAACGAAGCTGGCGGTGATTTGGCAGGAGGTGCTGGGGCTTGCAAAGGAGATTGGTGTTCACGACAACTTCTTCGACATCGGTGGCCACTCCCTGCGCGCGACAACGTTGGTCAGCAAGATTCATAAAGAGTTGAACGTGGATCTGCCACTGCGCGACGTGTTCCGCCATTCCACGATCGAGAGCATGGCTACCGCCATTTCTCGGCTGGATGAGCAGACATTCGTTGCCATTCCGGTGGCGGATGACCGAGAGGTGTACCCGCAATCTTTTGCTCAAAAACGTCTCTTTATCCTGAATCAGCTGGAAGTTGCGGAGCTTAGCTACAACATGCCGGAAGCGATGCTGCTGGAGGGTGCTTTGGACCGGGCAAGGTTCGAAGAAACATTCCGTAAGCTCGTGGCGCGGCATGAAATGTTGCGCACCGGGTTTGAAATGGTGGATGGAGAAGCATCACAGCGGGTTTACCAGGACGTGAATTTTGCGGTGGAGTTCTATCAAGCGGATGAGCAAGAGGTCGAAGCGGTGGTTCACGGTTTCGTCCGTCCGTTTGACTTGGCTAAGCCACCGTTGTTGAGGGTAGGCCTTGTTGAGCTGGCTCCGGAACGCCATATTCTGATGTACGACATGCATCATATTATTTCTGACGGCGTTTCAATGGAAATCTTTGTTGAAGAATTCGTGCGTTTGTATGGTGGAGAGCAATTGGAGCCGCTGCGCATTCAGTACAAAGACTACACCGTTTGGCAGCATTCGCAGGAGCAGCAGGAACGGCTTCAGCATCAGGGGGCGTATTGGCTGGACATGTTCAAGGGCGAGCTTCCGGTGCTGGAAATGCCGACCGACTATCCACGTCCGGCTGTACAGAGCTACGAAGGTCAAACGCTGGAGTTTTCCTTCGACGCTTCAAAAACCGGCGGCCTGAAACAGCTGGCTTCGGAAACGGGCACGACGCTGTTTATGGTGCTGCTTGCGGCGTATAACGTGCTTTTGCATAAATATTCAGGTCAGGAAGACGTAATCGTTGGTACGCCGATTGCCGGAAGGAATCATGGAGATGTGCAGCCGTTGATCGGGATTTTTCTAAACACGCTGGCGATTCGCAGTTATCCGTCTTCGGAGAAAACATTCCTGTCATATCTGAACGAAGTCAAAGAAACAACTCTGCGTGCCTTTGAGCATCAGAACTATCCGTTTGAACAATTGGTGGACAAGGTGCAAGTCACCCGTGATTTAAGCCGCAATCCGCTCTTCGACACGATGTTTACGATGCAGAATACGGAGAACGAGCAATTTGAGCTGGAAGGGCTTCGCCTGATTCCTTATCCGAGCGTACTTGATACTGCGAAGTTTGATATCAGCTTGGATGTGGGCGAGGAGAACGGCGGCTTGGATTACAGCTTTGAATATGCGACAGCTCTTTACAAAAGGGAGACGATTGAACAGCTGGCAAAACATTACGAGCAGTTGCTCCTGACAATTGTAAACCGTCCAGATGCGAAGATTGCCGAGCTGAACTTGCTGACAGCAGAGGAAAAAGAACAAGTTCTCAATGCGTTTAATCCAGCGCAGCTAGAAGCGGCTCCTGCGGCTACGTTCCACCGTCTGTTTGAGAAACAGGCAGAGTGTACGCCGGAAGCGGAGGCCGTTGTGTATGAAAATAACCGCCTAACGTATGTGGAGCTGAACGAGCGAGCGAACCGCTTAGCGGTCACGCTGCGTGCAAGTGGCATCGGCCGGGAGTCAATCGTTGGCATTCTCGCCGAGCGGTCGGTGGACTTGCTGGTGGCCGTGATGGCCGTCTGGAAAGCCGGCGGGGCGTATGTACCCCTCGACCCGGATTATCCGGCGGACCGCGTGCGGTTTATGCTCGAAGACAGCGGAGCGAAGGTACTACTGACACAAACGCCGCTGCGAGAACGTGCCGAGGCCTGGCTCCGCGAAGAGGAGCTGGCGCTGATGTCGGTGCTGTACCTTGACGACGAAGTGTCGTACAGCGAAGATCGGGCAAATGCTCCGATGTGCTTTGATCAAGGCTCCAACATGGCTTCCAGCCGGGTCTCTGGCAAACTAACGGGGGCTGTGAACGGTGCGGATCGGAACCATCTGGATGTTGTGGATGATGTTGATGATGTTGGCATGGACAGCTTCCATGAAGCCCGCCCAGAGGATCTGGCGTACGTGATCTACACGTCCGGAACGACGGGCAAGCCGAAAGGTGTGATGATCGAGCACCGCAGCCTGGTGAACACGGCAGCGGGTTATCGGCGGGAATACCGGTTGGATCAGTTTCCGGTAAGGCTGTTGCAGCTCGCGAGCTTCTCGTTCGACGTGTTTGTGGGAGATATCGCGCGGACGTTGTACAACGGCGGCAGCATGGTCATTGTACCGAAGGACGATCGGATCGATCCGTCTCGTCTGCACTACTGGATAGAGCGGGAGCAAGTGACGATCTTTGAATCAACGCCGGCACTGATCGTGCCGTTCATGGAATACGTGCATGAGCAGGGACTAGAGTTAAGCAGTATGGAGCTGTTGATCACAAGCTCGGACAGTTGCAGTGTGGCGGATTACCGAACCTTGCAGGAACGCTTTGGCTCGTTGTTCCGCATCATTAACGCTTACGGTGTGACGGAAGCGGCGATCGACTCCAGTTTCTATGACGAACCGCTGACGAAGCTGCCGCAGACAGGCCATGTGCCGATCGGCAAAGCGTGGCTGAATGCGAAATTTCACATCGTGGACGCACATCTGAATCCCGTACCAGTCGGCGTGCTGGGCGAACTGGTCATCGGCGGCGTCGGCGTGGCGCGTGGGTACTTGAACCAACCGGAGCTGACGGAAGAGAAGTTCGTAGACAGTCCGTTCGCTGTGGGCGAGCGGTTGTACCGCACGGGAGATTTGGCGCGGTGGATGGAAGACGGCAACGTGGACTTCATCGGGCGGATCGATAACCAGGCAAAAATCCGGGGCTACCGGATCGAGACGGGTGAGATCGAGTCGCAGCTGTTGCGGGTGGAAGGTGTGCGCGAAGCGGTGGTGCTGGTTCGAAATGACGCGAACGGGCAGAAGGCGTTATGTGCGTATTACACGCCGGATACCGGAGCGAAGCTGGCAGTGAACGATCTGCGCAGCGCGCTGGCACAGGAGTTGCCGGGGTATATGATCCCGTCGTACTTTGTGGAGCTGGAGCGCCTGCCTTTGACACCAAACGGGAAGATGGACCGAAAGTCGCTGCCAGCACCGGAAGGGGAAGCGGGAAGCGGAACGGAGTATGTTGCACCGCGCAATGAGCTGGAAACGGAGCTAGCGGTGATTTGGCAGGAGGTGCTGGGGCTTGCGAAGCAGATTGGCGTTCACGACAACTTCTTCGACATCGGCGGTCACTCCCTGCGGGCGACGACGCTGGCAGGCAAAATATTTAAGGAATTAAACGTCAACCTGCCGCTGCGCGACGTATTCCGTCACTCAACGATTGCGGCGATGGCCGAGGCGATCACCGGGATGGAACGGCGGGAGCATGAGGCCATTCCTCAAGCGGAAGAGAGAGAGTACTACCCTCTGTCCTCCGCGCAGAAACGGCTGTTCATTCAGCACACGCTGGATGGAGCAGATCAGCTTTACAACATGCCGGAACTGGTGCAGGTGGAAGGTGAGTTTGATTTAGACCGGTTGGAAGCCGCCTTGCGAAAATTGATAACACGGCATGAATCGCTGCGCACCGGTTTTGAAATGATGAAGGGCGAAGTGGTTCAGCGGATATACCCACAGGTCGATTTTGCTATCGAGCATCATCAAGCGGATACAGAGGATTCAGATCAAATCGAGCAGATCGTCCGCAACTTCGTTCGTCCGTTTGATCTCGGCCAACCGCCGCTGCTGCGCGCCGGGGTCATCGAGCTGGAGCCGCACCTGCGTATTCTCCTTTTCGATATGCACCATATCGTGTCTGACGGTGTATCGATGGCGATTGTGATGGAGGAGTTCTCGAGTTTCTACGCCGGAGAACAGCTGCCACCCCTGCGCATTCATTACAAGGATTATGCCGTTTGGCAGCAGTCGAAGGCCCACCGAGAGCGAATCGGGCGGCAGGAAGCGTACTGGCTGCAAACCTTCGAAGGCGAACTGCCCACGGCGGACCTGCCGATGGACTACGAACGGTCTGCCGTTCGTAGCTACGAAGGCGCGCATGTGGAGTTCGATGTCGAAGCTTCTCTCTCTGCGCGGCTGCGTGAATTGGCGGCCGAGTGTGAAAGCACACTGTTCATGGTGCTGCTTGCGGCCTATACTGTGTTGCTGTCCAAGTACAGCGGTCAGGAGGACTTGATCGTGGGCACCCCGGTGGCTGGAAGAACTAACGCCGATTTGGAGCGGGTCATCGGCATGTTTGTTAATACGCTGGCGCTTCGCAATCGTCCGTCTGGCGACAAAACGTTCTTGTCCTACCTGGAAGAAGTGAAGGAAACGGCTTTGGGTGCTTTTGAGAACCAGGATTATCCATTCGAGGATCTCGTGGAGCGTTTGAATGTGAAGCGGGAGCCGGGCCGCTTCCCGTTGTTCGATGCCGTTTTCGACTTGCAAAATATTGAAGAACGAGACGCCGAACTGGAAGGGGTCAGCCTGAAGAATTACGAGCTTGACCCATTGGAAGAAGCGAAGTTTGATCTGACGCTGTTTATGTATGAAAACGAAGGGGCGTTGAGCGGGGGCTTCTTCTACGCCACCAAGCTGTTCAAAGAAACGATGATCCGCACCTTGACTGAGGATTACCTGCGGGTACTGTCTCAAATTGCGGAAAATCCACAACTCGAGCTAAGCCGAATTGAATGTCATAAACCGGCGGCAGGCGCAAAGAGTGCTGTTGATACGATCGAATTCGCATTCTAATGTTACAAGCGCGCTTCCGTCATCAAGCGCAGCGCGTGTATCCCAAGGAAGACGCGAACAACATGCAAGCCCGTAAACGCGCAGGTCGAAAGCAAGCCTTTCCAGACCTGCGTCGGGGTATGCGGTCACTTCATTTTTAGGGGAGGTACGAATGAAATCTTTATTTGAAAAGGAAGAACGGTACTGGAGCGGCAAGTTTGACGCAGATGATAGCCTGAGCTTCCTTCCATACAGTCAATCCTCCAAATTATTCGAGGGCGGGGAATCTGCGGCAGAGCCGGACTTGCTTCACCGTACTCTGCCGAGCGAACTCTCGGAGAGAATCATTGGCCTCGCCAGCGGTTCGGATTTGGCTCTGTACATGATTGTTTTGGCAGGAGTCAAAAGCCTGCTGTTCAAATATACCGGGCGGGACCAAGTGCTTGTCGGCATGCCTTCGTATAGCGCAGACCAGGGCGAGACGCCGCCGCATGACATCTTGGTGATCAAGACATCGGTAAGCAGCCAGACTACGCTGAAAACGCTGCTTGGAGGCATCAAAGGCTCCATCGGCGAGGCGTTGGAGCATCAGCACCTGCCTTTTCGAAAAATGGTGGAGCCGCTCCATCTGGACTATACGGGGCATGGCCTCCCGGTCGTCAACACCATCGCATCCTTCGCCCCGATTCATCCGGGACCGCTGGGTAACCGTGTGGCGGCTGACACCGTTTTTCGCTTCGACCGCCAAAACCACTCCATCGAGCTGGAAATAAGCTTTGACGGACAGCGGTACGAGCGGGCATTTATGGAGCAGGCGGCCGACCATCTTGTTCGTTTGCTGTCCATGCTTTTATTTCAGCCAGATCTGGAGCTTGGACAAGTCGATATGCTGTTCCCAGTCGAGAGGGAGATGCTGCTCAAGGGATTTAATGACACCGAAACCGAGTTCGAGCGGGGGAAAACGATCCATGGCTTGTTCGAAGAACAGGTGGAGCATCACCCGGATAACGTGGCCGTCGTCATGAACGAGCGGCAATTGACCTACCGCGAGCTGAACGAGCGATCCAACCGCCTTGCGCGGAAGCTGCGGGAAAAAGGAGTAGAAGCAGACCAGCTGGTAGCGATTCTGGTCGAACGCTCGCTTGATATGGTCGTCGGCATTCTGGCAATTCTTAAAGCGGGCGGAGCCTTCGTGCCTGTCGATCCCGACTACCCGGAGGAGCGCATCCGCTTCATGATCGAGGATTCAGGCGCACCGTTATTGCTGATTCAAAAACATCTGCACGAGAAGACCGACTTTGAAGGAACACGCCTTGAATTAGACGATTTTGTTTGGGGCGATAGCGGGGCGGAATCCACTGGTGTGCTGGATGCTTCGAATCTGGAGCCGGCCAGTGGTCCGAATGATCTGGCTTATGTCATCTATACATCAGGTACGACTGGCAAACCCAAAGGGGTCATGCTGGAGCATCGTGGTTTGGTCAGCTTGAAGCTGATGTTCGCGGACAGGCTGGGCATCACGGAGCATGACCGGATCGTTCAATTCGCCAGCCTGTCATTCGACGCGTCCTGCTGGGAAGTGTTCAAAGCACTCTATTTTGGCGCGACTTTGTACATCCCGACAGCCGAGACGATTCTCGACAACCGCCTGTTCGAGAATTATATGAACGAGCATGCGATTACCGCGGCGATTTTGCCTCCGACGTACAGCGCATATTTGAACCCGGACCGCCTTCCCAGCTTAACGAAGCTTGTAACGGGAGGTTCGGCGGTATCGGCCGAATTTGTGCAGCAGTGGAAGGAGAAGGTCCACTATTTCAATGCTTACGGGCCTACCGAAGCTTCGATTGTTACGACGCTTTGGGATGCGGATGAGCAGCAGCCGGAGCGCAGAGTTATTCCGATCGGGCGCCCGCTGTCCAATCACCGGATTTTCATTTTGGATGCCCACCTGCAGCTTGTGCCTCCGGGAGTGGACGGCGAGTTATGCGTGGCAGGCGTAGGGCTTGCGAGAGGTTACCTGAACCATCTGGAGCTAACGGCAGAGAAGTTTGTGGAACATCCGTTTGTGCCGGGAGAACGCCTTTACCGGACGGGAGATCTCGCCCGCTGGCTGCCGGACGGCAACATCGAATACCGGGGGCGGATCGATCATCAGGTGAAAATCCGCGGCTACCGGATCGAAATCGGCGAGATTGAAGAGCAGCTGCTGAAGATCGCCGCCATGCAAGAAACGGTGGTGCTCGCCCGCGACGACGCGAACGGCCATAAGCAGCTTGTCGCTTACTACGTTGCGGAAACGAGGCTGGCGGCGCATGAACTCAAGGAGCAGCTCGCCAAGCAGCTTCCGGGATATATGATTCCTTCGTACCTCGTGCAGCTTTCGCGGATGCCGCTGACCCCGAACGGGAAAATCGACCGCAAAGCGCTACCCGCGCCAGAGGAAGCCGCCACTGGAAGAACGGAATATGTCGCGCCGAGAACGCTGCTCGAGATGAAGATCGTCCGTGTCTGGCAGGATACACTTGGCATTCCACAGGTTGGCGTAAAGGATAACTTTTTTGAGCTGGGAGGCAATTCCTTAAGTCTGATTAGGCTCGTTCAAGCTGTTTACGATGAAACGGGCATCGAGATACCGCTGAATCGCCAATTCCATCATGTAACCGTTGAAGCCATGGCTTTTGGAGAGGAGGATCTGGGTCTGGATAAAGGGGGAGACTCCTTCATTAAGCTAAATAAAACAGGGGATCTGAACGTGTTCTGCTTCCCTCCAGGCAGCGGCTTCGGTATCGGTTACCGAGAGCTTGCAAGCAGACTAGACGGCCGATTCGTGCTTTACGGCATTGATTTTATCGACGATGTCATCGATTACGAGGCCATGCTGAACCGTTATGTGGATGAGATTGTTCGTATCCAGCCTGAAGGACCTTACGTGTTGCTCGGTTACTGCTTCGGAGGCAACCTGACGTTCGAGGTAGCCAAATCGATGGAAAGAAGAGGGTACTCCGTAACGGACATGCTCATGGTGGACTCGTGGATTAAGGACACACTCACACCTTATGAAACGTCTGAGAAAGAGCTTGAAGAGATGCTTGCGGATTTCGACGAAGAAGAGAAGGAATTAATGAGTAATCCGCTCGTGCGGGAGCGTGTTCATCGGAAGATCAAAGCCACATTGACGTACGAAGCGCAGCTTATTAATTCAGGAACGATAACTGCCCGGATTTACGAACTGATTGCGAAGGACAGTGAAGAGTTCCGCCTGGAGCACCAGTTGCCGTCTTGGCAGAGGGCAACGACGCAAGCTTACGCCGATTACCGGCTGGAGGGCGCACACGAGGAGTTACTGGAACTCGCGCGCGTGGACGAAACGGCCGTTGTCATCCGTGACATCTTAGTGCAAATCAAGCAGCAGATCGAAGCGGAGGCAGGGGTCCTGCATGGGAGCTGACCGGCAGACGTCTGTTCAAGGACAAGGCACAGCGGCGCCTTCCAAGCGCCGAACCGCTTATGCCACCTGGAAAGCGTTCCGCTGGCTGATGTCCTATGTAAGCCGTCACAAAGGCTGGATGATCGTCGGTATCCTGTCCGCAATTGCCGCCGCGGTTATTGAGATATGGACGGGACGTTTGGTCGAGCAGTTGACCACCCAGGCCGAGAATGGGGCGGGGCCAATCGTTCTGCAGATCGTGTACACGGTCTTTGTGGTCATCTTGATCGGTGTGCCGGCGAAGTTTTTCATGAGCTTTGGTGTGGAGCGAAGCAGTGCCTCTGCGGTGCAGGATATCCGCAACCATGTCATGCGTCATATCGGCAAACTCCCGGTCCCCTATTTGGAAAAGCAGCACTCCGGCGACGTGTTGTCGCGGATCAACAACGATCTGCAGCTCATCCAGCAATTTATGATTCGGGACCTCGCCCAGTGGTTTTATCATCCGCTATTATTTATCGGCTGTTTCGCTTATTTGATGTATCTCCAATGGGAGCTGATGCTATACAGCCTGCTGTTATTTCCCGTAGCACTGCTGGTTTCCCAATGGATCGGCAAGCAGTTGGAACAGTTGACGGAGGAAGCCCAGGCGAACATGGGCCGAATGAACGTCAACCTCCAGGATACGCTTGGGGGGATGCCTATTGTAAAAAGCTACCTGCTATCCGGTATGTTATCTCGCTCCTACCAAGTGCTGCTACAATTGACGGCTCAAAAAAAGCTGGCCGTGAAAAAGCGGGAAGCCTGGGTCAACCCGCTGCTTTCTACGCTGATGATTAGCCCGATCATTTTCGCCGTCAGTTACGGAAGCTATTTGATCTACAACGGGCAGCTAGGCGCGGGAGAACTGATCGCCTTCCTGTACTTGCTTAATCTGTGTCTGGAGCCGCTGGAGCATATTCCCGAGCTCATCACGCGCACGTTCGAAATGACCGGTGCCCTGAGAAGGGTCTCCGAAATCGTCGAGCAGCCGACCGAAGCGGAAAATGGCCGTTTGCTTCCAAAAGCGAGCGCCGCCCCCATCCAGTTTCAGAACGTAACCTTCGGGTATGAAGAGAGCTCCCCGATTCTGCGGAATGTTAGCTTCTCGGTGCCGGAAGGCAAGACGATTGCGCTTGTCGGAGCGAGCGGCGGAGGGAAGAGTACGGTGTTTAAGCTGGTATGCGGCTTTTATCCACTTCGGGAGGATCAGGGCGAGATTCGCGTGTTCGGAAGCCTGATCCACGGTGCAGATCCGGAGCAGCTTCGGTCGCATTTTTCCGTGGTAACCCAAGATTCATATTTGTTTAGCGGTACGATCGCCGAAAATATCGGCTATGGGCGGCAAGAAGCGTCGATGGACGAGATTATCGAAGCCGCCAAAGCCGCTCAGGCTCATTCTTTCATTATGCAGCTTGAGGACGGTTACCAGACGTATGTCGGAGAGCGCGGCGGTTTTTTGTCCGGTGGGCAACGGCAGCGCATTGCAATGGCTCGGGCGTTTCTGAAGGATGCTCCCGTTCTGCTGTTGGACGAGCCCACATCGGCACTTGATCCGGAGTCGGAAAGCGCGGTTCAGGAAGCGTTGGGCGTATTGATGAAGCAGAGAACGACCATGGTTATTGCCCACCGGCTTTCTACGGTACAAAACGCCGATGAAATTTGGGTTATGGAACAAGGAAGTATTGTCGAAAAGGGCACTCATGAACAATTGCTCGAGAGGAAGGGACTGTACGCCCAGTCGTATTACCAGGAGTTTACCGAGTCTGCCGAACGCAGGGAGGTGTCGTACACATGAAAAAGGGCGGAAGGCTATCACAAGTGAAAGAACTCGGCTACTTGCTCACGTTTATGAACCGCAAGCGCAAAACCCAGTACGCGATTGGCCTTGCTGTAACGGCGCTCACCCAGACATTGTTTCTGATTGCCTTCAGCTTGGTCGTACATAACTTGGTTGATTTCGCCGTGTCCCGAGATACGTCCCTGATGGTGGAAGCTTTTGTTATTTTGGGCGTGGCCCTGTTTCTGGAAAATATAATTTCTCCCTGGTTCATTTACTTATACCAGCGCAGTGTCGAGCTGACTGTGCTGAATATCCGCAAACGTCTTTATGACAAGCTGTGCCGGGTGCGGCCGAGATTCCTGGAGCAGAACCACCATGGGGACTTGCTGTCGCGAGTGAACAACGACGTAACGACCGTTGAGTTTACATTCTCGCAGGTTTACTTCGTTTTGCTGCTTCAAGTTGTCTTCTGCATCGGCTCCATTGTCTCTATGGCGGTGATCGATTGGCGGTTTGCTGGCGTATCCTTCGTCATTCTGCTGCTGTCCTCTCTGGTCAGCCTGAAATTTGCACGGGATATCCGCGCTTTGTCCGAACAAGGCTTGCGTACGCTCGGTAAAATGACCGAAAAATTCAAAGATTTTATGGGCGGCATTCAAATTGTGAAGTTGTTCCGCATCCGCACGATTTACGGCCAGTACGAGGCGTTGAACGAACAAATGACGCAAACGCTTCGGCAAACGGCGAAAAAGAATGGTATGCAGGCTGCGGTGAACCATTTTATCAGCTACGTCACGTTTTGCGGCATCATCGTCATCGGCAGTCTTCTATATGCCTACGGATTGATGGGAATGGGAAGCGTCGCCGCTCTGGCAGTTTTGCAAGTGAATCTGACGCACGCCTTGTTGAACTTGGGGATGGTTCTGTCGATGACCCAAAATTCGCTCGCGGGTGCTCACCGGATTCAAGAGGTACTAAGCGAGGAAGAGGAACCGGAGCGTCTGGGATCTTCTCATAGCGAGCTTGTATCGGAGGCTGCGGTGGAGTTTCGCGATGTGGAATTTTCCTATCAGTCGGATAAAAAGGTACTTGTCGACATGTCCATGCAAGTGTTTCCTGGTCAGGTCGCTGCGATTGTAGGAGCCAGCGGCAGCGGTAAAAGTACGCTGATCAAGCTGCTGCTCGGCTTTTATCCTGTGGACAGCGGAGATATCCTGCTTCAGGGTAAACCTTTCGGCCATTACACGCTGGAAGAAATCCGCAGGCAGATTGCATACGTTCCGCAGGAACCGTTTTTGTTTACCGGCACGATTGAGGAAAATATCCGCTATGGCAACCCGGATGCAACGGATGAAGAAGTGGTGGAAGCGGCCAAAGCGGCGTACGCTCACCATTTTATTCAGGAACTTCCTGAACAGTATAAAACGCCGGTGGGAGAGAGGGGAGCGTCATTGTCAGGTGGACAAAGGCAGCGAATTGCGATCGCCCGGGCGATTCTCAAAAACGCCCCGATTCTACTGCTGGACGAAGCGACTTCTGCATTGGATAACGAATCCCAGCATTGGGTACAGCAAGCTCTGAACGTATTGATGAAGGGGCGCACCACCATTCTGATTGCCCACCGTCTCAGCACTGTGGAACATGCGGATTTGATTACGGTCATGAATCAAGGAACGGTCGTGGAACGGGGCCGCCATCAGGAACTGCTGGCGCTCGGAGGTTACTACGCGCGGCTGTACGGCTAGACTCGCTTTTCGGCGGGCGGCTTCCTGCTGATATTCAGGTATAAAGCCTATCTACAAACAATCTCTAATACGGGAGTGTGTCGATGTGAGAGAGAATACGAACAAGCAATATGGATTAACGCAAGCCCAGCGCCGGATATGGTTCATGGAAATTATGAATCCGGGCACATCCATCACGATGCTTTCCGCGACCTACCAGATTACGGGCGAGATCGACACCAAGCTGCTTGAGCAAGCGGCGGCAGAGATTGTAAAAACCTATGACGCTTTCCGAATCCGCATTAGCGGGGATATGCAAAATCCAACGCAGTGGTTCGAAGAGCTGGAGAATGTCCAAACCAGGATAAGCCACCTCGAAATAGGCACAACCGAACAATTCTATGCTTGGGTGAAAGAAGTAACCGAAAAACCGGCGAGTGTGTTCGACGAACACCTCTATCAATTTACGATGATCCATTTTGCGAACGGCCAAGTATGGCTTAATTTGACTATAAATCATATCATCGCCGATGGCTTGTCCGTCACTGCTTTGCTGCATGCGGTGATGGAAAAATACCTGGAACTGCGCAATGGCATCTTCAGCAGTTACCAGGCCCCATCCTATCTGGATTATATTTCAACTGAGCATGAATATGAGCAATCGCAGCGTTATCAAAAAGGCAAGGAATATTGGCTAACCAAGTACAAGACTTTGCCTGAAACGAGCGGCATTAAATCAGTTCCGCCATTCTCGATTGGTAGCGAATCGAATAAACGTTCCATCACTTTGGATGGTTCCCGCTATGACCGCATTCTGGCTTTTAGCGAACAATATCAGGTTAGTTTATATACGTTATTTTTGTCCGCCATGTACGTCTTATTGTATAAGCTGACCGACAGCACCGATGTTCCAGTCGGCACGGTTTTTGCCAATCGCACGAGCAAGAAGGAAAAAGAAACGATCGGTATGTTCGTCAGCACCGTGGCTACGCGGATTAGTCTTAATCCAGTTGGGTCCGTGCTTTCCTTGATCCAAACCGTTTCAAAGGAAAATACGGCGGATCTGCGGCATCAGAAATATCCTTATAACCAATTGATTCAGGATTTACGCGAACAACACGGCCGCAACGATCTTTCGGAGTTGTTCCGCACGTCTCTGGAATATCTACCTTTGAAAATCGTGGAGTACGAAGAAATCAAGGTACGTCTGGAGGCTCACTTTGCTAGACACGAGATGGACGATCTACTGCTGCGCTTCGACCATATGCTGAATGAAGGCCATGTCATTCTCCATGCTTCCTATCGTACCGGCCTGTTCGAGACGACCGAGATTGATCGCATTATGGAACAGTATGTAACCGTTTTGGACCAGTTTCTTGAGACTCCCGAACTGCGGGTGCGCGAGATTTCTCTGTTGAGCGATGAGGAGAGACACCGTATTCTGGACGTGTTTAACCCGCCGGTGGCAGCACTGAGCGAGGGAATAGCGTTTCATCGGTATGTCGAAAAGTTTGCCCGAGACATTCCGGATCACCCGGCAGTTGTTTACATGGACAAAAAGCTGACTTACGGCGAATTGAACAAACGCGCTGAGCGGCTGGCTGCGCTCCTTCGTGAACAGGGAGTGGGCAGGGAGACGATTACGGGGATCTGGGCAGAGCGTTCGGTGGAACTTCTGGTCGGTGTGCTCGCCGTATGGAAAGCCGGCGGAGCTTATGTACCGCTGGACCCCGATTATCCGGCGGAGCGGATTGAGTACATGCTCAGTGATAGCGAAGCATCGGTGCTGCTTACGCAGCGTCATCTGTTGGAGGGGGCCGGAGGTTGGCTGGCTGATGACCGGCTGAAGCTTCAAGCTGTCTATGCGATGGACGATGAACAGATGTATAACGGGGATACCTCAGCCGTGGAATTTGAATCCGCTGACAGTGCCCCACATGACTTGGCTTATGTGATTTACACCTCCGGTACGACGGGACGCCCAAAAGGCGTCATGATCGAGCATGGTAGTCTCGTGAATACGGCGGATGCGTACCGCCGTGAGTACCGGTTGGATCAGTTCCCGGTGCGGTTGCTGCAACTGGCGAGCTTCTCGTTTGACGTGTTCGTTGGAGACATCGCGCGGACGCTGTATAACGGAGGAACGATGGTAATTGTGCCAAAGGATGACCGGATTGATCCGAACCGCTTATACGGCTGGATTCGGGAGCAAAACATTACGGTATTTGAATCGACGCCTGCGCTTATCCTGCCGTTCATGCAGCATATTTATGAAGAAGGGCTGGACGTCAGCTCCATGCATTTGCTGATTACCAGCTCGGATGCTTGCAGTGTCACCGATTACCGATTGCTGCAGGAAAGATTCGGCGGACAATTCCGCATCATCAACAGCTACGGCGTTACCGAAGCGGCCATTGACAGCAGCTTTTACGATGAGCCGCTGGACAAGCTGCCATCATTGGGTCATGTGCCGATCGGCAAAGCCTGGCTGAACGCCCGGTTTTACATTGTAGATGCCGGGTTAAAGCCGGTTCCTGTAGGGATTCCGGGGGAGCTTGTCATCGGCGGCGCCGGGGTGGCGCGCGGGTATTGGAACCGTCCGGACCTGACCACCGAGAAGTTTGCAGACAGCCCGTTTGTGCCTGGAGAACGTCTGTATCGGACAGGAGATTTGGCCCGCTGGCTGGAAGACGGCAACGTTGACTTCATCGGCCGGATCGACTATCAGGTGAAAATTCGCGGGTTCCGGATCGAACTCGGCGAAATTGAAACGGCCCTGCTCAGTTTCCCGGGGGTCAAGCAGGCTGTGGTGACTGACCGTACGGATGAGCAGGGGCAAAAGTATTTGTGCGGTTACGTGGCGGGGGATGTTTCCTTGCAACTGAGCGATCTGCTGTCCCAATTGAAACAAGAGCTGCCTGCGCATATGGTTCCGGCCCGGTTGGTGTCTCTTGATCAGCTTCCGCTCACACCGAACGGCAAGATTGACCGTAAAGCGCTACCTGAGCCGACCGGAGAGATAGAAGCCGGCCGTGAGTATGTGGCTCCTCGCACAACGCTGGAAACAAGACTTGCTCTTATTTGGCAGCAGGTGCTGGGTATTGCGCGAGTTGGAGTCCAAGACGATTTCTTTGACCTGGGTGGTCATTCCTTGCGGGCCTCCGCGCTTGTTTCCAAGATTCGAAAAGAGCTACAAGTCGAGGTTCCGCTGCGGGACGTTTTCCGCTACACCACGATCGAACAGCTTGCCCAAACAATTAGCGGTTTAAAGCAGCAGGAAACCTATGAGATTACAAAGGCGGCAGAGATCGAGTACTATCCGGTTTCATCCGAGCAAAAGCGTCTGTACGTCCTGCGCCAGCTTGACGCGGCCGAGCGTAGCTACAATATGTCGGCGGCGCTTCTTCTCGAAGGCAAGCTGGACCGCACGCGCGTAGAGTACGCATTCCGGGCGTTGATTCAGCGCCATGAGACGCTGCGTACTGGGATCGAGCAGGTTCAAGGCGAGCTTGTGCAGCGCATCTATGACGAGGTGGAGTTTGCTGTAGATTATTTCCAGGCGAGCGAGCTAGAAGTGGACCATGTGGTGGAAGCATACTATCACCCGTTTGACCTGACTAAGCCGCCACTTCTTCGCATCGGCCTGATCGAAGTCGCCGAGGATCGCCACATCCTGTTGTTCGATATGCATCACATCGTCTCGGATGGCATCTCGACAGCATTGCTTTTCGACGAGTTCAGCCGCCTGTATCGTGGTGAGGAGCTGGCTCCGTTGCGTATTCAATACAAAGATTATGCCGTTTGGCAGCATTCCGAAGCCTACGGGCAGTTGATCCAGCCGCAGAAGGAGTACTGGCTGGAACAGCTGTCGGGCGAGCTGCCTGTATTGGAACTTCCGACGGACTTCCCGCGGCCTGCGGTGCAAAGTTTTGACGGCCGGACCGTGAAGTTTGATATTGGGAAAGAACGGACGGAAAAGCTGAAAGAACTGGCCGCACGGACGGGCACGACCCTGTACATGGTGCTGTTGTCTGCTTACTCGATCCTTATGCATAAATATTCGGGTCAGGAAGATCTGATCGTGGGAACGCCGATTGCCGGAAGAACGCAGGAAGAAGTGCAGCCAATCGTAGGTATGTTTATCAACACGCTTGCCATTCGCAGCCATCCGGAGCGTTCCAAGCCGTACCTTAAGTACCTGGAAGAAATGAAGGAAATCACACTCGGGGCTTTTGAACACCAAAATTATTTGTTCGAAGATTTGGTGGAAAGTCTTCATATACCACGCGCGACCGGCCGGAATCCGCTCTTTGATACGTTCTTCTCCCTGCAAAATACGGAGAATGAGCAAATTGTCATCGAGGGGCTGGAGCAATCGTTTTATCCGTTGGAAAACCGAACGTCCAAGTTCGAGCTGCTTCTGGATATTTCGGAACTGGATGGCCAGCTCGAATGCCGGTTGGAGTACGCTACGGCTTTGTATAAACAGGAGACCGCGGAGCGGTTCGCCAGACATTATGACAAGCTACTCGAAACTATCGCAACAGCGCCGGAAGGGGATATTGCTTCGCTGGAAATGCTAACCGAGCAGGAAATCCGTGAACTGGTGCGCGGTTTTAATGATTCGGAGGCAGACTACCCGCGTCAGCAGACGATTCATGGCTTGTTCGAAGAGCAGGCGAAGCTTTACCCGGATAACGTGGCCGCCGTCATGAATGAGCGGCAGCTGAGCTACCACGAACTGAACGAGCGATCCAACCGCCTTGCGCGTAAGCTGCGGGAGACAGGAGTCGAAGCGGATCAGTTGGTAGCGATTCTGGCCGAACGTTCGCTTGATATGGTCGTCGGCATTCTGGCGATTCTCAAAGCGGGTGGAGCCTACGTGCCTGTCGATCCCGACTACCCGGAGGAACGCATACGCTTCATGATTGAGGATTCGGGCGCACCGTTATTGCTGATTCAAAGGCATTTGCATGAGAAGACCGACTTCGCAGGAACGCGCCTTGAATTGGACGATTTCGTTTGGGGCGACAAAGGGGCGGACTCCGCTGGTGCGCTGGACGCTTCGAATCTAGAACCGATTTCCGGGCCGGGTAACCTGGCTTATGTCATCTACACATCGGGAACGACCGGCAAACCCAAAGGCACGTTGATTGAGCATAAAAACGTCGTGCGCCTTTTGTTCAACGACAAGAACCTGTTCGACTTTGGGCCGTCCGACACGTGGACGTTATTCCACTCGTTCTGCTTCGATTTCTCCGTCTGGGAGATGTACGGAGCACTTCTGAATGGAGGAAAGCTGGTTATCGTACCACCACTTACGGCGAAAAATCCAGCCGAGTTCTTGGCACTGCTGAGCCGCGAACGGGTCACGATTTTGAACCAGACGCCAACATATTTCTACCAACTGCTGCGTGAGGTTTTAGCAGAACATCCGCACAATCTGCGGATTCGCAACGTCATCTTCGGCGGCGAAGCACTCAGCCCGCTGTTGCTCAAGGGTTTCAAGACGAAGTACCCGGAGACAAAGCTGATCAATATGTACGGTATTACCGAGACGACGGTTCACGTGACGTATAAGGAAATTACATGGATCGAGATGGAGGCGGCAAAGAGTAATATCGGCAAGCCGATCCCGACACTGAGCGTGTATGTTCTGGATGAAAACCGTCGTCCTGTTTCGATCGGCGTAGCAGGCGAAATGTACGTGGCCGGTGAAGGCCTGGCAAGAGGATACCTGAATCGACCGGATTTGACGGCGGAAAAGTTCGTTGATTCCCCGTTTGCGGAGGGGGAAAAACTGTATCGCTCAGGCGACTTGGCGGCATGGCTACCGGACGGCAATATTGAATACCTCGGCCGGATCGACCATCAGGTCAAAATCCGCGGGTACCGGATCGAGCTGGACGAAATCGAGACGCAACTTCTGAACGTGGAGGGCGTGGAAGAAGCGGTGGTGCTCGCCCGTCAGGACAACGAGGGAGAGAAGGCACTTGTTGCCTACTTTGTTGCAGACCGGACGCTGACAGTCAGCGAAATGAGAACCTCGCTGGCACAGGGAATGCCGGGATACATGATCCCGTCATATTTCGTGCAGCTGGAGCGCATGCCGCTGACGTCTAACGGCAAAGTGGACCGCAAAGCGCTGCCGGAGCCGCAAGGAGGCTTGCAAACGGGCGTCGAATACGTAGCCTCGCGTAACCTTACGGAGTCCCAGCTTGTGAAGATCTGGGAGGAAGTGCTGGGTTACTCCGGCATTGGAGTCCTGGACAATTTCTTTGAGCTCGGAGGGCATTCCTTGCGGGCGACAAACCTTGTCAGCAAGATTCGGAAGGAAATGAACGTTGAACTTCCGCTGCGCGATGTGTTCCGCTATATGACGGTAGAATCGATGGCCGGGGCTATTGCCAGCTTGGAAGAATCAGAGCACAGCTCCATTCCAAAAGCGGAAGAGAAAGCATATTATCCAGTTTCCTCTGCGCAAAAAAGGCTGTATGTCCTGCACCAGCTAGATAGCTCGGAGCTGAATTACAACATTCCGAGCGCCTTGCAATTGAAAGGGACTTTGAACGAGGCCAAAGTGGAAAAGGCGCTGACTACTTTGGTGGCCCGGCACGATATGCTGCGCACCGGTTTTGAAATCGTGAATGGAGAGCCAGTTCAGCGTATTCATCCGGTCGTAGGTTTCAAGGTCGAGAAGCTTCAAGCAAGCAAAGATCAGGTCGCGGCCATTCTGGAAGGTTTCATTCAGCCTTTTGACTTGACCCAGCCGCCTTTGCTGCGCGCCCTGCTGATCATACTTGAGAAAGAGAAATTCCTGCTTGCGCTGGATATGCATCATATTGGTTCCGACGGTCTTTCCATGGACGTGCTGCTACGCGAATTTGTGGGGCTTTACAATGGGGAAGAATTGCCGGAGCTACGGATTCAATACAAGGATTACGCCGTTTGGCAGCAGTCCGACGAGCAATGTCAGCGTATCAAACGGCAGGAGGAATACTGGCACGGGGTATTCAGCTCCGAGCTTCCGGTTCTTGAGCTGCCTCTTGACTACTCCCGTCCAGCCGTCCGGCAGTTTGACGGTCAAACGCTCACGTTTGCGCTGGATGCGGAGAAAAGCGAAGCTCTAAAACGGCTTGCCGGAGATTCGGGGGCGACGCTGTACATGCTTCTGCTGGCTGCTTACTCCGTATTGCTTCATAAATACGCGGGACAGGAAGATATCGTAGTCGGCACTCCGATTGCCGCTCGTTCTCACGCCGACCTGCAACCGATTATCGGCATGTTTGTAAATACGCTGGCCCTTCGCTTGGGTCCGACGGCAGAGCAGACGTTCCTGGATTACTTGCAGGATGTGAAGGAAACGACGCTTGGAGCCTACGAGCACCAGGACTATCCGTTCGAGGAGCTGGTAGAAGCTCTTCAGGTGAGCCGGAATTTAAGCCGGAATCCGCTGTTTGACACCATGTTTTCTTTGCAAAAGCACGAAAGCCTGGATTTAGCCCTGGAAGGCTTGCAATGGTCGCTGTTTGACATCGAGGAAAAGAGAGCAAAGTTTGATCTTAGCCTGGATATCGTGGAAGAGGGTAACGAGCTGGTTTGCAAGATCGAGTACGCTACCTCGTTGTTTAGACAGGAAACGATGGTACGGCTGGCGGGTCATTACGAGCAGCTTTTGGCATCGATCCTGACTCAGCCGGGTGCGAGGATCTCGGATTTGAATATTTTGAAGGACAGCGAAAAGCATGATTTGCTGGTTGGGTTTGCCGTGTCGTCTTCGGCTCTGGCGAAACAATCCGCCTCAGAGGGTCCAGGCTTGGAAGCGGATGAGTCGTGGAGAGAGAGAACGATCCACGAGCTGTTCGAGGAGCAAGCAGAGCGAACGCCGGAGCAAGTGGCCGTTGTCTATGAGGACAGCAGCCTGACTTACCGGGAGTTGAACGAGCGGGCGAACCGGCTGGCGCGATCCTTGCGTGCCTCTGGCGCGCAGGCCGATCAGCCGATCGCGATCATTGCCGAGCGCTCGCTAGAGATGATTGTCGGCATCTATGCAATCTTGAAGGCCGGGGGCGCCTACGTGCCGATTGACCCGCAATTCCCGCAGGAGCGCATCCGCTACATGCTCGAAGATTCGGGCGCTAGGCTGCTGCTGATTCAGAGCCATTTGCGGGAAAGCGCGTCATTTGCCGGGACAGAGCCACTTGGCGGTCTATCGCTCGTCGATCTGAACGATCCATCCGCGTATGATGAAGACGGCTCGAACTTGGAGCCGGCGAGCGGACCGGAGCACTTGGCCTACGTCATTTACACATCGGGCTCGACAGGCAAGCCCAAAGGTGTCATGGTGGAGCACCGTCCGGTGATCAACCGGCTGCTGTGGATGCAGAATGCTTATCCGATTGACTCCAGGGATACGATTCTGCAAAAGACGGCGATTACCTTCGACGTTTCCGTGTGGGAGCTGTTTTGGTGGGCTTGGACGGGGGCCAAAGTTTGCTTGCTGCCGCCGGGCGGAGAGAAGAATCCCGAGACGATTCTGGACACGATCGAACGGCAAGCCGTCACGACGATGCACTTTGTGCCGTCGATGCTGCACGCCTTCCTCGAATATGTCGAGCGTCAGCCGAGCGAAGATCTGGGTAACAAGCTGTCTTCGCTGAAACGGGTGTTTGCAAGCGGGGAAGCGCTGGCGACATCGCATGTGAGTCGGTTCTGGCAGTGGATTTCGTCATCCGTGAATCAAGCGCAGCTGATCAACCTTTATGGGCCTACGGAAGCGACGGTTGATGTCTCGTACTACGATTGCGGACCGGAAGAGGCGTATGTATCGGTGCCGATCGGCAAGCCGATCTCGAACATCCGGCTGCATATTGTCAAGGAAGGGACGACAGCGCTGCAGCCGATCGGCGTGCCGGGCGAGTTGTGCATCGCGGGCGAAGGTCTGGCTAGAGGCTACTTGAACCGTCCCGAGCTGACCGCGGAGAAATTCGTAGAGTGTCCGTTCGCGCCGGGCGGGCGGATGTACCGGACGGGCGATCTGGCCAGATGGCTGCCGGACGGCAACATCGAGTATATGGGCCGGATCGACCATCAGGTGAAAATCCGCGGGTACCGGATCGAACTCGGCGAGGTGGAGGCGCAGGTCCTGAAAGCGGCGTCCGTACAAGAGGGGGTTGTCATCGCCAGAGAGGACGAAGCCGGTCAGAAGCAGCTCTGCGCGTACTTCGTGGCGGACAAGCCGCTTGCGGCGAGCGAGCTGCGAAGCGCGCTGGCGGAGGATCTGCCTGCGTACATGATTCCGTCCTACTTCGTGCAGCTGGAGCGGATGCCCCTCACACACAGCGGGAAGCTTGACCGCAAGGCGCTGCCCGCACCGGAAAGCAGTATGCTCGTTGGAACGGAATACGTGGCGCCCCGGACGGCGGCGGAGCAGACGTTGGTTGCGGTGTGGCAAAAGGTGCTGGGAACGGGTCGTCCGATCGGCGTGATGGACAATTTCTTCGAACTCGGCGGGGATTCAATTAAATCGATCCAGGTGTCGTCCAGGCTACATCAGGCCGGGTACAAGCTGGAAATTAAGCATTTGTTCAAATATCCGACCGTAGCGGAATTAAGCCCGTATCTCCAGTCGGTCTTAAGACGCGCCGATCAGGGGGCAGCTACGGGAGAGACGGGGCTGACGCCGATTCAGCGCTGGTTCTTCGAGCAGTCGTTCGCCGAGCTGCACCACTTTAACCAGGCGGTGATGCTGTACCGGGAGGAAGGCTATGACGAAGCGGCGCTTCGTCAGGCCGTGCGGAAGCTGGCCGAGCATCACGATGCGCTGCGCCTCGTCTTCAGCCGGACCGAGAGCGGGTATGCGGCATGGAACCGGGCCATCGAGGAAAGTGACGGCGAGCTCTACAGCCTAGAAGTGATCGATTTCCGCGGAATGACGGACTGCGCGCAGGCGATCGAAGCCAAGGCGAACGAGCTTCAGCGCAGCATTGACCTGCAGGTAGGGCCTTTGCTGAAGCTCGGCTTGTTCCGCTGTGCGGATGGAGATCATCTGCTGATCGCGATCCACCACTTGGTCGTAGACGGCGTATCCTGGCGGATTCTGCTTGAGGATTTTGCTGCCGGCTATGAGCAGGCGCTACAAGGGCAGCTGATCCGTCTGCCGCTCAAAACGGATTCATTCCAAACGTGGGCGAAACAGCTCGCTGATTATGCGAACGGTCCGGCGATGGAAAGTGAGAGAGCGTATTGGCAGCATATCGAGCAATTGACCTATGAGCCGCTTCCGAAAGATTTTGAACAAGGCAGATCCAAGCTGAAGGACAGCGGGATAGTGACTGTCCGCTGGACGGCGGAGGAAACCGAACAGCTGCTGAAGCAGGCACACCGTGCTTACCATACAGAAATGAACGATTTGCTGCTTGCTGCGCTGGGCCTCTCAGTACAAGCTTGGAGCGGTCAAGAACGCGTGCTGGTGAATCTTGAAGGCCACGGCCGGGAAGAACTTTTGCCAGATGTGGACATTACACGCACGGTAGGCTGGTTCACAAGCCAATTCCCTGTTGTTCTGGAGCCGGGTCACGCTCAGGCACTCGGTCATCAGGTGAAACAGGTGAAAGAAAACTTGCGCCGCATTCCGAACAAAGGAATCGGCTACGGCATTCAGCGTTATTTGTCGGCGCCGCGTGACGGAGAGCGCTTCGTTTTGGAGCCGGAGATCAGTTTTAACTATCTGGGTCAGTTTGACCAGGATTACGAAAGCAGCGGCTCGCAGCCGTCTCCGTTCAGTTCGGGCTCCGATTCAAGCCCGAATGCTGTGATGAATTATGTCCTCGATATCAACGGTATGGTGTCGGAAGGCATGTTGGAACTCACGATCCGTTATGGGGAAACCCAGTATCAACGGGAGACGGTTGAACACTTGGGCACCCTGCTTCAATCGAGTTTGCGTGAAGTCATCAGCCATTGCGTATCGAAAGAGCGGCCGGAACTTACGCCTAGTGACGTACTGCTTCCAGATGTGACGGTGGAGGAACTGGAGCGACTGTCCGAACATACGGCGGCACTCGGCGAACTGGAGAATGTATACACCCTGACCCCGCTGCAAAAAGGGATGTTGTTCCACAGCTTGCTGGATGCCGATTCGGAAGCCTACTTCGAACAGGTGACCTTCGATCTGTATGGAAGCCTGAATGTGGAAGCCTTCACCCGCGGATTGGATACGCTGGTACAGCGAAATGAGGCGCTGCGGACGAACTTTATTACCGGCTGGAGAGACGAGCCGATTCAAGTGGTATTCCGCGAGCGGAAATGTGAAGTATACTTCGAAGATATTCGCTTAGTAAGCGATGAAGACCCGGAGAAGACGATAGCCGATTTTGTCAGCGCGGATAAAGCGAACAAGTTCGATTTGGCTCAAGGCTCTCTGATGCGCGTTACAGTTTTGCGTACGGGCGACGAGTCCTACCAAGTGATCTGGAGTCACCATCACATTTTGTTGGACGGCTGGTGCATGTCCTTAATGATCAAGGAAGTGTTCGACACCTACTTCGCGTTCCAGGAGCAGCGGACGCTGGAGCTTCCTCCGGTTACCTCGTACTCCCGATATATCGAATGGCTGGAAGCTCAAGATGTAGCGAAAGCTTCGGGTTACTGGTCGGAGTATTTGGCGGGTTACGATCAGCAGACCAAGCTGCCGCAGGAGAGAACGCAGCTGAAACAGCATACTTTTGAAATGGCTGAAATCGATGTGGAACTCAGCAAGGAACTGACTGGGCAAATCGAGCGGGTGGCGCGCCAGCATCAGGTGACGCTTAATACATTCATGCAGACCGTATGGGGACTGGTTCTGCAGGTATACAACAACAGCGATGATGTTGTATTTGGCTCCGTCGTATCCGGGCGTCCAGCGGAGATTCCGGGTATCGAAAGCATGATCGGTCTGTTTATTAATACGATCCCCGTCCGTATTCAAGGCAAAGCCGAGGAGACGGTAGCCGATATTTTGAGAAAAACCCAGGATCAAGCGCTGACATCGGGAGCTTACGAAACGTTCCCGCTCTTCGAAATTCAGTCGCTGAGCGAGCAAAAGCGCGACTTGATCAACCATATTATGGTCTTTGAAAATTATCCGATGGAAGAACAGATTGAGCAGGTTGTCGGCGGAGGACAAGAAGCGCTGAAAATCGCTAATATCCAATCGCCGGAACAAACGAACTACGATCTGGACATTACCGTCATTCCGGAAGAGCATATTTTGCTGCGGTTTACGTACAATGCACTGACATTCAGAGAGCAAGACATCAGGCAGATCCACGGTCATTTTGCCCGTGCATTGGAGCAGGTTGCGGCTAATCCGAATGTTCGTGTACATGAGTTAGAGCTTTTGACGGCGGCGGAAAAAGAAGAAATTATCGGCGTGTTTAATCCGGTGCAGCCGGAAGTGGCTCCTGTGGCAGCGTTCCATCGACTGTTCGAGGAACAGGCGGAACGCACGCCGGAAGCGGAGGCCATCGTATACGAGAAGGATCGGCTGACGTATGCGGAGCTGAACGAGCGGGCGAACCGCCTGTCGACCACGCTACGTGCAAGCGGAATAGGCCGGGAGACCATCGTTGGCATTCTCGCCGAGCGTTCGGTCGATTTGCTGGTGGCCGTGATGGCCGTCTGGAAAGCGGGCGGGGCGTATGTACCGCTTGACCCGGATTATCCGGCGGACCGCGTGCGGTTCATGCTGGAAGACAGCGGAGCGAAGGTACTGCTGACACAAACGCTGCTGCGAGAGCGTGCCGAATCCTGGCTCGGCGAAGAGGAACTAGCACTGGAGAAGGTGATGTATCTCGATGACGAAACGTCATACAGCGAAGACCGAGCGAATGCACCAATGGACTTCGGCCAAGGCTCCAGCATGGTTTCAGGTCTGATCTCCAGCGAGCTGACGGGTGCTGTGAACGACCGTAATGAGAGCCATCCAAATGATGTTGATGTTGTCGGTATGGGCAGCTTCCATGAAGCCCGTCCTGAGGACTTGGCGTATGTCATCTACACGTCGGGAACGACGGGCAAGCCAAAAGGCGTGATGATCGAGCACCGCAGTCTAGTGAACACGGCAGCGGGTTACCGACGGGAATACCGGATGGATCAGTTTCCGGTAAGGCTGTTGCAGCTCGCCAGCTTCTCGTTCGACGTATTCGTGGGCGATATCGCGCGGACGTTGTACAACGGCGGCACGATGGTCATTGTACCGAAGGACGATCGGATTGATCCGTCTCGTCTGCACTACTGGTTAGAGCGGGAGCAAGTGACGATCTTTGAATCAACACCAGCACTGATCGTGCCGTTCATGGAATACGTGCATGAGCAGGGGCTAGAGTTAAGCAGTATGGAGCTGTTGATTACAAGCTCAGACAGTTGCAGTGTGGCGGAATACCGAACCTTACAGGAACGGTTTGGCTCGTTGTTCCGCATCATCAACGCCTACGGTGTGACGGAAGCGGCAATTGACTCCAGTTTCTATGACGAGCAGTTGGCGAAACTGCCGCAGACAGGCCATGTGCCGATTGGCAAAGCGTGGTTGAATGCGAAGTTTTACATCGTGGATGCACATCTGAACCCGGTGCCAGTCGGCGTGCTGGGCGAATTGGTTATCGGCGGAGTCAGTGTGGCGCGCGGGTACTTGAACCGTCCAGAGCTGACGGAAGAGAAGTTTGTAGACAGTCCTTTCACCGCGGGTGAGCGACTGTATCGCACGGGAGACTTGGCGAGGTGGATGGAGGATGGCAACGTGGACTTCATCGGCCGGATCGATAACCAGGCGAAAATCCGGGGTTACCGGATCGAGACGGGCGAAGTCGAAGCAAAGCTGCTGAGTGTAGGTGGCGTGAAGGAAGCGGTCGTTGTTGTCAGGGAAGATCAAGAAGGGCAGAAAGCGTTGTGCGCTTATTATACAGTGGAAGAAGGCTTGACGGCGGCAGATTTGAAACGGGCGATCTCCAGCGAGCTACCGGGATACATGATTCCATCGTATTTCGTTGAACTGGAGCAATTGCCTCTAACGCCAAATGGGAAAATTGACCGGAAGGCGCTGCCAGCGCCGGAAGGGGGAGCAGGAGGAGGCCGCGAATACGTGGCACCGCGCACCGAACTGGAGGCAAAGCTGGCCGCCATTTGGCAGGAGGTACTTGTTCGGGATAAGGCGGTAGGCGTAACGGACAACTTCTTCGACCTCGGAGGACACTCCCTGCGGGCGACAACACTTGTCAGCAAAATGCATAAGGAGCTGGGCGCCCAATTCCCGCTTCGCGACGTATTCCGCTACTCGACAGTTGAGGAAATGGCTGTGGCTATGGAGCATTTGGAGATCGGCTCGTTTATGGCTATTCCGGCTGCGGAACCTAGCGAGTATTATCCGCTCTCTTCTGCGCAGAAACGTCTCTATATCTTGAACCAGCTGGAAGGAGGCGAGCTGAGCTACAATATACCGGGAGCTATGCTGCTCGAAGGGCAGCTCAACCGGCAGCGGTTTGAAGAAGCGTTCCGCGAGCTTGTAGCTCGTCATGAAACGCTGCGTACCAGCTTTGAGATGGTTGAAGGCGAAGCGGTTCAGCGGATTTACGAAGAAGTCACCTTCCAGGTGGAATATGTGCAGATCAGCGGGGAGCAGGCGGAAGAAACGGTGCGCCAATTTGTTCGTGCGTTTGATCTAGCGAAGCCGCCACTTCTGCGGGTGGGCATTGCCGAACTCGGGCCGGACCGGCACATCCTGATGTTCGATACACATCATATCGTATCGGACGGCGTTTCAATGGACGTACTGATCGAAGAGTTTGTGCACTTGTACAGCGGGGAGCCGCTCAAGCCACTCCGCATTCAGTACAAAGATTATGCAGTATGGCAGCAATCGGACGAGCAGAAAACGCAACTTGCCAAGCAGGAAGCCTACTGGATTGACATGTTCCGCGGAGAACTGCCAGTTCTGGAAATGCCAACGGACTATCCGCGCCCGGCTATGCAGAGCTATGAGGGCTGCACGCTGCAATTGTTTATGAATATTGAGAAAAGCGAAGGTCTGAAACGGCTTGCAGCTGAAAACGGCGCAACGCTTTACATGGTTCTGCTTGCGGCATATAACGTGCTTCTGCATAAATATTCAGGTCAGGAAGACGTGGTGGTAGGTACGCCGATTGCGGGCAGAAATCATAGCGACGTTCAACCGCTGATTGGGATGTTCGTTAATACTTTGGCCATCCGAAGTTACCCGGCTGCCGGTAAAACGTTCCTTGACTACTTGAAGGAAATCAAGGAGACAACGCTTGGTGCTTTTGAACATCAGAATTATCCGTTTGAGGAACTGGTGGATAAGGTAAACGTGGCTCGTGATCTACGCCGTCATCCACTGTTTGATACGATGTTTGCTTTGCAGAATACAGAAAATGTGGAAATTCAGCTTCCGGGACTGCATCTGTCGACGTATGCCAGCGAAGAAATTGTTTCCAAATTCGATCTCAGCTTGGACGTCACCGAGATTGAGGACGGCTTGGAATATTTGTTTGAATACGCCACGGCTCTATATAAAACCGAAACGGTGGAGAAATTGGCTGTTCACTACATGCAGCTACTTGAATCCATTCTCTGCAACCCGTCGGCGACTATTGCCGAGCTGAACTTGTTAACGGCAGAGGAAAAAGAGCAGATTGTCGGCGCGTTTAACCCGGCGCAGCTGGAAGTGGCTCCTGTGGCAGCATTCCATCGACTGTTCGAGGAACAGGCGGAACGCACGCCGGAAGCGGAGGCCATCGTATACGAGAACGATCAGCTGACGTACGCGGAGCTGAACGAGCGGGCGAACCGCCTGTCGGCAACGTTGCGTGCAAGCGGCATCGGTCGGGAGACAATCGTTGGCATTCTCGCCGAGCGTTCGGTGGACCTGCTGGTGGCCGTGCTGGCCGTCTGGAAAGCGGGAGGGGCGTATGTGCCGCTTGACCCGGATTATCCGGCAGACCGTGTGCGGTTCATGCTCGAAGACAGCGGAGCGAAGGTGCTGCTGACGCAAACGCCGCTGCGAGAGCGTGCCGAAGCCTGGCTCGGTGAAGAAGAACTGGCACTGGGGACGGTGCTGTATCTCGACGACGAAACGTCATACAGCGAGGAACGAAGCAATGTGCCAATGGACTTTGGCCAAGGCTCCAACAGTGCTCCCGATCGAGTCAACGGCAAGCTAACGGGGGCTGTGAACGGTGGTGGCGAGAGTCATCCGAATGATGTTGATGTTGTCGGTATGGACAGCTTCCATGAAGCCCGTCCGGAGGATCTGGCGTACGTTATCTACACGTCGGGAACAACAGGTAAGCCCAAGGGTGTAATGATCGAGCATCGCAGCCTGGTGAACACGGCAGCGGGCTACCGACGGGAATACCGGTTGGATCAGTTCCCGGTGCGACTGCTGCAGCTCGCAAGCTTCTCGTTTGATGTTTTCGTGGGCGATATCGCACGCACGTTGTATAACGGAGGCACCATGGTCATTGTACCGAAGGACGACCGGATTGATCCGTCTCGTCTGCACCACTGGATAGAGCAGGAGCAAGTGACGATCTTTGAATCAACACCAGCACTGATCGTGCCGTTTATGGAATACGTGCATGAGCAGGGGCTAAAGTTAAGCGGTATGGAGCTGTTGATCACAAGCTCGGACAGCTGCAGTGTAGCGGATTACCGTACCTTGCAGGAGCGGTTTGGCTCGTCGTTCCGCATCATTAACGCCTATGGTGTGACGGAAGCGGCAATCGACTCCAGTTTCTATGACGAAGAATTGGCGAAACTGCCGCAGACAGGCCATGTGCCGATTGGCAAAGCGTGGTTGAATGCGAAGTTTTACATCGTGGATGCACATCTGAATCCCGTACCCGTCGGTGTGCTGGGCGAGCTGGTCATCGGCGGCGTTGGCGTAGCACGTGGGTACTTGAACCGTCCAGAGCTGACGGAAGAGAAGTTTGTAGACAGCCCTTTCACCGCGGGTGAGCGGTTATATCGCACGGGAGATTTGGCGAGGTGGATGGAGGACGGAAACGTGGATTTCATCGGCCGGATCGACAATCAAGCGAAAATCCGGGGCTACCGGATCGAAACGGGTGAGATTGAGTCGCAGCTGCTGCGGGTGGTAGGTATACGCGAAGCGGTGGTGCTGGTTCGAAGTGATGCGAACGGGCAAAAGGCACTGTGCGCATACTACACAACGGATATCGAACTGACGGCGGCCGACCTGAAACGAGCGATCTCCAGCGAGCTGCCAGGTTATATGATCCCGTCGTACTTTGTGGAGCTGGAGCATTTACCTCTGACACCAAACGGGAAAATCGACCGGAAAGCGCTGCCGGCGCCGGAAGAGGGAGCAAGTGCAGGGCGCGAATACGTGGCGCCGCGCACCGATCTGGAGACGAAACTGGTCTCCATCTGGCAGGACGTGCTTGGGTCAGTTACGATTGGTGTGACGGACAACTTCTTCGACCTCGGCGGTCACTCGCTGCGGGCGACGACGCTGGTCAGCAAGGTGCACAAGGAGCTGCACGTGGACCTGCCACTGCGCGATGTATTCCGGTACTCGACTATTGAAGCGATGGCTGAAGTGATTAGCCGATTGGAGCAGCAGGAGTTCCTTTCCATTCCGGTTCTGGATAAAAGGGAGTATTATCCGCTTTCCTCTGTGCAAAAGCGGCTGTACATCCAGCAGCAGATGGAAGGGGCCGAGCTTAGCTACAACATGTCCGGCATGACGGTTCTCGTCGGGCACTTGGAGCGGAATCAATTCGAGGCGGCGCTCAAAGGATTAATCGCTCGTCACGAAGTTTTGCGAACCGGCTTCGAAATGGTCGACGGCGAACCGGTACAACGGATTTATTCGGACTTGGAGTTTGCCGTCGAGTATACAAAGGCGACGGAAAGTGAAACGAAAAGCATTGCAGATGCCTTTGTACGTGTCTTTGATTTGGAGCGGCCGCCGCTGCTGCGTGTGGGCTTAGTTGAATGGGAAGCGGAACGTCATCTGCTTATGCTGGACATTCATCATATCGTCACGGATGGCATGTCGATGGGTATCTTCATCGAAGAGCTGCTGCGCCTGTATAACGGTGAGACGCTGGAACCGCTTCGGATTCAATACAAGGAATTCGCCGCTTGGCAGCAGTCCGAACCTGTAAAAGAACGGCTGAAATCCCAGGAAGCCTACTGGCTGGACATGCTGGAAGGTGAACTGCCAACGCTTGAGCTGCCTACGGACTTTGTCAGATCTGCCGCTCGCAGCTTTGAGGGAGATGTGCTGCCTTTCAGTATCGACAAGCAGATGACTGACAACTTGCAGCGCATTGCCGATGAGAACGGTGCTACCCTATATATGGTGTTATCGGCGGCCTATTCAATCCTGCTCAGCAAGTACTCGGGACAAGAAGACTTCATTGTAGGCACACCGGTTTCAGGCCGCACACATGCCGACCTGGAGCCGCTCATCGGAATGTTTGTCAACACGTTGGCGATTCGTCATTATCCATCCGGGGAGAAGACGTTCCTTGCTTACTTGAACGAAGTCAAAGAAACGATGCTGGGGGCCTACGACCATCAGGATTATCCGTTTGAAGAGCTTGTGAAAAAGCTGCAGGTGCCGCGAGATCAAAGCCGCAATCCTGTATTTGATGTCATGTTTACGCTGGAAACGAAGGAAGATAACGTTCAAAACTTCGGGGATATCCAGATCGAATCTTATCCGGAAACGCATGCGGTTTCCCAATTTGACCTTACCTTGGTCATTTCGTTGCTGGATGAGGGAATGAACGGGCAGTTTGAATATGCGACGAAGTTGTTTACGCGCAATCTGATCGACAATTTCGCTCAGGACCTGCTCGTGATTATCACCCAAATTGGCGAACAGCCTTCGGTGCTGCTCAAGGATATTTCCCTGAACGGGCAATCCGAACAGGAGCAAGATGAGCTAGAGGCTATTGATATTATTTTCTAATTCCTAGAAGTAATTGCCAATCGTTGCAGACGAGTTTAAAGTCAAGTCATAGAAGCCGAGTGAAGTCAGGATCATATTCCTGAGTTCATTCGGCTTTTTTAGTTGTTCTCCTTTAATTAGATACAATGGAGTATAGGCCGTCCTGTATACGCAGATTACCGGGCTGCCCAGTTTCTACCTTCACCTCTGTAACAAATACACCAGGCATACGTCCGTCTGGGAACCAGGGCATCTGTTTGTCAATGACAATAAACATGCCTTCTGCATCACCCGTGGGGGAGAATTGTTTTCCGTCTCCGGCAAATGGTTCAAGTTGATAATGCTCATTCAATGTGTTCATCGTCTCAGGAACATCATCGACAGGCAGACCGATTTCACTAATACATAACAGATGCTTCGCTTCGAAAGCTTCATCAACTCCATTATCTAGTGAATGGTGAGCGATAAATTCCATCAAGTTGCCGCTTGGATCATAAAAATAGAAGGCTGTTGCATCCCAGTAGGGGAAATAGAATTCATCTTGTCCATCTTTGGATAGCAATGAAATGTTACGGTCTTGAGCCCATCTTTTTGCATCAGCAAGTTTATTCGTTGGAATCGTAAATGCTACATGATAGTAGGGCTTTTCTTGTTCTGGCGCCTTCTTGAAAGAGAGGACCGAGTTCCCCGCACGGAATGAAACGCATGTTGCATTATCCTCCACAAGATCCAGTTCCAGTAGTGTACCGTAAAACTCTTTTATGGCCTCGACCTGATGTGTCAACAAACCAACTTCTCTTATTATCATTTCATTATCCTCCTTTAATCTCACCTTTGATTGAAATACTCAATTGTTTTCTCAATAAATGCCTTGGCCGATTGCGTCAGGTAACGGTCGGACCGATGGATGATCTCAAAGTGCCGGTATGGCGGATCGTCTGTAATTCGGATGCAACGTAGCGTGGGCTCATTCATGGCTTTGATCAGAGGGTAAGGCAGCAGTGTTCCTCCGACGTTGGCTTTGACCAGGCTAATGATGGAGGTTGCTGAACTGGTCTCCATAATGGTATTTAGGCTAAATCCATATTTACGGCAATAGCCGTCGACCAATTCTCTGCCTGTAAATCCTTCGGGAAACATCACCGTTTGGATATCACGTAACTCCTGAATTTCAATTGTGCTTCGTTCAGCCCAATCATGATTCTCGGAAACGACGAGTACATATTCTTCACTGCACAAAGGAATGCGTACAAGCCGCCTATCCGGGGCAGACGTGATCTCGATGCCAATGTCGACTTCATTTTCCAACACTTGATTTACGACATAGATCGAAGAGATAACCTTCAATTGTACCTTGGGGAATCGGGCATGAAAATCAACGAGCAATGGAGTGATACGGTAATCCAAATCCGACGGAAGAACACCAATAACCAATCGTCCCCGCTGATCATTCCGAAATTCAGCTAGAGCATCCTGGGTATTCTGTAAATGCCGGATCATCTGTACACAGTGCTCCAGAAACAGAGTGCCTGCCTGGGTCATCACAATCTTTTTGCCGACGCGGTCAAACAAAGGAACACCAAGTTCATCTTCCAACCCACGTATTTGTTGACTCAACGTAGGTTGAGATATGCCAAGTTTCTCCGCTGCCCGTGTAAAATGAAGCTCCTCACACACCGTAATAAAGTTTTCCATTTGACGAATCTCCATAAATTCACCTCTAATCATTGGTTTTAGTAATCATTTTAATAGAAACAATAGTATTGTTCAATCATTATAATGATCCTATACTTAATTCGTGCACCACCCGAAGATCTTGTCATTAAAGAATAGGATCTTTGGTGAAGGCAACGAGACTACTCCCATGAGGTGATTCATAATGAAACTTTTTTATATTGTATTGGCGCTTATTCTGGCTTCACTGAACTTAAGACCACCGATTACTTCCATTTCTCCTCTGATGAGTACCATACAGAATGATCTGGGTTTGAGCGGCATGACCGCCAGTCTGTTAACTACACTACCGGTATTATGTATGGGCATATTCGCTCCATTCTCTGTAAGACTAAGTAGGAGGTGGGGGAACGAAGGTGCCATTGTGCTGGCTTTAATCCTTATCGGGATAGGTACGGGATTACGATTGTTCGTAGGCGCAACTCCGTTGATGATGTTCACTTCTTTTCTATCAGGTGTAGGGATTGCATTGGCAGGGCCACTGTTGTCAAGCTTCATTAAGCAGTATTTTCCTAACCGAGTGGCAGCCATGGTCGGCATCTATTCAACAGCAATGGTGATGGGGGCCAGCATTAGTGTGGGATTATCGGTTCCGCTTCAGCATACGTTGGGTGGATCTTGGAGAGGTTCTTTGGCTACATGGGCATTACTCGCTGCCATTGCATTGCCAATCTGGTTAAAATTAGCTTGGTCTGCGCGTACAGAGCGGCAATCCGGACAAACTTCGGCTGTAGTCCATGCACCACTTCCGGTGAAGAACAGGCGTGCATGGGTGCTGACACTGTTCTTCGGATTGATGGCCGCGATCTTCTATTCATTAACCGCCTGGCTTGCGCCAGCCATTCAGAGCCATGGATATAGCCAAGAGACTGCTGGCAACATCCAAACGTTATTTACATTGATATCACTGCCCTCAACGTTATTCATTCCCATGCTTGTACATCGGTACCAAAAACGTGTCTTCTGGCTTGTTGGATGTGCGATGTTGGAGTTAATAGGTGTCCTGATGCTGAATCTCTCTGTCAGTCCGTGGCTCGTTGCGATTCCGCTCGGGATTGGTGCAGGTGGACTGTTCCCGATTGCACTTATGTTGCCGATTGATGAGACAAACAATGCTCAGGAAGCAAGTAGCTGGTCGGCTATGACTCAATCTGGTGGCTACATTCTTGGAGCACTTGGACCGCTGGCGATTGGCTGGCTCCGCGATCTAACAGGCAGCTTCGTGCAAGCATTTTATGGTTTGGCTATCATCATCGTGTTGCAGATTATCGTTCAATTGGCTATTGGTAATAAAAAAAGTTTAAAAGTTAGCCAGGAGCAGAGCTAAAAGGCATGTAAAGTAAAATGGATATAGAAATATGATGATCTTTATACATGATCCAATAAGTCCAGGTAGTACTGCCTTAATGCTTTCTGTAAGATGACGGGCTCCATAATCTTAATCGATTTACCATAGCCCGCAAGATATCTCACTATGAAATCAAGCTCGTGAGGTTCATACGAACCGACAAGATACATGTGTCCCCTCTTCTCGCTGATCTGCATAGATGGGAAATGTTCTTGCTGGAATAGCTCCATCCCGGCTTCATCAATCAGGCATTTGAATGGAATTGCTTGTTCCGATGGTTTCCATAGAGATTGGGCATCCTGTGAATAGAGTTCCTTTACATGAGTTAAAGGTTCAATCTCCGTTGTTTCGGCTGAAATGATGCGGTCGCAGCGAAATACACGATACGCTTGTTTATGCAGATCATAGGCCTGGCAATACCAATAACCTTTCCTGGTATAGAGCGCGATGGGTTGAATGGTGCGGATATTGGTGTTTGTAGAAGATGGCCTTTGATCAGAGGATCTACGCTGATTAGCGTACGTAATCTGAATCACTATATTCTGCACAGCAGCCATCAACAGAAATTCCAAATGTGCACTATCGCGGATCTGCTCGGTATGTTGGAAGTAAACCCGGTGTTGGATGTTCTCAATATCCTGTCGTTGCTTGTCGGATAACGCGTTCATAAATTTCTCATGAATGGTACGGAAAGAGATTTGAAAGGGTAGGCTGGAGAAGCTGCGAAGAGCCTGCATCGCAAAATATAGGGCATGAAGCTCCCCCGTATTAAACGAAATGGGAGGCAGCTGCATCTGTTGCAACAGTCGATATCCGCCGTAGCGTCCATATTCGACATAGATGGGCGCACCTAACTCTTCCAATGAAGTGATATCTCTTAACGCGGTTCGTTTGGAGATCTGGAACTCCTGCATGAGATCTTGCAGGGTGAACTGTTGTTTTTGGTTAATAAAGCGCAGCATCTGGTTCATACGTTCTGATTTTTTCATATCAAACCCTCTTAATGGTGCCATAGATTGGCACCTTTCGTTGTTATAGTGATAAGTGTAATCCAATAGGAACAAGGAGGCAATATAATGAATTTTGAAGTGATACCATTTTTGTCGATGAACGGGGATGCGGCGGCAGCCATTGCTTTTTATGAAGAGTTTCTGGGCGCCAAGGTGATATTCAAGAAAAGTTATAAAGAGATGAAGGAAATGAACCCGGGTTTCGAGTACCCTGCCGGTCAAGATGAGTATATTACACATTCGGTGCTGGAGATTGGGGTTAACAAAGTCATGATTGCGGAAGAAGCAATGGACACGGAGAGAGCATGGCAGCTGGGGAACAGCACGTCACTATGTATTCAGTCCAAAGATAAAGATACAATCGATCAACTGTATCATTCTCTGATGCAACATGAGGGTGTGAAGGTACTAGTACCTTATGAACAAAATGAATTCAGCCCAGGTTATGGGATTGTACGGGACCCATTTGGCATTGCGATTCAGCTATGTGTAACTGTACACGATTTTTAAAATGAGTTCAGGCCCCCGGTTAAGCACTCGGTATGTAAACCTGTAACTAACTTAAAAACATCAAAAAAAGAAGAGCCATGGATATCATGCGCTCTTCTTTCTTCGGTTTCAATACAAGGTTGTTCGAGCAACCGATGGTTATAGCGGACCCCTTTTCGTGTAAATCATATAGGTACGGATGTCGCTGTGTACAAGCAAGTTCAATGGATAAAGGAAAGAAGGGATAACATGATTACGAGAGGAATCGACCATATTGGAATAACTGTACGGATATGGAGCAGGCGACACTATTTCTACAACAGGCGTTTGGAGCTCAACTTGCCTATGACCATATAACGCCGGATGATCCCCCACAGGAAGGACCCGAGGCAGAGCTTAAATTAGGACTGCGTTCAGGAGCAAAGGTTATTCATATTCGGATGTTATCGCTCGGGGAGAGCGCTAGTATAGAGTTATTTCAGTACACGAATACAGCGCAATCGGAGCCAGTTAGGGCATCAGATTACGGATTGCAGCATATGGCGTTGTATGTGGACGATATGCAAGAAGCTGCACGACACTTCAAGGAAGCGGGCGGGGTGTTGCTAACAGAGCCTGGGGCATTGACCGGTCATATTGAAGGTGGAGAAGGCAATCAGTTTGTGTATGGAAGAGCACCTTGGGGGATGCTGATCGAGCTGATCTCCTATCCTGCGGGCATTCAGTATCCGAATCACAGTGAAACAAAGCGCTGGACACCACGAAAAAAATAATAAAGATGAGACTGGATAAGAAACAGAACGACGCATGACAAATCGTTCTGTTTTTCTTGTATATAGGGGTTAAACGGTTACTAAAAATCAGAAATTATGTTACAAATACGTTACAAATACAGAAGTGTATACCTCTTTGCCTTATGTTACGATACGTACTAGTAGATACAGAGATATTTTACGGATAAGATAAGTTATAACGTCTCTTTTCTGGACGATGAATATGCTCCGAAAGTATGTTGATGGAACCCTTTTATCCAGGATATTGGAGAAGCATTGAAACGAAGGAACAACTATATATTTTGACTTCACAGGGTTGCAATAAAAATAAATAACAACAGGTGATCCAAAATGCTGCAAATCGGGTATCCATAGTAGAGCCATCTAGAACCTGATGGATACATATGTTGTTATGATTGTTTTTTGCTAGTTAAAGGCTGTCTATTATGGAATGAACTGTGGGGGTTATCAAGTGTCTATATTAGATATGGAAAAGAAAGATGTTGTCACCGATGCAATGGTCATCAAGGCGATGGAGAAAAGTCTTGCTATCATTCGATTTGATCTGGATCGCCGGGTAACCTACGTGAATGAAGTCTTTGCCCAGACGATGGGATATACGGTAGATGAGATGTACGGCATGAAGCATCAGCAACTGTGCTTCGGTCAATTTGCAAATACTCCGGAATATGATGCTTTTTGGAATAGCATATTTAATGGTGTCAGCTTCCAGGACAAGGTTGAACGCAAGGATGCAAAGGGGAATTCCGTATGGCTTGAGGCGACATATATGCCGGTGTACGATGAGACAAATCAGAAGATACTGGGTGTATCCAAAATCGCCACCAACATTACCAACCGTCAGAACAACATTTCGGTCGTAGTGAATGAGCTGAAAACGATGTCCCATGAACTGAATGGGCAGGCAGATGTAGGCATTGAACGGAGCCAGGAATTAATGTCCAGTATCTCCTATATCTCAGAGGTGTCAACTTCTAACCGTGCAACGTTGACCCATCTGCAGGAACAGGCCGGATCGATTCAGGGCGTGGTACGAACGATACGCGAGATTTCGTCTCAGACGCAACTGCTCGCGTTGAATGCTGCCATTGAGGCTGCACATGCAGGAGAATACGGACGAGGATTTGATATCGTGGCCAAGGAAGTTAAGAAACTATCCGCAATGGTGGAGAGTTCGATTAATGAGATTCGTGATAGCGTGACTGGAATAACCAAGGAGATTGGTAATATCACGGGTGGTACCAAAAAAGTAGAAGAATATGTGGAGCAGAGCCAGAAGCAGATTGAGATCGCATTGAATGATTTTACAGCAATTGCTGCTTCAGCTCACTTGTTGGATGCCAAAGCGGAGCATGTGACCAGAATCGTATAACAATATATAGTAATAGCGGTTCCTTGCACAGGAACCGTTTTTTTGTCGTTCAGTACTCAAAAAAACGGGAATTATTGTGATCAAACGGGGACACAATACTTGGGAATACCTGCAGCTATGTCATGCAGAGAAATGTTGGGGTGGGAACATGTGGTCAACAATTGTATCCTACGTGCCGGATTGGTCCATATGGATTCAGGCATTCTTGGTCTTCATCATTCCAATTGGTATTACATTGAGCATGCGCTGGATCAATGCTGCCATTAAGCGCGGAAGCTTCTCTCGTTCCAAGCCATCGTCCATATCCTCGAAGGATATCTCGCCAGCAGCCAAAGGGCAGGGTGAAGGGACCGAAACAGGCCACTATGCCAATATTAAAATAACCGAAAAGTACAGCATAAATCTGACGAGTGTGAAAGAAAGCTTTGGACTCAATGCAGACGTGCATATTCGAGAATTTATTATTAAGGGAACGAATACACGGGCTGCGGTCATCTATACCGAAGGCCTGGTAGATCAGGACTTAGTTGATGATCACTTGATTACACCGTTGATGTTCGAAGGTGTTCCTCTACTTAAGCAGGAGGGTTTTCTCCATCCAGACAACGCACACTTACTGTCGGCATATCTGCAAGATCAATTACTTCCTGTCAGTCTGGTTGAGGAGACGAAGTCCCTCCAAGAACTCGCAGTTGGTGTGTTGTTTGGGAAAAATGCACTGCTGGTTGATGGTTTGCCAGGTGCTTTATTAATTGGAGCTCATAAGATCAAAACAAGAGGTATGAATGAACCCTTGTCAGAGGGACTGCTTCGTGGGCCTCGTATTGGTTTTACAGAGCAATTAAGCGATAATACAGGCATTTTACGTCGTTATGGAAGTGATCAGAGCCTGTTTATTAAGAAGTATGAAGTGGGTTCACGGATCAAAAAAGATTTGGCGATAGCCTATATTCAGGATATTGCCGATCCAAATCTCGTTGCAGAAGTATGCAAGCGAATCGAAGAGATGGATATGGATTCAATGCTCGAATCAGGTTATGTGGAACAACTCATCGAAGATAATACGCTGAGTCCTTTTCAGCAGGTACTGAATACGGAAAGACCTGACCGAGTGATGGGTGCCCTTCTGGAAGGCCGAGTGGCAATTTTGTTGGATGGAACGCCATTTGTATTAATTGTACCGGTGACCTTTAGCATGTTGCTTCAGTCTCCAGAGGACTATTATGAACGCTGGATTCCTGGAACATTTTTGCGAGTGCTGCGTTTTATGGCCGCGATGCTGGCATTGCTTGCTCCTGCGCTCTATATCTCGTTTATCTCGTTCCATCCGGGTCTTATTCCAACCAAGCTGGTATTGACGATTATTGAAACGCGTACCGGAGTGCCATTCCCCTCAATTATTGAGGTACTCATCATGGAGCTTTCAATTGAAATCTTGAGGGAGGCCGGGATACGCTTGCCCAAACCGATTGCGCCAGCGATGGGTATCGTAGGAGGTCTGATTATTGGCCAAGCAGCGGTGCAAGCGGGAATAATAAGCCAATTTCTGGTCATTGTCGTTGCGGTAACAGCCATATCTTCCTTTACGATTCCTGTCTATAGTGCGGGATTAACGCTAAGGATTCTACGATTTGCCGCTATGTTCAGCGCAGCCGTACTTGGATTGTTTGGCGTGGTTATGTTCTTTCTGCTTGTGTGTACACATCTGGCACGACTCTCAAGCTTTGGCGTACCTTATGTTGCACCAGCCGTTCCTTATCACATGAATGAATGGAAGGATTTTGTTATCCGTGCTCCGCTAAACATGATGAGAATGCGTCCCAAGATGACTAATCCGATCGATGATGATCGGAAAAAATAAACGGAATTCCATCTACTGAAGGTCTGGAGGTGAACTAAAGTGAATGGCTCCCAAGGAAAGCTAACCACGACACAGGCCGTTGTAATTATTGTCAATTACATGCTTGGTGCCGGGATATTGACACTACCTCGAACGACCAGCAAAGCTGTCGGAACACCGGATGTCTGGATTTCCATTATCCTATCTGGATTCATTATCTTAGGCGTCGGAATTATTCTGGTTACGCTGTGTCGCAGATTCCCGGAGAAAACCGTCTTCCAGTTCACCCGTGAGATTACGGGCAGCTGGATTGCTTACATACTGGGATTGTCTATGATTATGTATTTCATAGTTATTGCCGCATTCGAAATCAGAGTTATGGCTGAAGTAACAGGGATGTATCTGCTCGAACGCACCCCCACCTGGGTGATTGTGATGGTCTTCATGTGGATCGGTGTATATATGATTTCAGGCGGGCTTGGCGTTATCGTACGCGTGTTTGAGATCATCCTTCCGATTACGATTATTATATTTGTGATTGAAATTTTGCTTAGTAATCAGCTATTCGAGATTGGCAATCTGAGACCCGTCCTCGGTGATGGGATTATGCCCGTTTTCCAAGGGTTGAAGCCTTCACTATTATCTTATACGGGCTATGAGGTGATGTTAATCATGACTGCCTATATGAAAAATCCGAAGAAGAGCAATAAAGCGATGACCTGGGGGATACTCATATCCACTATTATCTACTTGATCACGGTGGTGATGGTTATAGGCAGTTTATCGCTCGATGGCATCAAAACTCGAACCTGGCCAACACTGGATTTGGTAAGAAGCTTCGAAATCCAGGGTCTGATATTCGAGCGTTTTGAATCCTTATTGCTGGTCATCTGGATTATGCAAATCTTTTCGACTACAGCAATTACACATTACTGCGCTTCGGTGGGTATTCGTGATTTGTTTCGTTCCAAAAAAATCAAAGGCATCATGTACGGCCTGCTGCCGTTCATTTATCTGACAGCAATGATACCCAAAACAGTGGATGATACCTTCGTACTAGGAGATATGCTAGGCAATGTGTCCGTATTTTTGTTTGGCATTTTACCTCTGGTACTACTGTTGTTAAGTCTGATTCGCAAAAAAGGAGGCAAGCATGCATGATTACATTCCGCATGTTGTTACGCTTAGCCACTGTATTATGCATTCTCTTAACGATATCCGGATGTTGGAGCAGTCGAGAGATAGAGGATCTAAGTGTCTACGTTGGTCTCGGGATCGATATCGGCAAAGAGACGGAATTTGAGGAGAACATCGCCAATCAGGGAGGAGGGTACTCCAAGCAGAACAATTTGACGGCCACGGTACAGATTGCTCCCGGTAATTCCAGCAGTCAAAAGAGCCAACAATCCGGTTCGCCTGCTTCTGGTAAAACGTCCTATTCCAATGAACAGCTTACCGGAGATTCATTGCTGCAAATCTTTCGTCAGTTTGCACTGAGACGAGATCATCCGCTCATCGGACATCATCTGAAGGTTATCGTTGTGTCCAAGGATATCGCCAAAAAGTATGGTCTGGACCAGCTGCTGGATTTTGTACTTCGGGATAACGATATTCGTCCTAACTGTCTGGTGTTGATTAGCCATCATCGCGCTGTTGATGTACTGACTTCAGATGATCCTTCCCGGATTCCAGCATTTTATCTTACAGGTATTACCGGTAATTCATACTTGTCCAATAAAATCCTGGACCCCGTTCTACTCTCCAAATTAGATGCACAAATGCAATCCGGTTCCAGCTTTTTGCTCCAGAATGTACTGAACTTCAATGGAGAGGACAAGTTCTCCGGTGCCAGTATCTTTGATGGGAAAACAACCAAATTCATCGGGGAACTCAGCCAAACGGATCTAGAAGGGCTATCTTGGCTCAGACCTAAAGAAAAAGGAGGTATCTTGAAGACATACAATAAAGAGGGGTTCACTGTTGTATATGAAATGAAGAAGAAAAAAACAACAATAATTCCAAAAGTGGTTGGCGATGATATTTCATTCCATGTGAAAACTGAATCCGAAGGCTGGTTGATGGAGGATTGGCGTGCTCCCGAGGAAGAGGAAAAAGGTGCGTATCTCAGTGAATTGGAAAAAGAATTTGCTGAACTTGCCAAACAACAGATTCGACAGTTGTTATACAAACTTCAGCATACCTATAAAGTAGATGTTGCGGATTTTCGGGATAGCTTGCGTATTAAAGAACCTAAAACATGGAAAAAAGTCAAAGACGATTGGGATAAAATTTTTAGCACCGTGCCGATCACCTATGAGGTAAAGACCACCATCACGAATCCGGGGTCTTCCACCGAATAGCGAGGTGTGCCATATATTATTTAATTGTTGACACATTCATGATAGATCGCTATATTAGTAAAAAATCATTTTCTTATCCAGAGAGGTGGAGGGACTGGCCCTTAGAAACCTCAGCAACAGATCTGAAGGATACTGTGCTAATTCCAGCGGGTGAAAGCCTGATAGATAGGAGCGTTTGTTTTTATTTGTCAGTAACGGCGCACTCTTTAGGCAGAGTGGGTCTTTTTTGTTTTTTCTGGATGAAGAAGTAGGGGAGCAGCAGGTATGGAGAACAACAACGACAAAGGGCATTTTCAGCGGAAAATGCAGGCACGGCATGTGGTCATGCTCTCTCTCGGAGGAGTCATTGGAACGGGATTATTCCTCAGCTCAGGTTACACGATTCAGCAGGCGGGACCACTGGGAACCATTCTGTCCTATCTGATTGGAGCCATCGTTGTATATCTGGTGATGCTCTGTCTTGGTGAACTGTCTGTTCATATGCCAGAGACGGGAGCATTTCATAGTTATGCAGCCAAATATATCGGACCGGCAACAGGTTACACGGTGGCTTGGTTATACTGGTTAACCTGGACTGTTGCGCTTGGCTCCGAATTCACAGCCGCCGGATTGCTTATGCAGCGCTGGTTCCCATCGGTAAACGTATGGATATGGAGCGCGGTTTTTGCACTGATGATCTTTCTGTTTAACGCTCTAACGGTGAAATTTTTTGCGGAATCCGAGTTCTGGTTCTCATCTGTAAAAGTAGTGACTATCGTAATCTTCATTATTATCGGTGGCGCAGCCATGTTTGGGTTCATTCCCATGGCGGATTCTGAACCGGCTCCATTTCTATCGAATATTACCGCATCCGGGTGGTTCCCTCATGGGGCTACAGCGATATTGATGACCATGCTTGCTGTAAACTTTGCCTTCTCAGGCACCGAGTTAATCGGCATTGCCGCCGGTGAGACGGAGAACCCGGAAAAGACGATACCAAAGGCTATTCATACAACGCTGTGGCGTTTGGTTATTTTCTTCATCGGAACGATTATTATCTTGTCGGCCTTGCTGCCCATGTCGGATGCCAGTGTACTGGAAAGTCCGTTTGTAGCGGTAATGGAGCGGGTGGGTGTACCCTATGCAGCAGACATTATGAACTTTGTTATTCTGACGGCGATTCTCTCTGCTGCCAATTCAGGCCTGTATGCATCTTCACGTATGCTCTGGTCTCTGGCTGACAAAAGAACGATCTCTCCGTGGTTTGCCAAATTGACCAAAAGCGGAGTACCGCTGAATGCACTTCTGATTAGTATGGTGGGTGGTGCGCTGGCTTTGCTGTCCAGCATCATTGCGCCAGGTACCGTGTATATTACACTGGTTTCCATTTCAGGTCTGGCTGTCGTTGCAGTATGGATGAGTATCAGTGCCTCCCAATACATGTTCCGCAGACAATATATCCGGGAAGGACATGCGGTCAAAGATCTGGTCTACCGCACACCACTGTATCCGGTGGTACCAATTGTTTCATTTATATTATGCCTGGCTTCATGCATAGGTATTGCCTTTGACCCGACACAGCGAATTGCGCTGTATTGTGGGGTTCCGTTTATCGCAGTATGTTACGCTGCTTATTATCTGACAGAACGTGTGAATAAGAAAAGAGGACAAGTACATGACGCAAGCACAACAGACTAACCCCATAGAACAGATCCTTCGTGAACATCCGGTCATGATTCTGGATGGAGCGTTGGCTACGGAACTCGAACAGCATGGATGTGATCTCGATGATCCACTATGGTCTGCTCGTGTGTTGCTTGAGAATCCGGATGTTATTGTTCAGGTCCATGCAGATTATTTTCGAGCAGGAGCCGACTGTGCGATTACATCCAGTTATCAGGCGACGGTGGATGGTTTCCGTAAGAGAGGGATCGATGAACAGTCAGCACTGGAGCTGATCCGGAAGACGGTGGAACTGGCTGTACAGGCGAGAGATGACGTGTGGGCAGAAGTGCAGAGTAGTTTAGTAGGGAGAGAAAGCTCGACAGGTCAGCTTGTAGAAGCTCCTTCGGTACGTTCCGAGAACGTAGAGAATGAGGAGCATATAACAGATCGTACAGTAGATCGCGAAGGAGACAGTTTTCGTCCACGTCCAATTATTGCCGGGTCCGTTGGTCCGTACGGCGCCTATCTGGCGGATGGTTCAGAGTATGTGGGACATTACGGCGTGTCGGATGAGACGCTGGCCGCATTTCACCGTCCACGTATGGCGGCGCTGCTTGAAGCGGGTGCTGATATTCTGGCGTTTGAGACGATTCCTTCCCTGCAGGAAGCACAGGTGCTGGTTGATGTACTGAAGGAGTTCCCTCATGCGTATGCCTGGTTATCATTTTCTTTAAAAGACGGGACAAGCATCAGCGAGGGCACACCGCTTGAGGTATGTGCACAGACGTTTGGCTCCGAGCCGCAGATTGCGGCGATTGGCCTGAACTGTGCTCCGATGGAAGTGGTGACGGAAGCAGTGGGTATTCTCAGCAGTGCTAGCGACAAACCTGTTATTGTGTATCCGAACTCAGGTGAGACGTATGATGCAGTGACGAAGACGTGGAGCGGACAGGGTACCTGTGGCAGCATGAGTGATGCTTCGAAACAGTGGGTTGTTGCGGGCGCGCAAATTATTGGCGGCTGCTGCCGTACTACGCCACATCAGATTGGTGCACTTGCGAAGAAATGGCGGAATTAGTTCATATCATGATAACAAGCCCTTCCACATCCTATAGAGGTATGGAAGGGCTTGTTTTATTGTGTTAAGGCATTCTGATTACATTATTCGATAACCAGTATACGTGGCGATGCTTCCCGAATGATTCTCGAAGAGAACCACGAGCCAAGACTGGCTGCAATGATGCTTAGACAGGTGAACAGTACCATTCCACCCCAATGCAGGATCAGTGGAAGCTGTACGATACCATAACCGGAAAGGACCATTTCGAGTAGAAGAGGCAGCAGGTATACGCCGACGAAAATACCCAGTATGGCTCCCACGGAGGACAGTATGAACATTCCCATGGTGAGCGACAACCGGATTTGGCGAGATGTCATTCCCAGCGATTTGTATATCCCGTACGTTCTGCTTTCTTTACGGATATTGATTCTACAGGTACTGAAAATAATGATGAACGTCACAATGATAAACAGCAATCCGATCAGGCTCATCGGATAGATCAGGATGTTAGCGGCTTCCGCGTAAACCGAATCAAGCAAAGTCTTTTGAGTGACTACCGAAGCAAAATCTTTAAATTGCTCATTTAATTCCGAGGCAACCTTACCCGCTTGTGCCATATCGTTCACATTGATGAAGATAACATCAAATTCACTATAATCCGGGTTCACACTTCTCATGGCATCAATGGTGATTCTGCCTGAAACAGACATGTTGGCGAACGCCTGATAGATGCCTGTGATGAGGAATGTACGCTTTTCTCCTTCAATATAGATATCGATAAGATCACCGAGATCTTTATTTGATGTTTTGGCTACACTTACACCAATGGCAATTTCATTCGCATGTTGTGGGTTAACCCCTTTTAACGTTTCGAATCCAAGTTCCTGATAACTCCCGTCCAGTACACTCAAGTTGAGACTGATGGATTGGCCCTCTACTGCTGCCAAAGACTCCGGGCTAATTACACCCGTTGTGTTCCCTTGCCAGCCTACATTGCTGATCCTCGAATCCTGCGCTAACACGTGCTTTAGTTCAGCCTTGGGGAAGTTACTTTTGTTCACTACGACTGTTGCGATATTGGCATTGTCATACCCCCATTTAGCTGCGGTCTGTTCAATTCCGTTTATACTGGTCAGCAGAACATACCCCAAAACTAGTACGGAGGAAGCCATGGTAGTCAGCAGGATTGTTAGAACAGAGCTTTTGGTGTTTTTGAACACATGTCGGAATCCAAGCACGGCGGTCACAGGCAGTCGTGTGAACCCGATCCAGTGCGCCAATGGCGAATTCATTTTGCCAGCCATCCGGCTGTGATCTGTCTCCGACATACCATACCGAATAGCCTGCACGGGCTGTATGCTGCGTGCCTTTTTGGCATATAACACAGTGAACAGAATCACTAGAGTAAATAGTAGTACGCCGGCCAGTATGGCCGCATCCAATCCTTGGACTGGAATGTTCTGATTCCCCACTCGAAGAGAGGATACAGAAATATTAATGATCCATTTGGATATCCATATACTGAGTGCAAGTCCTGGGATAATGGCTACGATGGATATCAATGCATATTGAATAACATAGGTGCCTATCGTTTTTCGGGAAGTCAGACCTAGTGATTTGAGGATTCCTATCGTTCTGTAATTGGCCAGGATGGCATCCGCAATCGTAAATCCGATGGTCATCAGGGCGATAGAGAGCATGACAACACCCATGAATATCATGATGAATCCAATAACCTGATTGATGATCAGATAAAAAGAGGCAATGGCCTCGAACTCCATTTTGGATTCCAGAAACGGAATACCTGTCTCACGATTGTACCGTTCCCAATACACCGAATTCATGCTGTAATCGTTAAAATGGATGCCCATCATACGATTCTCGTTGCCAGCAAGTGTAGCGAGATCATGTTGATAATCGGTAGGATTCATCCAGACCCGTGCTGTATTGGAGAAGGGTGCCCCATATGGTACATCGATGACAATGCCCGATACATTCAATTCGAGTGTGCTTGAGCCGGTTTTGAAGCCAATGGTATCACCTACCGAAATATGATAAGCATTCGCCATGGACGTTGGAATCCAGACTGAGCCTTGTTCGGGAACTGTGTCGGGCGTCCCGCTTGAGAAAATTAGTTCATCCACACCCCATGGCGGCGGAGGCGTATTAAACATATACAGGTAGATGTTAGGGATGTGAGTTTCATTCAAAATGATGCCTGACAATGTACGATACGTTAGCAAAGGAGACACCTGAACTCCATCCTGAGAAGCCCACCAGTTGTGCACAGCGTCAGGGTCATTCAGTCCTTTTTCAAACGTCAGGATCTGATGAGATCCATGGGTTCGGGTATGCATTTCATAAAACTGATTGCCTGTGTTCGCCAGAATGACAATAGCTGTAGATACAAGAACTGTCGAGAGTAGCAGGAGCAGCGCAATCAGCGCATTTTGTATTTTGTTCCTACTCAGATACGACAAGCTAAGTTTAAACATGACTGCCATCGTTATTCCTTCCCCGTAACCAAAGCGAAGATAATCGCTTCACGATCCTGAATTTGATGTTCGTCATAGGTGTCAAACTCAAGGATTCCGCCAATCTTGCCGTCTTGAATATAGATCAGGCGATCTGCCCGACAGGCGGCCTTGATATCATGCGTCACCATAACAACAGACTGTCCTTTTCGATGAATATCTGTAAGGATATCGAGAACGGCTGTGCCATGTTCCATATTTAAGCTTCCGGTCGGTTCATCCGCAAAAATGATATCCGGCGAATTGATCAAAGCCCGTGCAATCGCAGCTCGTTGCTGCTGTCCTCCGGAAGTTTGGGATGGGAGGCGGTTACGCTGTCCATCAATATCCATGGCATTCATCAGCTCAGCAGCGCGGGATAGGATGTCCTTCTTTTTGTTTCCTGCAATATATCCCGGTAAAGCAATGTTCTCTTTGATGGAAAGGTCTGGGACCAGATTGATACTTTGATAGATATAACCGATCCGGCGGGTGCGGAAATCGGACATTTGACGTTCACTGTAAGCGTCAATCCGCTGGTCGCGAAAATAGACCTCACCTGCTGTAATCTGATCCAGTCCGCTTAGCAGATATAAGAGGGTTGATTTGCCAGAGCCAGAGTTACCCATGATGACCGTGAATTCCCCTTCATAGATATCAAGATCAACATTACGGATGGCATGATGTTGTTCACTTCCGCTGTTGTACGTTTTGCACAGATTCTGTGCACGGATAATCACCTTTTTGGACAATTCGAATCACTCCCGAGTGCAATATAGGATTTATTCTAGAGGAGGGATGTTGAGGAAGCCTTATCAAATTATGAATAAAGTATTACAGCTGTTGAGTGTGGGCTCAGCAGATCGGCAGATAGAACCGGAAGGTTGTACCTTGTCCTTCTTTACTAGTAAAGGAAATATGGCCTCCATGTGCTTCAATAATGCTTTGGCAGATAGAAAGGCCCAGCCCTGTACCTTCCTGAACACGTTGTTCTGCATGACTCGCCTGGCCTCTGAAGTAACGCTGAAAAACAAACGGCATGTCCTGTACACGTATTCCCTGACCCGAATCGGCAATCGTCACATTCAAATGCTCAGATTCCAGTTCCATATCTATACGTATCGTGTCTCCTGGAGCTGTATGCTTGAGGGCATTGGCGGCAAGATTGGAGATCACCTGTTCAATTCGAGTGGGGTCGATAGCGATTAACACATTGGGGATGTAGTTGGGTCCTTTATAGATAAGCCCCTTTGTTAGGACAACATGTTCAATAGGTTTCAACATCGTCTCCAGTATAGGCCCACTGTACAACTCACGGGTTTCCACCGAAATTTGCCCCAATTCCTGAAGTGCATGAACTAGCAGATCCTCCACAAGGCGGGCTGTTTTATCCGTATGGGTTCGCATCACTCCCATATATTCCATCAGCGTCTCCTGATCGTTGCATAGTCCTTCCTCAATAGCTTCTATGTATGCTTTTATCGTGGTAATTGGTGTTTTAATGTCATGAGATATATTGGTGATGAGTTCTTTTTGTGCTTGTTCCTGCTGAATACGCTGCTCGCTCATATGTTTAATCTCCGTGCGCATGAGATCAAACATGGCATATACTTCGAGCAATTCATCGTTCCGGTTGTACTGGATTTTTTCTTCATAATTGCCTTTAAGCATGGATTCCGCATGTTGCTTCAATTGATGGATGGGAGAGAGCAGGTGTTTGTCCAGTTTTCGTTTCATCCAGAATAGAAATAAGCTCAGAATCAGTGACAGGAGCAGGAGTGCGCTAATCAATATAACCGGAAAAGTCATCGATTGCTGAACCGTAACCATGGCTTGGGGGATGGAAAAGATGGCATTGCCGATCTGACTTCCCGTGGGTCCGTCCATCACAGGAAACGCCATATCAAGCCAATCGTTACCATCCGCGGCCTGAGTGGCATGATGCAGATCATAATGAAGAGCTGTACGCAGATTAACTTGCGTCCCTTCAGAGGTGGGGTCGGAGGACAGAATGGCTTTTCCATCCAAGTTTAGATAGGTAAGCAGAACCCCGGTCTCTCTTGCGGTGGAACGTATGTCTTCACGAATATTTTGTTCATTAAGATGCTGATAATTTTGCTCCAAAGCGAGTAAGATTGGATTGACCTTGAGTCGAACCTGATTCAGGGACAGATTGGATTCGCCTGAATTTCGATCTTGTAACAGCATCATCGACAGTGCAAGGATACTTAAAACGATAATAATGAGAAGCCCAAGTGTTGTTAACAACCAGCGTTTGGACCAGCTGTTCAATGACATGTGGGTGCCTCCAATCTCACTTATTCGTAATTGAATTTGTAACCGACACCCCATACCGTCTTCAGAACGGTCGGATGCGAGGCATCTGCCTCAATCTTTTCACGTAGTCTGCGAATGTATACGGTTACGGTATTTTCATCACCGTAGGTTGCATATCCCCAGATGGCGTCGAGCAACTGGGCTTTGGAGAATACCTGATTCTTATGGCTTGCCAAGTAATGAAGTAATTCGAATTCCTTGGCAGACAGAGAAACTTCCGATCCGTTTAATGTAACTTTATAGGCTTTTTTATCAATCACCAGGTTTCCAAGATGCAACAGATCTGTTCTGTCTCCAACGGATGTCATACTGTCATAACGCCTGAAGTGGGCATTAATTCGTGCTAACAATTCGCTCAGCGAGAAGGGCTTGGTCATATAGTCGTCTGCTCCAAAGCCAAGACCAAGTACCTTATCGGTATCACTGCCTCTGGCACTTAGAATGAGGATGGGGATATTGTTGCGCCTTCTGATCTCTCGACAGATCTCGATCCCGTCCATGTCCGGAAGCATAATGTCCAGAATGATATAGTCTGGTTGAATAAGCTCCATAATCTGAAGTCCATCTTGTCCAGTGGCTGCCACGGCGGCTTCATATTGATTTTTGGTTAAATAATCTCGCAGAATGCGCGAAATATCTGATTCATCCTCAATGATGAGGACTTTGCGCGGGTGGGTTAGCATATGTATCGCTCCAGTATGATAGATATGGATTTAATGGATATGTATGAATTTGTAAAAAAACTGTCTCTATAATTGTACAGTCTTGTTCTGTGGGAGTCACATGAAAAAATATTGAAGTGAACTTCATTCTTATAAAAAAACATTCTGACTTCCAGTCGTACTGAAAGTTGATTACAGTTCAATGTATCAAAATAACCCATGAACCTCTTTAAGGTCATGGGTTTCTGATACTGAACATCATACATGCTCCAGATCATCGATAGGCTCATGCTGCTTGGATTTGAGATATTCCGCCGGAGACACACCAAAGTGTGCCCGGAATACCCGGTGGAAATAGGAGTAACTTGCAAAACCGCAGGATTCGGCAATATGCTCCAGTGTCATTTCACTGTATTTCATTCGTTCCAATGCCGCATTCAAACGGATCTCAATCGCATATTGAATCATGGTCTGATTGTAGTGCTCCTTAAATAAACGGACTGCACGTGACAGGCTGAGACCCGCATAACGAGCCGCTTCATCAAGCTTGAACGTAACCGTGGCATGCTCCTCAATAAAACGTTTTAACTTCAGCGCAGAGGAAACTGCCCGATCGGTCTGAATATTTTCTTTAATTGCCCGGTCGATATAAAGACATAATCCGCGTAGTAACGCATCCTTTAGCTCCGCATTTTCCTCAAGAGGTCCGCGACGTTTCTCAAGTAACATATTTCTCCACAGGCTGATGAGCTTGTCATCCAGTCCAATTCGGCTCACGGTAGATCGATGCTGCCGTTTCCACCAGTTCTCGATCCAGCTGCCCTCGCAGAACAGATAATAATCTCCGCTGGACAAACGTCCTTCCTTATGTGGTTCATCGACAACGAGATGATAGTCGTCACCAGGCTTTAAGAGCAGCAAATCCCCGCTAGTCATCCTGAATTCTTCATCCTGTACATACACTTTGCACGAGCCTTCGGTCTGCAGACGGAACAGATAGGTTTGCAGCTCGCCCTTCATATTATGAGTGAACGCTTTATAGTGGTATGAGTAGTCACAGATCAGTACAGATGTCTCTAACGTATCCAAAGATAAAATCCCCCAATATGTACATCCTGCATGCATTCAAATGGGCTACATTCAATTGATGCAAAATGATGGAAATAAAATTTGATCAGATAGTTCATGTTCTGACTATATTGTATATGTTCATTCTAGCCTGTTTTGCGTTAGGATGATACCAGATAGAGCAATGAAAGCAAATTTGAGAACAGAGGTGTATCCTACATGAAAAAACTTAATATTGGTTTGCAATTGTTTACACTCCGTGATGAAACTGCAGCAGATTTTCGTGGTACGTTGCGTAAGGTAGCGGCCCTTGGATATGAAGGTGTGGAGTTTGCCGGATATGGCGATATTCCAGCTGAGGAAATGAAAGCGCTACTAGATGAACTTGGACTGAAAGGATTCAGCAGCCACGTTTCATTACATGCGATGCGCGAAGACTTGCAAAAACAAATCGATTACCTGAAAACAATTGGTGCACAATATATCATTTGTCCTTACCTGATGCCAGAAGATCGTCCTGAGAATGCAGAAGGTTGGACCAAGCTATTCGCTGAGTTACAACAATATGGAGCTGAAGCAGCGAAACAAGGTTTGATCTTCGGATACCATAACCATGACTTTGAATTCCATGGCCAGGTTGGCGATGCCAATGCCTTTGATGCCATGTTCGCTCAAACATCACCGGAAGCGGTAAAAGTGGAAATGGACGTATGTTGGGTACAATTTGCGGGACAAAATCCGATCGAGTATATTAAACAATATGCGGGCCGCTTGCCGCTGCTTCATCTGAAGGACTTCAGCAAAGACGAACAGGGCCAGATGAAAACACTGGAATTGGGACAAGGTTCGGTTGACCTGCCAGCTGTTATTGAAGGCGCTACGAATGCAGGCGTGGAATGGCTGATCGTGGAGCAAGACGTATGTCAGAACCCTCCGCTTGAGAGCGTATCCAACAGCTACAACTGGTTGAAAGAAAACTACCTGAATCAATTCTAATGGACCATCGGACCATGAAAAATGCTAATCTATTTGTCAAAGGAGACTTATGTACATGAGTAAAATTAAAGTTGCTGTATTCGGCTGTGGAGCCATTGCCGAGCGCAGACATATTCCAGAGTACGCTGCCAATGAGAACGTAGAACTTGTCGCTTTTGCCGATCCGATTGTGGAGCGTGCGGAGAAGATGGCCGAGACTTACGGCGGTAAAGCGTATTCCAGTTACGAAGAATTGCTTGCAAACGAGACGGTGGATGCCGTTAGTGTGTGTACACCAAACTATCTGCATGCGCCAATGGCGATTGCTGCTGCAAATGCAGGCAAGCATGTATTAGTTGAGAAACCAATGGCAGTATCCACTGAAGAAGGCGAGCAAATGATCGAAGCTGCCAAGAAAAATGGCGTGTATTTGATGGTTGGACACAACCAGCGTTTGATGCCTCCTCACGTAAAAGCAAAAGAAATTCTCGAATCCGGCAAACTCGGTAAAGTCCTGAATTTCCGTACATCATTTGGTCACCCGGGTCCGGAAGGATGGAGTGTGGACGGAGCTGAAAGCTGGTTCTTCCGTAAAGAAGAAGCGATTATGGGCGCTATGGGCGACCTGGGCGTGCACAAATCAGACTTCATCCGTTACTTGCTCAATGATGAAGTATCTGAAGTAGCTGGTTTCATCAGCACACTGCACAAGGAAGGCACTAAAGTTGACGATAACGCAACTTGTTTGCTGCGTATGAAGAGCGGAGCGATCGGAACGCTCGTAGCGAGCTGGACACAATACAGAGCTGGAGACAACAGTACAGTGCTGTGGTGCGAGAATGGTGTTATGAAGATCGGAACAGTGGAAGGCGATGAAGTTATCGTTGAGCTGACCAATGGTACAGTTGAGACGTACAAAGTTGGTGCCATGGCTACCAACGAGAAACAAGTGCCGAGTGGTGTGATTGACGCATTTGTAGAGTCGATTGCCACTCAAACACCTCCAGCGATTTCCGGGGAAGAGGGCTTGCGTTCTCTGCAAGTGATCTTGGCAGCATTCGAATCCGAGAAAACAGGTCAGATCGTTAAACTGTAATCGTGATGATGAGATAGCGTTCTATATCTATGATATCGATAATGCTCAACAAAGGGCTGATTCCTGTTCGTATCTCAGGAATCAGCCCCTTGTTTTAATTTTTTTTTTGGTATTATCTTATCAAACCAAAAGAACCGCATCTTAATGCGGCTCTAAAGATCGCAATCTATTGTCCAGTTGTATTTGAAGCCCAGACAGGATACCAACCTCTATCCAGATTCACGGTGTTATAAAGGACCAGGTTTCCATCCTCTTGAACGATTAGAAGGTCACCCTTCAGGTTTGCGGGTTCATTACCTTGTCCATACCATGCCGTTGCCCATGCTTTATTATCTGACGTCCAATAGGGAGTCTTATTAACATCCGTTAGAGTGAGCTTGCCACTGTATTGATCAATTCTGAACTGGAATATGTTCAGATTTTTGGTGTTGGTGTTCCATAAAATTTTGTGTGAGCGAACGTTCCGCAGTTGAATGTCTCCACTTGGAGTAAAATACAAGGCATACGCAAGATTGCTGGATACCAGCGGACTTACAGCAATGTTAAAGGTTTCGCGCGTCGTTAAACGATCTCCAGCAGCAAACGTTGAAGGGGCAACGGAGAGCAGGAACATGAAGAACGCAACGGCTAGTATAATGGTTTTTTTCATAATGGCCTCTTTTCTTTGTTCAATTTTATACCAACTATACCATATTTTTTATTTTGATGTAAAATAATTCCATTAAATGTGTATGTATAAGGTCTTTGATTATAGGTTCTATGATGTCATAGCTGGATAGAGTAGTTAAATGGTTAAGTGTCATCTAGAAAAGGACTGACCACTCCGCTAAAATGCGGGAGAGCCAGTCCTTTACCTGATATCGGTGTAAATTTATTTCAGTAATAGTCGGGCCAGCCTTCCAGTGCTAGACATGAAGTCTAAACGAATGGCTTCACTTCACTACCCAGATCCAGCCAATCTAGTTCTTCGCGGGTTAGCGTGATGCGTGACCCTTCGTCACAGGAGAGCAGTTCTGCCTGATTCTGGGCACCGATCAGGGCGCAGGTTGGGAACGTTTGATTCAATACATAAGCGAGTGCAATCTGAATGGGTGATGTTTTCTTCGAATTAGCCAATTGTTCAGCCCGATGCAACCGTTCCCAGTTGTCATCACTGTAGAATACACGCACCAGATCTTCGTTATCCCGAACTTCAGGTGTGAATCTTCCAGTGAAGAAACCACGCGCTTGAGAGGACCAGGATAGCAATGGTAGTTTGGTTTGCTCATGCCATGCCAGCGTTTCTGCATCTGCTGACACACAGCCTTCCCAGAACGGTTCGTTTGCTTTGGCGAGACTGAGATTTGGACTACTGAAGGTGAAGCCCTTCAGGCCATTTGCCGCAGCGTACGCATTGGCTTCCTCGAGCCGCTGCCAAGTCCAGTTGGAGGCGCCAATTGCGCCGATTTTACCGGATTCTATATGTTCGTTCAGTGCTTCAAGAATAACACTGACAGGGGTATTGGGATCATCGCGGTGCAAGGCATACATCTCTACGTGATCTGTCTGAAGACGCTCCAGACTTTCCATCAAGTCACTGCGGATGGCATCAGCGTTCACACGTGGCCCATTCTGGTCATGATGTGCGCCTTTGGTGAGAATGACGATCTGGTCACGGTTACCACGTTCTTTCATATAACGACCAAGGACTTCTTCACTCTGTCCACCACAATAAATATGTGCTGTATCTACAGTGTTACCGCCAATCGACAGAAAAGCATCCATGTTCGTAGCTGCTTTATCGTAGGCATTATGCACGAAATAATCGGTTCCTTTAATCAATCGGGAGACACGTTTACCTGTACCAGCAATTTCGATATATTCCATAAGTCAGTTCATCCTCTCAATTATAGTGTAATTCGTGTACGTTCTTCCGCTGAACGAAGGCAAGCTTCCAGTACTTTCATATTAGCTACCGCATCGGAAGGGGCGAAGCGCAGATCCTTGCCCTGAAGTACAGCACGTGCCATATCATCTCCCTGTAGAGAGTAGTGGTTCACTTGCGGGACTTCAATCTCTCTGCGTTCACCACCAGCCGTTACATAGAAGTTGGAACTGCGGTCCTGTCCGCTGATAAATGCCGAAGGGACTTCAATAATACCGTCGGATCCCAATACCTCCAATGTGTTGCGGAAGGCTGCCCACATGCTGCTGTCAAACGTCACGCCGATGTGATTATCGAATTCCAGCAGTCCGGAAGCCATCATATCGACTTGATCATGCTGTGGGGAGAACATGCCAATAACAGTGGCTGCACTTGGTTCTTGACCAAGCAGCAGACGTGCTACACTGATGGAATAACATCCGATATCATACAGTGCACCTCCGCCCCAATCCCGCCGAAAGCGGACATTGCCGGATGCATTGGAGTTATTAAATGAAAATGCGCTGTGCATACCACGAATCTCACCAATCTCACCGCTGGCAATGATATCTCGGATCTGCTCATATCTTGGATGATGGCGGTACATGAATGCTTCAGCCAGATGCACACCTGCATCTGCACAAGCTTGAACCATCTCCTGAGCTTCCTGTTCTGTCAGAGCCAGTGGTTTTTCGCACAAAATATGTTTGCCTGCTTCAGCAGCCCGAATCGTCCATTCCCGATGAAGATGATTCGGCAGTGGGATATATACGGCATCAATGGAATCATCAGCGAGCAAAGCTTCATAACTGCCATAAGCCTTGTCGATGCCAAGTTGTTCGGCCGTCTGTTTGGCTTTATCTTCGTCTCGACTGGCAATCGCGGTTACTTCATTTAACTCGGATTGCTGCAGGCCTGGAATGACGGATTCCACAGCAATGCTAGCGCTACCAAGAATGCCCCAACGCAATTTTTGAACTGAATTCATGTGTTGTATCCTCCTGTGCATAAATGTATATTGTGATTATAAAGAATAGACCAATGAATTAAAATGATAATATATTGAAGTTAGTTAACACAATATTGTTGATCAAGGAGAACCGGCTATGATGAGACAAACCGTATTGCTTACCCTGCAGGATATTCCATATTTTTGTTATCCCGAGTCCGTTGGACATTATATGGACCACGTCCAGCATGCCGTGTTGCGTGAGGCCGGCGCACTGAACAACTTTAATATTCACTACGTCGCTTCGGGCAAGGGATATGTGGAAGTGGACGGGGTGGTACATGAGCTTCGCGCAGGTCAGGCGTTTCTCTATTTCCCGCAGCAACGGCAGCATTATTATAGTAGTGAAGATGATCCATGGGATGTACGATGGGTTCATTTTTATGGTGAACGTCTGCATGATTATATGATCGAGCGGGGGTTACATCGCAATCTATTGTGGACACTGCGGCAACGCAGCTCTTGGGAAGAAGCTCATCTGGCCTTGCTCACTGAAGCGGAACAGAACACCATGCTGCGTCCGGCCCAGCTATCCACACTGACCTATGCCGTACTTGCCGAGTTCGTGCAGCATGCAGTACCTTTAAAGAGCACACGTACCACAAGTAAGGCGGAGAGTCGGGTTCTTGCACTTCTTCCACAGATGCAGCAGGAGGCCTGTCAACCTTTCCTGTTACAGGATTGGGCGGATCTCGCAGGTGTGAGTTCGTATTACTTTTGCAAAATGTTCAAGAGTGCTGTGGAGATGACGCCCATGGAATTTATCACTCGTTCACGACTACAGATGGCGAAGCAATGGTTACTCGAACGGCCTACGGCCAACATTGGACAAATCGCGGAGGAAGCCGGGTATCCCAATGCCAGTTATTTTAACCGCCAGTTCATGGTCCATGAGGGGATGACACCTACGGATTATCGCGGATTGTATCACAATTAACCCGTATCTTTTCGATGTTGCCAGTGCTTGAGGTATAGTGGTTTGACACAGAGCTCAATCAAGTCTATTATGGATAAATTAAATCCGTGTATAATGAGGTGCCCTCATGAAATATTCAAAAGCGACAAATTATGCTTTGCATACGATGCTTCATCTTGTAAGTACTGCCCCCGAACAGCTGGTTAGTGTACACCAACTTGCAGAATTGCAGAAGGTATCCCCAACCTATCTGTCCAAAATATTGACCAAATTGGTTAAGGCGGGCATGATCGAATCAACTTCTGGCGCCAATGGTGGCTACCGGCTTAGTCGTAAAAATCCGGATCCTTCTTTCCTGGAGATCATTCATGCGATTGAAGGTCAGGCGTCCCTGTTCGAATGTTCCCAGAATCATAACGCAGGCTGTTTGATCCAGCAGGTGATGGTGCAGGCGGAAGAAGAGATGGAAAGTTTTTTGAACAATAAAAAAATGTCAGAACTGGCTTCCCAGATGAAGGGTGCACATTCCCTGTAACTTGCAGATAGAAGTGAAGCTTCAATCGACGTGGTTAACTCGTCTGCCACATAGGTATATCCAGATCTTTCCTCAACCTCGTGAGAGGTAAGGAAAGATTTTTTTGTATCGTTGTACCTAATAGAAGGCGAATGGTACAATAAGGAAGGTATAGTATGCATACATACATGATCCTAATCTTACATCACATTTTACATCTCTGGAGGGACAACACATGGGCCAATCAACGATCACAGGACTGGAACAATTGCTCGCGCTTGAAAACATTCGGAATACCAAGGCACGTTATTGCCGCTATATTGATACGAAACAGTGGGATACCTTGAGTGATGTGTTTGCTCCGGATGCAGTGGCCGATTTCAGCACAGAAGGCAATCCAATTCCGGTATTAACAGGCCGTGATACGATCGTACAAGTATTCCGTGATCTGGTGGATGTTGCCGTAACCGTGCACCATGTTCATAGCGCCGAAGTTGAATTTGTATCTGAGAACGAAGCAAAGGTCATCTCCCCAATGGAAGATTGGGTCACGTTCCCGGAGGGCAATGAGAACAAATCATTCCACGGATTTGGGCATTACCACGAAACTTTTGTCAAAATCGACGGCCAGTGGTACATCAAACATACAAGTTTGAAACGTCTTCGTTTGGACCTGTTTGAATAGTATAAGGATGGAATAATAATCACTTACAGATGCTTGATGCTGTAAGTGATTTTTTGGTTACAATGGAGACGAGTAACGTCCCGGAGTTGGATATCAGACAAAATGTGAGTGTTTTATGTGAATTGTAAGGTTATTTTACATAAAATTGAATTAATAGCATTGACGTTCCAAAAGTCATGAGTTAAGATACTTACAACAAATAAAATACATTTTATTACACAAATTGAAAATTGGGGTCTTTGTTCTTTCTTATGTATATGTATATTTCCGCTTGGCTAATTTGTTAATCAGAGGATGATGCCATGAACTGGTACGCATTGTTTGTACACACAGGAAGCGAAGAAGTCATTAGGAAATACCTACATATGTATCTAGGAACCTCCATTCGAGTTTTAGTCCCCAAGAGAAAAGTTCCGGAGAAGAAATCAGGTATTTTTGAAGCCTGCACCAAAAAGGTCTTTCCTGGCTATGTATTAATTCAAGTCAACATGACCGCCGAAACTTACCACTTAATCTGTTCTATTCCTCATATCATTAAAATGCTGGGAACTAACGCAAGCTGCACGCCAATCCCGGATCATGAAATGACCACATTGCTAAACCTCATCAATCCGGAAGATATTATCGATTATTCAACCGTATATATGGAAAATACCAAAGTTGTGGTGTTAGATGGCCCGTTGATGGGACACGAAGGCATCATTAAGAAGATTGACAGACATACGCGCAGAGCAAAGATATGGCTTCACCTAACAGGTAATGATAAACCCAGATTAGTTGATTTGGGTGTTGAAATTTTATATGCAAAACAAGAAAAATGATAATGTACTCAGATATGCTATGGTCACATACGACAACCAAAACCGGAGGAGCAGAATGAAGCTTAGGCACATTATGCAACCAAAGGAGTCATATGCATAAACTCTGAAATACACAACGTGTATCAACAGGGCGAAGCTGTGTAGTTAGGAGTGGTCCTGACTACATTTTGTTGAAAAAGGTATTCCTGAGACAGTACAGCGCGAGTAAGCTGCTGAACTGTTTTTTTGTTGTCTTCAAAAATTTTTTATAGTTTTCAGAGAGGGCTACTCACCTTAGATTCAGGAAAGGAAGACGTGATGCATGAGAAAAATGACCATTCGGGGTATTGGCATGTATGTGCCGGAATCCGTGTTAACGAATCAGGGGCTGGAGGCTATGAACATTAACGCAAATGCGGACTGGATTTACCATAATCTCGGAATCCGTGAACGAAGAATTTCGCATGAGCATGAGTACACCAGCGATTTGGCATTGGAAGCTGCGAGACAAGCTATAGAACAGGCTTCGATTGATGTCGAGGATATTGATATGATCATTATGGCGACGTTCACACCGGATCGTTTAATACCTCATCCGTCGGCTCTCGTGAAGGAAAAGCTCGGAGCGGACCAAGCCATTTGTCTGGATCTCCGCGCGGGTTGTGCCGGGTTCAGCTATGGATTATTGAATGCGTATTATACGTTCCAGGCTGAAGAAGATATAAGCAATATTCTAGTCATCGGCGCAGATACCTACTCGAAAGTAACTGATTGGCAGGATCGAGCAGCGTGTTCCAGTGTAGGAGACGGAGCAGGGGCATTTGTCTTACAGGAATTAGATGAGAATGATTCCTATCACAGCGTTTTTCTGAACGGAATTATGCATCACGAGAATATGGAAGATATCAGTTATGGAACACTGCCTGTTCATTATGGACACATTTCTGATGGATCTGCTTCCGTCTATACGTCCAATGGTCGATATTTATATGAACAATTGGTCAGAGGTATTCCGCGGCTCGTGAACCGTCTTTTGCGCAAAGTAAAATGGAATATGGGGGAAGTAGATTTGTTTATTTTCCCACAAACAAACAGTAATCTGATTAGAGAACTGGCCGTTGCCTTGGGTATCCCACAAGAAAAGGCCTATATGACGATGGAAAAATACGGGTATACCTCTAATGCTTGCTTGCCAATTGCGGTGACCGAGGCTGTGAATCAAGGGGCACTGAAAACGGGTGACCGTGTCGTGTTGGTTGGGGCTGGGGCTGGAACGTATTATTGCGCTACAGCAATCAGATGGGGAGAAGTCGTGTAAGTGGAGAGGAGATTATATGGCCAAGATGCGATTATATTGTGTCCCTTATGCAGGAGGGTCAGCATCAATATATAACAAATGGAAAAAGGGGTTATCCGAGTCCATTGTGCTGAACCCTGTTGAACTTGCAGGACGTGGATTGAAATTCTCTAAGCCGCTCTATGAGAGTATTCAGCAAAGTGTAGATGATGTATTTGATTATATATATCGCGATTTGCCAGATGAGGAGCCATATGCTCTATTTGGACATAGTCTCGGAAGTCTGATTATCTATGAACTGTATAACAAAATGCATGAAGAGCAGTTCAGGAAACCCATACACATGTTTTTCTCGGGGCGAGAGACACCGGATTATAAAAAAGACCAGGTCTATTACCATTTGCCCGAAGGACAGTTCATAGACCGCATTAAGGAAATGGGCGGTACCCCGGATGAGTTCTTTGAGAACCAGCAACTTATGGATATGTTCATCCCCATATTACGTAAGGATTTGGAGATGAATGAGACGTATACTTACGAAGAGAAGCCTTATAAACTGCAATGTGATATCACGATACTGAACGGAGCAGAGGATGAGGGCTACATTCTGGATTGTGCAGAACATTGGAGAGGTTATACGGAACAAGGAAGTGCCGCCCGGATATACAAAGGGGGGCATTTTTATTTATTCGAAGGCAGTATGCATCGGGTTACCAGCATGATCAATCAGACATTAACAAGTTATATGGAGTAGATCCTATACGGAGGTGAGGTGTCCAATGAATCAACGGCAAATTACACCAATAGAACAGCTGGAGGCAACCATTCTGGACGTATTTCATGTGGTGCTGGGAGCCGATGCGGGAGTCACCACCACGATTAACTTTTTTGACTTGGGGAGTGATTCGCTGCTTCTTGCTCAGATCTATAATCAACTTGAAAAATTATATCCAGCTCAAATTACGTTAACCAATATGTTTGCCTATCCTACGATCTCCAGACTTGCGAAATTCATCGCAGATCAGGAAGGCATGGAACTGGAAGCCTATCCTGTTCCGTTGGATTACATGCAGAATACAGGACAGGTCCTTCAAGACCATCGATATGAATTCAGGATCGAGAAGGATCGCTTTAATGAAATCAGAGACTTATCCAGAATTGCAGGTTGCACGCCTGTGGAATGGTTGTGGTCTTTGTTCGCATATCTGTTGACGGAGATTGGCAATCAGCCACAACTTACGGTCTATACACTGATTTATCGAATGAACCATATCAGTTCCATTTCGCTGGATGTGCAAGAGGTACAGGATTTTAATGAGTTGTTTGTTATAGCGAAACAAGCTTTACATACAGCAGACGAACAGCCTGGTCACCATATCCAGGATCTGGTTAGAACAGGTATGAAATCACAACATGTCGCCATTCGTCCGCTATTCTATGAGGCTGATTATGTCAGTGGAGGCAGGGTGGCGCTGGAGGAGCTGTTTGATGTCATCTGTGAAATTCAAAATGAAAAACGAAATATGCTGGTAACGATGTATTGCAAACCCCGAATGAACACCATTCAATGGAATCTTTTTTTCAGAACCTATGATCAAATGCTTGCCAAAGTGTTTGAAAGTCTCCGCCCAGCGGCTGAAAGGGGATAAATAATGAAAAACAAACTGATGGATTTCAGTGAACTGGGTATTCGTGACACCAATCAGACGGAGTCGTCTGGTCAGACGCCTCCAGCCCCAACTACAACTGCCATCCGTCCGGGTGATATCGCCATCGTTGGACTCAGTGTTCGTATGCCCTTGGCAGATGATGCGGAACAATTCTGGGATAACTTGTTACATGGTCTGGATTGTACGAGGGATCTGCCGGAGCAGCGACGCCAGGATGCCGATAATTATATCTCTCGTAAAATGAACACTGGTGAAGATGCCCAATACTTGGACGGTTCTTATCTGGAACATATCGATACCTTTGATTATCCTTTTTTTCGATTTACACCGAAAGAAGCCAGTTTGATGAATCCGGCCCAACGTATCTTTATGGAGACGGCTTGGGCCGCTTTTGAAGATGGAGGATATACCAGTGAGAAGCTGGCGGGCAGCAACACAGGAGTATATGTGGGATTGGTCTCGGATCTGGAAGGTTATCGGTATAAAGAAATGATTCATGATGTGGAACCACAGTCTTTGCCGATCTCGGTCACAGGCAATTTGTCTTGCATTTTACCCAGCCGTCTATCATACCTTCTTGATTTGAGAGGACCGAGTATGGTGGTGGACACGGCCTGTTCTTCATCTCTGGTTGCAGTCCATCATGCCTGTAATGCCATTCGTTTGGGTGAGTGTGACATGGCGCTGGCAGGAGGCGTAAAACTGAATGTGCTTCCTCTGGACAAGGATTACTACCGAATGGGCATCGAATCGTCCAATGGCATGACACGTCCCTTTGATGATAGCTCAGATGGTTCCGGAATAGGTGAAGGTGCGGCGGTTATTATGCTAAAACCACTTCAGGATGCCATCAAGGACAAGGATCAGGTATATGCGGTCATTAAGGGCAGTGCCATTAATCAGGACGGGAACTCCATGGGGATTACAGCGCCGAATGCCAGAGCCCAGAGTGAGGTCATTGTGAAGGCGTGGAAAGCTGCGGGGGTCGACCCTGAAAGTATTTCGTATATTGAAACCCATGGAACAGGGACTGTCTTGGGGGATCCGATTGAAATCGACGGCATTAAGGGGGCGTTTGAGCAATACACCGATAAGAGGCAATTTTGTGCTATCGGTTCAGTAAAGTCCAATATCGGACATTTGTATGAAAGCGCTGGCATTACAGGGCTTGTTAAATCTGTATTGTCCTTAAAAAAAGGGATTTTACCAGCGGTTCAGCATTTTGATCGCCCCAATCGCAATATTGATTTTAGTGGAACGCCTGTGTATGTGAATACACGTAACCGGATCTGGCCTGCTGAGGGTGCACCTGCGCGTATGGGTGTCAGTGCATTTGGTTTCAGCGGAACCAATTGTCATCTCATACTGGAGCAGGCGGGTGCAGTGGAAACCACCAGCGAAACTGAGATGCGGGAGTATCTGTTCCCCCTTTCAGCGAAGACGCTTCAATCACTGCAACAATATATATCCAAATATACGAAGTATCTGAAAACAACCGATCACACGTTAGCAGATATATGTTACACGGCAGGCACATCCCGAACCCATTATGAACACCGTCTGGTACGGATTGCTTCAAGCAAAGAGGAGTTGCTCGCCCAACTGGTTGCACTTGAAGAAGACGGGTTGCACTCCATTCGAGAGCAGCCAGTCCCGGAGTCGAATCAACTGCATTTAACGGATCATTGTGAAACCTATCTTGGTGGTGGGGAGGTAAGTTGGCCAAGTCTGTATTCGGGTGAGGATGTTCGCCGAATCAGCATTCCAACGTATCCATTTGAAGCTCATCGGTGCTGGATTGAGCTATCTGCTCCTTATACCCAAACCAAGACAAGTGCCATCACTATGGAGAACATACACCATTATGAGTTGGGCTGGGTCTGTGAACCGGAACGCAATTCAGATCGGAAGTTATCGGAAGGTCATGTCGTTATTTTTATGGATGAAAAAAGAGAGGACCGCTCTCTGCGTAAGGCACTACAGAAGCAGGGTCGTCAGCTCATTGAAGTGTTTGATGGACCTTCATTCCTTCAAGTATCTTCCGGGGAGTACGTCATTTCACACCAGCGTGAGAGCATGGAGCAATTATGGGCTCACTTGGGAGAATTGATGATCACCCAGATCATCTATATTCAACAGCAACAGTCCTTTCATCCATTTTTCTATCTTCTTCAGGAAATGATCCGTACGAAATCGTCGGAGCCTGTTGATGTGGTGTTGTTGACGAATCCAATCCATTCCATTACCGGAACCGAAGAAAATGTATTTCCTCAGGCTGCCCTGATGTTTGGTCTGGGTTTGGCTGGGCGCAAAGAAGACTCACGTCTGCAATGCCGTTCCATCCAAGTGGATGCGGAAACTTCGCTCCAGGATATTCTGGCCGAACTGGATCATGAAAGTGATGATTATGGTGTAGCTTATCGTGCGGGCACTCGTTACATTCAGCAGTTTGAAGCGATGGACCCTAGTCAATATCCTAAGCGGGACTACAAGATTCGCAATGACGGATTGTATCTCATTACTGGCGGACTGGGCGGTATTGGGCTGGAGATTGGATTACAACTTGCGGAGCGATACCCGGGAATCACACTTGCGCTGGTGAATAGAACTGCGCTTCCTACTCGAGGGGAGTGGGACAGCATTGTAGCAGCAGATTCCAACGATGCGTTAGTTCAGAAAATCCGATCTGTGCAACAAATGGAGGCTGCTGGGGCCACGGTTCTCTCTTACCAAGCAGATATTTCAGATGAAGCATCCATGCGAGTCATTCTGAGTGAACTGCGTCAGCAATACGGCCGCATTGCAGGTGTCATTCATGGGGCTGGGGTCGCTGTAGGTGGAGATCATCCGCTTAAGGACAGAACGATAGAAGAAGCTGAATGCGTATTACGCCCTAAAGTGCAAGGAACCCAGGTTGTGGATCAACTCACCAGAGAGGACAATCCAGACTTTTTTGTGATGTTCTCATCCATTGCAACGTTATTCAGCGGGCCGGGACAGGCGGATTATGTCGCTGCCAATGCGTATCAGGATGCCTACGCAGCCTACCGCAACCGGGAGTTGGACGGAACGATGACCGTCAACTGGTCTACCTGGAAAGAAACAGGCGCAGCTGCTGCAACCGGGTACGGAGTGGACACCTTATTCAAAGCCATGACCAATAAAGAGGCTCTGGCGTGGCTGGATCAGGTGGAAGGGCGTCAGATTGAACGTGTATTGATAGGACAGATGTCAACAGACCGTGGCATGTTGAAGATGATCCGAAACTATCCATTCAGACTTTCTCCTGAACTGGAGAGCTGGATTGATTCACGTTTACAGCGGGCATCATCACCGAAGGCTCCAGTTACCCCGCAAAGTGTAGCCCGACAGGATGCCGTACTGAATGGTGCGGATGACGGAGAATACACTCCATGGGAGAAGCAGGTTGCGGATGTGTGCCAAGCCGTACTGGGCTTTAATGAAATTCATATTCATGACAGTTTCTTCGAACTTGGAGCTGACTCCATTCTGGTGAAACAAATGTATGCACAACTTGACCGACAGTACCCGGGTGTACTCGTCGTTGCAGATCTGTTCGAACATCCGTCTGTGCACAGACTGGGTGGATATCTGGCTGATAAAACAGGCAATAAACGGGAGAGCAAGCAGGTAGAGGTGTCCTCAAGTGGTGCAATTGCACTGGATGAGGAAGTCCATTCTCTTTTTGATCAGTTGGAAGATGGCAAGATCAGCATGGAGGATATGCTCAAAGGATTAAAACATATCTGATATGTAAGGGGACGATACATTGGAACAGTTGCTTAAATATATTATTGAGAATACGTCTGGTGGCAAAATCGACAAAAAAACGGCGATTGATATGATCACACTGTTGAAACAGCAGAAAAAGAACACTCGTGAAGATATTGCCATCATCGGTATCTCTGCGCATATGCCCATGGCTGATCATGTGGAGGAGTTCTGGAGCAATATCGAGAACAAAGTGAATTCCATTGTGGAGTTCCCTGAAGCGAGACAAGAGGATGTTCTGAAATATGTACGTTTCAAACAGCAGGATGAAGACGGGTTGAGCTTTATTAAAGGCTCTTATCTGGATGAAGTGGACAAGTTTGATTATCGCTATTTTAAGCTGACACCCAAAGAAGCAGCCCTGATGAGTCCTGACCAGAGAATTTTTCTCCAGACAGCATGGGAAGCTGTGGAAGATGCAGGTTATGGAGGTGCGAGGTTATCCGGCAGCAATACCGGATTGTATGTAGGATATTACAGCAGCACCCGAGATAATTATGCCAATATTATCGCCGATGTAGAACCGGAATCCATCTCCATCTCGGTAACGGGCAATGTGACGGCGGTACTGGCAGGAAGAATATCCTATTTGCTGAATTTGAAAGGCCCCAGCATGGTGGTGGATACCGCATGCTCCTCATCCCTTGTTGCCGTCCATATGGCCTGTCAGTCGATCCGAAGTGGTGAATGTGATGCAGCGATAGCGGGTGGGGTGAAGGTGAATACGCTCCCTGTTTTTAATAAATATGAGCAATTTGGCATTGAGTCCTCGGACGGGGAGACGCGGACATTTGATGATGCCTCAGATGGGGCAGGTGTTGGTGAAGGTGTGGCCGCCATTCTTCTAAAACCGTTAAGTCGGGCCATTGAAGATGGGGATCATATCTATGCCATCATTAAGGGTACTGCTGCCAATCAGGACGGAACCTCCATTGGGCTGACCGCACCGAATCCACGGGCCCAATCTGAAGCGATTGTGAAGGCTTGGGAAGAAGCGGGGATTGACCCCGAGACGATCCGTTATATTGAGGCCCATGGTACAGCAACAGAATTGGGAGATCCGATTGAGATTAAAGGGATTACCAACGCTTTCGAACAGTTTACATCCAAAAAACAATTTTGCGCGATTGGCTCTGTGAAATCCAATATCGGTCACTTATATGAATGTGCAGGCGTAACAGGGCTGCTCAAAGCAGTGATGGCCTTGAAACATCAGAAGCTGCCGCCGTCCCTTCATTTTGCCAAACCCAACCGCAACATCCGATTTGAACAAACGCCAGTGTATGTGAATACACAACTCAGACCCTGGGAGGCGGAAGAAGGAATTCCGCGCAGATGTGGTGTCAGTGCTTTTGGATTCAGCGGAACCAATTGCCATGTCGTGCTTGAGGAAGCTCCGGCTGTTACTGTACAAGACCCGGGAGATGATCTGGGTTCAGGCAAGCATCTGTTTGTGTGTTCGGCTCAGACGGAAGAAGCACTGGTTCGATTGCTCCAGCGGTATGAACGTTTCTTGAAGGAGAATCGTGAAGCTCCTGTTGCGAGTGTGTGTTATACGGCAGCTACAGGACGTGGACATTATGAACATCGCTTGTCCCTGCTTGTGGAGGATACAACTCAACTGATCCACTTGTTGGAACAACCTTGGGCACAATTGAAGACACAAGAAGGAGTCTATGCCGGTGCTCCTGCTCCTAAGCCTACGGGAGCCGAGCGAATGGATTCGGAAGAACGTGAGCGCACCAGACGTCAATCATCTCAGGCACAAGAGAGGATCAAAGAACTGGCTGCCAGTCTACTTTCGTGGGATGAAACAGCACTCGGGGATTTGGCTGTACTCTATGCTGAGGGTGCAACGATGGATTGGGGACAGCTATATCAAGGGCGACAGGTCCAGAAGCTGAGTTTACCTACGTATCCGTTTGAGCCCAGCAGATGCTGGATTGATATTCAGGACCCGTCAGCTGTTTCGTTAAAAGACTACTTTCATACCGTTCGCTGGGTAGAGGATCGTGGGGATGCGACTTCGGATACCTCGGCACCTTCCTCTTCAGGCACAGTAATGATTATCGGTAACGGAACCGAACTGGAACAGGAATTGTCGGCTGGGCTGAAAGGCGAAGGCAGCCGGGTAGTCCATGTGAGACCGGGTGACCAGTTCCAGCAAATATCGGAGGACCAATACGAAGTTGGCGGAGATATGCCGGGAGCTTATTCGCAGCTATTAAACATGTACACAGACGGTGAAATTACTGAAATCATCTATATGTCCATGATGGGGAGTTCATTCTATCCCGAAGATTTGGCATCTATTGAAGCCAGGCAAAAGGAGGCTTTCTACTCACCTGTCTATCTGGTTCAGGCACTGATGAGCAAAGGCTTCGCCGAAGAGATTCATCTGAACCTGATTGCTGAATACGCCGGACACGTCACAGGCAGAGAAGAGAGGATCACCCCTCATAATGCACTCTTGATGGGACTGGGTAAGGTGATCCAGCAGGAGTATGGACATATTCGGAGCAAATTTGTAGATGTGGATCAGTCCATATGTGCGGAGGACATCCTCAGGGAAAGACATATAAACGGTGAAGCTTATGCTGTTTCGTATCGTGAAGGACAGCGTTATACGGAGACGTTCACAGAGATAGACCTTAATGAAAGTGAGAGCGTGCCTTTCGAGGTGCGTCCAGATGGTGTATATCTTGTGACGGGTGGTACAAGCGGTATTGGTCTGGAAGCAGCACGGTTTCTGGCTTCTTCGAAGCCAGTGAAGCTGGCGCTTGTTGGTCGGACACTTCTTCCAGCAAAGGAAGAATGGGAAGGCATACTGCAAACAGGCCAAGACTCCCGCTGTACCAAAATGCAAGGCATCCTTGAACTGGAAGCATTGGGTGCAACCGTTCATTATTACAGTGCGGATCTGGCCGATGTTGTGGGCATGATGGAAGTGATTCAGGATATCACTCACCGCTATGGAAATATAAATGGTGTTATTCATGGAGCAGGTATTCCCGGAGACGGATTTTTATATCGCAAAAGCGATGATGAGTTCCAGACCATTCTTGGACCCAAGGTGAAGGGAACCTGGATTCTGGAGAAACTGACGCGAGATCAAGACATGGACTTTATGGTATTGTTCTCCTCCGGTATATCTGTCATCGGTGAAATTGGACAAGGCGATTATACGGCTGCCAATTGTTATTTGGACTCCTTCGCGGCATGGAGGACGGGACAGGGACGTAGAACACTTTCCATTGATTGGGTATCGTGGAAGGAAACTGGAATGTCCGTGGAATTTGGGATCAATGTGGATGGCATGTTCAAGACCATTCCGACAACGGATGGGATTGCAGCGATGGAAGCGGCCATGAGCAGACGGCTCTCCCGAGTGTTTATCGGTGCAATGAATTATGGAAGCAAACATCTTGCTGCACTTGGGCAGTTCCCGTTCCGGTTGTCTGATAAGCTGGAAGCCGGAGTGAAGCGCAGCAAGGAAATCGCTGACCAAGGAGCGCAACATCGTCCGAACCGAACCATACCACAGGAGAAACATACGGGGCCCGTAGATCTTTCCGGGAATGAGGAAGGTCGCTATTCGGAAACCGAGCAGCAGGTTGCGCGCATATACAGTGAGATACTGGGCTATCAGGAGATCAATATCTACGATAATTTCTTCGATCTCGGGGGCAACTCCATCATGCTGATCCGTATGCATGAGAGGCTTAACGAGGAGTTTCCCGGGAAAGTGAAGATAGCTCATTTATTTGCACATACATCCATTCATAAGCTGGCACTACATGTGAATCAGGGTAACGGCGCCGCTGTAAAAGCAAAAGCTGCTGCTCCTCTGGAGCAAAAGAAACCAACTGTTGAAGAGGATGAGGCCATCGCCATTATTGGGATTGCTGCTGAAATGCCAATGGCAGATACGGCAGAGCAGTATTGGGACAACATCCTGAACGGTGTGGACTGTACAACGGATTTTCCAGAGGGACGCAAAAAAGACATGGATGCCTATCATCAATGGATGAATGCAAGACTGGGTTCGGACAAAGAAGTACAGTACCTTCAGGGTGCATTTCTGGATGATATTGATCAATTCGATTATAAATATTTCCGCTTGTCTCCGAAGGAGGCCGGATTAACGGACCCGATTCAGCGGTTATTCATGAAGACGTCATGGCATGCGGTAGAGGATGCAGGTTACGGGGGACGCATCGAAGGAACAAATACGGGTGTCTATATGGGTTTTGCCAGTAGCCTGAACGATTCTTATCTCAAAATGATCTGTGATCTTGATCCTTATCAATATCCGATGTCCATTGTAGGGAATATCACAGCCATGATGCCGACCCGTATTGCCTATCCACTGGATCTCAAGGGGCCTACGATGGTCATCGACACGGCATGTTCTGCATCACTTGTCGCTACCCATCTGGCCTGCCGGGCCATTCGTAATGGTGATTGCGAGATGGCGATTGTTGCTGGTGCACGGATCAGCCTCAGTCCGTTGGATCATGATTATTTGAAAGTCGGCATTGAGTCTTCGGATGGATTAACCAAGCCATTTGATCAGGAAGCAGATGGTTCGGGGCTTGGTGAAGGCGGAGCCGCCGTGGTATTGAAGTCACTAAGCAAAGCGATTGCAGATAAAGACAATATTTATGCAGTCATCAAAGGAAGTGCCATTAATCAGGATGGAGCTTCGATTGGCATTACGGCTCCGAATCCTGAAGCGCAAACGGATGTTATTGTGAAGGCATGGCAGGATGCCGGTATTGATCCATCTACCATTGGTTACGTGGAAACGCATGGTACAGCGACGAAACTTGGTGATCCAATTGAAATGGATGGACTTACTACGGCCCTGCGCCGATATACAGACAAGAATCAGTTTGTTGCTATAGGTTCGGTCAAGTCCAATATAGGCCATTTGTTTGAAGCAGCTGGTGTGGGCAGTCTGGTTAAAGCGGCTATGGCCTTGAAACATCGGATATTGCCACCCACGCTTCATTTTGATAAGCCCAACTCATCCATTTCGTTTCAGGATTCACCGTTGTATGTCAATACGAAATCGAGACCATGGGATGGAAACGGCGAGCCGCTTCGCTGCGGAGTCAGTGCCTTTGGGTTTAGCGGAACCAACTGCCATCTGGTACTGGAAGAGCCGCCTATTATTCAGGAGCGGAAGATTTCGAGAGAAGTGGAAGTATTCACGCTAAGTGCCAAGAGCTGCAAGTCGTTACTTGCGCTGGTTGATAACTATATTCGTTTTATCTCGGAACGTCACCAGGAACTTCCGCTCAAAAACATCTGTTATACCGCGAATACGGGGCGCTGGCATCATGTTTATCGTGTCGCCTTTGGCGTGACGGACACGTCCGATCTGCTCGTGAAGCTGAGACGACTCGCTACATCAGATCTCGAATCCGTAGGTGAGCATCAGCTCTATTACGGAATGCATAAGGTCGTAACAGAGAAGAACGAAGGGAAGAACTACGAATTGACGGGCCAGGAGAAGTCCATTTTGAAGCAGGAGGGTAGAGAGTGCCTATCCCGATACATGGAATCTTCAGATCCGGGAGTACTACATGAATTATGCAAATTGTACACCACAGGCAGTGACGTGGATTGGAGCCTGATGTACAGGGAAGAAGAAATTCGTAAAATCAGTCTTCCATTGTATCCATACGATAATACACGCTGCTGGGTGGATCTTCCCGAGCAGTCTTCGGTATACACGCAAGTGAGCACCAGAGCGGTACCGGAAGCCTACGAGCTGGTATGGCAACAGAAGGGGATAGCGAAAGGGGATTCCGATCAGCAGATCGAAGTGAGCGACGGCACAACACTGGTACTTCTGGATGGGTCCGATTATGCAGCTGAGATAGCGGCACGTATGGAGCAGTCGGGGATGCAGGTATATTCCGTACTTCAGACGGATGTTCTGCGATCTGACCCGGACAGTCGAAATGTGGAACAAGTGGAAGCCTATGAGCGTGTGCTGCAACAGGTGGGCCTAGACCAACTTTCAAGAATTGTGTATCTGAACGGTGTTGGTAGTGAGGAACATTCAGCAAGTAAATCCAGTGACATGGAATCATTAGAGTCTGTTCTAAATGAACGTGTGTATGGGTTCTTCCGGTTTATTCGAGCGTTGTTGTCCAGTTCTCTGAGTCAACCCATCGAGTTAGTTCTGATTTCCCGTGAGGTCAATTCCATTACGGGTACGGAGCGGATGAAACCTCATCTGGCTTCTGCCTTTGGAATGGGCAGAGTGGTAGGCAAGGAAAACATACAGATTCATTGCCGTTGTATTGATATCGATGAAGGTTCGTCTCTGGATCTGTTGCTGAAAGAGATCGGCACTTCATCTTCCTATTATGAGGTAGCCTATCGAAATGGAACTCGGTATGTTCAGGAGTTCAGAGCGTTGAATGAATCAGCACCTCCTGAAGACGAACTTGTTTTTGACAACGATGGTGTATACATCATTACAGGCGGTACAGGTGGAATTGGACTGGAAACCGCGCGGTATTTGGCTTCCGATGCTCCAGTAAATCTTGCATTAATCAGCCGTACACCGATGCCTGCACGTGAGCATTGGGATGCCATTGTTGCAGAACAATCCAAACTCAAAGTGATTCATCAAATCACAGTTATTCGTGAACTGGAGAGCCGGGGACATCAGGTTAGTTGCCATGCTGCAGATGTGTCGGATCTAGATGCCATGCGTGTACTTCTGGATCAGCTTCGGGTTACGTTCGGGAAAATCAAAGGGATTGTCCATGGTGCAGGGGTCGGAAGCTCTGAAATGATCACAAGCCGTTCTCAGGCAGGATTCACCGAGGTCTTCTCTCCCAAAGTGCATGGCACCTGGGTATTGGATCGACTTACTGAACAGGATCATCTCGATTTCATGGTGCTCTATTCATCGATTGCTTCGGTCTTCAGCGCCCCGGGACAGGCGGATTACATTGCGGCGAATGCCTACTTGGATGCGTATGCTGACTACAGATCGATGATGGGCAAGCGCACACTGACTGTGCAATGGTCTACCTGGAAGGAGACCGGCATGTCAGCCGAGCACGGGTTTGCTGTAGATACGTTGTTCAAAGCCATGCCGACAGAGCAGGCGATGAATCAATTGTCTCTGGTGATGCGGAAATCCTCGGTTCGCCGAGTACTTATTGGCCAGATTCATTATGAGGGTCAATTGATATCCGCACTGGCCAAAAGTCCGTTTGATCTCTCTTCCTCTATTCGCGTTCAACTGGACCAACGGATGAAGCAGCTGGCAAGCAAGCGTCTTCCAGCATCCTCGTCAGAGAATCGTGACGGAGAAGTCGTTTTGACAGGTAAATCAGATGCATCCTATACACCGACTGAAAAGGCACTCGCCACCATCTGTAAAACGATGCTTGGTTTTCATGAAATTAATGTAGGGGATAGTTTCTTCGAAATGGGTGCCGATTCCATCGTCCTTATACAGGTACAGTCCCGGATCGATCAGCAGTTTCCTGGTCTGACCAAAGTCACGGATTTGTTTGCGAACTCCAATATTACTAGGTTGGCTCGTTTTATGGATGAGAAGTCTACTTCGAAGCCACAAGACATGGAGCAGGATTTGAAGCGTGTAATCGACCAGATGGAAAGCGGCGACGTTACGCTGCAGCAGGCATTGAATAACCTGATTAACCTGTAAAGGAGGAACTGTGGTGGAGAGTGTATACAAGTTTGTCATGGAACATCTGCAAGACGGAAGCTTGGATAAAACCGTGGCCGTGCAGCTACTCAAAAAGCTCAAAGCGGAAGAGGACGCTTATACGGCGTCCGGGTCAACCAATGCTGCCAAAGATATTGCCATTGTGGGCATGGCTTTGAAGCTGCCGCAGGCTGAATCTCCTGTCGAATTCTGGGATAACATCGTCAGTGGCACGGACAGCATTCGTTCCTTTCCCGAATCCAGAGTGCCGGACATCCAGTCGTATCTGCAATATTTGGGCATGTCGCCAGACGAAATTCAATTTAATGAAAATGCCTATCTGGATGAGATTGATAAATTTGATTACGCCTATTTTAAAATGTCACCCAAAGAAGCTAGTCTTACAGACCCCAACCACAGACTGTTTCTGGAAACGGCATGGAAGGCGATCGAGGATGCAGGGTATGGAGGCGGAAAACTGACGGGCAGTCGTACCGGTGTATATCTGGGCCTGTCCAACAATATTCGGGATTTGTACTCACGTTTTATCTACGATGCGGAACCGGAATCCTTTGCGTACTCGCTTGTGGGTAATCTGGCTTCTGTAGCGGCTGGTCGGTTATCCTTCTTACTGGATTTGAAAGGGCCGAGCATGGTGGTGGATACCTCTTGTTCATCCTCTCTGGTGGCCATTACACTGGCCTGTCAGGCGATCAAGGAGGGGCAATGTGATCAGGCACTCGTTGGGGGAATCAAGATTAATCTGGTTCCTTTAAAGAGTGATCATATCAAAATCGGGATTGAGTCGACAGATTGGAGAACCAAAGCTTTTGATGACGATTCGGACGGATCGGGCATTGGTGAAGGCGCAGGAGTAGTGATGCTCAAACCGCTGGATAAAGCGTTGGAAGATCGTGACCAGATCTACGCTGTCATTAAAGGTTATGGCGTAAACCAGGATGGTAAATCCATTAGTATCGCCGCCCCGAACCCAGAGGCGCAGACCGAAGCGATTCTTCAAGCCTGGGCAGATGCGGGTATCGATCCCGAGACGGTCTCTTATATTGAGACGCATGGCAGTGGCACCATGCTGGGTGATCCCCTAGAGGTACAAGGGATTGAGCAGGCATTCCGGCGTCACACCGGTAAAAGTCAATTTTGCGGGATCGGCTCGGTCAAAACCAATATCGGCCACCTGTCGGAGGCGGCTGGGGTCGTGGGTTTGATCAAATCTGCTCTGTCACTGCAACACAAACAGATTCCTGCCTCCAAACATTTTCACAGACCGAATCGGGCCATCGACTTTGCGGCTTCCCCGGTCTATGTGAATGCCCGGTTGCGGGAATGGGATACCGATGCAACACCACGACGTAGCGGTGTTAGTGCATTTGGTATCAGTGGAACCAATTGCCACATCGTTCTGGAAGAGGCACCGACCACTACGGTTAAAGTGCAGGAAGTGCAGGGAGGACATCTTCTAACCGTATCGGCCAAAACGGAGGCAGCTCTCCAGACCCTGATTACGGAATATGCTAACGTGCTCTCTCAAGTTGAATCTCAGCATGTACCTTCTGTATGTTATACCGCCAACACGGGAAGGGGCCACTATTCATACCGTTTACTGGTCACCGGGCAGGATGCGGAGGAGCTTCAGCTTCGCTTAATTGAGGCTGGACGAATGATCGGATCGGCGGATGAGAATTTAAGCAAAAGTGTAGGACCCAATGTACATCGAAGTCCAGGGATTTATTACGGTTATCACAAGGTCAGCAACGATCAAAACCGTCCAGATTCACCAGCCATAGGTGGAGAAGAAGGGCATACGGGCCATCGGTCTATGAGTCTGAATCCGGAACTGGCGAAGATAGGCAAAGGTCAGCAGGTCGAACAGGATATTCTGGACCGGATTGGCCTGCATTATGTGAAGGGTGCAGAACTGAACTGGGAGCTTCTATATACAGGGGACGGGCTACGCAAAACAAGTCTGCCGACCTATCCATTTACCCGGACTCGCTGCTGGTTTGGAGTTCCTGAGGCAGCTCGTACCGCCGCTATCGCGAATTACAGCAATGCGGACTCGGAAGAACCGACGCCAGCCCGATTCTATCGGATGAACTGGAGGAGAGCAGATCTAACAGAGCCGGAGCCGATTCAAGGAACAGGTGCAGTGCTGGTTTTGAAGGATGAGGGTAACCGGGGAAGTGAATTGATTGAACGCCTTAAGCAGTCAGGGCGCCAAGTGATTGAGGTCTGTTATGGAGAATCTTTCAATCAGGAACCGGATGGATCATTTACGGTAAATGGTTCGGAAGGCAACTTTGGGGAGTTGTTTGTAGCGTTGGGAGAAACGTCCATCAGTGACATTGTGCATCTCTTTGCAGTCCCGGCTTCCACGGAAATTCGTACACTTCAGGCTTTGGAACAAAGTCAGCAAAAAGGGGTATATAGCCTGTTTTATCTGATTCGTGCCTTGATTGAGCACGGAAGTGACAGCGCGCTGAATATGATGCTGGTCTCCGAACAGGTCTACGAAGTCACAACCGGAGAGAGTCGGCTTTCTCCCGAAGCGGCCTCGTTATACGGTCTGGGCAAAGTACTCGCCCTGGAATATCCGCATATTACGTGTCGAAGCATTGATTTGGACGAGAGTACAGGAGTAGCTGAACTGCTTCAGGAAATGGGTTCCCAAAATCAGAGTTATACCTCTGCATACCGCAATGGGGTTCGATATATCGAGGAATTGGGTGAAGTCCCAGCCAATGAGTTAAAGGATTCTCCTGTCCATATCCAAAGAGATGGCGTGTACGTCATTACTGGAGGTACAGGCGGGATTGGTCAGGAAATGGCAAAATTCTTTGCTGCCCAAGCAGACGTTAAGCTTGTACTGATTGGTCGCACCCCAGTTCCAGTAAGATCGGAATGGGAGACTCTTCTTAAGGACCCCGAACTTGAACCCAAGATGGCGGCTCGTCTCCATAATTTCCTGGCGATTGAACAACAGGGCTCGGAAGTATCCTGTTATGCAGCCGATGTGTCGGATTATGCAGCGATGCAGGATGTACTGGCCGATGTCAGGGAGAAGCACGGGTCCATCACGGGTGTGATTCACGGTGCAGGGGTACCGGCGGTTGGATATTTGATCCGCAAAACCCAGGAAACGTTTGACGAAGTCCTTCATCCAAAAGTGCAAGGGGCCTGGATACTGGACCAACTGACTCGGCAGGATGAGCTTGATTTTATGGTCTTTTTCTCTTCCGGTCTGTCTCTGTCAAGTGAAGTTGGACAAGGGGATTATTCAGCGGCAAATGCCTATCTGGATGCTTTGTCTTACTCACGCAGCAAAAGTGGTCTGAAGACCTTGTCTATCAACTGGTCTTCTTGGAAAGAAGCGGGTATGTCTGTTGATTACGGTTTTAATGTGGACGCCATTACGAAAGCCCTTCCGACCGAACAGGCAACGGCCGGATTCTTGGCAGCATTGAACAAAGAGGTGCCGCGTGTGTTAATCGGGGAATTTACATACCATCCACGGTTTGCCAAAGCGCTATTGACCAAGTTTCCATTCCGATTCTCGGAAGAGATGACGAACAGGCTGAAGGAAGCCGAGAAGTTGGAAGAGTCGCGGCAGGTGGCTCCTGTTGCAGCCAAACGAAACAAATCGACGAATGCACATGTTGAGCTCAAAGGGAAAGACGGCGAGGATTACAACAGCATCGAACGGCAGATTGCAGGCATGTATAACGAAGTACTTGGTTTTGAAGAACTGGATATCCACGACAGCTTTTTTGATCTGGGCGGAGATTCCATCCTGTTAAACCGTTTATTTTCTTTGCTCGAAGATGCCTATCCAGGCAAGATGAAACTGATCCATCTATTTTCGTACACCAGTGTACATGCGCTATCCCAATTTGTAATGACCAAGCTGGAAATAAAACCGGCTGCTGAGCCAGTCCAACCGGTGGATGATTTTGAACAGCTGTTTAAAGATATTGAAGCCGGTAGTCTGAGCATTGACGATGCAGTCAAGAGCGTCGAGGATCGTTGAGGAAGGAGAACCCGATGAACCAAACAAGCCAAATGCTGAGAATGATTATTGAGAATGCAGCCGCGGGCAAAATTGACAAGCAGGTTGCTGGCCAGCTGCTCAAAGGATTGAAATCGGAGGGTAGGCGGAACGACTCTGAGGGAATCGCCATTGTTGGCATATCGGCCATGCTTCCGTCCGCGGACAATATTGGCGAGTTTTGGGACAACATCCGTGATCGCTGTGATTCCATTGCTAATTTTCCGGACTCTCGTCGTCAAAATATTGATGCATATCTCCAATATGCAGGATATGGAGAGGACATCAAATACAGTGATGGTTCTTATCTGAAAGACATTGACCAATTTGATTACAAATTATTTCGGATTCCGCCGCGGGATGCGGCGCTGATGGACCCTTTTCAAAGACTGTTTCTACGAACAGCCTGGAGTGCCCTCGAAGATGCAGGATATGGTGGGAAAAGTCTGGCTGGCAGCCGTACAGGCGTATATCTGGGATTCGCCAGCAACATTAAGGACAGCTATCTGCGAATGATTCAGGACATCGATATTCAATTAACTTCCGATGCAGCCGTCGGCAATATTGCCGCCATGATGCCTGCACGAATTTCGTACCTTCTGGATCTGAAGGGGCCTTCAATGGTGGTGGACACGGCCTGTTCATCCTCATTGGTTGCCGTGCATCTCGCCTGCCAATCCATTCGGAATGGCGATTGTGATATGGCACTTGCCGGTGGATTACGTGTGAACCTGATGCCACTGGATACGGAATATTACCGTGGGGGGCTTGAAGCATCGGATGGACGAACAAGAGCCTTTGACCATTCATCGGATGGGGCTGGAATCAGCGAAGGGGTTGCTACGGTATTACTGAAACCGTTGAGCAAAGCGCTCAGGGACAAGGACCAGATCTATGCGGTTATTAAAGGCAGCGCCATCAATCAGGACGGAGCTTCTATTGGGATCACCGCTCCCAACCCGGAGGCCCAGGCCGATGTGATATCAAGAGCGTGGGATCAGGCCGGAATTCACCCGGAGACCCTGTCTTACATTGAGACACACGGAACGGGTACGAAGCTGGGAGATCCGTTGGAACTTGAAGGCTTAGAGCTTGCTTTCCAGAAGTATACGGATAAAAAGCAATTTTGTCCGATCGGTACCGTGAAATCGAATATTGGTCACCCCTATGAAGCGGCAGGTCTGGTCAGTCTGATCAAGGCGGCACTGGTTATCAAAAACCGTGAAATCCCGCCATCTCTTCATTTTGACAGACCCAATGCACAGATCGACTTCAAGACATCACCCGTGTATGTAAACACAAGACTTCGCAAATGGGAAGCAAAAGGATCTCCGATGCGCTGTGCAGTAAGCAGTTTCGGTTTTAGCGGAACGAACTGTCATCTGGTGCTGGAAGAAGCCCCGGTTGCTACAGATGTTGACTCTTCTTATGCGAAGGAAGGGCTGGTCGTGTTGTCCGCCAAGTCTGAGCCAGCTCTGCGGGAACTGGTCGCCACATATAGCCGATTAATGCAGGAAAAACCGCCTGCATGTCATCTGCAGGATCTGTGTTATACCGCGAGTGTTGGCAGAGGACACTACAACTTCCGATTGGCTGTAGTAGCAGAAAGTATCGCGGATCTGGGACTGAAGCTGCAAGTCCTATCTTTGGCGGAAACGTGGAATGAGCCTGAGTCCTGGTTTAGCTTCGGGGAGCATAAAATCGTTCCTGCCAGTAAATCACAGCTTGAGCCAGGTGATATGACGGAAGCGTCACGGAAGAAGCTTGATCGACGGGTACAGGAGCTTACGCAAGAGGTTACCCTCTCCGAGTGGACTGATGAGGCTGGCGTGTCCGAACTTGGTTCGTTATACGTACAAGGTGCAGACGTGAACTGGGTGGAACTGTACAAAGGTACCGGTGTGCATCGGGTCAGCCTGCCCGTATACCCTTTTGAATCCCATCGCTGCTGGATTGATCTGCCCGAGGATCTGGTTTCGAGTCGTATCGATAGAGGTGCAGCAGTGCCTGTTCAACAGACAGAAGATTTTCATTATACGATGCAATGGAGAGTTGCTGAACGGAAACGTTCAGGCAGCGGGATCTCCGTTTTACCGGGAACGGTATTACTGATTGAAGGCAAGCCTGGTGCAGATGATTCTGTAGCTCGTGTGCTTGAGCGCACGGGCGTGAATATAATCCGGGCTGTAGTGGGCTCTGCTTATGCACATGTGAGCGACAATCGGTATACGCTTGGTGACGAGGAAGCGGATTACGACCGTCTCTTCGCAAGCCTTCGGGACAAGTCGGTGTATCACATCATTCATGTTGGCTGTTCTTTGGATACCCCGCAATCGGGTATTCACAGTCTGAATGAATTGCAGAACAGCCAGCGCCAAGGTGTGTACAGTGTGTATTATTTAGTGCGTGCTCTGATGAGAAGTGATTTTGCCGAGATTGCTGGTATTACACTGATTGCATTGAACGCCCACAATATTACGGGAGACGAATCCGCTCAGCGGCCGGAACATGCGCCATTCCTGAGTCTAAGCAAGGTATTGAGCCGTGAGCATCCATCCATCTCTTTCCGCTCCATAGACGTAGATGCAGACACCGCCACAGATGACTGGATGGAGGAAGCGCTGGATACAGAAGGTCAGGGGGATTATCTGGTCGCGTACCGTGGTGGACAACGTTACGTTGAAGAATTTACGCGTGTGCAGGTTGCTGAGGATACCCCATTATCTGTACGCCATCAGGGCGTATATCTGATTACTGGGGGTGGCGGTGGTATTGGTCTGGAAACTGCGCGTTTTCTGGCTTCCAAAGCACCTGTGCGCCTGGCTCTGATCAATCGGACCCCGATACCGGATCGTATACATTGGGAGAACTTGATGAACCAGCCCGGTCAAGCCAAGCTTCGGCGATTCATTACAGCCGTTACGGAGCTGGAGGCTAAAGGTTCAGAAGTGTCTTGGTACAGTGCGGATGTAGCTGACTGGGAAGCCATGGATATGGTGATTCGGGATATGCGTACACGTTATGGGGCCATTCATGGAATTATTCATGGGGCGGGTGTCGGAGGAGATCAACTTCTGTTGGATCGGAGTGAAGAACGATTCAGCGAAGTGCTGGCATCCAAAATATATGGTACCTGGAATCTGGATGAACTGACCCGCAGTGATGATCTGGATTTCTTTGTGATGTACTCTTCTGTAGCCACGATGTTCAGTGGTGTAACGCAAGCAGACTATGTGGCAGCCAATGCCTACCTGGATGCCTTTGCTGATGAGCGTACCTTAAGAGGAAAACGCACGCTCACCGTGAATTGGACCACATGGAAAGAGACGGGCATGTCGGTGGATGCCGGTTTTACCGCAGACACCATCTTCAAAACGGTCCTTACGGCAGAGGCAATACAGGGTTTGGCACAGGCGATGAACTCTTCGATCCGCAGGGTGCTGATCGGGCAACTGAACTTCAGTGGAGGCGGCGTTCGCTTGCTGGATAAAATGCAGGTTCGGTTGTCAACAGAACTCAGCGGCAAAGTGGCCGAATATCTGCAAAGCGCTGCTTCCAAAACGAGGTCGACCAAGAAGGCTGGCAGCACTTCAAATGGTGAAGTGAAATTATCAGGCAAGAGCGGGGGCGGATATACGGCTACCGAACGCCATGTCGCCAGCGTATGCAAAGAAGTTCTTGGATTTGATGAAATCGATATCTATGAGAATTTCTTTGAGTTGGGTGCGGATTCCATTCTGCTGCTGAAAATTCACGCGGGGCTCTCCAAGAGGTACTCTGGTGTTCTTGCCGTGACGGATTTGTTTGAATTTTCTACGATCCATAAGCTGGCTGAATATATTTTCAAAGAACATGGTGAATCGGAAGAAGACGCTAATCCTGTATTGAGTGATATAGATGATGCATATGCGACCAGCGAAAAACAGGAATCCACGCATGTTGCGGAGCAAGCAGAGGCAGGTTCCCAAGATCAGCAGCGTCCAGGACAAACTGTGCCTGGACCTTTGTCAGGAGATTTAGCCATCGTAGGGATGGCTCTGAATGTAGCTTCCACAACTGATGTATCCGAATTCTGGGAGCATATTCAAGGCAAGGTAGATCATATCCGTCCTCTCCCGGAACGAAGACAACAGGATCTGGACTGGTATTTGCAAAATACAAGGCTGGATCTCCCGGAACTGGATTCCAAAGCGGGAGCTTTTATTGAAGACATTGACTTATTCGATTATTCATTTTTCAAATTATCACCTAAGGAAGCCAGTCTGACAGATCCGAATCAACGTCTCTTCCTGGAGACGGTGTGGAGGGCCATTGAAGATTCGGGTTATGGCGGCGGGAAATTGGCCGGGTCAGATACCGGTGTCTATTTGGGTTATTCAACCAACACAGTCGATATGTATTCACGATTCATATATGAGACGGATTTGGGTGCTCTGCCGGATGCTGTGGTGGGTAACACACCATCGATCATTCCGGCCCGCATATCGTATTTGTTGAATTTGAAAGGGCCAAGCATGTTGGTAGATACGGCCTGTTCTTCGTCTCTCACAGCGGTGCACATTGCTTCGCGTGCCCTGTTAAGTGGAGAGTGTAGCATGGCCGCAGTCGGTGGAATCAAAATCTCAACCATGCCGATCACCAAAAAGAATGAAAACATGCTCCAGGGACTGGAGTCCGGTGATGGAAAGACCCGGGCATTCGATGATGATTCCGATGGTGCTGGACTTGGTGAGGGCATCGGGGTAGTGATGCTAAAAAGGCTGGATCATGCCTTGAGGGATGGGGATCAGGTATACGCCGTTCTCAAAGGCACTGCGATGAATCAGGATGGCAGTTCAGCCGGTATTACGGCTCCCAATCCAGCGGCTCAACAGGAAGTCATCACCAAGGCCTGGAAACAGGCGGGTATTCATCCCGAGACCATTACTTACATGGAAACGCATGGCACGGGAACCGCACTGGGTGACCCGATTGAAATCAAAGGCATCCAAAATGCGTTCCGACAATTCACGGACAGACGCCAATTCTGCGCGGTCGGTTCCATTAAAACCAATCTGGGTCATACCTCTGAGGCAGCAGGCATGATCAGTCTGATCAAAGCTGCACTGGCTGTCAGACATGGTGTGATTCCGCCGAATCTTCATTTCAATCGTCCGAACCGGAATATTGATTTTCATGCATCGCCTGTATATGTGAATACACGATTACGACCGTGGAAAGTGAAGGACGGACCGCGTCGCTGTGGTGTCAGTGCGTTCGGTATTAGTGGTACGAATTGCCATGTCATTCTGGAAGAACCCCCGGTGACAATACCCGTATCTGCACCAGTAACAGCACGTCCTCATTTGCTGGTATTGTCTGCCCGATCCGAAGAGGCACTTCAGCGGCTGGTTGCCGACTATGTTCGCCTGCTTGAACGGAACGAGCAATATGCACTCGCAGATATTTGCAGTACAGCCAGCACGGGACGAGGGCATTACCCGTTCCGGTTGTCACTTATGGGGCGGGATACGGAAGGGCTGCTGAACACGCTTAGACAGTTGGAGAACAAACCGTTTCAATCCATTGCACAACTAGGTGTAGAGTTCGGTGAACATCGGACTGTTCCCAAGAGCAAGAAGGATAAGGCTGCTGGTGAAATGACCGAATCGGAAAAAATGGGTCTGAGCCAATTAATGCGTTCAGCGATCCAGAGCTTTGTACAGGATGGACGCGAGTCGGAGTATTTGTTAAAGCAGATCGCCCATCTGTATGTACAGGGAGCAGATGCGGACTGGGAAGAACTGTACGCAGGTGAACACCCTCGTAAAGTCAGCTTGCCCGCGTATCCGCTGGAACGGAAGCGCTGCTGGATTAACATTCCCGAACGTCCACAGCTGCGTGAGGTCTCGATAGAAGAGGTCCCGGCTCCTCTGCACTATGCCGCTATGTGGAAAGAAATGAATCGAATATCGATTGGTCAACAGGGTGGCAGTACAGAACCGGTTGTAATGTTAATGGATAGAAATGGCACAGCCACATCCGTAGCTGGGAAACTGGAAGCGGAAGGCCGGCTTGTGATCAAGGTTTACCGCGGAGAGTCCTACACCAATCAAGCCAATGCCGAATTTACCATTCGATCATGTGAAGAAGATTATGAACGGTTAATCCGAGCGGTAGAGCCTTATAAAATCTCGCAGCTTCTTCATTTCTTTGCACTGGATCAGGATGCGGATGAAGGTACTGTAGGGGAATTGGAAGAATCGCTTGATCGTGGCGTGTACAGTCTGTTTTATTTGTCCAAAGCGATGTCCAGGGTTCATTTCAAACGCCCGGTCGACTTGGTACTGGTGACATCTTGTACACAAAGCGTTACGGGCAGTGAGCTGTACATTCGTCCAGAACACGCACCCATGGTTGGGCTTGGCAAGACCATCTGTCATGAGATGAATCAATTCCGTTGCCGAAGCATTGATATTGATGCCGAGACACCGATGGAGCAATGGCTACAGGAAATTCGCGACCCGGACACGTTATATCTTGCTGCGTACCGGAAGGGGCGGCGATATGTTCAGGAGTTGGGCGAAATCCCGATGTCCTTGCTGCCGGAACGACCGATACACATGCGTGAAGGCGGTGTGTATCTCATTACTGGAGGGACAGGCGGAATTGGAATGGAGACGGCGAGTGCACTATCTTTAGCGCCGGAGAAAATCAAACTTGTATTGATGAACCGCTCACCGTTTCCAGAACGGGCAACATGGGAAGAGGTGCTGTCCTCAGGTGAGGAAACGAAGTTAACCGCTCAGATTCAACGGATCAAAGAGATGGAAGCTCAGGGCACAGAAGTACATCTATACAGCGTAGATATTGCTGACCCCATTCAGCTTGCTTCGGTGCTCAGCAAAATCAGACAGCAACATGGTCTGGTGTCTGGTATTATCCACGGCGCTGGTGTGGCTGGCGAAGGTTTCCTGATGAATAAAGACCGTGAAGCCTTTGAACGCGTTATGCGGCCTAAGGTGCTGGGGACATGGAGTCTGGATCAGCTGACACGTGCGGATCAGCCAGACTTCTTTGTCATGTTCTCCACGGCTACCACGTTCTTTAGTGAACCTGGACAGGGGGATTATACCGCTGCTAATGCCTATATGGATTCGTTCGCGGCTCATCGCAGGCAATCAGGTTTGTCCACTCTTGCCGTGAACTGGACAGCATGGAAAGAGACCGGCATGGCCCGGGATTTTCATGCCAATTCAGATGGAGGATTCAAGGCGATCACAACAGCCCGGGGCATCCAAGGGCTGCAAGAAGCCATGCGCAAGGATATAACCCAGGTTCTGATCGGGGAACTCAACCGGGAAGGGATTTATCAGCATGTTTCTGATGATATGCCGCTCATGCTGTTTTCTTCCGATATTAGCGAGGCCATTGAGACAGGACGTAAGGGAGATTCAAGTCGTTCACATGAATCATCAGGCGAGATGAAGTTGCTGGGCAGGATGGATGAAGTTTATTCCGTCATTGAGAACGCCTTAGGCCGACTATGGAGTAAATCGCTTGGGGTCAATGAACTCAGTATTTATGATGATTTCTATGAATTGGGTGGAGACTCCATTCTGGGTCTCAAGATCGCCAATGGTCTCACAAAAGAGTTGTCGATTCTTGTGAACACAGCAGAGATCCTGATGTATCCAACCATTGCGGAATCGGCTGCCTATCTGGAGGAGTCTTACGGTCTTTCCATAGGTGAAGATTCCGTGGGAGCGCTGCCTGCTCTGACTCGCGTGGAGACCCAACCGTATTACCCAGTCTCTTCTGCACAGAAGAGATTCGTCGTTCTGGACCGGCTGGAGGGTCAAAACACCAATGCAAACATACCAAGAGCCTCCATCATGGAGGGGGACTTTGAGCATGGGGCATTTGAACAGATCATTCGCAAGCTGATTCAACGTCATGAATCCTTCCGGACTTCGTTTGAGATTCTGGACGGTATTCCTTATCAGAAGGTATGGGATCAGGTCGATTTCAACGTGGGTTATTCAGAGTGTACCCGGGAACAACTGACCGAGAAGCTCCTTGGTTTTGTGAAACCTTTTGAGTTGGATCAGGCACCATTATTCCGTTTTGAAGTGGTTAAGCTTGCAGATCGTGTACACGCCGTATTTTTTGATATGCATCATATCATCACAGATGGCATGTCCATGGACATCATTATGCAGGAAATCATTGATCTGTACGAAGGGCGTGAACTGCAACCACTCACCATTCAGTACAAAGATTATGCCGTGTGGCATAATGCCTTGCTCTCCTCTGGTGCTCTGCTCAAACAGGAAGAGTATTGGTTGAACCTGTATCAGGATTCCATTCCACAGCTCAAATTGCCTACCGATTATCCTCGTCCTTTGGCTAATGAATTCGAAGGAGATCAGGTCGTGTTTATCGGCAATGAAACCTTGACTATGGATCTGGAACGTATGGCTGCGAAGACAGGAACAACCTTGTTTATGCTGCTGCTTGCAGCATATAACGTTTTACTGGCCAAATATGCAGATCAGGAGGATATCGTTGTGGGCTCTCCCATTGCGGGCAGATCTCACGCCGATCTGGAGGATGTCGTTGGTGTTTTTATTAACATCATCACGATTCGTACCAAGCCACAATCCGGGAAAACGTTCCTGGAGCTGCTGGCTGAAGTTAGGGAAGGCGCCTTGAGGTCTTATGAGAATCAACAATTTCAGTTTGAAGACCTGGTGCGGAAGCTTAACTTGAACAGAGACAGACACCGTAATCCTTTATTCGATGCGATGTTTGCCCTTCAGAATGTAGGTACAGTGGACGTTACTGTGGGCAAATTCACTACGACTCCATATGAGTTTGGAGCTGCGGAAAGCCGTTATGACGTGTATCTCGAAATCATCGAGAAGCATGACAAGCTGCGATTTAATCTGGAGTATCGTACCAAGCTCTTCAAGCGGGAAACGGCGGAGAAAATGCTTCACGATTATGTAGAGCTGCTGCAACAGTTATTGCTTCATCCGGAACAAAAACTTGGCGAGATTGAACTGGAAAGCAGCAAGCATATGCTGGTTTCTTACGATACGGCCTCAGAAGATCTTGATTTTAATTTCTGATCAGGGAGAGCATAGCCTCTCCCCCACAAACAGGAGGAACAGGGACAATGAAGAAGATCGGGGTAATTGGAGCAGGTGTGATGGGCCGCGGTGTAGCCCAGAGTTTTGCACAGACAGGTCATGAGGTTGTCTTGGTGGATATCAAGGATGAAGTGCTGGAGAGCGCTGGAGAAGAGATCTATAACAATATCCGGATGCTGAGGTTATTCAAGAAAGTAGAGGGACTGGAAGACCCGGAGATCATCATGGAGCGCATCCATATGACGACGGAACTGGAGATGCTTCGTGAAGCTGATATTATCGTTGAAAATGTGAATGAACAGTGGGACATCAAAAAGGAAGTGTACAGCCTGATCGATCCGATCTGTCATGAGGCATGCATATTTCTGGTGAACACTTCGTGTATCTCCATTACCAAAATTGCAGCACTAACCAAGCGGCCTGATCGGGTCATTGGTACTCATTTTATGAATCCGGTTCCCCTGAAATCAGCAGTTGAAGTGATCAAGGGTATGCACACCTCGGATCGTACCATTGAAGAAGTAACTGAACTATTGTCATCCATCGGTAAAGAGACGATTCTGGTTAACGACTTTCCCGGATTTGTCTCGAACCGGATTTCCCATCTGTTTATGAATGAAGCTGCTTTTGTTCTACAGGATCAGGTGGCTACAGCACGTGAGGTGGATGATATTTTTGTGAAATGTTATGGACACACGATGGGACCGCTGGAGACAGCAGATTTAATCGGCTTGGATACTGTTGTGGATTCGCTCGATGTGCTGTATGAGAGCTATCAGGACCCGAAATTCCGTTGCTGTCCTTTACTGAGAAAGATGGTGCACGCCGGACAGACTGGAAGAAAGTCGGGGGAAGGTTTCTATAGTTACTAATCAACTGCATGAATCGTTCATGGCATGAAAAGCTTTATTGCGTATTCAAAACACCATTTTAATGAGGGAAAGGGAGTAATACACATGGAAGAAGTTAAAGGTAGAGTTCGCAAGTTTCTGGGTCGTTTTTTCAAAAAGCACGAGCTTCAGGACGACGAGGATATCTTTGCCCTTGGTTTTGTGAATTCGTTGTTTGCGATGCAACTAGTTATGTTTCTGGAGAAGGAATTCTCCATTCGTGTCGACAATAAAGATCTGGATTTGCAGAACTTCAAGTCCATTAACGCCATCGTTGAGCTTATTGAGAGCAAGATGGTCAGTTCTTAGGAAGCCGATTCGGTCCACAGTCCAGTGTACCGTTTGCATTCATCCAGTCCCATTCTAAGGAGGTTAACGTGTTGAAAATGGAATTGAGCGAACAGCAGCTCCAATGCAAGCAGGATGCTGCATCATTTACCAATCAATATATCGTCCCATACGCAGGCTTGCACGATAGAGAGGAACGGCTTCATCCAGAGGTTATCGATTCGCTGAAATCCTCCGGTTATCTGGGTTCCATGATTCCTAGGGAGTATGGAGGCATGGGGCTTGATCCGATATCGGTTGGGGTGCTGAATGAGGAGATCGGAAGAGGATGTTCATCCGTCCGGAGTCTGCTTACTGTTCACGGTATGGTAGCCATAGCCATTCAGAAGTTTGGTTCCGAAGATATGCGGTCCTATTGGTTGCCACGACTGGCCTCGGGTGAAGTCATTGGAGCCTTTGGACTGAGCGAACCGGGAGTGGGCAGTGATGCCAAAAGCATCGAGACTATTGCCGAATTGGATGGAGATGGGTATCAGCTGAACGGGAAGAAAAAGTGGATCACGATGGGTCAGCTTGCTGACCTGTTTCTCATCTTTGCCCAAGTGAATGATAAACCAACCGCATTCTTGGTGGAACGGAATAATTCGGGATTGAAGACGCAGCCGATCAACGGAATGCTGGGGGTTAAAGGCTCGATGCTCGCGGAACTGCATCTGGAGCATTGTTATGTTGGCCCGGATCGTATGGTAGGGAGCCCAGGTATCGGTGTTTCCATGGTAGCCTTGCATTGTTTGGATTATGGTCGCTACACCGTAGCTTGGGGCTGTATTGGACTGGGACAAGCCTGTCTGGATGCTTCACTGAGTTATGCAGGCAGCCGCCGTCAGTTCGGAACTCTTTTGCAGGAAAATCAGTTAATTCAGAAAATGCTGACAGAAATCATTGTGGATGTGAGAGCAGCGCGGCTCTTATGTTATCAATCCGGTTATCTGAAAGAAGTAATGGACCCGGATTCCATTATGGAGACCTGGACGGCTAAATATTATGCAGCTGATATGGTCAACAAGGTAGCGCACCGCGCGGTACAGATTCATGGAGCCAAGGGCTGTAGTGCGGAGTATCCAGTGGAGCGCTTCTATCGGGATGCCCGCGTGAATGAGATTATTGAGGGCACCACACAAATGCATGAGATGGTTATTGCTTCATACGCTGCGAGTACCCATGAATCCGTACAAGAGGAGGCTGTTTTGTCATGAAAAAAATTAAATGTGTGATCTGGGATTTGGACCATACCATTTGGAACGGAATTTTGCTGGAGGATGAAGAGGTCACGCTGAAAGAAAATATTGTAGAAGTCATCCGTACACTGGATGAACGGGGCATTCTACAATCGGTTGCCAGCCGTAACGATCATGAACTGGCAATGGCCAAATTGGAAGAATTCGGATTGCGTGAATATTTCATCTATCCACAAATCAATTGGAATGCCAAATCCCGATCGGTAAAAACGATTGTGGAGTCCATCAATATCGGAATGGACACGATTGCCTTTATCGATGATCAGCCTTTCGAACGGGAGGAAGTATTATTCACTCACCCCGACGTGCTCTGTATCGATGCGCTGGCCTACCTTGAATTAACGGATATGGATGAGATGAACCCACGTTTCATTACCGAGGATTCTGCCTTACGCAGAAAGATGTACATGAATGATATTGCCCGCAATGAGAAGGAGGAGGAATTTGAAGGTACTCAAGATGAATTCCTGGCCTCTCTTGGCATGATCTTCACGATCTCCGAGGTGAAGGAAGGGGATCTACAGCGTGCAGAAGAACTGACGGTGAGAACACATCAACTGAATGCCACAGGTTATACCTACTCTTACGAGGAACTCGATCAATTCCGGTACTCTCCACGTCACAAACTGCTGATTGCAGGATTGGAGGACAAGTACGGCACATATGGAAAAATCGGACTGGCTCTGCTCGAATTAAATGACGAAGTTTGGACGCTTAAACTACTACTGGTCTCCTGTCGCGTTATGTCTAGAGGAGCAGGTACGTTGCTGCTGCATCATGTGATGCGTATGGCTAAGGAAGCGAACGTCCGTTTGCAGGCCGAGTTTGTATCAACAGATCGCAATCGTACGATGATGATCACTTACAAATTTGCTGGATTCCGTGAGATTGAGCAGAACGGAGATTTTTATTTGTTTGAGAGTGATCTAAGCATGATTCAGGATCAGCCTGCGTATGTGTCCATGGAAGTTATCGCGTAAACCCAATCTAAGAGGCGAGGTGTTCAATCAATGGAAAAAATAGCATTTCTGTTTCCAGGGCAAGGTTCCCAATATATAGGTATGATGAAAAACTTCTATGATCAGTACGAGATTGCAAGACAAACGTATGAAGAAGCTAATCATATTCTGGGCTTTGATCTGGCCAAAATGAGTTTTGAAGGCAGCCTGTTTGATCTGAACAAACCTTCCAATATGCAGCCGGCATTGCTGACAGCAAGTGTTGTTGCCTATCGTGTCTACATGGAGGAGATCGGGATCAACCCGCAGTTCTGCGCGGGTCACAGCCTGGGTGAATATGCAGCACTAACATGCTCCGGTGCCATGACATTTGGTGATGCTGTGCGGATCACCAAGCGGCGTGGCGAATTGACCGAACTCATCGCAGATGAAGCAGATGGGGGAATGACCATCATTGATGGTGCAGATGAGGGTATGATCCGCAGAGCCTGTGAGCAAGTGTCAACCGATACGGCCTGGTCTGCGATCTCCTGTTACAATGCTTCAGGTCAGTATGCCATATCCGGTCATCAGGATTCGATTGAACAAGTTGAATCCCTCTTGCTGGATCAAGATGCCCAGACGACCCCGTTGATGATGAGTGCGCCGTTTCATAGCCGTTTGATGGAGCCGGCCGGTCAACAGCTTGCGGTAGAACTTGCCAATTATCGTTTCCACCCATTCAAGTGGCCCGTCGTATCTAATGTGACCGCTACTCCGTATACCGAAGCTGAGCGAATTAAGGGACTGCTCCAAAGGCAATTATCCCAGCCGGTGAAGTGGACACAGACGATGCAATATCTCAAAAAGCATGGTGTCACGCTGACGATTGAACTTGGACCAAAGAATGTCCTGAGCGGACTGGTGGAGCTGGACAAGCTGGGCATGAAGTCTTTTGCCTATGGACAGAAAGAGGACCGCAAAGCATTGAAGGAGTTGCTGGATCAGGCTGTTGTATCCAGACCGAGACCAACGGTAGTGACCAAATGTATGGCCGCGGCGGTAGCCACACCGAACCGGAATTGGGATCAGGAGCAATATCAAAAAGGAGTCGTTGAGCCTTATAAACGAATCCAGCAGCTTCAAGAAGAACTTGAGGCAGCGGATCGGGCACCGACTACGGAGCAGATGAAATTGTCTCTGGAATGGCTGGGTACCATATTCGAAACCAAACAAGTAGAGCAGGAAGAGCGGGATGACTGGTTCCACCAGATCCTGGACGAGACGGGACAGTATTATTTGTGGAGTGACGATAAAGTTCCTACGGCATAACAAGTACGTGTACACCAATCAACCGGCATGACAGGTGAGATCAACACTTGTTGTGCCGGTTTACTATGTATTCGGGGTGAGATCATGGATATCCATCTACTCAATGTTATGATGTCGAGTGATAAATTTAAGGAAGAACGAACGTACTGGCAGGAACAACTAGATGGCGATATTCATATAGGAACTTTGTTTGACGGAATTCTACAACCTTCGATCCAGACTGGGGAACCAAACGTACAGGTTCTTTCCTTTTCCTTTCCAGATGAACTGTCCGCAAGATTGATCCGCATGAGCGGGGGATCGAATCTGGCGTTGTATATATTGCTTTTATCGGGATTTCAACATCTGTTGTATCGTTATTACGGACACCAGAATGTGTTGTTGGGTATGCCTCTAACTCCAGAACAAGTCGAGGATTTTCGCAGTTCTCACTTGCTTGCGATTCGTGGAAAAGTAGACGAGGCAGCATCGTTCAGACAACTGGTATTGGATACCAAGGCTGAAGTCATGTCGGCCCGAACGTACTGGCATTTTCCTTACGATAAGATGGCAGAGAAGCTGGGACGACTTCCCGAGGAGTGCGAGTTGAAGACGGTTTTGTATATGAAAGGAATTCATGAGGAGCCTGTTCTGGATGAAGGAACCCATTGTTCACTGGAGTTTGATCGCGTAGACCAACGACTTCACATGACCCTCCGTTATGGTGCAATACCTCTTGAACCCAGTCAACCCGAGCGTTTATGTTCCCACTACATACGATTGCTGGAACAGACAACAGCCTTACCAGACCAACCCTTATCCATAAGTTGGCTCCTTTCTTCGGAAGAGGAGAATGAAATCATGGAAAGCTGGAACAAAAGTCCACGTTCTTCCCTGCCAGAGGAACGTTCTGTCTGTACTTTATTTCTTGAACAAGTGAACAGAATACCCAACCAGACTGCGGTTATAGAGGGAGATCGCCAAATTTCGTATCAGTCCCTGGAGGAGCAATCCAATCAACTGGCCCGTCTTTTGCTTGCCTCTGGAGTGACTGCCGAAAGTCCAGTGCTTGTCATGATGGCAGGTTCCGTGGAATTAATCATTACGATCCTGGCAGTGTTCAAGGCAGGCGGAACCTATATTCCTCTTCATCCTGAATATCCCCTGGAGCGTATACGTCATATTTTAATGGAATCGGATGCACGTATTTTCCTGACGGGAAAGTTGGAAACGGAGGTACAACAGGCTCTAGAGGAGATGACATTGGCTATGCCCTCAGGCTCAGGCATAGAAATGATTAAGCTGGATGATGCCCCATGGAGAGCAGAAGATGGAAGTGGTTTAAGTACCTTACCTGATATGAGTGGTCTAGCATACATTCTATACACCTCCGGATCAACGGGTCAGCCCAAAGGGGTCGGAGTAGAGCAACGAAATCTGAGTGCATACGTGAACGCTTTTCAAGCCGAGTTTCAACTAAATTCAACAGACAAGGTGCTTCAACAAGCCGCCAGTACCTTTGATACTTATATGGAGGAAGTGTTTCCTGCATTAACTGCGGGGGCAACACTTGTTGTGGTTCAGCGGGAACAACTGTTAGATATTCACGGACTGGTGCAGTTACTGGACCGACACAAGGTCACCCTTGTCAGTACTACACCTCATATTCTGAGGGAGCTTAACCGGATGCCCAATCTTGCGAGTGTTCGCACCTTTATCAGCGGTGGGGATGTGTTGAAGATGGCGGACATTGGACATCTGCTCACCTATACCAATGTATACAATACGTATGGTCCCACGGAGACGACGGTATGTGCGCTCTATGAGAAGCTGTCATCAGAGACTGTTGATCCGATTCCGGTAGGTCGCCCCATTCAGGGTTATTTCGTACATATTGGAGATTGGCATGGACGAATGTTACCCGTGGGCGTACCCGGAGAAATATGTATTTCAGGCAAAGGGGTATCCCGAGGATATGTAGGATTGCCGGAATTGACGGATCAGAAGTTTGCCGAGTCACCGTTTGTTGAAGGAGAGCGGATGTTCCGCACAGGCGATACGGGGATGTGGACAGCGGAAGGCCGCGTGTTGTTTCTGGGAAGGATGGACAAGCAGGTTAAAATCAGAGGTCATCGGATTGAATTGGCAGAAGTTGAGCGACATCTGAACCGTTACGGTCCGATTGGCGAATGTGTTGTACTGACGATCGGAGTCGAAGGTGAAAAGGTGCTAACCGCTTATATCGTGGCAGATACGGAGCTGTATGTCATGGATGTTCGCCAATATCTGATGTCATTGTTGCCCGAATATATGCTGCCTTCAAAATACATTCAAATATCACATATGCCGCGGACGATCCACGGGAAGATAGATACACGAGAGTTATTGAACCAGAAGCAGTCTTTACATTTTGGAATGAACTATGCACCGCCTGAGAGTGAGCTGGAGCACCAACTGGTACATGTCTGGTGTACATTACTGGAAATGGAACGGATCGGTATCGACGACGACTTCTTTCAGCTTGGAGGGCACTCCCTGCTTGTGATTCGAATGGAGGTCGAACTGGAGAATCTCGGTATTCGGGTACTGCCTTCCATTTTGTATGACAATCCGACCATAAGGATGCTTGCAACGGTTCTGAAAGATAATCCCGGGCTTGCAGATTCAGATGAAAGTGAAAATAACGGGCAGGCATCTGACGTTGTACAGGTTAACAAGACGTTATCATCATCTATAGGCATGGAGCATTCATGGGGAGCCCATTCCGATGGATACCATCCTTTTAACGATGTCTTCTTCAAATTATGTTTCTATAACTCTTTATTCCCGATTGTATTGCAGCAGAAAAAAAGCATACATCCGTTCTTCATCCATCATGTGGACGAGTATCTATGGTCTGACAATGAGCAATTTCTTGTGAATGGTTTCTTCTCCTGCCGCAAAGATACGGACATTCTGGACGATCTGGGCATTGGCTATGAAATGGTGAAAATCAGCGAGGACATTATACAGGATGTCAGTCGAGCTGTACTGAATGCCAGACCGGTTATTGTCTGGGTTGACGTCTATTACACATCCATACGCAATGATACCTATCTCAAAAAGCATATTCCACATACCTGGCTTGTATACGGTGTTGATCCGATCAACCAGACGTTTACCGTGATGGAGCATAAGCATCATGATAACTTGTCATATGAAGAACGAACCGTCAGTTACCAGGATCTGATGGACAGTTATCATGGTTATATCGATCATTTTAATATGGAAGTAAACACCTTCTATACGTTCTACAACAAGCATAATCCGGTGATACATCGAAGAGATTCCAGTCAGGAGCAGTTGGAGGCATACTGGCAGATCTATGTGAGTCACATGGAAGAGCAACAGGAGCGGGTGGAGAGCAGTTTGGCAAGGCTGGTGGAGAGTGTGCCGCAGTTCGAGGCCGTTGTTCATGATCAACAACTGGTGTCTTCAATGGCTGAGGATTGGGTCATTTCGCTTCATAAATTGATTAGTGCCAAAAAGGCAGAGGTGTATCGTTGTGCCAATCTAACGGGTGCGGATTCCAGATTGACACATATTCGTGAGCGTATTGTCATGGAGTGGAGTGATATTCGCGCAGTTCTGGCCAAGTACGTGCTTACTTCTTCATATAAACCAACATCGTTTCATAAACTCCCGGAGATATACAGGAATATAAGCTTGCTTGAACGGGAGTATTACGATGAGTTGGCTAAATCTCACATGATGGGGAGGATCTGAATGAGTGAAATCATGACATTGGAGACCCGAATAATACAGGTCATCGACAAGGTTATGGCGTGTGGAACGGATACTCAGATGGATCAAGCCTGGGGCGAACTGGGGACGAATTCGCTCGATTACATTAAAATTGTGGTTGAGATGGAGAAAGAATTCGACATTGAAATAGACGACGACCGATTGACCTTTGTGCAAACCGATACGATTGCCGATTTCAGGGATTATCTGGTCAGTCTCATTGAAGGAGATTCGGAACATGAGCCGGACTAGACGAATAGGACAGATCTGGTTCAGGCTTTCTATTCAATTACCCGTGGCGGCACTTGTTATTATTGGATTAACCGTAACCGCATTAGTGACACTAGCCATGCAATTCCATACGACCTCCTATCTGCGCAGTGAGACCGCCAGTGCAAGTGCAGTGGCTGAATCTCTGCAAGGGGAGAACACCAAAGTACACATTATAGCTGAATTTACAGAAAAGCCTGATTCGGGATTTAAGAAAGGCGACTCCTTGATCTGGTACACAGAAGAACAGGGTAAACGTTATGCTGCGCAGATTCTTGAGGTTAATCAAGACCCCACATCAGCTACCACTCGTATTACAGCCGAAGGTGTATGGAATGAAGAGCTGGGGGAGCGGATGAAGTCCTCCCATACAACCGAGATCTCGATTGTTACGGAGGTACAGTCCCAGAGCCAGACTGTACTTGAGAGCTGGATATCCTAGAGGAGGATGGCATGGAGAATATTACACTGAGCAAACGAATCCGTACATTCGCCAAACCTTACCGGATCAGCTTGATTACCATGCTGTTTTGCGAGCTGATCATGGTGGTGGTGGATCTGATTGGACCGCTTATTTTTGCCATTTTGATCGACGAAGTGTTCTATCACCGTAATCTTCATTTCTTCGGCTATGTTATTTTGACTTATATTGCTTTGTATGTAGGTGTAAGGGCTCTGAGTTGGATCATTAAATCCATCTGGATTTATTTGAATGTTAAATTTCTGTTTGATATTCGAAAAAGTTTATTTGATCGCATTCTTCATTTTAAAGCGTCTTATTTTCAAAAAGTCCAGACCGGTGATCTGGTCACACGTCTAACAAGAGACACGGATTCTGTCATGCAGTTAATAGAGTTAATCATTTTTCAGATGGCTGCTCCGTTCACGAAATTGCTGGTATCGTTTGTTTTTTTGTTTTATCTAAATCCGTATATCGCCTTAGCCATGATGGTGTTAGTTCCGGTTTCGGTCTGGGTATCACAGTATTTTAATCGTAAGATGACCAAGCAGCAGACGATTTTGCGTGAGAAATACGGGCATTTTGTCAGCTGGATGCTGGAGATGCTTCAAGGCATGAGAGATATTCGTTTGTTGGGGAGTGGTAAACGGGTCACTACACTGTTTACGGGACAGAGTGCAGATGTGATTCGTCTCGACAATCAGACAGAAGTCATGAAATGGATGTCGACCCGCTCTAATGCATTTATTTTTTTGCTATCGGATCTGTCTATCTACGCCATTGCTGGTGTGCTTATTGTTCAGGGACAGCTTACGGCAGGAGCCTTTGTTGCCATTATGTCGTATCTGACCAAGAATAATCAATCCATGATGATGATCTACGAGGCGGTTGTGAATCTGCCCAAGCTGACGGTACAGTCACGCAAAGTCTTTGAACTTCTGGATGAAGAGACGGAAAGAAGCGGTGGTCACTCGGAAGTGGATATGGAAGATGGGGAGACGTCATTCGAGCAAGTAAGGTTTCGGTATGAGGAACAGGGTCCCTATGTGCTGAACGGTCTCACCTTGGAGATCGGTGCCCATGAATCCGTTGCGCTTGTAGGAAAAAGTGGCTCGGGCAAAACAACGATTGTGAACATGCTGCTCGGTTTCTATGCCCCGGAAGAAGGGCAGATTCGCATTGGCGGCAGGCATATAGATGACTATGCTCTGTCTCGACTGCGTAAGAGAGTAGGGATCGTGCAGCAGGAAGCCATACTGTTCAACGAAACCATTCGTTACAACCTGATGCTTGGCAGCGCTCATGCGGATGACGACCACTTGTTGGAGGCATGTGATCAGGCCTTTATTGGAGACTTTATCCGTTCGCTTCCTCAGGGTCTGGACACCGTTATTGGCGCAGGGGGAATGGAGTTCTCTGGAGGACAAAAGCAACGTCTGTCTATTGCACGAATTTTTCTAAAGCAACCCAAATTGATTATATTCGACGAAGCCACTTCCGCTTTGGACTATGAAGCTGAACAAGCGGTCCAGCGTTCCTGGCAGCAATTGAGCAAGGATCGGGCTTCGATTGTCATCGCCCATCGCTTATCCTCTATCCTGAATGCTGATCGGGTTGCTGTTGTGCATGAGGGACGCATTGTAGCTACAGGCACACATGGATATCTGCTGGAGAATAGTGAGCACTACCGTGAGTTATTTGCAGAAGATTTCATCCGGAAGGAGGGACTGATGTCGTGACCAAGGCACCGTCAACTTCCCGGTATGCACTGTTTAAACAGATTAAGCCGTTTATCAAAAATGCGAACCGTCAAATCTTTATTCTGGGTGCACTGAAATTGGCCCTGACCGCTATTGCCCTCATGATTCCTTATCTGTACAAGCTGCTCATTGATCATGTCATGGTTGGACGGGAGCTTGGAATGTTGCCCTATATCCTTTCCGGATACTTGGGCTTATTTGCGTTGGAGACAACCGCTCTGGGGCTGCAAACCCTGTTCAGTAACCGGTTATTAGGTCGGACCAAGTTGGATTTACAACTGAATATGTGGAAAAGATTAGTGCGCATGAAGCCGACTTTATATGAGCGCTATAGTGCGGGAGATCTGAAGAACAGGCTGGATGGAGACGTCACACTGGTCAAAGACTTTATCTTTTTGCATTTGATTGATTATACGTTCAAATGGATCAGCGTAGGGGCATATGCGGTTATTCTGTTGTCGCTGAATTGGAAGATGGCTTTGCTGGGTTTTATCATGCTACCTATTTCCTTCGTCATCAGTTCCCGATTGGGCAAAAAGGCCAAGGCGCTGGTCTCCGAATTCCGTCAGACTACCGGAGAATATGAGACATGGATATCGAACAGCTTCAGACACTGGAAGGAAATCAAGGCACTGAATATGCAGCGCAAAGAATCCATTAAGTTTGTGGGATATTGGAAGAGATTTGGAAAAATCAAGTTCCGGCATCTGGCGTACACCTACGCCAATGAGCTGTATTATACCTTCCAGGATGACTTTATTAATAAGATGAATCTTTATTTTATCGGTGGTTTGCTAATTTTTCAGGGGGAATTAACGATCGGGGGATTGCTTGTCTTTCTGACCTACTATCAACAGATGATTAACAACATTAATGAAATTAATGCCTCCAATGTTCAACTCCATGATGTGACACCTTCCATTGAACGGATCGTTGAATTGCTGGAACTTCCGGTTACACCACAGAGAAAGCTCGCATTACAGCCAGAGTTCCAAGGGCATCTCGAATTCAGGGATGTCTCCTTTCATTATCAGGAGAATCAAAGTAATGTCTTGCATGAGATTAATCTGAACATCCAGCCCGGTGATTATACGGCTATCGTAGGCAGAAGTGGTTCGGGGAAGAGCACGTTAATCAAACTTATTCTGGGGCAGAACGAAACACAGCAAGGGGCCATTCTTGTTGACGGACAGCCCATTGGTGACTTGGGATCAGAATATCTTTATCAACATATTGGGGTCGTTATGCAGGAGAATGCCTTGTTCAGTATGTCCATCATGGATAATCTCAGACTCGTACAGCCTCTGGCAACAGAAGAAGAGGTACGAGAGGTATGTCGTATGGCTTTACTGGATGATTTCATTGAAGGGTTGCCCGACCAGTATAATACCATCCTGGGTGAGTCAAGTATTAAGCTATCGGGAGGGCAGAAGCAACGCTTGGCTCTTGCCAGGGTGCTGTTAACAAGACCCCGAATGCTGATTCTGGATGAAGCAACATCTGCACTGGATAATGACTCGGAACGGAAAATAAATGAGGTGATCCGCGGGATCGCAGAAGATATGACCGTGCTTGTAATCGCACACCGTTATTCAGCTATTCAGGATGCCGAGCAAGTTATTGTGCTCGATCAGGGAGAGATCGTTGCTACGGGCACTCATCTGGAGCTGGCTGGACGACATGAGGTGTATGACACGTTATTCAAGGATCAGCGTCAAGGTATCGGGTCAGTGGTCACCTGAAATAAGTAGAACGATCCTAGGAGGTTTATGACATGACCATCTATTGTCCACTACATTTGGAAGAACACTATAACAACAATGGATTCAGTTATCTTGCTGCAAACCAAATTGGTAATTTCACGACCTTTGGTTCCTCGTACCCTGGAGACGAACTGCCTGATCAGGAGAAGGTACAATGGCAGGATGTTCCGTTTCATTTTCCTCTACACAGACAGGCGTTTAATAATATAGAACTGGATAGCCAGCACATTCCGGTACCTATCGATCTATATTCGACACTATACATTCTGGGTGCAGCAGATAATGGTTCATACCATGAATTCATTTATTTTGAACGAAATGGAGAGCGGATGGGGAGAGCATCATTGGACCTGACCAACTGGACCGAGACGGTTCCACATTATAATGAGGAAATGATGTTTCAATGTAGTGGGGTGTGTACCCAAAAGGGGGCCTTACTGACATCCAAACAGCCTATTATCTGGTTTCAGAAGATTACACTCGAAGAACCCATTTCATTTGACAAGATCCTATTGCCGGACAATCCATGCATGCATATCTTTGCACTAACCTTGGGGAAGGAGTGGAGTATATGAATATTCAGCCCAGAGAAGCACATGAAGAAGGTGAAGATTGCTTTACCTTATGTGTAAGCAGCATTCTCAACTATAAACAAATTACGAATTTTCTTGCAGTGTGGAAACAATGCGGGATGATGTACCATGAAGACCCGGAGAGGGGCACCCCGAAGCTTGTTCCCACGTATATGTCGGTTGAAAATGAGTTTCAACATATTCATCATATTGATTTGAATATCGTCAGAAAAAATGATCGGGCCGAGGTTATAAAGGAAATCATGACGTTGCTTCAGCAAAAAGAAGCAGTTATTGTATGGGTTGATGTATTTTATATGCAGTATAATTCACTCTATCAATTACTTCATTCGTCGCATTGTATTGTATTGTCCGACTATACAGATGGACAGTTTGAGTTTATTGATGATTTTTATCATTTGAAAGGCAATATGGATGAACAGACGTTATTTGAAGCTCTTGATCTAGGTCAGACATCGTTGATTCGTGAGGGCACGCGTTATCGTTATGCTATATTAGATGTTGGGAGTGCCGTCCAACAGGTAAAAGAGAGAGAATTCTACGATATGCTTCATCAAAATCATGAAATAATGGATGGAAAATCCGGGCAACTGGTTAATCAGGTTGAGTGGTATGAATTAGTTAATCCGCATGTAGGCCTGCCTGCAATTGAACGATATATAGACTCTACACGTCAGCATATGCAAGATTCATCAGTGTTGACCGAAGAATATCTGGACAATATGTATGGCGACTTGGCTGGCATAAGTAATAACAGATATTTGTATGGCCACTTCCTAAGAGAGGGAATGCCATATAATCCGGATATTCATCAACTGGTGGAAGCATACGAATATGCTGCGCAACGATGGAATCTCGCCGCTAATATGACATTGAAAAGTCAGTACCTGGATATGGATAGTCGTTATCACATGTTGAACCGAGTGTTGAGTAAAATTGGAGAAATTATAGGTATAGAACAAGAAGCGCATAACATGGTAAAGATTTTGGTTGCGAGTTAGGAGTCTAGGAAACCTTACGGAATTTGCAAAAAGGCCCATAAAGCGAACATCGCTTTATGGGCCTTTTTTATGACTTGCTTCATATTAAGCAGCAGCTTGTTTCCGTGACTGCATTCTCAGATACACCTGAGAGAAAATAACGGATGCCAGTGCGACCACAGTCATGCCCCAGAAAATATTGGTATACGCTGAGGACAGTGGCATGTTTTGCATCGCCGTTAATGCTACGCCGGTAACAGCAACACTGAAAGCACCGCTGAAGAACTGACTAAGTTGGAACAGCCCCATACCTGCGCCCACCTGATCCATAGTCAGATTGCCAGACAATTCATTGGACACGCTGGTGGTTAGGGAAGAGAAGCCTACGCTGAGCAAGACATACACGGCCATAATGGCGTAGATGTTATTGTCTGCAAATAAGGCGAATAACCCGGCAGCTGCCAGTAGTAGCCATGGTGCAAACTTCAGCAGCAACGTATTGCCATGTCGGTCAATCATACGGCCGATCCGGTTGGACAGCAGCATGGACACGACTGCACCAGGGAAGATGACGAGTCCCGATTGAGCAGGGGTCAGTCCATATAGATGCGCCAAAATTTGAGGTAACAGGAACAACGTTGAGAAGTTATTAATGTACGATACAATCCCCAGCGAGCTGAGCATCATATATTTTTTGTCTTTAAACAAAGCAGGTTGAACAAACGGATCTGCCGCGCGCCGAATTCGGAGCCAGAACAGAAGCAGTGCCGCAGCACCGATGACAAGCGTGAACCACTGACGGGAAGTCAGGAATAACAGCACACCCGTAGTACCGATGGCGAGAAGCACGGCACCCAGCAGGTCAAATGAACCTTTTTGCGGTGTTTCCCGCGGAAGCAGTTTGAAAAATACAGGAATCAAGAATAACGTTAATCCTGTAACGATAAACAGATCATGCCATCCCAAAAATTGTGTAATACTTCCGCCGATGACGGGACCGAGTCCAAGACCCAGTGAACTGGCGGACATGATGACAGCCATCGATTTACCCCGGCGATCATGTGGAATGTACCGGGTAATCAGTACAATGGCAAGCCCCGGAACCGATGCAGCACCCGCAGCCTGGATCAGACGTGCAATGAGCAAAATGATGAAATGATTACTGAAGAACCCGAGAACGGATGCCGCGCCAAGTAACGTAAGCCCGGTTGTGAATAATGTACGAATAGGTATGAAATCCGATAGACGTGAGAACGTAATCGAGGAAATGGCAAATACAATGGAATACCCTGTAACAATCCATGAGGAAGCGACGGATGTAAGCATAAATTCGGCTGCAATTTTGGGCAGGGCTAGATTAAACATCATTGTATTCATAACAACGAGTACAACGGTGAAGCCAAGCAAGCTTACAATTAATCCTTCCTGTATTCCGGTCCGTTCCCCTGATGATGCGGTTGCGGTGTTGTTCATAAAAAACCTCCTGGAGTGATGTGTATTTCGCAACATTTCAGAAACGGTGTGTAACATTTGCAAAATGTAGTATGATGTCAATCCCGTGCCTGACAGCAGGGGTTACATAACGAAATCATTAAAGTTCGATTGGTGTCGAACATTAGAAATATATCATGGATCTGTGTTAAAATACAATGGATAGTCTGAGAAAAGGGGACTACAGTATGAAGATTTTACATCATCCACAGGTGTCAGATATTGAACTTTCCTCCGTATTGTATGCGTTAAGCGACCCGACCCGTCTTGGGATTGTTGCGGAAGCAGCGAGAAGCGGAGAACAGCCGTGCAGTCATTTTCATGCACCTGTTGTGAAGTCAACGATGTCGCATCACATTCGTACCCTGCGAGAAGCTGGAGTCATTCGGGTCAGAGTGCAGGGTACACAGCATTTTCTCACCCTGCGATCCGATGATTTGGAAACGCGCTTTCCAGGACTCCTGCAACCGTTATTGCAGGCCGCAGCTCAGTCGAGCACAGATCCTTCCTAAATGTTGTCCTTTCTTCAGGTCGAAGAGGGGACATTTTTATTTTTTGAAATACTTCTAATACTGATGCGACATTCTGTGTCGTACCATGCCCTATATAATAACGGTGAACACACAAACCATATCGAAAAGAGGTTCACAACCATTGGCAAAAACCAAAAGAGGACGCGTTTTGTGGAGTCTTCCTTCCAGGGGCCGGGGAACATGCCCGGTGTGCAGCAGTACCCGAATTAAATTGTTGTATACGCAAACAAAAACAGACGGTACAAGTCTGAAAGTATGCAAGAAATGCTTCAAAGCCGTGCAATCCAGAGTGGATAAGGCACATGTATAACATAACTGGCCTGTTCTTCGGAACGGGCCATGTCTTTTGATATAATCGAATATATTAAGAATGGATGAGATGGGGGCGGGAAGATGAGTAACATGCATCGGATTCACTGGTTTGACGAACAGATTCGGGGTGGACGTTTTCCGAATAGCAGCTGGCTTGCCCGTGAATTTGAAATCTCCCGTCGTCAGGCTCAGCGTGATATTGAATATATGGCAAGTTCCTTGAGAGCCCCTTTGGTGTATATGGCGAAATATCGGGGCTATTGTTATGAGGATCAGACTTTTCGATTGCCCCATTTGTATATGACCGAAGAAGAGCAGCGTGTGCTGAAATATCTGGCGCATCGTTACCGGCATTACGATTATGATCAATCGGACGCGGTGAAACGTGTAGCGCATTTGCTGGAGCGTTTTACGTTGGAGGAACAACAGATGGGAAGTAGTGAGCTCCCAGTGTTTTCGGCGCAACCGAAGCAACTGCAATTCTTTGAATTGTTGTCCCATGCCATAACTGACTTGCGCAGAGTACATATTCATTACAGGGATCACGATGGAGAACGGCAGTTTTCCTTGTGTCCATTAAAGATGATATCCCAGTTTAACGCCGATTACGTGGTGGGTTATGAAGCAGACCCTGTACAGCAAGTGGCCATTCGCTTGGAGGGCATTGTTCATGTATCGATCTTGAATGAGAGATTTGAGTACAAGTCAGATGCTCTCCTAGGTGGATGGGAAGAAACACTGCCTGTGCGTAAACCGTTTGTAGCTGAGATTCGCTTGAAGGAATTGCAGCAAATGGACCTATGGGAAGGGTATCGTATTCGGGCTAGGCAAGATCAGATTTATTCAATTGAATTTTATGACATGGACGCTTTCTTACAGCATTTGTTTGTTAGTGAATGGGAGGAACTTTTGTCTCCTGGGTGGCTTAGACGCAAGCTTCAGCAAAGCGCAGAAGGATTAATTGCCAGGCTCGCGATACAAGGTAAGAAAAACGTGGAATAAACCAGTGTAGAGAGGAGAAGATCCATCCTTGGCTGAGAACATTTTAGATAACCTCATCATGAAGCGGGAGTCCAAATCGTACGTGGATAGTCTGCATGCGATACTAACCCATACAGGCCAGTTTCAAGGTTCCAAGGTTGTACTTGCCGGATATACGGGCATGGCTTTCAAGCTGTCGGTACATCGCAGACTACTTCCCATGTCGGTTACAGCGTATGGACAATGGGGGGAAGCACATCGTCCCGGAGTTGATAACCTGGGGATATTCACGATCTGGGATGGGGGACGTACACGTCATTCCACGTTCGGTTATTATCAGCAGGATGCAGTGAATTGGGTGAGACGGAGTATTGATGAAGGCACTGGTGTGATTTACTGGATTCCTGAGTTCGGTGTTATTCATGGATATGATGACAGTGACCGCATCTTTTATGTGCAAGACGGATGGAGCAAGGAACCGCAGATTTTGCTATATGATAATTTCGGCTTGAACTTTTCCGGATTTTGGTATTGTCAGGTGTTTGGTGATCAGGTCCGCATCCCTGAACAGCAGATGCTGCTGGAATCCCTGCGACTGGCAATTGAGGATTGGGATATTCCCTATCGTCTGTTACCTGATCAGAATATTGCTTCAGGTAGAAAGGCATATGATGTGTGGGTGGAGGCCCTGCGGAGTGGGGATTTCGATGAAACCGGTGCAGGTTATATTTTGGAATCCTTCTGCCATTCGCGAACCGAAATAAGGATGTATTTGCAGGGTGTTCGAGGGATATGGAACGAACTGGATCAGGCTTGTGCATGTTATGAACAGCTTGGGACGTTAATTGACCAAATGAAAGGATATATGGTTCAGCAGGAGAATAGACGTGTCTTGCGACCAGACACCACAGAAGATCTAGCACAGGTACTCGTGAAGGCGAAAGCACTGGAAGAGCAGGCCATTGATTATTTTCGAGTGATATCCAGGAAGTATCCTGACCGTAAAAGGTCCACTATACCACGGTGGGGAGCGCATTCCGCACGATAGGATGAGAGGGGAAGGGAGTGAAGGATGATGGCGACAAAAGTAGTATTGCAGGACTGGATTCAATCCCCGCAAGCTGCGAGTTTTGCTGATGAATATAGATCATGGAGCGGTGTGAGCGCATATACAGATGCGTTGTTTCGCATTTTATTACATAAACAGTGGACGGTTTTCCCACACCACATGATTGCAGGTATGACAGCAAGTGCATTCCGATTAGTGGTGGATCGGCGTCTGACGTCAGAGTCAATCTCCGCATACAATTGGATGGCAGAGAACTTTGTCGCAGCAGACTTCATTGGTGTGACAACGGGACAACATGGTGGATTTTCATTTGAACCGACTTTTCCGCTCTATCAGAAGCAGGCTCTGCTGGATATCAAAGCTTCCATTGACCGGGGCGTAGGTGCGATTCTCTGGCACGATCAATTTGTCATTGTTACTGGATATGATGATGTGGAACGGGTCTTATTCATCTGTGAAAGTCAAGGTGATGAAATCATTCGTCTGCCCTATGATTCGTTTGGGAGGAACAGTACACCCTACTGGTATTATCAGATTCTGGAAGCCTGTGCATCTATCGATTTATGGGAAGTCTGCAAGGAATCGTTAATCCAGGCCGTGTACAAATGGGAAACTCATGACTATATGCTGCCGCCCCAAGATTATGCCTGTGGGGCGGCTGCGTATGCCGCTATTGCTGCTGCTTTGCAGTCAGGAACATATGACGCAGAACAAGCGGCAACTGTACTTCGCTATTATGCCAAATCAAGATTGGATATTGCCTCTTATGTTGCAGGACTTAAGCATCTGTCCATTCAAATGGACCAGGTCATAGACGAGTATGAGCTACTCGCAAACCTGTACACAATGATCATTGAGGAAATAGACAACTCCATCTCCTGGGATTCGGGAGAACCGGAATGTGTGCAAAGCGTGATTGAGCTTATCCGGAAGGCAGGGGCTACGGAACAACGTGCTATTGATGCCATTAAACGTGCCTTTCCAGAGACGATAGGTAATCGTTTTAAGGATGTTGGATTAAGATAAATGGAGCATGATAGAGAATATTGAAAAACTCAGCAGGAATAAAACCGGACAGGCTACAGCCGATCCGGTTTATTTGTATTGAACATATATGCACATTAACTCATGTGATCCACGCTAATCATAACTTTCACAAGAAAAAATAACCAAAATTTTAATTTTGGGGTAATCCAAATCCCCTCTTGTTCCGAATATTATATTAGATGGTCTTTTTTGGATGATGATATTCAAGGACAACAGGGGGCGGGAGTATGGTACATAATCCGGAAACCATTCAGGAATGTATCGAACATGCACGGCAAAGGCTCTACCAGATTGCAGCTCAATACCCGGAACTATGGCATCCGGAGGTTATTCGCCAATCCATGGTGCTGGATGAGTTAATTAATGAATATAACAACGCAACTCGCGGGAGAAAGATCTCGAATTAACTGAAATCATGATCTTTCTGAACAAAGAATTCCAAGAGGGGATTCCGTGTGTTTGCCTTACTCTTTTACCGCCCCGAGCACAATCCCCTTGACGAAGAAACGCTGCAAGAACGGATATACGAGCAGAATCGGCAGAGCGCCAATAAAGATCTGAGCCGCGTTCACCGTACGTTGAGACATGTTCTGGAGCTGAGTTGCATCCACGTTCATGTTGGAGAAATCTTGCTGTACGATTATGGTCTGCATTAACGTGGCGAGTGGATATTTGGAAGCATCATTCATATAGATCAGCCCGTCGAACCAGGAATTCCACTGACCTACCATCGTGAATAAAGAAATCGTCGCAATGGCGGGCATGGAAACAGGCAGATAGATTTTGAACAGAGTTGTGATATGGTTGGCTCCATCGATAAATGCGGCTTCTTCCAGCTCTTTTGGCACGTTGCGGAAAAAGTTCATCATGAGAATCAGGTTCCAGACAGCCACCGCTCCCGGCAAAATGAGAGCCCACATCGTATTCATCAGCCCAAGCTTCTGGATCAAAATATAGGATGGAATCAATCCCCCGCTAAAAAGCATCGTGAAGATGAAAAACCACGCATATAATGAACGTCCCTTGAAATGCAGACTTTCCTTAGATAACGGATAAGCCGTCAGGAAGACAAGTGTCATACTGAGCAGTGTTCCCAGAACAGTACGCTGGACTGAAATCCAGAGTGCACTGAGAAAGTTACTGTTACCAAATGTTTTGGTGTAGGCGTCCACCGTAAAATCAATGGGCCAAAGTGTCACCAGATTGGCGGATGCTGCCGCTTTACCACTGAAGGAAACCGCCAGAATATGGACCAGCGGCAGGATGCACAGAATTGAGACGGCCGCGATGAATATCAGGTTGAAACCATTGAATATACGGTACCCGGTTGTTTTGTGATACACCTTGATTCCTCCTCAGAAAATACGGTAATTGGCGATTTTGTACGCCATCCGGTACGCAGAGATGACCAGAAACATCGCGACAAATGATTTGAATAGTCCAACGGCGGTCGCAAAGCTCATTTTGCCATTCAAAATCCCCATCCGGTAGACAAAGGTATCGATAATATCGCCCTTCTCATATACCAGCGGATTGTACAGGTTAAAGATCTGGTCAAAGCCTGCATTCAGGATATTGCCCAGCGATAACGTACCTACCACGATAATCATCGGCACGAGTGCAGGTAGGGTAATATGTAATGTCTGTCTAAGTCGTGTTGCCCCATCCACCTCCGAAGCCTCATACAATGGCGGGTTAATACCCGCAAGTGCTGCCAGAAATACAATCGTTCCGAATCCAAACTCCTTCCACACATCACTGACAACTACCGTTACACGGAACCAGTCGCCATCCCCCAAAAAAAAGATCGGTTCAACGCCAGCCGCCGCTAACACCTGGTTTACCAGCCCACCTTCCGGTGATAACATGTCGAGCAGAATTCCACCAAGGACAACCCAGGACAGGAAATGGGGCAGATACACCAAGGTCTGTGAGAAACGTTTGAACGTAGAGTTCCGGACCTCATTCAGCAAAATGGCGAACACCACCGGGGCCACAAGTCCGGCCACAATTTTCATCGAAGCAATCAGCACCGTGTTCCAGATGACCTGAACGCTGTCGGGATATTCGAACATGAACCGGAAGTTGTCCCAGCCCACCCATTTGGAGCCAGTGAACCCCAGCCACGGTTTGAAGTCTTGAAAAGCAATAATAATGCCGCCCATAGGCACATAGGCGAACAGTAAAGTGAGCAGTACAGCAGGCAACAGCATTAGATGCAGCGGCCATGTGCGTTTGAAATTCCAGCGGGTACGTTTGCGTGGATGGGGTGTCATTTTTCGCACCGGCGTATTGGTTGTTAACGGTTGTTCTATAGCCATCAGGGTCCCTCCTTTATCTCGTCCAGCCCTAGCATAATGAGGCGAGTAAGCCTCTGCACAGAGTGGAGCATCTGAATTATAGCAACGGAAAAGGGAGGACTATAGAACAACATTTCAATGCGGGTGTTGAAATATTAACTTGTTGATGGAAACAGAGGTTTTCAAGTCACAGGAAAACGGGAGAACATAAAATCATATAGAAATGTAAGGGTTTTCAATATAAAATAGGACTTCGGTGTAGAACGACTTCAAATTCAGAGATAGGGTGAAACGATGAAATTCACAGTATTTGCGAAGACGGTCATTCTCTTAATCTGCCTGCTCGTACCCATTCTGCTACTCTATACATACGCGAATCAGGCAAATGTGGATATGGTCGTTGAAGAGAAACAGCAGTCGAGTCTGAACCAGTTCAATTATTTCAGTTCCCAGGTGGATAAAAATATCGAGCAGCTCTCGCTGTATGGCCTGACATTGCTGCGAGATCCGAGTATCCTGCATTACCGTTACATGACGGACTCCACCAGCCAATATGAGAAGAACAGTATCTATCTGGATATTCTCGACAAATTATCGTTGTACCAGTCCACCAGCCGCTGGAAGAACGATATTACCATTGTCCTGCCACAAGCGGAACTTGTGTTATCCACCATGTCCAGCCGGACGGTCTACGATGAGAAGATGTTGACGTTCCCGCAACCTGGCCAATGGCAGCTGGAGAAGGGGAGTTTCACCTACTTTTTCACGGATAACTACGAGTGGAATGAAAAACCGGTGAATACAGGCGTGCGAACGGTGATGGAGATTAATTTTGACCCGATGAACGTGGTTGCCATGTTGGATGATTTTAAAGAAACGCAGGGAGGAGATCCTTTCTTGCTGGTACCAGGTAATGATCCGTTGCTGAATCGTACGGCGGACCCCGAACTGGTCGAAGCGATTATGCGTGATATGCCTTTTAACGGGCCGGAGAGAGAAGGCAATCATCAATTGGAGGTGGGCGGCAAACAATATCTGGTCAGTTACGTGCACTCCAAACAACTGCAAGCGGTATACGTGAACCCGGTGGTATTGGATGATTTGTTAACCCCGATGGACAAGAGCCGAAATATGTTTATTACCTCCATATTGTTACTGCTCGTGCTGAGTATCGGGGCTGCACTGCTTTTGTATCGAAAAGTTCAGGTGCCCATCCATCGTTTGATGAGAGGGCTGCAACAGATTCGCAAAGGCCAGTTGTCCACTCGGATTCCAGTCGATCACTCCCGTGATGAATTCGCGTATCTCACCCAGAGCTTCAACCATATGGCAGAGCAGATTCAGGAACTGATCGAGAAGGTATACGAGGAACGTATCCGTTCACGGGAAGCCACATTGAAACATCTGCAATCACAGATCAATCCGCATTTCCTGTACAATTGCCTGTTTTATATCAAAAATATGACCCAGCTCGGCAACCGTGAAGCCGTTATTGCCATGTCGCTAAGTCTGGGAGACTACTATCGCTACATTACGCGGGGCGAGAATGATATGACGACAGTAGAGGAAGAAATCCGGCTGCTGGACCATTATTTGTCCATTCAACAGATGCGGACCAACCGGCTGACCTACGAGATTGCCGTACCGCAGCAACTGATGTTGCTTCACATTCCGCGACTGCTCATTCAACCCATCGTAGAGAATGCGGTGATCCATGGCATTGAGCCGATGGAGGGCAGTGGGCATGTCGTCGTAACGGGGATGGCGGTACCCGAACATATTGAGGGTCGGAAATATACAAGATATAGCCTGTTTGTTGACAATGATGGTGTCACGCTGACAGCGGAAGAGATTGCCGAATTGGAACGGGAGATCAATGAACCGATGGGTGAGGAGATTGGAACAGGCACATGGAATGTGCACCAGCGTCTCGTTACGCGATATGGGCTGTCGTCCGGGCTTCATTTTGGAGCGATTCCTTATGGTGGACTTAGTGTAGAAATTCGATGGTTTGAGGAGGAACAACCGCATGATGAATCTGATGGTCGTGGATGATGAACATTCGGCAGTAGAGTCGATCGCTGTCTCGATACCGTGGAGAGAACACGGGATTGGTCAGGTATTCAAAGCCTATTCAGTCAAAGAAGCCTTGGAACATATGGCATCACATCAGGTCCATATTATTATCACGGATATCCGTATGCCGGGTATGTCCGGTCTGGATCTGGTCAGTCACATCCGCCAAAAGTGGGAACAGACCAAATGTATTATTTTATCGGGGCATGCTTCCTTCGATTATGCGAAGCAGGCGCTCAAACATGGGACAGTCAGTTATCTGCTCAAGCCGGTCCGAGATGAGGAACTGATCGAATCCGTGCAGCAGGCCGCAGTGCAGATTCGCCTAGAGGGTGAGAAACAATTGCTGCATCAACGGGCCATGTATTCGGTAAGGGAACATCTGCCTGAGAAGCGGGCGGAACTGATGAAGGATGTACTGTTAGGGCATAAATTTGCGGATGCTGAACTCGAAGGCAAGCTGGAGCAATTGGAGATCGGGTTCCGTCCACAGGATAAAATGCAACTGCTGCTCATCCGGTATGATGACCATCAACCTACACATAAAGCGTTTCGATTGATGAAGTACGCCATCTCAAATGTGGTGGAAGAGATCTACGGCAGTACCTATCACCTCTGTCATACGGATGACGCCTATGATGATCTGGTCTTCATGGCCAGTCCCAAACAAACTCAGGCCGAACCTGAAATGTTAATGGGAAGGCTTGGAGAACGGTTAATCCACAGTGTGAGGCAGTATCTGAACGCGACCATTTCCTTGTCCGTTAGTCGTATGGGACGTTTTCCAGATCAGGTGCCACAGTTATATCATCAAGCCGTCAGTGCGCTTCGCAAGCAAGCCGAGGCGGGCAAAGGATTACATCTGAATGCGGCGGCGGGAACCAATGGGGCCACGTTGAAGTCTCTTGCAGCGCTGTATGAACCACCGGGTCTGACGACGTTACTGGAAGCCGGGCGCATGGAGGATGCACACCGTAAGATTAATCAGATCTTTGCCGAACTGTCGAACAGTGTGTTCCCGGAACATGTGTATGTGGCCTTTCATTATCTGGCGGCGGCATTCTCATATATGGCTCATCGGGAAGGAAGACAGTTAGCTGAAGTACTCGGCGAGCAGTACCAGCAGTTGCTCAAGGATGGTTATGGTATCTCGCTGCGTAGTCTGGAAACGTGGACCAGAAGTGTGATGCAGCAGTGGGAAGAGAGCACAAGCGATGCGGGACAGGATGCCGGATCAACGCTGATTCGGCAGGTGCAGCAATGGATTGACCATCATCTGGGTGAGGATTTATCGTTGCAAGTCATTGCCGGAGAGGTGCATTTGCACCCCGTATATCTGTCGAAAATGTACAAACAATCCACAGGTGAAGGCATTAGTGATTATATTATCCGTTCCAGAATGGAACGTGCGGTTCATTTGCTGAAGCATACGGCGATGAAGATCTATGAAGTCGGTCAGGAAGTGGGGTACAATAACACGCCTTATTTCATTCAGGTGTTCCGCAAACATTATGGACTGACCCCGCAGGATTTTCGGAACGGTTAACAAATCAATATGAACATTGAAATTGTGATATATGTTTGCCTCCCCGGCTGCACTATCCTTTTCATGTAAGGTGCATTTGGCACATAAGGGTATCCAAGTTACCTGAGGAGGGGTTAGTTCATGTATAGAAAAATGATGACGGCATTGCTCGCAATCACGATGGTTGCTGTAACGGCATGTAGTTCGGGGGCCAAGGAAGAACCGGCGAAGGAAGCCGCTGCACCACTTGCTCTGCAAGATGGGAAGTATGAACCGGCGGTACAGATGAGTTATTTGCGGGCCTGGAATGATGATACGAAATTCAAGAACGGGGAAACAGCCCAGAACAATGTGCATACCAAATGGGCCAAGGAACGGCTTGGCATCGATCTGACTACGCCATGGGCTGTATCGGTGACAAATGATGCATTTTACACGAAATTGCGCTTGTCCCTGTCCGCTAACGAAGAACTGCCGGATATTGTCTCCATTCGGGGAGACTACAATCTGGTCCGGGAATTAATTGAGTCCGGCAAATTTGCCAATGCAGGCGAGTTGTTTGACAAGTATGCTTCGGACACATGGAAACAGGCATCTGAATCGGCACCCGAGGAATGGTATCCATACATGTATGAGGGCGAGCGTTACGGTATTCCGATCTTCGATTATGCGTACAACGGCGATTCGGTCATGTTCATTCGGGAAGACTGGCTGAAGAAGCTGGGACTGGAAGAACCAAAAACCATGGATGAACTGGTTACGGTCATGGATGCTTTTACAAATCAGGACCCGGATGGGAACGGTAAGAAAGATACGTATGGTCTGACCGTGGGCATGAAAAATGCGCTCAATACCTGGATGACGGAATCCGGCTGGATCTTCGGCATGTACAACACGATGCCTGGACAGTGGAATGATGCCGGAGACGGAACACTGCAATATGGCTCCATTCAGCCAGGTGTGAAGGAAGGCCTTGCAACGATGAAAGATTGGTTGTCCAAAGGTTACCTGCCCAAAGAAGCGGGTGTCTATGACGAGATCAAGGCAGCAGAATTGTTCACCGCAGGTAAAGCAGGCATTATTGTGGGACCACATTGGATGCCAAACTGGCCGATTGATGATGTGAAGAAAAATGTGGACGGTGCCACGTACAAGGCCATTGCTTTACCTACAGGACCAACAGGTGAGAGCCACCAGCATGGTTCTGGTGCAAGTAACGGCGTTGTACTGATTAACAAAGACATGGCGAACCCGGAGATTTTCTTCACGTACCAAAATTATCTGTTCGACAACTTTGCTAATCCGGAAGTGGGAAGCGAGTTCGAACATGGCTTCGCACAAGGATATGATTATGACATCGTGGATGGCAAAGTCGTTGGTGAAGCTGAAGTGAAGGACGGCGTATCACCACTCAAATATACAATTACGTATGATGGTGCACGGATTCCGAATCTCATGATGGATACGCTGGCGGAACTTGCGAAGGGCAAGGAACCGGAGACTCCTTTTGAGAAAAATACGAAGATTGCCAACAAAACGGAAGTATTTGTAGCCGCTGAGGTGGTCGTTGCAAATAAAGATAACGCGATCAAGAACAAGTTCACCGGGGCACCAACCGAGACGATGAAAATGAAGAAGGACGCAATCGACAAGTTGGAGAAAGATACGTTCAGCAAGATCATCTATGGTCAGGTAGGCATTGAGGAATTTGATGCGTTTGTGACGAAGTGGAAGTCCATGGGCGGGGATGATATTACCGCCGAAGTAAACGAGTGGTATAAGACAGTCAATTAATTTACAAAGCAGGGGAGAACTGATGAATTCATCAGTCTACCCTGCTTTTTTTGTCTCGAATAACATTTATGGAAAATAGAACCTTTGGAGTTATAACTATTAATCTATATCGTACAGATCGATTATGACTCGCAGCGGACAAAAGTTACTTGTTTTCCTAGAATCACATTCTCCACCTTCCATCCGGCATTTAACCAGGATAGTGCCTGTGTATGATTATTGGAATTATTCACCCACCATTGTTCGCGATTATACGCTGTAGGGGGTAACGTAAATCCGAGAATCTCCTCAAGCTCTGCATATGTAAGGGTGATTGAAACTTGATTCAAATAGTTTTCCAAGGGGAAGTATTTGCTGTAGCTCATTTAGTCAGACCTCCTGAAAAGGAATACAATGATTATACAACGTGGGGATGACGATAGCGAGGGCATACCGAGAGCGTACAAAGTTATGAAAAAAAAGGAATCCGTAGATCTCTTTGACTAGCGAACAACCGTGCGTAAGCCTTATTGTTCCGATTGTACTTGAGAGAGTAAAATAATAGGTAATATACGAACATCAATACGTATTTATAACATAGATACCTCGGACTAATCCGGGATGAATAGAGGTTCAAGTGTAGTTGGTGAACTTTAGATGCATGGGAAGGCAGGAGATTAGATGAGTACACTTTATGATCAGGCGATGGAAGAGATGATGACGACGATCCATGAATGGTTTGATGAACAGGAAAAGCGGGATGACTTGGAAAGTGTTGTGAAGCGAACCACGCTGCAAATGGGTATTTTTATTGATATTGTGCTGGATTACAGACCTGGACGGACCACGGTAGACAGCCTGGATCTGGATTTGGATGATGATGATGTGATATCAAAGCAGGGAAGAGTCTTTACCGAGGAACAGGTACGGAACGAGATCGGGCCTAAGCTTGTTGAGGTTGTTCAGGGAAGATTGGACAAGCTGGCAGATACTCCGTTGATTGACTACCGCTTCACCTTGCGAGGGAAATTCCCAACAACCGAAGGTAAGCTGCAACTGACTTTATTGGAATGGATCAACGAAGAGAAAAGAAAGCTGCTCCTTGATCGTATTCATACCTATGTAGACAAGAATCTGGAGAACAGTACATATCCAACGAAGCCATTGGAATCCTTCTTTTTGACGAGTCATCTGCTCGATCCAAAGCTGTTCCCGGAGTTGGATGTAGCATGGACCATCAGGCTGTATGACCGGATTCAAGAGTTGAATCAGGGGCGTCCGGATGCTCTTGCGGAACATCGTGGTGAGATTACTCGTGCAGTGACGGCATGGGCGGAGAATCAGTTTTTGCCACAGTATTATGATGTACAATCTTCGGCTTATCGTACCAATGAATATTCGCTTAAGCCCGGAGCAACGCTTCAATTGAACACTGAAACACAGACTGGCCAACATTTGGACGAACACGGGAAGCAGCAAACATCCGAGGCTCAACCAATCGATCTGCTGTTATACGCAGCGGTCATGATTCTACGTTTTGAGCCCAGTTATAGCAAATCCAAAGGTGTGACTTTTCTGGAAATCGCGAAGCAACTCGGTAGCAAACGTGCGGCACGTATGATGACAGAAGGTAGCGGAACGTATGCGAAGGACGATATTCATGTGAGAACGGAAGAAGTGGAATGCAAAGCAAATGATGTATTTGCTCTGATGACCATTCACATTCGTAAGGAAGGGGCTGGTGCCTATCAACAGGCACTTACCTTTATCACTCATTTATTGAAACAGGGCTTTCCGAAAAGTTATAAGATCAAGCTCAAGTCCAGCGTAAAGCAGTATTTGCCGATCAAAGGGCTCGCGAAGTCGGATACCCACCGATTCTTTGCCAATGCACTGGAGTACCCGGAGCTGCATCCACTCCTGGAAGAGTATGCGCGTGAGGCTATCCAAGAGTTTGAGTTCTACGAGGATACCGAGGGAGAGAAAAGCTGTATGCCGGGCAGTTATGCAACCTTTGGACTGGGGCTTGTGGATGAGCAGTATTTCCCGTTGGTTGAATATTACATGGGTGAAGTGGATGATGAGCATCAGTTGATTCAGGATAAGTTCATTGCGGCATTTGTGGAAAAACAGGGTGTAACGGCTCAATCCATACCTGCGTTAGTCGCCAGCTTGCGTCGTTCGACCGATAGTCTGAAGCTGAAGATTCAGCCCGAGCTGGAGAATGAGGAAATACTCGAACTGCTGGTTAGACAGATTCAAAAACTTGAGCATTATGAAGTGGAACGTGTAGTCTATCCGATCTTTGGCAAGGTGGAGAAGCTAACGACACTCGCTCGCAAAGCGGAAGGAAGACGGAAGGAATTATTGCTGGAACTGTTGCAGGCCGCAGGGAAGTGAAATGTAAACAACACAAGTAAGATTGTGCTGTGCCAGCTAGTAAAATATTTTAGAGAAGTGAAAGTGCATAAGGAAAGGTGGGGGAAGTTGTGGAAGCATTGAGACGAGACATCTGGCAGAGGTTGAATGCTCAGGACAAAGAGGCATGGATGCGTAAGCTTGTTCGTCAGTTACCAGATGGTATGGTATATGAGGGTCTCGAGACATTTGAACGGTTTGGTCAGCGAATAGAGATAGGTGTATTTACGGAGGATGGGCTGAGATTTGTGTTTGTGCCTGGGGATCAAGTAACACTCGGCTGGGATCGTTGGCAGCATGGTATGAACGAAGAGACATCAGCCGACCTGCATGAAACGGTCAGTGAGTATGGTGTGGAGGACGTGGATTCTTTTCTGGCGAGTCAAATGTCACCTGTAAGAACGGTCAACATTGCGCCGATGCTTGTTGAATGTGAACTGATCTCACTTGGCTGGATTGAAGTGTCCAAGGAGGAAGCATTTGCACAGGAAAATCCTGATTTCCCGTCAGCGCTGGAGCAGTTTAAGCAGTCGGAAATACGTGAATATGAATTGCATCAACAATTTCGATTGATTCGCCAAAGTGAGGATGAAGTCCGAGTTCTGTGGTTCAACGAAGGAATAGAGTTGGAAGACGTTGTGAGGGAGGAAGCTGCGGCGGGTTTTGGTTTACTAACCGAAGACGAATGGGAGTATATCTATGGCGGCGGTTGTCGCACGTTATTTCCCTGGGGTGACAGCTTCGACTATACGATGAGATTGAAGCACTTTGGAAGTCTTGAAGGCGTGGATGAAATTGTGGATGGATCAGCAGAGACGGCCTCTTCACGGGTTGAAGAAAAGGATGATCGTCCTTATGATCTGGAAATGCCAAATTTCTTCGGAATGCAATTTGCCGGTGATCCCTACAAGTATGAGCTTACACTGGATTCGGCTGGGGATGTGATGCCCAAAGGTGGAGACGGTGGGAGCCTGATATGTGGTGGTACAGGGCCGCTAGTTGGTTTCTTGCCTGCTGCTGCGGTCTATTATCGAGACGTTAATGCCAGTGAACTTGACTGGGAGGATTTGATGGATGCGATGGTCTATCGCAGGGTTGTTCGTTTGGCTGAACTGGCATTGTAGTCATGACGAAACGTATCTATCAAGGAAGAGTTATAATGGCGAACAATAAACGTTCAAATCCGTATGAGGATTCACCTTATGTCATCTATGCAGTAGATGGTATTCGGCTGAGTGCAGGCATACTTGTCCTGTTTTTTCTTAACGTATTTCTGCTTATTCCCGTGTTCAGTGTCCCGTTCCAATCGCTGTATGCGTATATTCTCTTGCCACCGCTAGCCTTTATGAATATATGGGCGTTTGCCCTGATTGCTGCCCCACGCAGACTCCAACTGAATTATGTATTGTTCCGAGGCGTATTTGGCATTGTTTGTTCTGTGGGATTTATGGTGATTATACAGAAGTTTGCCTACGGGATACTTGGTCTGTCGACACCTTGGTACGCCATTGGATCATTTGTGGTATATGGTTTTGCCTTGTTCCAGTACGTGAAGTTTCATTTGCGTAAGCTTAAGCAGCCCCCTCAGCGTAAAAAAGGGGATAAAAGCACGGGTGTGCCTGTTGCCACAATTACGATGATTACGGGCGGAGCATATCTTCTGGCCAATATTTCACTGGCCTTTGTTACACAGCAGACTGTGGCTGTTGTGCTAATGTGTGTATACATTATGCTGGCTTTTGTGGTATTTCATTTTATCATGGACTTGCATCGGTATTACTGGCTTCGCCAGGTCATTAATAAGGCAGAGAGTTAATTGCAGATTAGGGACAGAAGAACAGGAAGAGATCTTTGTAGCAGAGCTTGAGCATACAAAACACACATCAAATCAGCCCCAGCTCATAGAGCGGGACCGAAATGATGTGTGTTTCTTTTTTTGTTTATTTCACTTTTTGTACGGATACCGCCATTTGCTCCAGTTGAGTGTGAGTCAATTGGTTATTCGGCGAGCTGATGGTTACATAACGATCATCCAGCTTGAATGTGAGCATATCCGTTTGGTCTGGTGTATACCATTTGGCTGATACGGCATTAGGCAGTTTTACCGTTTTGCCATCATAGCTGAACGAGTAATCTTTAGGGGATACCGTTACATTCATACGATTAAAAACAAAGTTTACACCATCACCACCCGCACCTACGCTTTTGAACGTATCTCCAGCAACCATATGTTGTGGGGCATAGGCTGTTGTGAACCCGTCAAACTTCGCAAATGCTTTGCGAATGTTATCCAATTGTTGTTTGCTATAGTTCACATCTGCAAATGCAGTGATCCCTTGATCATTGTTGCTGTTGGCTTTTTGAACAGAGACAGCGACTTGTTGCAACTGAGCTTGGCTCAGCTTATGATCCGGGGAGCTAAGGGTAACGTAGCGATCATCCAGTTGGAATGTGAGCATGCCCGTTTGATCTGGTGTGTACCATTTGGCAATAACACCATTGGACAGTTTCACGTCTTTGCTCGTATAACCGTCCGAATAATCTCTTGGAGACACATCCACTTTCATATGGTTGAAAACAAAACTGACGCCGTCGCCACCCGCACCTACACTTTTGAACGTGTCACCTGCGATCATCTGCTGAGGGGCATAAGCGGTCTCGAACCCATCGAATTGTGCAAAAGCTTTTTGAATCGCCTCTTTTTGTGCTGCGCTATACGTTACATTTGTCAAAGCTGATGGATTGCTTGTTGCTTGGCCGATAATGACCTGTCCTTTTTTGCCGTCATAGGATACAGGCACATGCAGTGCATCGGCAAGCGCTCGTACGGGCAGATAAGTAGAGTTGTTATAAGTAATTGGCGCAAGTTTGTTGCCATTGCCATCCGTTGGCGAGTAAGCCGCGCCATCAACATTAAAGCTGATTCCATGGTTAAGGTATGCAGAGATTTTCTCCAGTTGCGTTCCGGCAAATACACCCGTTGCTCCTGTTAATGTCATGCCCAGTACCATCATCGTTGCTACGGATTTCTTCATGTTTTTTTTCATCATATATCTCTCCTTCAAGTTGGGGGTTAGTTTTGTTTAATGGGCTCGCTGTCCCTTATGGCTTTATATTAAACCCCGAACATATCCAGAATAATTCTGAATTATCTCCAACTTGTAAACATGTGCATATATACGGAGAATGTAGAACAAAAACTGAAGCTGCTTGGTGTGTTTGAACGTATTCTTTGCCGAATCGAAACATTTTAGTTAAAAAGATAGAGGATTAGTCCGCCAAAACCAAGGACAATCGCACCAACGTATACATAGGAAAGTTTGCTTAGGTTTTGCTTTGTGCGGCGGTCATATTCGGGGTTGCTGGTCTGATTGGCTTTGGAATTTCCGATGATCATGGTAGCAATACCTCCAAATAAGGCGATACCCACAATTAAAACATAAGGCAACCAGGTCATGAATGGACCTCCTTTGCGAATAATATGATATGTCTTTATTGTACTTCAAGTTAACCTTTGATGTAAGATTCATTTGAGAAAATAAGGGAAATGAAGTATCTGTCTTACAGTATGTATGTAGTCTTGGATCGGAAAGATCACTATAATTTTATTATTTTTTAATATTGAAAAACCTTGATACAACAGGCGTTCGCAGCTTTCTTCACTGAAGGTTGCGATTTTTTTTTACCCACAGAGTGATCCAGAATAGAGAACCCTGCGTTACACCCTATGAAGACGACGACGAGGAAAGAAATTATACACACAACATAATCGAGGAGTGAACACGTAATGAAAATGAAGATGAAGAAGTTTATCGCACCTGTACTTAGCTTGACACTGTTGATGCCGGGGATCGCTGGAGCAGCTGCCGCACCACAGACACCAATGACCATGATGAAAGCATCCGTGAACACACCTGCGGCTGACCTGAGAGCAAACCTGGACCACCTGTTGTCCGAGCACTTTGCACTCGCCGTAACGGCAATGGCGAAAGCCTATGACGGAGCAAAAGATGCAGATGCAGCCTACAAAGCACTCGACCAGAATGCACTGGATATGCAACCAGCAATCGCTTCCCTATACGGTGACGCAGGTGCCAAAGAATTCGAACGCATCTTCCGCGCTCATAACAAATACACAGATGATCTGGTGAAAGCAACCAAAATGGGCAACCAGGCTGGAATCAAACAAGCACAAGCAAACATCAACGGTTTCGTGGATGAGTTCTCCACATTCCTGAGCACAGCTACCGAAGGCAAGTTGCCAAAAGCAGCAGCCAAACAGGCGCTGAAAGTACATGAAGATCTCGTGCAAAAAGTATTTGATGAGTATGTAGCTGGAGATTACGCTGATGCATACAAGGCTTACCGTGAAGGTTTCAAAGAAATGTTCGACGTAAGTAAAGCACTCTCCACAGCAATTACGACACAAATGCCTGAGAAATTCGAAAATACCAAAGCGGATACAAAAGCAGCTGATCTGAGATCTGCACTCAACCACTTGGCTTCCGAACACTTTGCACTTTCGGCTCTGCAAATGCAAGAGGAGTTTGATGGACGCACAGCAGCTTCCAACGCACTGGTTACAGCTGAAGCTGGAAACACAGCTGACTTCAAAGCAGCGATTGCTTCCATTTACGGTAACGATGGTGCCAATGCTTTCGAGAAAATTTGGGTAACGAACCACGTTAACGCACAAAGCGACTATGTAAAAGCTGTTAAAAACAACGATGCTGCGGCTCGTGCAGCAGTAGAGAAACGTATTGATGGATTTACAACAGAATTTGCTACATTCCTGGATTCAGCAACAGCTGGCAATCTGCCAAAAGTAGCAGGACAACAAGCGCTGACAACACATGAAAATCAAGTACAAAACGTATTGAATCAATATGCAGCAGGTAACTATGATGCTTCTTACACAACAAATCGTGAAGGCTTCAAAGTGATGTTTGGTGTAGGTCAAGCCCTGGGTAACGCCATCGTGACTCAATTCAACGACAAATTCCAAGAGCCAGCAACACCAGCACCAGCGCCAGATATGACAACGGTGTGGATGCAACTGAACAGCAAAATGCTGAAAATTAACGATAAAACAACCAACATGGATACCACACCAGTGCTTTGGAAAAACACAACATACATTCCATTGCGTTTCCTGAGTGAAGGTATCGGTGCAACGGTGAAATGGGACAAAAAAGCACAACAAGTAACGGTGATGGCTGGCGATGATACCCTTGAATTCTGGGTGAACAACAACGTTATGGAAGTAAACGGCGTGAAGAAAAATGTGGGTGCGACTGTATTTGTAAACAAAGATGGACGTACGCAAGTTCCTCTGCGCTTCATTGCTGAACTTCTGAACTGGGACGTGAAATGGGCACAAAAAGATGGTTCCATTACGCTGACTAAATCGATGTAATATAAAGTTTTCATATGAATCAAACAAAAGAGCTGCCCCATACGGCAGCTTTTTTGTATTCACCCAAAAGTTCCAAATATTTGGTATAATCATCGAGTAATGACCTACATAACAGCTTGAATAGCCGATGGAGTCTAGAATGCTGTATGATAATTTGGTATAAGCAAAATGAAGAGGGGGACAGAGGAATGAGTACATCATCAAAATCGGAGCGTCCAGCGAGAAATGTGGATACCCGGTTATTTGTCGCTTGGGCCGTTTCCGTTATCGCAACAGGGGGGAGTCTCTATTTCAGTGAGATCAAGGGCTTTCTTCCATGTGATCTGTGCTGGTACCAGCGCATATTCATGTATCCACTAACGATTTTGCTGGGCATTGCCTACTTTAAGGATGACGTGGGCATCACCAAATACGTACTCCCGCTTAGTTTCGTCGGTGGCGGCATTTCGTTATATCATGTAACGATCCAGCGTATTTTTTCGGCTACAGGTAATGCCGTCGCGTGCGGTAAGGTTCCATGTTATACCGACTATTTGAACTGGTTTGGTTTCATCACGATTCCATTACTGGCACTGATCGCCTTTATTATCATCATCGTGATGTTGTGGGGTATCGGCAAAACACCAAAATCTTCTTAATAAGAAAGGATAGATGGTGATGAGCGGACAAGCTCGTTGGTTCATGCCCTTCGTTATTCTGCTCCTCCTGACGGTGGGATGCTCTTATGAAGAACAGTCACAATCGGGCGAGATGCCGGAGATGATCAAAGTGAAACTTGACGTTCCAGAGAAAGCTTCTCTTCATGAACCAACACGGTTGCAGGTGAAGCTTACACAGGGAGATGCACCGTTAAGTCATGCTGACCATGTGCAATTCCAGATCTGGAATGAGCTTGATGATCCGCCTTCTGTATCTCCGGAACAAGGTATGATGACAGCGGACGAACTGGAGAATCAGGGGGCTATAACTGCCAAGGAGGCAGAGGAAGGGCATTATGAAATCCAGCATACCTTTGAAGAACCAGGTACGTATGTGGTACAGGTCCATGTTACGCACGGAGCTATGCATAGCATGCCGAGAGCGAGAATTGTAGCGGAATGAAGCAGCAGGCGGGTACCAAGGCTTTGGTTCAGGTTTAACAATAGGTTTATAATGTTAAAGGTATGAAGAATGTTGTAGGAAAAGAGGCTGTTATGGCAACTATTCATGATGTTGCACTCAGGGCAGGAGTTTCTGTAACTACCGTCTCGCGTGTATTAAACAACCGGGGATATATCAGTCAGAAGACTCGTGACAAAGTGTATCAAACCATGGACGAACTGAACTATCGACCCAACGAAATTGCCCGTTCTCTTTTGCGTAAGCAATCCAATGTGATAGGCTTGATTATCCCCGATGTATCCCATCCGTTTTTTGGAGAACTGGCTAGCTATGTTGAGTATCATGCTTACCAGAATGGATTTAAAATTATGTTATGCAATTCCCACATGGACCCTTCCAAAGAGCGTGAATATGTGGAAATGCTCAAGGGTAATCGCGTGGATGGCATTATTATGGGAAGTCATACACTGGAAGTTGATGAGTATATGAATCTGCATTCCCCAATCGTGACCTTTGATCGTAAGATCGGTGAAGACATCCCGTTTATCTCATCTGATAACTATCAGGGAGGGGTTATGGCTGCTGAATTGTTGCTCTCGAAGAACAGACGACATTTGGCACATATCTGCGGTAATTTGGAATTGCAAATGCTGTCCAATCGCCGGACGACAGGTTTCGTTGATACATTGCAGGCTCATGGAGTCAAACCGGTCATGATTCATGAAACCGATCTGAATGTGTTTGATCAGCATCAGTATACGAAATTGGTGGATAAGCTGCTTGCACAACACCCCGAGGTGGATGGGCTCTTTGTAACGAGTGATCTGATGGCGGTGCATGCGCTGAAGCAGATCGGGTTAGGTGGGCGCAAGGTACCCGACGATATTGCTATTATAGGTTATGATGACAGTCGTGCGGCAGCGTATACGGTGCCTGGCATTACAACGATCAGGCAGCCGGTGGAGGCCATGGCTAAGCTGGCGATTGATCTGATTCGGCGCCAGCTCGCGGAAGAGAAGATCGGAATGGAGCATATTTTGCCAGTTAACATCGTTGAGAGAGAGACGACCTGATACAGGTCGTTTTTTCCTATTCGTCCTTTTGCCATGAAGAAATGAAGTCGAGAAAATTTTTTTTGAATGGTATGTCAAACGATTGACATGTCAAACCTTTGACATTATAATTCGATTTGTAAGCGTTTCCTTTTAAACTATTGATCGGGGGCCATAACAAGATGAAAAGAGAACAGAGATGGATGAAATTATCGGTATTGTCATTGATTATGATGCTTGTATTGTCGGCATGTGGAAGTAAAGCAGCGACGGAGTCCAACTCCTCCTCAGAGGGTAGCAGCAGTGAGAGTGTTAAAATCACCTTGCTTAATTCCAAGTCGGAAATTAACAGTCAGTTGGAACAAGCAGCTAAAGACTTCCATGCCGAAAATCCAAATATAACACTTGAAATTGTACCTGTAGGCAGTGGACAGTCTCCGTTTGAAAAAGCGTCTGCTTTGTATGCCTCTGGCAGCCCTACAACGATGATGATGCTGGATACAGGGGATGTCGAGAAATTCAAAGATCGTGTTCTGGACCTCACATCCGAGTCTTGGATGAAGGATGCTGTGGAGAATAGCACAGCGGCTACAACGTTTGATGGCAAAAATTATGCCTTCCCGTTCTCTATTGAAGGATATGGATTCATCTATAACCAGAATGTCTTGGATCAGGCGGTAGGTGGGACATTCGATCCAAAGTCTGTACAGACCACTGCACAGCTTGATGAGTTGTTCCAAAAGATCGCTGCTACTGGAAAATCACCTTTGATTGTATCTCCGATGGATTGGTCGCTTGGTGCGCATTATCTGGGGCTTGCATATGGTGGGCAGTCTTCAGACCGTGCGAAGGTGGATCAATTCATTACTGATCTGAAGGCAGGTCAAGTGGACCTTGCTTCCAATGCCGTGTTTAATGGCTTGTTAGATACATTTGATCTGATGAAAACCTACAATATTGACAAGGCTTCTCCACTGTCCGGAACCTATGAGCGTGGACCTGAAGTGCTTGGCAAGGGTGAGGTAGGTATCTGGTTCCAGGGCAACTGGGCATGGCCACAAATTTCAAGCTTTGATACAGCAGATGGAAAATATGGCTTCCTCCCGGTACCTGTGAGCAATAATCCAGATGATTTCGGTAATACGCAAATCTCTGCTGCCGTATCCAAACGAATATTGCTGGATAAGGAAAAGAGCACACCAGCGCAGCAGGAAGCAGCGAAGAAATTTTTGGACTGGATCGTTTATAACGAAAAAGGTCAGGATTTCCTGGTGAATCAAGCCAGTATTATTCCGGCATTCAGCAACATTACATTGGAGCCAACCGATCCACTTGGTAAATCCATTAGTGAATACATCAAGGCAGGCAAAATCGAGGAATCAATGAGCACACTTCCTGCGGATCACTGGTCCAAACTGGGTGCATCCATGCAGAAATATTTGGCTGACGTCATTGACCGTGCCGGACTTGCCAGTGAAATTCAGGCATACTGGAGCAACGTGAAATAAAGGAATTAATCATAGCCCTGTGCAGCACATAGAGAGAGACTTGCGGTACGCCGGAGATGGTGAACATACAGCTTCCACACGAGGTCTGTTCGACTTGTTTCCGGTATAACCGCCAGGCTAATCATTTGGATAGAGTGGAGGTTGACAATGCTGACCGAAAAAGGATTATGGACACGTCTGCGCACCCGCCTGATCTTTACTGGCCCGACATTATTTGCGTTTGCTACGGTGATGATTATTCCATTTTTGTATGGTATTTATTTGACGTTTACGAACTGGGATGGCATTGCCATCGATCAAAACTTTGTTGGCTGGGATAATTACATCGGTGTGTTCAAGGACACCGTGTTCTGGAAATCATTTGGGATGACGCTGGAGTACGTATTTATTACCGTTGTGCTGACCAATGCGGTTGCCTTCCTGCTCGCTTACGTTGTAACTCGGGGAATGAAGGCACAGGGCTGGTTTCGGGCTGGATTTTTCCTGCCAAATCTGGTGGGCGGAATCGTGCTTGGTTTCATCTGGCAGTTTATTTTTAATCAGGTACTCGTCTTTGCAGGACAAAAAATGAATCTCACGCTGTTCTCCACCTCTTGGTTGGCTGATCCGGATAAAGCGTTCTGGGCTCTCGTTGTGGTGACCGTTTGGCAGTATGCCGGTTATATGATGGTTATCTACATTGCAGGACTGATGAATGTGCCGAAGGATGTTATGGAGGCAGCCAGTATTGATGGGGCAAGTAATCGCAAAATGCTGGCGCGCATTGTATTGCCACTGATGGTTCCTTCGTTTATTGTATGCATCTTTTTGTCACTGCAACGGGGATTCATGGTGTATGATCTGAACGTCTCTTTGACCAGTGGCGGGCCCTTCAAGAGCACAGAGATGGTATCCATGCATGTTTATGAGCAGGCCTTTCTTGCTCGTGACTACGGATTGGGTCAGGCAGAAGCCTTTGTTCTGTTTATCCTTGTAGCCGCCATTACATTGCTCCAGGTCTATTTCAGCAAAAAACTGGAGGTCGAGGCATGATGGCTGGACAATCGCGCATTCTCAACTGGATGAAGTTTATTGCATTAATCATTGTGATGATTTTGTTTGTATTTCCGTTTGTGCTTCTAATCGTCAATTCGTTCAAGGCTAACCAGGCCATTACCTCTGATCCGCTGGGCTTGCCGAGCTCCTTTCAATTCGATAATTACGTCAATGCGTTTGACAAAATGGGATATGTATCCGCCTTCAGCAATTCATTGCTTATTACCATTGCAGGTGTATTACTGATTGCTCTTTTTGCAGCGATGACAGCCCATTACTTTGTTCGTCACAAAAGCAAGCTGAATCAGTATCTCTTTTTCCTGATGGTAGCTGCGATGATTATTCCGTTCCAGGCCATTATGATTCCATTGGTTAAAATATACGGCTCGCTCAGCCTGCTGGATAACAAGTGGTCGCTGATCTACATGTATATTGGCTTTGGCAGTCCGCTCGCCGTATTTATCTACCATGGCTTTATCAAAAGTATTCCCCTGGAGCTTGAAGAAGCGGCTCTAATGGATGGCTGCGGCAGAGTGCAGACCTTTTTCCGTATCGTACTGCCAGTGTTACTGCCAACAACCGTAACGATTAGCGTGCTGAATGTATTGTGGATATGGAATGATTTTTTGCTGCCTTCTCTAGTACTGACTTCATCCGAGCAGCGTACGCTGCCGTTGTCCACGTTTTATTTTTATGGGACATATACAGTGGATTACGGTCCATTGATGGCTGGTCTGGTGTTGACCCTGCTACCTGTCCTGATCGTTTATCTGTTTGCGCAGAAGTACATTATTCAGGGGGTCATGCAAGGGGCAATCAAATAAGTTCAGTCGGGTGATATAGAGAGAGACAGGAGTGAAGGACATATGAACCAGGAACGACACGAGAAGCAGGAAATAGACACAAGGCAAGAGACAGACCTTGGACTGACGAGTTCTTCGGCTCAAACAAAGGAGAGGTATACACTCGCCCGGGCCAACGCATATATCAAGGAGCATCGACATCAGGTTGATCCAACCTATCGAATGGCCTATCATTTGATGCCAGAGGTGGGCTGGATGAATGATCCCAACGGCTTCATATACTTCGGTGGGATGTATCATTTGTTCTATCAGCATTATCCCTATGAACCGGTATGGGGGCCGATGCACTGGGGCCATGCGGTGAGCCGTGATTTGGTTACGTGGTCTTACCTGCCTGTTGCACTGGCGCCCGATCAGAGCTACGACAGTGGAGGCTGTTTCTCCGGAAGTGCAATCGTGCAGGATGGCAAGTTGGTGCTGATGTACACGGGACATGTCGTGACTGGACCTGACAAGGATAACGATTACTTGCAGACACAGAATATCGCTGTCTCGGACAATGGGATTGATTTTGTCAAAAGCACGATGAATCCGGTCATTCGGCTGGATCAGATTCCGGAGCATACGAGTACGAAGGACTTCCGTGATCCGAAAGTGTTTGAACGAAACAGTGTGTACTATTGCGTCCTTGGATCGAATGATGCTGCGGGCAAAGGTGTCATTCTGTTATACCGCTCAACGGACTTGCTGGATTGGAGTTATGTCAACATTATGGCCCAGAGTGACGGGACGCTTGGCGACAATTGGGAATGTCCCGATCTGTTCACATTGGATGGCCGAGATATTCTGATCATGTCTCCGCAACGCATGCCTGCTCAGGGAGATAACTATCGCAACTTGCATTCGACCGTTTATATGATGGGAACGCTGGATGAAGACCAGGGTGTGTTGAAGTACGAGCAGTACGTTCCGTTGGACTGTGGCTTCGACTTTTACGCACCTCAGACGATGGAGGATGCACAGGGACGACGAATCATGGTGGCTTGGATGGATACGTGGGAAACGGAAATCCCGACACAACAGTCCCATGCCTGGGCTGGAGCGATGACGTTGCCAAGACAATTGATTCGTAGGGGAGAACGATTGATATTCCAGCCTCTTTCCGAACTTATACAGTACAGGTCGGAAGGCACCGAGCAGTATGGTATACATTTAAATGGTGATGAACATGATTTTGATCTTGGAATCAGTGGAGACCGTTACGAACTGTATGCTGTATTCGAAGCGGAACAGGCACAACACTTTGGGTTAAAGCTGCGCACGGGTGAGGATGAAGAAACCGTGATTTCCTATGATGTAGAGCAGCGTCGTTTATGCTTGAATCGCGAGCAGGCCGGACAAGGGCCGGGCGGAGAACGAGCTGCAACAGTGGAACTGCTTGACGGGAAACTGGAACTTCATATCTTTATGGATGTCAGCTCCATTGAGGTGTTCATTCAGCAGGGGGAGCAAGTGATGACAGGGCGGATCTATCCTGGACCGAACTCAACAGGTATCAAGGCTTTCTCATCTGGAACGTGTACGTTGACCGAACTTCGCAAATGGGATTTACGAATTCCACGATAAAATTCTATCTAAAATTCAGCCTTGACCTTGAAGTATACTTCAAGGTTTATTCTTTTTTTATCAAGAAATATTGGAGGCTGAATAATGAGAATTTTAGAATGGATTTTGGTATTGGTAACCATAGCTGCTACGGTACTCATACTGGTGTTTCCGAAGCGCCGGGCAATGACAATGGGGACGCTCACAGCTCTGGTTCTGACAGTGCTTCTGCATGGCTTAATCAATTCATTTCGCGTGCAGATGATACCAACCTATATCGTCACACTTGTATTATTCATTACATTAATCATTCAAGTCATGAAATCATACCGCGGTGATCGTTATGTTCAGAGCGTGCGGAGACCCAACCGTCTTTCAAGAATAAAAATGACGCTGGTATCGATCCTGGTTCTGGCCTTCAGTGCAGGTTCAATCATACTGACCTGGCTCTTACCTGCTTTTACGATGCCTGAACCAACCGGCACATATACCATTGGCACGTTCTCTCAACACCTGGTGGATGAATCTCGCGAAGAGACCAAAACACCCGAGACAGGAGATAAGCGCGAACTTATGATTAATGTGTGGTATCCGGTGGATCAAAAAACCGCCCAAGGGCTGCCGCTGGAGCATTACCCTAGTGAACTGGGAGAAGCGATCAGTCTGGTGTTTGGCATTCCGTCTCAGGTGTTCAGTTATCTGGATACCATTCCAACACATGTGGTGCAAGGAGCTGAGATGTCCGCCGTCCAAAGCAAGTATCCGGTTTTGCTATTCTCGCCGGGTATCCGCTCAGCCCGTTTTCAGAGCATGACGATGATTGAGGAGCTGGTTAGCCACGGTTACATTGTGGTGGGGATAGATCACCCTTATACGTCAGCACAAGTGACATTCCCCGATGGACGTGCAGTCTCCTATCAGGCTGACCCTGAATTTGCAACGTCAGGGGAACTATATCAATATAATATAAAAGGTATAGGTATTCGTGCAGAGGATGCTAGCTTTGTACTGGACACTCTCACACAGTGGAATTCACATGATCCGAATCAATTGCTCGAAGGCAGGCTTGATCTGGATTCTGTCGGTATCTTGGGTCACTCCTACGGCGGTGCAACCACGGCGGAAGCGCTGGCTCAGGATGACCGTTTCAAAGCAGGACTTAGTTTGGAAGGCGGTTTCTGGGGTAAAGTATCCACAACAGACTTGAAACAGCCGTTTATGTATATCATGTCGGGTGGGACAGCCAAAAGTCTGGACCCGGACGCCACTGCCAAGGATAAAGTATTTTATCCCGAGTTTGAGCCTGATTTGGATCGGGTGATGTCAAACAGTCTTAATGATACCTATTATCTGACAGTGGAGAATTTATTTCATCAAAGCTTTACGGATATTTCGTTAATTTCACCGAAAATGTTTGCCAGAGGCATGACGCCAGAACATAATGTGGATATAACCAGATCCTATGCGCTGGCATTCTTTGACCGTTATTTGAAGGGGGAGGAGCAGCCGTTGTTGCAAGGCCCTTCATCTAAATTCCCTGAGGCCACTTATGATACCAAGTATACCAAGCTACGTCACCAAAAAGCGGAATAACCCAGCAGAAGGATGGAGAGTATCTATGGAAACCATGACAAGAGGAGAGCTGGCTAAGCGTACCGGTGTAAGTATGGCAACCCTCCGTTATTATGAGGACAGCGGGATTCTGCCCGCTCCCGGTCGTTCCTCCAACGGATACCGGGTGTATACTGAGGATTATTTGGTGAAGATTAAATTTATTAAGGATGCCCAGTCGCTGGGTTACTCTCTAAAGGAAATACAGGATACGTTACAGTTACTCAGTCAGGAAGACATGGAAAAGGAAACGTTAAAAACCCTTGTACGCGAACGCATTACTGACATTCAGAAGCATATTGACCATCTGGAACAGCTGCAGATTAATCTGGCACGACTGTTGCATACACCGGAGGACGATATCGACAATTATATTCAATCGTTCAGGGTGCAGAAGAAAGAGCCGTAATCGCGGCTCTTTTCCTGTTTAGCAGAAAACAGGCGTGGACTATTGAGCAGGGAATCGGAGATTTAGAAAGAATACATAGTTTAGTTTGCCAATACATAATGGTGGTTAACGTGATTTCAATAATTTCAATAATGAAATTCACACCACAAAAGGAGTAACATTTTCTATGAGGGATTTACAAGGTTTTGTATCCGATTACATCAAAGGAAAGAAACATCTGCATCTTGAGATTGGCATCATTACAAAGGGAGATATCGAATATCATTCATTGGGCAATCCCAAAAAGAAGAGTGTGGCTGCTCCTGAACACAGGTTGTTCGAAATCGGCTCTGTAACCAAACTTTTTACATCGATCCTCCTATTAGAATTGGAGCGTCAACAGCAGCTTTCCACGGATGACACGGTTGGCAAGTACATATCCAACGGTAAAAACGATTATTTGAATAAGGTTACCTTAAAAAGTCTTGCGACGCATACGTCTGGATTACCCGGAGTTGCCACAAACCTGTCCTCGAAGAAAAATCGATACAATCCGTATTCAAATTATACGGAGGATGATTTACTTGCTTTTTTATCGGATGCTGACTTTGCGGATCAGATGGGTTCATTCGAGTATTCCAATACCGGCGTGGGCTTACTGGGCTATATCCTATGTAAAGTATCAGGCAGTACATATGATGATTTGCTGAAAAAATATATCACAGGTCCATTAAAGATGACGGAGACAGCAGCTATGCTGAATCCAGAACAGAATGGCAGATTTGTAGATGGACATACGTCAACGGGGAAAAAGATGCCTCACTGGGATACGGGTGTACATGAAGGCGCAGGGGCGATCAAGTCATCTCTTCACGATATGAGTTTATTTGTACAGGCCAATCTGAATGAAGATCATCCGCCAGCCTCTGCAATACAACAAAGTCATATGCCTGTGATGATTGGAGATTCAACTCATCATTACGCCTGGTTTAGTGATAACATCTCGGATCAGAATATACTCTGGCATAACGGTGGCACATTTGGTTTCTCCAGTTATTTGGCTATAAATAAGGAACAGGGTATAGGCATCGTATTATTGTCCAATTATTGTTTTGGATCAGCCTCTATTGTGGATGAGTATCTGGATGCGATATTCAAGTTTATAACTAAAAAAGACCTTTATCCACTCATGCCGCTAGACCCTGTGGGTAATAAAATACTGGAAGCCATGATGCAGAGATAAACGCAGAAGTGCCATTAGAGTAATGGGAAATGAGGAACAAAATTTAACACCTCCAATAGAGATCGCCTGAGGATGTACTTCGGCGCTCTCTGTTGGAGGTTTTTTTCGTTCTATCTTAATAGTCTTGATCATGACATACCCGCTTCACGCAGAAAATGGTGCACAATCTTCGTCTGATACTTGATACGGGTCGAGCGTTTCAGACTCCAACAGGTCTCCACCGTGACGGAACGGGCTTGTAATACTCTTGAAGCCGCTGTACGTGCAGATCCCGGCAATTCATGCTGCTTGAGGTTAAAATGACGATCACGAATGGCAATCGACCGATTCATCTGTTCGATAACTCTTCTGCAAGCTGGAATCGTCCGACTGCCGGGATTGGTGATCAACGTCTGTCCAAGCACCCGTGAACTAAGCTGTGACAGGCCATTGGCTTCATGCAGATCGAGCCACCAGTCGGCCCGATGTTCACGCGCCAGCTGAAAAACTGCCGCAGCGAGCGGATGCTTGGCCTTGCCTGACATACGACGTGGAAACGTACGATTCAAATCTGGCTTGCCTCTGATTTTCTTAGCGTAGGCTTGCTGGTTCACGCGTGGCACGATAATTAACAGCCCTCGCTGAATGGCGTGACGACCTGTCGCAATATCATCTGCGAGTTTTTGCGCAGCGGCCATACTCGCCGTTTCATTCCCGTGAACCCCGGATGTAATGAACATCACGGGTCCCGGCATCATGCCACGTACAATGAAGTAGGGAGTAGCGTGTACGGTGGATGCTAGAAGGACATGTTTGGTCACAAGCATGACGCTTCACCTCCGTTATTACAGTACGCCATGTCCCTCTTTCATGTAACGGCGTAAGAACAGGTCTTCATCCTATTTCCTCACAAAATGGGCCGACTAATACACCCGATGAATGATATCTTCAAAATCGGGTTCTTTCATCTCTACATCTTCAATCTCACCCCAGTGCTCCAACTGTTTCAGAATGTCCATTGTGCTCCATTCCTTCCGGTTCACTTCGACGGTGACAATCTGTCCTTCCACTCCAGTAATATGTATCGCGGACGACACAACATCCGGGATATGAAACGCTCCTCGGAACGTTACCCGAATCAGCGTAGGTAGTCCGATGGTTTCGCGAAGTGACGAAATCGTACCGTCATAGGTCAGTTGACCATTGTTAATCACCATGACCCGGCTGCATAACTGCTCAATGTCGTCCATGTCATGTGTGGTCAGCAAAATCGTTTTGCCAAACGTTTCATTTAATGTACGTAGAAATTGACGAATGTTCCGCTTTGCATTCACATCCAGTCCGATCGTTGGTTCATCGAGAAAAAGCAGTTCGGGATCATGCAGCATGGAAGCTGCGAGATCGGCACGCATGCGTTGTCCAAGCGAGAGCTTGCGGACAGGCGTGGCCCAGAACGATTCAAGGTCCAGCAGCTCGGCGAACTGGGACAGTCGTTTCTTTTTATCCTCGGCACGAACGCCGTACATCTCGGCCAGAATATCATATGAATCTTTCACGGGCAGATCCCACCAGAGCTGACTGCGCTGTCCAAACACAACGCCTAGTCGACCAACGGTCCTGCGCCTGTCCTGATGCGGGTTCATACCGTCAAGCCTTACCTCACCCGAGGTTGGGTGCAGGATACCTGTCAGCATTTTGATCGTGGTAGACTTGCCAGCCCCGTTCGGACCGATGTAACCCACAAATTCCCCTGGGCCGATATCAAAACTGATATCGCGTACCGCTTCCTTGGACACATATTCACGTGAAAATAACGTACGTAGACCGGAGAAACGTCCTTCGCGAATAACAGGAGTTTTGAATTCCTTTTGCAGATGCCTTGCTGTGATCATGTTCATGATTCGTTACGCCTCCTTAGCTACCTGTACTTTGATATTTGGTCATGCCGAATTGCCAGAAACGCAGACTTGCAGCCAAACTCAGTACGGCAACCGCCGCAACAGCAACAAGAATCCACGCTCCTCCTTCACCCCGTAGCAGGTACAGTGACGGAATGTAGTTGACGAATCCCACCGGAATCACCGTTAACAGAATGCCAGACATCCATTTGGGATATAACGTTAGCGGATATTGGGCAGCCGTTCGAGCGGCATCTTCAGTGATCGTCTGTAATTCCTCGATACGTGTGGTCCAGAATCCCAATGTGGCGGTAGCAAGTCCGATGGAAAAGAGAATGACTGCACCGGTCAGGATAATGAACAGGGAGAAGGGAATGGCTATCCAGCCAATCTGTCCGCTATGCATCATGCCTGCCAATGACCAGCAGAGAATGAACCCGCCTTGCAGGACTTCCCCAGCCATGATGCGGAAGTTTTGCGGCAGCAGTGCCAGCAATACGGGCATGGGACGAGTTAACAGTTGATCAAGCTCACCATTAACCAGGTATTTTTCCAGATGGTGAACCTCATTGCCAAATGTGCGATACAGTGTTTTGGATAACGTCATGATGGCGAAGAGATAACCGATCTCATGGAGGGACCAGCCTTTAATTGCTCCGAATTTGTGCAGCACGAGAGCAACCATCAGAAACTCGGAGATCTGAATTAAAGCGGCCAGTACGGACGCCATGATGAAATTGAACTTGTATTGCATCCGACTGCGGATGCTTGTTCGAATGAGCATTTTATATAAATTGAACCAGGAAGTCCGTTTCATCCTCCTTGTACCTCCACTTTACGACGTAACACTTGGGTGATGGCAAGACAGATCAACGTCATAAAGACACACCAAAGCAAGGTTCCCCATAACAAGGAGCCATCTTCGAAACCAAGATAGATTCGGGTAGGTACATAGAGCAGGAAAGGGTAGGGTGATATCCAGGCAAGTTGTTCAAGCCAGTTCGGTAGCCATTCCAGCGGAATGAAAAAACCAGCCAGCAGATTCATCATCGCGTGATTGCCCCAGTGAAGCCAAGAGGACTCCGTGGTCCACATCGACGTGGCACCAATGATGTAGTTCATGCAGATGGACAAGTATGCGGCGCCAGCAAGACCAAGTGCGGCATAGAATAGTGTTGAAACGTCTGAGGGCCAATGTAGGGAAAAGACAATGGAGAAGAGCAGGTAGATCGGAATACTTTTGTACACGAACTGGTAGGCAATCTGCCCCCATTCGCGTGCCATCAGGTGGGTGAACAGATGAACAGGCCTCATCAGATCCAGTGCGATCTGCCCTGTCCTGACGGATAAGGGAATACCCAATCCGTTCGTGAGAAAACCCGAGATCCAGAGAGAGGATTGCGTGAACGCAATGTAACTGATCATCCCCTGTGTCCCGTATTCTCCGAGAGTATGGTCGGCCCCGATGCCGATCCAGAGGCAGGCATACATGTAACCAAACATGGCGCTTGCCAAGTTATGTACCATGTGTGCCCCGCGGTATTGCAGATTCCGGGAGTAGGCTTTGGAAGCCAGAGTGAAATAAAGCATGTGACACCTCCGATAAGTGGATTGAACGGCGTTTCCGTTCACTTCAGTCAAGGCGAAAAAGAGAGAAGGACAACAGCATACCAATTTATTCCTTCACAGGCAAGACATTTTTTTAGCTAATAATGGTATTAACAGGGGTGTTCATGATTGCGCCACAAGACAACGGTCTGTCCGTTCATTTATAATTGAGAGGTAGTATCGCAAACGTTTACAATGTGAAATATTCAAATTTTAAATAAACCGCCGGGCTTGTGCTTGACGATTGAAGATACAGAACGAACAATCCGGCAAGAGAGAAGGATGTCATGAAGAAAATTGCATGGGTCACTGATAGTACCAGTACACTGGATCCCGTTTTTGCGGAGCAAAATCATATCTACATCGTACCGCTGCGCATCGTATTTGGAGAGGAATGTTACCGGGAAACCGATGACATTACATCTGAAATGTTCTATGAGAAACTTGCGGAGGCTTCACGTGCGAGCAGTTCGCAGCCACCCATTGGCGAATTCATTGAACTGTATGAGTCGCTCAAAGACAAGTACGATGAGATTATTACGATTCATTGCTCTACAGAGCTTAGCGGAACGCTGCATACGTCCATGCAGGCTGCAGAGATTGCAGGAGTGACGGTGACCGCAATTGATTCGAAGGCAGGTGCCTATCCTCACCGTGAGATGATTATGCAAGGACTGGAATGGCAGAAGCAGGGATGTTCAGCTGCCGAGATCAAAGTAAACATTGAACAAATGATTGATAACATGTCCTTTTACCTCATACCGGCCAGTCTTCAACATCTTCACCGCAGTGGCCGGGTGTCGGGCACACAGCTGATCATCAGTCAACTGCTCAAGATCCATCTGCTGCTTCGATTTGAAGAGGGCAAAGTGGTTGTGAATGAGAAAATTCGCACGTTCAAGCGGACAAAAGAGCGCATGCTGGATATGCTCAAGCTGGATGTGGAGAAAGTAAAACATGTGTGCATTATGCATGCGAACAATCAGGAAGAAGCCGTCACGATCAAGAAGCAGATTGCCAATCTGCTCCCTAAATTAAAGACCGAAATCATGCCGTTTATTCCTGTGGTGAGTATTCATGCAGGTGCAGGAACCATTGGGCTGTGCTGGATACACAGCGAGAACGGATATAGAGACTAGAAGCACCAGCATTGATCTACAGACACTCATAGACCTGGCAGGAAACACACTTATACCAAAGTGGTGCTCCTGTCAGGTTTTTTCGTATGTCATTGCCAATTCAAACAAACTGTGAGGTAATAAAGAAAACTGTTCATGTTGGAGGGAAACATGTGTTAAGTCACCGCTTGTTGCTTGTTGAAGATGATCGTTCAATTAGTGAGATGGTCGGGCCGTACTTGGAAAAAGAGGGCTACGACGTCACTTATGCATATGATGGCTTAGAGGCAGAACGTCAGTTCAGCCAGTCACAACCCGGGTATGATCTGGTTATTCTGGATCTGATGCTGCCCCGCAAAAGTGGGATGGATGTGCTGCAAACCATTCGGGCAGTCAGTCTGGTACCTGTGCTCATTCTGTCTGCGAAGGATGGGGAGGTGGACAAAGCATTAGGTCTGGGGTTCGGTGCAGATGATTACTTGAGCAAACCTTTCTCGTTAATAGAACTGACTGCCCGCATCAAAGCTGCGATTCGCCGCGCCAATTATACCACTCCGCCTGTGGCTGAAGTGGCTAAGGATCAGCGTATTCACATTGGAGGACTTGTAGTTGACATGGAGACGTACGAGGTGGAGCGTGAAGGGACACCCGTCAAACTGACATCCAAGGAATTTGGAATTCTGAAGCTGTTGGTTACCCATCCTGGCAAAGTGTTCACCAAGGCCCAGATCTACGCTTCCGTCTGGAACGATCATTATTATGGAGACGAAAATATCATTAACGTACATATGCGTCGTCTGCGTGAGAAACTGGAGGCAGACCCTTCGGCTCCCCAGTATATCAAGACACTCTGGGGCATCGGATATAAGCTGGAGGCGGAGCAGGGATGACACTGATTTTTGCCAGTACAACAGCTATTCTGGCCATTGTAGTCATTGGGTTGTGGATGAGATTGCGGAAACGCAGTCAACACCTGTCCTATATTCATCACAAAATATCCGATATCCTGGATCAAGGCACCTTTGAGCGCTTACTCGTATTCAACAGTGATGATCAAGTTAGCCAGCTTCTGAAAGATATGAACCAGCTGCTGGACTATGCGCACCGCGCGAAGGCTGGTTATACGAACCAGGAGAAGGAGATGCGTAATATGCTCTCCAACATTTCTCATGATCTGAAAACGCCACTCACGGTTGTGATGGGTTATAGTGAGACCTTGCTGCACAGTTCATCACTGACCGATCAGGAACGTAAGATTATGACGGAGAAAATACAAGATAAGGCGCAGGAAGTGCTGCGTTTGATCCATTCCTTTTTTGATCTGGCAAAGCTGGAATCTGGAGACACGGAGCTAGTGCTTAGTCGGGTGAATTTAAGTGAACTATGCCGGTTGAAGATGCTTTCCTTTTATGAGATGTTGACGAATCTGGGATTGTACGTGGAGCTGGAGATACCTGCGGGTGATATCTTCGTGCAAGCGAATGAAGAAGCATTGGACCGTGTGCTGGATAATCTCATTACCAATGGAATGAAATACGGGGCAGATGGTAAGGTACTGGGGCTTTCACTTGATCATGCGATAGGTGCACCTGTGACGTTACAGATCTGGGACCAAGGAAAAGGGATTCCTGAGAGCGAGCATAGTCGTGTGTTTGAACGCATGTATACACTGGAGGATTCCCGCAATCGACTCTATCAAGGCAGCGGCCTGGGTCTGACCATTACGAAACGGCTAGTTGAGCGGATGGGTGGAAGTATTCACTTGCATAGTGTGCCACATCAACGGACTGTATTCTCGGTTACCTTAAAGGCTTGGTAGACCCTGCGTTGGCGTGTCCGGTCAGACTTAAGGTTTTTGTAAGATTTGATTAATAAAAAAGAAGACTTTTCTCTTTACAATATAGATATAGGAACCCGGACAGGGGACGTAAAGGAGAACAAGGACGATGAATTATATCGCACGAACAATAGATGTGACCAAAGTATATGAAGGGGTGGAGGTTGTATCCAACGTCAATATGAATATTAAGCAAGGTGAGATCTATGGATTCCTCGGTCCGAATGGTGCTGGTAAAACAACCATCATGAAGATGCTCACCAATCTCGTCAAACCAACCACAGGGGAGATTGAACTGTTTGGGGAGAAGCTTACGCCGACCTCCTATGAAGTGCTGAAGCGAATGGGCAGTATTATTGAATACCCTTTTTTTTACGATAGGCTGTCTGCTCGCGAGAATCTGGAACTTCACTGTGAATACATGGGATTTTACAACAAAAAGATCATCGACAACACGATGGAAATGGTAGGGCTGAAGGATACGGGCAAGAAACCGGTCAAAGACTTCTCCTTGGGCATGAAGCAGAGGCTGGGACTGGCTCGTGCACTTATAACCACACCTGAACTGCTCATTCTGGATGAACCGATCAACGGATTGGACCCTGTAGGGATCCGGGAGATGCGAGATTTGTTCAAGCGCCTTAGTAATGAGTATCGCATTACCCTGTTGGTCTCCAGTCACATTCTTGGCGAGATAGAGCAGATTGCGGACACAGTTGGTGTCATTCGCGGCGGTCGTTTGGTGGAGGAAGTATCGATGGAGAGCATTCGTGGAAGTCAAAATGAGTACATCGAGTTACAGGCGGTGGATATCCGCAAAGCGACCTATGTCATTGAACACCAGCTTGGTTTGAGTAATTATAAACTGGTTGATGACCAAACGTTACGCATCTATGATCCGGGAATTATTCCATCAGAACTGAACACCAAGCTGATCCAACACGGCATTGAGATCGAATCGATATCCAAACGGGCTCATTCCCTGGAAGAACACTTCATGAAGCTTGTGAAAGGGGATGAAGACGTTGCTTAAACTAATCAGACTTGAGATGCGGAAGCACCGTTTTGCACGTAATTTTGCAGGTGCAGGTATTGCCAGCATAGCCATTCTTCTTTTCCTGATCATGATTGGATTCGTGGATGTGGGAGCAGAAGATTATGCCTATGCCGATTACCAGACCGCCTTTATGATTATTGATACGTTTGTGAGAGCGACCTTTATCATATTTGCAGGAGCTTTATTATCCAAGCTGGTGATCAGTGAGTATAGAAATAAAACGATGAACGTCATGTTCACCTATCCCATCCAGCGTCATAAAATCATCGCTGCCAAATTGATTATCGTGTTTGGTTTTACATTTGTGATGATTATGGTTAACGATCTGTTCATGGGCTCACTATTGTTGATTGTTAATCAATTATACTCCTTCATTCCTGAATCACTGACGAATCGGGATATATTGGGACTTCTGGTGAAGTACAGTATAAGTTCTTTATCGGCTGCGTGTATGGCACTCATTCCCCTATTCTTCGGTATGCGTAAGCATTCTGTTACAACTACAATGGTCTCGTCCATTTTGCTGGTTTCGATTGTCTGCTCCGGATTCAACGGGTCGGAAGTTTCCATTCATTCGCTTATTATTATCCCTCTGACCCTTGGAGCAATAGGGATATGGATTGCTTCGATGTCCATGGTTCGTCTGGAGACAAAAGATGTGAACTGAATCATTCGGAAAACCATGCTCTGTATGGCTTCAGATGCCATTGACATCCGCTCGTACAAGGGATAGGATAATGTCAACTGAGACACGAAGGAGAATGCAACTACCATGACGATTCCAAAAACATTAACAATAGCTGGTTCGGACACGAGCGGCGGTGCAGGTATTCAAGCTGATTTGAAAACTTTTCAGGAGCTGGGTGTGTATGGCATGACCGTACTGACTACGGTTGTGGCAATGGAGCCCGAAACATGGGATCACCAAGTCTTTCCTGTTGAATTAAATGTGGTTGAAGCGCAGCTTCGCACGGTTCTGGACGGCATCGGTTTCGATGCAATGAAGACAGGTATGCTCGGTTCTGTAGATATTATTGAACTGGTAGCAAAACATATTCGCCGCAGCGGTCTGCCACAGATCGTTATCGATCCGGTAATGGTCTGCAAAGGTACAGACGAAGTACTGCAACCGGAAAATACGGAAGCGATGATCGAATTCCTGTTGCCAGGTGCTGATCTGGTTACACCTAATCTGTTCGAAGCATCCCAACTGGCGAAGAGCGGACCTATTCGCTCCAAGGAACAAATGGAAGCAGCGGCAGCAGCAATTCATGCCCATGGCTCGAAACATGTTCTGATCAAGGACAGAGGTGTCATTAGCCCGGGTAAAGCAATGGATCTACTCTATGATGGAACCAACTACGAATGGTTTGAAGCCGATGTTGTCGGCTCCGGGTATACTCATGGTGCGGGCTGCACAACGTCTGCGGCGATTACCGCAGGATTGGCTCGTGGTCTTTCAGTGAAAGAGGCTGTTCGTGAAGGTAAAGCCTTCGTGACCAAAGCGATTGCCGGCGGATTCCCGCTGAACCGTTTTGTTGGTCCGACACTGCATGTGGCACACCGTCTGGAGCAACAACGTTAAGTGTTGCCAGGGAGCGCACAGTAGCGCATCAATTCTGGATAACACACTTCGATTTCATTCAAGTGGCTGTCAATGAGCAGGAGCTTGCTCGTTGATGGCTTCTTTTTTATGCGAATTTTTATAAAAATTAGTAACTTTTGGCTTATATTAATCGTATATATCATGGGAGCATTCCAAAACATGTGTGGACACATGAACGACACATGGAATAGGTATGTTATCATCAGAAATCTAAAAGGAGAGTCGGCCATGATCAGAACAGTGCTTCTGGTGGAAGATGAAAGCCGCATTCGTGAGATTGTGGCCGATTATTTCATAAAAGAACAATGGAACGTCATAGAAGCTGAACATGGAGTACAGGCACTGGAACTGTTGGCTCTGCATGAGGTAGATCTGGTTATTCTGGATGTTTTGATGCCTGAAATGGATGGATGGACGTTATGTGGGCATATTCGATCCCAATCCACCGTACCTATTATCATGCTGACTGCACGGTCCGAGGATGACGATAAAATTCATGGATTTCAGCTGGGCGTAGACGATTACGTTACCAAGCCGTTTAGTCCACGTGTGCTGGTTGCACGTGCAGAGACATTAATGAAGCGTGTTGAAGGTGCATTTGGACGAGAGCAGGGTGTGATTCGCTTCGGACAGGTAACCCTTGATCCATGGGCCAGACGTCTGGAGAAGGACGGAATTGAAGTGGAACTTGCACCAAAGGAATATGATCTGTTGCTTTATTTGGTACGTAATGCAGGCATTGTGTTGTCCCGGGATGCCATTTTGAATCGGATCTGGGGATTTGATTTTGAAGGGGACTCACGTGTTGTAGATACCCACATCAAGAAGTTGCGCAGCAAATTGGGTGATGAAGCCAAGTGTATCCGGACGGTGATTGGTACTGGATATCGTTTCGAGGCAGAAGCATGAGAAGAAATGGCGTAACGATGAAGCTTTTCCTGGTCATGGCAGGATGTCTGGTACTTCTATATGGGACGACGGTTTTTGCTCAGTTGGTCTGGTTCCCCGACTTCTATCAGCATCAAAAGGTCAGCAGTATGAAGAAAAAGCTGTCCAAGTTCGAACAGCAATACTCCAATGGGCATTGGAGTGATTTACAGCTAGCCAAGGAGACCGGGAAGTTCATGCGTCAGAATCAATCACATCTGGTCATTTTGACGAATACCGGAAGATTGGTTAATGACCCGTTCCACATTACGTTGCTTCAAGAGGATGGAAGTCACGTGAAAGTGTCCTTGTCCTTGTTTATCAATAGTGAGAATGCTGGCTGGATCACATCCCATCTGAAATATGGGCAAGAATTGACGGTGAAAGGTCCGGCCAGCGAATCCATGGTCTATCCATTCAAAATCCAGGATGCCACTTCTGCCGCATGGGGAACAGAAAGTTTTCAGGAATCGATTGAACCGGTAAAGGAATGGTCAGGCGTATTAACCGAGGTCGTTCTTCCCAATCTGGCAACGTGGAGTCAAAGGCAGGGACTGCTGGTGCAAGCACTGGATAGCCGGTTCCCGTTGTCCACCGAAGACCAACTTGCGTTGGCGAATGGCAAAATGCTCAATGAAGAATGGATGGATAGCTGGAGCGGTGTTCGCAATGTCATCACCATTGCTCCAGTGCATCGTTCCGGACCCGAGCAACAACTGATCTTTTCGCTCACCTCTCTACAGGAGATGAGGGAAGCGAATGAGGCAACACGTTTGTTCTATGCGTATTTTGGCATAGGGGCATTTATATTGATTCTGTTGCTGGCGTTGCTCCTGTCCCGAATTATAACGAAGCCGCTTTTGGCCTTGAACCATGTCGCCAAGAAAATGTCTACGCTGGATTTCACGGTGAAATCACCCATCCGGCGTAATGATGAGATCGGGAGTCTGTCTAACAGCCTCAATGCCTTATCGGGAACCTTGGGTCAGACACTGGAAGAGCTGAGGCAGGCCAACTCGCAGATGCGTACAGATATGGAAATGAAGCAGGAGATTGAACAGCGTCAGCGCAAGTTTTTTGCCGATGCATCACATGAACTTAAGACTCCAATCAGCATTATTAAGGGATATTCTGAAGGGCTGAAAGATGGCGTGAGTGAGAGCAAACGGGAGCGTTACATTGAGATCATTGCCGATGAGGCGATCAAAATGGAAACGATGGTTGAAGAGATGCTGGATCTGGTGCGACTGGAATCCTCAGCGGTTCAATTGAATACGGATGCTGTTGCTCTGGCAGACATGATTGAAGATATCGCCGGCCGTCTGGGCCCGCAACTGAAGGACAAAGGATTGGATGTGGTGCTTGTATCCACAACAGAACAGACGGTTGAGGGTGACCGAAGCAAGCTGGAGCAAGTTATTTTCAATATCATGATGAATGCTATACGTCATGCGATACCACATACCGATATAACTATTGAGATCAGCAGGCGTGAAGGTTTTGTCCATATTTCCATTGAGAACAAGGGCGAGCAGATAGCTGAAACTGAGCGGCAGTATATATGGGAGAGGTTCTATCGGGTAGAGCGCTCACGTAATCGTAAAATGGGGGGGACCGGGCTTGGTCTGGCCATTGCGAAGCAGATTCTTGATCTGCATGGGTGCAGTTATGGAGTGGAGAATACACCGGATGGAGTCCGTTTTTATATTATTTTTCCTAAAGCCTAGTACGAAAGGGAGTCAAATATTATGAAGTCTTTACCATCGATTTTAACCTTGGGGAATCTGAGTTCAGGCATGCTGGCAGTCATTATGGCTATTCATGGTGAATTTGCCCTGGCTGTGATGATGATATGGGTAGCGATGTTCTTTGATCTGTTTGACGGGTATGCGGCTCGTAAATTGCATTGTGAGGGTGAGTTCGGCAAGTCCTTGGACTCGCTTGCGGATGTAGTTTCATTCGGAACAGCACCCGTGCTGATTCTGTACCTGAATTCCATGATTGAAGTGAGTGTGCTGGGGATGGCACTGACTGCATTGTTTCCGATTTGCGGTGCTTTGCGTCTGGCCCGTTATAACTGTCAGAAGACAGCAAGCAGTGGTTTTGTCGGAATGCCGATTACATTTGCGGGAGGTCTGATGTCCTTTTTCGCACTCTGGAGTCCTTATTTCACACATGGTGTAGCCTATCTTGTCATTATTGTATTATCCGGTCTCATGGTGAGCCAAATCCGATTCCCGTCTCTAAAACAAGTGTTAGCCTCACATGAGAAGGATATTGTGGAACCGAAATAAGGAGCGAGTCAGTATGGAATTTGCAAAAGAATTTATTGGTCAATATGGTTATTTCGCAATATACGGACTACTGGCTCTCGGCGTTATTGGCATGCCGATTCCGGATGAGGTGATGATGACTTTTGTCGGTTATCTCGCCTCCATCTCGGTATTGAATTACTCCGTATCCATCGCCGTCAGTTTCGGTGGCGCATTTACCGGAGGGCTGCTTAGCTACATGATTGGCAAAAAAGCGGGCAGGCCGCTGGTTGAAAAATACGGCAAGTGGGTTGGCGTTAATGCCAAACGATTCAGCAGGGTGGAGTCGTGGTTCCTCAAATATGGGTATTGGTCCATCATCCTGGGTTACTTCATTCCAGGCATTCGTCATCTGATGTGTTGTTTCTCCGGAATTAGCAAGATGGCAATTGGCAGGTACGTAGTTGTATCGGGCATTGGTGCATTCGTCTGGTGTGTTGTCTTTATCTCGATTGGTTTTTATGTTGGCGTGTTAACTTAAAATGGGACAGCCTGTTGTAACAACAGGAAAAGATCGAAGACCTCTTGAGTGTAAGGTGGTCTTTTTTTGTTTTTCTATATATGGTCGGGGACCTCATTTTAAGTGATTTAATCGACTACAAGTAATTTATTCTTGGAGTTGTAGGCTAGCCCGCAAGCTATTTAAAGTAAACTCAAGCTCAGAGCTATTCCTCCGTTTAAATCTCCATGTAACTCTCGATGTAACTCTCCATGTAACTCGTTAGTGACGCAAGTATCTGACACTCCAGTAGCTAAAGTGGTTCGCAATTAGGTTTAATAGTAGTAACTCCAAAAGTTTCGGAGTCATTTCTAAAATTCTAACGAACTCAGGTGAGCTTATTATCGAGATAAGAGGCATGTTGGAATTCTAACGAATCCCAGCAATCTTATTTCTCGAAAAAGCCCGAAAAAGTGCCCTGATTTACTCCATATCATCACAATAAGGTGTCCTGAGTTCGTTAAAAAATGGATATGTACGATATCGGCGAAATAGAGTGTCTCATGTTCGTAAGATATACGTTCGATATCGTTGAGCGCCACTAGCGACATGTAATACTTGTTGATCGATCAAGCTGTGAAGAACTCTTCGAGCATGTTGATCCGTGATTCGCAGGTGTGTTGCTAGTTCCGAGGGGGCAAATGGACGGATGATGCGTCTGGCATAACGAACAGTCTCGGCTTCTAGCCAATTTAAGGATGTGGGAACGTCCGTAGCAATGAATTTTCCCATAAAAGAGAGCACAAGCTGTTGGCACCGTTTTGGTTCGTCTTTAATGGAGAGATACGCGATCGGCAGAAAAATCCAATCATCAAGCGTTAGCAGACAATGCCGCCAGCATAAATCTTTAAAACGCCGTACATCCAGATCACGGGCATGTGGCCCGTATCCTTGGATTTCAATACCTCCTTTAACGCCGTTACCTGGCATATATGCAAGATCCAGATACCGATAGCCGTTATGAAAGTCCCGTACCTCCCATTCCGGTTGCAAATGATTAAAGTTTTTCATCACCGGAAACCAGACTGAACGCAAAAATTCAAATGTGCCATGTTCAAGTCCATTTTCTAGTCTGGACAGCACTCTGGGGTTCGTTTCCTTCTCCAGAAGGGAGTGCATCCAAACTTCGTAAGCCTCCTCAAAATCAATGCTCATCGTCTTCATCTCCTCTAAAAATAAAATAAACGAACGTGAACAGGCTTCAGTTCGTCATGTCAAAATACAAAAAGCCGCTCTGACCATTTCCAACCTTCGCGTTGAAGGGGAGAATGGATCAAAGCGGCGTGTGCTTCACGACCAATATGTTACATTTCTAGATCAAGTATAGCTTTAAATATGGAATGATTTCAATACCTTTTCCAATAGAGGATATCTCAAGCCAAGGTCTGAATGCCAGAACGAGACTGGACGTATTCCGAGCTAGTAGGTGCTACACTTTAAATGTGTGAGAACGGGTCCCTTAATGTGCGAGTAAGCGATATAGACGCTGTAAAAGTAGATTATTCTCGCCTTCAAGGCTGTTTACATTTAAATTAAGTTCTTCGTACCGCGGGGTATGCGTCTTCTCTTGCTCATGCTTGGAAAGAAGCGTAGAGCGGGCAATAAGAGCTAAGGAATCTGAGACGTCTTATTCAGGGCGTTGAAGCACTCGCAGAAATGTAAGGAACCTGAGAAACGTTATTTCGGAATGTACAGCCATTTTCAGCGTTTTGTTATGAAAATTTGGGAAATAAGGTGTCTGATGTTTCTTACAATTGAAAAAGAGAGCCAGAGGACCAAATAAGATGGGTTCCTTAGAAAAAATGAAGGGTTATTCTTAAGGCGCAGCCGGCCTACATTTCAGGAATTTTACGCCCGTTGATGCTTCAAGACCGTGTTAGTATGTGTGACGACTGGATGCCTTGGGTGTGCCAAATGCGAAAAGCTAAAAGTGCAGCATATCATCAAGACACAGCTTACCTGAGTCGCAAGACACTCATAGTAATTCTAGGGACACAACTGAAGTCTAGAGTTCAGAGTGCCACAATGGAATCTTTATTGTTAAGTTTTGAACTGAGACATACCTCACCCGTTCAAATGAGAGTCTTCAATTCCTTTTTCAACCCGCTGCTCCCCTTTTTTACGTGCAAAGGTGATTTTGAGGAGTGGCGGAGTAACCAGTGTAGTCACAATAACCATGATCACAACGCTGGTAAAGTACTCCGAATCAAGCAAGCCCGAAGCAAGTCCGGTCGAAGCAATAATTAGAGCAACTTCCCCTCTGGAGATCATGCCTGCACCAATAGCAATAGAAGAGGAACGGTCGAACCCGGTCAGCCGGGCACCAGCTCCACCACCGATAAGTTTGGTAACAATAGCGATAAGGCTTATAACAACAATAAACCAAATCTGTGAACCCACACCATCAAAAGTGACATTTAAGCCGATACTGACAAAGAAAACCGGGACAAATATTCCGTAAGCAATCGGCTCGATTTTAGTTTCAACCTCATGTTTGAATTTGGTTTGGGAGATCGCGATACCAGCGGCAAATGCACCAATGATTCCAGCAACACCCATCCACTCTGCAAAGTACGAGAAGCCAAAACAAATAATCAATCCCGCAGTAATGACGGTCTCGGTAACTTTCAGTGGTGCCATCCACTTCATGATGCGTGGAACAAGGAACCAGCTGGCAGCGATGATGATCACAAAGAATAACAGCTTCTTGCCGATAAGCAGAGAAATCGAAGTGTCTCCTCCACCAGTACCCAGCAAGCTCATCATAACGGCAAGAATGACAACGACCAGGACATCATCAACGACAGCTGCTCCAAGGATGGTTGTACCCTCACGAGAGCTGAGTTGATCCATATCCTTCAACGTCTGAACCGATATACTGACGGAAGTAGCACAGAATAAAAGTCCAAAGAACAGCGCGTGTGTCTGTGACATACCAAATGCTATGGCTGAACCGTATCCTCCGATAAAAGGCAAAATAATACCGCCGACCGCTACCGCAAAGGCCGCCTTCCAGTTTTTCTTTAACTGTTCCAGATCGGTTTCCAGTCCCGCAATGAACATTAACAGCAATACCCCGATCTCAGCCATATAATGTACGAAATCACTTTGCTGAACCCAACCGAGAATTGCAGGCCCAAGGATGACACCCACAATCAGTTTCCCCAAAACGGATGGCTGACCCAATCTTACGGATAGATCACCAGCGAGTTTGGTAAAGATTAAAATAAGTGCAAGAACCAAAATAAATTCCATAGGTGTTCTTCCCTCCAGTAGTAGCGTCTATAGGTTAACCAACCCAAGGGCGATCCATCCTCCGCTTCAAACAGACAAAAAGGCACAGAACGGCATTAGCAGAGTGCCGTTCTGTGCCTGAAAAAGACAAAGAGGGGCCCTTGGTGACAGGCTCCTCCAGTTTCAACGCGTATGTGATTAATTGCGTTAATTATACCACAAATGAAGGATTCGGTAAATGGGAGCCGGATTGGATTTGAGTGAAAATAGCCGCAAAGGGGCATTTTATAGGGGAGTGAAGCGGTTTTTGTTCAGAGTGTTGTCACTTAACAGCCCGGAATTGGCGAGATATAATGATATAGAACATAGAAGTTAGGATATGAGGAGGATTTTGCATTGGGCAAAAATAACAAAGGGGAGCCGAACATTCAGTCCCCGACGAGTAATAAAAATTTCGCAGGCATCATTATCACGATTTCCATTCTCGCTAATGTCATTATTTTATTATTGTTCTTCGCACCGTCGATTGGTTACAAAGGTGATGTAACCTTTGATATCACGGTGTTGCCGCGGTTTAATGCCGTGTTTAACAGCTTTACCTTTATCTTCCTGCTCGCAGCGCTTATTGCGATTATCAAGCGAAATGTGAAGCTGCACAAACGATTTATTCTTGCTGCATTCTCAACAACACTGTTATTCCTCGTGACCTATCTGACGTTTCATTACCTCTCACCAGAGACGTCCAAATACGGCGGCGAGGGCATCATTCGTTCCATTTATTTCTTCATTCTGATTACCCATAGTATACTGGCAGCCCTGATTGTTCCATTGGCGTTGTTCACACTTGTGTGGGGTTGGACGAATCAATTGAAGAAACACCGCAAAATTGCACGTTGGACGATGCCAATCTGGCTGTACGTCAGTTCTACAGGTGTCGTAGTATACTTGATGATGGCACCATATTATTAATGTGATGAACGTTTCACTGTGCTAATTAGTTTGACTTGCTGGTAATGTTTCCATGGAAGGAGGGTTCACGTTTATGTACAGAGTTGTTTTGATTCGCCATGGACAGAGCATGTGGAATGTAGAGAATCGTTTTACCGGATGGACTGATGTGGATCTGACAACGGATGGTTACGCAGAAGCACGTAAAGCAGGGAAGATCATGAAGGAACAGGGATTTGATTTTGATTGCGCCTATGCATCCGTGCTGAAACGTTCTATCCGAACACTCGATATTGCGCTGGATGAAATGGACCTCATGTGGATTCCCATTACGAAGACTTGGAAGCTGAATGAACGCCATTATGGTGCGCTGCAAGGACTGAATAAACAGCAGACTGCTCTGAAGTATGGGGAAGAACAAGTAAAGGAATGGAGACGATCCGTGAACGTATCTCCCCCGGCACTGGACGAAACCGATGACCGATATGTGCAGGATCTGGACAAGTACAAGCGACTCGGATGCACCGTCCCGTTTACGGAGAACCTGATGGATACCTCGAAGCGTGTACTGGAGTACTGGAATGCGGAGATTAAACCGATGGTGTCTGCTGGCAAAAGAGTGCTGATCTCTGCGCATGGGAACACGCTCCGTTCACTCGTCATGCATCTGGACCAATTGTCCGAAGCAGACGTGATGGCGCTCAATATCCCAACGGGCATTCCGCTTGTCTACGAATTGGATGAAGATCTGCATCCCATCGGACACTTTTATCTGACCGCCGATGGTTCGACCTACAAACATGAAGAAATGACCCATGTGGCAACGCCATCTGATTAATTGGACATGGACGTATGTCTTGATTGTACGAAAGCTTGTATGATTTATCTCGTTCGGTTGATGTTTCAACAGGACGATTGAAAGATGACCGCTGAATTGAATTCGGAGGTCATCTTTTTTTCTGCGATCAAGCCTGTACTTCGTTTCGTTTTGCTCCCACAGGGTAATTGTCAAACAAGACACGATGTACATTTATCCTGAAGGAGGAGAAGCACATGTCTAAAAGAAGAGGAATACTCATGACGGCTATCGGCGCAGGTGTGACTTATCTGATGAGGAACAAACAAGCAAGAGATAAGCTGTTTAGCACTGTCTCGGGTATGATGAAAAACCCCAATTCGTCCAATGGAACAAGTAAAACCAGACCACGTGTGGAAGTGAAATAGATTGCGATAGTTCGTTTATCGATTGAATTTAAATGATGATCACGAGAAACCTGGAGATGAAGTCGTTCCAGGTTTTTTTGTGCAGTTGAAAACTACCCTTTGTTTCGGTGAGGCATGCGATTTTTGCCAGCAAGAATGATACAATGGATACTTGCAGAACGTATGGAGGGAGATGCACATATGAAGAAAAATCGTCTGGGTACATCCGAACTGATGGTGTCTGAGATTGGGCTGGGATGTATGTCACTTGGAACTGAAATGGAGCACGCTGTGGGCCTGGTTCATGAGGCTCTGGATCATGGGGTCAATCTGTTGGATACAGCCGATCTGTATGACGAAGGGCGTAATGAAGAGATTGTAGGACAAGCTATTAAAGGGCGTCGGGACCAAGTCATTGTGGCGACCAAAGTAGGTAATCGTCGTCTGCCTGGCAAAGAGGGCTGGTCATGGGACCCGTCCAAAGCCTACATTAAGCAGGCTGTACATGAAAGTCTGAAGCGTCTGCAGACCGATTACATCGATCTGTATCAGCTACATGGCGGGACCTTGGACGACCCCATCGAAGAGACGATCGAAGCGTTTGAGGAACTGAAGAAGGAAGGACTTATCCGATATTACGGAATTTCCTCCATTCGTCCCAATGTGATTCGGGAGTATGTAAAGAGGGCAGCCATCGTCAGTGTGATGAACCAGTACAGCATTGCTGACCGCAGAGCGGAAGAAGAAGTGCTGCCTTTATTGGAACAAAAGGGGATCAGCGTAATTGCCCGTGGACCAGTAGCTAGCGGTGTGCTTGCCGATTCCGGATCTGCCAAGGCAGACAAAGGTTATCTGGACTATACGCCAGAGCAACTATATACCATTCGGCAAGGGCTAAGTCGTCTTGTTACAGACCAACGCAGTATGGCTCAGACGGCTATTCGCTACGCGTTATCCCATCCTGCCGTAGCAGCTGTTGTCCCTGGTGCCAGTTCAAGAGAACAGTTGTTGCATAATATTGCTGCTTCGAATTCGCCTGAACTCACCCCTGCGGAAATTCAGGAAATACGAGAACTCAGTCCCGCTAATCTGTACAAGCAGCATCGTTAACTCCATTAAGCCTATTTTCAATTGTAACTATACGAGGTACAATGAAGATCAGCCAAAAAAGGAACATATAAGGGAGAGAAGACATATGGAAAGAATTCAAAGTGAACAGCAATATTTGGATACAATTAACTCTGATGGTTTTACCGTCATTAAATTTGATACAACCTGGTGTCCGGATTGCAAAAACCTGGATCGTTTTATCGGGGATGTTATCGACCAACATACGGACAAAACCTTCTATGCCCTGGATGCAGAAAAGTTCCAGCCGTTTGCCGAAGAGAATGGTGTACGCGGCATTCCAAGCCTGCTCGTCTTCCAGAACGGCAAGAAAATCGCACATCTGCATAGCAAATGGGCTAAAACACCTGCTCAAATCTCCGAGTATCTGGAGACGCTTGAATCCAAAGTTTAAGTGTACGAGACTCAGCAGCTTGTCTAATTAATTTAGCTAAGGAGACCTCTTCTTGTCCTGCGACAGGAAGGGGTTTTTCTGTTTCATTCCAGCCCGCATGATGTGCATTCAAATGTGCATTTGAATAACTGAAGTTGAGAAACAGCGCTTGTTTAGAATTTGTTCAGTGCTCCCATGTATACTGTGAGAACAAACTGAATATTTGGAGTGAACAAGATCCGTATGAAGAATGAAATTTTTGAAGAAATGCACCAATTAAGTCACAATGATGACCGAAGATACCGATTGTTGATGATCGGGGTGAAGCAATTGCTGCAGGAACAAAAGGAGAATAGATATAATCTGCGTGAGAGATTGAAGAGTCGAAAGAAACACCGGAACTTTCAAGTAAAAGAGTGGTACTAGCCAGACTGCTTTTCAGAAGTGAACATAAATATGGTTGTCCATGATACATAGTAAACCTAGTCGGCATCACCAATGATCCAACCCACTAAAGAAGGAAGTAATGAAGAATCAGACTTCTTCTAATTACGGATGTTCCTGTCTCTGGAGCAGTAACAGAATCGTGAAGCAACAGAAACATGAAGTAAAGGAAGTATAGCAATATAAAATATGGCGGCCTCGCTTCCCAAGGGAACGTGAGGCCGCCATTGATTTTGCCTGTCTAATTACTTGAATTGTAATGCTTACATCAAAATAATAAAGAACACGGCTGCCAAGACAAAGCGATACACAGCAAAGACGGTCAGGCTCAATTTTTTCAAAATGGACAGGAACGTCTTGATCGCAAGCATGGCGACGATGAAAGCAGCGATGAATCCAATCGCGAAGATTGGGAAATCACTGCCGTTCAGGTGATCGATACTTTTGTACAGGTCATATCCCGTAGCACCAATCATAATTGGCACAGACACGAGGAATGTGAACTCCGCAGCGGCTACACGGCTTACCCCTGCAAAGAGACCGCCTGAGATCGTTGACCCGGAACGGGAGAAGCCTGGCCACAACGCCAAGATCTGAAATATACCCACCGCGAATGCCTGTTTGTAGGAAATATCATCGACATCATGGGTAGTAATCCGCCCACTCTTCCGGCTCCAGCGTTCGGCTACGATCATCAATATACCACCTATAACGAGGCTGTACAGCACTGTTTCCGGACCAAACAAATGTGCTTTGATCCAGTCGCGGAATACAAGTCCGATGACTACGGCAGGAACCATCGCCAGGAAAATATGTCCCAGATTGAGGCGGCGGGAGTAAGGCCTGCTCCCTCCGGTGAAGCGGAACATATCAATGAATTTGTTCCAATACAGTACAACAACAGCAAGTACAGCTCCGAGTTGAACAACCACCTCAAACGTTTTGACTGACTCGTTGTCCTCCGATAAACCCAGCAAATGGGCAGTCAGAATCATGTGTCCAGTAGAGGACACGGGCAAAAACTCAGTCAAACCTTCGATGATGCCCATAATAATGGATGATATAATGTCCAATTCTCTTCCTCCTTGAAATGCAGGTGACAGCACAGGCTGTCCTGCTTGACCATGCCTGTTCATTTGAACAAGGCTATCACCTATTATGATCACAAATGCACTCAACTTCAACTTATGCTTGTAACCATTTGTTTAAAACTATATTGACAAAAACCTAGTTATCCCATAGGATATAACTTAACTGACTGACTGATCAATCGGGAGGGTTACATGAATGACCAAAATTAACGGTTTGGAACCCGGTGAAGAACGCCGGGACCAAATAATACGCATAGCGATGGAACGTTTTGCAACCCAAGGTTACCATCAGACGAAAATTTCCGATATCGTCCGCGAGGCTGGTGTGGCGCAAGGGACATTCTACTGGCACTTCAAGAGTAAAGAAGCCATTGCTTCGGAGATTGTCTTAACGGGCAAGGAGAAGTTACTTGAGTCGATTGGACAAGGGTACCGCAAGGATGCCGGATCAGTAGAGGATATGGTGAAAGCATCAGAAAGGCTGTTCACTGACTTGTTTTTGTTTGCCGCGCAGAATCGTTATTTTATGGAACTGTTGCTCAAAGGCATCGTGACGGAAGAGTCCGTACAACGCCTGGTCGAGGAGACACGTAATGCCGTGGAAACTGCGTTTCGTCACAATATGGAACGTGCCATCGAACTCGGCATGTTGCCTAAGGGCATGGATGTTCCACTTCGAGCAGCCCTATTGGTAAGCATGATTGAAGGCATGATATCACGCTGGTTGTTCGGTTCCGATGAGTTACACAGCAAATTTTCAGCCATGACAGCTTCATCGCTGGCAACTGAAGCAGCAAGCTTTGAGTTTTACGGACTGCTAGGCACATAAGATTCACATGATTAAACAAATAGCAGGGAATAATGGGTACAACTGCGGTTTAGTCACAATAAAGTAACCCAATGTACATCCAGATTAATACACGACTGAGAGGAAGTTAACGTAATGAACAACACATATGGATCGAAAACTCGTAAAGGCTGGTCTTTGACAGCAATTCTGCTGATGACCGTGCTGGTACTTAGTGCTTGTGGAAGTAAAGCAGCAGACAATGGAAGTACAAATGGTGCACAGGCAAGCAATGAACTGGAGCAAATCAAGTCTGCTGGCGTTATCAAAGTGGGCATGATGGGCACATACGCACCGTACAACTTCCTGAACGATAAGAAAGAAATGGACGGCTATGATGCCGATATCGCACGTGAAGTTGCGAAGCGTCTGGGTGTAGAGGTTGAATTTGTATCCCAAGAGTTCTCCGGTCTGACACCAAGTCTGCAAGCGAAGAAGCTTGATGCCATTATCAGCCAGATGACGATTACCGATGATCGTAAGAAAGTACTGGATTTCAGTGATCCGTATATTACGAACCAAGTTAAAATTATTGTAAAAGAAGACAATAACGATATTACCAAGCTGGAAGACTTCAAAGGTAAGACGATTGGCGTAGGTCTGGGTACAAATGATGAATCATATCTGCGTAATGAAGTGTTGCCAAAAGTGGGAGACTTCACGATTAAAACCTATGACGATGTCATCTCTTCACTCAAAGATCTGAATGCTGGGCGGATTGATGCAACAATCAACAATATGTACGCTCTGAAACCGATTGTGGATGCCAACGGATTGAAAATCAAAGCTGTAGGTGAAGCTATTAAGAGTGACCAGGCAGGTATTGCTGTTCGCAAAGACAATCCGGAACTTGTAGCAGCATTAAATGATGCTCTCAAAGGCATGAAAGATGATGGCACGTACAATACCATTTTCAAAAAATGGTTTGGTGAAGAGCCTGCGCAATAATGAACCTGCAAGGCGAAGGGAAGATTTGACCCATGGAACTGGTATTTGAGAATATCCCCTTCTTTCTGAAGGGGGCTTATTATACGCTGTATGTAACTGTGATCTCCATGTTTTTTGCGTTCATCATCGGGGTGCTTGTTGCGATTGCTCGTCTGAAGGGACCGATGTGGCTTAGGTTGATCGCAAGGTTTTATGTATCCATCATGCGGGGAACCCCGCTGCTGGTGCAATTATTCGTTATTTATTACGGATTGGTCGATTATGGAGTGACCTTGGGATCACTCACCGCAGCATGTCTGGGACTGAGTCTGAATGCAGGTGCGTTTCTATCGGAGACGTTCCGTGGAGCCATTCAGGCTGTGCCTAAAGGACAGACTGAAGCTGCATATGCAACGGGAATGACCCCGGCTCAAGCGATGAGACGGATTATCTTCCCGCAGGCTGTGCGCATTGCGATTCCGCCGATGGGGAACACGTTTATTGGCATGTTGAAGGAAACATCACTTGTGGCGGCGATTGGTGTTACCGAGTTGTTGCGTTCAGCACAACTGCTGGTATCCCAATATGCATTGAATATGCCTTTTTATCTGGCCATCGGTGTGATCTACTGGATTATGAGTATCGGCTTCTCGGCCATTCTGGAACAAGTGGAGCGCCGGTTGGCCCGGGCTTACTGATGGGAGGAGAGAACCGATGATTACAACAACTGGACTTACCAAACGTTTTCAGAAAAATGAAGTACTTACGAACATCGATCTGCATGTCGATGCCAAAGATATTGTTGTATTGCTTGGCCCAAGTGGTTCAGGCAAAAGTACCTTGCTGCGCTGTCTGAATGGGCTGGAAGAGCTGTCCGGAGGACAGATCGAAGTGAACGGCATTGTGGTCAACAGCGCAGATCCGCTGCGAGTCCAACGTGCCCGGGTACTGGAGATTCGTCGCCAGACCGGCATGGTATTCCAGCAATTTAATCTGTATCCGCACAAGACAGTGCTGGGTAATGTGATAGAAGGCCTTGTTACGGTGAAAAAAATCAAAAGGGACGAGGCGGCTGAACGCGGCCGGATTCTTCTGGATCGGGTCGGCTTGTCGGACAAGCAGGATGCGTATCCATCCCGATTGTCCGGTGGACAACAGCAGCGGGTCGCCATTGCGCGTGCACTCGCGATGGAGCCGGAAGTGATGCTGTTTGATGAGCCAACTTCAGCTCTTGATCCTGAATTGGTCGGAGAAGTGCTTTCCGTTATGAAGGAACTGGCAGAGGAAGGCATGACGATGCTGGTTGTGACACATGAATTGAAGTTTGCCCGTAATGTGGCGAACAAAATCGTCTTTATGGCGGACGGGTCAATTGTGGAAGAGGCAAGTCCACAAGCCTTTTTTGAACATCCAACGCAAGAACGCACCCGTCGTTTCTTGCAACAGATTACTGAATTCTAATTACATTACTACAATTTACTGATTGATACGATCGATTATAGCGATAAGCTGCTGAGTGAAGGGGACGGAATCGATTCTGAAGAAGCGTAGCGCTCGCCTTTGTCTCCGAATATTGTCCTTTGTGAATAAAAATCAAAAATATTTGGAGACAACAGCGATCGGAAGAACGAGCCGTACCCGGAACGGATTTCTGCAAATCGTAAACTATTGTAAGAAAGAAGGATAACATCATGAATGTAACAACCGTATGGAAAGGCAAACGCGCGTTTACTTCCGAAGGACCCTCTGGCTACGCCGTTGGCATGGATGCCACTGCTGCTTATGGTGGTGACAGCAAGGGTGCGACCCCGATGGAATTGTTGCTGGCGGGTCTCGGGGGCTGTATGGGAATCGATATTACGATGATTCTGGACGCTTTCCTGGACAAAATTGAGTCGATTGAGATTGAAGCGCAAGGCACACGCAGTGAAGAGATGCCCAAAGGCTTCACATCCATTGATCTGATCTTCAAAGTCGATGGCGATATCCCGGATTATCGCATCTGGAAAGCCATCCAGATGGCTGAGGAAAAATATTGTGCAGTTTCCGCTTCGCTGAGCGCCGATATTCATCCTAAACTGATCCTCAATGGGGTAAGTACACCTCGTCCTTAATAACATATGAGTAAATCTGATACTGAGAGGCACTTCCAATCGTGGGAGTGCCTTTTTTTGCTTTTCCAACACTTCAACAGGGATTTCGCCCATCTAGGAGTCACTAAACTTCTGTCAGTAGAAAATAATTCGGTAAGCCCGGTCGCCATGTTAATGGCGGCTTCTTCTACTAGAGGTAGGTTGGCTTGCAGCCTGGCAATATAGTACCCATTGCAATGACAATCCGAATTCTGACGGTTCTGTGGTATGATTAATTCTGAGGACAGAACATCCTGATCCTGCTGTTTATATGTAAGCGCTTATACAGATGACGGAAGGTGCAGACATGTTGAAAAGGTTGATACGAACCACTAATAATCTCAAATTAAAGCATAAATTGCTCATTTCCTATGTACTGGTTGTCATGATTCCGGTCCTGATTGTTGGTCTTGCTGTGACCAGTTATTTTCGCCAGCAAGCCCTGGACAATGCGATAGGACAGACGATCATCAATGTGGACAAGATCAAGAGCCAGACGGCAACCATGCTTCGTGTACCAACCGATATATCCAATCTTTTAATGTTTAATGCGGATCTTAAGGAGATCGTAAATAAACGGTACAAGAGCGTTGTGGAGTTAACCTCAGCGTATCTTGCATACAAAGACTTTCAGGAGTACAGGCGTTTGTACCGTGAGATAGCAGGCATTCGTTTTTACTCGACTAACCCAACATTGATCAACAACCTCGAATTCATCCCGGTAGACAAGCAGACGGAAGAGAGCTACTGGTACCAACAGGCACTGAAAACAACCAGCATCGGGTGGTTCTACATCCCAGACAAGGAAGATAATCCTGTACACAAGCTCAGCCTGGTGCGCAAAGTACCTTTTGCCGAGTATCGGACCGAGGGCGTGTTGATGATTGTGATCAATCAGGATGAGCTGAATGGATTATTGCGTCAGGAACAGTTTGAGACGATGATTACGGACGAGCAGGGGTATGTGGTTGCAGCCAAGAATACCGAACTGGTAGGAAAAACGCTGGACGAGCTTGATTTTGGCGTTGATCTGCAGAATCAGGCGAAAGGCACCATAGAGGGTGATTTCCGGGGGGAACCATCTAATATTGTTATTGATGAGCTGGGCCCTGGATCGAGTATGAACAACCTGAAGGTGATTTCGGTTTTTGCCACCAAAAATATCGTCAAAGACGCCAACACGGTCAGCTTGATCGGCATGATTTTTATTATACTGGTGCTGGTGATCGCCCTACTATTCGTATATATCATCTCGTTCCTCACTTCCAATCGATTGCTCCGGCTGAGTAAACACCTCAACAAGCTTGCATTAGGAGACCTGAACGTGACTTCACGAATTGATGGAAACGATGAGATTGGGCAACTATCACGACAGTTCAACTATATGGTGAAAAGTATCAATGAACTCATGACGCAGGTGGTAGAAGCGACCGAACAGAACAATCAATTGGAAATCGCCCAAAAAGAGATTAAACTGAAAATGATGGCGAGCCAGATCAATCCACATTTCTTGTTTAATGCACTGGAGTCCATTCGGATGAAAGCGCATATTAAGGGAGAAGCAGAGATTGCTAACATCGTCAGGCTGTTGGGCAAGCTGATGCGCAAGAGTCTGGAGATTGGCAGTGGAAAAACAACCTTCCGGGCTGAACTTGAAATGGTACGTTCTTATTTGGAAATTCAGAAATTTCGTTACGGCGACCGCCTTGCATTCCAGATCCATATCGATCCCGAGGTGGAGAAGATGTACATTCCGCCTTTGATTATTCAACCTTTGGTTGAGAATGCGATTGTCCATGGTCTGGAGAACAAAGAGGGCACAGTCCGTGTTCATATAAGTATTCGTTTAGTAGAGAACATCGTGCAGATCCGTGTGGATGACAATGGTGCAGGTATAACGCCAGAACGACTGGCTGAGGTGATGCAGTTTATCTGTGGACCGGAGGAACAGGAGAAGAGTCGGATCGGCATGCGTAATGTACATCAACGCTTAACATTGACGTACGGCGAGCCATATGGAATACAGATTAAGAGTGTATATGGGGAAGGAACAGAGGTTTCTTTCACTTTGCCAGCAGGAGGGGACCAACATGTATAAAGTGTTTTTGGTGGATGACGAACCGAGCATACGTGAGGGACTGACAACCATTATTGAGTGGGAAAAATACGGATTCCAGGTCATCGCTACAGCTGCCAGCGGGCGTGAGGCCATCTCCCGGTTTGAGGAATTGGAGCCTGATCTGACGATTATTGATATTCGCATGCCCGGTATGACCGGGCTGGATGTGATTGAAGAAGTGCGCCGGAATCATCCGGATTCGCACTTTTTGATATTAAGTGGTTATGCAGATTTTGATTATGCCAAAAAAGCCATCAGTTTTGGTGTGGATGGTTATCTGCTCAAACCGGTGGATGAAGAAGAGATTATTGGTGAACTGGAGCGTATTGCTACAATCCTGACCCGTGAACGGGAGACAATGGCACGTCATGCTGGTGAAGATACCGTCTTTAGGGAGCATCAGATCGAGGCTTTGCTCTTTGACAGTCTGGAGGGTGCGGGTAGCATGGAAGAAGATAGCCTGGGGCTGCACTGGCCTCACTATCAGATTGTGCTGCTTGAGATGCATGTAACCCCTGATCTGCAACGGGGAAGTGTTATGAAACGCAAACTGATTGAAGCATTTGACCATAAAGACCGAGGCATTGTATTCTCGTTCCATTCTGGTCTGGGGCTGTTAAGTAAGGAAATAATCACATCCGAGTCATCAGCAAGAAATCTGTATGATGAGCTGGAAGGACTGCTAGGAGAATGGGAGGTTCACATGTACGGTGCTGCGGGAGAACCTGTACATTCCACTTCTGAAATTGCGCGGTCATACACGCAGGCGAATCGTTTACTCGGGGAACGCTTCTTGTTCACGGAGCAACGCATCATTCTGTGGACTGAAGGTAGCGAAGGCGTTGTTAGACCAGAAGTTGAAGCTGTGGACGGAGCACATGAGCCAGTTGAGGACGAACTCGCGGACAAACTGTATTATGCGTTAGACATCCGCAGTAGTGAGTCCGTTATGCGGGTGCTGGGTGAGATGGAAGAGCGCCTTGTTCCATATCACCGAACAGAGCAAGCGATCAAGACGGCGTTCTCACAGGTATTTTCCCTGGCGTTCAACAAGCTTGCGGCGACGAATCAACATATGCACTCCATTATGCAGGAACATTCGGTTCTGATTAATGAAGTCTATCATCAATTTACGATGTCTGATCTCAAAGTCATGGCATCGGAACATTTGAATCGACTTATTCAACGTATGGGTGGGGGAAGCAAGGATACTGTATTGAAACAGATGATTGAATTTATCCAGCGTAACCCTGGCGAGAATCTCAAGCTTGAAGTACTAGCAGAAGTGTTTAACTATAACAGCAGTTACTTGGGTAAGTTGTTCAAGAATCATACTGGAGAGTATTTCAATGCATTTCTGGACAAGGTTCGTATGGAAAAGGCCAAGGAATTGCTGGACGAAGGACTGAAGGTTCATCAGGTCGCGGCGAGAGTGGGATATGCTAATGTGGACTACTTCCACGGCAAATTCAAGAAGTATGTAGGGGAGAGCCCTTCCGCTTACAAACAGGCCAGAACCCAATCATCAATTAAAGGAACGGCTACAGATATAAACGAGGAATAAGTACGGAGTGCTGGGCTTTGCCCCTGCCTATTGTGTAAAACGTTTTCGATACTCCTGAGAAATTTCCAGATTCATCATATTGTCCATGCACTTCCCATGATAAGCAATGGTCACCGAATGTTTCACATTTTAGACTGGATTTACAAGAATCCAGATGAAGGGATGGCTATACGATATGAATTTGTCTGATATAGGCGCTGTACGTCATACATTGAACTTAAATGGAACATGGCAGTTTTGTTTGGATCTGGAGTCCGATATACTCGTTGAACAAGAGATATTACCGCCTTCACAGTGTAAAAATACATCATGGGAGACCATTCAGATTCCCGGTTCATGGGAAGAGCAAGGATACGGAGATGAGCCTGAATACGAAAGGCTCGATACTTGGACCAAGGTACGCGAATTTGAAGGCTCAGCCTGGTATGCTCAGGATGTTCATGTTCCATCAGACGATCCTGGATGCCACTATGTATTCAGATTGGAAGGTGTCCGATGGACAACGTATCTCTGGATCAATGGACAGTATGCCGGGCAGCAGGATAGTCTGGTGAATCAACAGAAGTGGGATGTTACCTCTCTGGTGAAGCAGGGAGAAGTGAATCGTGTGGAGATCCGCGTGGACAATACGATGAAACTTCCGCTGGCGGGTAGCCATATTCATTCATTGCATACGGCCACAGCCTGGGGTGGCATCACGGGTGGTGTTTATCTGGACAGTCTGCCCCCATGCCGATTACAGACGTTACGTATTCAACCAGATGCTGAAACTGGAACTCTTCTGATTGATTGTACTGTAAGCGCTCCCGCAGATGATTCCGCTAGATCGATGCAATTACATGTGGATATCCAGCAACCGGACGGCACCTGGCTTGATCGATATAGTTGTAATGTGAATCTGAGTGATCCATCACATGTGGATATAAGCTCACCAGGTTTAACTGAAAGTAACGCTGTAATAACTCAGTGGCGATTGGAACTTGGAACAGAAAAGTCTATCGCAAGATGGTCGGATGAATCTCCTGAATTATACAAGGCTATGATCCGTCTCTATGACGGTGAACGGGAACTGGATCGGCTGGAGCAATCGTTTGGTGTACGTTCCTTTGCAACAAACGGGAAGCAGCTTGAACTGAATGGGATACCAGTATATTTGCGTGGATACGTCGATTGCTGTATCTTTCCACTGACGGGTTATCCCGTCTGGGACAAGGAGCATTATCTTCAGCAATTTCGAATCGCCAGATCGTATGGCTTCAATCATGTCCGACTGCATGGGTGGAGCGCGCCGGAGCCTTTCTGGGATGCTGCTGATGAAGCGGGCATGCTGGTGCAGGCTGAACTTCCCCATTGGTCTCGTTTCTTTGAGCAATCGGATCAGTCTGCGCCAGTTGAAGTATTGTCCTATCTGACACAAGAACTGGACGGGTTGCTTCAGTCGCTGCATAGACATCCTTCATTCGTCATGTTCTCCATGGGGAATGAACTTATTGGTCCGAATGGCCACCCAGAACTCAATGCATTGGTCTCAAGGGCAAGGGATATGGACCCGACCCGGTTATATACGGACAATACAGGTTTTGGACAGCTTCCGGCGCAAGGGCGGGAAGGTGATTATTATATTCAGTCGTTGAACTGGCATCCCCCGTTGGAATCCGCATATTCTGCTGTGCCGGATACCACGCTGGACTATCATGCAGTCACTCGGCTCGCGGAGCATCCCGTCATTGGGCACGAACATGCACAGTACACCATGTATGTGCGGCCCCAAGAGCGAGCGAAGTATACTGGCGTATTGCGTCCTAGCTGGTTACGACCGATCGAAGAATCGTTAACAAACAAAGGCATGATCGAGGATCTGGAGCATTTTCAACAGGTCAGTGGTACCCATCTGGTACGTTCCTTAAAAGAAGCCATGGAGCGGATTCGGCGAACACCGGACGCTGCGGGCGTACAACTTCTGGACATTCGCGATTTTCCAGGACAGGGACATGCTACGACGGGCATTCTGGATGTGTTTTGGGATGACAAAGGCATTACAACACCAGAAGAATTCATGTGTTTCAACGCAGATGTGGTGCTGTTGTTAAGCTGCAAAGAGCGTACATTTTACGCCGGAGAATCCATTCATGTCGATGTACGCATCTCTCACTACGGTAAGGAGCCGCTTGAGGACGCGGTCATTCAGTGGAGGTTAATAAGCAATGATGTGATACTTAATGAAGGGGAATGGAAGACCGGAAATATCCAATGTGGGTCTGTCATATCACTGGGAAGTATCGTCGCTACCGCTCCTCATGAAGGGGCAGCAGCTTTTCGGATCGAGGCGGAGCTGATATCAGGCGATTTGGAAAGAACTGTAGCGAATGTATGGCATGGCTGGTCGTTTCCTTTTTATCAGTCTCATCCGAGTTCGAATCGGTTCTGGAATACCGTGGCAGAGTTGAAGCCATTCCTAGGTGAAGCGCATGATGATTGCGTAGATCGCATCGATGGATTCCAGTTGTTGAAAAATCGGGAGATTGACTTGGTTATCGTTCAGTCGTTAACACCCAATGTCGTTGATTATGTGGTCAACGGGGGAAGTGTTTGGCTACAGCCAACCGCAGAAGGGTTATATGATTCAGTGGAGACCAAGTATCTGCCTGTATTCTGGAATTACCTGATGTTTGCTACGCAGCCTGGTGCAACGATGGGCATGTATCTGAGAGATCGGCTAGCACTACTAGGCACCTTCCCGCATGATGGGGCTTCGGACTGGCATTGGTATCACTTGGTGAACGGTACACCAGCGATATGTTTGGATACGTTGCCCGGGGTTGAGCCGCTGATCGAAGTGCTGGACCATTTCCATCGGGCCAAACGACTCGCTTATGCCTTTGAGGCAAAAGTAGGGAAGGGCAAGATTTTGGTATCCTCACTTCCGTTTGCCAATCTGGCTGTAATGAAGCGTCCGGAAGCCGCCTACTTATTTAAGGAGATACTTGCCTATCTGAATGGAGATCAATTCCGTCCAGCAACCTCCATATCCGTAGCGCAACTACTCGGCATCGTTAAACTGCAAACCATTCAATTTACATTGTAATCATAGGGACCCGAAAGGGTCCTTTTTGCATGACATGTAGTTGAAGTAAACGATTACTATAAAACGTTTTCGATATTTACCACTTCCAATAGTATTTTACCTTAATATTACTTTTATATCATTTAAAAGTATAATTTATCACTGATTTTAACGAATTAATGTCTGATTATATATGTCTATATCTAATTTTTATATGATTTTCTCTAAAATCCAGATGGTATTTTGAAAACGCTCTATCGAGTATGATTATTTTATAAAACAGAGGAGGGGGAACGGAGATGGAAACGCTAACAAAAAAATCCGCTTCCGCGAACAGAAGCAGTGACCCCAAACCGCCTTTAAAGAATCGGCGGAACGGAATTTGGGACAGAATGAAACAGCAGAAATATCTCTATCTCATGTCATTGCCATTCGTAGCTTGGGTTTTCGTATTTAACTATCTGCCACTATGGGGATGGACGATGGCTTTCCAAAATTATAAACCTGCCAGATCATTTGGTGATCAAGAGTGGGTTGGTTTTAAACACTTTGTAGAGCTGTTCAGTGATGATCGTTTCTATCTGGTACTTCGTAATACGCTTGCAATGAGCTTGATGGGACTAGTTGTCGGTTTTATCGTACCGATATTCTTCGCTATTCTCCTGAATGAAATGAGAGGCATGTTCTTCAAACGTGCCGTGCAAACGGTATCATATCTGCCTCACTTTGTATCCTGGGTTGTTGTAGCCGGGATCATTACGAAGATGCTCTCCACCGATGGAGGGATTATCAATGATCTATTGGTAGGACTGAACATTATCGATCAGCCAATCCAATTCATGGCCAAGGGGAACTTGTTCTGGTACATTGTAACCGCTTCAGATATGTGGAAGGAAACCGGTTGGAATGCCATCATCTATCTGGCGGCGATTACAGGTATCGACAATGAGTTGTATGAAGCTTCCCGTGTAGATGGAGCCAACCGCTGGAGACAGATGTGGCATATTACGCTGCCTGGCATACGGACCACGATTTCTGTACTTTTCATCATGTCGATTGGACATCTTATCAGTATCGGTTTCGAGAAGCAGTTCTTGCTTGGCAACAGTCTGGTCACAGACTACTCGGAAGTACTTGATCTATACGCGCTCAATTATGGTTTGAATATGGGACGATTCTCGTATGGTACAGCCATAGGTATATTCAACTCCGTTGTCAGTATCATCCTTCTGTTTACTGCGAACGGCTTGTTCAAAAAATTCACAAAAGAAAGCATCATGTAGGGAGGGGACGACATTATGGCGAACAAAGCATTCAATGCTACTCGGGGCGATAAACTGTTCGATATATTCAACATCCTCGCGATGACCATGGTGCTGGTTGTAACACTTTATCCATTCCTTAACGTACTAGCCATCTCACTCAATAACTCGACAGATACAGTACGTGGCGGAATTTACTTGTGGCCTCGCGAATTCACATTACAGAACTACAAAACGATTTTCCAATATGATGGATTGTTACAAGGTTTGCAGATCTCCATTCTGCGTACACTTGTAGGTACCGTGCTCGGATTGATCAGTTCATCCATGATCGCCTTTACACTGAGCAGACCTGATTTTGGACTTAGAAAATTTGTTTCCACAACGCTCGCGCTCACGATGTATTTCTCCGGTGGTCTGATTCCGGTGTACATTCTGATGCGTGACTTGAACCTGATCGGTACATTCTGGGTATATGTATTGCCTGGCATGATCAGTGCATTTAACGTGTTCATTATCCGTTCATTCATTGATGGCCTGCCATACTCATTGCAGGAATCCGCGAAGCTGGACGGAGCGAATGACTTTACAATCTATTACAGAATCATCTTGCCACTGTGTAAACCAGTGCTTGCTACCATCGCATTGTTCCTGGCTGTAGGTCAATGGAATGCGTGGTTCGATACGTACCTGTATAATGGTTCAAAGGCACATTTGACCACGCTCCAATATGAGCTGATGAAAGTATTGCAAAGTACACAGCAGGGCTCAGGTGCTGGACGAAATGCCAATGATATGGCGCAGCAAATGACACAGATTTCACCGGAATCGATCAAAATGGCGATTACGATCGTTGTAACGGTTCCAATCCTCATTGTATATCCATTCCTTCAGAAGTACTTTGTTGGTGGTATGACACTGGGCGCAGTAAAAGGTTAAACAATTGGGTACAGGCTGCCACATAGAGCGGCCGTACATCTACAAATGAAGCATCAGGATACCCGAAGCGCAGCCATGTGGTCTGCGCTTCACCGTATAGGGCTGCGGTGTGGTATTCATGAAGCTATAGACAGGGACAAAAAAGTCCCGGATAAGACAGACATATGAAACAGGGAGGATTACCATTATGGCAAGTTCCAAAATGAAGATTGCACTGGCACCAGTGCTTGCAATGTCTTTACTCGCAGGTTGCGGTGGAGGAAGCGGCAGTGATACGTCGTTCAAGGATACAAGCGCAGAGACAACTCCACTTACTTTTGATTTCTTCAGCGTTGACCCCAGTCCGAACTGGAATGGCATGAAGGATGAAGTAGGTAAAGTCCTTACGGAAAAAACAGGGATAACCCTTAACGGTGAATTTGCCGTTAGTGGTGGTCAAGATAAAATATCCTTAATGGCGGCGAGCGGAGACTATCCGGATATTGTCTCCCCCAAAGGAGAACTCAGCAAACTGGTGGATGCCGGAGCAATGCTCGATCTGACAGATCTGATCGACCAATATGCTCCCAATCTGAAGAAGCTGTATGGTAATTACATGGACCGGTTGAAATACAGTAATGAAGATCAGGCTATTTATGTGCTGCCAACGTATTATGCGGTAGACCAAAAGTACTTTGATGCAGGTGGTGGATTTGGCATTCAGCACCGTGTACTGAAAGAACTCGGATACCCGGAAGTACGTACACTTCAGGATTACGAGAATGTATTGAAGGCGTACAAAGAGAAACACCCAACGATTGATGGTCAGCCAACGATCCCGTTAACACTGGACGCGGATGATTGGAGAATCATGATTACTGTAACGAACCCTGCCTTCCAGGCAACAGGAGCTCCGGATGATGGTGAATACTATATCGATCCAGAGACGTATGAAGCAAGTCTGCATTACAAACGTCCAGAGGAAAAAGAGTACTTCCGCTGGTTGAACCATATGTACAACACTGGATTGCTGGATCAGGACAGCTTTATCCAGAAAACAGACCAATACAAATCCAAAATTGCAAGTGGACGTGTTCTGGGTGTCATTGACCAGGATTGGGGTTATTCCGATGCAGAAAATGCATTGAAATCCGCTGGTAAGACTGAAGCAACGTATTCACACTTCCCGGTAACCCTGTCCGAGGATATCAAGGATCATGCCTACCAAGACCCTGGTTTTGTATCCGGTTGGGGTGTAGGGATTACAACATCGAATCCTGACCCGGTTCGTACGATCAAATTTTTCGATTACCTGGCTTCTGAAGAAGGGCAAGTGCTGATGAACTGGGGAATTGAGGGCAAACAGTATGAAGTGAAGGACGGCAAACGTGTCATTCCTGCCGACATTCTGGATCAGAAAACCAATAATGCAGCTGTATTCCAGAAAGAAACGGGTATCGGTCTGTACACCAATATGTCTGGTCACTATGGAGACGGTGTGAAGGATTCAACGGATAACTACTACACTACGAATTTCCCTGAACAGATCGTGGCAGCATATTCCGATGCAGAGAAAGAAACACTCAAAGCTTACGGTGCTACGACGTGGAAAGATCTGTTCCCGAGTGAAGATGAGTTCCCAATCAAACCATGGGGAGCAGCATACAATCTGCCAACACCAGGTGATTCCAACTACAACGTCATCTTCAAGAAAACACAGGATATCATTCGGAAACGTATCCCGGAAGCCATTCTGAGTACTCCTGAACAGTTCGATGCGATCTATGACGGCATGATTGCAGAAGTGAACCAAGCAGGAGCAGAGGATATGGAGAAACAATATACAGAACTCGTTCAAAACCGTGTTCAATTGTGGAGCGGTGAAGAGGCTAAATAAACGATTAGCAATTCAGATCTAAAACGAAAAAGAACCCAGAATATTTGGGTTCTTTTTTTATCTAAAACGTTTTCTAAAAAACGTTTTCAATTTTATAAATTCACTATTGACAAGGGATATAGGAGCGATTATTATTCAATTATGAAAGCACTTACATTTGCTTGTACAACACGTGGCATACACCTGAATCTCAAAGTAAACATTTGCAGAATGAAGAGGAAATAAGGCAAGAAGAACATTTTTTTATTTTTAAGAAAACGCTTCTAATGTTATAAAAACAAGAAAATTACATTTGTTTCATCTGGTTACGGTATTTGCAGGTCAACCTGTTATACAAATATACAGCTTCATTAATATCCATAAGGGGGATTACACATGAAGGGCAAAACACCAAAAACATTCGCAATGCTTCTGTTAGCCAGTGCTCTTGCAATTACAGCAGGATGCAGCGGCAGTGGAGGAGGAACTAACGCTTCAGAGAAACCGGTTGATTCCGGAGATACAACCAGTCCAGTGACCTTTACATTCTTTGGTGCAGACGCGAGTCCGAACTGGAATAACATGAAGGATGCTGTCGGTCAAGAAATTACTAAGGCAACGGGAGTTACAATTGAAGCTGAGTATGATGTGAATAATGGCGGTGACCAAAAGATTCCTTTGATGGCTGCCAGTGGTGATTACCCTGATATTATCTATCCTAAAGGCAACTTGTCTAAGCTTGTGGATGCAGGCGCGATGCTGGACCTGACCGATCTAATTGAGGAGCATGCTCCCAACTTGAAAAAAATCTATGGTGATCAGATGAACCGTCTGAAATACAGTTTGGAAGATCAAGCCATTTACACGATCCCGACGAATATGGGTGTAGATAACGTTGAGTTTGACGCTAGGGGCGGATTCGAAATTCAACAAAGAGTATTGAAAGAGCTTGGCTACCCTGAAGTAAAAACGCTTGAGGACTACGAGAACGTACTGAGAACGTATTATGAAAAACATCCAACGATTGATGGTCAACCGACGATTCCGTTAACATTGAATGCAGATGACTGGAAAATTATGATTACGGTAACGAACCCTGCATTCCAAGCTACGGGTGGACCGGATGATGGTGAGTATTATATTAATCCTGAGACCTATGAAGCCGTTCTACACTACAAACGCCCTGAAGAAAAGGAATATTTCCGTTGGTTGAACAAAATGTACAATGAGGGTCTGCTTGACAAAGATACATTTGTTCAAAAGGATGACCAATACAAATCCAAAATTGCCAGTGGCCGTGTACTTGGTCTAATTGACCAAGAGTGGAACTATGGTGAGGCGGAGAATGCTTTGAAATCATCTAACGGTGGAGACAAAACATATGCCCACTTCTCCGTATCCCTGAACAAGGATATTGTGGATCATACGTTCCAACCGACAGGATTTGACGGTTATGGTATCGGAATCACAACTTCGGCCAAAGATCCGGTACGTATTATCAAATTCATGGATTGGCTTGCTTCCGATGAAGGTCAGGTCCTGAGAAACTGGGGCGTTGAAGGCCAACATTACCAAGTCGAGAATGGGAAACGCATCATTCCGGCTGACGTACAGGATCGCAAAACCAATGATAACTCTGCTTTTACCAAAGAATCAGGCGTAGGCATGTATAACATATTTAGCGCCAGATACGGTGATGGTGTGAAAGATGCCACGGATAACTACTATACAACGAACTTCCCTGAACAGATTCAAGCTGGTTACACTGCCGCTGAGAAGGAAACGTTGAAAGCCTATGGTATTACAACATGGAAAGATTTCTATCCTTCCGACGATGATCTGAAGCTGAAAGATTGGGGTGCAGCATACAACATGCCTGTACCATCTGACACGGATTACAACGTAACGTTCCAGAAAACACAGGATATTGTACGTAAACGTATTCCAGAAGCGATCCTTGCCAAACCTGAGAACTTCGACAGCGTATATGATAGTCTTCTGGCTGAACTCGATAAAGCGGGTGCAGTGGAGATGGAGAAACAATACACGGTTTGGATCAAAGAACGTGTAGCTCTTTGGACTGGAAAAGATGTGAAATAAGCTTGAAAACCAAGCATTAAAGTTAAGGATTTTCATAGCAAAAAAAGCCCTTGAGAAAGGGCTTTTTTTATTGTTGACGTGAGGAGATGGATAGCCTATAATCTATCATGTAAGCACTTTCAGTAAGCGGTTTATTCCATTTACGAAAACGTTTTACGTCCGTTAGAAGAAGAATCTTTCTTTTGGCAGAATCGAAACGTCAGCTTCAGTAAATACGTCGGAATGAACGATACCGAAAGCGCATTCAAAAAAGTGGTATCCTCAGGCATAAAGCCTGTTATACAGATAAAACCTTCATAAATAATAGGGGGAACTAGACAATGAGAGGCAAAATGAAAGGCAATACACCCAAGACGTTTGCAATGTTGATGCTCGCAAGTGCAATGTTGGTTACAGCTGGTTGTGGGAATTCGGGAACCAAAGAGACTTCGGAGTCCAGCGGAACCGAACCGATCACAGTTACATTCTTCGGGGCGGATGCTAGTCCGACCTGGAACAAGATGCAAGATGCTGTTGGTAAAAAGATTACGGAGCAAACAGGCGTTACCATTGAAGCAGAGTATGATGTAAACGATGGTGGTAACCAGAAGATTGCACTAATGGCTGCCAGTGGTGACTTTCCTGATATGATCTACCCTAAAGGTAACTTATCTAAGCTTGTGGATGCAGGCGCGATGCTGGATCTCACGGATCTGATTGAGGAGCATGCTCCCAATCTGAAAAAAATCTATGGAGAACAGATGAACCGTTTGAAATACAGTTTGGAAGATCAAGCGATCTATACCATTCCAACCAATATGGGTGTTGATAATGTTACGTTTGACGCTACAGGTGGATTTGAAATTCAGCAAAGAGTATTGAAAGAGCTTGGATACCCTGAAGTGAAGACACTTGAGGATTACGAGAATGTACTTAGAGCCTATTATGAAAAACATCCAACCATTGATGGTCAACCAACCATTCCATTAACATTGAATGCAGATGATTGGAAAATCATGATCACGGTAACGAACCCGGCTTTCCAGGCAACAGGTGCACCGGATGATGGTGAATATTACATTGACCCTGAAACGTATGAAGCCAAATTGCACTACAAACGTCCAGAGGAAAGAGAATATTTCCGCTGGTTGAATAAAATGTACAATGAAGGCCTACTGGACAAAGATGCCTTTGTTCAAAAGGATGACCAATACAAGTCCAAAATTGCCAGTGGCCGTGTCCTCGGTCTGATTGACCAAGAGTGGAACTATCAAGAAGCGGAGAACGCGCTTAAATCATCAGGTAAGGATGATGCCACATACGCTCACTTCTCTGTATCACTTAACGATGAGATTGTGGATCATACGTTCCAACCAGCCGGATTTGACGGTTATGGCATCGGGATTACAACTTCGGCCAAAGATCCAGTGCGTATCATCAAATTCATGGATTGGCTTGCTTCCGATGAAGGACAAGTTCTGAGAAACTGGGGTATCGAAGGTGAACATTACAACGTAGAAGATGGTAAACGAGTGATTCCAGAAGACGTTCAAGACCGCAAAACGAATGACAACTCCAATTTCAGTAAGGAAACAGGAATTGGGATGTATAACATATTTAGCGCAAGATACGGTGATGGTGTAAAAGATTCTACGGATAACTACTACACAACAAACTTCCCTGAGCAGATTGTAGCTGGTTACACGGCTGCAGAGAAAGAAACGCTGAAAGCTTATGGTATCACGACTTGGAAAGAGTTCTATCCGGCTGAAGAAGATCTGCCAGTTAAGGATTGGGGCGCAGCGTATAACATGTCCGTACCTTCCGGTACAGACTATGAGGTAACGTTCCAGAAAACGCAGGATATCATCCGTAAACGGATTCCGGAAGCTGTTCTGACTACACCAGCCAACTTTGATGCAACCTATGATGCTTTACTGGCTGATTTGGACAAAGCGGGTGCAGTTGAAATGGAGAAACAATTTACGGTTTGGGTTAAGGAACGTGTCTCTCTGTGGACAGGAAAAGACGTAAAATAATATGGATTGTCTGTGATCCATGGTTACACAAGGAAGGGGCCCTATATGGGGCCTTTTTTTGTGGAATGATGTGATGATTTGCATTGACGCAAATTTTGAAATCACATATAATTTTATTATTGTAAGCACTTACCGAAAACGTTTTACGTCATGAGGAATATACAGCTGATTCAGGAACAGGAGCTAATCATGTCCCAACACAATAAACAAACTAAAATCAATCGTCTTTGGTATCAACAACCGGCAAAACGCTGGGAAGAAGCATTGCCCATCGGAAACGGCCGTCTTGGAGGCATGGTGTACGGTGGCGCAGCAGATGAACGAATTCAGCTCAATGAAGATACATTATGGTCAGGGTTTCCACGGGATACGATTCAATACAGCAGTCAGCGGTATTTGAAGCAGACGCGAGAGTTGATCATGTCTGGGCAGTATGGTGAAGCTGAGGATTTGTTGAACCGTGAAATGCTTGGTCGTGATGTAGAGGCCTACCAGCCGATGGGTCATTTTTTATTGCACCATGAGGGTCTGGATGATCCTTCATATGATGCATTTGAACGGGAGCTTGATCTGGAATCGGGTATTGCAACCACAACCTACTCATTGGAAGGAACTCAATACGTACGTGAAGTGTATTCCAGTGCTTCGGATGATCTAATGGTCTGCACATTAACTGCTGATCAGAAGGACGCTGTGAGTGTAAGTATTACGCTAGACAGTCTCCATCCTTATCGCGTTGAGACTTCGGGAGATGCTCTAACCATGTTTAGTCGGTGCCCAAGTCATGTGGAGTCCAATTACTTCAGGGATCACCCGGAATCCGTCCTCTATGAAGAGGATCGGGGGACGGCTTATGCTGTCCGTGTAGCGTTTACGGCATCTGGTGATCAGGTGAAGGTCTCCAATCTGGAAGGCAAGTTACATATTCAGGGTGCTGATCAGGTTGTGTTTTATCTGGCAGCAGCTACGTCCTTTGAAAGTTATGATGTTTTGCCTGTGAAGGACCATCTTGTATTGGAAGAGGAATGCAAGGAGATGATCTCCAAAGCGACCACACATGGCGCGGAAGCGCTTGGTGACCGACATATTCAGGATCATAGCGCGTTGTTTAACAGAGTCTCTATTGATTTAGGGGTATCGGCTAACGCCGAATTATCTACAGATGAGCGGCTGCAGGCTTATCAGACAGGGCAACAAGACCCTGGACTGGAGGCACTTTATTTTCAATATGGAAGATATCTGTTAATGGCTAGTTCGCGTCCGGGCAGCCAGCCTGCCAACCTGCAGGGAATCTGGAACCATCAGGTAGAGCCGCCATGGCATAGTGATTACACAATCAATATCAACACGGAGATGAATTACTGGCCGGCAGAAGTCTGCAATCTTAGTGAGTGTCATGAGCCGCTGTTTGATATGCTGACCGATCTCAGTGATACAGGACGAAGAACGGCGCGGATTCTGTATGGAGCCCGTGGATGGACTGCCCATCATAACGTGGATATCTGGAGAACCTCTACACCGACAGGCGGAGATGCAAGCTGGGCTTTTTGGCCGATGGGTGGTGTGTGGCTGACCTCGCATCTATGGGAGCATTACCAATTTACCGGGGATCAGCGTTTTCTTGAGGAACGTGCGTATCCCATCATGAAAGAGGCGGCGCTGTTCTGTCTCGATTGGCTGGTGGAAGGGCCCGATGGTTATCTGGTTACGATTCCATCCACTTCACCAGAGAACAAGTTTCTCACAGATGCTGGGGAGGCACGCAGTATATCCATGGCTTCAACGATGGATATGACGTTAATTCGTGAACTGTTCAGCCGCTGTATTGAGGCCTCGAAGCAACTAAATATAGATGAGTCGTTGGCAAGCGAGTGGAGTGAGGCTCTGGAGAAACTCTATCCATTCCGAATTGGAATCGAAGGACAATTGCTGGAGTGGTTTAAGGATTTTGCCGAATCCGAGCCAGGGCATCGTCACGTCTCCCATCTGTATGGACTGTATCCGGGAGAGCAGATCAATCGAGTACACACACCGGAATTGGTAGAAGCAGCACGGGTATCACTTGAACGTCGTATCTCACAAGGTGGCGGGCATACAGGATGGAGCTGTGCATGGTTGATCAATCTGTATGCACGACTACTGGATAGCAGCCAGGCACATCAGTTTGTGCGCACGTTGCTGGCCCGGTCCACACATCCGAATCTGTTTGATGACCATCCGCCGTTCCAGATCGATGGTAACTTTGGAGGCACGGCTGGCATGGCCGAGATGTTGTTGCAGAGCCACTTGAACGAGTTACATTTACTTCCGGCATTGCCTGACCTCTGGACTCAAGGTCGTGTTGAAGGGCTTCGTGCAAGAGGTGGTTATACGGTAGCAATAACGTGGACGGACAACAAGCTTGTGTCAGCGGTTATTAAGGCAGATCGAAATGAGTCGTTGACCCTTCGCAGTGCTTATCCGCTGCGAGTGGAAGGACATGAACAAGCCAAGGCAGAGCTTACGCCTCAGGGCGATTATGTAATTATTTTAACCATGACCGCAGGACAGACGATCCGCGTGTCATCATGAGACGGAGGAGTAAACCATGACGATTTTTAAATTTCCGCAAGATTTTCGCTGGGGTACAGCAACAGCTTCCTATCAAATAGAAGGAGCGGCACAGGAAGGTGGACGCGGGGTATCCATCTGGGATACGTTTGCGCGCACACCTGGCAAGGTATATAACGGAGACAATGGGGATGTCGCATGTGACAGTTACCACCGTTACGAGGAAGACATCGAACTGATGAAGAAACTCGGGATTAATACGTACCGGTTCTCCATTGCGTGGCCGCGCATTATTCCTGACGGAGATGGAGAGATCAATCGGGAAGGACTGGACTTCTACCACCGCTTCGTGGATGCATTGATCGAGGCTGGAATTGAACCGTTCCTCACACTGTATCACTGGGATCTTCCGCAAACGCTGGAGGATGACGGGGGCTGGGGTAACCGCAGAACTGTGGATGCTTTTGTGAAATATGCCGAAGTGATCTTCAAAGAATTCTCTGGCAAAATCAACTTCTGGCTGACATTCAACGAACCATGGTGTATCGCGTTCCTGTCGAACCTTCTCGGGATTCATGCGCCAGGAAACAAAGACCTGCAAACTTCAATCAATGTTGCTCATGGATTGCTGGTTGCTCATGGTAAAGCTGTTCAATCTTTCCGTCGCTTGGGAACAACCGGTCAGATTGGTATTGCTCCGAACGTGTGCTGGGCTGAGCCGTACAGCAAATCCCCCGAGGACCAAGCTGCGTGTGACCGATCAATTGCGCTTAATACCGATTGGTTCCTTGATCCAATCTACAAAGGTTCATATCCGCAGTTTATGGTGGATTGGTTCGCAGAAGCGGGGGCTACTGTGCCAATTCAGGAAGGCGATATGGAGATTATCTCGCAACCAATCGATCTGCTCGGCATTAACTATTACACGATGGGCATCAATCGCTTCAATCCGGAGGCAGGTGCTCTGCAATCGGAAGAAGTTGATATGGGCCTCACCAAAACTGATATTGGCTGGCCTGTGGAATCACGTGGTTTGTATGAATTTATGCATTACTTGCAAAAGTACGGCAATGTGGATGTATATATCACAGAGAATGGTGCCTGCATCAATGATGACCTGGAGAACGGGAAGATTAACGATGATCGCCGGATTTCATATTATGAGCAGCATTTGGCCCAAATTCACCGCATCATTAATGACGGGATTAACCTGAAAGGGTACATGGCATGGTCACTGATGGATAATTTCGAGTGGGCAGAAGGCTACCGAATGCGTTTTGGTCTTGTTCATATGGACTATCGTTCACTCGTGAGAACACCGAAGGAGAGTTATTACTGGTATCAGAGCGTCATCAAGAATAATTGGTTGGAGACACGGAACGAACATAATCCCCAATAGTTTGGGTGGCAGGTTTTAAGGGTAGAGCAGGTCCACATTATATATGGTTCCCTTATTAAAGCTGAGAACGACGGTAACATTGGAGTATTCCAATGTGCCGTCTTTTTTTTTTGTTTTTACCGTTGGAAATGAGTAGTTCATAAAGGTTTCATAAGGTCAAGTGCAGTTCCTGTTATGAAGAGACGTTTTTTGGGTTATAAGAAGTATGAAAGAATTTAATAATGTTTTGTCAATGGTCGAAATGAAAATAAAGTGTCCAAATTGCGAATAAAATTTGAACATTTGTTGACTAAAAATCATACTGATGTGGTATATTGGTATAAGGAAAGCACTTACAAAAAGGGAAAAGGAAGTGTTTACTATGGCATCGAAGACAGCAATGGTCAGCCAATTGGAGCGCAAAGACAAAAATATGCGGCGCGCCGTCTTGACGATGACAGTTCTGGCATGGGTCGCACTCATTACGGGAGTGATCATGTGTCTGATCAATCTGAACGAATTTAATGATCGTAATCTTGGCTTGATGGTTGGTATTGGATTCCTTGTAGGTAGTGTGTTTATTTACGTTATTGCCAAAGCGATTGGCCTTGTTCATACACGCCGGGAAGACGAAGGCGCCGATTGATTATAATCCTGCGTTAATTCGTTCATAATAAGACTGGATAAGTTCCCGGAATCCAGTCAATAAAGCCCTTTGCGGATTCGTTGACACTGTTCAACGGGACTGCAAAGGGTTTTATTTTGTGACTTGATGTGTAAAGATTACGAAGTACAAATATCAAGCATGCAAGCGATTTGTGAGAAAAAATTCACACATTTAAGGTGTAAAATCGACAAATTTGTTAACAAGAACAAAAAAGTTGTTCATTTCTGATATCTTTAGTAGGAAGAGAGTAGTATACTGATTTTTCAGTATGAGCGAATTTAAGGAGAGGGGATCAAAATGAACAAGAAACCTAGGTCGCTAATCCGGATTATCATTCCGGTTGTCCTGACGTTGGTTACAATTGCATTGATTGTCTGGCCAATGCTGGCAGGCGGACAGTACGTTGTTCTGGATCCGAAGGGGCCAATTGGCGCTTCGCAGAGAGATTTGATTGTCATCTCGACAATTTTGTGTGCTGTCATTATTGTGCCAGTACTCATTTTGGCTGCCGTAATCGTATGGCGTTACCGTGAGAAACCGGACAACAAAGCAGCATATGAACCTAACTGGGCTCATAGCACCAAAGCGGAGGTTGTATGGTGGACCATTCCAATTATTATTATTGGAATACTTGCAATTGTAACGATTCGTTACACGTATGTTTTGGAACCTTCGAAGCCGTTGGCTCACGAGAAAGCACCAATTACCATCCAAGTGTCTTCACTGGACTGGAAATGGCTGTTTATGTATCCAGAACAAGGAATTGCAACGGTTAATACGTTGAATATTCCGGCAGACCGGCCCGTGAAATTTGAACTCACTGCGGATTCACCGATGAACTCATTCTGGATTCCGCAACTTGGAGGACAGATTTATACGATGTCGGGTATGGCGATGACCTTGTATCTGCAGGCAGATCATGAAGGCAAGTACTGGGGTTCAGGCGCTAACTTCACAGGTGAGCATTTTGGAGAAATGCGTTTTGATGTGAATGCTACATCGGACGAAGATTTTGACAATTGGGTAGCTGAAGTGAAACAGAGTTCTCAGGCGTTGACTACAGAAGGTTACAAAGCACTGGCTGAGCCAGGCACAAGCAACGTTGCTTATTATTCTGCCTTCCCAGAAGGATTGTTCCAAAATATTGTGACCAAGTATGTAGTAGATGGTCAAAGTGCTCACAGTAAGCATGGAACTTCAAAAGAAGCTTCTGGAGCCATTCAAAATGCAACTGATACGTCCAATCAAGACGAGGACAAGAGTGCTAACTAAAGATTCGAAAGGAGGCCCCCAATGTTAGAGGGACTTAAAGAGTTTGCATCGGAGTTTTTCGTAACCGGTGATCCGCTCATTTATGGTGCGATGGTAGCTATCGGAATTACCATGATTACTATTGTAGCGGTGCTAACTTATTTCAAAAAATGGGGCTGGCTCTGGCGTAACTGGTTAACGACTGTCGATCACAAAAAGATCGGTATCATGTATATCATTGCTTCCATTATCATGTTGTTCCGTGGTGGTGTGGATGCGCTAATGATGCGCCTTCAGCTAGCTATGCCTAACAATGAATTTCTGAATCCTGAGCATTATAATCAGGTCTTCACAACTCACGGTACGATCATGATCTTGTTCATGGCGATGCCATTTATGTTTGGTCTATTTAACGTTATCGTGCCATTACAGATCGGAGCAAGGGACGTTGCGTTCCCGTTCCTGAATGCACTGAGCTTCTGGTTATTCTTCCTGGGAGCAATGCTGTTTAACCTGTCATTCGTTATCGGTGGTTCACCGGATGCAGGATGGCTGAGTTATCCGCCTCTATCGGAGCTGTCACACAGTCCGGGGGTAGGACAGAACTTCTATATATGGGGTATACAGATATCGGGTATCGGTTCCTTGGCTACCGGTATCAACTTCCTGGTTACCATCATTAAAATGCGTGCGCCAGGCATGAGATGGATGAAAATGCCGATGTTCACATGGTCGGTATTCTCCACTTGTATCATTATCTTGTTTGCTTTCCCGATCTTGACCGTGACACTTGCATTGTTATTCCTCGACAGGTTTGCCGGGGCGCATTTCTTCACACTTGATCTGGGCGGTAACCCAATGATGTATATAAACTTGATCTGGATGTGGGGTCACCCTGAGGTATACATTGTCGTCTTGCCGGCATTCGGTGTTTTCTCCGAGATTGTGAGTACCTTCTCACGGAAAAAACTGTTTGGCTACAAATCGATGGTATTCGCGATGTTGATCATCAGCTTCCTGTCCTTCTTCACATGGGCGCATCACTTCTTCACGATGGGTTCCGGAGCAGACGTGAATGCATTCTTCGCCGTAACTACGATGTTGATTGCTATTCCAACAGGGGTTAAGATATTCAACTGGCTGTTTACCATGTATCGAGGAAGGATTCGCATGGCGACTCCGATGATGTGGACACTTGCCTTTATCCCGTGCTTTATTGTCGGGGGTATGACAGGCGTTCTGTTATCCGTTGCTCCTGCTGACTTCCAGTTCCACAACAGTTACTTCCTGATTGCCCACTTCCACCAAGTATTGATCGGTGGAGTTGTCTTCGGATACTTCGCAGGTCTGTACTACTGGTGGCCTAAAATGTTCGGTTTCCAACTCGAAGAGAAACTGGGCAAATGGGCATTCTGGACTTGGAATATTGGTTTCTATGTCTGCTTCATGCCGCAGTACGCTGTCGGTCTAATGGGTATGACACGTCGTCTGAGCACATACGGCTGGGATACTGGCTGGTGGGAACTGAACTTCGTATCCACAATCGGGGCATTCCTGATGGGTGTCGGATTCCTGTTCCAAGTTGCACAAATCGCAGACGGTATTCGCAAATACAAATCACTCAAAGCTTCCGCCGATCCATGGGATGGCCGTACGCTGGAGTGGTCAATTCCTTCACCAGCTCCTGAATACAACTTCGCCGTTACACCGCGCGGAGATGATATTGATGAGTGGTGGGAAGAGAAAGAACGTCGTGCCAAAGGCATCTATCCGCCAGAGCAACCGCTTGAGCCGATTCATATGCCGAAGAACTCTGGAATTCCGTTCATCATGTCTGTCTTCTGGTTCATCGCCGGTTTCGGCTTTGTCTTCGGATGGTTGTGGATGGCAATTCTCGGACTCGCTGGCGTAGGGATCTGTATGATCGCCCGTTCATTCTCATATGATACGGATTATTACATTCCGGTTGACGAAATTAAACGTACCGAAGCGTCGTTAAGGGGGTCGGTATAGATGGCTCAAGCAGCCGCTAAGCACGGTGAGAATCATGCACATGGTCACGACCATGGACATCATGATCCACAGGAAATGAAAATTCTCGGTTTCTGGTTCTTCCTGATTTCCGACGTTATCCTGTTCTCCGTATTGTTCGCAACCTTCATTGTGTTGCGTGACAATACGGCGGGCGGACCGATTTTGTCTGAATTGATCAAAATGCCTGGTGTTATTGCCGAAACGTTTATCTTGCTCACAAGTTCATTTACGAGCGGACTAGCCGTACTGGCGATGAATCAAGGCAAAGTAAAACAATTAATCAGTTGGCTGGCAGTTACAGCCGTTCTGGGTGCAAGCTTTATCGCACTGGAAGTATATGAGTTTATTGAGTTGATTCACGAAGGGTTCAGCTTTACAACGAGTGCTGCTTCTGGCGCATTCTTCACCCTTGTGGGAACTCACGGACTTCACGTATCGCTTGGTCTGATCTGGATGATTGGACTTATGTTACAACTGAAAAAACGTGGTATTACCGATGTTACTCGCGGTAAAATTAACGTCATCAGCTTGTACTGGCACTTCTTGGACGTCGTATGGATTTTCCTCCTGTCGATCGTCTATCTCATGGGGGTGATGTAGATGTCAGAGCACAACTCACATGATTCCCACGGTCATGAGCAACATGGTTCACTGAAGTCTTATGTCATCGGCTTCATTCTGTCCGTCGTTCTGACAATCATTCCACTTGTGGTGGTTCTCAATGATATGATGGAAAGAACAGGAACACTCATTGTTGTTCTTGGCACGGCAGCACTTCAGTTTGTGGTTCAACTCTTCTTCTTCATGCATATCCGTGAAACAGAGAAACCACGCTGGAATGTGATGGCTCTTATCTTCGGTTTGCTGATTATGATGACCATCGTAATTGGTTCGATCTGGATTATGCTTAACAATGCTGTTGCACATTAATTGATATGATGAAAGAGCTTCACGACCTTGGAATTCAAGGTTGTGGGGCTCTTTTTTTTCTAAGCAGAAGTTATCGCATATTTTAATGAAAAAAAAGTTGTATTATATCATAATAAGTCGTTGATGAAATAATTTACCAGTGATACTATTGTTATACACTCTGGAAATATATTCAATATTTTAGTTAGAGCAATTTTAGCAAAATTATTTTAGGAGATGTACTAATGAAAGCAAGGGTAATCCGTTATTATCGTTTTGGCGAACCAAGTGAAGTATTATGTATGGAAGAAAAAGATGTGATACCCCCTGGCCCCGGTGAATTAGCAGTGAGGATGTATGCTCGACCTATTAATCCCTCCGATATTATTCCTGTTCGAGGAGCTTACCCGCATCGTACCCGATTACCAGCTGTTCCCGGGTTTGAGGGTGTGGGGGTGGTAGAAGCAGTAGGGCCGGGAGTTTCCAATCAAATGTTGGGTCGCCGTGTCTTGCCACTAAAAGGCGAGAATACTTGGCAGGACGTCGTGAAGACTTTGGAGCGACATACAATCATTGTGCCGAATGATATCGATGATCACTCAGCAAGTCAGCTCTATATTAATCCGGTTACGGCTTGGTTGATCTGTACAGAGGTGCTTAAGCTTACGTATGGTGATACCCTGATTGTGAATGCAGGGGGATCTGCAATCGGGCGAATCTTTGCACAGATCTCAAAAATCTATGGATTTAAATTGATTGCGCTTACGAGAGATGATCGTCATACTGCTGAACTGTATCGTCTTGGAGCAGCTTCTGTTATCAGTACAACGAAAGAGTTGCTACAGGCTAGAATCACGGAATTAACAGAGGGCTACGGTGCAGATGCAGCCGTGGATTGTATTGGAGGGACAGATGGGGAACAGTTGGTGAGTTGCCTTAAGCCAAATGGCACGGTCATCAGTGTAGGACTGCTTTCGGGGATCACACCGTTATGGCATGAAGTTACCCGGGGAACACAAGTTCATGTGAAACTTTTCTGGTTAAAACATTGGGTGGAACGCTGTACGCAAGAACGCTGGGAACAGGTATTTCATGAGGTAATGGAGTTGGTCAGAGCAGGGAGGCTTGTCATGACAAACATTGGGGCGACGTATGAACTAACGAATGTACAACAGGCTATTGCAACGGCTGAATCGGGTATCGAGGGGAAGGTTCTCTTAATACAGTAGTACATAAGACTTGGAAAAAAGTCTTAATCTCATTATCACATAAATTACTTTTTCAAAAATAAAGGTACACAAAAGATACATAATGAACTAAAATGAACTTATATGAACATTATCAAACTCAATCCCAACTAATTTAAATGACGAAAGGAATGGATTAATAATGGAAAATCGTTATGCTGCACATCCCAATGAAGTGAAAACGTATGATACATCTCGCCTGCGTGAGGAATTTTTGATGGAGCAACTGTTTGCAACCGATGAATTGGTAACGGTTTATTCTCATGTGGATCGTTATATTGTGGGAACGGCTGTACCTGAGAGCAAGGACATTACCCTTGAAGTGAACCTGAAAGATATCGGAACGAACTTTTTCCTGGAGCGTCGTGAAATCGGTATCATTAATGTCGGTGGTCACGGAACAGTGACAGCGGACGGACAAGGTTATGAGATTGGAGCGAAGGAATGTCTCTACATCGGTAGAGGTGTGAAGGAAGTTGTGTTCACAAGCAGTGACAAGGCTCAACCTGCCCAATTCTATTTTGTATCCACACCGGCTCATCACACCTATCCAACAGTTAAAGCAACGCAAGAACAAGCTCAGCCAAATCATCTGGGCAGCATCGAAACATCCAATGAGCGTACGATCTATCGTTACATTCACCAAGGAGAAGGTGGAATTCAGAGTTGTCAGTTGGTGATGGGCATTACCGAACTCGACAAGGGTAACATGTGGAACACGATGCCTGCACATACCCATAACCGCCGTTCCGAAGTATACTTGTACTGGAACTTGCCTGAAGACGGTGTTGTATTCCATATGATGGGTGAGCCAAACGAAACACGTCATCTGGTTGTACGCGACCGTCAGGCGATCATTTCCCCAAGCTGGTCCATTCACAGTGGTGTGGGTACAAGCAATTACACCTTCTGTTGGGCGATGGCTGGTGAGAACCAGACGTTCGAAGATATGGACGGCGTAGCGATGAAAGACCTGAAATAATAAATTACAGATGCCTGAGTTAAATTGACAGGGTAGACGCTAAAAACTCATTCATTTGACTCAGGTAGTATAGGAAGTTGATTATGATGAATCCATTGAAAAGACATGAAAAAATTATGGAGGCTCTGCTGGAACGCCAGGAAGTAACCGTCAGTGATCTGAGTGAGTTGTTGCAGGTGACTGGGAAGACTGTGCGAGAGGATCTCGACAAGTTGGAGAGTATGGGACTGCTCGTACGTGTCCATGGTGGTGCTATGCTGGCTCAGAATGACCAGTACGGCATCTTGAATAGCCGCGGAGTTACCGAGAAGCATCATACGGAGAAGACGGAGATTGCTGAACGTGCCCTTGCTTACATTCGACCTGGAGATATCGTTGCCCTCGATGGTGGCAGCACTACGCTAGAGATGGCCAAACGTCTCGATAATCAACCGCTGACGGTGGTGACTAATGATCTATTCATCATTGCGGAGTTGACCAAAAAGGAGCAAGTGCGACTGGTTGTGCCGGGCGGGGCTCGTGTACGGAATATGTTGGTTGGGGATGATACGGCTGCGTTTATATCCAGTCTTAACATTCATAAAGCCTTTATATCCACGACAGCCCTTCATCCGGAATTTGGATTATCCATATACACGGGAGATCTGGTTTCTCTAAAAAAAGCAATGATATCTGCCTCGCAGCAAGTATACGGCGTTGTGGATCATTATAAATTCGGACAATTTGCACTGCGAACTTTCGCCCAGTGTTCGGAACTGGACTATATTATCAGCGATAGTCGTTTGGATGAAGAGACGGCTGCCTTATACGAGCAGAGCGGTGTCACAGTGGATTATCAAAGTTAACCTCATTCATTATTCATGGCATTAAAGAACGGACGGATCTTAGGATTGCATATCAAAACCATGCGGAGGAATCATTCATGAACCCATTTGATTTAAGCGGACAAGTTGCACTGGTGACAGGTACCTCGGGAGGACTTGGACAAGGGATGGCCATTGGTTTGGCAGAAGCAGGTGCTGATGTGGTGCTGGTCTCGTATTCCAAGCCTGCGGCAACGGCAAGTGCCATTGAAGCACTCGGACGCAAAGCTTATGTGATTGAAGCGGATTTAAGTCGTGAAGATGAGTTGTCGGCTGTGTTCGAACAGGCGCTTGCGTTCCAGGGCAGAATTGACATTCTCGTCAACAATGCCGGAATCATTCGTCGCACACCTGCGGCTGATCATGCAGTGCAGGACTGGCATGATGTAATTGGTCTGAACCTGAACACTGTATTTTTCCTAAGCCAATTGGCAGGCAGACATATGATTGAACGCGGAAGTGGCAAAATCATTAATATTGCATCCATGTTGTCCTATCAAGGTGGGATCAATGTGCCAGGATATACAGCCAGTAAACATGGCGTTGCCGGATTAACCAAAGCACTCGCCAATGAATGGGCAGGTAAAGGAATCCAGATTAACGGTATCGCACCTGGTTATATGGAAACCGATAATACTACCCAGATCCGTGCGGACGAGAATCGGTACCGGGATATTACAGCTCGTATTCCTGCTGGGCGTTGGGGAACACCTGAAGATCTGAAAGGCCCGGTTGTCTTTCTGGCATCTGCCGCTTCGGATTATCTGAATGGTCATGTGCTGAATGTCGATGGCGGCTGGATGGCACGTTAATCGTTTGATAATCGGATTAGCATAGGGAGGCAGTGAGATGAAACTTGGTATTCTGGCACATACATTTGGCAAACAGCCTACAGCACAGCTTGCGCAGACGATTGCGGATAACGGATTTAATTCCGTACAGCTGGCGCTGGCCAAAGCATTATCCGATGTGGACTCATCGAATGGCAAGCTGAGCCCAGGGCTAGCGAATGAGATCGGAGATCAATTTGCACAGCGCGGGGTGAAGATTGCAGTACTCGGCTGTTATATTAATCCGATTGACCCTGATCCGGTAAGACGACGTGCGGACATTGATCGATTCAAGGAGCATCTGCGTTATGCCCGGGATTTTGGTTGCAGCATGGTAGCAACGGAGACCGGGGGCTTGGACACCTATCAGGATACACATCCGGATGGATATGAAGAGAAGGCGTGGAGTGTGCTGAAAGAAACGGTTGAGGAGTTGGCTGAGGAAGCGGAGAAATGGGGGGTGCATGCGGCGATTGAGCCTGTGTCCACACATACTCTTCATACCCATGAACATATGACGCGTTTGTTTGAAGAGATTCCTTCATCGAATCTGGGGATGCTGTTCGATCCGTGTAATCTGATCAAACAACCACATGCAGCAGATCAAGGGGCTTTCTTGCGCGAGGTAATGGAATCGCTGTATCAGCGCATGATTGTGATCCATGCCAAAGATGTAGCCTTTGATGCACAGGGAGAGAAGTACAATCCGGTACCTGGGGCAGGGATACTGGATTACCCGTTATTTTTTGAATTGTTAAAAACGTATAAGCCACATATCGATATTTCACTTGAAGGCGTAACTGCGGAGGAAGCTGTACCTGCGGCTAAACATTTGCGTGAAGTATGGAGTGCAGTTCGGGTCTAACCAAACCCAGGATGAGGTATTGCATACCGAAGCCAAAGTAGCTGAAAAACCTTTGCGAGTGCAAAGGTTTTTTTGGTACAGAAATCGATAATGTACATATTTAATTTTTCTTATCGGAACAATCGGAAATAATTCTTTTCAAATGCGACATCTTGTGAGAGAATATGGAAAACATACGCCACCATGCGAAGACATCAGTAACTTAAAGAACCTATATATTGAGGGAGGATTCATATTTATGTCAAACGAACGTGAGCTTTCATTTGAAACATTGGCAATTCATGCAGGCCAGGAGATTGATCCAACCACCAACGCACGAGCTGTGCCCTTGTATCAGACAACATCCTATGGATTCAAGGACACCGAGCATGCAGCTAACTTGTTTGGTTTGAAAGAGTTTGGCAACATTTATACCCGTCTGATGAATCCAACAACCGACGTGTTTGAGCAACGGATTGCGGCGTTGGAAGGCGGAGCTGGAGCGCTGGCTACAGCTTCTGGTCAGGCAGCCATTACGTTTTCACTTCTGAATATTGCTGGTGCAGGTGATGAGATTGTGTCTTCGGCGAGTTTGTATGGAGGTACATACAATCTGTTCTCGACGACTTTGCCGAAACTGGGTCTGGACGTAAAATTTGTGGATTCCAGTGATCCTGAGAATTTCCGGGCAGCGATTACGGAGAAAACGAAAGCATTGTATGCCGAAACGATCGGTAATCCAAAGGGGAATGTACTGGATATTGAAGCGGTGGCAGCCATCGCTCATGAACATGGAATTCCTTTGATCGTGGATAACACATTCCCAAGTCCGTACCTGCTTCGTCCAATCGAACATGGCGCAGATATTGTCGTTCACTCTGCAACGAAATTTATTGGCGGTCATGGTACATCCATTGGTGGCGTTATAGTGGACAGCGGGAAATTTGACTGGAAAGCAAGTGGCAAGTTCCCTGGATTGACGGAGCCGGACTCCAGTTATAACGGTGTGGTATATACGGAAGCGGTTGGACCGATTGCTTATATTATCAAAGCTCGTGTACAACTTCTGCGTGACTTGGGTGCAACGATCTCTCCATTCAACTCCTGGTTGTTGCTGCAAGGACTCGAGACATTACATCTGCGCGTAGAGCGTCATAGTAGCAACGCCCTTGCGGTTGCAGAATTCCTTGAGAAACATGAGGATGTGTCTTGGGTAAGTTATGCAGGTCTGCCGAGCCACGGTTCTTATGAGCTTGCACAGAAGTATCTGCCAAGAGGGCAGGGTGCGATTCTAACCTTTGGAATCAAAGGTGGTGCGGACGCGGGTCGCAAGTTGATTGAAAGTGTCAAACTGTTCTCTCACCTTGCAAACGTGGGCGATTCCAAGTCACTGATTATTCACCCGGCAAGTACAACTCACGCGCAGTTGACCGAAGATGAACAAACTGCAGCAGGGGTTAATCCGGAGTTGATTCGTCTGTCTGTGGGTACGGAGAACATTCAGGACATTATCTATGATCTGGAGCAAGCCATCAAAGCAAGTCAGGGAGCAAGCGTAGGCGCGTAAATGGCATTTGGGTGGATGTGTAAACAATCACTTAAGTGATATGCCATAAACAGGTCATATAAATATCAATAGATGGTTAAAGCCGTTGTCCTCCGGGACAGCGGCTTTTTGTCTTTTTGAACACGCATTTATGATTAACAATCGAAAAAAGCCCATTTACAAATGTGGATCACAGGCATATACTGATTAAAAGTTGTATTGAGTAAACACAATTGCATAAGTGCAAAAATGATTATCATTCTCATTCGAGATTATTTCAAAATCATTCACAAAACCATGCTGCTGCGGGATTCCCGCAGCAGCATGTGTCATTTTTAGGGCATTAACAATGGCTCTCATTCTCAATACAACTTCATTTTTGGGAGCGGAATTTAGCAGACTCGTCATCCGCAAACCTACCATTCGAAAGGAACGTGATTCATATGCAAGCGATACATCAACCACTACACAGACAGAAGCAAGCGGAACAGCGCTTATCCCAAACACCAGGCCCAAACCGGGGACGTAAGCCTGATTTTCGAGCCATGGTGCAGAATAAAGAGATGCAATCTGCATTGGGCAGCGGGCTGTTGATGCTGATTGCCTGGGGAACTGCACCTTATTTTGGTACCTTATCCATCATGCTCTACATTGTGGCGTATACCGTAGGCGGTTGGACCAAAGCGAAGGAAGGCATCGAGACACTGGTCAAGGAACGTGATCTGGATGTAAACCTGCTGATGATTGCAGCATCCCTCGGGGCAGCAGCCATTGGTTACTGGAATGAAGGTGCGATGCTGATCTTTATTTTTGCACTCAGTGGTGCGTTGGAAAGTTATGCGACAGAGCGCAGTCATAAGGATATCTCATCTTTACTGGCGCTCAAGCCAGAGACGGCACTGCGTATTGAGGATGGACAGATGAACCTCGTGGCTATTGATGATCTGGAACCTGGTGATCTCCTGTTGGTCAAACCGGGAGAACTGATTCCTGCGGATGGCGTGGTGTACCGTGGGAGTTCTTTTATCAATCAGTCGTCCATCACTGGAGAATCCCAGCCTGTGGACAAAGTTGCGGGGGATGAAGTCTATGCAGGTACGGTAAATGGGGAGGGTGCATTATACGTAGAGGTTACAAAATCGGCTGAAGGGTCACTGTTTGGCAAAATCATTAAAATGGTGGAAGAAGCGCAGGCAGAAGTGCCGGATTCCCAGCGTTTTATGGAGCGGTTTGAAGGAATTTACGCACGTATTGTTGTAGGGGTAACTTTACTTGTGATTGCAGGAACTCCACTACTGCTTGGCTGGACATGGAATGAGGCATTTTATAAAGCGATGGTGTTTCTGGTTGTTGCTTCACCTTGTGCATTGGTGTCTTCCATCATGCCTGTTATGCTGTCCGCGATGTCCAGCAGTGCGCGCCGTGGTATTCTCTTCAAGGGTGGTGCCCATATGGAGAATATGGCTCGCACGCGGGTCGTGGCTTTTGACAAAACAGGTACATTGACCATGGGCACCCCGCAAGTGACCGATATTATTACGGCTGAACATGTAGATCGTGCCCAGCTGTTAGCTGCAGTAGCGGCGATTGAGAACCTGTCCATGCATCCTTTAGCTCGTGCCATCGTAGATCAGGCGAACAAGGAAAACATTACACTTCAGGAAGCAGAGCACGTACAGGCTCTAACAGGCTGGGGCATCGAAGGAACGGTAACCGATGTGGTCTGGAGCATTGGCAAAACAAATGTAATGGAATCGTTGCAGTCAGAGAAGATAAAGGACGCTAACGTTGATGATTCAGATGAACATGATGTTAACCCTGTGAAAGTATCTTCTGAGTGGGGTGATGTATGCTCCCGTCTTGAGGGGGAGGGGAAAACTGTATCCGTTGTTATGGCTGATGGTGAATTAGTCGGACTGATCGCGATGCGGGACACGGCACGGCCACAGGCAGCAGCTGCAGTGAAAAAGCTTGAAGCGATGGGTGTAAAAGTTGCGATGTTAACAGGTGATCGAGCCAGATCAGCTTCTGTAATTGCGTGTGAAACTGGAGTAAACATGGTCTATGCAGACTTGCTGCCTGGAGATAAGGTGAAGCAGGTACAAGCACTCCGCAAACAGTATGGTCCTGTGCTGATGGTAGGGGATGGTGTCAATGATGCACCGGCACTTGCAGCAGCTACTGTGGGTATGGGGATGGGATTGTCCGGCAGCGGGACTGCACTGGAGGTCGCTGATGCGGTACTGATGAACGATAACATTGAAGAGATCGCTTGGGTGATTGGGCAGGCTCGTCGAGCACAGCGCACGGTGAAACAGAATATGTTTTTTGCCATTACCGTTATTCTGGCTTTGATTGCTGGTAACTTCCTCCAAGACGTAGCATTGCCTCTGGGTGTGGTAGGTCATGAAGGAAGTACAATTCTGGTTATTCTGAATGGGCTTAGGCTACTACGGTAATCAGATTTGGAGATGAAAATGGCTAATTGGTTTCGCTAGTAGTATGCGGCTGATTGAACAGCTTACGTTTGAACCTTGGGTCAGCGGGTAATGATTCGAAGAGACGATTCGATAATAAGGGAGCTGTGAAATATGGGACGTTATGTACAAGTGGAACCAAATGTAAAAGTATATGTTGAAGATATTGGCGAAGGAACCCCGGTTGTCTTTTTGCACGGCTGGCCTGTTAATTATAAAATGTTTGAATACCAATTGAACGTACTGCCGAACCATGGCATTCGTGCCATTGCGATAGATTTTAGAGGATATGGCTTATCGGATAAGCCTTCCACAGGATATGATTATGATCGCATGGCAGATGATGTTCGTGCCGTTATTGATGATCTGGAGCTGAAAGACGCCGTACTCGCAGGATTCTCCATGGGTGGAGCGATCGCAGTACATTACATGGCTCGCCATAAGGGACATGGTGTCTCCAAGCTGGCCTTGTTATCTGCGGCAGCACCTGTGTTCACACAGCGTGAAGGTTATCCGTATGGATTGACTCCAGAGCAGCTGAACGAGCAGATCATTGAGCCGATCTTTGCAGATCGTCCGAAGTTGTTGGAGACGTTTGGCGGCATGTTCTTCGCGAAGAAACACAGCCAGCCATTCATGGATTGGTTCCACGCCCTCGGCATGGAAGCTTCATCTTATGGTACCATTCGCAGTGCAATTGCATTGCGGGATGAGGACTTGCGAGGTGAACTGAGTTCGATTCAGGTGCCAACAGCCATTTTGCACGGGAAAAAGGATGAGATCTGTCCGTTCGAATTCGCGGAGCAGATGCACAAGGGCATCGCTTCCTCTCAACTGATTGCTTTTGAAGAGAGTGGTCATGGTGCATTCTATGATGAATTGGAAAAATTCAATTCGGAACTGATTCGTTTCATCCAATCCTGATCAGGAGAGGGCGCAATACCTCTGACAGACGGTCCCAGTAATTTCATGGAATCTTCATTTGTGGCTAAACAAAGAACCCGGTCGACAGTCTTGGACTGTTCGCCGGGTTCTTTAGTCTTCAATTAAAACAGTTCGGTCAGACCAATCATCGTGATGAGCCCGAGTAAAAAGGACATCGTGGCCACACGTGCATTGCCATCGCCGTGACTTTCGGGAATAAGTTCCTTATAAACAATGAACATCATCGCACCGGCTGCAAAGGCCAGACCATAAGGCACAAGACCAGCTACGAGACTGCTTAAGGTGTAACCAATCATAGCTGTAATAATCTCTACCGCTCCGGTCAGGGTGGCAATACCCAGTGCTTTGAAGCGGCCAATGTTCTGGTTCACAAGAAAGAGGGCTACCAGGAATCCTTCCGGTGCATTCTGCAATCCGATGGAAAAGGCAATGAGATTGCCCAGGTTCTCATCCGAGCTTGCATAGCTAACGCCAACGGATAACCCTTCTGGCAGGTTATGCATGGTGATGGCTGCAATAATCATGAAGGCTTTGGTTTCAATTTTAAAAGGCATTTTCTCGGGATTCTCCAGATCGACGTGTGGAATCTTCATCTCCAGCACAAGTAGAACCAGGCTACCAAGCATAATACCAAATGCAAGTACAAAGAGATTCGATTGGCCAAGCGCTTCCGGAATGAGATTATACACCGAGGCTGAGGTCATAATACCTGCGGCGTATGCCAGCAAGATATCACGCAGACGGTGCGATATTTTACGCATAAATAGAATCGGTACGGCCCCTAGGCCGGTAGACATGGCTGATATAAAACTGCCAATGAGTGCATCGTTCATGCTTCCATTTTCCCTCCTGATGAAGACTTCTTCATAATCGCTGCCGAGCATTGACACCGTACATAAAAGAGATCATAATGAACAACAGATTAGAATGATTATAAATTAGAATTCCGTTTCTGCATAGGGCCATTGTCATATCACAGGCAGGACTTGTGGACATGATGTAGGCTTTTCGTTCTAGTGTATGCAAAAGCCTAAGCTTTTGATGCCGGAGGGTCTAACCTTTTTGCAGAACCCGGGGGAGGAACTATACATGTATAAATCAATTATTATTGGAACAGGCCCTGCAGGGCTGACAGCAGCAATCTATCTGGCACGTGCCAACATGAACCCACTCGTTATTGAAGGACCACAACCTGGTGGCCAACTGACAACAACGACTGAAGTGGAGAACTTCCCAGGTTTCCCTGATGGTATTATGGGTCCTGAACTGATGGACAACATGCGTAAACAAGCGGAGCGCTTCGGTGCTGAATTCCGCACAGGCTGGGTGAACAACATCGACATGAGCGAGCGTCCATTCAAGATTCAAGTTGAAGGTATGGGTGAACTCGTATCGGAAACATTGATCCTGTCCACAGGCGCAACTGCTAAATACCTGGGTATCCCTGGCGAAGAAACGAATATAGGCCGCGGTGTCAGCACATGTGCAACATGTGATGGATTCTTCTTCCGTAACAAAGAAATCATCGTCATCGGCGGTGGTGACTCTGCTCTTGAGGAAGCAAGCTTCCTGTCCCGTTTCGGTTCCAAAGTAACGCTGGTACACCGTCGTGAAGAACTGCGTGGCTCCAAAATCATGCAGGATCGTGCACGTAGCAACGAAAAAGTAGAAATGGCTTTGAACCGTACACCACTCGAAGTACTTGCTGGCGACAACGGCGTAACCGGATTGAAAGTGTTGAACAACGAAACAGGTGAAGAAGAAGTGATTCCAGCAAGCGGCGTATTCGTAGCGATCGGTCACACACCAAACACTGGTTTCCTTGGCGGACAAATCACTACGGACGAACATGGTTATATCCTGACTACACCAGGCACATCCGAGACAAACATCCCAGGCGTATTTGCATGTGGTGACGTTCAAGATACTCGTTACAAACAAGCGATCACAGCTGCAGGTAGCGGATGTATGGCTGCTATGGACACAGAGAAATACATTGAAAGCTTGGAGCACAGCGCAGTTGTTCTGTAATAGAATGAGCTGATTCCAACCAAACTATAGATTAATATAAAACCATATGAGGTGAATTAAACATGGAAAACGTAATTGTATATACATCAACGAACTGCCCGAACTGCAAATCCGTAAAAACGTTCCTGGCTGACAAAGGTATCTCTTATGAAGAGCGCAACATCGAAACTAGCGATGAATTTGCACAACAAGTATGGGACATGGGTGTACGTGCCGTGCCATTGACTGTCATTGGTGAACACCGCATTCTGGGTATGAACAAAACCCAATTTGCCAAAGCATTGGACGCTTAAATCAGGCTGATTATCTGAATCATCATGTGTTGAAAGAAATTTTCGATTCATATGCAATTCCGGTTTTCGCGAGCCGTTAGGATATAGAAAGAACCGTACCCGGAAGGGTACGGTTTTTTGTGCAAACGCAGAATATGATCTAGAAAAAAATACTCATGAAAGTCTGAAATACAACATACACCAGCAATCCTGACAGCATGTACATGAAACCAGCCTTCTTTTTGCTCTGGAACAATCGGAGTATGCCAAGGCTGAACAGGGGCGCAAGCACAATCAGGAACAGGAGGACGGTGACAAACATTTGCGCCGAGATATCTGAAGTATCCACGTAGGTCACGCTTTTTTTCACTCCGTTTCGTTATCGGAATTAACACAGCTTGATTCACACAGCCATGACAAAAATCACATAACCCCATTATACATCTGGATTTCTTTAACAAAAAGGGAGGAAATGGGGCGAAATGATGTCAATTTTCATCTGTTATTAGACAGACACCCTAATTTTACCTAAAAACTGGGATATCGCAGAGTAAGCGGCACCAACGCGGGTGGAACGGCTGCCCAGAGCTGCCCATTCAATCTGCAAACTGCGGCGGTGATAAGGTAATGTACGTTCCTCCACAACTTGTTTTAACGCTGTTTCAATCCAGGGACCTGCTTCAGAGAGCGGACCGCCAATGATAATACGTTCCGGGTTGAAACTGTTAACGATATTGGTAATGCCAATCCCCAGTTTGCGTCCAATCGTGTTGTATAATTCTTGAACAGCATCGTGGCCTTGCTCCGCATGATGAATAAGCTCTCGTGTGGTATGAGCAGGTAATTTTAGCTGGTGATCCGGGTGCTCGTAGGCTTTTTCCGAGGCGTACAACTCCCAGCAACCACGATTACCACAGGAGCAGGGCAGACCTTCCGCTTCAATGGACATATGGCCTGTTTCTCCTGCGTAGCCCCACGCGCCTTTGTATAATTCACCATCTACCATGATGCCTGAACCAATCCCCATGCCTGCACTGATGTAGATCATGTGACGTACACCGATACCTGCCCCAAAATTCAACTCTCCATGGGCACCAGCATTGGCTTCATTATCGATCGTTACAGGCAGTTGAAATTCTTCTTCAAGCATCGAGCGCAGAGCTACCTTCTCCCACCCCAAGTTGGGTGCAAACAGGACCGTTCCTGCCTCATCCACCATGCCGGGCACCCCGATGCCAATCCCAATGACTCCATGAGGGGAAGCAGGAGCTGCTTCAATGAGCTGTTTTGCTGCCAATTTCAATTGCTCCAGTACAGAGGACACGTCATGATGTTCCAAGGTCACTGCGTACTCTGTAATGATGTGTCCTTCCAGATCTGTAAGCACGCCTTTCAAATGGGTCACACTGAGTTCCAGACCGACTGCATAGCCTGATGTCCCTCGAAACAGCAGCATGAGTGGTTTACGTCCGCCGCTGGATTCCCCAGGGCCAATCTCCTGCACCAGGTCATCACTGATCAGATCAGCAACCAGGTTGGATACCGTTGCTTTGTTCAGCCCCGTAACCTCGGACACTCGTGCGCGAGAAAGAGGGGCATGGCGCCGGATCGTATCCAGAACGATCGACTTGTTTATTTTTTTGACCAGCATCTGGTCTCCGGTAATTTTCATATGGTTAAGGCACTCCTATTCTTCTGATAAAAGGGTTCTGACCCACATCCGAAACAAGTTATTCGACTATTATAGCGTAAACAACCATGTAAAAAACAATTTTATTTTACTTTGTTTAACCAATAGACAAAGTAAATTCGATGTGATAGGATAACGGTGTAAACGATTTCTTAAAACTATTGAGGAGGCATTTTACACATGGCCTATTTTGAATCCGTTAATAAAATTGCATTTGAAGGTAAAGATTCCAAGAATCCTTTTGCTTTTAAACATTATAATCCGGAAGAAGTGGTAGCCGGCAAATCGATGGAAGAACATTTCCGTTTTGGCATGGCTTACTGGCATACATTAACTGCAGGCGGCAGTGACCCGTTCGGTGCGGAGACAGCTGTTCGTTCGTGGGATAAATACTCGGGTCTGGACCTCGCGAAAGTACGCGTGGAAGCGGCATTTGAATTTTTGGAAAAAATGAATCTCCCGTTCTTCTGTTTCCACGATGTGGACATTGCACCAGAAGGCAACAACCTGCGTGAGTTCTACAGCAACATTGATACGATTGTTGATCTGATTGAAGATCATATGAAATCCAGCGGCAAAAAACTGCTCTGGAACACGGCGAACATGTTCTCGAACCCACGCTTCATGTTTGGTGCGGCTTCTACTTGCAACGCAGACGTGTACGCTCACGCTGCAGCGCAGATCAAGAAAGGTCTGGAAGTTGGTAAACGTCTGGGCGCTGAAAACTATGTATTCTGGGGCGGTCGTGAAGGTTACGACACGTTGTTGAACACAGACATGCAACTGGAGCAAGACAACATTGCTCGCATGTTCCACATGGCTGTAGACTACGCGAAGGAAATTGGCTTTGATGCACAATTCCTGATCGAGCCTAAACCAAAAGAGCCAACGAAACACCAATATGATTATGATGCAGCAACTTCGATTGCTTTCTTGCAAAAATACGATTTGGACAAACACTTCAAACTCAACCTGGAAGCGAACCATGCTACACTGGCTGGTCATACATTTGATCACGAAATCCGCGTTGCTCGTACAAACGGTATGCTCGGTTCCCTCGATGCGAACCAAGGCGACATGTTGATCGGTTGGGATACGGACGAGTTCCCGGTTGATATGTACGATGCTACATTGACAATGTATGAAGTATTGAAAAACGGCGGTATCGGCCGTGGTGGTGTGAACTTTGACGCGAAAGTACGTCGTGGTTCCTTCGAAGCTGATGATCTGTTCCTGGCACACATCGCAGGTATGGACACGTATGCAAAAGGTCTGAAAGTAGCAGCGAAGTTGATTGAAGATCGCGTATTCGATGACTTCATCGAAAAACGTTACAGCAGCTTCAGCGAAGGTATCGGTGCAGATGTGGTTGCAGGTAAAGCAACACTGGCTTCCCTTGCTGAGTATGCACTCAACAACGAAAGCCCACGCAAAAACCAATCCGGACGTCAGGAATTGCTGAGAGCACAACTCAACCAGTACATCTTGGCTGACTAATAGCGGATTAGGCAGGGTTGGCGCACGTCGACCACCAATGGCTACTCAACTCATATGTGTTGGACATTAGTATCCAAGCTTGCCTATGCACAAGATTAGCTTGTACCATGGAACGCCTGAACAAGCATGACATTCGGACCGTCCCCGACTTTCCCTTGGGAAGACGGGGGCGGTTTTTTGATTAAACAAATAACGCTATTTTTTAGATTTTTGGTATAAATGTTTCTTTAAGATGGTGCATGCAGAACGAAGTGAGCAGAAAGGACCCGAGGTAACGGCGATCCGAGGGTTTTCTGATCACGGAGTGACCACATGAGCATCAAGGTTTCATTTATAACCAATGACGAATCAAGGTTATTGGATCAATCTTTCTGCTACAAAAACGAGTATGTTTTTACTGTTTTGATATAAATGGTTGTCTAAGATGGTGCATGCAAAACGGAGTGAGCAGAAAGGACCCGAGGAAGCGGAGCGTGCGCATTTATCCCCGGATTTCTCCCTTGTCAAAGGGATTAAAGGAAATCCGGGGGTAACGGCGATCCAAGGGTTTTCTGATTACGAAGTGACCACATGAGCATTAGGGTTTCATTTATACAATCCTGTGATAAACGAGAGGAGTTAACCTATGAGTTACGTAATTGGCGTCGATCTGGGAACCAGTGCGGTCAAAACCGTGTTGGTCAATCGTGAAGGAAAAGTGGCATTTGAAGCATCCGAGGCATACCCGTTGTACCAGCCCAAGGCTGGATACAGTGAACAAAATCCCGAAGATTGGGTAGAGCAGACGATTGTTTCCTTGCGTAAATTGCTTGAAGTGTCTGGCGTGCAACCTTCGGAAATCGAAGGATTGAGCTTCTCGGGCCAGATGCATGGACTGGTCTTGGTGGATGCAGAAGGTAAACCGCTGCGTAACGCAATCCTGTGGAACGATACACGCACAACGGCTCAGTGCCGTCGCATCGAAAAAGTGCTGGATGGCAAGCTGTTAAGTATTGCCCGGAACCGTGCACTGGAAGGCTTTACCTTGCCAAAAATTCTGTGGGTTCAGGAGAACGAGCCGGAATTGTTACAGCAAGCATCCTTGTTCCTGTTGCCTAAAGACTATGTGCGTTATCGCCTGACCGGGGATTACGCTATGGATTATTCTGATGCAGCGGGAACTTTGCTGCTGGACGTTGCAGGCAAACAGTGGAGCGACGAGATTGCAGAAGCTTTCGAACTGCCAATCTCTCTTTGTCCACGTCTTGTGGAATCGTTTGAGGAAGTGGGCACGTTGCTGCCTGAGATTGCGGATCAAACGGGTCTGGCGGCTGCGACAAAAGTATTTGCAGGTGGTGCGGATAATGCGTGTGGTGCCATTGGCGCAGGCATTCTGAGTGAAGGACAGACGATGTGCAGCATCGGAACGTCCGGGGTTGTGCTTTCCTACGAAGAGCGTAAAGATCTCGACTTCGAAGGCAAAGTACACTTTTTTAACCACGGAGAGAAAGATGCCTTCTATATTATGGGTGTAACGCTTGCCGCAGGATATAGCCTGTCCTGGTTCAAGGATACGTTTGCAGCGGATAAATCGTTTGATGTGCTCTTGCAGGGCATTGATCAGATTCCGGCGGGCAGCAACGGATTGTTGTTCACACCATATATCGTTGGGGAGCGTACACCTCATCCGGATGCGAATATCCGTGGCAGCTTCATCGGTATGGATGCAGGGCACAAGCTGGAGCACTTTGGACGTGCGGTGATGGAGGGCATTACCTTCTCGCTACGCGAGTCCATTGATATTCTGCGTGGTGCAGGCAAAACCGTCAATGAAGTCATCTCCATTGGTGGCGGCGCCAAGAACGAAGCTTGGTTGCAAATGCAGGCTGATGTCTTTAACGCCACGATTGTGAAGCTGGAGAGCGAACAGGGTCCAGCGATGGGTGCAGCGATGCTGGCTGCCTATGGCTGTGGCTGGTTCCCGTCTTTGCAAGAATGTGCAACAGCGTTTATTCGTCCAGCGAAGTCCTATGAGCCGAACCCGGAAACGGTTGCCGTCTATGATGGACTGTTCGCACTGTATCAGGAAGTCTATGGACAGACGCGTAGTCTCAATGATCGTTTGGCTGAATACCGTTAATTCATTTATTTCACTACATTAATCTTATGATTACATTTAAAAGCATCCGCGAAGGCGGGTGCTTTTTTGTCGTTCATCAAGATTAACCCCATGAAAGGTTTACTCGGCCTGCATATCCGCATTCAGGCTCTGCATAGATTGGAAATAGAGGATTGTGATTCGTCCAGGCATCGTGTGCCCGAAATTTTAATAGGTAGAAGTTTGAGCAAGGGGGTGAAGCTTTGGATGGACATGAGGAACATGGAAGACCACATATTACCTTGTCGATGATCGTTCGTAATGAAGAGAATCGTTATCTCAGGCAGGCACTGGAGAGACATCGTCCCTGGATTGATCGCGCAGTAATCATTGATGACGGAAGCACGGATGGAACGGTCGGGCTGTGCAGGGAACTTCTGGACGGTATTCCACTCGTATTAGTGGAGAACGCTGCTTCACGTTTTGCAGACGAGGTAAGCCTGAGAAAACAACAATGGGAAGAGACGGTGGCGACCAATCCGGAGTGGATTTTGAATCTGGATGCGGATGAGATTCTAACCAGTGACTTTGGGTTGGTACGGGATCTGTTGCTCAGTGGCAATGAAGATGCGATCTATTTCAGATTGTTTGATATGTGGAGTGAGACGCATTACCGGGAAGATGAGTTCTGGCAGGCGCATGCCTATTATCGGCCATTTCTGATTCGTTATCACCTGGGGATGAACTATGAATGGAAGGAGACACCTCAGCATTGTGGTCGTTTTCCGTTAACGATCCAACATTGGTCCTATGGATGTCATGCTCCCCGGGTGAAGCACTATGGTTGGGCGCGGGAAGAAGACCGTATCCGCAAATATGAACGCTATCAAGCACTGGACCCTGAAGCAAGATACGGTTGGAAGGAACAGTACGAATCGATATTGGATCAGGAGCCACGACTGTTGGCATGGTTCGAATAAGGAGAGGGGGAGTGAGCACGTTGAAGAAAGAACCGTTACGCAAATCGCAAGAAGAATCCCAACCTCAAATAGAGCTGAATTCACAAGAAAAAGAGAATGAGAAAGAACATCAAAAAGAGGAGCAACATGAGAGCCAGAGTAAACATCGACCGTCCAGACGTTCTGATAATTCGCTGGAAACCCGCCAATCGGAAACGCTTGAAGCGCCTGGCCAGGAAAGAATACTGATCGCCAGCCCGGTTCGCCAGACAACTCCGGTGCTCCGTGAATTTCTGGATTCTCTGCATGCACTGGAACGAACAACAGTGAAGACGGATTATCTGTTTGTTGACGATAACGTGGAAGAAGCCGCATCGAATATATTGCATGAATTTGTGCTTCAGCATGAAGGGACGGTTATTCAAGCAGATGAACATGGTAGCGGTAGTCCTGACAACAAAGGGGTGTACAGCAAGGATGAGGGAGGACACTATTGGCAGGATGAGCAGATTTGGCGTGTAGCCCGTTTGAAAAATCGCATATTGCAATATGCACGCGACAATCACTACGATGCGGTGTTCCTGATTGATTCTGACTTGGTGCTGCATCCACGGACGCTGGAGCAACTTGTATCGAGTGGCAAAGACATTGTATCCAATATTTTTTGGACCCGCTGGCAGCCGGATGCCAGGGAAATGCCGCAGGTATGGCTGCAAGATGAGTATGCTTTGTTTCGCCGCGGTGGCAAAACAGTAGACGGAACCGAGACGGAGGACGAGGGCACGCAAACGACTGCTTTTCTAAATCAGCTACGGATCCCGGGTTGTTATGAAGTTGGAGGGCTAGGGGCATGTACTCTTATTCGCAAAAATGTTCTGGCAGCAGGAGCTTCATATGACCAGATTCCCAATGTATCCTTCTGGGGCGAAGATCGTCATTTCTGCATCCGTGCTCAAGCACTGGGTTTTCGTTTGTTCGTTGATACTCATCTCCCCGCATACCACATCTATCGATTGTCCGAACTTCCGGGGGTTTCCGCCTTTAACCGCAGGGCGAGACGAGGGGAGGAGACGATCAGTATTACCCTGTGTATGATTGTGAAAAATGAAGAAGCTTCCCTTGCGAGATGTCTGGACTCGGTCAACGGTATCGCCGATGAGATTGTAATCGTGGATACCGGATCAACGGATCGTACCCGTCAGATTGCTTCCAGATATACGGATCGTATCGTTGATTTTGAATGGGTGGATGACTTTGCAGCAGCACGCAACTATGCCTTCGATCAGGCAAAGAGTGAATATATTCTGTGGCTGGATGCAGACGATGTGTTCGAACCGGAAGATCGGGCGAAACTGATCGCCTTGAAACGTTCGCTGGACCCGGATGTTGATAGTGTTACAATGGATTATAATCTGTCATTCACAGCAGATGGCAAGGTAGCCTACAGCCTGCGCCGGAATCGTCTGGTGCGTCGGGATCGGCAATTTCGCTGGATTGGCGCGGTCCATGAATATCTGGCTGTAGCGGGCAATCTGCTGCATAGTGATATAGCGGTTACCCACAAGAAAGATAAGGTGTATACCGATCGTAATCTGCGGATCTATCGCAAAAGGGAACAGGCCGGAGAGGAATTCGGGCCGCGTGACTTGTACTATTTCGGTAATGAGCTGAAGGACCATGGACAGCATGAGGATGCGGTGAAGTACTATGAGAAGTTTCTGGATACCGGATTGGGCTGGGTGGAAGATCAGATCGCTGCTTGCCAGAAAATTGCGGATTGTGAAGCTGCACTTGAACATCCGGAACAGGAAGTCACGGCGTTGTTCCGATCATTTGCCTATGATTTGCCAAGAGCCGAGATTTGCTGTCGATTGGGTGGTTATTTTGCCGACCGTGAAGATTATCGCAAGGCCCTGTTCTGGTACGAACAGGCGACTCGTGCTGTACGTCCTGATGACCCTATGGTAGTGCTGAATGAAGCAGCTTGGACCTGGATGCCGCATCTGCAACTATGTGTGTGTTATGACCGGATGGGTAACCGTGCCAAGGCCCGGGAACATAATGATATCGCACTCGCCTATCATCCAACACATCCAAGCATGTTATATAACGATCGATACTTTAAAGATTTGGAGAAGGATAACGTATTGGAAAATGCCTAAAGCATGCATATAGATTGGAACTGTAGGTATAGATATTGCTGGAACAGTTGTTTGTAACAAGAGCCTCCTCTGATAAAAGAGTGGACGCAATGTGCCACTTTTATGAGAGGGGGTTATTGACGTAATTGTATTAAAGGAGTTATTGTAGATATATTAAGTCTTTTATTAGGGAGGAATGAGATGATGAAGTATTCCAAAGCTACCAATTACGCCCTGCACACGATGCTTTTTCTTGCGGCATCCAATTCAGATAAACCTGTGGGTGTGCAGCAACTTTCAAAGTGGCAGAATGTTTCACCCACATATCTGTCCAAGATTTTAACCAAATTGACGAAAGAGGGGATGATTCATTCTTCATCTGGTGCCCATGGCGGGTATACACTTCAGGAGAAGTGGGAGGATCTTACGTTTTTGGACATCATCCAGGCCATTGAGGGTACAACCTCTCTGTTTGATTGTTGTCATCATAAACAGGGATGCTTAATTCAAGAAACCATGATCACTGCCGAAGGACAGATGGAAGAAGTGTTTAAAAATCGAAAATTATCTTCGATTGCCGGTAAAATATCAATGATGCATTAAGTATTTTTTTGTTTTTTTAATAGATATAATTTGTCTTTTATATCTATTAAAAAAAACTCAACAAACGAATATATCCAGAAGATTTCACACACTATTCTTTTGAATAAAGGAGACTGAAATGAATTCATTTATTATCTATTTATTGGCTTTAGGAGCCTTTGTTGTGGGAACAGCCGAATTTGTCGTATCTGGTGTTTTAGATATCATTGCCCGCGATTTACAGGTTTCGATCTCATTAGCGGGACAATTGGTCACCGTATATGCACTATCTCATGCATTGGGAGCCTGGGCTCTGGTCATGCTGACTTCCAAGTTACAACGTAAAAAAGTACTTCTGTATTCCATGCTTATTTTTATCTTGGGAAATATCATTGCATTCTTCAGTTTGAACTTTGGCATGCTTATGTTCTCACGCATCGTATTGGCCATGAGTGGTGGTCTATATTTTGTCCTAGCCACGAACTATGCTGCAAGACTAGCTCCTTCTGGCAAACAGGGTAGTGCCATTGCAACTGTCATCACAGGATTCACCGTTTCATTGGTATTAGGAGTGCCGATTGGTACCTTCATTGCTGCCTACATGGATTGGCACTACGTTTATATCATGATTGCAATTATCGCATTTATTAATTTCATGCTGTTGTACAGATTTATTCCTCGAATGGAGGGTAACCCGTCTCTCTCCCTGAAGCAACAATTATTGATTATCAAAGATAAAAAGGTTATCACCGGATTATTAACGACTGTTTTCTGGATTCTGGGTTACACCATGGTATTTGCTTATATCGCTCCACTTTTAAGTTCAGTAGCCGATTTTTCAATAGAAATGATTAGTACGGCGTTACTTGTATTGGGTGTATTTGCATTCATAGGTTCCCGTCTTGGTGGCTATGCGGTAGATCGATGGGGACCTGTTCGCACGATTCCAATCAGTTTGATTATTCATGCTGGTGCCCTCTTTATTTTGCCCATCACAGCAGGTTCCACAATAGGTATTCTTCTGACCATCATGATTTGGGGCACAGCTGCCTGGATAACAACGCCCGCGAATCAGTTCTATTTGATAACATTGAGACCACAGTCTTCTGAAACAGTCCTGAGTTACAATACGGCAGTAATGAACATAGGTATGACTTTCGGTGCCGGATTGGGAGGTGTAGTTGTGAAATACAATTCCGTTCAAAATTTGGGGTGGATTGGTGGTATGGTCCTGCTGTTGGCTTTGGCGATTGCCCTTGTTTCCTTCAGGTTGACTACAAAACCAAGTTGAATTCAATGTCTTTTTAAAAGGAAGAAGTGAATATTGGATCAAATGATTTCATCCAGGAGAGGATATGCCTTACAATAATGAATAACGGAAAAGCGGTGACCATGATTGCCTGTCTTCGGCTGCCGAATTGATGAAGCAAGGGGAACTGGATATGAATTTGACGGAAGTACTATTGGAGTCAAGGCTAGTTGCGATTGTGCGCGGTATAAGCCGCGAAGCGGCAGTAACAGCTGGACAAGGTATGACAGGTGGCGGCATCCGACTAATGGAAGTCACACTGAACACACCTGGAGCACATGATATTATTGCAGACTGGCGTGAGCGGCATGAAGGAAAGGCTTATGTTGGAGCGGGTACGGTACTGAATGTGCAGATGGCGAAGGAAGCCGTCGCTGCAGGAGCACAATTTCTGGTATCTCCCAATGTCGATCTGTCTGTCATTGAATATGCTGTAGAACATGGTGTCGAGATCTGGCCTGGAGCCATGACACCTACGGAGATTGTCGCTGCCCATGAAGCGGGAGCACGAGTTGTGAAGTTGTTTCCGATGGCGAGTCTGGGTATACCGTATCTGCGGGAGATCAAAGCGCCACTGAATCATATTCCACTGCTGGCAACAGGTGGTGCCACACTGGAGAATATTGCTGATTATTACGCAGCAGGCGCTGCTGCAGTGGGTCTAGGAAGTGCACTTTTACCACGAGAAGCTCTTGTGGCAGGAGATCATGAGCAGATTGCAGCATGTGCACGGAGATTTGTGGAAGCAGCTGAAGCCTAGGATTCCAGCATCAGATGAGGGATATGTATACTTGGGTATATATATGAAGGTGCCTTTAGATTAATTGTTAGATAAATCTTTATCATAAAAACCCATGTCGCTTAACGTGCCGTTCATTCTATTGTTTTATGATGGATGTATGCCAGAATTCGGAGAGGAGAGATGCCCTGTGAAAGCTAAAACAATGATAGGCGGCATGCTCGCCGTGGCCGCAGTAACGGCAGGTGGATTATGGAAGGCAGCGGTAAAGAGCCAGACCCCCAAGAAGATTCCAATCACACTCACACCCCCAATGCCATTTGAGGATGTGACCTTTGACAGTGGGGGAGGTCGGGTGCATGGCTGGTTCATCCCGGCCAGAGCCGACATTCCGAAACCATGGCCGCTCGTTATTATTGCACATGGCTGGGGCTCCAATCGCTCCCGTGTTCTTCGATACGCACGTCCGATCTGGGAAGCAGGATATGCCTTATTTATGTATGATGTGCGTAGTCATGGGGCCAGTGATCCGGTTCGTGCTGCATCTGCCTACCTGTTCCGGGATGATCTGCTCGCAGCGTTGCAGTATACGACTGCACGACCAGAGATTGATGCGGATGCCATCGGAGTGCTTGGTCATTCTTTGGGGGGATTGGGTACGATTCTTGCAGTGACGGAGGGAATTCCTGTATCAGCAGTGATTACGGACTCGATGCCATCGCAATTTGAGGTAATCGTCAGTTCAGAGCTGAGACGCCGGCGTCTGCCCTTGTTTCCACTGGCCCAGTTAATTCCGAGAATCTGGTTCTGGCGACTGGGTGAATCTCTGAAATCTTATCGTCAGCGTGATCCGGTGATCATGCTGAATGAACGGCGCAGAGGGATGCAACTGCCGATGCTTATGGTGCACTCCAAGGGAGATAATTTCATTCCCCCGAGTGAGCTTGAATATTTTATGTCCAAAGCCGATCCACCTGTTGAACATCTATGGGTCAACAGCGGAGGACACAGTTGTTCTGAGGAAGATCCCACCTTCTGGGACACCGTTATTCCATTTTTGAAAACCCATGTCCAAGGTCAGGCGAAGTTGAACGATTCGTCTAAAGCGAGTAGTTGACAAGGTAGATTCAGCCTACATAAGAGTGCAGGCTAACAGAGAAAACGCCAACGTAATTGGCGTTTTTTTTGCTGTTACTAGCAATATGCAGAAATTCACATTTGTAAAATTGCCCGGAAAACGACGATTAAAAAGGAAGCTTATGGTATCATAGAATAGACTGGCAATATTCATGCGAGGTTATTTGTTATGCTTCTTTGTATGAAATTGAAGGGAGAGGTCCAGATTTGAGTTTGAATTGGAAGTTTAATTTACGATTGAAAATGTTCGCAACCAAAGCAACAACCGCAGCGATGGCAACACTGCTGCTTGCTTCGCAAACACCAGGTTTTGCAGGCAGTGCATCAGCCGCGCAAGCAGAGCAGTTGACCGCAGCGACAACGGGGGAAAATGAACAACTAGACGCAACGAGCAATGACGTGCCTGAGGGAGCGAAAATCTCATCCAGGCAAGCCAGTGAAAATATACTGAAATTATTTCCATTATTAAAAAAAGCAACGATCTCATCTGCACGATTCGATTCACCTAATTCCTATCCACCGCCAGAATACAAGGCGTGGGAGATCGGGTTCCAGATTACACAAGGCAATCATACGTCGGGATTCAGTGGAACTGTACATGCAGGCACAGGGGAAGTGTTAAGTGTACATTTGCCGTCGGATATCCTGGATAAACATGTCTCGGAATCAGATGTGAAGTTAACCAAAGCTCAAGCTGAAGAAAAGGCCGTGGCACTGTTGTACCAAGCGATTCCAGGTCTTAAGGACAATGAATATGCTCCGCTTGGAGATCTGTATTCTTCCATCGAACAAGAGTCATTGTTTGGCAGAACAGAGTATCGATACGGGTACCAGTTAAAACATGATGGATTGTTATCTGACGCAGAGACAGTCTACATTAATGTGGATGAAAGTGGTTTGGTGACAGGTTACTCACGGGGTACTATTGAAGCCAAGTATCCCTCATCGAAACCGGCAGCTTCAGAAGAGAAGGCCAGACAGCAGTTTGAAGAACAGTTCGATGTGGAGCTGGCTTATATCGCCAAAGACCGTCTATCTTCCAAACAGGGTCAGCAGTATTACCTTGCATATACACCCAAAAATATCAGTATCATTCCGATTGAAGCCAATACGTTGGAACGGATTAATACATTAACAGGTAAAGCTGTAGATGAAGATTCTTTGCAGCAGGATACGAAGTTAAAAGGTGATGTAACGCCTTTTGTCCCGGCCAATGGTACGAGGTTAAATGTTCAGCAGGCCGCCAATCGGGTCGCAACAAACTTTGATATTCCCAAGGGATATAAGCTGGAGCATAACCAGTTGGGCAAGGGATATTACTCAAGTCCGAACAATCAGGTGTGGAGTCTGAGCTGGAGCGATCGAAGTGCCAATATGTCCTATATGTTCATGCGGGATATCTCAGCACAGGTAGATGCAGTTACCGGGCAGATCTACAGTTATACGATGATGCAACGAATGGGACCGGAGATGGAACAGGAGAAGCCGGCTGAGGAGAAGGCAGGCAAATTGGTAACCCGGAAGCAGGCTGAGAAACTGGCGATGGACACGGTGATTGCGCTAGTTCCAGACGCAACGGAGCAGTTCCGACTGGCTAACGTGATTGAGGTGGATGATGCTCGCACATTTTTGTTCCAGCGTTATCTGAACGGAATTCCGGTTAAGGAAGATACGGCACAAGTACAGGTGTTAAACAACGGGACGATTAACGAGTTCTATACACGTATTGCGGCAACGCCTGAACAACTGCCAGCAGATGTTAAGCCAGCCATCAGTTATGAAGAGGCCAAGGCACTCTATCTGAAGGAATTCAAGCTGATCCTCGCATATTCCCGTTATGGCGGATATGGTATGAACGGTGGTCAAGTCATCCCAGCGGGGGTGAACCTTGCTTATATGCCTACACGTGATGAGAATTCGATCTATGGCAACTATGAAGCGCTGGATGCGAACACAGGGGAGTGGAAGCTTTTATACGGGGACACAAGCTCTGCAACCAAGGCTGAACCTACGGATATCTTGGGTCATGTGGCCGAAGCAGCTCTACGCAATATGACACAGCATGGCGTATTGCTTGCTGATGAACAGGGACGCGTATTCCCGGATCGTGTGATCACCCGAGGAGATTGGTTTAACTATCTGGCAAGAGCGATTAATCCAAATATGGATCTGTACTACAGTGGGGACGGAGATGACAAGTTATACGCTGATGTGACACCTGACAGCCCGTATTATAAGGCAGTTCGGGCATTAATCGATCAGCGCTGGCTTGCCGGAGCGGACCCTGAACAGAATTTGAATCCGCAGGAAGAGATGACACGTGAAGAATTGGCAGTGCTGCTTGTACGTATTTTACGCTATGAGAAGCTGGCCGGATTCTATACGTTGCCATCGGATCTTCCCAACATTGCGGATGCTAGTGCCATTACGAGTAAGGGAGCGGTCTCCCTGAGTCTGAAGCTGGGATTGCTTCCTTCGATTGAAGGACGATTCATGCCTGCACGTAAAGTGACGGTAGCTGAAGCGTCACAGGTATTGGAACGGCTGGCGAAGCTTCAAGGTAAAACAGATACGTTTATGAGTGGTAATCGCCTGTATTAGACGAGGAATCACTCATATCGTGACCAAACGAAACATAGGATGAAGATAACGGGTAATCGTGATTCAATGAACTAAAGATCAAAGGGACCTTCCATAGAAGGTCTCTTTTGATTTAATTTTTACAAAACTAGAAGAATGACGACAGAGCCTTTTGTGATACAATAGGGCGTGAGAACTTTGCAAAGAAGGGTGGGTTCCTTTCATGGGTAAGAACGGGAAACGAATTATCACCATACTGCTGGCAGGCTGTCTGATTGCTGTAGCGTTACCACGTACGGTTGATCTGGATCAACTGTATGCTGCATCAGGAACATCAGATATATCCACGGCAACAGATTTGCGCCAGACCTTGCTTACCGCAATGTCACAGCGAACGGAGGAACTTGTTTTTACATACAAAGGCAATGTGAAGGGCCTCAAAAAACAATTACAAACCTCCATCGATGAGGCAATGAAGAGTGACCCCTATATCCAATATACCGTTAAAAGTTATGCATTTAATTATAAAGGCTCCAATGTGTCGGCCGAGGTGCATGTGACTCTCTCCTATCGGGAGACCAAGGAGCAGACCGATTATGTGAATCGTAAAGTCACAAACGTGTTGAAAGAAATCATCAAACCAGGCATGACGGATCATGAGAAGGTCAAGGTCATCCACGACTGGATTGTGCTTAACCTTTCCTACGATACTTCGTTGAAGAAATATACGGCCTACGACGGGCTTGTTACAGGCAGTACCGTCTGTCAGGGATATTCACTGTTGGCATATCGGATGCTGGAGCGAGTAGGTATCGATAACCGGATTGTGGAAGGTACAGCGGGCGGGCAGCTTCATGCCTGGAATATCGTGAACCTGGACGGCAAGTGGTATCACATGGACACCACCTGGGATGATCCTACCCCTGACCGCAAAGGTAAGGTTAGCCACAGCTACTATTTGCTGAGTGATGATGAGATGGCACGTGACCATATCTGGACAGGCAAAAGCAAGTACCCCGCTGCGCCCGCCCCATATCGAGAAGCTTTATTAAAGCTGGTGAAGGCCGGAGATAGCAAAAAAGCCGCTTATCAGAAGCTGTACCATGCTCTGGACTATTCCCTGTATGATGAACAGGATGCGGTTAAAGGCCATGCTGCGCTGAAGACCAAAGTTCAGAGTAAGCTGAAGGAAGGCGGAACCTCGCTGACATTCAGGTACAAGGGTACGGAGGCTGGACTGATTGAAGATTTGCAGGATTTGTACCAACTTGGCATGAAATCGATATCTTATTATGTATCCAAAATGGAAGGTACTACGGATCTGCGCGTCAAAATTAACTGGACACTATAACAACCGTTTGAACAGGATGCTCCGCTTGAGGAGTATCCTTTTTTGTGTTCAATTTTGTGTTCAAAAACGAGGATTTTAGTGTTGTCTATTTTTTGTATATGTCGCTTTGCTATTCTAATCTTCGGCGTATGCCAACACTACGTACGAGGAGGATATGCAAACAATGAGGAAAAAAGTGAGCATAGTGATCATTGCTCTGTTACTGGTCACGCAAATGATGCAGGGTTGGATATTTACACCAACAATGCATGCTCAGGATGAATTAACTAATTTGCCAGCCAGTGCAATCAGCGATACAGCATCAGAAGAAGGTTTGGCAGGTTCGGAAGAGGTCAACAACGTTGACGTTGCTGCCACTCCGGAAGAAGAGGGGGAGGGAAACCTCAACCAGAGCAGTTTAGCAATCGCAGCTGCAGGCCCGGTAATTACAGATCAATTGATTACCAGTGTGCAGATGTACAATCAGGCACCAGAAGACAACGGGAATGGCACGATTGAAGTCAAAGGAGATAAAATCGAGGATATTCGACCACGAATCCAGGATGAGGTGGCTGTAGTCTTTACATGGGGACTTGCAGATGACAACCACAATTACAGTGATGGCTCTACGTTCACCTTTAACTTGCCCGATAAATTCATCATCGGATCGCAGCTTAAGGGTAATCTGGATGGCGGTGTTGGGGAGTATGTGGTGAATCCAGATGGCACAATCATCTTTACCTTTAATGAACTGATCGAGCATGCGAAGCTGGAAGGTAACTTCTACGTGTGGATTAAGTTCGATGAGAGCAAGATGGAAGATGGCTTGAAACAACAGATAGACTTTAGTTCCGTGGGGCAGGGCATCATTGATGTACATTTTGCCAACACAGCCGTAGATAAGTTGAAGAAATCGGGAAGCGCAAACAAAGAGAACTTCAACTCGGATGAAATTAAATGGACTGTAGATTTTAACCAAGGCGAGAAGGCTATGAAAAATGCTGTTCTTGCAGACACGTTCCCAGCAGAGCTGGAGCTCAAGGGCGATATCGAAATTCGCGAATTGGAAGTGCAATTGAATGGATCTGTAAAAGAAGGCCCAGTAGTTCAAACGGAACCACATTTTCCAATTCAATTGGGAGATACAGATAAGGCCTATCGTGTAACCTATACGACAAGTGTTAAAGCACCAACCACTGCTCCGTTCACCAACGTGGAGTATCAAAACCAGGTTGCGCTTACAACAGATCAGAGCGAGCACAACGAAACAGATATTGGCCGAGTTCGTGTGAGTTTTAATGAGCCTTTGAACAAATCAGGGCAAGATAGTGCGTATGATCCGGTGACACAGACGATCACATGGAAAGTACAATATAACTACAATCAGCAAGAAATTATGCAAACGAATGCATGGATTGAAGACCGCTTTGATACGGCAAAACAGCAACTGATCAACAATTCCGTCAAAGTGTATCAAGTGGACATTAATGCAAGTGGAGCGGCTTCCAACAGAACACTGATCAATCCGAATGAATACACACTCGAAGCGATGGGTACAGGGTTCGATAATGGCTTCAGATTACATTTTAAGAACGATATTACAAAGGCCTATGAGATCGAATATGATACACAATCGATTCATCGTGTTTATACAAACGACACCATTACGAACACAGTGAACATGTATGATGGTACTTCCAAAACAGGCCGAAGAGACGTTCAGGAAGTCATTTTTGCAAAGAGTGTAAAAAGTGAAAACTTCAACACAAAAGAAATCGAATGGCAGATTGTTTTGAACCGTGATTTGCAGGACATGACGGATATCGTCATCACCGACAATTACGAAGGCAGACATATGAAACTGATTCCGGGTAGTCTTCAAGTAAGTGGTGTTAACAAAGAGGACTTTGAACTGACTCCAGACCCGGCTGATCCAACGTATGAAAAAGGATTCTCACTTCGCTTGAAAGACGGCGTAACGCTCAGTACGGAGCATGTTATTACTTATAAGACAAGCTTCGATCCCACAGCGGGTATGCCAACGAATGATGAATATCGCAACTCAGCCAAGATCGATTGGGAAGAGTCTGATGTAAAACAGACTGCGATTACCAAATCTGCTGCGGTCAAACCGCAAGACTACACGATTCAAAATGGTAACAAAAAGGGTGAATATAGCGCCAAAGATAAAAAGATCACCTGGACAATCGATGTAAACTACAATTTGTTTGATATTCAGGATGCAATTCTTAAGGATGCTTACACTGGAGACCAATCTTTTGTAGACGGCTCATTGAAAGTTCATGAGTTAGAGTTGCAGGGAGCCAATAATGTTACTGCTGTGGGTAGCGAGGTTCTGCTCACACCTGGTCAATTCCAGTTGAACCCGGACGGTAAAGGTTTTGCGTTGGATCTGGGTAACATGGGCAAAATGGCTTATCGCATTCAGTACCAAACAAGTCTGGATGGACCATATTCTGTCGCAGGCGCATATGCCAACCAGGCTGTTCTGACGGATGGTGAGGGTGGTGCAATACGATTTAATAGATCAGCCAGTGTTACACCTGCCAACGGTGGTGTATACGTCCGCAAAACAGGGAAGCAAGAAGGTACAACGGATAAAGCATCATGGACGGTAAATATCAATCCAAGTCAATCTTTCATTCCTGCGGGTAACCAATTAACAGATACCTTGTCAGAGAACCAGATTTTATTGGCTGATTCATTGAAATTATATGCAACCAATTTACCTGCCAACAATTCAGGCAATGTATCCACCAAAGCTGGACTTGTTGATCCGGCTGATTATGAATTGGACGTGGAGGGCAATACATTTACCTTCACCTTCAAGAAAGATATCCATACTGCATTCATTTTGGAATATCAGTCTTATATTAATGCCGATCATGGCGCCCGAATTGAGAATAAGGTTGAATTTGCAGGCCAATCTTCCTCGGTAATCGGAGAAGGTAATCAGTCGGGAATCAAAGTTTCCTTGGCTGGAGCTGGTGGAGGAGCCTCTACAGGTCTGGGCAAAATCAGAATTCACAAAGTCAGTGATACAGGAGTTCCGCTGGAGGGGGCAATATTTGCAATCTATAATGCGTCTGGAACTACGCTTCTGGAAACATTGAAATTAACGGACGAGAATGGTGTGGTTGAAAGCTCCAGAAACTATCGATTAAACAATCTAACCAACGGTGTACCTTATAAGTTAAAAGAATTATCTGCACCGGCAGGATACTTGGTTGATCCTGAATATGGCTCTGCATCAGGTAAAACGATTGAATTCAAGGATGCGGATATCGCTTTTGAAATTGAAAATAAAAAGATTCGTCAAGGCTTTGAATTAACCAAGGTAGATGCGGTGGACTCCTCGAAGACACTTAAGGGTGCAACTTTCGAATTGTACTCCAAGGACGGCGCAACGCGAGAGAAAATCGATGAGTTAACGACAGGGGAAGATGGAAAGATCGCCAAAGGTGGACTGTTGCCAGGGGATTATGAGCTGGTAGAAGTCGTGGCACCTGAGTTTTATCAATTGGATGCTACACCAATTCCGTTTACGATTGTAGAGAATCAGACGGAGAGTATTACATTGACGAAGTCTAATGCAATGGGTGCAGGTGGTAAACTTGTCGTTACCAAAGTAAATGCTAAGGATAAGTCCGTACTAAGCGGAATTGAATTCGAATTGCGTGATCGTTCCAACATTGTCATCGATACAAAAGTAACCGACCTAAATGGGGTCATTGAATTCGATGGTTTGGACTATGGTTCATATACATTGGTAGAGACCAAGGCAGAAGGCTTTGTTATTGAACAGCCGGAGACCCTTGTATCTATTATCAAACCGGAAACTCAAATAACCATTGAAAATAAAAAAAATGATCGTTCTGTTAAATTGATTAAAACCAATGCGGGCCGAACTCAGCACCTTCAAGGAGCTGTATTTGAATTACGGGCTCAAACTGCATTGATGGATGCAAATGGGAATTGGGAGTTCCACAAGGTAACAGGTCTAGATGAAGCTACATTGACAACCAATCAACAAGGTGAAATTGTACTTGAAGGCTTGGATATCAATAAATATCAGTTGGTTGAAATAAAAGCGCCTAACGGATACATGTTGGAAACAACACCAGTACCATTTGAAATTACGAACATACAAACCGAAGCTGTAGTTGTGGAAAAAACAAATCAGGCTATCCCGGTATCGGGTGGTGGGTCTAGTGGACCTTATAATCCGGGAACACCTACTACGGGTGTAACACCAGATCCAGAGAAACCAGTAACTCCGGAACCAGGAAAACCAATTCCGTCGGTTCCAGGCACGGTTGTAACTGAACCTACAGAGTCTGGGGGAGGAACCGAAAGTCCGACAGATGAAGATTCCGGGGGAGTGACACCGACACCAGGCGATTCGAACGGTGACGACACTGCACCTCCAGTTGGGGATACAGATGCACCTGATGGGGATGGTGCACTTGCACCTCCTGCTGGAACGGATACAGATGGATCACAGGGCAATGGAAATTCCGCATCACAGCCAAACGGAAATTCTGGATCTCAGGGAATGCTGCCACAAACAGGTGAAGAGAGCACAATGGCTTACACTGCTGTGGGCATGATGCTGATGGCGCTAGGTAGCGCGGGATTCATGTACTTCCGCCGCAGACAACAGCTTCATCGCTAGATCGAAACACGCAGTATCTAAAATTCATCGTGTGAGATAGAAATACCCTCTAGCAATCACTACGAAGACTTAGCGTCGACGTGTGAATATGCTAGAGGGTATTTTTTGGTGATATTTAGGGAGAATCAGGTCCCCGTAACATTTGGTTTCACTGCAATAGCTCTTACAATTAGGCGATGTGTTGGATTGACGAGTGGATCACAGGTAATCAAGGTAAGGACCTGTCCAAGCCCGGGATCCTCCAGCACAGATAAGTCAGTTGGCTCCACAACGGATATCTGATCTACCTTGTATTGGATAATCGTTCGATCTGCCAGGGTGACTTCCATTGAATCACCAATCTGGAGTTCTCCCAGACGATTGAACAGCCGTCCTTTTTTGTGGGCGCGATGAGCCGCTATGGCAGCATTACCTTTGTTCCCGATACGGGTGGTTTCAACAAGATGGGTTGCAGCTACCTTCATGTTGGCTTCCGTTGCACCCTCCAGAATCGGTAAGCGGACATCAATCTTGTCAATTGATAGTATCCCTAACGTATCCGAAGAGAGCTCTTGCACTGTAGCTGTATTGTCAGTAGTCGGCTCGGCGGAAGCTGCGTCCTGCATGCCTTGTTCGAAGGAGTGATTAAGCTTAGACAAGCCGTTTTGCAATTGCTCCAGATCGTTCATGACACGGGTTTGCTGCCAGTCATAATACGTTTCCCGCAGGAAAGGAAAGCTGATGATCAGGATGCCCAATAGAACGAGCAGAATAGAGAATTTTTTCATTATACATCAACTCCCGTTGTCCAAGAAAAATAGTATACCTTTCTCTATTCTACTTACCGACCTATACAAAATATGGACAGGGACGAAAGGACGTACAGAAATGTTCGAAGGGGGAGAGTCGAACCAAAACAAAACCTCCCCGTTTCGCTACAGTAGGAAGACTGCAACGCTACGGGGAGGTTTTTTTAATATGAAGTTAAATCGTAGTAACTGTATAAGTTAAACTATCCATTTACATGAGAACGTAGAGGACAGAAACAACCTGATTCTTCGTTAGTGCTTATCAGCTGGTGAATCCGTAGGTGTGAAATCACATTCCTGTAACGGTACCACTTTGGTCTTTTTGATCCATTTGTAACCGAGCCACAATACCAGGAACAGGGGTACGCTCAAGTAGGCAACGATGGCTCCACTCCAGTCGATCTGATCACCCGTGAATGCCTGATAGTTCTGTCCGATGATCACGATAATACACAGGACAAAGGCAAAGATCGGCCCAAACGGGAACCAGCGTGCCCGATAAGGCAGATCGCTCAGATCCCTGCCTTGTGCAACGTATGCACGACGGAAGCGATAATGACTGATAGCGATACCCAGCCAAGTGATAAAACCACACATACCGGATGCATTCAGCAACCACGTGTACACAATCCCATCACCGAACAGCGAGGCAAGGAATGCCAACATACCAACGGCTGTTGTAAGCAAAAGTGCATTCATTGGAATACCCTTTTTGTTCAACTTGCCGAGGAAACGAGGGGCTTTACCGTCACGGGCAAGGGCATAGAGAACACGGCTCGAAGCGTACATGCCTGAGTTACCGGCAGAGAGTACAGAGGTTAAAATAACGGCATTCATCACGGAAGCCGCAATGGCGAGGCCAGCTTTCTCAAACACCAGTGTAAACGGGCTGACACCGATATTCTCCAGGTCACCTTTGAGCAGATTCGGATGCGTATACGGGATGATCAGACTGATCACGGTAATCGCCAAGATGTAAAAAATCAGAATGCGCCAAAATACCTGACGAATTGCACGAGGGACATTCTCGCGCGGGTTTTCACTTTCACCGGCGGCTACCCCGATAAGCTCGGTACCTTGGAATGAGAATCCCGCAGCCATGAACACACCAAGCACAGCGAAGAATCCGCCATGGATGGGCGCATCACCGATGGTGAAGTTACTGAAACCAACCGCTTCTCCGCCCATAATACCAAAGATCATGAGCACACCAACGGCCAGGAAGATGATAACAGTAGCGACTTTGATAATGGCGAACCAGTACTCGGACTCTCCATAGCCTTTAACAGACAACACGTTCAAGGAAAAGATCAGCACGAGGAACAATAAGCTCCATAACATGGATGAACTGTCGGGGAACCAGTATTTAATGAGTACAGTAGCGGCAGCAAGCTCTGCTGCAATAGTTACCGCCCAGTTGTACCAGAAGTTCCAGCCCATAGCGAACCCGAGAGCAGGATCGACAAAACGTGCGGCATACGTATTAAATGAACCGGAGTCCGGCATAAAGGTAGCAAGCTCACCAAGGCTGGTCATTAGGAAATAAACCATGATGCCAACGGCCACATAGGCAATTAATGCTCCACCAGGGCCTGCGGTTGAGATGGCGGTACCACTTGCGAGAAACAGCCCGGTACCAATTGAGCCACCGAGGGCGATCATCGTCATATGGCGTGCGCGTAATCCTTTTTTCAGGGAAGGTCCAGTTGTTGTTGGGTTACTGCGGTCTTGCATGGAAACACTCCTTCATTCGATATACTGATGTTTGCGATACCTGAATTCATAAAAACAAAAAGACCACAGGCATCAGCCTGCGGTCTTTAATATTTCAATGTCCGCACCATGTCCCAGATGATTAAGATAGCTCAACACAGAAGAATTCATACCTTTATATAAAGGAAATGTACTTCCGTGACAGTTCTGCGCCTTTCGACAGCAGCCCCAGCTCACTGGACCGTATAAGGAACGTCCAGCGAGCTTCGGCGGGTACACCTTTCGGCTGATCTCATAAGCGGCTCCTTAGCGCCTCCATCAGCGTACTGATCGCACCCGCGACCTCTACCTCACCATCAATGGATGAGGTGTATCTATTGTCTATGAAATTATGAACAACACAACTTAACACCGTGTGTTCTGTTTAGTAAACAGACAATCAGTATAACGCGCATGGTTTTCCAGTGCAATAACAATTGTTGGATGTGAGGTCTAGAGACGACTATTCCTCTTTTTTGTTACGGCCAGCCATCTGCTGCCATACCGTTCCAGCAGCCTGTTCGCCCGATTCGATCCGCTCCAGAGCCATCTTGGCCTGCAGACTGACTTCGAATTCGGGATCATCAGCTGCAACGCGCAAGGCTTGTTCTGCTTCTTCTGTTCCGACCTCATATAGAAAACGAGCTGCACGCCAGCGTACAAGTTTACTTTTATCGGATAACGTAGCTGTCATGGCTGGAGTGGCGGCAGGATCACCGATATCCGACAAGGTATCCCCGGCAGTCCGGCGTACCGCAGGAGAACTGTCCTGAAGTGCTTCATACAGCAATTCCATCGCTTCCGGTGTGCGAATGTCACCCAGGTATACGACAGCCAAGCGACGTATCTGCATTTTGTTGTCATGCAAGGCATGGGCTACGAGAGACAGTCTTTCTGCCGTAGGCTCCATGCTGTCAAATGCCGCATAGCGAACATTCCAGTCCTCGTTTCGCAGAGCCTCTTCAAGTTCGGCTCCATCCAATTCACGGCGGCGCTCGACGAACTCTTCGGATTTGGTACCATGTTCAATGGCCTGTTTAATGACTTGCTCCAGCCGTTCCGGCGGGTAAGCGGCTTCCAATTCCTGCTCGACTTCACGTGCAATATCAGGCAATTCACCATATCGAACACCGTAATCACTCAGTTTACGTTCTTTGATCATCGTTGCACTGGCGACTTCTGTTACGGCTTTGACAAAGCGGTCTGACAACGAAATTCGTTCTTCCTTGACCCCGGCCTTGACCCTAATTTGCATCGGTACACCTCGGAAGAATTGTACAAATACCTGTGCTTCTCCGAAGTGCTCGCCTGAACCATCTTCGGATTCAATCCAGTCCAGATCGATGCCGTGCTGTCCAAGGCGATTTTGGACTTCGCCCAAGATAACGGACCAGTCGGCATTCCCTTTACGATCAAGTGCCACAAAGTCTGTTGTGTGGAACACACTCTTTACACCGGGAATATGAAGCATCTGGCGAATGAACGCCGGAGCAGATCGTTCGTTGTCCAGTGTATATGTTTTGCGAATTCCGTCCTCCAGACGTTCATCGAGATGTAACATCATCGTATTTGGACTCGGTGTTGGTTCAATGGAAACAATATTCATCAATGTAACCTCCTATAGTACCAGATTCATCTTTAACTTCCCGTAAATTAAATCACACGGGTATTTCTCTATTTTACATCAATGTGTGGAATCTGCGAAATCATCCAGAAGTGAAGTGGACGTGTCTAACACTTAATGTGAAGAAGTACGAAATTTGTTAACACTTCTTTCATGTTCACGCACAAACATTTTTAAACGAAAATTGGCACAATAAAGATAAGAATCAACTGGAGGTATACCTATGGAACCCATTACCGTGCTCTCGGATGGAAAACGTCGTATTGCATATGAGAATATTATTCAATTGTTCAGGAACTGGATTGAGGACTCAACATCTGGTTCTGCGATAGAAACACATCGGGGAAGTTGGGGGAAAGCCCGTTATTGTATTGTTGATTATCAGGTTGCCGAAGAAGCAGTGTCAGCAGCAAATGCCATTCGGGCTTTTATGCCACAACTTCCGTTACTAGTCATTACGGATTTCAAATCCCTTATTCGTAAGCGTCACCTTCAAGAAATTACAGGTACGGGTGAGATGAAGATGATTCTCTGGAACGAGCAAGACCCGAATCAACTAATCAAGGATATGGAAAATTGGTTTCATTCGTCGTCTATCCATAACTCAAAAATAGCCATACCACCCATCTTATCCATGAGATAAAAGAGAGATATGGCCAAAGGTGTTTAACCTTCAAGCGTTACGATCATATTAGATCACATATTTATAGCCTGTTCCCCAAACCGTCTTAATATAACGTGGGTTCTTGGGGTCAGGCTCAATTTTTTTACGCAGACTTGAGATATGAACATCAATGGTACGATCCAGATAGGCACGTTCGGAGCCTTTGATCCGATCCATCAGTTCATTGCGCGTGAACACTTTGCCTGGATTGCGGTACAATTCCTTCATAATCTCAAACTCAATATGAGTGACCTCGATTTCAACGCCATCCACAAACAGAGTTCTCCTGTATTCATTCACATTCACATGTCCAGTAACCTCTGCCTGCTTGTCTTCTTTTACCGGTTTATCCTTATAGGAAATAATTGATCTTCGCAGCAGTGCTTTAATCCGGGCATCCAACTCTTTCAAACTAAATGGTTTGCACAGAAAGTCATCCGCACCATTATGCAATGCGCGAAGTCGATCATTCAGCATGGTGCTTGCCGAGATCATCAGAATGGGCACAGTGGAGTGCTGGCGAAAGGCTTCTACGAGATCATTTCCATCCATTTCAGGAAGCATGAGATCCGTTACAACAATATCCGGCTGGAATTGTGGAAACAGTTGAAGTGCCTCGCGGGCATGATGAACCCGTTCAGTGATGTATCCTTCCTCCTCAAGAAAGAAAGCAATCATGTCGGCCAGATTTTTCTCATCTTCTATAAGAAGTACTTTGATAGTCATAGGGTCACACTCCTGGTGAAAATAATATGTTAAGAAAATGCTAAAAAAACAAGGTGAATTGCGAATAAATGCCGCAAATTTTTTAATGTTTCTATCCCAAAATATAGGATGTATATGTAGAGAAGAAATAAGCTTTTTGAGTGAACTTCAATATTCTAGCATGAATGCAGTTTGGTTGCCGATCAATCAAAATTTCCCAAAGCTACACCAAGTACTAATTACAGTATAATGGATCAGAACGATTTGAGGGGAAAAAAGTAAGATTGTATCCGCTTAAGTTTATAGGGGGAACCAACGTTGTTGTTGAAAACAGAAGAAAAAATGATCCATGAGGGCAATTGCTTATGGATCTTATAAAGGCAAAACAGCTGCTGGAGTGGGTCGTGCTGAAGCTAAGGATACCCTGGTTTGGAACCAGCATACTGATCATTCTTGGCTCACTAAGTACTATTTTTCCACTTACCTTATTCTATGGCGTGCAGTTTATGGTTGGCAGCGCAGCAGCACTCATAGCTCTTCGTTTGCATGGGGCCATCTATGGTTTTGCCACCCTTACAGTCATCTATCTGTTAAATACCACCGTTGTCGGCTTCGAGCCGCGGAACTTAACGGTAATGATTGCGCATTTCATTGAGCTGATCTGGATGATCGGTTGGCAATTGCGTTGGAAGAATGGCAGCCTAATCAAGGCTAATGCTGTCTTCTGGGTAGTGATGCTGCTTCCCGTCATCTATTGCGGACATTATTTATTGGGACTGAATATAGAAGATTTGAAGTATGAGTATATGTATATTGCCGTGATTGGTATGGTGAATGCGTTGATCGCGGGTATTGTGGTGGACTTCTGGATTACTACGGGTGAGCACAAATCAAAACGTACAGGAACTATTCCTATCACCAGAATCGCATTTAAATACGTAGTCGCCTTTGTGGTGTTTGTTTCTCTCCTATTGTTATCCGCAGATAGCCGCAGACAATTAAGTCAAATGAATGATGCCATTATACTTGATATGAAACATGCAGCAAGTGCTGTTGTTCAGGATCTGGACGAACAGTATGTTACCTCGGAGAATATGGATCAGAACATGGCACGGTATCATCATTTATTGGGTGTGAATGTGATTCTGCTGAATCGGAATGATACAGTCGTTACTTCTGGTTTGAATACACTACAGGCTGGTGAGTATCTGGACATGGATAGATACAGTCTCCTTAAGTCGAAAGATAACCTTATGCTATTAAGCTCTGAGAATATTCATTACAGTGCTGTATTGAATCACTGGAAACAGGCATCTTTCATCTATGAAGCGGAGATGACAGCTGTAACACCTTATCGGGTATTCATTGAGACCAGCTCAACCAAGTATTATCCTCGAATAGAATCGATCTATCTTACCACATTGCAATACCTGTTCCTGATCATCGTGGCTTCCATGATTGTAGCGGCTCCTCTGAGCAGTAAGGTCGTTAGTCCACTCTTAAGACTAACCAGAATGACAGGTTCTCTTCCGAGGTTGCTGTTTCGAAATGGGAAGATGGAGTGGCCAACGAGCCATGTAACTGAAGTGCAGATTCTTATTGGTAATTTGCGTAAAATGGCTGATGTACTGCTGGAACAATTCGAACAGATTCGTCACGATAAGTTAACGCTGGAGGACAGGGTCATAGAGCGGACCAAGGAACTCAAGAATAGTGAAGAAGTCAAACGTGCAATTATTGAATCGTCAATAGATGCGATTATCGCTGTAGACTCGAATGGAACCATCGTTGAGTTTAATCCGGAGGCCGAAAGAATGTTTGGATTGCTTCGGGAAGAAGTGATCCTGCACAAGGAAGCACCATCTCTTTTTCAAGGGGCCAGCTGCAGTGAGATCAAGAATTTGCTGGAGCGATTTGAATATATTGAAGGTAAAAGATACACCATCGTTGAAGAAATTTCAGGTATCCGCCGGGATGGTTCCGTATTTCCGATTGAGTACAAAATTGTTGAGATCCAGTTGGGCAAAAATGAGACATTATATAACCTGTTTATTAAGGATATTACGGAGCGGACCAGAGCAGAAGAAGATCGTGTACGTCATGCCCTTGCGCTGGAGAAGCTGAACTCGGAGTTGTTCAATGAGAAGATTGCGATCCAGGAACAGCGAGATATCAGTGAGCAATTTATTGAATCCGTACGAGAAGGGCTCGTGATGTCTGATCGATCAGGGACCATAACCATCGTCAACCGAAGGATAGAAGAGATGTTTGGTTTGGGTGATTTTATGGGAAGATCCATTGAGGATTTGGCGCAGGCGATTGATACGATGGTATTAACGGACAACTTCAATCTGATGGAACAGACGAGAGCATTCCTGAATGGAGAAACGGCTTTTATCGAGACCGAATTTATATTCAATAATGTGGATAAAAGTGTTTTTTCCTTGTACATGAAGCAGATGGATGTCCCGGGTAAAAACCATGGGTTTCTGCTGGTGTTTCGTGACCGGACAGGAGAAGAACGGCTGGATCGGATGAAAAATGAGCTCATCAGTGTGGTATCTCATGAGCTTCGAACGCCTGTAGCCACCATTATGGGGTATGTGGAACTCATGATGATGTATGACCTTCCGGCAGCTCAGCAGCGGGAATTCATGCAGACCATCTCTTCGGAGGGCAAGCGGCTGAGCAGTTTGCTTGATGATGTACTGGATATTCAGCGCCTCGACAACGAAGGTATGACTTACCACATGACGTATGTACCGCTGGTTGAGTTGGTAGAAGGGGTTGCCGAACAGTGGAATATGAAGTCTGCCCAACGTATCTACGTGCATACGTTTAATGGAGACTTTTTTGCTTATGCTGACCAGAACAGGATGGTTCAGGTTCTGCATAATCTGGTGGGCAATGCAGTTAAGTATTCTCCGGGAGCCGATCGTATTGATATTACGTTATGGGAAGAAGAGGAATGGTTATGTCTTGATGTGCGTGATTACGGAATAGGTATTGCGGAGCAAGAGAAGGACATGCTGTTTAATAAATTCTATCGGGTCGATAATTCGGATCATCGGCAGATTGGTGGAACAGGAATTGGGTTGTACATTTCCCGTAAAATTGTAGAAGATCACAAGGGTACGCTGACTTTTATATCTGCACCGGACAAAGGAAGTACGTTCAAGGTCCGACTGCCCAAGCAGGACGTATTGGTGTGAATTTAAGATTGGATGAAGAAATGTATTTCACTTTTTTTATGAACCAAGTTTATGTACGAGACCTACGAATAGAGCCTTTGCCCTTCAGCGCGTGAGCGTGATAAGGGGAAAGGCTTTTTTTGTTTTTCAATTTCCCCGGATAAAAAAACAACTTCTTTTGCAAACTGTCTATAGAGCCATAATTTGCATCCCATGCAAAAGGAGGACGGCAGGTATATGTTCCGTAAACAAGAGAAAACACTCATCATCGTCTGTCTGGTTGCAGCTGTGGTTGTGCTGTATGCCGTTGTGAAGAGCATCATCCGAATCATGAGTTATTGAGATACATGTTCAAGCAGAGTAACTGCTGTCGTACATAACGATTATGTGAAAGAGGAGTGTAACCATGTCATCCCTGGACCCTGTTTTGCTCAGCCGGATACTAACCGGCCTTACCCTGTTTGTACACATTATTTTTGCCTCTATCGGTGTAGGCGTGCCGCTTATGATTGCCTTGGCCGAGTGGCGAGGACTACGAACCAATGATATGCATTACACCTTGCTGGCACGCCGGTGGGCGCGAGGTTTTGTTATCACCGTTGCCGTTGGCGTTGTTACAGGCACCTCGATCGGATTACAACTCAGTCTGCTGTGGCCGATGTTTATGCGAGTAGCGGGTCAGGCAATCGCCCTGCCGCTGTTCATGGAGACGTTTGCCTTTTTTATAGAGGCGATCTTTCTTGGAATTTACCTCTATACGTGGGATCGTTTCAAAAAGAAATATACGCATATGCTGCTTTTGATTCCGGTAGCTCTCGGCTCATCTGCATCTGCGATTTTCATTACAACGGTCAACTCCTTCATGAACCAGCCTCAGGGATTCACCCTGATTAATGGCATCATGAAGGACATTCATCCGATTGCTGCCATGTTGAATCCGGCAACGCCAACCAAAGTGTCCCATGTACTCGCTTCATCCTACACCTTGAGTGCAGGTATTCTGGCGGGGATAGCCGCTTTCAGTTTACTTCGGGGACGGGATCATGTGTATTACAAAAAAGCACTGAAACTCACGACGGTATCTGCGCTCGTATTTGCCATTAGTACCGTCATGATCGGCGATTCCTCCGGTAAATTCCTGGCGAAATATCAGCCGGAGAAGCTGGCTGCCGCAGAATGGCATTTCAAGACGATGAAGGAGGCACCGCTCGTTTATGGGGGTATTTTGGATGAGAACAATGAGGTGAAATACGCCATTGAGATTCCCTATGCGCTTAGCATTTTGGCGGGTAATCGTCCAGATACGGAAGTGAAGGGTCTCGAAGAATTTCCGGCGGATCTGAGACCACCACTATCCATACACTATATGTTCGACCTGAAGGTCACCACCGGAGTGATCATCCTGATGATTCCTGTGTTATATGTACTGCGGCGCTGGTTGCCAGGGCGCAAGCCCTATCCCAAGTGGCTGCTGCTTGGCATTGTTTTGCTGGGGCCACTGGCCATGATTGCAATCGAGCTGGGGTGGATGTTCGCTGAAGTTGGCAGGCAGCCTTGGATCTTACGCGGATATATGAAGGTGGCGGAAGCAGCCACGACGTCAACTTCGGTAGGATGGATGTTAGTGTTGTTCATCTTGCTGTATCTGATCCTGTGTTTCTCGTGCATTCGGGTACTCAGCAAGCTGTTCCGCAACAAGGAAGCAGAGAAGGAACTAGAGTCTCTGGGGCTTGAAGGAGGGATCGTGCATTGAGTTTCGAAATTGCAGGCATCGCAATATTGTGGACGTTTTTGTTCGGTTACCTGATCGTTGCTTCGATTGATTTTGGCGCCGGGTTCTTCAGCTTTTATAGCATTTTGACCGGGCATGAGAACAAAATTCATAACATCATTCAGCGCTACCTGTCTCCCGTGTGGGAAGTGACGAATGTGTTTTTGATCTTTTTTGTGGTCGGACTGGTCGGGTTTTATCCGGATAGCGCCTTTTATTACGGGACTGCTTTGCTGGTTCCGGGTTCCCTGGCCATTGTACTGCTTGCGATCCGGGGCGTGTATTACGCCTACAATACCTATGGCAACCATGGGCAGAACAGCCGGATCTACATGGCATTGTATGGAGCGACGGGATTGCTGATTCCAGCCGTGTTCTCTACCATTTTGGCGATATCCGAAGGCGGGATCATTGAAGAGGTGGGCGATCAGGTGTTTTTTCGCTGGCGTGAATTTTTGACGAATCCCTATACCTGGTCGGTTGTTTTGCTTGCACTGGTTAGTGTGCTGTACATCTCGGCGATGTTTCTTTCCTATTATGCAAAACGGGCGGGGGATGAGCCGGCATATGAGGTGCTTCGAGAGTACGCGCTGCTCTGGAGTTTGCCTACCATTTTTGCAAGCTTTCTGGCTTTTCTGCAGATTAACAAACAGAATCCCGCACACTTTGAGCAGATGGTAAATATTTCGTGGATGTTCATCGCTTCGTTTATTTGTTTTGTCATTGCTGTGTCGCTGGTGTGGAAAAGTAAATATCTGGGTTGGTGTTTTGTTGCTGTCATGCTTCAGTTTGCCTTTGCCTGGTATGGTTACGGGCGATCTCACCTTCCGTACATATTGTATCCGTACATCAATATTTACGACGGCTTTACGAATCGCACGATGGGGATTGCGCTCATTACAGCGTTTAGTCTGGGGTTACTCGTGCTCATTCCTTCGCTTGTGCTGATTATGAAGCTGTTCCTGTTTGATGCCAATTATGTGCGGGGTAATTCTGGTAAAAAGAAAGGATGAGTCTGTTCATGGTCACTACTGAGGGAGTCACGGGGATACCCGGTATAACCGGATTGAGCTTTTTTGAGACATTCACCATTATGTACGCTCCTCCACTGATCATTGCGGCTGCTATTGTTTTTCTGTTTATATATCTGGCCGTATATAAGAACCCAAAGGATTGATTGGTTGGTACGTCCATTCCCGTTTGGGGTAATCTGTTGTTAAGAAATGAGGAAGGGAGGAGGGCCCTTTCATGCCGAAAATCCGTTATAACAATATCGATAATGTAAGTACGGACAAAACGCTGAAGGAATTCAAACAATGGAGGGAGCAACGGCGGAGCAAAGTGAAGGACTACTCCTACACCGTGCCCAAACACCCGCCTGAACTGGATTATCTGCATGCCAACAGGGATGACACAAGTATTACCTGGATTGGACACTCCACGTTTTTCATTCAATATTATGGATTGAACATCGTGACTGACCCGGTTTGGGCCGAAAAAATGGGATTTCAACGAAGGCTCGGTGCCCCCGGCATTCCGATTCAGGATATTCCACCGTTGGATGTGATTCTGATATCCCATTCCCACTATGATCATCTGCATCTGGCTTCCTTGCGTAAGCTGATTACAGCCAAGACGTTGCTCATCGTACCCGATGGTCTGAAGCGCAAGATGATTCGCAAAGGATTTCATCGATGCCAGGAGATGAAATGGTGGGATCATATGACACTTGGCGGAGTCAAAATAACTTTTGTTCCTGCACAGCACTGGACGCGCCGAACGTTGTTTGATACCAATACGTCTCATTGGGGCGGTTATGTATTGGAATCGAATCATTCGGCAACGAATTCAGCAGCGGAAAGTGCTGCAACAACGAACAATCAGGATGAATCATCCACGGAATCAGGGAAGGACGAAACATCCAAAACATCCGGCGGTCCGCCTGTGTTGTATTTTGTGGGTGACACAGGTTACTTCCAGGGTTTCAAAACGATTGGAGAACGCTTTGACATTGGGGTTACCCTGATGCCCATCGGTGCCTACGATCCGGAATGGTTCATGACTTCTCAGCATGTGACACCCGAAGAAGCGCTGCAGGGGTTCGTTGAATCCGGTTCACAGCTCATGGTTCCAATGCATTACGGCACATTCAAGCTGGCGGATGATACGCCCAAGGAAGCGCTGGATCGGCTGGAAGTTGAACGTGAACGTTTAGGCATTGGTAAAGAGCGGATTCGGGTGCTTGGTCATGGCGAAACACTCCGCATTCACCACGAGGAAGGTAAACAGGGCTAACAAAAGTGAGCCAAATATGTTAATGTAGGGGTATGCCTGCATGAACAGTACATTTACCAAATCTTTAATAAGTAAAAAGCGGCCAATTTTCGAATTTGCCGCTTTTTTGTGTTATAATATGGTGCCAGAATAGGCATCGGGATATTGAATCCATGATTTACGCAACTTGCTATTCATGCAGTATGCAGATTAACCAATAAAGGATGGTATGCTTAATGATCAGTACAAGCGGCATCACGCTCCGCTACGGAAAACGTGCACTTTTTGAAGATGTAAATATCAAATTCACGCCAGGGAACTGTTACGGCCTGATCGGCGCCAACGGAGCCGGCAAATCAACATTCTTGAAAATTTTGTCTGGTGAGATTGAAGCCAACTCGGGAGAGGTGCACATCACCCCGGGCGAACGTATGGCCGTTTTGAAGCAAAACCACTTTGAATATGATGAGTATCCGGTTCTCGAAACGGTAATTATGGGTCATAGTCGTCTGTATTCCATCATGAAAGAGAAGGATGCTTTGTATGCGAAGGCAGACTTCACAGAAGAAGACGGTTTGCGTGCAGGTGAGCTTGAAGGGGAATTCGCTGAGCAAAACGGCTGGGATGCTGAACCAGATGCAGCGGCGCTCCTGATCGGTCTTGGCATTGTTCGTGACATGCATGACAAAAAAATGATAGAGCTGAGCGGAAACGAAAAAGTCCGTGTATTGCTGGCACAAGCGTTGTTTGGCCGTCCAAACAACCTGTTGCTCGATGAGCCTACCAACCACTTGGATCTCGAATCCATTCAATGGCTGGAGAACTTCCTGATGGATTATGAAGGTACCGTTATTGTGGTATCCCATGACCGTCACTTCCTGAACAAGGTATGTACGCATATCGCAGATATTGACTTCGGTAAAATCCAGATGTACGTAGGTAACTATGACTTCTGGTATGAGTCCAGCCAATTGGCACTTGCTCTGCAGCGGGATGCCAACAAGAAAAAAGAAGAGAAGATTAAAGAGCTACAAGCCTTTATTCAACGTTTCTCTGCGAACGCTTCGAAGTCCAAACAGGCGACTTCCCGGAAGAAAACACTCGACAAAATCACATTGGATGACCTTCGTCCATCCAACCGTAAATACCCGTTCATCAACTTCAAGCCTGAACGTGAAGCAGGTAAACAATTGCTGACGGTAGATCGTATTGACAAATCCATCGATGGTGTGAAAATGTTGAATGATGTGAGCTTTGTGGTGAACAAAGGTGACAAAATTGCATTTGTTGGCCCGAACGGAAATGCCAAATCACTGTTATTTGATATTCTCATGGGTGAAACCGAAGCAGATAGCGGCGAATATACTTGGGGTATAACGACGACTCAGGCTTATTTCCCGAAAGATAACTCTCAGTATTTTGACGGTGTAGACATGACTCTCGTGGATTGGCTCCGTCAGTATTCGAAAGATCAGGATGAAACGTATCTGCGTGGATTCTTGGGCCGTATGCTGTTCTCCGGTGAGGAGTCCCAGAAGAAGGCTAGCGTACTCTCCGGGGGGGAGAAGGTTCGTTGTATGCTGGCAAAAATGATGCAGACAGGTGCAAACGCACTGATTCTGGATGAGCCAACGAACCACTTGGATCTTGAATCCATCACAGCACTGAATAACGGTATGATTGACTTTGACGGCACAATGCTGTTTACATCCCATGACCATCAGTTCATCCAAACGATTGCTAACCGGATTATCGAAATTACGCCAACAGGCATCATCGATCGCCAAATGAGCTATGACGAATATCTGGAAAGTGATGAAATCAAAGAACTGCGCAATAAAATGTATCCGGTAGAAGCTTAATCTAAGCATCATCTGCGGCACATGATTATAGGAACACCAAAGAACCGCAAGCCTCTGTGAAGAGGGCTTGCGGTTCTTTTTGTAATTCAATGGTTTCTCGGCGGCTTTAAGACCTAAGATCCACCAGTACGGCGACGTTGGTTGTTAGGCTTTTTGTTGTTTTGACTCTTCATCGCTTTAGGTCCGCCTTCAAAGTAGGCGCTGGATTGGTTACCAGAATTTGCTTGTTCTTTCTTTTGCGCCAGTTTTTGGCGTATAGCATCCTGCAAACTGACCTTTTTCGGTTCGTTATTTTCGCTCATCGTTATTTCCCTCCCGGTCTTACAGTGAGCCGTCCAGATTGGACGGGATGTACCTATTTTATACGTTTTATAAAAGCCCCACAAGGGCAACCTGATAAAATGCTCAAAACCTTTGGTTTTACCCAGGCCAACATTTTTTCTCAATAACTACAGCCCTGCCGTCTGGCAACTTTGTTTCGGCTTGCCTACAGCAATGCAACCTGGCAACACTGTTTCTGTAGACCCACACGCTCCGCATTTGGTAACATGGAAAAACCGTAATACGAAACGTTAAAGGGGTGTCGCCCGGTTTGAACGCTTATGAAGAAATTCGAAAAGGGGAGCGAGGGGCTTGGGTTAGTATCGTAGCCTATCTCGTCTTGTCCGCTTTTAAGCTGATCTGTGGATATTTATTTGCTTCCAGCGCCTTGCTGGCCGATGGTTTTAATAACCTTACAGATATTGTAGCATCCATTGCTGTACTGATTGGGCTTCGGATCTCCCAGAAACCACCTGATTCGGATCATGCCTATGGTCATTTTAGAGCGGAGACGGTTGCTGCTTTGGTAGCTTCATTTATTATGGCTATGGTTGGGCTGCAAGTATTGGTTGAAGCCGTTCGCTCCTGGTATGAAGGAGCCTTTGTTGCTCCAAACCTGTGGGCGGCAGCGGTGGCTGTAGTCTGTGCTGTGGTGATGTTAGGCGTGTACCGTTACAATCACCGTCTGGCAAAACAAATTAATAGTCAGGCTCTGATGGCCGCGGCGAAAGATAATCGTTCCGATGCCTGGGTCAGCATAGGCGCTGCAATTGGAATTATAGGTGCGCAGTTTGGACTTCCATGGCTGGATAAAGTAGCTGCCATTGCTGTAGGTCTGTTGATCTGCAAAACGGCTTGGGAGATTTTTCGGGATTCTACACATCGTCTTACCGACGGATTTGACCAGAAGGAACTGACGGATCTCAGATCCTCCGTAGCACGCGTTCCCGGTGTTGAGATGATCAAGGACGTGAAGGCACGTGTGCACGGCAGTCATGTACTTGTGGATGTAGTCATTGAAGTGGACGGAGGCCTAAGCTTGATTGAAGGCCATCAGATCTGTGACCGTGTTGAAGAGCGGTTGAAGCGATCGCATAACATCATGCATGTACATGTACATGTGGAACCAAAGACGGAAGAAGTCACAAGGAACCCTTGAACAGGGAGTGAACATCTTGGAAAATGAAAAGAGGACAGCCGCAATTGTGCGTGCTGTCCTCTTTACTTATCATTAGAACGATTATACGATGTTATTGAATGGCAACGTGGATCCACGCTTTGCCTTTCCAAGTGTATACTTGTACCCACTCGCCGCCATCGAATCCATCAACCACTTCACCTGTTGTATCGATGACTTGGGAACCTAATGCACCGATTGGTTTACCGTTAGGTGCATCATAGAACCAAGTGCGCTCCAGAAGGTTCAGCAACATCGTTGGTGCCAGTACTTCATCACCTGGTTTTACGAGTGGCTCTTCAAACATTTTCTCATCTGTAGTCGTAGCTGGCGTTTCAGTTGTAGTTGAAGTACCTTCTGCACCTGTAGTGTCTACTGTTGTACCTGTTACAGTCTCAGCAGTACCTTCTACTGTTTCTACAGCAGGTTTGTTCACTTCAACAGCTGGAGTTGTTGTGGTCGTTGTCGTTGTTGTAGCCTCAGTTCCTGTTTCCGGATTTACCGTTCCAGTAACCGCTTCCTCAGCACCCGCAGCGGCAGCCATCGAACCCATCAACGTTAAAGCAGCGGCAAAACTTACGATTTTTTTCATTTTGTTTTTCCTCCTCGGTAGGTATGTAAAATGTTGTCCTGATTACAAGTAACCAAGCAAGCACCCTTATGAATCACAAATTATAACAATATTTTCTTGCATTCTCCAGTGTCAACTGGCTCATATGTGGGTATATAGCAAGCCTGTAAATATCATACTTCAGTGGGATAAAACCGGGTTGGCTATCTCAAAAAGGTCCTGTTTTTTTTGGGATTCATACGAGAGCGGATTGGAATAAAGCAGAAGGGAGTGCAATACATAATATAGAAAAGTTGACCTATGCCTGAACGCACAAAAGCCAATCGGCTTGGGAGCACGATCGGCTTTTGTATGTAATCGTTTAGTAAACACTCAGTCATATCAGAGCCTGAGGTTATCGCATTCGGCTACGTCCCGTAATCAGGGAGATTACGAACAGTACAACAAAGATGAAGAAGAGTACTTTCGCGATTGAAGCAGCTGCTTCAACAATACCGAAGAATCCAAAAATACCTGCTACCAGTGCAATAATTAGAAATAATACAGACCATTTCAACATAAGTATTCATCCTTTCGTATAATTGATTGTGGAGTGAGTTGTGTTCACCTCACCGCCTTGTGTAGTCTAACTTTAACCGAGTGCTAACCGCTTGAAACATTGGTTTTTTTTCCAAGCGAAGGCATATATGAAGGGATATATAATATTGTTTCGTCCGGGAAATCGCCGGGTAACTATAGCAATAACAAACTGATGCACATATGGAAAGAGAGGTTCTTCTATGATCTATCAAATTAGCGTGGCCCTGATTGCAGTGGCATTTGCAGTACTGGTATTCTTTTTAATTCGTACCTTGAAATCCGCTCAGGGTTCTTTGGACAATGTCTCACAGACATTGCAGGAGGTACAGAAAACCATTGACGAACTTAGTTATGAAGTGAAGCAGACGGTAAGACATGCCAATGATATTACGGTGGATGTACAACACAAAATGAAAAAAATTGATCCTGTTATGGAATCTGTTGAGAATCTGGGAGAAGTGTTAAATGAAGTGACGGCAGCAGCCAAACAAGTTTCCACAACGCTGATGGCGAAATTTCAGACCAAACGTAACAACGCTGAACAGACCAAGCATGCTGAAGCGGTTCATGTAACTGCACCGCCTGCTACATCAACGGATCGTACCCTGCAATCCTATGAAGCTACATATAATGGTGAAGCTAAGGGCGGGAAAAACTGGATGAAGTATGTTGATGTTGCAGCGAACGTATGGCAACGGATGCGCAAGTAACATGACCGCTTTGTAACCCATGAAGAAGCCTTCAGAGCGGTGATGAACCTGATGAAAGGGTGAGAATCATGATGAAACTACTGCTTGTGATGTTTAGCGTAATTTCTCCCTTTTCCGTTCAACCGGCAGCGGTACCCGCTGCTCACGATATGCAATGGACGGCAATGGAAGAGAAGGCGTCAGAGGTAACTCTGGCTGTTGATCGATCCGAGACTTTCCAGCATTTTCGGACTCTGAATGGCATTTCTCTGGATGACACCATGGATGATTTGTTGGCCAATAAGGGCCAGCCGGGGCATAAGCAGGAAGATCCTTATCTGGGATGTCCTGAATATCACTTTCATGATGTGAAGGTTGGCTTGTGTGAAGATACGGATGTCATTCAATATGTGCATATCGATGCATCTGAGAATCACATCATGTTAAACGGAAAGAGAATTGAGATGAATATTGAAGCGATCCATCATGCTCTAGGGAAACCTTATTATGTGGCAGAGGATGGAGAAGTGTTTCTCCGTGGAGACCAGGCTCTGAAGGTATATATGAAGTCAGGATCTCATCAGATTGAAGGCATTGATCTTTTTGATGACACAGTTTCCTAGGATTGGTTATTAATAAATCGTTTCAAACCCATATAGTATGGTTATATACTAAGTAGCTCGATACAGAAGATTAAATCAGAGGAGAGTGGAAACGATGAATTCAACCAATGAGCAAGCTTATGCAAAAGTGGTAGAAAACGGAGTCCAGGCGGTAGAAGCGGTGAAAGAATTGCAGATTACCGGATACCTTGCTGATCAAATCTTTGTTCTCGCCCATGAGAAGGATCGTACAGATCGAATTGCCGATACAGCAGATGCCAAAGAAATTGGCATAAAGGAAGAAGGCGTATTTGATTCCTTGGCGAATCTGTTCCGCTCACGTGGTGATGAACTCCGGGCCAAAATTGTTTCGATGGGCTTTACCGAAGCCGAAGCGGACTTCTACGAGAGTGAACTCGACAAGGGTAAAGTACTCGTTATTGCTAAAAAGAAAGATTAACTCGATAAGTTGAAGTTTGCTGAACATGGACAAGCTTCTGAATCATTTATGTAAAATGCTTAATCAAAAACATAGATAAGGAATGGGGCTTTCCCCATTCCTTATCTATGTTTTTGCAAGTTTGGAAGCGGGATCAGGACGCTGCAAAAACAGGGTGAGTCGCGGGGATATTCCCCTACGATGGTGCCATTTACTGATAGAAGTTTTTTGTTTTTACGATTATAGTTATACTAGGAATTATTATGTCTACTGCCGTTTTGTATGCAAAATTTGTATAATCAACGTTTGTTTTAACCTAATAAGAATCGACAAACCCGGACGCCACAGATAAGGAGATATCAATGAGAATACTTATTGTTGACGACAATCCGACGAATGTCATCATCATTCGAGAAATTCTGAAAAAAGAAAACTATCGTGACATTGTAACGGCGAGTTCCGCCATGGAAATGTTTGAAGTGTTAGGAATTGGGGAGGAAAGCAACGAACTTCGTCCAAGACCGTCGGATATTGACCTGATTTTGCTAGATATGATGATGCCTGAGATGGACGGTATCGAAGCCTGCAGTATTGTGCAGAAATTTGAGAATCTGAAGGATATACCGATTATTATGGTGACTGCCATCGGAGACTCCAAGAAACTTGCCGAAGCATTGGATGCTGGTGCATCTGATTATGTGACCAAGCCGATTAATAAAGTCGAACTGATGGCCAGAATTCGACTCGCACTTCGTTTGAAACAGGAGAAGGATTGGCATAAAGAGCGTGATCAACGTATTCAGGATGAGCTCAAGTTGGCAGCGATGGTCCAAAATGCTGTATTAAGTCCGGCAATTAGGGACCCGTTGTTCCAAGTGCATGCCATCTATAAACCATCCTTTGAGCTTGCGGGTGATCTGTATTCTTGGTACCCCCTTGGGGAAGGCCGTTACGGAGTACTGCTGCTCGACATGATGGGACACGGGATATCTTCATCCCTGTTTACCATGTTTATCGCTTCTGTGTTGAAAGATACGGTTACCACTTATGTGGATCCAGAGAAGGTCATTCAGGAGTTGAACCGTCGTTTTAACCAGCTCCATCTGGAAAAACAATTGGTGCAGTATTATTTCACGGCAATTTATCTGGTCGTTGATACACGGATGAAACGTATTGATTATGTTAATGCAGGGCATCCACCTGCTTTATTTTTCCGAAACGACGGCAGTGTCACCACATTTGACAGCGTCTGCTGTCCTGTTGGTTTATTTGACAAGATGGATATTGAACCACAAACGATCCATTATGAGGGTGACGGGCATATTGCACTCTATACGGATGGATTATTGGAAGCTGTTCAGGGCGGGCAGGAAGAACAACATGAATTCCTGATCGAAAAACTGACCGGCTCACATCAGTGGAATGAAGCTGCTATGCAGGCCATGTTTTTTGACGACGAAATTCCCCAAGAGCGGGATGATGATAAATGTCTGGTCTGGATTACTTTGAATAAAGGGGCGGGGGATGAATGAAGATCAGGAATAAACTGCTGATTGGTTTTACCGCTCTGATGGCCATTTTGATCGTGCTCACGTTTGTGAGTTATGAACGGTTAAACAGCAGTAATCAACAGATTGATCAGATGTATCAGGAACGTTATCTCAAAGTAAGGTTCACTTCTGCTGCACGTGGAGAGGTCAATGATATAGCCAAAGTGCTGGCTAACTTGTTATTGAATCCGAACAATTCGATTAATGCTGCTGAGGGTGACCTGAAGGAGATGAAGGATCGGGGGGATGGTTACCTCGCAGAAGTGAGAAACCGGGCAGACAGTGCACCTGAACATCAACTGGTGGATCGTGTGAATACGGCGTGGACCGCTTATACATCTTATGCAACGAGACAGATCAACCTGATGTCCCAAAACCGGGTAGAAGATGCGAATAACTACCGCAATTCAACAGGACTCGCGGTGCAAAAAGAAACTGTGGATAGTTTGAATGCTCTTTCACGTTATCAGGACCAAGAGATTGATGCTGAGATCAAGAACGCTAACGAAGCGTATACGAGAGCAGTACAGATCACGATAAGTATCATGATTGCCGGGTTGTTGCTTGCATTGGGTGTCATTCTGTGGGTGCTGCCGAGTATTACACGGGGTCTGAACACTGTATCTATGATGATTACCAGCTTTGGTAAAGGGCGTTACCGAACCATTCGGCGCATACAGGTCAAATCAACCGATGAGATTGGTCAGATTGCCAGTGTGTTCAAAGATGTATCCAGTGATCTGGAAGAAAAACTGGAGATCGAGAGGGCTTATGTGCAGGCTCAGCAGGATCAAAACTGGATGAGTTCGAACATCGCAAGAGTCCCGGAGCTGCTTCGGGGGATTGGCTCCATTCGCCAAATTTCACAGATGTTTATCAGTGAGTTCACACCTGTGCTTGGTGCTCAGTTGGGTGTCGTCTATCTGATCGATGAGGAGAAACATCCCGACGAACTGAGACGTTACGGTGCATACGCATTTGAAGAGAACGAAGATGTTGGTAAGGAAATGTATCGCATCGGGGAAGGCCTGATTGGTCAAGCCGCGCTGGATATGACACCGATTATTCTGGAAAATACGCCCGAAGATTACGTGCATATTGGTTCAGCTTCAGGCTCAACACGTGCTGCGGGTATCATGATCTATCCTGTCGTGTTTGAAGATGAACTGATTGGTGTGGTTGAAGTGGCTTCCTTTGAAGGTTTCAATGAACTGCACAAGCAGTTATTCACACAACTGATTATGAACCTGGGCGTAATTTTGAATAACGTTCGACGTCGTTTGCGTGTGGAGGAGCTGCTGCGTGAATCCCAGGCACTGACAGAGGAACTGCAGGTTCAATCGGAAGAATTGCAGACACAGCAAGAAGAACTTCGTCGTTCCAATGAGAATCTGGAGGAGCAGACAGAAGCGCTTAAACGTTCCGAGGAATTGCTGCAGCGTCAGCAGGAAGAACTGGAGCATTTCAATACGGAACTCATTGCCAAGACGCGGGCGCTTGAAGAGCAGGTGCGTGAAGTTGAAGAGAAAAATGACGAAATTGAGAAAACGAAGACACAGTTGGAACAGCAAGCTACACAGCTGTCGATGACAAGCAAGTACAAGTCCGAATTTTTAGCGAATATGTCACATGAACTCCGTACACCATTGAACAGTCTGCTCATTTTGTCCCAGTTATTGTCGGAGAACAAGGGTGGGAATCTGACTGACAAACAGCAGGAATATGCGCAAACCATCTACATGTCGGGTGCGGATCTGCTGAAAATGATTGATGAGATTCTGGATCTGTCCAAGGTGGACGCAGGTAAGATGGATATCAATTATGAGACAGTTCGAATGGAAGAGCTGACCAGCTTTGTTCAGCAGAACTTTGGACCGATGGCGAATAAAAAGGAACTGAACTTGAATATCGATTTCGACAGCGATCTACCGGAATGGGTGTACACCGACAGTCATCGCGTCAAACAGATTTTACGGAATTTGTTGTCGAACGCATTTAAGTTCACCAATCGAGGTTCGGTTAGTCTGATTGGACGACGGATGAAACCGGAAGAGTTACCGGGTTATATGAACACCAATCAGGAATATCTCGGATTCAGTGTAAAAGACACCGGCATCGGTATTCCATCGGATAAAACGGATCTGATCTTTGAAGCGTTCCAGCAAGTAGACGGGACCACAAGTCGGAAATACGGTGGAACTGGTCTGGGATTGTCCATTAGCAGGGAACTGGCACGTTTGCTTGGTGGTGCAATACAGGTGGAATCATCCGAGGGAGAAGGTAGCTGCTTTACCTTATACCTGCCTGATAATCATGAAGAGGAAGCCTTGGCAGAGGAAGGTGCTTCAAGAGAAGCGGCTGTATCCTCAGAGGATCTTTATGAAAAGTCCATCGAAGCACGGACCATGCTTTCAAGTCATCAGTCGATTCTCTCTCCTGATCCGGAGCGGAGCGTGGGTACAGATCTGTCTCCTACCCATACTCCAGATGTCACGCAGATCGAAGATGATCGGGAGAATCTGATGGAAGGTGACAAAATCCTGCTCATCATTGAGGATGACGTGAACTTTGCACATATTTTGACGGATATGGCGAGAGGAAGAGGATTCAAAGCACTTGTTGCCCTTCAAGGTGATAAAGGACTAGAAATGGCACGTCAATATCTGCCGGATGCCATTATCCTGGATATTCAATTGCCGGTGATGGATGGTTGGACCATTCTGGGCGAGCTGAAGAGCAGTTCGGCAACACGCCACATTCCGGTTCATGTGATTTCAGTCATTGATGATATGAAACAAGGTCTGATGATGGGCGCCATTGCGTATCTGAAAAAACCTTCGAGCAAGGATTCACTGGATAAAGCATTCTCGCATATCAAATCATATACTGAGAATCAATTGAAACGACTGTTGATCGTCGAAGATGATGAAATTCAGCGTAAAGCCATTATTGAATTGATTGGTCATGATGATGTGGCAATCACCGCTGTATCCACAGGTAGTGAGGCATTGAATGAATTACACAGCCAGCGTTATGACTGTATGGTACTGGATCTGATGTTAACGGATATGACCGGGTTTGAGTTGCTCGACCAGATTCGCGATGATGAATATCTGAACGATCTGCCGATTATAATTTATACAGGCAAAGAACTGGATTCCAAGGAAGAAATGAAGCTGCGCAAATATGCGGAATCCATCATTATCAAAGATGTGAAGTCACCGGAACGTCTGCTGGATGAGACGACTTTGTTCCTGCATCGGGTAGAAGCCAATTTGCCGGAAGACAAGCGTCGAATCTTACAGAAACTACACAACAAAGAAACGTTGTTTGAAGGCAAGAAAATATTGCTTGTAGATGACGATATTCGTAACGTATTTGCCCTTTCAAGTGTTCTTGAAGGCTATCGGATGGATGTGACGTTTGCTGAGAACGGCCGAGAGGCTTTGGAGATTTTGGACAAAAATCCGGAATTTGATCTGGTACTGATGGATATGATGATGCCAGAGATGGACGGTTATGAAGCGATGACACGAATCAGACAGATCCCGCAGTTTGAAAAGTTACCGATTATTGCGCTTACGGCCAAAGCCATGAAAGAGGATCGCGGCAAATGTATTGAGGCCGGAGCATCTGATTACGTGAAAAAACCGATCCAGACAGATCAATTGTTATCCTTAATGCGTGTATGGCTGTATTCGTAAGTTCATTATTCGTATGTTCATTGTTTGGGTAATGAAAGACAATACGACGAATACGCAAGTAACAAATGAAGAAGTGGAGAGAACTTATGACACCGTGGGAACCTACCGAGACGGGGGCAGATTTGGTCCGTATGCCGCAAGATGAAGAACGCGAGCTGATCGAGATTGAGTTGCTGTTGGAAGGCATGCACCGTTTATATGGATATGATTTTAGAAACTATGCACTGCCATCCCTGAAACGAAGAATCTGGCATCATGCACATGCTGAGGGTGTTAAGAGCATATCCGGCTTGCAGGAGCGTGTTCTTCATGACCGTTCCGCGTTTGAACGTTTTGTACAGAACTTATCCATCCCTGTAACGGAAATGTTTCGAGATCCTTCGCTTTTCCGAATGTTTCGGGAACAGATTATTCCTATCCTGAGAACCTACCCGTATATCCGAATATGGCATGCGGGATGCTCTACGGGAGAGGAAGTTTATTCCATGGCCATCATGTTGCATGAGGAAGGACTGTATGACAAGGCAAGAATCTACGCAACGGATATGAATGATCGCTCTTTGCAACAGGCCAAAGAAGGCGTATATGGTATTGAGAAAATGAAACTATTTACTACAAATTATTTGGAGGCAGGGGGTACCAGAGCCTTCTCCGAGTACTATACAGCGAAATACAATTCGGTGATATTTCATCCTTTTCTGAGGAAGAACATCATTTTCGCCGAGCACAACCTGGCAACAGACCGGTCATTTAACGAGTTTAATGTTATCTTTTGCCGTAATGTCATGATTTATTTTAATGATGAACTGCGGAACCATGTGCATGGGCTGTTTCATGAGAGCTTGAGCCACTTTGGTATTCTGGTTCTGGGGTCGAAAGAATCGATACATTTTACAGAGTTCAGTGATACCTATGAGCCGTTAGACCGGACCGAAAAAATATACCGGAAGATCAAATAGGGGGTTAGGGTTAGCCATGGGGCTCAATGAACCAATCCACATATTATTGGTAGATGACCGCCCTGAGAACTTGCTTGCTCTTGAAGCAGTTCTGGAATCGGAACAATATAAACTCGTTAAGGCAACTTCCGGAGAAGAGGCACTCCGCTGTCTGCTAAAAGACGAATTTGCGGTTATCGTTCTCGATGTGCAGATGCCTGGAATGGACGGAATTGAGACAGCGAAGTTAATTAAGGCACGGGACAAGTCCAAGGATGTGCCGATTATATTTATCTCTGCCAATAGCAGAGAAGCGGAGCACTTGTTTGCCGGGTATTCAGCCGGGGCCATTGATTACATGGTTAAGCCATTTATTCCTCAGATTTTGAAATCCAAAATCGAGGGCTTTGTGGAGATGTTTATCACCAATAAACGTTTGAAGACACAGACCATGCTTCTTCACCAGAAGACACAGGAACTGGAGAAGATGAATCAACAACTCATTCAGGCCAAGGAAGAAGCAGAAATTGCAGCCAATGCAAAGACCGAGTTCCTGGCAATGATGAGTCATGAGATTCGTACACCGATGAACGGAGTTATCGGTATGGTTGATCTGCTGATGGAGACGGAACTGAGGGAAGATCAGAAGGAATATGCAGACATCGTTCGTCGCAGTGCAGATGCACTCGTCACGGTTATCAACGACATTCTTGATTTTACCAAGATGGAATCCGGCAAAATGGAACTTGAAGAGCATCCTTTTGAACTTGTCTCCTGTATTCGGGAAGTGCTGGGATTGTTTGCTGCAGAAGCAGGCAAAAAGAATCTGGAACTGGATTATTTCCTGGAAGATTCTGTCCCTGAATTAATCTATGGGGATATGGCAAGGCTACGTCAGGTTCTCTTGAATCTTATTGCCAATGCAATCAAATTTACAGACCAGGGTGGCGTATATTTGATTGTGTCAGTGAATGAAGAAAAAGACGGACAAATGGCATTGGAGTTTGCTGTTAAAGACACCGGGATAGGTATTGCTTCAGACAAAGTGGATCGCCTGTTCCAGCCTTTTTCCCAGTTGGATACATCCATGACACGTAAATACGGTGGAACTGGCTTAGGACTGGCAATATGCAAGACTCTGGTGGAAATGATGGGTGGACAGATCTATCTGGATACAACAGAGCAACGGGGAGCGACGTTTGTATTTACAATTCAGGCGAAACGTTATGTAGAAACTGAACTGGTCCAGAGGAACGGGGAAGAGAAACCAACGGATGTGAAAAATGAGAATAAATATCCTACGGTATTAATTGTGGATGATCATCCGATCAACCAGAAGTTGATGGCGATTATGCTTGGTAAGCTGGGGTTGCTCTCAGACATTGCTGAAGATGGACAGAGCGCACTCGATATGGTAAACGGCAGCCGTTATCCCTATGACTATGTGTTTATGGATCTGCAGATGCCTGTGATGGACGGTTTGGAATGTACACGGCGGATTCGAGAGAGTCTGACCCAGTCTAATCAGCCAATCATTATAGCCATGACTGCTAACGTGATGGAAGGTATTCAGCAACGCTGTATTGCTGCCGGCATGGATGATTATATTAGTAAACCGGTGAAAATGGGCAATGTAAAACAGAAAATAGCCCAGTTTCAGAAACAACAACAAATGTTAGACCCAGGCCCTTCAGCCATGAATCATGCCAATTGAAACATTTTCCAAACTTCTTTCTGATTCACTCGTGCTGAAGTTGGGTTATTAGGTAAGGAAACCATTGATCAGGAGAGAGATGTCTAATGAATACAAATAAAAATGAAAAATTCAATGCAAGAACTGAAACTCAGGACGGCGTGTGCACGGTGTATCTGACTGGCGAACTGGATTTGTCGGTTGCTCCTGACTTCCGCTTGGTGATGGAGCCGCTCGTGGATAACAAGGAACAGGATCTTGTGATTAACATGAAAGAATTGAAGTATATCGATAGTACAGGGATTGGTATCCTGTTATCTGTTCTGAAGGCCAGACATGGAATGGAAGCTCGCTTTGAAGTACAGGAAGTTCCTGCGCAGATTCAGAAACTTTTTGACATGACGGGCATCGCCAAATTCTTTGTCACACAGAAGAATTCCCAATAGGAAAGGATCGAAAAAGGAATGAATGCAGAAGTTCAAAGAGTCACCCTTAATTTACCTGCGACAGCTGATTACGTTGATATTGTAAGACTCAATCTCTATGGAGTAGCATCCAAAATGGGATTTTCCTACGAAGACATTGAGGATATGAAAGTTGCTGTATCCGAGGCCTGTAACAACTCTGTATTGTATGCCTACTCACACGAAGGCGGCATGGTTGAAGTTGTATTCGAAGTGGATGGCGAAACATTGTCAATTATTGTCAAGGACGAAGGTGCCAGCTTCGAGAACATGAACCCTGCTGTGTCACGTGCCGGTCTACACGACAAAGAACTGACGGAAGCACAGATTGGCGGACTTGGGTTCTACCTGATGCAAGCCTTGATGGATGATGTCAGTGTGGAAAGTGAGACGGGCAAAGGTACGAAAGTAGTACTCGTAAAACGTCTTGCAAGAAGTGAGGAGAAAGTATGAATGAAAAAGTGACTCCCCCAGAGTCCATGTCTGAAGCTATAGGTTTGATCTGGGAATACCAGCAGACCCTAGATAATGAAATTGCAACAGTTCTCATCCGTAAATATGAACCAATGGTCAAGATGGCAGCAGGTAAAATCGCTCGGAATCGCCCCGATCTATACGAAGACTTGTATCAGACCGGGCAGATGGCTTTGATTCGTTTGCTTAAGCAATACGATATCAACCTGGGTATTCCGTTTGAACCTTATGCCATGAAGAGCATGATCGGTCATATGAAGAACTACTTGCGTGATAAATCCTGGTATATTCAGGTGCCCCGGAGGATTAAGGAAAAGGGAGCCCTCGTGCAACATGCCATTGATGAGTTAACCGTTAAGCTGGAGCGCTCACCCGGTGTGAACGAAATTGCTGAATACCTTGATCTGACTGCAGAAGAGACAATTGAAGTTCTGGCTGGTCGGGAATGTTACCACTATGTATCACTGGATTCTCCTTTATCTCAGGATGACAGTGCAGCAACATTGGGAGAACTGATCAGTGCAGATGTGAATGACTATGATTCGGTCGAAAAACGGATGGACTTGCAACAGGCATTGGGACAATTGAAGGAACAAGAACAGCAGGTACTTATTCTAGCATTCCAGGATGGCCAATCTCAGCGGGCAATTGCCCAGAAGCTTGGTGTTTCACAGATGAGTGTATCTCGGATTCAGAAGCGAGCTACAGAGAAATTGAAACAGATCATGTCTAATGCTTCAATGTTATGACAAATGGAACCCTAATGTTGTTGAGTACGGCATAAAGAAGGACACGTCAATGCGCTGAAATGCATACGTGTCCTTTTTGGGATCAAAAAGATGGGTATGCAATGAAGAACATGAGTGCAGGAGTGGATAAAGTGATTGTGAACCAAATCAAGTTGGAAGCTCGCCGTGACAAGTTATCTTGCTCGGACCATTGGCAATGGTGGGATTGGGTTGCACCTGACACCGATAGCATGAACGATGCGTTGGGGGAGCTGACAGAGGCGTTTCCGGATATGCGGTATTGGCTTCATAAGATTCCGGAAGTGGAATCGAATTATTTGTCCGTCCGTTTCGTGAATGGTACTGAACCAGTCATATTTGGTTCATTGTTGTATGCGGTCAAAAATGAGAGAGATGACAAACGTCAAGATAATCAGATGTTTTTCTATGTCGATCGCAATAACCTGGTTACCTTGAATATGGATGACAATACACGAGGCATTATGAAGACGGATGAACGTGCCCATATGTTACAGCAATGTAGTGAAGCCAGGGACGGGATGTTTGTACTTTTTCGAGCTATACTGCATTACTACCATGTAGGGATGGATCATTTTGAGATGAACCTGCGTGAACTGGAACGGAAGATGGAATCCCGCAATGCCCGAACTTTAATGGACCAGATTTTGGCCGCCCGATTTGAACTGTTATACTGGAGCAATCTGTTTATCCCCTACTCGGAACTGATGGCTGCTGCCCATGAGGCTTATCTCAGTGAAATCAACGAAAATCGATATTTCCAGCAGCTCCAACATCGAGTAGAGCGAATGGAACGTTTGTTTAGTCACTACGAGAAAGAGATCGATACGTTAATCTCCATTGATAATGCGATCTCCGGTGTACGTGGCAATGAGATCATGAAGACGCTGACCATTGTTACTGCTGTGTTCATACCTGCCACGGCAGCTGGCGCGATATGGGGGATGAACTTTGAGAACCTGCCCTTTATCGACAAATCATGGGGAGTTGTACTGGTCCTTGTTGTCATTATCTTAAGCATGATCAGCATGTATGTATGGCTGATGATGAAAGGCTGGACAGGAGATCTGCTCAAAGTGAAATCCTCACAGCCTTCAGCTGAAGAGACAGAGAAAAAAGGAGCAACGGAAAAACGTAAGGGATAGCCTACTGTTGGTTAGTCCTCTTAGTTTTTGTAATCTTCAATATAACCAAGCAAGTCAGCGATATATTGGCCCACAATCGGCATATTCACGAATTGGCTGAGAATGAATGCCAGCAAACCGAGAACAACAAAGGTACCCACAGTCAGACCGAGACCTCGTGCCATGCCCGCTGTAAAATTGGTAATAATCCGCTTTTTGGGACTGCTGTAATTCTCAATAATATCCTTGATCTGTGCTCTCTCCAGACTGTCCGCAATCTGGTCCAGACGGGTGTTCAATCGCTTTACCTCATGACGCAATTCAAAAGGATGCTCGCTTGTATCATACTGCTGTGCCGGTGTTCCTCCCGTAATTGGAGTATTACCGTTGATTGTAACTTTACTCATATTATTTGTCCTCCTCAACTCTCATTGGATAAAAAATAGCCAGCTGGAGTGCAGCTGGCTATTAGTCACTCGATCTGTATCGCCTTACAGGCTAGTCGAGTTAAGTTCTTTACGTGCATCTTCCTTCGCTTCAACGGAAGCGGCAGCCACTTCATCAGATGCACGGGATGCTTCGTTAGCCACATCAGCGGACGCTTTTCTCACAGAGTCCATTACATCATTGCGGCCTTGATTTACCGTTTTTGCAATGTCGGAAGTTTTGGAAGAGACCGTTTTAGCCAGTTCAGTGGCTTTGTCACTTACAACAGTTGCCACTTCTTTGGTGCGGTCAGTAACGATGCCCACTTTCTCGGAAAGGTCACCACGCAATTCACGTCCCGGTTTAGGCGCAAAGAGTAGTGCTGCAGCAGCTCCCAGCAAACCCCCGATGAAAATACCTTTTGCGAAAGTCGAACCCGTCTGTACAGGATATTGCTCTTCTGCTTTATTCATGTCTAATCACTCCTTCTTCAATTTAAGAAACAAATACGAAACAACGAACACCTTGTTGCCCGAATCAGGCAGCCTGTCTTAGCAGTCTGGACACAAGCCCCAGCAAGAAAACAAAGAGCGCTGTACCAATGATGGCAGGGATAATGGCAAAGTTACCGATAACTGGTCCCCAGTTACCAAGCAAAAGTGCTCCCAGCCAGGCTCCGGCAAATCCGGCAATCAGTGCACCGATTATGCCTCCAGGCATGTTGTGACCGGCAAGTGCATCTCCGATCAAACCGATGATGACAGCCATCACAATGCTGATAATGATGCCCCACATAACAACCGCCTCCTTTAAACTTGATGTAGGATGTTGTCTGTTCGCGTTTGCTTACTTCGTATATAAACCCCGTGCAACCCTGTGAAACAATAAAGATGAGGATGAATGAACTGGAAATCAGAGGAATTGATTCTTTAGTGGCTTTGTTTAATGCCTTTAACCATGCAGAAGATCCATGCCAATCCAGCAGTAAATCCAGTAAATACATCTGTAGGATAATGAACGCCCAACATGATCCGGCTGAGGCCAATCAAGAAAATAAAACTAATACCACATAGAACAGGAAGCCACACACCGGAAGAGTTATGTCGCTGTCGTTCAATGGCCCAGATTACAAAGAGCATGCCGTAAAAGCCCATGGAGATCATGGCATGTCCGCTTGGAAAGCTGTACCCGTGAACGACCAGCAGATGATCCAGTTCAGGTCTGCTTCGTCTGAAAAATTCCTTCAATAAGGTGTTCAGAATCCACATCATGGCAAAACTTCCCGTGAGCGCATATCCATATACAACAAACCTTGGACTGCGTTGAATGAAGAAAAGAAGAGCAAAACCTCCTGCAGCCACAGCAGAGATTTTGAATGAGCCCAGTGCGGTTATGAATGCAGTGTAAGGGAATAGATGAAGACGTGAATCTGAATTCAGATAAAATAATTGCTGAATTTGATCATCCAGACGAATAATAACATCAGCACCCAACCAGGCACCCAGACCTGCCAGGATAAATACGACCGATGCGCTGAGGGCCAGACCAGCCAACCCCCAGTTGAAGAGTGGACGTAATAACGTACCGGAATTTGAACTGAATGAGGCTGGTGAATACGTTTTGCGCGGCATAATGAGTTTCTCCTTCAGTTATTGTAGTAGATGAACATAGATGATAAAGCTATACCCGAAACGCCTGTCGAAAAAACTGTAAAAACGTCGATTTTGTACTATACTATTTAAGATATCCCATGCGGCGTCGTGACGCAAAGCAGAGATGAAATCGGGAGCACAAAGGAGAGAACTCGCATGGAGAGTGCCTTGTTAATTAAAGAATACCGTGCAGGCGTTATGGAATGCGCCCATTACGGACACATAAGTATTACGGATGAGTATGGCCGAATCGTATACTCGGCTGGTGACCCTCATTTTAGAGCGTTCACTCGCTCATCTGCCAAACCTTTTCAAGCCATTCCAGGTATTCGGGCAGGAATTGCCAGTCACTATGGCCTATCAGCACAGGAGATTGCCATCATGTCCTCTTCGCATCGTTCGGAACCGGAACACATTCGGGTGCTGGAGCATTTATCCGGTAAAATTGGATTGGGAGAAGAATGCCTGATCTGTGCACCAAGCTATCCGCTTAATGAAGAAAGCCGTAATCAATGGTTACGTGCACAAGGAGAGAAACGGCGCATCTTGCACAACTGCTCCGGAAAACATCTGGGAATTCTGGGGTACAGTCAGATGAAGCAGGTTGATCTGGGCAGTTACGCTGAACCGGAACATCCGGTACAACGAGAAATTCTTGAAACCTTTGCCGACCTGGCAGGTATTGAGGAAAAAGAGATTAAGCTTGGGACGGATGGCTGCGGCTTTCCGGTATTTTCTTTGCCGTTGTCGGCATTGTCGAACGCTTATCTGAAGCTCGCTTGTCCGGATCTTATCGCTGATCCTTCCACAAGAACAGCTGTAGAGACCATAACATCAGCTATGAATGAACATCCGTTGATGGTAGGTGGCACGGAGCGTGTAGATTCAGTGCTGCTGGAAGACAATAACATTGTAGCGAAGGGTGGATTCAAGGGGGTATTCGGTTTTGGCCTGAAAAAAGAAAGACTGGGAATCACCTTCAAGGTGCTTGATGGTTCCGAGGAAGAGTGGGCCTTCATTACCCAATCCATCCTGAGACAGATTGGTTATTCGAATGAGAGAACCATTGCACGATTGGCTGAAGTGTTCCCTTCGGACATCCGAAATGATGCGGGTACCCTTGTAGGTCATGCAGATAGTGAGTTCATTCTTCACTCACTTCAAGATAGCGTATAACCTTAAGAAGGGGCGTGATTAGAGTTGCCGGACCCCGGGTAAAGATGACATACCAACTGGTATTCATCTATACAATTCATATACACGCATGGACTGCCGCGGTAATGTGGCAGCTCTAAACCCTTGGAGGTGGATGAACATGATTAAAGTGGTGACATCTGAAGAAAGGCACACGTCGGATCGAGGTTGGATACACAGTGAATTCAGCTTTTCCTTTGCGGATTATGATGATCCAAGCAACGCCCATTTTGGCTGTCTGTTGGCTCATAATGAAAACACGCTGATGCCGCAAGAAGGCTTTAAGAAACATCCACATCATGATCTTGAACTTGTCAGTTATGTCATATCGGGTACACTCAAACATACGGATAGTATGGGAACAGAACAATTGCTTGAACCGGGTACGGTCCAGGTGATGAGTGCGGGTACGGGAGTGGAACACTCCGAGACCAATCCGTCAGCGGATGAACCGGTACGTTTCCTCCAGATGTGGTTTTTGCCATCGGAGCGTATGCTGAAACCTTCCTATACGAATCGGAGAATAGAGCCGCAGGAGCATTTGAATCGTCTATGTCCGATTGTATCCGGGCAAGGGGGAGAGGGAAGCGAAGGCGCATTGCCTATTTCCCAAGATGTAACCTGTTACCTCTCCCATTTGGAGTCGGGGAAGAAGTTGATGTACCCGCAACATGAAGACCGACGGACACATCTTTTCCTGATCAGTGGACATGTAGAGATTCATTGTTCGGATGGCAACTTCAACCTCAAGCCGGGTGATGCCGCACGAATTCGCAAAAGTTGTGATCTGCAAATCACGAGCACAGACAGTGAACCTGCCGAATTTGTTTTGGTTGACCTGCCTTAAGGATATAAACATGCGAAAAAGGACCTGTTCCCACGGTGATGTGGAAAACAGGTCCTTCTTTTTGCTAAGATTTACGAAGATTACCCAGTTCCGAAGCGACAGCTTCCACTTCAGAGATACTGAGATGTTCCTTGCTCAAAATCATTTCATACAGGTCAAACAGATCTTCATATTTCTCAAGTGGGAATGAAGAAGCTTGCATGGCGGCACCGCTTGCCATACGAAGTTTGGTTTTGATCGCTTCAATCATATATTCCATATTGGCTGCTGTTGCTTGTGTTAAATCCATCGTTAAGTTCATCCCTTCCGTATCGGAAACTCTTGTTATTGTATCATGATTGGAAGCGCTCAGGCTAATGCTTTTGCGAGGAAACCAAGCATCGGTTACAATGATGGATACAACAACAGGATTTAACGGAACCTGAGTGTACTGGAGGGAATACAGCTTGGCAGCGTATAAGCGAGAAATGGTTCGCCATCAAGGAAGGGAAGTCCGCAAAGGCGTGCCTGCAGAGAATCTGGTCTTATTTTTCAAAAACATCGTTCAACTTCATTCTCCAGCTGAAATCACGTTTGTCTGCATCGGTACTGATCGTTCCACCGGGGATGCTCTGGGTCCACTGACAGGAAGTTTACTGCAAGAGAGCGGAATGGAGAACGTGATTGGCACGCTGTCTTCCCCTTGTGATGCAGATACGCTGGAAAAGAAATTGGCACTTATTCCTGCACACCATGCCATCATAGCGATTGATGCATGTCTGGGTCCAAAGCAGGCGGTAGGTACATACTATCTCTCGAATAACCCGCTCATTCCGGCCCAATCGGTCGGAGGCAAGCTACCCCCTGTTGGACAATACAGTGTAGCAGCTGTGGTTAATGCGAATGGACCAAGACCCTATTCCATTTTGCAGATGACCTCGCTTCACTTGGTTATGGGGATGTCCCGAACGATTGCAGATGCCGCAATTGAAGCATGGAAATGGAGACAAACGTTTCATTCATGATATGTAGGCTTAATAATATACAACCTGAATTATTTAATTCGCGCAGAGAGAGGGATTCATATGGAAAAAGTGATGTGTGATGGAACGACGATTTGTTATGCCGAACAAGGTAAGGGAGAAGCACTCATTTTGCTCCACGGATACTGTGGCAGTTCATCGTATTGGGATGAGGTCGTACCTGAACTGGCACGCAGCTATCGCTGTATCGTACCTGATCTGCGTGGACACGGAAAAACAGATGCACCTGTAGGAAGTTATACCATCGAACAGATGGGCAACGATGTATTACAGTTGATGGATGAGTTGAATGTGGAAAAAGCGGTCCTTCTGGGACACTCGATGGGGGGATACATTGCGCTCTCGATTGCACAACGTCACCCGGAGCGTTTGAATGCATTTGGTCTGATTCATTCGACAGCCTATCCGGACAGTGAAGAAGCCAAGGAAAAACGCCTTCGTGCTGTATCCACCATTCAGACCGAAGGTATCGTGAATTTTGTAGATGGACTGGTTCCCGGACTGTTTGCACCGGAACATGTGGAATCGTTATCTAAGCATGTAACACGTGTGAAGGAAATTGGTTACCAGACCGCTCCTCAAGGTGCTGTTGGTGCTGCACTTGCTATGCGAGAACGCCCGGATCGCCGCGATGTGTTATCGGCTACACCTTTACCTGTATTGCTGGTTGCGGGAGAGAAGGATGCTGTTATCCCGCCAGAACGTACATTTACAAGTGACAAGCCACATATCGTGCAAGCCGTGATTGCGGGTGCAGGTCATATGAGCATGTATGAAGCCCCTGAAGAGTTAATTCAGGTCATTAAACAATTTATGGCTGGATTATCGAAGTAATTGATGAAGTGATTTATGTTGATATCATATAAAATATAGTTTGGTTTCTGGATGATTCAACCTCTTGTGGAGGAGCAGTACCCAGTTCCATTCCAACTGAACCCCTGCCACGTCCCTTTGGGATAGGCAGGGGTTTAGTGTGTTCATGACCAGAGCAAAGACACGTGTGTCTTGTTTTTGGCTTTTTGTCATGGCATGAATTAAAATAAATATAAAGGAACGATATGAGAACGATTGAATGTATAGGGTCGAATGATGAGGGGGCATACAGCATGTTCAGAAAAGATTATCTGCTCCGCATGATGGAGGAAATGACTGAAGCAATAGGCAAAGTGTTCACGCTCAAACAGCAGCGTAAGCACACCGAGGCATTGTCTGAACTGGATGAGTTGATGCGCAGGCAGTTTGGGTTGAACTTATCTCTACTGAACTCATTGCCAGCAGAGGATGTTATTGAAATGTTCCGTTTTCGCGGAATGATTGAGGTAGACAATCTGCAGCAAGCCGCGAGGCTGATTGAAGAAGAGGCTTACATTTATCATGAGAAGGCCAAAGTGGAAGGCATTGATGATCAGGAGAGAATGGACGCAGAGGATGAGGCTGTCATTCGATTGATGAGATCACTTCATTTTTACCTGTATGCATTGAATCATGGCGCTAATCCCAAGTTGTTGGACGCACCGGAACGGGTGGAGGGTGTGTTGGGGCTTACGAAAGAATATGAACTTCCTGCTCGAACTGAAAGACAGCTTGCCCTCTATCGTGAACAACAAGGACGTTACGACCAAGCAGAGAACAGTTGGTACAGATTGCTCCAGCTTGGTGATGAGTTCCCCGTGAGCTACCGAGATGATGTACAGGAGTTCTATGAAAGGTTGAGCCAACTCACGGATGAACAGCTGGAGCATGGCGGTTTGCCACGTACCGAAGTTGAAGAGGGGTTAGCAGAACTAAGTCGTCAAGAGATGAACTCCTAAATATGGATTGGATCAAGGCCTGTTACATGCCTTTACTTGGAGAGGGAACGGAATTGTGGTATGGTAACGGTTGACCAAACCAAACCGAAAGTGAGATGTACCCCGTGGATTCATTGCGAAAGCTTATACAAGACATCTTTGAACAGAATTCGCTGATTACAGCGACCTGGAGCCAGCTGCGCAGACGGGACAATGTCTCGTATACCAAAGTGCAAGTTAAGCCGGTGACACTGAAGAATCAGCTGCATTATCAATTTGCATTCCATTATAACAACAAAGTGCTGCACGAGAATTTGACTCCGGCTGAAGCGGCTGAGCGCATGACTTTGCTATGCGAAGAGACGTTTCGTCAAGGGCTGCTCTGTACGACCGAGGCAGACTATCAAATTTTGATCAGCAAAAAATATAAAGTATCTATTCTGACCAAATCTGCTTCCAAAACTGCGGTGGATCTGTCGCATAATCGCAAGAAGCAATATGTATTGGAAGAGGGAGTACCCGTATCGTTCCTCGTTGAACTTGGTATTATGAACGAAGAAGGTCGTGTGCTTGCCCGCAAGTATGACAAGTTCAGACAGATCAACCGTTTCCTCGAAATGGTGCAGGATGTCATTCCACATCTGCCGGAAGGACGTCCACTGACCATCGTTGATTTTGGTTGCGGCAAGTCTTATCTGACATTTGCGTTATATCATTATCTGTCTGTACAACAACGTCGTTCACTCAAGATTATTGGGTTGGACTTGAAGGCAGATGTAATTGAACATTGTAATGACCTGGCTAATCGATTGCATTATGGCGATCTGAAGTTTCTGGTTGGAGACATCGCGGACTACGATGAATTGAATGAAGTGGATATGGTTGTCACGCTTCATGCCTGTGATACAGCTACCGATGCTGCTTTGGAGAAGGCAGTTCGTTGGGGAGCTTCTGTTATTCTGTCAGTTCCTTGCTGTCAGCATGAACTGTTTGACCAAGTAGAGGCTTCCGTGATGAATCCATTGTTGTCCCATGGTATTCTCAAGGAACGTTTTTCCGCACTGGCTACGGATGGGATTCGTGCCAAGTTGCTTGATCTGATGGGATACAAGACACAATTGCTTGAATTCATCGATATGGAGAATACGCCTAAAAACATATTGATTCGTGCTGTTCGTGGTCAGGCCGGCGAAGTGACGGAGATGTGGAATGAATATACGGCTTTCCGTGATTTCATTCATGCCGATCCATATTTGGAGCGAGCTTGTGCTGATTTGCTTCCTGGCGATGGCAAGCAGGCCAATGGGAAATTAAAATCGAGCAAAGAAACCGATCAAGATTCCGCAAATTGCGACCTTTGCTGAGTGTGCCAATGACAATTCAGGGGCATACTGCAGCTAGGGTACCTGAATGTAAAATGATATTCAATGCACATACTTCGTAGCAAGTAACATCATAACTGTCAGATGTATATCAGGCAGAAGGACCCGTTATCGGGATCTTCTGTCTTTTTGTTATGCATATGGAGCGGTTGAAGGAAGGAGGGTGTATAAGGATGAAGAATAGGACAATGCATAAGGGAGTTGTAAGGTATAGACGAGGGTATGCGGCGAATGAGGAAATGATGGAACAGGTGTTTGAAGGGTCTCACCATGCAAATGGTACAGAATCTGTAGATAACAAGGACTTATGTAATGGGGACAATAAGGGCAGTAAAGACAGTACATATAATAGGGAACATACATACAACAAACATGATACGTATAAAAAAGATGATAAAAATGATCCAAATGGAGCTATTCAGACCGATGCGTCAGGGAGTTTCTCTCAAAGTTTGAGGTGTAAACGTTATTCAGGATCTGGGTGGACTGTTGGGTTGGGCATACTCTCTATTGTCTTGCTACTCGCAGGGTGTCTGAGTCGGGGATTGTATTATTCGGCCGATCTATATCCTGTCCTTTTGATCGCAGGAGGAAGCATATTGATCCTGTTTTTTCTTTTTTTCGTCGGTATTCGACTAGAGAAAGAGCAAGAGCAGGAGCAAGGAAGAAAACAAGTACCTCTGTCACCGGTACATTGGCTAGGGAACAATGAACGAATGGTTTGGAGAATGATTCGAATCCCGGGAATATTGCGGGTGTTGTGGCCGCTGGGGATGATGACATGTTTTGGGGTACATGCGTGGGCAGGTTCGGTGAGTAAACAGGGCAGCATGGATGAGATGCTGCGATGGAGCCTGCTTGCGATGTTTACTCTGCTCACTGCAATACTGGCTGCGCGCACGAATGGTGCACGTTGGTTAGCTTGCGGTTGGCAGATGGCAGGCGGCTTGCTTGTGCTAAGCGGCATCTTTGCCGTGTGCGGGATATTGCCGCTGCCCTTCGGGGTGATGCGGACTGCTGACCCCGAGATCAGTTCCGCCGGAGCAAGGCTCGGCGGACTATTGCAGTACCCGAATGCGTACGGTGCCGTTGTTGGCATGTACGCATTGGAGCGGCTGATAGCCGCCGCGCGAGTCATAGCCCGGCCTGTGCCGGCCGGGCGACTCATCGCGGCAGTGCTGCCGCTCATGCCCGCGCAAGCCGCGCTCCTGCTGAGCGAGTCGCGCGGCGCTTGGCTGGCGACCGGCTGTGCCGCGGTCGCCGCCTTTGCTTTGCAGCGGCGCGGTGCCCGCCTGCCGCTGCTACTGGCCATGGCCGCGCCACTGGCGTGCGCGGCCTGGCTGTACCGCCAGCTGGCTGCTGCCCAGCTGGCGCCTGCACCCGTGCCCGGCCTGCTGGCACTGGCCGGGTCATGGGCAGCTGCGCTGCTCGGCACGCTGCTGCTGTGCCGTCTATGGCACAGCGGCGCCGCCAAGGCTCCGCGCGCCGCTGCCCTGACGGCCATTGTGCTGGCAGGAGCCGCCGCTGCCCTGATGGCCGTGGCCTCCACCGCCGATCGCCTCGCGGCGGGTGTCGGCACTGGGGTGTCCCGCCTACAGATGTGGCGGGACGCCCTCCAGCTGTGGACCGAGGCCGCATGGCTCGGCCACGGGGGGGATACATGGCGCAACATGTTCCGCGCCATTCAATCCTCGCCTTATGTCGGAGGCGAGGTCCACAACGGCCTGCTCGATCTCGCCCTGGATATGGGCATGATCGGCATCCTGCTTGTCACAGGGTGGTTTCTCCTCACCCTGCGAAGCATCTTTCATTTTGCACCGCAGCTCATGCCATCCGTGCTTGTTTTTGGCCTGCATGGGGCGATGGACTTTGACTGGAGCTTTACACTATTTTGGATGCTCTTCATCTGGCTCGGTGCTTGGGCAACTGCATTGAAGACGGAAACAGAGGGGGTCCAGCGATCCGGCGTAACTGTGAAATATACTCCTGTCAGATCCAAATCGGGATCTAAATCGAGATCTAAATCCAGATCCCTTTTCTTGCGATATTTACCAACCCAATCCCACTCATCAGCTGTGCCGTTGCGTTCCTTCTTTCATATTCTTCAGCGAGTAACTGCTCGGCTAATAAGGGGATCCACAGTGATGATCATCCTTTTCTGGATTGGTGGAATAGTCTGGCTGACCTCCCGATATGCCGTAGCAGAAGTGCAGTACCGTCAGGCGATGTCTGAACCGGATGGCACTCCAGCACAGAAGGTGCATCTTATGGCTGCCCTTCAGTCTAACCCGAATCGACCGGATATCGTGATATCCCTTGCACGATCTCTTCCGGGACGAGAAGCAGAATCACTCCTTTTGAACAGCCTGTCCCATTCCCCGATGCACCCTCAGATTTACATCGAACTCGGACGATTGGCAGCCCAATTCGGCGAAGGACAGCAGGCTGGAGAATATTTTGAACAAGCAATCGCATTGAATCGGTATGATGGCATTGGCCAGTCCACGGCTTTGTATTGGATGGAGCAGGCAGCGCGGAGGGAATGGAAGGCAGGGTTCACGGATCGTGCCCAACAGACTGCCGCCGCTGGTGTCCAGATGTATGAACGGTATCAACTGTTGGCTGAGGAAGTGGAGGCAGGAAACGTTCGCAATGATCGTCGTTTTGTACTGGAAGAACATGCTCCAGGCTATGGAGAGAACCTGCGCAGGCTTGCTTCAGCTTTTTCTCCTCCATTTACTTCAGAGTTGACCAAGCGGAGTCCTTGAATCGCTGCTGGATCTTGACGCTAACCCAAGCGAAATGATGATGGATGTCAGCGTCTAAAAATTCTGGGAGTCCAAGCTGGCTGCTCCTGGCTGATAGGTATGCGATTTTCTAAGGAACACAGGACGTCTTATTTGACATTTAGCTCCTCATTTTAAATTGTAAGGAACATCAGACACGTTATTTCCGGAAATTCACTAACAAAAACCCTATAAAAGTCCAAAAATTCCGATATAACGTGTCTCGGATTCCTTAGATTTCTAAGAGTGCTTCAAATCCTTGAATAAGACGCCTCAGATTCGTTACCGCTCATGGACTTGGGCTTGAGCATGAGAATGAGCATGCAAATATACTCCAGCTTATGTTCATGCTCCCCGTGGTGGTCGGCTCCATGCTCTGCTCGATCCGCAAGCCAGAGGACGACCCTGAACTCCGCCCAGAGCGAAGCTTTACATCATAAGTGAGCAATTCGCATTTATGTTGTCTCTATCGCTTGCTCGTACGTGAAGGGAGGCACTAACATCACACGTTTAAGGACACAGTGCCCGTGCCTGTTCCTAACATGTTCAGATTCGCTTCAGCTTTGCTGCGTCTTTCAGTAGGTTTGAAGACACAGCTATCTGCCTCATTCCTCCATAATCTACAGACGATAACCGCCAAATGCGTGCTGAAACGCATCTTTTAATGGTTCAACGTCTACTTCCCACATCGCGGCGATCTCTGCACTGACATCCTTGTTCCACCACTCACATAATTTCTTGCGGTTGTCGCGATTCTCCCCAATCCAGAGCAGATTTGTGATCACCTTACCGTAATAATATTCTTCCGCCTGTTTCATCCGTTCGGGAGAGACATATACTTTTAGCCTTTTGGCTGTCCGGTACAATTCCTTGCTGCATGCTCTGCGAATTCCTCTGGCGGAAGGAAGGTTTTGACCGGATTGCGTATGTTTGACCGGCGGAGAACCGGGTATTGACTTGTGTGACATCTTCTCACGCTCCTCTCCCCATATCATATGCGGACTGCTGCGAACGGGACACTATCCCAACCTCGTGAAGTAGCAACGTCCACAGCCCTGTGATAAAATAGGGACGAACATCCATGGTGCGGAGGGGCACCGCCAATCAGGATGGAGAAAGAGGGTTGAGATGGACTTTATTCATAACCTTGTTGGCCAATTGTTCGATTGGATTCAAAGTCTTGGGTACTTTGGAATCATGCTTGGATTAATGTTGGAAGTTATCCCAAGCGAAATTGTGCTGGCGTATGGAGGTTTTCTCGTTTCACAAGGTAATATCAACTTCTTCGGTGCTATGATTTTTGGTACGGTGGGCGGTGTGATTGCCCAGTTATTTATTTACTGGATTGGCCGTTATGGCGGCAGACCTGTACTTGAACGCTACGGTAAATACATACTCATCCAGAAAAAACACATCGACCATTCCGAGGAGTGGTTCCGCAAGTATGGTACAGGTGTCATTTTCACGGCTCGTTTTGTTCCGGTGGTAAGACATGCAATCTCCATCCCGGCTGGCATCACGAAAATGCACACAGGCAAATTCATCTTGCTTACTACACTCGCTGTTATACCTTGGACTGCATTGTTTATATATTTAGGGATGATTCTTGGAGATCAATGGAAGCATATTGATGAGAAAGCGGCACCATATGTTATGCCTATTTTGCTTGTCGCTCTCGCCCTTATGATCGTTTATGTACTTATTAAATGGATGAATGTTCGTAAAAAGAAAGGAAGTGTCTAGTCATGGGTAAACCCAACTTGTCTCACAAATTCGGTAAAGGTCTTCCACCAAAAGAGTTTATCGAGAGTATGACCAAGAACCAAAGTGAATTCCAGGCCAACTATGATAGCTTTACTTGGTCGAACGAAGAGGATCGTGAGTTCTTTGAGAGCCTGAACCATCGCGATGATCTGCGTGTGTTAATTCTGGCTGCTGACTGGTGCGGGGATGTTGTCCGTAATATTCCGGTTGTGTTCCAGGCGCTTGAAATCTCAGGAATTCCAACAGAAGTTCTGATTATGGAGAACCATCCGGAAGTGATGGATGAATTCCTGACCATGGGTGGCCGCTCCGTGCCAGTCGTTATTTTTGCAGATACAGGTGGTCATGTGTTAGGTCAGTGGGGACCTCGTCCGCAGCATGTACAGGAAGTCATGATTGAATTCAAACGCCTTAATCCGGATCGTGAAGCAGCAGATTATCAAGAAAATTTGGCTGTAGCGCGTCAAGAGATTGGTAAACGTTATGGGGAAGGAACGGAGTCACATGCAGCCATTATCCGTGAGCTGCGTGAACTGATTTCGGGTTACTAAGCCGATATGCTTAACATTCGTACGTTTACACTAGGCCCGCTTCAGACCAATGCGTATCTCTTACAAGGAGATGATCCGGGTAAAGCCGTCATTATCGATCCAGGCATGAATCCAGGGCCGCTGCTTAAGGCGATCCAAGACTTGGAGATTGAAGCGATTCTCCTCACTCATGCTCACTTTGATCATATGGGCGGGGTAGATGAGATCCGTAAATTGAAGGGATGTCCCGTTTATCTTCATGACTTGGAGAGTGACTGGCTCACCACCCCGAAATTAAATGGATCTTTGAATTGGCCGCAGGCGACACCACCGCTTTCGACAGATCCTGCTGAATATGCCATGGACGAAGGGCAGAAGCTGAATCTGATTGGTCATACGTTTAAAGTGTTCCATACACCTGGACATTCTCCAGGCAGTGTAAGTTTGCTTTGTGATAATGACCTGTTTGCAGGTGATGTGCTGTTCCGCATGGGTGTGGGCAGAACGGACCTGACAGGAGGCCGTGAACGGGATCTGATTGATTCAATCCAGAACAAGCTTTACACCTTTGCTGATGAGGTTAAAGTATATCCAGGTCATGGTCCCAAAACGACCATTGGTTATGAGAAACAGAACAATCCTTACGTGTCCGCAAGATAATCCGACATGATATGTGAAGAAAGTCTGGACAAGTGACAACTTTTTCATTAGAATAGCAATTAGTTGTTACAAGCGTTAAGGCATCATCTAACTGAAGCATTACCAAGAAACACCCAACCTCGCGAAGCACGCAGACTGTGGTCTATACCCGGTTTGCGTTCTTTTTTTTGTTTTCAGCCCCTTTTTATCGCAAAATCAGCCTTTATTACGCTACATAGAGATGCAAGATGCGCTTCATCACAAGCCAGTTTTAGACCAATAGCAAGTTAGCAGCAAGTACAGGTTGATTTAGAAATGATGAGTTTAAGAAAAATAGTATATAAGTTGAACTAATCATTTACAGGATAACGGAGAGGACAGAAAAAACCTGAAAAAGCGAAGCTACAAGCTTTCTGAAAGAAAGCTACTCCGAAAGCATACACTTCGCCTAAAAGCTTTCTGAAAGAAAGCTGCATCGGAAGCATACGCTATCACCGGATTTTCACTTTAAGAAAAGGGAATCAAAAAATCTGGGGATAACAGCGATTGGAAGGTTATTCTGTCATCGTAGTGTCAGTGTAAATAATCTTTAGTTCAACTTATATAGATCATGAGAGTGGGGGATATCAAAGTGGAGAAAACAAGAGTTATTCCGTTGAATCAGCGTGTCGATTATCCGATCATTGAAGAAAACCGTCGCATATTGGAAAGTGGGAAAAGAGAAACAGGTACTGAGCGAGCTTTAATACATAACCCTAGCGTGACCAATGAAGTGGTGAAGTCTCAGCAGAATATATGGGCAAGCCGTGTTTTAAGAAACGGAGCCCGCAACCAACCGTGGTTCGACAAGCTGCAAGATTACCGGAATCAAGTCTGATTGCCCGGGAAATTGTCGGGTTTAATTTTTTTTTGATTCCATTGAACGTTTTTGCAGAGCCTGTCGTATTAACTCCAGATTGAACGGGAAGCAGGTGATTTCATGATAAAGGCAGCTGAGCTGGAAGAGGTACGCAGAGCAGTATCGGGAGACGATAGCGCACTCGCAGCGTTGTTGCAACGTCACTACACGTTTGTGTATAAGTATCTTGTCAAAGTGGCGATGGACGCTAACCTCGCAGAAGAGACGGTGCAGGATACGATGATTCGTTGTATGGAAAATATCCATCGATATGATGGCACGTCTGCCTTTTCATCATGGATGATCACCATTGCGACTCGCATCTATATCGATAAGACAAGACGTAAGAAGAGAGAACAGAACTGGCTTACTCTCATCCGGGATCAGGCTGTACGTCGATTCCGCTGGCAGCTTGAGACTCGGAATGAAGAATGGACAGATGTCATGGATGCAATGACAAGACTGACACCCGAACATCGTGTTGCAGTGTTACTGAAGCATTATTATGGATACGGGTATGACGAGATCGGGGAAATGCTGAGTATTCCTGCGGGAACGGTGAAGTCACGTACAGCTTATGGTCTCCGTCAGTTAAGAAAGGAGCTGGAATAAGGATGAGCAGATCAGATGATGCACAAGAACAAGAAGTTGTAGAACGATTGCAGCAACACATGAAAGTGCTGGATGATGCATTTGAGCCGACAAGTATTCCTTCTTTGGGTGCACTTGAAGCCCAAGTCAGGGAACGGAGACAGATTAGACGTCGAGCCAATTGGAGCGAGATGATATGTTTTTGGTTGGTTGGATTGCTTGCGATTACCTTTAGTGCATTATTTTTCGTATCTGCTCCAGCTCTATATCTGGGAATTCAGGCTCTTGGTACAGCTGTTGCGGTGATTTTGGTTGTAATCTGGGCCGGACGGCGCCGGAAGGAGGTTCATCATGAATAAAATGCATTATTCATTGGATGAGATTTCTCCACTGTGGCTTACATTGCTTGGCATTTTTCTTCTGGTTCAGGGCACATGGATTTTTCAGGACGCACGCAGACGTGGACGTTTCCCTTGGTTATGGGGATTATGGGGCATCACAGGATTTCCCACGCCGCTCATCATATATTGGTTTGTCGTGATTCGATCACAGCGCAAGCCAGGTGTACGGAATCAGAAATAACATCATTTTAAAAATGGAAAAAAGATTTTGCACAAATATGTTGTTTAATTCTAGTATTCCTAGACATCGTTATTCTTTTCTAGTAGACTATACAAATAAATATTAATGATAGACTACCAGGAGGTTAGACGATGCTGCGATTAGGAGAGAAGGTTGTCATCGTCGCGGATGCGTTTGAGCAGAATCTTCCTGTGGGGGAATATGGTTTCATCATCGCTTATGACCGGAATCCGGACAATGCGTTCGATTACGTGCTTCGAGTGCCGCAGGTGAACCGGAACTTTTTTGTTCCATCCGGCGACGTCGATCTGGAAGAGGTTCTGCTGAAGCAGGAAGCTGAGCGGGTCGAGCGAGAAGCGTTGATAGATTACGCCCTTGCGACACACAATGAGAAGCTGTTTCATCATCTGATGAACGGAGATTTTCAAGCTGTGGAAGAGGAAGAGGAAACCGCGAACGATGTTATGTCACAGGCGGATTTTATAAAGCAGGTTAATCTGCGTGCATGGATTTAGAATTTTAAGAGTCGGCTGATGCCGGCTCTTTTTTATTTTATAAGTTTGATTTTAGCTTCCGGGAAGCCTGTCAGGTCATTTGCATTGAATTGTCGAACTATCTCACCTATAATGAAAAAAGTTATCTTGAGACTTTAGCCCGTTAAACGAGCGATTCGTTTCAGGTCGTTTCGGGAATCAGAACGAATGAAGGAGGCATCCGCTAATGAGTATTTCGAATAATGACGTTCAGCATGTGGCCAAGCTGGCCCGGCTCAACTTGACTGCTGAAGAAGAACAGACCCTGACAGGTCAGCTGAACGCGATTTTAAAATATGCAGAAAAGCTGAATGAGCTGGATACAGAAGACATCGAGCCCACCACTCACGTTCTGCACGTAAGCAATGTTATGCGTGAAGATGAGACCAAAGAAAGCCTGTCGATTGAACAGGTGATGCGCAATGCACCGGAAGAAGAAGACGGGCAGTTTAAAGTGCCTGCAGTAATGGAATAACGGATAACCGGAAGGAGGACAAAAACTGTGAGTTTATTTGAACAATCGTTGCCTGATTTACATAACAAGCTGCATGCCAAAGAGCTGTCGGTCAGCGATTTGGTGGATCAGGCGTATCAGAACATTGGCGCGCATGATGATAAAGTTAAGGCATATTTGGCACTGGATGAAGAAAAAGCACGCGCTCGTGCACGTCAACTGGATGACCGTCTGGTTAGCGGCGAGGAGAAAGGTTTGCTTTTTGGTCTGCCTGTAGGTATTAAGGATAACATCGTTACGAACGGACTGCGCACGACGTGTGGTAGCCAATTCCTTCGTAATTTCGACCCGGTGTATGACGCGACAGTTGTCGAGAAATTGAAAGCTGCGGACACCGTAACTATTGGTAAACTCAACATGGACGAATTCGCCATGGGCGGCTCCAATGAGAATTCAAGTTTCTCCCCTGTACGTAATCCATGGGCACTTGATCGTGTTCCAGGAGGTTCCAGCGGTGGTTCGGCAGCAGCTGTAGCTGCGGGAGAAGCATACTTCACGCTTGGATCAGATACAGGTGGCTCCATCAGACAGCCTGCTTCGTATTGCGGTGTTGTTGGATTGAAGCCGACGTACGGACTTGTTTCCCGCTTTGGATTGGTTGCATTTGCATCATCCCTGGATCAGATTGGTCCTTTGACGAAAAATGTTGAAGATTCTGCTTATGTATTGCAGGCCATTGCTGGTTATGACGCCAAAGATTCGACATCTGCAAAAGTAGAGATCCCGGATTATTTGAGTGGACTGACAGGTGATGTTAAAGGGCTTCGCATTGCCGTTCCGAAAGAATACATCGGTGAAGGCGTAGATCCACAAGTGAAAGAGACAGTTTTGTCTGCATTGAAAGTTCTTGAAGGGCTCGGGGCAACATGGGAAGAAGTATCCCTTCCGCATACCGAATATGCGGTGGCTACGTATTACCTGCTGGCATCTTCAGAGGCTTCTTCCAACTTGGCTCGATTTGATGGTGTACGTTATGGCGTGCGTGCTGACAATCCGGATAACTTGCTGGATCTGTACCATCAGTCCCGCAGTCAAGGCTTTGGTCCGGAAGTGAAACGACGTATCATGCTCGGAACGTATGCACTCAGCTCGGGTTACTATGATGCCTATTATCTGAAAGCACAGAAGGTACGTACATTGATCAAACAGGATTTCGACAATGTATTTGCCAAATATGATGTGATTATCGGACCAACTGCGCCAACTACGGCGTTCAAACTGGGTTCACAGGTGGATGATCCACTTACGATGTATCTGAACGATATTTTGACTATTCCGGTTAACCTTGCTGGTGTACCTGCTGTTAGCATTCCATGTGGATTCTCGGATGGATTGCCTGTTGGTCTGCAGATTATCGGTAAAGCCTTTGATGAAACAACCGTATTGCGTGTAGCGCATGCGTTTGAACAAAATACAGAATTCCACAAGCAGCGTCCGCAGCTGTAGACTGCCCGGAACGGAGGAATATAGAAATGTCCGCATCTAAATATGAAACGGTCGTTGGACTTGAAGTCCACGTGGAGTTGCATACCAACTCCAAAATTTTCTGTGGCTGCTCCACAGCTTTTGGAGCTCCGCCGAATACGCATACCTGCCCGGTCTGTCTCGGACATCCGGGTGTACTGCCTGTATTGAATCGTCAGGCGGTAGACTACGCCATGAAGGCAGCGATGGCCCTGAATTGTACGATTGCTGATGTCAGCAAGTTTGACCGTAAAAACTACTTTTACCCTGATTCACCCAAAGCCTATCAGATCTCTCAATTCGATCAACCGATCGGTGAGAATGGCTGGATTGATATCGAAGTGAATGGTGAAACGAAACGAATCGGCATCACGCGTCTTCACTTGGAAGAAGATGCAGGGAAGCTTACGCATATCGATGGCGGCTACGCGTCTTTAGTGGACTTTAACCGTGTCGGTACTCCACTGGTGGAGATTGTATCCGAACCTGAGATTTCTTCTCCGGAAGAGGCACGTGCGTATCTTGAAAAAATGCGTGCAATCATGCAGTACTGTGATGTATCGGACGTGAAGATGGAGGAAGGTTCACTGCGTTGTGACGCTAACATCAGTTTGCGTCCACATGGACAGGAGAAGCTGGGAACAAGAGCTGAACTGAAGAACATGAACTCCTTCCGTGGTGTTCAACGTGGTCTGGAGTATGAACAATATCGTCAGGCTGAGATTCTGGATGATGGCGGCGAAGTGGTTCAGGAGACGCGTCGCTGGGACGAAGCTCAAGGGAAAACACTGTCGATGCGTGGTAAGGAACAGGCGCATGACTATCGTTATTTCCCGGACCCGGATCTGGTGAATTTGCATATTGACGAAGCCTGGAAAGAGCGGATCAGAGCTACCATACCTGAGCTTCCAGACGAGCGTAAGGCGCGTTACACGGCTGATTATGGATTGCCTAGTTATGATGCAGAGGTTATTACTTCCTCCAAAGCTGTGGCAGATCTTTTTGAAGATAGTCTGAAATACACTCAGGATGCGAAGTCCGTATCCAACTGGATCATGGGCGACTTGCTGGGTTACTTGAATACGAGCAACCTTGAAGTGACTCAAGTTCCACTGACAGGTCAAGGTTTGGGTGAAATGATCGGACTGCTGGAGAAGGGCACTATTAACAGCAAAATCGCCAAAACGGTATTCAAGGAAATGCTGGAGAGCGGCAAGCTTCCACAGCAGATCGTTGAAGAGAAGGGTCTTGTGCAGATTAGTGATGAAGGCGCCATTCTTGCCATCGTTGAGCAGGTTGTAGCGAATAATCCTCAATCCGTGGAAGACTATAAAGCTGGTAAACAAAAAGCCATTGGCTTCCTTGTTGGTCAGGTTATGAAAGAAAGTAAAGGCAAGGCGAATCCCGCTCTAGCCAACCAACTGCTTGCAGATGTACTGAACCGCTAATCCTTCCGGTGAGGCCGGACAGAAAGAGGCTCGTCCCTGTGACAGCCTCTTTTTGGTATTGATAGATACAAATGTATTTCGGACGGGGGAACGGATATGAACATTCAACCATTGTCACTGAGTGATCTGGAGACGTTGGGACAGTTATGGAGACTACAACATGTAGCTTATCGATTGGAAGCCGAAATCATCGGATTTCAGGAGATTCCTCCTTTGATGGATACGATGGAGACACTTCGGGATTGTGGAGAGAGTTTTTATGGTTGTATCCATAATGACGGAGAGCTTATCGGGGCTGTCGCTGTAGCGGAGGAAGAGGAGAATACACTGACCATTACACGAATGATGGTGCACCCGGATCACTTTCGCAAGGGAATTGCGGCATCTTTGATGACGTATGTGTTGGAACAGCATGCGGATCTTCCGCGTTATATCGTCTCCACAGGAACGTTGAATCAACCCGCAGTGAATCTGTACACCAAATTTGGTTTTAATCCCGTGGAGGTCACACAGATTGCACCTGGAGTGGAATTAACGACTTTTCACAAGAATAAACTTTAATAATATTAACAACTTGAGGAGGAATACCGACTTTGGGCGATCCCTGGTTCATTGATGAGTGGCACATTTTATTACGATTATTGCTGGCTATGCTGCTTGGAGGGCTCGTAGGCCTGGAGCGGGAACGGTCCAATCATGCTGCTGGTTTGCGTACCCATATCCTGGTATGTCTTGGCTCTGCACTGATCATGATGTTATCTGTTTATGGCTTTAAAGATTTTGCTAATGAATTAAATGTAAGGATCGATCCAGCGCGTTTGGCTACTGCTGTAATTACTGGTGTCGGATTCCTGGGAGCAGGGACAATTCTCTTCACGGGAAAATCCATTACCGGACTGACTACAGCTGCTTCAATCTGGGTTGTTGCAGCCATTGGGCTCGCAGCAGGTGCGGGATTCTTTTTTGCCTCTATCGTATCCACCGTTCTGGTATTGCTTAATCTCTGGGTATTTAACAAATTAGAGCTAAGGTATCTACGAGGGAACAAACTGCATGTTGTTACACTTCATACCTTGTCAGAACCCGGTTTTCTCGAACAACTGTCTTCATGTATGGAGCAGGAGAAGATCAAAATTCGTAAAATTACCGTGAATGAACAAGACTTGGCCTACGCAGAGATGGTGTCGGTTGAACGTAAAATTGAGATTGTGTTACATGTTCAGGTACCGCATGATTTCCAAACGGTAGGCTTGGTATCCAAGTTAAGACAATGGGAACACGTTACCAAGGTGTCGATCGAATAATGAATTACAACCCTCCCCAGGCCAGTAGTGCCGGAGGGTTTTTGGTCATATCCATATTTCTTCCAGTTACTCTCCTTGCTCTTTAGGGTACTATCTAACCAAATGCATGAAGAGCGGAAGGTCAGATCAGAAGAGAGGAGTATGTTATGAAACGGAGACGTCAATTGAACCAAAAGACTCGTACAGTTCAGACCAAACCGGTCAGAAATCGGACTCACAAGTTTATTGCGGGATTACTGAGTGCCATTATTCCTGGCCTGGGTCATATTTATCTGAGATTGTACATGAGGGGTTTGACCTTTATGCTGCTTGTTTTGCTTGATCTGTCAGCGGTGTTGTACTTCTCATCTATTGGTATACAGATTAATGTGCCATTGCTCATCTTACTGGCTTTGTGTATTCCGGTTATTTACTTTTACAATGTATATGATGTGTTGCAATCTGCGGATTGGGTCATGATGCGCAGACGTAGAGCAGTAACCCAGGCAACTTCGGACAAGCCGATAACCAATGAACGTTCTACACGAGATGCAATGATGGTCTGGGAGAGAGGCATATCGTTTGGATTACTTCTGATTGTGGGAGGATCTTTAATGGTACTTTTTTTCCGCAAACCACGTTGGTTTCAAGAGCTTCTCGCCATGTACGGCGGATATTCATTTGCGGTTCTCATGATCGTAGGCGGTTTGCTTCTGTTTGGTCGTGAGTTCTGGGTGATGTTGAACAAGAAAAAAATGTAGTGGAAACGATACAAGGAGGGAACGTGATGAACCGTAAAGTCCGGGTTGGCCGCTATACGGCTGCCGCCTTAATCATAGCGGTCGGTGTGCTGTTGATTTTGGATAAACGGTGGGGAACTGACTACGTATATGAGATGGTGGACTGGTGGCCATTTTTGCTCGTTGTTTTGGGTGTTGAATATATTGTGCTGTTCCTGTGGACACGCAGAAGAAACAAGGTGCAATCGGATAACCCGAGCAATCCTGATGAGCAAATCAAAGTACGTTTCAGACCCGATGCCAAAGGCATTCTAACCTCACTGATTTTGGCAGCTTCCGTATTTATCGTCACCGAGCAGGATCACTACATGCACTTATGGAATAGAGTGAGTCTAAATCTCGGAGCGGCATCCATGGACTACAGTCAAGCGGCAGGGTATATGGAGGATAAGGGCACGATTCGTGTACCTGTTCGCATGGATACGTCAGATCTGGTGGTCGAAGGTGTCAACGGAGATATCTCGGTACAACGCGGAGATACGGATGAGATTGAAGTACGGACGGTGATCTGGGTAGATCAGACGACGGAAGTACAGGCAAAGGCCGTTGCAGCAGCCTCTTTTGTAGAGGCCGATGGTACAAAAGTAATTTATATCAAAGCTACAGGCAAGACGTATGGAGACAATGAAAAAACGCAGCCGCGTATGAATCTTACCATAACGATCCCGGATGATCGTCGTTTTAATCTGGATATTCGAACTTCCAATGGAGCCATATTATTAAATCGTCCGGAAGCCATTAGTACCATACTGGCCGAAACAGGTAACGGACGTATCCGGATTACCAATGCTGTTGGAGATATCTCCGGGAAAACGTTGAACGGAGATGTCATTGTAGCCAACGCCATAGGTAATGTCGATCTGGACAGTAACCGTGGAGATATGAAGGCTCGCGGTATTTCCGGCGATGTAGATCTTGCTACACAAGTGGGAAGTATCAGTATTGCGGACTCCGTTGGTGAATTCATCGCAGAGACACGCAACGGCAATATTACGCTGGATGGAGCCAATCTGGGAATCAAAGCCCAATCACTTAATGGCAGTATTAACATCGTATCTACCAAAGTCGGAGGGGACTGGGATGTGTACAGTGCGGTGGGAGCCATTAACGTATTACTTCCTGATCGTGGAGACTACAGTCTTGCGGGTTCCAGCAGTTATGGAGATCTAAGTACGGATCTGCCGTTCAAAGTACAGAATAAAACCATAGAAGGCCAGCTCGGTGAGGGCGAGTACAGGGTGAAAATTGAAGGCAACAGTGATCTCACCATTCAGAGTAACCCGGCTGTATCTACGCCTGAAACAGTTACACCTGATTCTGAAGATACGGCTGAGAATCTGGAACAGACTACCGAGGACGGACCAAATTCCCAGGAGGATTCTACAGAGGTTCCTTGACTGCCGCGTTGACAATAAACTTGTAATCGCCGTACAATAAATGTACACTGGCAAGATTACACGGCATGAAAGATGGATTGTCGTTCTTAATGGCCGGGAATCAACTCTGAGCGAGGAGACAGTAACTTACTCTTCACCAGAGAATGAAAGGTAAGGCGGTGGGTTTTATGGCAACACGTGTCCAACATGCGTTGGAGCATCTGAAAACGACCGGTGTCCGTATTACACCCCAGCGTCATGCCATATTGAACTATCTGATGGAATCCATGGGGCATCCGACAGCCGATGAAATTTACCGAGCCCTTGAACCCCAATTTCCCAGTATGAGCGTGGCAACGGTATATAATAATTTGAAGATGTTTCTGGAAGCTGGCATGGTCCGGGAATTGACATACGGAGATAATTCAAGTCGCTTCGATGCCAATGTGACGGATCATTATCATGTTATCTGTGATCAATGCGGCAAGATTGAAGACTTCAGCTATCCTTCACTCAAAAGTGTAGAGCTTCAGGCGGAGTCTAGTACAGGATTCGAAGTACACGGTCACCGATTGGAAGTATATGGCGTTTGCAAAAGTTGCAGGGATTAAGAGAGTTGAATTACAATATTAACGTGCAGAATTCAGTATGGATTCTTCACGTTTTTTTTTAGCATTTATGCAAAATGCTCATCTTTATAACAACTTATGCGCACATCCTTATGATCAGCATAATTAACGGAGGTAGACGTTTGGGTAGAAAAAGCAGATATACACGTCAGAAGCGACGTTCATTTTGGCCCGGTTTTCTCGGGGCTTGTCTGATCGCCGGGGGGGCTTACTGGCTTATAACAAATGTATGGTTGAACCAGATCCATGAAGACCCCGACTGGGTAGGAAGAAGCCAGCCTATTTTTGTAGATGGGCAACTGATGGATGGAGACGCTCTGGGTACAGGAGATCAACTCAAGTTGCCTGTAGATGTGCTGCAAGAAGCGATTGATGCAGGCATACGTTATGAATCAGAATCGGGAGATATCATTATTGCCTCTCCTCAGCGAGTCCTTCATATGAAAGATGGAAGCACACAAGCAGAACTTAATCACAAAGATTATCCTATGACAGTTAAGCCTGAGGTTAAGGACGGAGAAGCCTATATTCCGCTCAAACCTTTGAAAGAAGTATATGGCATAACCGTACAGGAAGATTCAGTAACAGGTGCTGTGCTGCTGATGCGTGGTGGAGACATGATACAGTATGCAGAGATTGATACGTTATCATCCAAAGCCGACAAAACGGTGCCGTTATATAAACGTGGTGGAGAATCCTCACCAATCATTGCCGACATGGAAAAGGATGCACGGGTACGTGTATGGCAGACGGGTGATAAACAGAGTTTTGTTCAACTCGATAATGGATATGCCGGATATGTAGATAATGATTATATTGTCCTCACCGAGAAAAAGAAGGTGGACTTGCCCAAGTATACGCTGACTGCAGCAGAGAAGAAGTGGCAGAATAAACCGGTAAATTTGGTTTGGGAAGCCGTGTACAATCGTCAGCCTGATGTGGGCTCTATCGGTAAAATGCCAGGTGTGAATGTGGTCAGCCCCACATGGTTTCATATTACGGATGGACAGGGCACTGTGAAAAGCAAGGGAAACCAAGCTTATGTGAACTGGGCTCACCGTTCGGGTATGGAAGTATGGGGACTCATGGATAACAGCTTTGATCCGGACGTTACAAAAGAAGCTGTAGCTTCTTACGAGACACGCACTCATATTATTGAGCAGATGTTAGAGTATGCACAGACGTATCAACTGGATGGTATCAACATCGATTTTGAGAACGTGTATACCGATGACGGGCCGAATATTACGCAGTTTGTGCGCGAGATCAAGGCGATGGCTCGTATACATGGATTGATGTTATCAATTGATGTAACACCAAAATCAAACAGTGAGATGTGGTCTGCCTTTCTGGATCGCCGTGCATTAGGTTCTTTTGCAGACTATGTTATTGTGATGGCTTATGATGAACATTGGGCGGCCAGTCCCAAGGCAGGTTCGGTAGCATCTCTGCCTTGGACCGAGGCTTCCATGAGACGCATACTTGAGGAGGATGAAGTCCCTTCTAACAAGTTGATCATGGCGGTTCCGCTCTATACCCGGATATGGACGGAAGAGACGAATGATCAGGGTGAGGTTAAAGTGTCTTCCAAAGCGGTGGGCATGAATGCCATTGTGGAGCTGATCCAAGAGAAGAAACTCAAACCTGAACTGGATCAGGCAAGTGGACAGAACTATGTAGAATATAAGGAAGACGGAGCTACCAAGAAAATATGGATCGAAGATGCCGTGTCCCTTCAGGCGCGTGTGGATTTGATTGCTTCGCTGAAGCTGGGCGGAGTAGCTGCGTGGAATCGGAGTTTTGCTAATGCTTCTGCATGGGAGGTATTAAAGCAGGCTGGTTACCAGAAATAATTTACTCGAACTCAGAGTGTCTGCGTGCTCCAATTTATTTTCACTAAGTTCAAATTTTCTCCTTAGGTACCATCATACGTGCAGTCTACCGTTTTATTGGTCGTAGAACTTATAACTTAACTTTATATCTTAGCTATTGATAACAGCAACAAGAGCTCACTTATAAGCCAAGTGCAAAAAGGTCCGGTAAACATACCGGGCCTTTTTTTTGTTCTTCAATGAAATTAAGGTAAAAGACATTTAGCGGTTGGAGATCATATCGTGCTAACCATCGGTGGGGGGAACTGTTGTAGAAGGCGCTTTCAGTTGTTGACTGGTCATGTTGGCCTTATTAGGGTCCAGGGTGAGGATGGTATGACAGAACATACACCGATCCGTTTTGCCGAGCATTTTGGTTAACTTCCCGCATTCCGGACAGTCGACTTGTACTGCGCTGGTGGAGAGCATACCCGCCCAGAAATAAATGGCTAGACTGGCCATCATGGCAATCAGTCCGATGACGAGTCCTACAGCTGCGAATACCTTGCCTGCATGTCCCCAGAAAACAATCCCGGCTGTTCCCAGTATCATTAGGCCCATACCTAGCATGGTCAGTAGTAATCCCCAAGTGCGAAAAGCATTAATTTTTGCTGATTTAAAAATCATGAAAAATGCTCCTATCGTATGAGTAGTATTGGACCTGGAAAAGAAGGAAACTTCAGTCTGGATGTAGAATTACATTATAACTGACTTGGCGCTTATCTGCCATGAAATGTATGGAGGGAATCGTGGAATTAAAGAACCTTGCTTTTTTGTCCGAACAGTCGGAAGAGACAGGGGCAGTTGGGGCTATCGCTTATTCCCACCCGGGAGAGCGATTCCACGGCTCCCTAATTCAAGATTTCGAATTATTAGTACTTGTTGTTCATAATGATGATCAATTGAAGTCGACGGTGGGACATTACAGATATGGTGATCTTCGTTATCAGATGATCTATGCGAGCCGTCATGAATTAAAGAGTAGTGTAGTAACCGGGAATCATAATAATCTCACCCAGTGTCTGATTGAAGGTGAGATTATTTGGGAAGCGGACAGCGCCTTAAGTGATTTGCGAGAAGAACTGTCTACCTTTGGGGCAGAATTGCGTGAGCAGAAGCTGCTTCATGAATTCACCAGTTTCTTGAGAATGTATGTGGAGGCCAAACGTCATATTCAGGAAGGTCATGTTGTAGATGCCTACTACAATGTATTAGAGGCTCTGGGGAACTGGGCAAGAATTGTATTGATTGAACAGGGGATATACCCGGATCATGCCGTCTGGACACATGTGCAGAATCTGGATCGCGCTTTATGGAAACTATATCAAGAGCTTACCGTAAGCTCGGAGACGCTGGAGCAGCGAGTAGAGCTTGTCCTGCTTGCCTGTGAGTTTTCCGTAATGTCCAAAATGAGTGAATGCTCAGAACTGCTGCTGCGTGTGTTAAGAAGTCGCAAGGAGCCGTGGAGCATGAATGAACTTGTTCATCATCCACAGTTAAGATTTGTTCGAGAAGATCTGCCTTTGGTAATACGTAAGCTGGTCTTTCGTTCTATTGTAAAAGAATCGGCAGGATGGCCATCAATCGGAGGAGAGGGCCGGGAGATTCGGTATTGGATTGAGGCATAACCTTCTCCAGAGGCCTGACATTATATTGATAACATAAGGGAGGGGAAACCTTCCTTTTTTGTTTGTTTAATAATTTATAAAAAGATGTTGACTCTCATTCACGATATATGATACATTATATTTCGTTCCTCAAACGAGATTATCGCCAACAAACGATAAATTCTTCAGAGGAAAAGTGAAGAACTAAAGCTTCAAAAAAGAAATTAAAAAAAGTTCTTGACGAAAACAAACGAAATGTGTTACATTATTTAAGTCGCCGCCGAAACTTGGTTGAGACGAAAAAAGAAGTGAAACAAATCGTGTTTGATCTTTGAAAACTGAACAACGAGTGAGTAAACATTCTGCTTGCAGAATGAACGCGAAAGTTTGAGACAAGCCTTGGCTTGAATCGACTGGAGCACAAATGAGATTTTTAATCTCGTCAGATTCAAAATGAGCTTATCGCTCTTTTCAATACTTTATTGGAGAGTTTGATCCTGGCTCAGGACGAACGCTGGCGGCATGCCTAATACATGCAAGTCGAGCGGACTTGAAGAGAAGCTTGCTTCTCTGATGGTTAGCGGCGGACGGGTGAGTAACACGTAGGCAACCTGCCCTCAAGTTTGGGACAACTACCGGAAACGGTAGCTAATACCGAATAATTGTTTTCTTCGCCTGAAGAGAACTGGAAAGACGGAGCAATCTGTCACTTGGGGATGGGCCTGCGGCGCATTAGCTAGTTGGTGAGGTAACGGCTCACCAAGGCGACGATGCGTAGCCGACCTGAGAGGGTGATCGGCCACACTGGGACTGAGACACGGCCCAGACTCCTACGGGAGGCAGCAGTAGGGAATCTTCCGCAATGGGCGAAAGCCTGACGGAGCAATGCCGCGTGAGTGATGAAGGTTTTCGGATCGTAAAGCTCTGTTGCCAGGGAAGAACGCTTGGGAGAGTAACTGCTCTCAAGGTGACGGTACCTGAGAAGAAAGCCCCGGCTAACTACGTGCCAGCAGCCGCGGTAATACGTAGGGGGCAAGCGTTGTCCGGAATTATTGGGCGTAAAGCGCGCGCAGGCGGTCATTTAAGTCTGGTGTTTAATCCCGGGGCTCAACCCCGGATCGCACTGGAAACTGGGTGACTTGAGTGCAGAAGAGGAGAGTGGAATTCCACGTGTAGCGGTGAAATGCGTAGATATGTGGAGGAACACCAGTGGCGAAGGCGACTCTCTGGGCTGTAACTGACGCTGAGGCGCGAAAGCGTGGGGAGCAAACAGGATTAGATACCCTGGTAGTCCACGCCGTAAACGATGAGTGCTAGGTGTTAGGGGTTTCGATACCCTTGGTGCCGAAGTTAACACATTAAGCACTCCGCCTGGGGAGTACGGTCGCAAGACTGAAACTCAAAGGAATTGACGGGGACCCGCACAAGCAGTGGAGTATGTGGTTTAATTCGAAGCAACGCGAAGAACCTTACCAGGTCTTGACATCCCTCTGATCGATGCAGAGATGTATCTTTCCTTCGGGACAGAGGAGACAGGTGGTGCATGGTTGTCGTCAGCTCGTGTCGTGAGATGTTGGGTTAAGTCCCGCAACGAGCGCAACCCTTATATTTAGTTGCCAGCACTTCGGGTGGGCACTCTAGATAGACTGCCGGTGACAAACCGGAGGAAGGTGGGGATGACGTCAAATCATCATGCCCCTTATGACCTGGGCTACACACGTACTACAATGGCCGGTACAACGGGCTGCGAAATCGCGAGATGGAGCCAATCCCAACAAAGCCGGTCTCAGTTCGGATTGCAGGCTGCAACTCGCCTGCATGAAGTCGGAATTGCTAGTAATCGCGGATCAGCATGCCGCGGTGAATACGTTCCCGGGTCTTGTACACACCGCCCGTCACACCACGAGAGTTTATAACACCCGAAGTCGGTGGGGTAACCGCAAGGAGCCAGCCGCCGAAGGTGGGATAGATGATTGGGGTGAAGTCGTAACAAGGTAGCCGTATCGGAAGGTGCGGCTGGATCACCTCCTTTCTATGGAGAATCGTTTCCTGCAACGGAAACATTCAAATACAAAATCTAGCCAGGTCGGCTAGTTACTCACTCGTTGCTCAGTTTTGAGAGCTCAAACTCTCAAAACAGCTTGCTTTTGCATGGAGCTTGTTCTTTGAAAACTAGATATCGAAACGAAACAAACGCGAATTAGAACATTCCTTTAAGCTGAACTTGTGCAAACAAGTCAAGTGTATAAAGGTAGTTAAATTGCTTTTGTGAGGGTATCGGGTGAGAGCGACTTTTGGCTTTGCGCAAGCAAAACAAGGGAAGCGAGCGACCGAAACCGGAACAAAATGGTTAAGCTACTAAGAGCACACGGAGGATGCCTAGGCGCTAGGAGCCGATGAAGGACGTGGCGAACAACGAAACTGCCTCGGGGAGCTGTAAGCAAGCTTTGATCCGGGGGTGTCCGAATGGGGAAACCCAGCTGGGGTAATTTCCAGTTACTCATAACTGAATACATAGGTTGTGTAGAGGCATACCAGGGGAACTGAAACATCTAAGTACCCTGAGGAAGAGAAAACAATAGTGATTCCGTCAGTAGCGGCGAGCGAACGCGGAGAAGCCCAAACCAGAGAGCTTGCTCTTTGGGGTTGTGGGACGTCTCACATGGAGTTACAAAGGAACCGGTTAAGCGAAGAGGTCTGGAAAGGCCCGCCAAAGAAGGTAAAAGCCCTGTAGTTGAAAGTCTGTTCCCTCCGAGACGGATCCCGAGTAGTGCGGGGCACGTGAAACCCCGTATGAATCCGGCAGGACCATCTGCCAAGGCTAAATACTTCCTAGCGACCGATAGTGAAGCAGTACCGTGAGGGAAAGGTGAAAAGCACCCCGGAAGGGGAGTGAAATAGAACCTGAAACCGTGTGCTTACAAAAAGTCAGAGCCCGTTTTAGGGGTGATGGCGTGCCTTTTGTAGAATGAACCGGCGAGTTACGTTCCCGTGCAAGGTTAAGGTGAAGAGCCGGAGCCGCAGCGAAAGCGAGTCTGAATAGGGCGATGTAGTACGTGGACGTAGACCCGAAACCGGGTGATCTACCCCTGTCCAGGGTGAAGGTGCGGTAACACGCACTGGAGGCCCGAACCCACGCATGTTGAAAAATGCGGGGATGAGGTGGGGGTAGCGGAGAAATTCCAATCGAACTCGGAGATAGCTGGTTCTCCCCGAAATAGCTTTAGGGCTAGCCTCGGAAAACAGAGTCGTGGAGGTAGAGCACTGATTGGGTGCGGGGCCCGCAAGGGTTACCAAGCTCAGTCAAACTCCGAATGCCATAGACTTACTTCCGGGAGTCAGACAGTGAGTGCTAAGATCCATTGTCAAAAGGGAAACAGCCCAGACCATCAGCTAAGGTCCCCAAGTGTGTGTTAAGTGGGAAAGGATGTGGAGTTGCACAGACAACCAGGATGTTGGCTTAGAAGCAGCCATCATTGAAAGAGTGCGTAATAGCTCACTGGTCGAGTGACTCTGCGCCGAAAATGTAACGGGGCTAAACACACCACCGAAGCTATGGCTTGATGCTTTGCATCAGGGGTAGGGGAGCGTTGTATAAGGGTTGAAGGTGTACCGTAAGGAGCGCTGGACATTATACAAGTGAGAATGCCGGTATGAGTAACGAAAAGATCAGTGAGAATCTGATCCGCCGAAAGCCTAAGGGTTCCTGAGGAAGGCTCGTCCGCTCAGGGTAAGTCGGGACCTAAGGCGAGGCCGAAAGGCGTAGTCGAAGGACAACAGGTCGAAATTCCTGTACCACCGTAAGCCGTTATGAGCAATGGGGGGACGCAGTAGGGTAGTGACGCGGACTGATGGATGTCCGTCTAAGCAGTAAGGCTGATGTGTAGGCAAATCCGCACATTGTAAGGCTGAGCTGTGATGGGGAGCGAAAATTATAGTAGCGAAGGTCATGATCTCACACTGCCAAGAAAAGCCTCTAGCCAGGTGATGGTGCCCGTACCGCAAACCGACACAGGTAGGCGAGAAGAGTATTCTAAGGCGCGCGGAAGAACTCTCGTTAAGGAACTCGGCAAAATGACCCCGTAACTTCGGGAGAAGGGGTGCCCCGGTAGTGTGAATAGCACGAGGGGGCCGCAGTGAAAAGGCCCAAGCGACTGTTTAGCAAAAACACAGGTCTGTGCGAAGCCGTAAGGCGAAGTATACGGGCTGACGCCTGCCCGGTGCTGGAAGGTTAAGGGGAGTGGTTAGGAGCAATCCGAAGCTGTGAACCGAAGCCCCAGTAAACGGCGGCCGTAACTATAACGGTCCTAAGGTAGCGAAATTCCTTGTCAGGTAAATTCTGACCCGCACGAATGGCGTAACGACTTGGGCGCTGTCTCAACGAGAGATCCGGTGAAATTTTAATACCTGTGAAGATGCAGGTTACCCGCGACAAGACGGAAAGACCCCATGGAGCTTTACTGCAGCTTGATATTGAATTTGGGTACGATCTGTACAGGATAGGTGGGAGCCTTTGAAACGTGAGCGCCAGCTTGCGTGGAGGCAACGTTGGGATACCACCCTGATCGTATCTAGGTTCTAACCTGGTACCGTAATCCGGTGCGGGGACAGTGTCAGGTGGGCAGTTTGACTGGGGCGGTCGCCTCCTAAAGAGTAACGGAGGCGCCCAAAGGTTCCCTCAGAATGGTTGGAAATCATTCGAAGAGTGCAAAGGCATAAGGGAGCTTGACTGCGAGACCTACAAGTCGAGCAGGGACGAAAGTCGGGCTTAGTGATCCGGTGGTACCGCATGGAAGGGCCATCGCTCAACGGATAAAAGCTACCCTGGGGATAACAGGCTTATCTCCCCCAAGAGTCCACATCGACGGGGAGGTTTGGCACCTCGATGTCGGCTCATCGCATCCTGGGGCTGAAGTAGGTCCCAAGGGTTGGGCTGTTCGCCCATTAAAGCGGTACGCGAGCTGGGTTCAGAACGTCGTGAGACAGTTCGGTCCCTATCTGTCGTGGGCGTAGGAAATTTGAGAGGAGCTGTCCTTAGTACGAGAGGACCGGGATGGACGTACCGCTGGTGTACCAGTTGTTCCGCCAGGAGCACCGCTGGGTAGCTATGTACGGACGGGATAAACGCTGAAAGCATCTAAGCGTGAAGCCCCCCTCAAGATGAGATTTCCCAGTATGTAAGACCCCTTGAAGACGACGAGGTAGATAGGCTGGGGGTGGAAGTGCAGCAATGCATGGAGCTGACCAGTACTAATCGGTCGAGGGCTTATCCAATAGCAAGTTCTAAATCGCATGTTTCGTTTCGAATCTAGTTTTCAGAGAACGATCTCTGAAGCCTATTCCCTGATAGCTCAGTTGGTAGAGCACTCGACTGTTAATCGAGTTGTCACAGGTTCGAGCCCTGTTCGGGGAGCCATATGGAGAGGTGTCCGAGCTGGCCGAAGGAGCACGATTGGAAATCGTGTAGGCGTCACAAGCGTCTCGAGGGTTCGAATCCCTCTCTCTCCGCCATAATATTAAGGCCCGTTGGTCAAGGGGTTAAGACACCTCCCTTTCACGGAGGTAACAGGGGTTCGAATCCCCTACGGGTCATAATAAATTTAAAAAAAGAAGTTGATTTTTACAACAAGATTATGGTATGATCATAAATGTGTTGTTCGGAGGCTTAGCTCAGCTGGGAGAGCATCTGCCTTACAAGCAGAGGGTCGGGGGTTCGATCCCCTCAGCCTCCACCATATAAACTTTATAACGACGCGGGGTGGAGCAGCCCGGTAGCTCGTCGGGCTCATAACCCGAAGGCCGCAGGTTCAAATCCTGCCCCCGCAATTATACTTTCCTTTGAGAAAGTGATCTGGAACCGTGGTGTAGTTGGCCTAACATGCCTGCCTGTCACGCAGGAGATCGCGGGTTCGAATCCCGTCGGTTCCGCCATTTAATCTTTACATGAGGCAAACTGTTCACTACATCTGCTGTATGGCACTGATGCCCTATATAAAGTGTAAGGAATTAAGATTAGACTTTATTATGGCTCGGTAGCTCAGTCGGTAGAGCAGAGGACTGAAAATCCTCGTGTCGGCGGTTCGATTCCGTCCCGAGCCACCATTTTTAAAATAATTTAATATGCCGGTGTAGCTCAACTGGTAGAGCAACTGACTTGTAATCAGTAGGTTGGGGGTTCAAGTCCTCTCGCCGGCACCATGTAATCCTGGAGGATTAGCGAAGTGGCCAAACGCATCAGACTGTAAATCTGCTCCCGTACGGGTTCGGTGGTTCGAATCCATCATCCTCCACCAGTTTTTAGGGGCATAGTTTAAAGGTAGAACAACGGTCTCCAAAACCGTTGGTGTGGGTTCAATTCCTGCTGCCCCTGCCAATTAAATTTTTAGAAAATAACCTTTTATGGCGGTCGTGGCGAAGTGGTTAACGCACCGGTTTGTGGATCCGGCATTCGGGGGTTCAATTCCCCTCGATCGCCCCTTTGTTTTTTCATTTTTTATTGGGGATTAGCCAAGCGGTAAGGCAACGGACTTTGACTCCGTCATGCATAGGTTCAAATCCTATATCCCCAGCCATTATGCGGACGTGGCTCAGCGGTAGAGCATCGCCTTGCCAAGGCGAGGGTCGCGGGTTCGATTCCCGTCGTCCGCTCCAAAATATGGCGCCATAGCCAAGTGGTAAGGCACAGCTCTGCAAAAGCTTTATCCCCAGTTCGAATCTGGGTGGCGCCTCCAGCATATGCCGGCGTGGCGGAATGGCAGACGCGCTCGACTCAAAATCGAGTGGGAAACCGTGGAGGTTCGAGTCCTCTCGCCGGTATATTGAATAGCCCTACATGTTGCTTATGCAATGTGTAGGGCTATTTTTATTTTATATGAAACGATTTATGTGCAGTAAGAAAATCTAGAGTAAGAGAAGATGGACGTTAATAAAGATTGACGTATGATTATATTGAGTATATTGTAGATAAGTAAAGTCTTTAATATGGAGGAGTGAAGTAGAGTGACTAATGGAAAAAATGTATCGGATACCGATCTGTTATTTGATCTTTCTGTATGGGAAGAGGCATGGAAGAATCGTCCGAGAAGTTCAAAATATAAGAAGAAAAGCGTCCCCTCTAATATAGAAGAAGCTTTTGAGCGATGGGCCAGGGATTATCATGCACAGTCGTTCACTGAAGAAGGAAAGCAGCGTTCTGAACGCATTATGGGCTGGATTGAAAACCAGGGTGTGGAATTCGCAGGGTTATCCATTTTGGACATTGGTGCCGCTTCAGGCATATTTACCATTCCTTTTGCAGAAAAGGGGGCAAGTGTGACCGCAGTTGAGCCTTCTGAGTTGCTTGTCTCCCTTATGAAAGAGACGATACCTCCAGCTCTGGAATCCAAAATCGAAATCGTAAACGAACGATATGAAGAAATCTCCATTAAGGATAAAGGCTGGGAGAAGAAATATGACTTTGCATTTGCATCCATGTGTCCGGCGATGTCGGATTGGGAAACGATTGAGCAGGCGATCAATTGTGCCCGGAAGTATGTGTATATAAGTACTATGGCGGGACAGAAGGAACACACACTAATGAATGAACTTAAGGATGTACTGGGTGTAACTTCTTCACACAAGGCCGGTGATATGGGGTATATCCAACAGTTGCTGTATTTGCAGGGTTATTCTTATACGATGATCATTACGAGAGAAGTTAACTCATTTGAAGTACCGGTGGAAGAGATTATCGAGAAGCTGCCAGAATGGCTTAATACGTATGAGTTACCATCGGATGAAGATTCCCTCAGATTGGCTGAGGATTACATTAGCGATACGTACAAGGATAGTACTGTGACCTTCTCACGTGGAGGAAGATTTGGTAAAATTCTAATTCAACTTGAACAGCCCAATATGAAAACAGTTCGCACTAAGGATAAGCGATAAATCGCATAAGCGTGGCACGTGTAATGATAATCAGGAATTGAGACAGAGACAATATAGTCTAACGTCTAAGATGACACTAGGAAGCATCATACTGCAAAACAAGAAGATACACGTGTGAAACATATGAAGTTAAGATTGCAGAAGTAAAGTTGTAAGTGAAGGGAGCAGGTTATGTGCTCCCTCTTTTTTGAAGCCACTAATTCATCGACCGCTTTGAACCAGACCCTCGTTTATTTAGAGATGTTCGAGACAACGAAACAAAACACAGACCTAGTTTTCAGAGAATGATCTCTGAAGCATATTCCCTGATATTTCAGTTGGTAGAGCACTCCACGGTTAATCGAGTTGTCACAGGTCCGAGCCCTCGCCCTGTTCGGGGGGCCATATGGAGAGGTATCCGAGCTGGCCGAAGGAGTGCGACCTACAGTCGTGCTCCTTGTCTAATTTCTGTTCGACACTTCTGCTTTCTGCTTACGCTCCCGATACTGGCCGGGGGTGATTCCTTCCCATTTACGGAATGATCGGATAAAGTTTTGCGGATTGTTGTACCGAAGTCGTGCTGCGATATCTTTAACGGTTAGATCACTTTCGTCCAGCCATTTTTTAGCGATATTAAATCGGTACTTGGTCAGATATTCACTAAATGCACAGCCTGTCTCTTTGCGGAAAACACTACTTAAGTAGTTGGCATTGTAGTGAAGCTTAACAGCACATTCCTCAAGCGTCAGATCCTTATCATAATCTTGATGAATCATGGCAATCATTTTCTCAGATATATGCTGATACTGGGCATACTGTCTTGCTTTAAAAACCTGGATGACGGGCAAGATGACTTGATGGTTAAACCAATCCTCAACTTCAGCAGCGTACTGCAAACCATGAAGTTCATGAAACATCGAACCACGACCTTGGGAGATCTGTCCGAGTCGTATGCCGGATTCCTGAGTCATTTGCAAAATATGCGTGAGCAACCTCGTAAGAGCCACCTCATACTCCTCGGGTGTAACCTCCATACCAAAGATTACTTCAAGCAGTTGTTTCAGAAGAGCAGAGGCCTGGACTTCATCCGCACTTTGAATAGCTTGGATCAACGAATATTCCAATGATTCCGGGTAGGTCATGGACCAAGTGGGAGTGTAATGATCTATGTTCTCATATTGAAAAATAATGCCTGTTCCCAGCTTCATCCGATGCCTCAGTGCTTCCAAGGCTTCTGTGTAAGCTTGAGGGATGTGATGTAGAGAGCTGTGCGACTGGCTGAATCCTATACTGACTTGAAGAGCTAGAATCTTATCCATCTGTTGTTGTAACTGGTCTGTTAATACATATAGCTGCTGTGAAAAAATAAACTGATCCTGTTCAACGGTCCCAATCACCGTGACTACCGTATGTTCCAGCACAATGGGAAGCAATTGTTGGTTATGCACAACCGTTTCCTCCAATATATTTTGAATAGCGAATAATAAGAGATCACGATCACTAGCTCTATATTTTGTATGATTAACAAGATCGGCCTGTAGTGTAATAACAGCAATTTGTTGCCATTCCCGAACCTGATGCGTGTAGCCATATTCATTCAGGGCGTCATGAAGAGTATGAACAGGGATCTTACCCTGGAACAGACTGATCATAAAATGATTGCGAATCTGCAATAGATGCACATTAAGTGTGTTCTCTAATTGGGAGCGAGAAGCAGATAATTGTGAGACCCCTGCTCTGATCTGTTCGAACTCATCAGAAAATGGTGGTGATTGCTGAGCTACCGTGTTTCCTTCTTTGGACAGGTGGTTGTCACCAAGTTGGGTTAAAAGTTTACGAATCGGGACATGCATTCGCTTGGAGCCGAGCCAGGCGAGTAATAATGAAAGTAAAAGTAAGAAGATACTGATATACAAGGTGTGTAATCCGATATCGATATATTCTTGTGTCAGAATATTCGTAGGTGAGATTAGAACATAAGTCCATCCTTTTAAGGTAGAAGGGCTATACGTTAGAGAATAATGTGTATCGGCGATCTTAACTTCCCGTTTTTCAAAGCCTGTTGAAAATGTGATGGGTGATAGTTTGGTTATGTTGGCTTCCGTATCCCGATCCTGTAATCCAATGGCAGACAACGGTTGTCCAATGTATACAGGATCGGGATGGACCAAGATACGTTGTTCCCGATTCAAAATGATCAGTCCTGAGGCAGCATTGCCTATGGAGGCTTCTCCTAGTGTGTTTTGCAAAGAACAGGCAGGGATTCCGGCAATCAGGGCAGCATCGGAAGACGTATTCAGATTCGGAATAGATCTCGCAAGGGCAATATGATAAATACAGCCTGTACCGGGTGAACGCTCATCATTACTGAACACCGATGAAGGGGAGAGCTGCCATCCAGAAGTTAACGTATCCGATATCAATTCTTTCATGGGAAGAGCCAGTGGAAAATCCGTATTACGATATAATCCGGCATGATCAATAAGCCAATTCTGAGATTGATTCACCAGAGTAATATCCAGCAAAGGTTCCCATGACCTCATATTCTGAAATTCGCTCTGTAGCTTGTCGGCAAGCAAAGGCCCTTTCCCCTCTAGTGAAGAAGAAGCAGACAGGGAGCGAAGGGTTACTGGAGAGCGAACGGCCTGATCAAGCATATAACTAACTGTAGCGAGTTTGTGTTCTACGTTGGATTGCATTTGTTCCAGCAACTGTCTGTTAGCCTGCGTACGATGCAGCTCTGTTTGGTTTGATGAATAGATAAATGCGGCAATTCCCGTTAACAAAATGGGCAGGGTGCTTAACAGGATTCCGAAGATGATCATTTTATGGAGATAGCTGATTGGTCGCACAGTTTCAGTTCCACCCCTGACATTAGAAATAGTAACACTTTCTATTTTAGTAAACGCTTACATATAGAACAATCTAAATTTTGTTTATTTGGATAAATAAGTAATTTTACAAAAGTGTATAGAAGTAGAGATAAGGGATTGCTGATAGATGATTTTGCAGAAAAGGCTAGAGAAATGGCTTGGACTGACTATCCAATACGGAATCATGAGAAACGAAATTGCAGTGTGAACGTAAATAGAGACATGGACAACATTCTCTCTACAGGTCGATATCTGCTAAAGGGTAGCCTGAATACGGGTAATAGAAGGTATCTGGAGTGCTATTCAGCTTAGGTGGAACGTTGGTCTTATATAGGGACAGACAAAGGTCCAACTAGATCCCCGACCTGAGTCTAGGATGAAAAACCGTCCACGGTCTGTTTTGAAAAGTCGCGGAATCCCCTAGAATAAGGACATAAGGTTAAACAAGAAACACGGAAACAAAAAACAAGAAACAAACGAACAAATGACTCAACACATTAAAAGGAACGAATGGAAAGGGCGGTGAACAACAATTATGAGATTGAATAAGGGAAATGGCTGGGCGATTGTATTGATTGCGCTGGGTGCACTACTCCTCTTCGGAAAGTTAACTCCACTTCTTGGACACTTAATGGGTTATCTGATTCCGGTCCTGATGATTGCACTGGGATACTACGGAGTTAAACGAGGGAATGTGATGCTTGGCTGGATTGTTCTCATCATCGGTATCATCTCACTGATGGGTAAACTGGCATGGTTGATCGGACCGATCATCGCGATCGGGTTAATCATCTTTGGTATCTCAATGCTAAGCAATAACCGCAGTCGTCGTGGTCGGTACTAAGCTTTCACGATTATGAAAAGGAGGGACAGAACATAATGAGTGTATTTCGTCGAATGCGGGATATTACCGTAGCTAATCTGAACGAACATTTGGAGCAAAGTCAGGACCCAGTCAAACTGATTGATCAGTTCCTGGTCTCGACCCGCCAAGACATCGGTGAAGCCGAGAAACTTCGTCATCAATATGCAAGCCATACCAGACAAATGAAACAACAAGCCGATCAGGCAGCAGGTATGGTGAACAAACGGGAAGAACAGGCTTCCATGGCTCTGAAAGCAGGGGAAGAACATCTCGCTAAGCTGGCCTTGCAGGAGAAAATCCTCCACGAGGAAAAAATGGAACAGTACAATGAATTGTATGCACAAAGTTATGCGGCATTACAGGAGTTGGATGAACAGATCGACCAGCTGAAGGTTGAATATCAGAATGTATACAGCAAACGCCAATATTACTACGCTCGTATGCAGACGATTCAGTTACAGCAACGTATGAACCAGAGAGGCAATCACAACGGTCAGAATGTACCCCGTATGTTTAACCGACTGGATGACCAAGTCTCTGATCTCGAATATGAAGCACAAAGTCTCCGCGATATCCGGCGGATGAATCAAGATGGTTCAGGAGTGACTGGCAGCATGTCATCCTCTACGCTGGATAAGGAACTGGAACGCTTAAGACAGAAATTGAACAATGACAGAAAGGAGTAGTCACAATGAATAAATTATACCGCTCGGCGCGTAATCGAAGGCTAACAGGTTTGATCGGTGGCATTTCTGAAAATCTCGGATTGAGTACCACGTTGCTACGTATCATTTTCTTCATCAGTATTTTCGCTACGGGAGGTACATCATTGTTGATCTACTTCATCGCTGCATTGGTGGTACCAAAGGAATCCAATCACGTTGATCCATATGCTTATGATTCCAACGTAAGAGGATACAAGTAAACGAAAGGAGCAAGCACATGAGCAAATTATACCGCTCAACGCGTGACCGGATGTTAACCGGCTTGTGCGGCGGAATTTCCGAAACCATCGGAATGGATTCCACCCTGCTGCGTATCATCTTTGTTATCAGTATCTTCGTAACTGGCGGCACGTCGTTGTTAATATACTTTATTGCAGCACTGGTGGTACCAAAAGAACCGTATCCGCCTTATGATCCATATGGCTACGGTCCGGGCCAAGGCCCTGGTCCTGGCAGAGGATACGACAACTATGATCATCAGCCACCAAGAGGTCCTTTTCAAAATAATCACAACCAACAAGGTCCTGGTAACTTCGGTCCCGGCCCTGGATTCAACGGCAGACCTCAATCTGGTCCCCGTTCTTATGACAACAACGCCTACGGAGCAGGAGCACCGCAAGAAAGTGAACTTGATTCCATGATGAAAGATATCGAGAAAAAAGCACTGAAAAAAGAAGTTGAAGAGCTTCGCCAAAAATTATCTCGTTACGAGAAGGGAGAAAAGTAAAATGGGAGTATTTAAACGGATTAAGGATATGACGAAAGCATCGGTAAATGATATGTTGGATAAAGTAGAGGACCCGATTGTAATGTTGAACCAGTACTTGCGTGATATGGAGGCTGAGATTCATGAGGCAGAGGTAACTGTTGCTAAACAAATGGCAAATGAGCGCCGCATGAAACAACGTTTGGATGAAGCGGAGCGTACTTCGGTACAACGTGAGTCCCAAGCAGAAGCTGCTCTGTCTAACGGTCAGGAAGAAGTGGCACGCAAATTGTTGGAAGAGAAAATCTACTTTGATCAAAAAATTACGGAGTACAGCGAACTGCATGCACAGTCCGAAGCACAAGCGAAAGATCTGTTGCAACAGTTGCATGATATGAAAGATGAGTTCTACAAAATGCGTAACAAACGTAATGAACTTGTATCCCGTGCACAAATGGCAAAAGCTAAAAAACAAATGTCTTCCATCAACAGCTTGCATTCGATCGAAAGTGGCGGCGCATCACTTGGATTCCACCGCATGGAAGAGAAAATCATGCAGCTGGAAGCTGAAGCTGACGTAGCTCGTGCACCTTATCGCAACACATCATCCACGTACACGAATCCTGTAGATGTGGAAAAACAGTTCAAAGTGGATCAGCAATTACAAGCCCTCAAAAATAAAATGGGCAATGGTTCCAAGAATGAAGCGAACGGAACTTCAAAAGAATAACTGTTCGCTTAGTGGACAATATGATATTCTATAAATCGTGTATAATGTACGGTTGGTAGAACAAAAGTTAAGCCATACAGGACTTCATTGCCTGGTATGGCTTTTCCGTTGAATAAAGAGAGATTAACTTACAGAGGAGGTGCGGCTGGGATGAATCAAAAGAGTAAATGGCTTGCAGTTGTCATTATGATTATTGGCACAATGATGTTATTGAATGACAATATTAACTTCCTGACCGCTGCCGCACTGATTCTGTTAACGGTTGGAATGCTTCAAGTCCGCAATGGGGATACCCGCAAAGGTCATCGGTATCTCGGCATTGGTGCGGCACTGTTATTGCTGGATAATTTAATGATTGTATTTTTGATTGTACTGGCTTCTTTAGCTTACTTTTATTCAAAAAACAAAAAGATTCATCTGGACGAAGGAGTTATGAAGAAACAGAATTTCATGGCTCGGTACTACTGGGATCAATCATCCTGGACGTTACGTAGTATGAGTCTGTGGCATGCCATAGGTGAGGTTAACGCGGATCTATCTCTTTCGATTCCGGAGGAGAAACAAACAATTGTGCTGCTGCAAGGAGTTATGGGTAATGTTCGCCTTACACTACCAGAAGATTATGGTGTGGAGATTGAAGCATCGGTTCTTTTCGGCCGGATTAATCTTCTTGGAGAACAAGATAGCGGCATGATGAACAAATTAGTATGGAGAACGCCTGGATATGAATCCAGTGAACATAAAGCAAAATTTGTAATTTCTTATATTGTTGGCGACCTAAACATCAGTAATCCGTAGTAAAATAGATGAAGAGAAGGAGGAGACCCCGATGAAGACAAAACGACATACCGACATGGTAACCCGAAGTATGGGTGAAGGGATCCTCCTGGTTTTCATTGTGCTCGCTGTTATTTTGTATGTATTGTATACATATGGTTATCTTGCTCCGTTTACAGGTTGGCGTCATCTGATTCAATCGGGTCTGGCCTTATTGCTGCTTCTGATTGGAATCGGTGCGGTCTTTGGGTTCTATCAGAGTTACCGGGTTAAACGCCGGCTCGAACTGCTGCGGGAAACACTTCTACTGTGGGAGAAGGGCTCTCTATCACGCACTGTACCTGATCTGGGCGATGATGATGTGGGCCGTTTAAGTGAGCAACTCGGACGAATCGGCAAAAAGTGGGAAGATCAGATATCTACGCTCCAGCGATTGTCTACTCATAATGCACAGCTTGCTGAACAAGCCAGAATTACGGCTATTGTGGAAGAGCGGCAACGTTTGGCACGGGAACTGCATGATGCGGTATCGCAGCAATTGTTTGCGATATCCATGACAGCAACGGCCGTTGGACGGAAGATGGAGAAGGATTTTGAACGTGCTCAGAGGCAGGTGGCTCTGATTGAGGAGATGGCTTCGGTAGCCCAGTCCGAGATGCGTGCGTTACTGTTACATCTGCGTCCAGTCTATCTGGAGGGTAAACATCTCGAACAAGGTCTGCGTGATCTGGTGATGGAACTGAAAACAAAAGTACCCATGGACATTGTGCTCGAAATGGACGAAGACATTGATCTGATCAAAGGCATCGAGAATCATCTGTTCCGGATCGTTCAGGAGGCTATGTCCAATACGTTACGGCATGCAAAAGCGGAAAAAATGGAGATACGGATCCAGCGCCGTACTGATGCGATCCGGGTATTGATTCGTGATGATGGGCAAGGCTTTGATCTGGATGAGAATAAACAAGCTTCTTACGGTCTGGCTAACATGCGTGAACGTGTTACGGAGATTGGCGGGGCCATACATTTTGTAACAGCGCCTGGTAAGGGAACGCGGATTGAGATTACGATACCTTTGATGAACGATGAAAGCGAGGAAGAACATGTCAATGGAACCGGAAGTCGAAACGGAGACGGAAACGTCGATCAAAGTATTGCTCGTGGATGATCATGAGATGGTACGTATTGGTCTTGCAGCGGTACTGGATACCGAAGATGGAATTGAAGTTGTTGGTGAAGCAGGTAGTGGAGAGGAAGGCATTCGGCTCGCACAGGAATATAAGCCTGATGTTGTTCTGATGGACCTGGTTATGGAAGGAATGGATGGTATTGAGGCTACTCGTCAGGTACTTAAAATGTATCCAGAGTGCAAAGTCATTGTATTGACCAGTTACTTGGATGATGAAAAAATGTATCCTGTCATTGAAGCAGGCGCATTCAGTTATCTGTTGAAAACATCAAGAGCCAATGAAGTGGCAGATGCGATTCGCGCAGCAGCTCGCGGGCAATCCGTTCTGGAGTCACAGGTGGCTTCGAAAATGATGAATCGATTCCGGCAGCCACAGGCAGCAGCTCCTTTGCATGATGAATTGACGGACCGGGAAATGGATGTGCTCCGATTGCTGGCTAAAGGCAAATCGAATCAGGACATCGCTGATGATCTGATCATCGGCATTAAGACAGTCAAGTTCCATGTTACAAACTTACTGGCAAAATTGGGCGTAGACGACCGTACACAGGCCGCGATCTATGCTTATAAAAACGGACTTGCAGAGTAAGCAGGATCATATGCAATAACATAATTAAGCCAAAGAACCGTGCTTTCATGTGCGGAAGTTATAGATAAGAGGACAGAAAGAACCTGAAGAAGCGAAGCTAAAAGCTTTCTGAAAGAAAGCTACTTCGGAAGCATGCACTTCGCCTTTATCCCCGGATTTACCCTTTATAAAAAGAATCAAAAAAATCTGGGGATAACAGCGATCGGAAGGTTGTTCTGTCAGCGGAGTGGCGAGTGTAAATATTGTGTAGTTCAATTTATATAGAAAATTATAAATGAAAGCTCCGATCTGCCATGGATGTGGCGGGTGGGGCTTTTTTGCTGTGTGCAGAAGAAGTATAGCTAATGCGGTAAAGGGGTATGCTGTTGATAGATTCATAGAATGCAAGAATGAAGCGGGGGATTCAAATGTTAAATCGATGGATGACAGCAGGAATCTTGGCAATAGCTATCATAATTCTTATTGGTGTGACACAGGTATACGCAGAGAAGAACGAATCCAAAGCTGCCCAACTGGAACAGTTAATCTATACTGCTGACAGTGTGATTGATAATGTGGATCGTCTAGTTATTAAATGGCAAGGAGAAGGCAAGGGAGATGCACAAGCGCAGGCCGTGTTACTGGCAAGTCACTTGGGACTTGAACCACCTGTGCGGGTACGCCAGACGGGTCATGATGTTTACCGTAGTGAAGAGATAGTCGATACGGCTACTGGAGGTGTAGGCATGTTGGTCAATGTCGTCGATACAGGAGACAATGGTTACTATGCCATCGTACAACTCTCAGGGGATGCACACACGGATCGGAAGGCATTAATGACATTACATGAAGAGGTCGATCAACTGCTTATAGACTCAGGGATGAAGGCAAGCTGGAATATGTCTGTGCAAGGTACAGCAGTTACTGCTACTGAACATGATGCGAGTCAGCAACTGGAACTGATCGAAGAACAGCTGTCCACAAAGGTGGATATCGCCTCCGTCGAACGTTATACAGATGCAGGTACTGCAAGTGTCTCTTATAAGGCGGCTGAGCTGCCCCTATCGATCAAGAGTGGCTCGCACATGTTGAATATGCAACTCGCAGTTCACCAGGTTGGAGACGAGGCCGACAATCGAATTACAGTGGGGTTTCCGGTGATTACGATTGAATATTAAGGAATGGTTTTTTCATGAATTAGGACCCAATATTGAGAATCTTTATCAGAAAAATGAGTTTGAAATAGTGCATCCATTCAGTTGATATGCTAAAATGGCATCACATCCAAGAAGGAACTTGCTGGTAATTGACAGTTGTATGTCGTGCATATATAACACCATTACATAGCTCGGGGAGAGCATGAAGGTTATCTTCCCGGAAGAAAGAGGAGCCCATGGTTGAAAAACAATTGCAAGATGAAGTACAGACACCAGGCGCAGTATTTTTCATTTTTGGAGCAACGGGTGATTTGGCCCGCCGGAAGCTGTTTCCGGCTATCTACAGTCTTTACCGTGAAGGCAAGCTTGCCGAAGACTTTGCGGTTATTGGCGTAGCACGTCGTCCGAGGTCCCCAGAAGAATTCCGGGAAGACATCTATGAATCCATTAAAGAGTTCTGCCGTTATCCAGCGGGGGAACCTGATGAGTGGAACGCTTTTGTCGATCATTTTGAATACAAAGCACTGGATATCAATAATGTGGAAGGATTCAAAGAGCTGCGTGCGCAGACGGAGCATCTGGAATCAAAGTTTAACACGCCGGGGAACCGGCTGTTCTATCTGGCACTGGCACCTGAGCTGTTTGGCAGTGTCTCGTACAGTTTGCGGGACGGTGGTATGTTAGAAAGTAAGGGTTGGAACCGTTTGGTGATCGAAAAACCATTTGGTTATGATCTGCAATCCGCCGAACATCTGAATGAGCAGATTCGTGAGGTATTCCGTGAAGAGGAAATCTATCGTATTGATCATTATCTGGGCAAGGAAATGGTGCAAAATATTGAAGTGATTCGGTTTGGAAATGCTTTTTTTGAACCGCTCTGGAATAACAAACATATTGCCAACGTTCAGATTACGCTTGGTGAAACGGTAGGCGTGGAAGAACGTGGTGGTTATTATGATCACTCCGGTGCACTGCGTGATATGGGGCAGAATCATATGCTCCAGATGCTGACGATGATTGCGATGGAACCGCCGAGTCGCCTATTCCCGGAAGACATTCGGGATGAAAAGGTGAAGGTATTACGCTCTCTACGGGCGTTCACCTCGGATGAGGAAGTGAGCAACAACGTTGTGCGGGGGCAGTATGCCGAAGGGGAGTACCGTGGCAAGCAGCTTCCGGGGTATCGCCAGGAAGACAAGGTTGATCCGCAGTCGAATACGGAGACGTATTTTGCAGCACGTGTATTCGTGGATAATTTCCGCTGGGCGGGTGTGCCATTCTACATTCGGACAGGCAAGCGACTTCCGGTGAAAACGACCGAGATCGTAGTTGAGTTCAAGTCGATGCCAAACAACGTGTACCTTGGGAAAAAGTATAAGCTCGAACCTAACCTGCTGGTCATTCGGGTGAATCCGATGGAAGGCATATATATCAAAATCAATGCCAAGAAACCAGGCTCGGATTCCGAGATTCAGCCACTCGCGATGGATTTCTGTCAGAGCTGCATGATTGGAATTAACTCGCCTGAAGCATATGAACGTCTGCTGCACGATGCGGCAGAAGGGGATTCTACGTACTTCACCCGTTGGGATGAAGTGGCAACAGCCTGGTCTTTTGTGGATCGGATTGCAGCAGCCTGGGGGCAGAATCAAGGAGAGCTTCATACGTACCCTGCTGGAACATGGGGGCCAGAAGCGACAGATAAGCTGCTGGAGCAGGACGGATTCCACTGGTGGCCGGTGAATGGTCAGGATGAGGACAGCGTGATCTGGCAAGTGAATGGTTAGGGTAGGGTAAGGGCATTAACAACAGTATTAACAACATACACAACATGACTGAGCCTGGGGAAATCGCAAATTTTGCGGTGTACCCAGGCTTTTTAGTGGGGGAAAAGGTAGGTATCCATCATAAGGAAATAAGTAATTTAAATTAAGTTGTTGACAAAAAGTAAGTATGTAACTTATACTCAACACATGAGTTAAAGAGTTACGCAAATGACAAACTTCATTCGGGCAAACGTTTCGGATAAGTTATCATTCATGAGATAAAATGTAAACCAGTTGAAGGGGTTTACGTCACAGAGAATCATGAAGAAAAAATGTGCATAATATCTTTAATCTAAGAATACTATTTTGTATATATCGAATGGAGGAAAAAGAAAATGATGTTGGATGTAGGATTGTTGTTGATTCGTTTGGTGATTGGATTGTCGTTCATGGCGCACGGGGCTCAAAAGCTGTTTGGTTGGTTCGGAGGTTACGGGATCAAGGGTACAGGTGGCTGGTTTGAGTCGATGGGCATGAAGCCCGGTGCATTGGTGGCGTTGCTGGCTGGACTCGCGGAATTCGGTGGCGGATTGCTGTTGGCTCTGGGTCTGCTTACACCAGTAGGTGGCATTCTGATTGCATTGACGATGGTCATTGCCATTGTGAAAGTCCATGGAGCGAACGGATACTGGTCCACACAGAACGGATTCGAATATAATCTCGCGATTCTGGTGATTGGTGTAGCGCTGGCATTGACAGGTGGCGGACAATACGCGCTGGATGCATTGATTTTCTAAAACCGATAAATAAAAATGAATGAGGAGTGCCTGGATGCCATGGAAATGGCTGAAGGGTGCTTTTTTTGCAAGTGAAAAGAGAAGAATCTGCGGTAGTAATCGGTTATTTTCGGTACAGATTATGGTACAATAGGAGAGTTGGGTTAAGAAGCAGTTCACGGTATACATGAAAGCACAGATTTGAGGAGGATGAACTCCATTGTAAATGTGTAAAATTAATCTAGTGTGTAAAAACCTAGTACGTAAAAACTCGTGTACAATCAACCGGCCTCGCCGGATTGCATAAAGATTGAATGATGGACCGGCCATGCCGGATTAACGTGAATGAACGGACGAAAGGGATTAAACCTATGAGCAAAGCTGCAAATGATATTCTTCAACAGGAAGTGGACAAACGCCGGACGTTTGCCATTATCTCTCACCCGGATGCGGGTAAAACTACATTGACCGAGAAACTGTTGCTGTTCGGGGGCGCGATTCGCCTTGCGGGAACGGTAAAAGCTCGGAAAGCCAGCAAACACGCAACAAGTGACTGGATGGAAATTGAGAAACAACGGGGGATCTCGGTTACCTCTTCCGTAATGCAATTTGATTATCTGGATCATCGCGTCAACATTTTGGATACACCGGGTCACCAGGATTTCAGTGAAGATACGTATCGTACACTGACGGCTGCCGATAGCGCGGTGATGTTGATTGACGTGGCAAAAGGTGTCGAGGCACAAACGATCAAGTTGTTCCAGGTATGTGCGAAGCGCGGCATTCCAATCTTTACGTTTATCAACAAACTCGACCGTGAGGGTAAAAGCCCATTTGACCTGATGGAAGAACTTGAAAATGTACTGGGTATTCGTTCGGTTCCGATGAACTGGCCTATTGGTACAGGTCGCGAGCTGTGTGGTGTCTATGACCGGATGAAAAATCAGGTGGAGTTGTTCCAAGGGGACGATCACTCAACGATCAAAGTACAAAAGGTAGATGGCTACAAAGATCCGATTATCCGTGAGATGGCAGGAGAATACCTGCATGATCAATTGTGTCAGGATCTGGAGTTGCTGGATATCGCGGGCGACCAATTCGACATGGAGAAAGTTCAACACGGCGAATTGACACCTATTTTCTTCGGTAGTGCGATTAACAATTTCGGCGTACAGACTTTCCTGGAGAACTTCCTGGAACTGGCACCGAAGCCTGAACCACGTCGCAGTACGGCAGGAGAGATTCAGCCAACGAATGAAAAATTCAGCGGTTATGTGTTCAAGATTCAGGCAAACATGAACCCGGCACACCGGGATCGTATTGCGTTCCTTCGTATTGTGTCAGGCAAGTTCCAACGTGGAATGAGTGTGAAGCATACTCGTGTGGGCAAAGAAATCAAGCTGTCACAGCCACAGCAATTCCTGGCACAAGACCGGGATATTGTCGAAGAGGCATATGCTGGCGATATTATCGGTTTGTTCGATCCGGGTATTTTCCGGATTGGCGATTCACTGAGCCAAGGCAGCGAAGTTATTTTTGAGGAATTGCCAACGTTCTCCCCAGAGATTTTCGCCAAAGTTACTGTGAAAAATGCATTGAAACATAAACAGTACCAAAAGGGAATTGATCAGTTGACGGAGGAAGGAACCATTCAGGTGTTCCAGACGGCAAGTTTCGACGAGACTATCCTCGGCGTAATTGGTCAACTTCAGTTCGAGGTATTTGAATACCGGATGAAAGGCGAGTATGGGGTAGACGTACTATTACAACGCATGCCTTATCAGTTCGCTCGCTGGATCGTGGACGAGAATCTGGACCCAAGCAAATTCCGGATTAACTCTGCGCTTGTAAAAGATAAAAAAGGAAATTATGTAGTGCTCTTCGAAAATGAGTACGCAATGAGAACGGCTATGGATAAAAATCCTACAGCTCAATTCCTGGAGACTGCGCCTTAAGTGAAGACAAAAGTATTTCGTGGGAATTGTTAAAAAATTAGTTAAACGTGACAAGCTCATGTGATGAGATAGCTTGTTAAAAATAAGATCCCTCCGCCAATTGGCGGAGGGATCTATTGCTATACACCTTACCTGGAGGCGGGTATGATCCAGCCGAATAAGGGAAAGCTTTCTTTTGCAGACAGAACAAACGTAATGATGGTTACCTTACCCTCCAATGCTTCACTTAGCGAAGCGGTTGAACGGGAATGGTGTGCAGATGCTCCTGCGCGATTTGAATGAGTTCTTCCTGCTTGGCAGGTTCTGTGTTCTTCCAGATCATCTCGAAAATGGCGCCAAGTCCAGGTAATGCAGCTTCCGGTCCATCTACTGAACCTTCAATCATCTCCCGGAGCTGATCATCACTCTTGTCATGAACTTTATGAACAATCGCTTCACGCAGGCTTAATGTAATGGGCATCGCAATTCCCTCCTCGTATATTCGGCTGCTCTAATACTGTTCCCTGGGAAGCGCGAGCGCATTCAAGTTTATCGGGCTTTGTGGTATACTACGAAGGATTATTTACGTTAGCATGGGTATCCGTAATGATGCGTCATGCTGAAGAGCAGCGGGAGGTTAAGACCCTAATGGCCAAGAAACAGTATGCCGTAATTGGTATGGGACGATTCGGATCAAGTGTTGCCAATGCACTGAGTGGCATGGGATTCGACGTGCTGGCAATTGATGCGGACGAGCAGCGGACTCAGGAAATGTCCAATGTGGTGACCCATGCGGTATCGGCAGATTCAACAGATGAAGAAGCGCTGCGTGCGCTGGGCATACGGAATTTCGACGTTGTCGTTGTGGCGATTGGTGAAGATATACAGGCGAGTATTCTGACAACCCTGATATTGAAAGATATGGGTGTACCCGTTCTGATCGTAAAAGCCCAAAATGAGCTTCATGGTAAGGTATTGCAGAAGATTGGGGCGGATAAAGTCATCTATCCTGAGCGGGATATGGGACTGCGCGTAGCCCATCATCTGACCTCGCCTAATATACTGGATTACATCGAGTTATCTGAGGATTACAGCATTTTGGAGATGAGAGCCTCCGAGCAAATGATCGGTAAAAACCTGATGGAATTAAACATCCGTGCACGTTTTGGTTGTAACGTGATGGCGATCCGCAGTGGGAACTCGATGAACATCTCGCCGTACGCTGAGGATCGGATCGAAGCTGGAGATATGCTGATCATTGTGGGTCACAAGGATCATTTGACGAAAATGGAGCTTGCGTATCCGAAGTGATGGATGCAGATGGGAAGGATGGAAAGATGGATATTGTATCACCGCAAAATACACGTGTAAAAGAATGGGCGCAGTTGCTGGAGAAAAAGCATCGTACCCGTCAACATAAATATATCATTGAGGGCATTCATCTGGTACAGGAAGCATTGCGCGCCGGAGCAGATCTGGAGTGTATTGTGTACGATGGAGAGCAAGGCGTACCGAATGAGCTTGCCGGGCTTGAAAACCCGCTTCAGCGTGTGGAGTGGGTTAGTGTATCTCCTGCGGTTATCGCCAAATGTACGGATACGATGACGCCACAGCCTGTATTCGCGATTGTGCGTAAAGGCAGTGAGCCACTGGAAAGCCTGATCGCAGGAGCACGTGGGCTTGTCGTTGTGCTGGACGGAGTTCAAGACCCGGGTAATGTGGGGACGATCATCCGTAGTGCGGACGCAGCTGGAGCCGCTGGGGTCGTACTTGGCGCGGGCTGTGCTGATGTGTATAACCCAAAGACGATTCGTTCGACGATGGGGTCATTGTTTCATTTGCCCATTGTGGAGGGCCAGTTGGAATCCTTGCTTCCCGAAGCGAAGGCTGCGGGCGTGAAGCTGGTAAGTACTTCTTTGCAGGCAGAGCATTCATGTTATAGTTATGATTTTACGCAGTCGGTATGGCTTGTCATTGGTAACGAAGGCAAGGGTATCTCGGATTCTACGGCACGTTTGGTGGATGATGCGATTACGATTCCGATGCAAGGACAGGCTGAGTCACTTAATGCGGCAATGGCGGCAACGATTTTGTTGTTTGAGGCGATGAGACAGCGGATATTTAACTAACTAATAATTCCTGTCCATTTCCCAATTAACTGTCCCTAACTAAAATTAACTTTCCGCAACTCACCAAAGGCTGGAACCTGGTTGCCGCTTTTCTCGGGCCATGTTCCCAGTCTTTTTGTCTTTCTTTTTGAAGCACCACAGCAGGGATTTTCCATTCAAATCCCGAATAGGTGATATAGTTTCTATTTCTTAAGCTGATGGGCAGGTGTATGAATTGGAAGTGAATAATGGAAAAGGAAACACTCACTTTAGGGAATTTATGACTTGGGCCGGGGAAAAAGGCTGGGACATAATGAGTAAATCCGGTTCGCAGTCACATTTAAACAGCAGCATTACTTCAAGATATAAAGGACTTCCAGATGAATATTTAGAATTTCTAAATGTAGTTGAAAAATGCGTTGCACCGGATGAGCAAACCTGGTTTATTTGTGAGGCTGAGTTCAACAATAGCACGGAGACCGCATTCCAATGGAATGAATTTGAAATGCTTAGTTTGGAGGCAGCAGAGGGTGATTCTATTTGGCAGTCAGAGATAACGGCCTGGTGGGATCATCACTTACCGATCGTAATGTCTGTGGAGGATGGATATTCCTTCTATGCCATTGACTTAACAACCGACAATGGGGCTATTGTACGTGGATGTGAGCCGGAATTTGAAGAGGTTGAAAAGGTATCCGATTCGTTTGGAGAATTTCTGGCATGGATGATGTCGAATTCAGATTAGCGTAGCTAGGAAAGGTTGATGGTTATACTTGTGGCCAGCGGCCTGACATTAGATTATTAAATTAAAGAACTTATGAAACGATATAGGAATTCTTAATTTATGATATAAAAAATGGTATATATAGCGTGATTTTAGTCTCATTTAAGTGTGTTCCAAGCATATTTTCTATATATAAAATAATTGTTTACTGTTCGTTCTAGAAATGATATGCTAACAGCAAGTTAGATCTAACTACTTTTTTTTGCACAATAAAGAACGATCGTTCTAAAAACTGAAATTACACTAATCTGAAGAATATAAGGGAGAGAATAAGATGAAATACACCGTAATCACAGGAGCAAGTTCAGGAATTGGATATGAAACAGCATTGGCATTTGCAGCACGGGGTAAAAACTTGATTTTGGTAGCTAGAAGATTGGATAAGCTTGAAGAACTTAAATCGACTATTCAGGGTATCGATCCTAAAGTGAATGTTGTCGTACACACAAGCGACCTGTCTGTTACCGCAGAGGCGTACACGCTATATAACGATTTGAAGGAATATCAGATTGAGACTTGGATCAATAATGCAGGGCTCGGAGAAGGCTCGTTCATTGCTGAACAGAATTTGGATAAAGTGGAGACGATGCTGCGTGTTAACATCGAATCTTTGACCATTCTATCTACACTGTATGTGCGAGATTATGCGAATGTGGAAGGCACTCAATTGATCAACGTCTCATCCGCACTCGGATATGCCATTGCTGTAGGCAGTGTTGCTTATTCTGCATCGAAATACTACGTTAGTGCCTTCACAGAAGGTCTTGCCAAAGAACTGGAACTGAAAGGTGCAAAACTAAAAGCGAAGATCCTGGCACCAGCGATCACGGAAACAGAATTTGTGCAAAAATCAATAGATGCTGAAGGATTTGATTACAAAGCGAATATGCCCAAATATCACACAGCTAAAGAAATGGCAGGCTTCATGATCGATCTGTATGATCACAATGAAGTGGTTGTAGGGATTGTAGATCAGAACTATGATTTTCAGCTGACAGGTGCAATCTACCCGGTGATTTCAGAATTGAATTAATACAGCAGAATCCAGAGGATACATCTACAAAATCTCAAATAAGAAGAGGAGTACATCCAAATGGAAAAGATATGGAGTAAAACAAAGATTGGTAACATGGAATTGTCTCATCGACTAGCAATGGCACCTATGACACGCAGTAGAGCACAAGAAGATGGTACACCTGGAGAGTTGGCGGCACTTTATTATGCTCAGCGCGCAACGATGGGACTTCTGATTACGGAAGGAACGCAACCTTCCGATGATGGACAGGGATACTTGTGGTCACCTGGCATCTACACCGATAAGCATATTGATGGATGGAAAAAGGTAACGGATGCGGTGCATGAAGCTGGCGGATATGTATACATCCAATTAATGCATGCGGGTCGCATGTCACATCCGGACAATACCCCGCATCATCGTCAACCGGTTGCTCCATCAGCAATCGCACCGGGTGTAGAAATGTTTACGGCTACAGGGATGCAGGATATCCCCGTTCCCCGGGAATTGAGTCAGGAGGATATTCAAACGACCATTGCCGATTTCCGAAAAGCAGCAGCCGCAGCGATCGAAGCAGGGGCGGATGGCGTTGAAATTCATGGGGCCAACGGATACTTGATCAATCAATTTTTAGGAGAAAATTCGAATACACGCACAGATGAGTATGGCGGATCTATTGAAAATCGTGCTCGCTTTGCGATTGAAGTAACCAAAGCCATTGTGAAGGAAATAGGTGCAGAACGGACAGGCTTCCGTATCTCACCAGGCACACCACTGGGTGGAATTCAAGATGGCGAACAAGGTCCTGAACTGTATCGCTATCTTGTAGAAGAATTGGCTCAATTGGATTTGGCTTACCTTCATGTTATGCATCTTGGAGATGAACAACTGCTCCAAGACATTCGTTCGATCTGGCAAAATCCATTGTTGGTCAATCGGGCTGGAAGAACGTTGGAGGATCTCAGTGTCGATTTAGATCGTGGTCTCGCTGATGTGGTACCGGTTGGTGTATGGTCCTTAGCTAATCCAGATTTGGTGGAACGACTTCGACAAGGTGCGCCACTGAATGAAGCAGATACGACAACATTCTTTGGATTGGGAAGTAAGGGCTACACGGATTACCCTACGTTGGAAGAATTAAAGTCGCAAGAGGGGCTACACTAGCACAAAGCATGGAGCATGGCGTACAACTGAATACTGCGCACCATGTTACTACATAAGTTGAACTAATCATTTTACACGATAACAGCGAATGGAAGGTTGTTCTGTCATCGTAGTATCAGTGTAAATAATCTTTAGTTCAACTTATGTAGTCTATAAGCAAAGGAAGAGGATAAATGATGAGAGCAGCTCAAATACAGAAATACTCTAAAAAAATCCAGGTGGAAATTAATGATATTGCGACACCTCAGATCCAGAGCCATGAGGTTCTTGTCAGAGTAAAAGCAGCGGGTGTAAATCCACTGGATATCTTGAATATGAATGGCAGTGTTCGGATGATTGCCGACTATACGTTACCTTTAACTTTAGGGAATGAATTATCGGGTGTCATTGAAGCTGTCGGTGATGATGTTTTGAATTTTAAAGTGGGTGATAAGGTTTATACAAGGTTACCTCTGAATAAAATTGGTGCTTTTGCTGAATATGCGGCTGTACATGAGGATGCTTTATCCATGATGCCTGAAAATCTGTCTTTTATCGAAGCTGCTGCAGTACCCCTTACTGCCTTGACCGCGTATCAAGCATTGCATGATGTGCTCCGAGCGGAATCGAATAAAAAGTTGTTTATTCCTGGCGGAACCGGGGGATTCGGTGCGATGGCTATCCCGATTGCCAAGTCTATGGGATTAACGGTGATTACAAGTGGCAGTGAAAGGGGCAGAGCACGTAGTTTATCTATTGGAGCAGATCAATTCATTGATTATAAGACCGAGCACTATGCTGATATTCTGTCCAATATTGATTATGTGATCGACACCTTGGGTGCGGACGAGATCAAAGCTGAACTGAGCATTTTGAAACCACAGGGGAAATTAGTCTCTTTGAAGGCAGGACCCAATTATCGCTTTGCAGTGGACAGTCAATTCCCGTTGTGGAAAAGAGCATTGTTTGGTCTCGTAGGTGCACGCCTGGATTCTTTAGCGCGTAAGAATCAAAATGAATATCGTTTTTTATTTGTGCATTCCAGTGGGATCCAATTGCAAGAAATCACTTCTCTTGTAGAAAAAGAAGACATTAAACCTTCGATCGATTCTACGTATACGTTTGATGACATTGAAAAGGCATTGATTAAAGTGTCCACGGGTCACTCCCAGGGCAAAGTCATTGTTACCTTTTAAGGGCTCGTTAAGATCATCCTTATGCTATTCAATGTTTGTTTTCTGAACAGGAGGGAAGCCAATGGCGAGAAGCAAAGAGTTCGAAGAGTCTGTTGTACTGGATAAAGCGATGAGACTTTTTTGGAAACAGGGCTATGAGAAGACGTCTATGACGGATCTGGTTAATCATATGGGAATTCATCGTAAAAGCTTGTATGACACATTTGGTGATAAACATACCTTGTTTCTAAAGTCAGTAGATCTGTATGATCACAAAATCAGCTCCGCTCTTGCAGCAGGCGTAAAGCGTTCTAAAACGGCAACGGAAGCACTTCAGTTTATATTTCTTTCTTTAATTCATGGAGAGGAATCTCCAGCATCAGGCTGCTTCATTGTTAATTCGACGGTAGAATTGGCGGCACGTGATAAAGACATGAACCACCGATCGACGGAGATGTTTGCAAATACGGAGAAACTAATCAAGGACATTATGGTGTGGGGACAGCAAGAAGGTGAATTCACAACGGAGTACAACGCCGAGGTATTGGCGGAATATCTGCATAACATAAGCATTGGTTTAAGGGGGATGGCCAAGACTTCGATGACCAAGGAAAAACTGCTTCGTATAGCGATACTATCCATAGATCTCATACGAAGGTAGTCTATTTGTTACTATTATAGAATGTTCATTCTAATTGATGTTCCAGATGAAACATATTTTATAGAAAAGAGAGGCAGGTCACGATATGAGAAAGACAGTTCTAATCACAGGGGTATCGGGTGGGATCGGTAAAGAGTTAGCTGATCGGTTTGCCAAAGGTGGACATCATATTGTGCTGGTAGCACGAAGTGAGGGTAAAATACAGGGTCTAGCTCAGGAGTATCGGAAAAAGTATGGCATTCAGGCGACGGTTATTGCCAAAGATGTAGCGGCGCCTGGGGTACCACAGGAGATTTATAGTGAGCTGAAAGAAAAGGGCATTGTTGTTGACTATCTTGTCAATAATGCAGGCTTCGGTCTGTTCGGGACGTTTATGGAAACGGATATGGAACAAGAAGTCAATATGATCGATGTGAATATAACGGCTTTAACCGTCATGACAAAACTGTTCTTGCCGGGGATGATCGAACGTGGGCACGGCGGCGTGATGAATGTGGCTTCGTTGGTAGGCTTTTTCCCTGGACCGATGATGTCAGTGTATTATGCGACCAAGGCATACGTGCTATCGTTCACTGAGGCTTTGGAGAATGAAGTAAGCGGAACTGGGGTTACGGTGACAGCACTGTGCCCAGGCCTGACATCTACCGGATTTGTGGATCGTTCGGGTATGGGTGTCTCGAAGATGTTGCAAGGCCCAATCATGGAAGCTGGACAGGTGGCGCAAGAAGGGTATCAAGGCTTCTTGCGTGGCAAGACATTAATTATGCCTGGTGCTCGGAACCGATTCATCGCGTTTATGCCGCGGTTGTTGCCGCGTAAGATGATGACTCGCATAATTAGATTCTCACAGGACAAGACAGGACATTAAACATATAAAGAGGATAAATCAAGTCTTCCTCAAGTCGATCGTTACACGTTGTCCTTCATCTTGTCTTTTACGACAAACATATACAAAAACAGGAGGGAAGCTGAAGGGCACAAATTGAATTTTCTCCATCTCAAATAACTCAGCTAATTGTTTCCTCATATGAAGGGAGTACTGGTATAAAACTAACGTGCCTCCAGGTCGGAGCGCTGTATGGATCTGTGACAGGATATTTTGTCTCATTTCTCTGGAAAAATTAAAAAAGGGCAGTCCGCAAACGATGCTATCCAACTGATGGATATATTCTTGATTGATCCTTTTTAATAGATAGGATGCATTGGAATGGAACATGAATTCAGAATATGTTTTCTTCAGATTACTTCTCATTTTGGGGTCTCTTTCAAATAAAAACACGGTTGCAGATTTCGGTAAATGTGCTCTCATGAGACGTGTGACGGCCCCTGTTCCTGGCCCCAGCTCAGCAATGGTTCTTACCTCATCCCATCGTACAGACTGGACAATTTTCTTAGCCAAAAATTTGGAGCTGGGCAGGAGACTGCCTACTCGTTTGGGGTTCCTCAGAAATCCTTGCAGGAAAAGAAGTGGTTCGGATGTTTTCATCGCGGTATCCTCCATTATCAATGCTATTGATGTTTCACTGAATGTTAGAAGGCAAGCTTAGTTGGAATATAAATACGTTACGCGTATGTTTTAGTGTTAAAGTCCCCTGATGTAAATCCGCAATGTTTCTCGCAATAGAAAGTCCCAGACCAGATCCTGATTGAATACCTTCGCTATTCCTCGAATAATCCACCTTATAAAAGCGATCAAACAGTCTGTTTTTTTGTTCTATCGTTAGTGGTATGCCTTTATTCTCTACTTCAATGGTAACGTGATTATGCTGCACACTCATTCGAACATGAATCGTGCCCGGTTTAAAGGAATACTTTAGTGCATTCATGAGGAGATTGTCGATAGCTCGAGCGATCTTATCACTATCCAGGGAAACCATGATTGGAGCATTACCGAGTTTTTTTTCAATACGAATCCCATGCTCCTGAGCTAAAGGTTCGAATTCAAACAACAATTGGTCCAATAGCTGACAGAGGTCAACATTTTTCAAATCCAATCGGGTGTTCACTTCGTTAAGACGCGTATATTCAAATAAATCATCGAGTAACTTCTTCAAATGCGTTGCTTTGTTATAGGTGTTTTGTATGAAACGGTCATACTCCGCTTTGTCTTGAAATGATTCTGATTTGAGAAGCTCAATATAGCCAATTATGCTGGTAAGCGGTGTACGCAGGTCATGTGAGATGCCAGTGATTAGGTCCATCTTGGATTGCTCCAATTCACGTTCTTTAGCAATCTGTTGCTTTAACTGTTCTGTCATGTGATTAATGTTGGAAGCGACGCGCCCAAGTTCATCTTGTCGATTAACGGGCACCCTGTAATTCAAATTTCCTTCAGATATGATTTGAAGCCCTTGTTCTAATGTAATGAGATCTCTCACAATTTTTCGTGTGGAAAACAAAAAAATTAATGTGAAAATTACGATGAAGATTGGTGTTAGAACGTAAGGAAAGATGTAGAGAAGCGAAGGCCAATTAAATCTTTCACTAATTTTTGCGGCAGCTATGATTAACATATTATTTACACCCACAGAGCCAACAAACGAAATCAATAAACTGATCAACATTTGATATAGGATGTTAATCTGTATCTTTTTTTTAAACTGTGGTAATCGTTTAATCAATTTTATATCCCACTCCCCATACCGTTTTAATGTACTGAGGTTCCCGCGGATTTACTTCCAATTTCTCTCGCAGATTACGAATGTGGACCATCACCGTATTATCCGAATACCCGTAAGGTTCTTTCCATACAGTTTCGTAAATTTTCTCGGAGCTAAATACTTGTCCAGGATGGCTGGCAAGCAGCACCAGAATGGAAAACTCTAATGGTGTAAGCGAAATGTCATTATCTTTGAGCTTCACAGAATGTTTACTTGTATCAATGACAAGGTCCTTGATCAGGATAAGTGAATTGAATTCGGCTTTGCCAATCAGGGTTTGACGTCGTAACTGAGCTTTAACGCGAGCCAGTAACTCTAATGGATTAAACGGTTTGACCATATAATCATCAGCCCCGGTAGTCAGGCCCGTGATTTTATCAATGTCTTCTTCCTTGGCGGATAGCATTATAATCGGAGTGGCTGATACTTCTCTTATTTTGAAGCAGGCTTTAATTCCATCCATAATGGGCATCATAACATCCAGAATAACGAGTTGAACCGATGTTGTTTTGATAATATTTAGCGCTTCCTCACCATTGGCTGCTTCAATGACATGATATCCTTCGTTACGTAAATAGACATGAATGACATCCCGGATATCGGGTTCATCATCAACAACGAGAACGGTATTCATAATTCAACACTCCTTAAAAATTAGGATAACATCAGTGTAAACGATCGTCTGGAATGTTTAAATTGTTTCCTTTTTGCGACAGACATAAACGAACGCAGGTGGGATATTCAAAGGCACTAATTCTATTTTTTCGATGATAAAGTGTTCGGATAATGTTTTTTTCATTTGAAGTGAATATTGAAAGGCGATGAATAACCCTCCAGGTTTGAGTGCCTTATAGATCTGGTCTACCAACGTATTTCTTAATTCAGGCTCAAAGTTGAAGAAGGGCAGTCCGCTAAAAATGTAATCCAGTTGCTGAACGCCCTCTTGATTCATGGATTCTACCAATCGAGCAGCGTCTGGATAACAGGAGAACTCCGGGTATGCCGTCTGAAGAGTATTCCTCATCGTTTCGTTCATCTCAAACAATAGGACTTTGGTGGAATCGTGTACTTGTTGATGAATATAACGAGTGATCGGACCTGTACCCGATCCAAGCTCGGCGACAGCTTTTGCCTCTAGCCAAGAGGCTTGCTTCACCATTTTGCTGGCGAGAAACCGGGAACTGGGTATGATACTGCCGACATGTTTAGGGCTTTGCAGAAAGCTTTTCAAAAATAAAACAGGTTCATTGGAATTCATAGGGTTCCTCCATAATGTGATGGTATGTTATCCAAACCAGTTAGAAATGTAATAAATGAAGCGTAGATAGAATGGGGCCACCGAAGTGAATTCCCGCTGTAAAATACGTTATGGTCCATAACAAAGCACTGGAATAGGAGATAAGAGCAAATTTTCTATACTGCACGCCACTGAGTCCCATCACCAAAGGGAGAACATACCGCACGATTGGAATGAACAAACCGACGCACATCGCCCAATTGCCACTTTTATTCAGAATCAGTTCAGCCTTAACGAAGTGTCTATGATGTTGAAATCTGTGTTTTATCTTGGTTCCAAATAACTTCCCTGCAAAATAAGCAAAGGTAATGGCCGTTAATAGTCCTGATAAAATACAGAAGTATGTGATCCATGAATTGATAACTCCTGTATGACTCAAAATGGCACCGCTGATAATCGTGATTTCATTTGGGATTGGAATACCGAAAGGCCCTAATGAGAAGGCAAAATAAAAAATCAGATAACCATACTGATGAAGTAGCTCTAAGATCGTATTACTGATCATTGTTTTGCCTCCTCTCTTGTTGATATAGCAATCTTAATTAAAAAAACTAAGGAATTAATGAGCATAAATCTAAAGAAAATCTAAAGAATACATAAGCAAAACCAAACTGCGTTCAAGAGAAAAAGCCTTGCCAACTTACTAGCAAGACTTGAACAGGTAGAACTATTCAGAAGCGGTGATCAAGTGATATGAATTTCTGAATATCAAATAAAGTTTGCCTCAAAAAGTAACGTATAGGCGAGCTCGAGTTGATTACCTATATCTTTATCTGCAAGGAAGAGGATGATCAAAGAAGAGCCGAGACGTCATAATGACGACTCAGCTCTGTTTTGATGTCCCAGGGGATCAGACTTCTTTGAATCAGCTTATTGTAGGAAGTAGAACCAGTTAAATTTTTTACCAGCAACAAAAAACAAAACAATCCATCCCCATAGAAACAACAAACGTAAAGGTCGTGGAATCAGGAGATATTCTGAGTACAATTTGCTGAAAAGTTTCATTACAGTAGTGACCACCCCTGCTAAGTTACTCCCTTATATCCGCTTTCGAAAGAAAAAGAGACGATAAGATAACCAATATCCCAATAAGTCTGTATACCGTGGCGTAGGCCTCGAAGTAGCTTCTGGCGATTACCAATCCGATGATCGAAATAAGATAATAGCAAAAGACCAAAGGGAATCTTATAACTCAGATGCAGAAACTCCAATTATAACAAAATTAGGTATATTATATCATGATAAACACCAAAGTACCTTTTTGTATCAGATTCAGCCATACCTACTCATTCAATAAATAAATCGAACGATATGATGCTGGCATGCCAATATATAGTGTAAGGAGGAGGGGAATGGATAATGAGTGAACAAGATGAGTACATAGAACTTGTAACGTTAATACGGGCGGGGCATGAAGAAGCATATGGAGAATTATATGAGAAAACAGTGACGAGGATATATCAAACTGTGCGATTTCTCATCAAGGACAAGTCTGATGCGGAGGATGTAGTACAGGAGATTTACATTCAGGCGTATCGATCATTGGCGCGATATGATGCGGAGCGTGCTTTTCGTCCCTGGTTGATGGGGGTGACGATGCGACAGGTTCAGAGTTATCGACGCAAAAGATTGATGCAGTTTCGGTTTGGTAAGCGGATCGAGAAATCTGACGTTGGACTAGAATATGATTTTTCCACTGATCTGGTCAACAAACTGGCAAATCGTCCTCTCCTGGAACAGGTGCGTCGTTTGCCGTACAAGCTGCAGCAGGTGGTTACACTTCATTATTTGAATGAATACACGCAAGAGGAGATTGCTGGCATATTGGAGATTCCGATTGGAACCGTAAAATCGCGTATACATGCGGCGCTGGCGAAATTAAGACAGAAAGAAAAGATGAATCCAAGGTTGCGGGGAAAGGTGGAGGATCTGCATGAAACTCGATGAACAGTTGCGAACAGCCTACCAGGAAGAGACCAAAGACTGGTCCGTTCCTACGAGGATTAAAAATAAAATGATGGATGGTATTCGAAATGATTCACACTTCAGAAGAAATCGAAAAAAATGGCTGGTCACTGGACTATTAGCTGTTGTGCTCATTATACCCACCGGAGCCTACGCAGGATACACCTATCTCGCAGACGGAATATATGGTTCACAGGAGAATATCAAAGCTATGGGGGGAACAGCTGAAGATTATATGAGGTTGGAAGCAAAGCTGCAGACGGCCAAGGCCCATTTCAGCGAAGAAGAATTTGTTCAATATATGGACTTGCTGAAGCAATTAGGGCAAATGGCCGTGAAGTATGCCGATTCTCAGGGCAATATGCATCCAGAGCAGTGGAGTACAGTGGAGCAGGAACGATATAACCTTCTTGTAGCCGAGCTGGAACCGTTTTTCGAGAAGCTGGAAGCTGTGAGTACTGCTTCACAAAAGGATCCTATGAATGAGCAACAATTCTGGACGGAGCAGTTGGCGCGGGCGGAGGAGATGTTAACTAAAGAGGAGTTTACCGAGTTCAAATCTGTGTATGAACAAATGAAGGCGTATGAAGTGATGGTGGTAGACAAGGATGGAAGCATTCATGATGAGCGCTTGTCAGTGGAACAGAAGGATGATTTGAGGCAATTAAGAGAGCGACTTATTCCGTATTTGGAGAAGTTGGGGCTTGATGTGCGGTGAAGCAAGTGAAATCGGTTTGTACGAGAAGAAGCGGAGAAGTGAATTCTTTCGCTTCTTTCTTGTTGTTGTGATCCATTACTTCCTCCCCTGCACCTTCAGCCGATATTGATGTGGTGTAGAGCCTGTGGCAGTACGGAATACTTTGCAAAAGTAGGAGGGGCTGGTCATACCAACACGGTGACCGATTTCGGGAACGGAAAGGGAGGACCGACTGAGCAGCACACAGGCATGACGAATACGGGTAGCTTGAGCATAAGCAACGATGGTGGTGCCAGTCGCTTTTTTAAATACATGAGATAGATGATAGGGAGATAAATGAAGTGTATCTGCGATATGCTCCAAACGAAAAGGCTCCTGGTAATGCTGCTCAATCCATTGCATGATGGCTTCGGCATGAGGGGGAAGAACGTTTGCACTGGACGAGAGTACATCTTGGGAGCGGTGTTGCTGCCCGTCCTGCCACAGATAGCGAAGTTGTGCGAGCAGATCCAATAAAAAAAGGCGTGTATCCTCCTCTATTTCATGAGGAAGCAGACCTGGAGACGTATCTGCATATTGTTCCATTCGTTGAACGAGTGGGGATGTGGCAGCAAGCCGGATGGGCTGAATGGGGGATTGCTCTTCCAGCAGATCCTGTATGAAGTCGTGAGTAACGATAAATTGGGGCCAATGTGCCTTCAGTAGATCAAGTTCAACCATGAGTACATTTCGAATGAAAGGCTGCTCTCTGGATACTTGAATCTGGATGTGGTGCAATTGAAAAGGTCGAAAAATCATGAGCATACCGGGTTCAAGGGAGAAAACCTGACCTTCGGTTATCAACTGCCCATATCCTTCGTGAATATAGGTTATCTCCAGCTGCGAATGAGCATGGAACACTTCGCGAGACGTAGTGTTGGATGTACGACGACAGACCAGATTAAATTGTTCTCCCAGAAAGATGGACTTCATGAATGCCTCCCTTATCATGCGCAAGATAGTTTTATTTTAGCACAAGATGAACGCATAAAAGCGCTTTATTATTGTGTATTGTGAAGGGAATAAGGGAGGTATGCAACGATGTTAAAAGTAGCGATTATCGGAGCAGGTGCAATTAGTGGAGCACATATCTCAGCATATTTGGCGTTCCCTGAGCGATGTCAGATTGTTGCTGTGGTCGATATGTACGTGGATAAGGCAGAGAAGCGAATTAACGAATATGGACTGGAAGGTGCACAAGCCGTTACGGATTATACAGAGTTACTTGCTCAAAATATTGATCTGGTATCAGTCTGTACGCCGCCGTATACACATGCTTCAATTGCGTGTGATTTCATGCAAGCAGGTGCGCATGTGTTGGTTGAAAAACCGATGGCCTCATCCCTGGAGGAAGCGGATCTGATGTTGAGAGCAGCGCAAGAAAGTGGCAAGCTACTATCCGTAGTAGCACAGAATCGGTTTACGACACCGATGATGAAGCTGAAAGGTGTGCTGGACAGTAAAAGGATGGGTCCCATCGTCCATGTGCAGGTTGATTCGTTCTGGTGGCGGGGTCACAATTATTATGATCTGTGGTGGCGCGGGACATGGGAAAAAGAAGGCGGAGGCTGTACCCTTAATCATGCGGTGCATCATATTGATGCCTTGCTTTGGATGATGGGACCTCCAGTGGAATTACAGGCCATGATGGCAAATACGGCACATGATAATGCCGAAGTTGAGGATATATCCATGGCGATGCTTCGCTTCCAGGAAGGGGCGCTTGGCATAATTACCAGTTCCGTCGTACATCACGGAGAGGATCAACAGTTAATTTTTCAGGGCAAAGAAGCCCGGGTATCTGCACCTTGGAAAGTGGTTGCTTCTACCGCCCAGAATAACGGATTTCCGGAACCGAATCGAGAGTTGGAACACCAGATTCAGAAGCTCGCTGACGAATTACCGGATGTTACTCATGTCGGTCACGCTGGGCAAGTTGAGAATGTGTTAAATGCTATTGAGACAGGATCTCCCCTTCTGGTGGATGGCCAAAGTGGTCGGAATACGCTTGAACTGATTGTGGGTATCTATAAGTCGGCAAGTACGGGAGAGAAGGTTGTTTTTCCACTAGGGGCGGAAGATGAGTTTTACACAAGAGAAGGAATTATGCAACATGCCGTACACTTTTATGAAAAAAAGACGACGGTGGACAACTTCGAGGATTCGAGTATTACACTCGGGAGCAAGTTGGATTCGTAGTGTTTTCCGTGAAAAGGATGCCCCTCACATAAGTGAGGATGGGCATCTTTTTTTGTACTAGGTCGATTACACCTACATCACCATAAAAAATCAATACACTTGGTTTTTCCATCCATGTAACTCGTATTCGCTTCAAGATCATAATCTCGATAGTCAGGGATTGGATCAATGAGAGCTACAATCAGTCTCGTAGTCGTGTGAGGGAGAATAGGCAGAATCAGTGCTGTTTAGCTTCAGCTTTTGAGCGTGTTGGTTCAACAGAAAGAGGGTGCAAATGTAGCGCTCTCACAGTAGCGGATTCACGTCATTTTAGACACTTGGAGAAGATGATGTGGTGGATTGAAAAGCATTTGGATTATGAGATCAGATTGGGCAAGATGGCGGCAGATGTTCACCTGTCCAAATCGTATGCTTCCCGCATTTTTCATCAAGAGACAGGTAGCAACATTACGGATTACGTCACAGCTCAAAGGTTAAAGCAGGACTACTTACGCCTTGATATATAATAACATTTCGGTGGAGGAGATTGGCAGACGTGCCAGATTTCCGAACGGATGTATTTCATCCAGTTATTTCGCAAATCTGCCGGAACGAGCCCGTTGTATTATCGGCAACAGTTTGAACGGTGCAGCAAGCATTATTTTAGTTTGCAAAATAATAGCGTTATTACGTCTCTATATATACAACAATTAGTATTTACCGTTTGAATTAAATAAATCCCGGATGCGGATTGCACTAGCCAGTTGCTAAATGCGATACTCACCTCCGGGATTACACATCGGTAATCTTCAAGCTAAATAAACATTAAGGATTCCTCAAGCTGTTACAGCCACTTATCAGCCCAACGTTCCACGGCGCTTAGCGCTCTCCCCAGTTCCGTTCCTTTTCGTGACAACATATATTCAGTCCGAACTGGACGTTCCGTGACCACATGGCGCACCACAAGTCCTTCTTCCTCCAATTCCTTCATTCGCTCATTTAACACACGTTTGCTCAAGTCAGGGATATAAGCGTGAATCTCACTGAAGCGTTTGGGTTCCTCCATCAACGCATGGATAATGAGGGCTACCCATTTTCGGCCAATGATCTGATAAGATTGTTCCACTTTTGTGCATATTTGCTTGGCATTCTCATCATCGCTCATGATTGTACTCCTTTGATTTAATATTGCTTGTAATATCATTAGTATACTTATTGTAACCTACTTGTCCACAAGCCATATGTGTAAAATGTCACATACCAATTGTTCTTAATGTTACCACATAAAGCGTTATCATCAAATAAAAACCCTATAAACACTGGAGTTCACAGGTTCGACACGATTATTGACGAATTGTGACGACAGGTGTAATATGGGTAACGTTAATTCAAATGGTTACAATTTATAACCTAAACACAGGTTGTGGAGAGAAGGAATGTTCCATGGTTGAATTCAAGTGCGTTATATAAACGGAGGCAAGGCGGGGAACGCACCCACTTATTCCGTCTTTTGTCATGCTTGGATTTGAACATTTTGCAACATCATATACTATACTGCACAGATCACAGGAGGCACTCCAATGGATGCAATGACATTTGTCCTGTTCGGGGCAACAGGCGATTTAGCCAAACGCAAGATTTACCCTGCATTATATAACTTGTACATGGATCAGAAAATGCCGAAATCCTTCTCCGTTATCGGGTTGGGACGACGTGAATTGTCGGATACGGACTTCCAGGCGAATGTTGAAAAGTCACTGCATGAATTCTCACGTCAGACGCCGGAAGAAGAATCACAAGTTCGTGATTTCATTGGAGCTTTCCGTTATTGTTCTTTAAATAATACGAAGCTTGAAGATTACACCAAACTGTTGGAACTGGTTCAACAGCGTGAACAAGAGCTTAACATTCCTGAAAACCGCATGTTCTACATGTCGGTGGCACCGGAATTCTTTGAGCCAATCGCACTGAACATTCAAGAAAGTGGCCTGGGTAACACCAAAGGCTGGAAGAAACTGATTATCGAAAAACCATTTGGACACGACCTGCAATCAGCTCGTGATTTGAACGAAAAACTGAGCAATACCTTTGCGGAAGAAGAAATCTATCGCATTGACCATTTCCTCGGTAAACCGATGGTTCAAAATATTGAGACGCTCACCTATGCAAATCCGGTGATTCAGGCGTTGTGGTCTAACCGTTATATTGCCAATGTACAGATTACGGCAAGTGAGACGGTGGGTGTTGAAGAACGTGCCGCGTATTACGACCAGAGTGGTGCCCTTCGTGACATGTTCCAAAACCATATGCTTCAGTTGCTGATGATGATTGGTTTGCATTTGCCAAAACGCTGCACACCGGAAGAAATTCAATTCAAAAAGCAAAAAATTGCTGAAGCACTTCGTCCGTTGACAAAAGAAAATATCGCTTCTGAAGTTGTTCGTGCGCAATATGCAGCAGGTGAGCTGCAAGGTTCCTCGGTTGTTGGATATTTGGACGAGCCTGGCATTCCAGCCGGATCTCAGAACGAGACGTATGTTGCCGCAAGACTGTGGATCGATGATCCGTTCTGGAGTGAGGTTCCATTTTATATCCGTACAGGTAAACGCCTGGCTGAGAAATCCACCCGAATCGTTGTTGAGTTCAAGGCACCACTGAAGACCGGTCATGAATCCGAAAATACAACGGAACCTAACCTGCTGACGATTGAAATTGGTCCGGGAGAAAGCATCTCGCTTCAATTAAATGCGAAGAATCCATTGAACCATGGTGAAGTGGAACCAATGCATATGACCTTCAACTCAGGTAAACGTAACATCCCTGAAGCTTACGAGAATCTGATCTTTGATGCGATGCGTGGAGATTCCACCTTCTTTGCACACTGGAACGAAGTGGAGCTGGCATGGCAATGGGTGCAACCGATTCAGGAAGCATTCGAAGCTGGCAGCGTGCCACTGGATACGTACAGTGCAGGTTCGCATGGACCAGAGTCAGCAGATCGCCTGACAGCAGCAGACGGCTACCGTTGGTGGTAAGTGAAACGAAAGAGTGAGCATAAGAGAACACAATAGTAAAAACAACTTACAACTTTACAATCCGTTCTGCTCACAAATAATCATTTGCACAAATCCAAACAAACCTTTTCAAGTCAACAGGATATAGAACGAAATGTTTTATTCCCCTAGAGCTTGTACTCAGGAGCAAGTTGGATCGAAGGTGCAAATTACTGAAATAACACAGTATCTTTTACGAATTATACCGTTCCAATTTTGCATAAGTCCTTCCGGTTATGTTTGCCGGAAGGCCGTGAAAATTTTTGAATATAGATTAGCGGTTCAGTTTTAAAATGGGTTGGCTTGAACGCTGAGAATGTAGTGTAGGGGACGAAATCGATTCTGTAGAAGCAAAGCTAAAAGCTTTCTGGAAGAAAGCTACTTCGTAAGCATACACTTCGCCTTTATCCCCGGATTTTCTCCTATATAGGAGATTCAAAAAATCTGGGGATAACAGCGATCAATAGAACGATTCGTGACTGGAACGGTTACTTCGCCAAACGTTAAGCACTTATTTTTAATTTTGAACGCAAATAAAAATTAAACATTGTTCATAACAGGAGGATTTTGAAATGAAACTTGGACTTGTCGGATTAGGAAAAATGGGATTGAACCTGGGTAGAAACCTGATTGATCACAAACACGAAGTGGTTGCTTTTGACCTGAACGCTGAAGCAGTAAATGAAATGAAAGAATACGGCGCTGAAGGCGTATCTTCTTATGCAGAGATGGTGGCTTCACTCGAATCCCCACGTGTATTGTGGATCATGGTTCCCCACAATGTTGTAGACGCTGTATTGGCAGAAGTTAGCCCATTGTTGTCCAAAGGTGACATCATTATTGAAGCGGGTAACTCCCACTACAAAGAATCCATCCGTCGCTACGAAGAGATGAAACCTAAAGGCATTCACTACATGGATGCAGGTACATCTGGCGGTATGGAAGGCGCACGTAATGGAGCATGTTATATGATCGGTGGAGACCCGGAAGCTTGGGCAATCGTTGAACCGGCATTTAAAGATACTTCCGTAGAGAACGGCTACCTGTATGCAGGTAAAGCGGGCAGCGGTCACTTCCTTAAAATGGTTCACAATGGTATCGAGTACGGTATGATGGCATCCATTGGTGAAGGTTTTGACGTATTGGAGAAAAGTGGATTTGATTTCGACTTCGAACAAGTGGCTCGCGTATGGAACAACGGTTCCGTTATCCGCTCTTGGTTGATGGAGCTGACAGAACGTGCCTTCTCCAAAGATGCAAACCTCGACGAAATTAAAGGCGTAATGCACTCTTCCGGTGAAGGACGTTGGACGGTAGAAACGGCATTTGACCTTCAAACCGCTACACCGGTTATCGCGTTGTCCTTGCTGATGCGTTACCGTTCCCTGGAGACAGACACATTCACAGGTAAAGTGGTAGCAGCATTGCGTAATGAATTTGGCGGTCACGCTGTAGAGAAAAATTAATTTTATATATAATTGTTAACATATGATGAGAATCGGGTAATGACTTATATCGTGTTTACGAATTCATCAAGTGGAGGTAACATATCATGAAATTTTTCTTGGATACAGGGAATGTGGAAGAAATCAAACGGATCGAACGTCTGGGTCTGGTGGATGGAGTCACGACTAACCCGTCTTTGATTGCCAAAGAAGGTCGCGTATTTAAAGAAGTCATTCAGGAGATCTGTGGCGTTGTTAAAGGCCCGGTCAGTGCTGAAGTCATCGGTCTCAAAGCCGAGGATATGTTGAAGGAAGCTTATGAAATTGCAGAATGGGCACCGAATGTAGTCATTAAATTGCCGATGACCGAAGATGGGCTGTACGCTTGTCATGAGTTGACGCAAAAAGGGATTAAAACCAATGTAACGCTGATTTTCTCCGCAGCACAGGGCCTGATGGCGGCGAAAGCCGGTGCAACCTACATCAGTCCATTCGTTGGTCGCTTGGATGATATTGCGGTGGATGGTATGAAATTGATTCGTGATCTGCGTCTTATTCTGGACATGTATGATCTGCCTTCCGAGATTATCGCAGCAAGCATTCGCAATATCAAACATGTAGAGGATGCAGCCCTTTCCGGTGCGCATATTGCCACCATTCCGGGTTCGCTTCTGCCGACACTTTGGAAACACCCACTGACAGACAGCGGGATTGAACGTTTCCTGAAAGACTGGGAATCTGTTCCGAAATAAAAGGATAGACCTGGCCTGAATCTTTGGGTGGTCTGAACATAAAACCTTTTGCCTTGCAGAGTAATTTGCGGGTGAAAGGTTTTTTTATCTCTGTTTATGTAGTTTCCGATTCGAGGTTAGTTTAACCAATGAGGAGTACTTGTCCCTTTCATGTTGTTGTTACTTTCTGTCCAGTGTCCACGTACTGTCCTTCTTTTTCGGGACAACGGTGCATAAGGTTAACATATAGCCTATAGCTCATCCCGTAGGGGAGGGACACTTCGATGATGAGAAGAAAATGGCGAAGCCGGAGACGCCGTAAGCCGCCAAGCGGCAAACGCAAAATGTGGTTGATCATTTTATTGGTCACCGCATTTTGTTTGATGCAGGGCTTTGCTTATGTGGATAAAAAGATGAAGCCCCCCATCATGCACTTGGCCAAGATCAGAGTGAAACAGATTGCGACTGAAGCGATCAACAAGGCGATTACAGCACAGGTTGCAGATGGCAAAACCAACGAAGGACTGATTGACTGGAAGACGGATACCGCCGGGAAAGTGTCCGGTTTCATGCTGAACTACAATGAGCATATGCGAATCACCGCAAGTACGATGAATATTGTGCAATCCACGCTGCAGAATGTACACATGTTAAAAGAAAAAATCCCGCTGGGGCAGGCGCTGGGCAGTCCGGTGTTGGCTTCATTTGGCCCGAGTATACCGGTTCGTATTGAGCCCCAAGGCGCTGTCAAAGTGGATCTGAACACCCGTCAACAGAATGCGGGTATTAACATGATTTTGGTGGAAGTGTACATTCACATCATTGCTGAGGTCGCGGTCGTGGTGCCCTTCGACATGGAACCCGAAACGGTCGATACGGAAATCCCGATTTCCTACCTTTTGGTTGTCGGGGATGTGCCAATGTATTATTACGATAATCAGGGCAAGCCAGTGGGCAGTAACGGTAGTAATGCCCCTGCTATTGCGCTGCCATCAGGTCATACGGGTGTATCAAGCGGTAATGGAGTAACTACGAATCCCCCAAGCGAGAACCAGCAACAGACGCCGTCAGACCATTTGCAAGGGAATGAACTTGAAATTGAGCCGGATGATCTGCCTGATGTGAATGGGGGATTGCAGCTCAATAAGGACGCGCACCCATGATACACACAAATTTGAATTGCAAAGCAAAGAAAGGGGCCTCTATTAAAGAGGTCCCTTTTTCGAATGCTTATCGTGCATATCCTCGTCTCACTTACTTTTCTTGTTCTTTTGTTTGCGTTCATCCTGTTCCCAATGTTTCAGCTGTGGATAAGGATCGAACGACCATTCGTGCAGTCCGCTGTCGCGATAGATCCCATAGTGCAGATGTGGAGGGAATTTGCCCTGTGTCCCAGGTTTCCCGTAACCCGAACTGCCAACCCAACCTACGACCTGACCGGGGATCACAACTTCACCGATGCGTGCACTTTTGTCAAAACCCGAAAGGTGGGCGTAATAGTGATAATGATTGTTCAAATCACGGATTCCGATGCGCCAGCCACCAAACGGATTCCAGCCTTTGATTTCCACGACCCCGTAACAGGTACTGCGCACAGGCAGGCCATGCGGAGCGAAAATATCTGTTCCCTCATGAATGCGATAACCGCCCCAGCTTCTTTTTGTCCCCCAGGTACTGCGATAGGAGTAGTTGGTTCCGAGCGGGACCGGAAAGGCATGTCCGAATAGATCCAGATTGTTAAAATGCTCATATAACTTCGCGAATTGCTGTATCCGTTGCACAGCACGGGAGTTGTGATAATATTCCCACAAGGCAATGTTGAAGTCCTCTTGTTTGTTCCCGTAACCTTGAATAACAGAAGCCATGCTGTACAGCACATCCTGATCATTGTTGGCATCCGCTATACCGTCTCCTGAACCATCACGTCCATATCCTTTGAAAAAAAGAATGGATTCCGGATGTTGATCCGTCTCATCGGGATTTAGCCATCCTCTCCAGGCCGGAGGGGTCATGAAGATACCCGTAAGCCGCTCCGGATGCTTGCGATCCTTTGGGTGTGCACGAGTAATCGTTCGTTCATACTGATCAATGGCGGCAAGCCTGTACCAGGGAATCTGAGTCATCTGACCGATGGTTTCATATAAATGGCGACGTGCAGCGAAAATTTCTGCGGGTTTTAACTCGGCAACCTGTGGTTTGGGAGCGGCCTGGGCGGGTTCACCGTAAACTTCAACAGGCAAGAATGGGAGAAGCAGAGTACCTGCAAGTAATGTTTTGATCCAAAAGCGGCACGTGTGCCTGAAGGTCAAGCGTTGTTGCACTGGGATGCAGCCCCTTTCCATTAGAATGATACAAGGTACCCGATGAACCAAGCTAAAGGTTAGCGTTCTTCAAAAGTTCTCATTTTATCCATGTAAGCTCTTGGGGGGGAATCCAATTATACAAATTGTCCATATCGAGCATGAATGCACAAGATGTGACAAATGGGGGTTTTTCCAGCGCTTTCATGGTATAATATGTTCCGAGCAACAGCCTAACTTCAGTAGAAAGAAGGTTTATGCATTGGCTAAACGTGTTAAAGAACCGAAGCCGGATTGGATTCGGATCAAATTGACAACCGGCGATAACTATCAGGAAATGAAATCGATGATGCGTTCCAAAACGCTGCATACGGTATGTGAGGAAGCACGGTGTCCGAATATTTATGAATGCTGGGCCAATCGAACGGCCACTTTTATGATTTTGGGCGACATTTGCACAAGGGCATGCCGTTTTTGCGCGGTGAATACAGGCTTGCCAACGGAGCTTGATTTGCAGGAACCAGAACGTGTGGCGGAAGCAGCAGAGCAGATGAATCTGCAACACTGCGTAATTACAAGTGTAGCCCGTGATGACCTGAAAGATGGTGGAGCTACGATTTTTGCAGAGACCGTGAAGGCCGTAAGACGACGGTTGCCATTGTGCAGCGTTGAAGTACTCATTCCAGACTTTCTGGGCGATCGGGAATCTTTGCAGATTGTAATGGATGCCAAACCGGACATTCTGAATCACAATATTGAGACGGTTGAGCGGTTGTCAGACAAAGTGCGTGCCAAGGCGAAATATAAACGTTCACTGGAATTGCTTGCTCGTGCCAAAGAGATGCAACCTAACATCCCTACGAAATCAAGCATTATGCTTGGTGTAGGTGAGGAATATAATGAAATTTTATCAACAATGGATGATCTTCGTGCGGTGAACTGTGATATTATGACGATTGGTCAATATTTGCAGCCATCGGAGAAACATCTGTATGTTGAAAAGTATTATCCGCCAGAGGAGTTTGCTGCATTGAAACAGGAAGGATTAAAACGTGGGTTCAGCCACGTCGAATCCGGCCCGATGGTACGCAGCTCCTACCATGCGCATGAACAGGTGAAATCGGCTACCAAACATGCTGAACAGGCGGCAACACACGCGTGATGGAGGATACCGGATTGGAAGAAGAAAAAATCACAGAACAGATTCAGGACCAACTTCAGGAGCAGATCCAGGAGCCGGTTCAGGAATCAGTTGTTGAATCAGTTGAGGAAAAGCCCAAAGAACCGGTCATTGTACAGATCGGCGGCAAAAATTATGAAATCGTCCAGAACCACAAAGAGGGCTGGAATCCAGAGGTCTTCCGTGATCGTTACAGTGAAGTGCTGGAGCGTTATGATTATATTATCGGAGACTGGGGTTATAGCCAGTTGAGGTTAAAAGGTTTTTACCGTGATAACCATCCAAAAGCAACGAAGGATTCCACGATTGCCAGTATGGTGGATTATATCAATGAATATTGTAACTTTGGCTGTGCGTACTTTGTACTTCAGAAGAGCAAGGATCAACCTCAAGCCAAAGCAAAAAGCGGTTCCTGAGAAGGACCGCTTTTTTGGTGTGTTTATTTTAGTCAAGAAATGCCGTGCGAACCCGGTTCCAGAATGGATAAGGGCGGAAACGTGCAAAACTGACCTTGTGACTGGATACCTGACAACGGACGGAGATCAGATCCTCCACCATCACATTCACATGATCAATCGTCATCAATAACCGCTGATCCTTGCGGGAGAAAATATCACAATGATGATGCTTGGGCAAAATAACCGGTGAACCAAGTGTACGATAGACCCGGTTATTAATCGATGCAATCTCCGCAATCTGAATCGCCTCGATGGTTGGATGAACCATGGCACCGCCAAGGGCCTTGTTGTATGCCGTGCTGCCTGATGGCGTGGATACACAGATGCCATCCCCACGGAACATCTCAAATGTCACATCGTTAATATCGACCTGGGCTACGACGGTACCGTCTACACCTTTTAACGTAAATTCATTAAGGGCGATGTAAGAGGAATTCCCTGACTTTTTACGAATCTCAAGCTCCAAGAGTGGGTATTGTACAATGCGTGGTTTGAGACGCTCGGGATCTCCCTTGCCACTCATCAGCCTGACTAACTCCGGTAATTCTTCCTTCTTCCAATCGGCGTAAAAGCCGAGATGGCCTGTATGAACCCCAACAAAAGCAATATCCGGAATACGGTCGATGAAATTGTGAAATGCCTGTAGCATCGTACCATCGCCCCCGATGGAGATAACAATCTCCGGCGATTCTGCATCCAGCTTGAACCCTTCTTCCTTCGCCAGCGCATGAAACTGCTGACTGAGATCAATCGATAACTGGTCTCCGCGGTCTTGAACATAGTATCTCAAGATGAAAGCTCCTTTGTGGTCATTATACTACCGATGATAATCAATTCCGCTGAAGAACACAACGTTTGGGCGCATATTCAGTTAAATATAGATGAATCGTTCACTTATTTTTTGGCATGTCGTCTAGGTTTGAGAATGGAACTTAATATCGCAAGGAATAACAACAACACGATGAGGCTTACAAAAACAATCATTCCGGATAAAAAAATCAGTCCCCAGTCCGGTGTATACGTTGATAACGATGGGATGAAACCGGGCTCCATGAGAACGGGTGAAGAGGAACGTCCCATCATGGGTGTCCACAACAGCAGGACCAGCATAGGTGCGATTAGCGCATGGATTGCTCTGGCAAATAGAAATGGACCGTATCTCATGGGTGTGTTGCTAAGAACACTCATAATCTGTGCATGGACGGATAATCCACCCCAGGAGAGAACAAAGGCTGCTGCTGCTACTTTATAGACGAGTGGGATGGATGCCCCGGCACTCCCAGCCTCTTTGTTCCCCAGCGTTACTTCAAACAGCCCACCGACCAAGCTAGGAGATAAGGATGGAGGCAGTCCGCTATGTCGTAACAATTGCTCGGTTATCCCGTATAATCCGCCAAGCCAACCGGTCTGGACAAGTAGCTCCATCATGACCGAGAAGAATACAACCAGCCCTCCTACGATAATAATAAGGCGAAGGGATGAGGAGACTGCCTGGCGCAGCAGTTCACCAAATGCCCGCCCGTCAGCTTTTCTTGCTTCATGCATCGCATAGATGGCCCGGACCAGTCTGTTTCTAGGTATCCCCTCCGTTGGAGATCCAGAAGAACTGTCTGGGTGTGAGCCTTTTGCTGTACCCCCGTGAAAACGCATGAGCATACCCACCAGAAAAGCTGCAGCGTAATGGCTCGCAACCAATACTGGAGCAATGGCGACATTATGGAAGAACCCAACCGATACCGCTCCAATCATGAAGATCGGATCGGATGATGTAGTGAAGGCAACGAGCCGTTCTCCTTCTTCCCGGGTAACCAGCTTTTGTTCCCATAACTGAGCGGTCAGTTTCGCCCCTGTAGGATAACCGGATGCACAACTCACGGCAAATACAAAACCACCGCTTCCGGGAACACGAAACAATGGACGCATCAGTGGATTCAGCAAGGTGCCTAGAAAATGAACAATGCCAAAGCCGAGCAGCAGCTCGGACAGCACCAAAAAAGGAAAAAGGGAGGGAAACAATACGTCCCACCAGATGGACAGTCCACGTACACCTGCATGCCAGGTTTCCGCTGGATACAAGACCATTAACACACAAAGGATCAGGAGAGCGATTGTGACCAGGACATGGGTGAGTCGTTGTGAAGCAGCCATGAATTCTTCTCCTTTATATTTGGAATGGTCGGTGTGCGGAAGTCTGTGATGTTATTGCCATCAATATATGAAAAAAAGTGGACAAACAGTACAAAATTATACGTAGAAAGCGCTTGCAAAAGTGGCTGTGTTTTTGAGTGATGTGTGCTAAAATGAGAAAAACGCCTGAACGTCACCTAATTGTCTCCAAGGTGGAATTCAATTCGGATGGAGTGATGATCATGAGTCTTGTCACCGGAATCCTGGTCTGTGCTTTTGTATATGTGATACGTGCCTCGCTGGTACGCTCTGAGGAAGAGGACTGGCGGAGTTATTAATGAAATATCTAGTGCGCCAACCCAAGCGGTTGGCGCTTTTTTTGTGTTACATTTTGAATAAGGTCCTATACACAGATGGCAGGTTACATGTCCTGATGATTTCATGTTATATAGGACTTTTTGGTTTTTTTTGATAGAATGGAGATAAAGGCTTTTGTGGCCTGGATATTGTTACTGTTTTCACAATGTTCACGGAACGTGTAATATATGGCAAAATTCGACATCAGAAAGGGGAATCAGACGAATGAATCCCAGTTTGAGTATTTATGACAATCTTGGCGGTGAGAAAGGTGTTCGCGCATTGGTCGAGGCTTTCTATCCGATCGTTCAGCAGAATGAGCAGCTGGCTCCGCTTTTCCCGGAAGATATTCAGCCGGTCATCGACAAGCAGTATATGTTTTTGTCTCAGTTTTTTGGAGGACCAGGGCTGTTTTCCGAGGCGTTTGGACATCCGATGATGCGTGCCCGTCATATGCATTTTGAAGTGACGGTTGAACGGGCTGAGGCTTGGCTTGCATGTATGGATCAAGCCTTAACACAGATTGGTGTGGAGGAGCCCTTGCATTCGTTTATCCTGCAGCGTTTATCCGGGCCTGCACATCATTTTGTGAATACACCGTAGATCCGAATATGATTACAAGCGTACGGGAGAGGGATGGAATAGATTGGAATTAGAGCCGCTGTATAAGGTGAAAGTGACCTGCCATTATTGCGAAACCGAGTATGAAACCTCACGGGTAAGACCGAGTTTGAAAAGGCCCTACCGGACGGATTCGGATTTTTGTGCTTACTACAAGCTGGAAAATCCAGATTTTTATGTGGTTCGCATCTGTCCGCAGTGCGGGTTTGCCACGACGGAGAACGCAACGGAGCATCTAAATGATGCTCAGCGCAAGGCTTTTAAGGAACAGATCGGTAACCGCTGGGTTAAACGTGATTATAGCGGAGCACGAACACTGGAACAGGCGCTGGCAACGTACAAGCTTGCCTTGCTGTGCGCACAGGTTATCCGGGAGAAAGATCGTGTCGTCGCTGGTCTGTTGCATCATATAGCTTGGTTGTATCGTTATATGGAGGACCATGCACAGGAACATCGTTTTCTTGAATTTAGCCTGGAAGCCTATGTGAAGGTGTTCGAACGTGAAGGAACGGGTGGCAATGAAGCCAAACTGTTGTATTTGCTCGGGGAATTGAACCGCAGGGTAGGACGGTTTAATGAAGCAGTGCAATGGTTCAGCAAGGTCATTCATGACAAGCGGATCACAGATGCGGCCATGATTCGTGCTTCAAGGGAACAGTGGGCCGTGCTGCGTGAGCAGATGATTTCAAGTAAGTTGGAACTCCCTGAAGAGATGCTGGAAACAGACAAAGAGGCTGCAAAGCGCAGCCCCCTCTAAGTTGATCTTACATTAGTTACGGACAGGACGGCTGGATAACAAATAGTCACTGTCGTTGTCGATCACGGTCATGCTTGTATTACAGCAGGGAAAGACCAGTAATTTCTTTTTGCCTTCGCGAATGAGCACAAGCTCTTTGGGTTTGAGGGGGAGCAGCACGTTGCTTGCGTGACAGTAGGGACATTGCTGTACATAGATGTCTCCCATCACAATATCGTAAGGCCAGCTGTTCTCAAACGGAATCATTCTTGTTCGCCTTCTGGTGCGGAAGGTTTGGAGGTTTCTTGTTTGGCGAGTTCCGCAATCTTCTGCATCAGGATATGTTGGGGCATGTGCATCAGGTGCTCCAAAGGTACGCCCAGGGATTCTGCTAATTTGACGGCTGTATCAGCCGATACTTGTAAAGGTTTCATACGTTTACCTCCTGAAGGTTGCTATAAGTATTTCTCTAGTATAGAGATATGGCTGACAGAAAACCAGTTTTTAATTCAATCCTAACCATCCAATTTATAGAGAGAGGTGCCTTATTAAATGAAAACGCCATTACACCCCATATGGGACCTGGAGTCCATTTTTAGTGGAGGTTCTTCCTCCGAGACATTTGCTGCGTATCTGATTGAACTGGAAGAGGATGTACGTAAACTGCAACATCTGCTGAACGAAACAGATGCACCGACTTCATTAGAAGAGACGGCTGAATTTGATCCGATTTTGGAACTGCTGCAAAGCTGTTATATCCGCATATCGGAAGGATCTGCGTTTGTATCCTGCCTCTCATCGCAAAACCAGAAGGACAAAAAGGCAACGCAGCTTCAAGGCGCCATCAGTTCTATTGCAGCGATGCTGAACGGCAGCAAATCGAAGTTTGATAATACACTCAGTCAGACATCGGATTTGGTGTGGGACGCTTGGATTGCTCGGGAAGATATCCAGCCGCTGGCATTTGTATTGAACGAGAGTCGTACGCTGGCTCGTGAGAAGCTGTCGCCTGAACTGGAAGGTCTTGCTCTGGATCTGGGTGTGGATGGTTACCATGGTTGGGGCAAATTCTACAACACGATTGTCAGCAAGGTGAACATTCCATTTGAGCAAGATGGGGAAACGGTGATGCTCTCCGCAGGACAGGCTGCCAACAAGCTGAGCGATAGTGATCGGAATGTACGCGAGACGGTATTCGCAAACTGGGAGCAGGCTTGGACCGATGTGGAAGATTTCTGTGCTGACACGCTGAATCACCTCGCGGGATTCCGTCTAAAGTTATATGAGAAACGTGGCTGGGATGATATCCTCAAAGAACCTCTGGCCATCAACCGGATGTCACGTCAGACACTGGATACGATGTGGGATGTGATTAACGGTGCCAAACCTGCGCTTGTTCAATATCTGGAGCGCAAGGCAGAACTGCTGGGGGTAGACAAGCTCAGCTGGAGCGACGTAGATGCACCTGTAGGTAAATCAAGTGGCAAAATCACTTACGATGAGGCAGCCATCAATATTGTTGAACAGTTTGCCAAGTTCAGTCCTAAACTTTCCACGTTTGCAGAGATGGCTTTTGAGAAACGCTGGATCGAAGCAGAAGACCGTCCTGGCAAACGTCCAGGCGGATTCTGTACGTCTTTGCCACTTAGCAAAGCAACCCGGATTTTCATGACCTTCTCCGGGACACCATCTAATGTGTCGACTCTTGCGCATGAACTTGGGCATGGATATCATCAACACATTATGGAAGAGTTGCCTGCATTGAATCAACGTTATGCGATGAATGTGGCTGAGACAGCGTCCACATTTGCTGAACTGATTGTAGCAGATGCCCTGGTGCAGGCGGCAACAGATGAGCAAGAGAAGCTGGCTTTGCTGGAAGACAAGATACAGCGAAGTGTGGCTTTCTTTATGAACATCCATGCCCGGTTCCTGTTTGAGAATCGTTTCTACGAACAACGCAAAAAAGGCTTGGTCAACGCGGATGAATTATCCAAATTAATGGTGGAGGCGCAGCAGGAAGCGTTCTGCGGTGTGCTTGCATCAGATCATCCTCATTTCTGGGCATCCAAACTGCATTTCTATCTGACGGGTGTGCCATTCTATAATTTCCCATACACGTTCGGTTATATGTTCAGTGCGGGAATCTATGCAAGAGCGCAGCAGGAAGGTACAGCATTTGCAGATAAATATGATGATTTGTTGCGGGATACAGGGCGTATGACGGTCGAAGAACTTGCTCAGAAACATCTGGGTACGGACCTGACACAACCGGAATTCTGGCAAAATGCTGCGGACTTGGTTATTGCCGATATTGAGCAGTTTCTGCAGATGACAGCAACCGAAAAATAGGTTGAATATAATAGGTTGAATATATATGAAAAGGCTGCAAATCCGTGTTAACAGACACAGGATTGCAGCCTTTTTTTTGTACAGAATCCTCATTTTTGATTATCGAAGATTTTGTCGTAATTAATTGAAAAAGCTCAGTTTAAGGGAGCGGAATGGCAATTAATTGTGCAAATCATAGTTAGAAATACCCAACTTTGCCGTTCTTTGTTGAATGAGCACATATGATGTCATATAATGAGTCGTAAGTCCTTGCTGTATAGGACTATAAGCATATAAGGAGAGTGTTAATATGAAAATTGATGAGCTTTCATTAGCGAGACAGTTGGATCTGGTATTCAAAGAACTTGATCATGAGTTGTCAGGGTTAGATTCAGGGGTAGTTTTTGTGCAAATACGAAACAACGTAATTGGGAAATTCGGTATTCGACATAATCCGATAGCTGGACGAGATGGGCAGATGGATATGGAGGAAGGGGGGCTAAACGAAACCCAGAGAACTTCTTTCCGGGCAATGGCACTGGAGACGTTGAAATTCAAACGTAATTGGACACATGGCGAAATATCGTACGACTTCACAGTAAGACAAGGTATGATTTTGGTAGATGCAACAATGGAGTCTAATTACAATATGGCGAGCCTGATGATTCGTTACCCTAGAACCAATACATACAAGGATTCAGATATGGAGTCGAGCTCATAATTCGTTGCACAAGAGAAAGCGGCACTTCCGAAGAAGGCCGCTTTTACTTTTGGATTCTGCTTAGGCTCAAGCAATAATTACGAGCTTACGAACGACCCGATAATTGCTGCTCAGCGATTTGCACCAGACGTTTAGTGATGTATCCACCCAGAGAACCTGTCTCACGGGAAGTATAGTTACCGTAGTAACCATCTTGTGGAATAGTTACACCCAGCTCTTGAGCAGCTTCAATTTTCAATTGTTGCAATGCTGCTGTTGCTTGGGGAACGACCAGGTTGTTGGAGCGGCTACCGCTACCTTGGTTTTGACTTCCGTACATATGTGTCACCTCCTTATGGGTTGGTGATGTTAGTATGGTTAGAGAATACGGAAATATACATGATATGGCGTAAGGGAAAATATGGATAACTATCAGTGCACAGGACACATAAAAAAGCCGACCCAATGCGGGTCGGCAAGTTGTATTTGGATATCAAAATATAGGGTGATATGCGTAAAAGCAAAATAGAGCATGATCAGCTCGCTTAGTCTGTAGGAGGTATAACCTCAATACGTGTAAATAACTCAACAGGCTGTTCCGGTTCCAAGCGAATCAACCCGGTTTGTTCATCTGATAAAGCCAAATTAGGTGCATCCGGGAGCCAAGTGTACGGTTCAATGCACAAGAACTGATCGGATTCACCTTTGGTAAAGAGAACCCAATGTTTGAAAAATGTTTCATCTGCTGAATATTTCAATGTATACCCATCTTGCCTGCGTAAGTAAGCCGTAGCCGGTTCACCTTCGGTAGCTTTCAACAGGGTATCCCAGTTACGTCCCTGCAAATTGATACCTTCGTTCAGAGCAGACCATTCACCCAGGGATTCCAGTTCACCTGTCGGTAGTTGTTCTTCATTCTGTCCGTATATTCCGGAAACAGGCAGTTGCAGTGTCCAGTCGGCAGGTTTGCCGTCTAACAAAAACCATGTATGATATCCCATCCCAAAAGGAGCAGGTGTTGAGCTCAGATTGGTGACTCTCAGACGCTGGCTAAATACAGCGTTTTGCAGACTGAACGTCATCTCAAGTTTTAGGGGAATCGGGAATTGGGCCATCCAATGCTCTTCATTTTCGGTTAGTAATTCAGTCGTAATTGCACAGCCTTCTTCATCTTCCTCAATGTCACTGACACACCAGGATTGGGTACGGTGGAGACCGTGAATATGGTTGTCATTCGCCGTGTTCTGATCGAACTGGTAACGAACGCCTTCATATTCGAATTGTCCACGATGAATGCGCCCTGGTGGAATCAGGAGAGGAACGCCAAAATGGTACGGCTTCTGCAGATAAAAGGCAAGATCGTCTTCATCCGGACGGCGGACGACATCTCTGTCCTGCACTAAATCGCGAATAGAAATAATATTATTTCCAAGACGCGGCAGCAGGGTGATTTCCAATTCACGGCTATGTAGGATATACGTGTCGTAACCATTCCATTGGCCTTTGGTCACTTGTTTCATATCGATGCTCCTTTTCCCACTTGAAATCTGTCTGCAAGCAGTTGTGATGAAGCTACTGCTGCAGGCGTGTCGTTGTGTACATGCCAGCGATTTCCTGCGCTATTTCGTGTGAAGCAGGCAACAGGATAAGCAATTCCATCATAACAGATTTTGATGTCTCGGGTAAAAAAGTTCAACTCATTTTGACATTCACGCCTGTGCGCATTAAGATGGAACTCTAAAAGCATTTATTAGAATTAAATGACATGAAATCGATGACAGGGATAAGTAGGCCAAGAGAATCCTCTCCAGAAAGCCGGTGGTTGATGTGAACCGGTGTGAGCTCTTTACCGAATGGACCCTTGAGTGTAGGTTTGAACAGGTTAAGCCAGAGATGGGCTTGCCCCCACTAGAGTCTGCCGTATAATCCACGTTACGGAACAATGAAGGCATTTCTTCGGCTTGACTTGATTCAGGGTCAGGAGCAATCGAAGAAAAGCGAATAAGGGTGGCACCACGGTCTCACGTCCCTTGCGGATGTGGGGCCTTTTTGCGTTCGCAGAGAATGGCAGGAGTTTTTTTTATATACAATCAGGGAGGCGTTATGTGTAATGAAAACAGTACTTTCAGGTATTCAGCCAAGCGGTAAGCTCACATTGGGCAACTATATTGGTGCAATCAAAAATTTTGTAAAACTCCAGCATGACTATCAATGTCATTTCATGGTGGTTGATCTTCATGCCATCACCGTGGCTCAGGAGCCAGCAGCATTGCGTGAACAGTCGGAAGCGGTAGCTGCACTGTTTATTGCAGCAGGTATTGATCCTTCGAAATCTAACGTATTTCTGCAATCCCATGTACCGCAGCACGCGGAATTGGGATGGTTGATGACAACGCTGACCTCCATGGGTGAGCTTGAACGCATGACTCAGTTTAAGGATAAATCATCCGGTAAAGATTCGGTTGGTGCCGGACTGTTTGTGTATCCATCATTAATGGCGGCTGATATTTTGTTATACAATGCTGACCTTGTACCAGTAGGTGAGGACCAGAAGCAGCATCTGGAACTGACACGTGATCTGGCAGGACGTTTTAACCACCGTTATGGGGAGTACTTCACCATTCCAGATCCGTATATTCCGCAGGTGGGTGCACGGGTAATGTCACTTGATGATGCCTCTTCGAAAATGAGCAAAAGTAACCCTAACGCTGGCAGCTATATTGCCCTGCTGGATCCGCCGGATGTGATTCGCAAAAAAATCAGCCGTGCCACTACAGATTCGGGACGTGAAGTCGTATATGATCCGGCAAACAAACCGGAAGTCAGCAATCTGATGAGTATCTATGCTGAATGTGCAGGTATGACGCTTAAGGAAGTAGCTGAGCGTTATGAAGGCAAGATGTACGGTCCATTCAAAAAGGAACTGGCTGAAGTGGTTGTATCTGTGATTGAACCGCTGCAACAACGATATAATGAGATTCGTGAGTCTGGCGAATTGGCGGATGTTCTGGATACGTCAGCCCGTCGTGCAGAAGAAGTTGCTGCTCAAACGTTGGATGCAGTGAAAGAGCGTATGGGATTTGTTCCGAGACGTAAACAGTAGTCGTGAACAAAGATCTTCATTTCATGCAATGAATAGTTAACATAAATAAAGAGGAGCCCTATTGAAGGACTCCTCTTTATTCATGCGTTCATTATTGAACTATCAAATGACCTGCTCAAGAAGTGGGCTCTGAAGCAGCCGAGCGAACTTCCTGACGTTCTTTTTTGGCGCGAATCACAAATCCCCAGCCAATGTTGGCAATGGACAGGACAAACAGTAGTGCAGCAAACCAACCGGAGTAGGAGATCATAATTGCTGAAACCGTTAACAAGATAATCGAAGAGAATGCGAACCATAAAGACAAGCCTTTACTCATTGGGAAAAACCTCCATCTACAAATTTAGTAAAACTCCGTATAACCTGTAGCCTACGAGCCATAATAATCTTGCAAGCTTGCAATTACATTACAGACACAGATTGAAGGGAGATTATAAATATGGCTCAAGGATCTCGTTCTAACAACTTGGTGGTACCTCAGGCAAATTCAGCACTGCAACAATTGAAAATCGAGGCTGCACAGGAACTGGGTGTAACTATCCCACAAGACGGTTACTATGGTAACTACACTTCCCGTGAAACAGGATCTTTGGGTGGATATATCACCAAACGTCTGGTACAAATCGCTGAGCAGTCTCTGGCTGGGTCTGGCAAATAATTTATTTTAACCAACAGCAACAAAACAGGATAAACGGAAAGCCCGGAGCGGAAACGCTCCGGGCTTTCTCGCGTATCAGTTCCTATGTCTGATTGTGCCTTGCCATGCTCACTTCGTCAAGGGCGTGCAGATAAAAGTTTTTTATCCATTTTCTCATCGCTTAACCAGCCTACATACGTATCAATCGTCTCAAAATTCCGATCCATCACAATCACAGCGACAAATGGATATTGTTTCCGGTGTCGATAACGTACATCTGCCCAGCGGACCTTGTAACCGGCAGGCAGTTCTTCAACCTCTGCCACCGCATAGGAGGTGAAATAGAGGAAGGCACTGACTTCCGGCGATTTGCGTGAAGCAGCAACGGCCGCGTGAGTAGAAGACGAGGCGTGCAGACTCCATACCAGATTAGAACCATCCATTTTACCGATCACATAACTGCCGTCCTCAACTCGTTTGACCACATGCCAGCGGTTCCAGGATATCGTTGGAATGACGATGTATCTTGCCTGCTCTGGGCTGTTGTCGAGACGTCTAACTTTTCTGACTGCTTGTGCACGAGCAATCGTTCGCCATATATAATATAAACCGGTCAAACTATACAACGTAACGAAGAGTGGTGCAGGGGCGATCAGATCAAAGGCCCATAACAGGATAGCTATGACATGTGTAGTGAATAGAAACGGATCAAAAATATGAATGATGTTCCAGGCGATCCAGCGTTCCGTAAAAGGCCGGGCGGCTTGGGTTCCATAGGTGTTGAACAGATCGGTGAATACGTGAAAGCCTACGGCCACAGCGGTCCAGGTGGCAACGTGTCCAATAGGGACACCAGGGAATATCAGTGCAATGACGCCGGTGATGAGCAAAACCCATAACAGGAGAAATGGCAGAGAGTGTGACAAGCCCCGATGATTCCGAATGTAAAGCGAATTGCTTTTGAGACGTAACGCAGTATCAATGTCAGGGGCCTGGGAACCGGCGATCGTGCCAACCATTACCGCAGCTGCAAGCATGGGACTCGCCGCGACGACAGGATCGACATAAGCCAGACCGGCTAGACCAATCCCCATGACAAAATGTGTAGAGGTATCCATAAACGTCTCCTTTGTGTGGTATATCGTTCTAAGGCATATTACTTCTCTATCTAGGTGATACCCATATATAGTGTATAATATCCGTTTGTCAGGATGCAAAACATCCCTAATTTCAAAGTTATGACAATTTCCTGTGCCATACCCAATAAATGTACGTAGTTTGTCAAACTATTTTGGCATTTCCTATGATAAACTTTATATCGGATACAGTGAGAAAATCGCCAGAGAACGTACGATACTATTCGAATGATATACAATGCTAAAATAATTTATGGGCATTGTTCCTTTAAACCGTTACAATAATATAGAATCTCATAAAAAGTAGGTTTCTTTGAATACATATGTCACAGTAGATGGATAAAGCGAAACGAACGTGATTTTGGATTCACATATGTATGCGTATTCATAAGAAAAGATGCAGAAGGGACGAGGAAGATGCTGAAAAAGTACAAATGGACATGGATGCTACTCGGGCTCGCACTGATTATGGCTGTGTATCTGATGTGGGGCACCGTATTTGCCAGTAAGGAAAAATTACCCGAGATTCGTGAAATCCAATCCTTTTCTATGGAAAATGTAGATGGCAGTACAGTATCGCTGGAGGATACTCAAGGGAAAGTCCGCTTGTTCTACTTTTATTTCACCAGTTGTCCGGATGTCTGCCCTATTACGACCTTTACGTTATCCCAGGTGCAGGATCTGTTGAAAGAGGACGACACCTTTGGTAAAGATGTCTCATTTGTATCTATTTCATTCGACCCGAAAGTCGATACAAGAGAGAAGATTAAGACGTTTGCGGACCGCTTCCACGCGGATTATTCCGGATGGTACTTCTTGCGAGGCGATATGGACAAAACCAAACAGTTTGCCAGGGAATCATTCCAGATCCTGATCGATGGGGAGAGTAAGGACGATTTTGCCCATATGAATATGATTGGTCTGGTGGATGAGAACAACCAGCTGCGCAAGGTATATAATGCATTTAATACAGAGGACGTTGTGCCTGCTGTCATTGCCGAGGATATTCGCAATCTGATTAAGGAATAATCATCTGATCATCATACTGTAAAGGCTGCCTTCAAGTTGGATATCAATCTAAAGGCAGCCTTTTGGTATTTCATTTTAATAGGAAGGATGTTCAGGGTATTGGATGTATGTCTCTAACCCGGCCTTTTCCAGCTGGGCAATGATATACTCATCAGGTGTTCCTTCTACACCCGCATATCCTCGTCGTGTATACATCTGTACTGCATCCGGGAAAGCATCCCGAAGTACACCTCTAATTTTTTTGCCGGAACTGTCATTATCCATAAATAAAAAGACTTCGTCGTAACCGACTTGCTTGCGCAGGGTCTCCAACTTGAGGGAATTAAGTGTTCCAAACGTACATAGAATGTTGATTTCGGGTCCAACCAGACGTTTCAGTTTGCTTCGGTCATTCTTACCTTCCACAATGACATGAATAGGCATGATATTCACCTCTTGTTCAAGAGCTTATGTCGACATTCCCCGGGAAATGTTGCAGCGAAAATCGACTGATTATATAAAATGGACTCCTTTCTTTACGCTGTTCACCACGCGGACAGGAGCACCTCTGATTTCTAAATTCTTTTTCACATACATCAGGAATTAATTCTGATCAGTAGTGGCCGTTACGGTTACGGATCGTTCCTTCGATCGCTGTTGTCTCCAAATTTCTGATTGATTTTATTTTTTAAAGGTTGAAATATGGAGACAAAGGCGAACGCTATCGCTTCTTCAAAATCGATTCCGTCCCCTTCACTACTTCCAATGATCATCCATACCCAATGATGGTATTCAAGAAAAAGATGAAATCTTAAAGACGGTGCTGATGATCCCTAGGTCGTTCTGTTCGAGTGTAAAACGTTAGTCCATTTTATATAGTTTAGCTGTAAATGGGGGAATGATGCAAAGCTAATGAAAATACTGGCCTAATTGATGCCATTACGGTAAGGACACAGAGTCTGATCGGAATTTAATTCAATATACTTTTCGGATCGGACAGGGAAGCTTCGCGTCTGGATGTATAGTATGGAAGCAGTAGCATACCAATCATTAACAAAAGAAACGCGATGAAATAGGGTGATAACCCGACACGAAGTTGCCCGGCTGTGATGGGGCCGATGAAAGAGCCGATGGAGGTGGCTATGGATTGCAGCGAGAAAATGCGGCCCAACTTGCTTCCTCCGCTCAGACGGATAAATAGGGTTGCCATAGCTGGAAAGATGATGCCTTTGGACATCCCAAGTACAAATAATACAGTAGACAACGGAACTTGCGGAATGGCTGCCATCACAAAAAAACACAAGGACATTAACAGCACGCCCGCAACCAGACGCAGCTTGGGGGAATACCGGTTGAGGAATAACATGCTGAGTGTGAAGAGTGCCCCAATACTGATTATAGAGAACAGCAGTCCGGTAGACATGATGGACGATTGTCCTCCGCCCCGCAGGGGTAATTCGAAGAAGAGAATCCCTTGGGCACAGGCAATCACCAGAGGCAAGGCGAAGTATCGCCAGGACACCGGCAGGAATGCACTTGTGGCATCTGCTGGTGAAGCGTCAGGTTTAGCAGGTACCGTTACTCTCTCCTGCTGTTTGACGATACCACGGGGCATGGTCATGAAAGCAATGACACCTGTGAGAATAAGCAGATAGCCCAAACCTGAGAATGTAGCAGAGAATCCCATGGAACCCACAATGATCGCACCGGCTGCTGGTGATACGACAGATGCAAGGGTATGCACTACCCCGTGACCCGACATATACTTCCCCTGTTTCACCGGATCGCTGGATAACTGTGCAAGAAGAGCGAGACATGCAGGAGACAGGAAGGCCAGCACAAACCCGCTGATGGAACGCAGCGCCAGCAGTTGCCATGGTGTTTGGACATAGGCTTGTAAGAGCAGGATGAATCCTGCACCGAGCAGACTGAATACAATGTAGCGGCGACTGCCATGTTTATCGATTTGTGTTCCAGCAATCAGATTGCCAGGAAGATGTGTTAAGGAATAGATGCCCATCATCCAGCCAATGAAAGTAGGGGCGGCTCCCAGCGAGATGGCAAAAGGAGTTAGAATGGGATACTGGGCGTGCAAATCAAATACGGCAAGGAACAAAAACAGGTATAGCCAGATGGCCGTTTTCACATAAGCCCCTCCTTGTTAAGCGATGCATGTTCAAACTACAGGTCTTGAACGTGTTCCCCGTTCGCCCGGCAGAACCTCATGGTACTACTTGTACGCCCGGCGGGACGAACTTAGACCGTTTATTTTTAAGGGAGTGGGCTTAGCTGACAGCAGCTTCGGAAATCATGTATAATATTCGGGAGTGTTACGAATGAATTCTAATACGGAAGGTGTAGTCATGAACATAGAAGTAATCAAAGAGTTTGTGATGCAGAACTGGCTGGTGATCGTGGTTGCATTGATCATATTGTTCTTTGTTCTGAATGTGGTCAAAACCGTATTAAAATGGGCGATTGCCATCATCATTATTGCGGCTCTACTGATATACAGCGGCATCTCCATTGATCAGATCAAACAGACAGTGACAGACGTACAATCCAGCACGATGGACACATTGAAGAAGGAAGCAACCAGTATGATGCTGAAGGAGGCTTCCAAAGCGAAATACGTCAAAGGACAGGATGGAGCGTTCACCATCACAAGTCCCAATGTGGAGATTAAGGGCAGAACTCAATCGGATAAAGTTGATGTGACCTTCCGCGGAATTTCACTTGGCGAATGGAAACTCGACAATGAAACTATACGTACGTTTGTCGAACAGGCACAGGAGAACAAAACAGCACCAGCATCGTAGTAAAGGGGGAATCGGTACGTGCTGCAGAATTGGCTGGACAGCCTGAAGGAATTGAATGGCATCACGATTATGCTGTTGCTGATTGTGGCTGCTTCATTATTGCAGGGTTGGTCCAGAGGGGCTTCGCGTTCAGCAGGCAGACTCTTTGGGTTCCTGATGGATGGCATTATGGCGGTCATTGGTATTCTGTTGTCTATCGGTTTAACGTTGTGGCTTGCGCCATATGTACAGCAGTGGCTGTCTGAGTATGCTTCAGCCATGCCTAACCGTGAGTTGAACCGGTGGGAACAGATGTATTATACGTTGGTTACGGCGATTGCAGATTTTCCGCTGATGCGGTTCGCTGTATTATTTGTACTTAGCTATGGACTCATCCGACTGATTCTCGGGTTTCTCTCTTCATTTATTTTTAGCAGCAGGCAGAGGTCAGCCGAGGAAAGTGCGCCAAAAGGTATGTTTAGTCGGTTGACGGGTGCATTCATTGGCACGATCATAGGCTCCGTCCGCGGAATGATTGTCATCGCAGTTTTGTTCATGATTGTCAGTCTTTACCCTGGGAGCATGTTCAGCCGATATGTGGAAGCATCTCCGATCTATATGCAAGGGGCCAAATCGGTTATCGAACCGTTGTCCGGCACGTTTATCAAGGACAAGCTACCCGTATTTACGCAGGCTGTGCAGAAGGAACTGGGCGGCATCCTGCAACGCAAATATGAAGTCATCGACCACAATATTCCGACGGATATTGAATCTGCAGCGAGTGAGATTGTCAAAGGCCAATCGACAGATGAAGCCAAAGCAAGAGCGCTTTACGACTGGGTAGGTTCACGTATTCAGTATGACTATGGTAAAGTGGATGACTATGAGCAAAAGGGCATATGGCATGAACAAAATCCACAGAATACATTTGATACACGCAAAGGCGTATGTATTGATTATGCCCGTCTTTATGCCGTGATGGCCCGTTCACAAGGACTTGAAGTCAAAGTTGTTACAGGACTTGGTTATAACGGCCAGGGAGGGTACGGTCCGCATGCGTGGAATGAGGTGTATTTGAGTGGTTCCGAGAGCTGGGTTCCGCTTGACCCGACATGGGCGATCAGTGGAGACTGGTTTAATCCTCCGAATTTTGCCGACACCCATCTAAAGGATCAATCAGCTTAGCAATACAACGGACATGGGTCCGGAATATGACGACGTTGCCAGGTTATCATGCCGCGGAGAATCAGTTTGAGCGGTATGCATCAAGTCATGAAAGAGGTAGGATGGATGAAAAAACATTCCAATGAGAAGGATGAACTTACGGACAAACGGCGCTTCAGTTACCGAATGAACGTATTTTTCTTCGCTTCCTTTGTTATTTTTAGCGTTATTATTGTACGCTTGGCCTTTTTACAATTTGTCGAAGGGCCTGAGCTTAGTCAGGAAGAAGCAAGTAACATTACCAAGGATGTACCACTTCCTCCTGTGAGAGGCACGATCTATGATTCTACAGGTGAAGTGAAGCTGGCTTATTCCAAGCCCATTCAGTCGCTATACTTGACGCTGTATAAAAACTATGGGGATGTTGATGGGAAACCGAGTCCTAATATAGGGGAAGTGCAAGATATTGCAACCCGGTTGCATGATGTGTTTGAACAGTACAAGCTGAAGGATTCAGAGTCACTTACAGTGGAGAAAATTATAGAAGAGATGGACTTGAACTCCCGCAAAGCGAACGGTTTTATGCCGCGTCTGATCAAGAGTGATCTGTCCGAGGAAGAGGTAGCTTATTTCCTGCAACATAAGGACGAGTTCAAAGGTATTCAGATCGTCGAAGAGAGTGTGCGATTCTACGATCCGGATACGGTAGCGGTTCAGACCATCGGTTATCTGAAGAAGTTCAGAAGTTCGAAGTCCTTGAACAAATACAAAGAGGTGGACGAGGCCAATAAAACGCAAACGGATCCGGGCCTGGTGTATACGGAGAATGAATTTGTAGGCTTTGATGGACTGGAACTGCAATATCAGGATGCTCTCCGCGGCAAAAGCGGATATACATCCGTTGATGTTGATTTGCGTAACTTGCCTGAAGGTGTAGCAGGTTCTACCCCGCCGCAGAAAGGGTACGACCTGATTTCCAGCATTAACAAAAACGTTCAGGTGAAAACAGAACAGGCCATTCTGGATCAGTTGAGTTGGCTTCATCGGAATCAGGTTTCCGGTCGATTACATCCGAATGCCAAGACCGGATTTGCAGTTGCGATGGAAGTGGATACGGGGAAAATCGTATCTGCTGCCAGTATGCCAGATTATGATACCAACATCTGGAGAACAGGCAGTATCACAAATGATCAGTATGATGATATCAAATATGTGTATCAAAATGGTACGATTCGTTCATTCCCTCCGGATGACTCTAAAAAGCGAGCTGAATCGATCGTGCTACTCGGTTCCACCATCAAACCACTTAGTGTCTTAATCGGTTTGAAAGAAGGTTTCTTCACTACCAATACGGTTTATTCGGATAGAGGTTCAACGACCTTTGGTGGGGACAATCGCAGAGTGCAGAACTCATCAGGGCATGTGTATGGTGCAATGTATCCTCGTGATGCGATTCGTCATTCCTCGAACGTATTCATGATTGATGAGATTGGGAAGAAGATGTACTCAAAATACGGTGCGACCGGAATTGACAAATGGGATGAATACATGAAGCAGTTCGGCCTTGGGGTATCTACAGGGGTTGATCTGCCGAATGAATTCCTGGGCATACGGGATTACATGAACGACACGGAAAGCTCGCTGACTCGTCTCGTGTATGGTTCCTTTGGACAGCAGGGAAAATACACAACCATGCAGTTAGCACAGTACACGACAATGCTGGCGAACAAAGGAAAGCGGATGGAGCCACAACTGGTTAGAGAGTTCCGGGATTCTGAAGGCAACGTGGTCGAGAAAGTAAAACCGAAGGTACTCAGCACGGTGGAGTTTAACGATGCCTACTGGAATGAAGTACAACGAGGCATGGCAACCGAGGTATCTGCATTTAGCGGATTCCCTTATGACTTTGCTAGAAAAACAGGAACATCGACACAGGTAGTAGGCGGTAAACTGGTGGATAACGGTGTATTTATCGCCTATGCACCACGTAATAATCCAAAGCTTGCTGTCGCTGTGGTTATCCCCGAAGGGGGCTTTGGATCGAGCAGTGCGGCTCCGGTTGCACGTGCGATCTTCGATGCCTATGACGAGGAATTCGGTCTCGACGGTGTACCGAAAAAGGACAAAAATAAAGATTCAGATTCGGAATCAGGCACACAGTAATGTGAGGCATTGGTTACAGAGGGGACCCTTCGTGGGTCCTCTTTTTTGTTTTTACGTGGAGAATGGATCGTAAGAGTGAACTAATTAGTTGCATTAATATGTAACCATATGAGCTGTACCACGTTTATATAAGGGAAGGGTAAACGCTATCTGGAGAGCGGGACAACGTTGATATGTCAGTGTTTACATTGAAATTGGTAGATGGGGTAGTGTAAAAGTTCTGTTTACGAAAATGTAACTAAATATTGAAAGACGTGACAGCTAACCTTTGGTAGACTTGGTTGAGAAAGGATTAAATATCGGATTGAACGCGTTCACAAGACGGATTAAATATTTTATTTTTATAGAGGAACGGGAGAGGCTTAAAACATGTTTAACCGATTGAGGAAGAAACCCATGACTGAGGAAGATACACCCGTCAACAAGCCTTCCACCGCAAGGCTGAATCTGTTTTTTTTCGCGGCATTTGTCATATTCAGTATCCTTATTTTCAGATTAGCCTTTGTGCAATTTGTGGAGGGTCCTGAACTGACGTATATGGAAACGAGTCGTAATACCAAAGACATTCCACTCGCACCTGTTCGTGGTCCCATCTATGATGCGACAGGGGAAGTCGCCCTGGCTTATTCTGAACCTGTACAGTCCCTCTATGTGCTGTTATATGAGGATTATCGGAACGATGAACGCAGGCAGGAAGCGGAGGAACTGGCTCATGATCTGGCGGCTGTGTTTAAGCAGTTTAATCCAGGGGATAAAGAGCAGCCGAACGGGGAAGAGATCATCAAACGATTGGATCTGGATTACCAGAAAACGTTTGGGTATGTGCCGAGGCTTGTGAAGTCGGATCTATCGACCAAAGAAATTGCCTTTTTCATGGAGAAAAAAGCGGAATATCCGGGCGTTATGGTGCTGGAAGAAAACATAAGAAAATATGACCCGGATGGTGTAGCCGTTCAGGTTGTGGGTTACACAAGAGAGTTCAAGCGAGCACCAGATTCCATTGCCAAATATAAGGCCATCCGTGAGGGGGCAAGTACCCAGCGTGATCCTGGTCTTGTTTACCATGAAGAAGAGAAGGTTGGCTTCGATGGGCTGGAGCTTCAATACCAGGAAGAACTCCGTGGACGAAGTGGATATCAGTCCATTGATATTGACGCACGTAATCTCCCAGATGGGACGATGTTACAAACACCACCGGAGAAAGGCTACAGTCTGGTTTCCACCATTAACAAGGAAATTCAGATGGCTGCACAAGAGGCGATAACGGACGAATTGCGCAGACTTCCCAAGGCAATTACAGGATACGCAGTAGCCATGGAAGTGGATACGGGGAATGTGGTGGCTATGGCGAGTATGCCGGATTATGATCCGAACGATTGGGATTATGACAAAATCAAATATGTATTCCGGAACGGAACCACCGAGTCGTTCCCACCGAATGATGCCAAGCCTAGTCGGGCGGAATCCGTTATACTTCTTGGATCAGTAATCAAGCCGTTAAGTGTCCTAATTGGATTGAAAGAGGGATTATTTACAGCAGGACAGACCTATCATGATCAGGGATATGCGGTTTTGGGGAAAGATGGCCGACAAGTGAAGAACTCGCATTCTGCGTATAATGGTTCTATTACGGCGAGAAGAGCGATTGAGAAATCCTCCAATGCCTTCATGATTGATATGGTGGGGAAACGTTTGTTAAGTAAATATGGCTCAGAGAAAGGTATCGATGTCTGGCATAAACACATGCAGGAATTTGGCTTGGGTGTGTCCACTGGTGTAGATCTGCCTAATGAATTTCTAGGTAGGCTAGAATATACTAATGAAGACGAATCAGCTCTAACACGTTTGGCATTTGCCTCCTTTGGACAACAAGCCAAGTACACCACCATGCAACTCGCCCAATACACGACCATGCTTGCTAATAAGGGCAAACGGATGGAACCACATCTGGTGAAGGAAATCCGTGACGCGGACGGCAATGTGGTGAAAGAGATCAAACCTAAGGTGCTTAATGAAGTTGATTTTGCCGAGGCGCACTGGAATGAAGTGCACAAAGGAATGGTTACCAAAGTAAGTTCATTTGACGGTTTCCCATACGATTATGCACGGAAAACAGGAACATCAGAGCAGGGGACCGGACCGAACAAAAAAGAGAATGGTGTGTTTATTGCCTTTGCACCACGAGATAATCCGAAGCTTGCTGTAGCTGTTGTTGTACCAGAAGGTGGATTCGGGTCAGTCAGTGCTTCACCAATAGCACGAAAAATTTTCGATGCATATGATGAAGTGTATGGTCTCGATGGAACGCCGAAAGGTAAGAAAGACGAAGGGAAAGACAAAGAGTAATGCAAAAGAAACGCGGCAGATGTAGCCCTTTTACCATCATATCTAACAGGTTAATGAAGTGAACAATATATGAATTTGGACAGGCAGGGGAAATAATCCCTTGCCTTTTTTTTTGGCTTCGGATAAAATTTGCACAAGGGAAACATTATTAGTCTTGATTAAAACTTAATACCTTGTACAACAAAATTAGATGTAGACAAGTATTTTAGGAGAGGGAAAGGGGACGGTTGAATTGTTAATGGTGAAAATGAGGAGTATTCAGAGGGGGTTCATTACGCTAGCCGCTCTGGTTCTGATTGTTGTACTTACGGCATGCTCCAGTGATGCAGAGACAAGCAGTGATGGCAAGCTACAAGTAACCGCTACAACAGGAATGATCGCTGACGTAGCACGTGAGGTAGGCGGGGCATATGTTGATGTTACCGGGCTAATGGGCCCGGGCGTTGATCCCCACTTGTACAAGGCATCCCAAGGTGATATTCGCAAGCTGGAACAAGCAAAAGTCATTTTCTATAATGGACTGCATCTTGAAGGAAAAATGACAGACATTTTGGAGAAAATGTCCTCAAGCAAGCTGGTTACTGCTGTTACAGAGACTATTCCAGTCGAGGAGTTACACTCAGGCAAAGATACAGGCGGCACCGAATATGATCCACACGTCTGGTTTAACGTCAGCCACTGGATGCATGCGGCAGAAGCCGTACGCGATACGCTCGTGGAGGCGGACCCGGACCATGCAGAAGAGTACAAGGCTCAGGCAGAGGCGTATCTGGCGAAGCTCGAAGCACTGGATGCAGAGGTGCGTGAGAAGATTCTGGAGATTCCGGAAGCAAGCCGGGTATTGGTTACGGCGCATGATGCATTTGGATATTTCGGTCAGGCTTATGGCATGAAAGTGATGGGGCTTCAGGGCATCAGTACTGCAGCCGAATACGGAGCAAAAGATGTTAGCGAACTGCGGGATTATCTCGTAGATAACCATATCAAAGCAGTATTTGTTGAATCGAGTGTACCCGCAAAAGCGATGGAAGCCATCATTGCCGGAGCAGCTCAAAAAGGACATACAGTCAGCATTGGTGGAGAACTGTTCTCGGATGCCATGGGGGCTGAGGGAACGGAAGAAGGCACATACATCGGTATGATTCGCCATAATGTTGAGACGATTGTAGAAGCCCTGAAATAATGAATCACATGAAGAGAGGAGTTACAGGATTATGGAAGATACAACTTTATTGGAACAAACTCCTACGAAACTGAACAACAGTCACTTGCAGGGAACGCAGCCAACATCGGCTCCTCTTAGTGTGAGGGATCTGGCTGTTGCGTATCACAAAAAGCCGGTGCTTAGCAGCGTATCCTTCGACATCCCTGAAGGACAACTCATCGGAATACTCGGACCGAATGGTGCAGGGAAATCGACCCTGATCAAAGCCGTTCTGGGACTAGTACCGAAGATGCATGGAGAGGTACGGATCTTCGGACAATCGTACAGGGAACAACGTCGCCGCATCGGTTATGTGCCCCAACGGGAATCGGTGGACTGGGATTTTCCAACGCATGCACTCGATGTAGTGATGATGGGACGGTATGGTCATCTAGGCTGGTTCCGTCGTCCGGGGAAAAAGGAGCGAGACCTGGCGGCACACTGCCTGGAGCAAGTCGGCATGGGTGATTACATGTACCGCCAGATCAGTCAGCTGTCCGGTGGACAGCAGCAACGTGTCTTTCTGGCGCGGGCACTCGTGCAAGACGCAGATCTGTATTTCATGGATGAGCCGTTTGCAGGTGTGGATGCCACCACAGAGAAAGCGATCATTTCGCTTTTGGAACAGTTGAAGAAACAAGGCAAGACGGTACTGGTCGTTCACCATGATCTGGCGACAGTCGAGGAATACTTCGACCATGTGCTGCTACTCAATGGACGACTGGTGGCAGGTGGACCGACAAGTGAAGTATTTGTACCGGATACACTGCAAGAGACGTACGGAGGCCGGATTGCGATGATCGGAAGCCGGACGGAGAAAGGCCAGGTGTAGTGCATGTGGAACTGGATCGTTGCCATCTTATCTGACCCCAATACACGTTGGATATTGCTTGGCTGTCTGTTGTTAGGATTCAGTAGCGGGATTATTGGCTCCTTCACCTTTCTTCGTAAACAGAGCCTGATGGGGGACACCCTTGCTCATGCTGCTCTGCCTGGGATCTGTATTGCATTTATGTTGACGGAAACGAAGTCCGTAGGCTTGTTTCTGTTCGGTGCTCTGGTGGCTGGCATTGTCGCTACCTTCGGAATCTCGTGGATTACACGCTACTCCCGGATCAAGCAGGATGCGGCGATGGGAATTGTGCTGACCGTCTTTTTCGGGGTTGGTGTAGTGATGCTGACGCGCATCCAGCATGGGGCGAGCGGAAGTCAAAGCGGACTCGATAAATATTTGTTTGGGCAGGCGGCATCCATGGTCATGACGGATGTGTATGTCATGGGTGGCGTATGTTTAGTATTACTGATTGCCTGTCTTGCCTGGTTCAAGGAATTCAAACTGGTGAGTTTTGACCCGGGATTTGCACGTGGTATGGGTCTGCCAGTTGCCATGTTAGAGCAGCTCATTCTGCTCTTGACAGTGATCGCGGTGGTTGCAGGAATTCAGGCCGTTGGTGTGGTGCTTGTTGCAGCCTTGCTGGTAACTCCAGCAGCAGCGGCACGGTGCTGGACCGACTCACTTGCACTGATGGTGGTATTGGCAGGCATATTTGGTGCATTGAGTGGTGCAACAGGCACGATCTTCAGTACGCTTGTACCTAATCTGCCGACAGGACCTGTAACCGTTCTTGCGGCTACGGTGTTGTTTGCCGGGTCAGCCTTGCTGGCTCCGCGTCGTGGATTATTAGCTCGACGTTTGCGTAGTATTCAGGCAAAATCGGCGTATATGCGTGAAGAGCGGGCTACACTCCAGACTCTCGCCACACAGCGAAATCAGCAGGAACGGGGGGAGATGTAATGGCAACGTTTTGGATTATCTTAACGGCCGTATTGGTTTCTTCCGCCTGCGCCATCCTCGGTTGTTTTCTGATTCTGCGGCGAATGGCTCTGGTCGGTGATGCGATCAGCCATGCAGTTCTCCCCGGTATTGCGATTGCTTTCCTGTGGAGTGGTTCCAGAGATTCATTGTGGATGCTACTTGGTGCAACGGTGTTTGGACTACTGACGGTGTTCTTCATACAGAGTTTGCAGGCGGGTGGACTGTCGTCTGATGCCTCGATCGGAATTGTGTTCACAGCACTCTTCGCAGTAGGTGTCATTCTGATTAGTCTGAACGCCCAGCATATTGATCTGGATCTGGATTGTGTTTTGTTCGGTGAGATCGCTTATGTTCAGTGGGATACGCTAACCCTTGGAGGTACGGATGTCGGGCCGAGGGCGGTCTGGATGCTGGGTATCACTTTGCTAGTCATCCTCGTCGTTATTGGGCTGTTCTACAAACAGTTCAAGTTATGTGCCTTCGATCCGGCGCTGGCTGCGGCCTGCGGCATTCCAGTAGTGCTGTTCCACTATCTGCTCATGGGACTCGTTTCGATGACGTCCGTAGCTTCATTTGAAAGTGTTGGTTCGATTCTCGTTGTGGGCATGCTGATTGTACCTGCAGCAACGGCTTACCTGCTCACAGATCGTCTGGGCAAAATGATTCTGTATGCCGTTCTGATCGGAGCAGCATCTTCGGTTGGAGGTTACATCATGGCTTACGCTCTGGATGCTTCCATCGCGGGCTGCATGGTAGCTGTTGCTGGAATTTTGTTTGTTCTTGCACTGCTGCTGTCACCGAAACATGGCATCGTATTCCGTTACGCTCGTCGCAAATTCGCGGCAAGGTAATGGAAGTTTAAGTAGATAACAGGTGAATAAACAAAATTTTAAGAAGCCGTCTGCATCGCAGGCGGTTTTTGCGTGTCTGGTCGTATTACTTTTACAAGGGCAACCGGATATAAGATATACAATATAAATTGATAATGTAGCGTCATCTTGCCGATTACGGGTTATTTTGTTGCATACAGATGATCTGTGGTAAAATGTCGTTAGCTGTGACGTCCGGAGCGTCCGTTGTTACGGGTGCCGGGCGATCTTGTTGTGAAAGAATGTTTAAAATAGATAAAGAGAACCTTTAAGTTGAACTGGAGAACCATTGTGGAACGGAGAGGGCAGAAAGGATCTAGAGAAGGGAAATTTGTTTATGAATTTTCTTTCTTGAAGATAGGTGTTATGAGGTCTAAATACACAGGTGATGTAGTGAAGGGGGCGGAATCGATCTGAAGAAGCGATAGCGTTCGCCTAAAAGCTTTCTGCAAGAAAGCTGCTTCGAAAGCATACGCTGTCTCCGAATTTCTAACCTTTAAGAAGAGAGAATCTAGAAAATTTGGAGACAACAGCGATCGGAAGACGATCCGTACACGTAACGGTTACCTCGTATAATCTCAACACACTAAAGAAAAAGGTAATTCTAAAACAAAGATACTATGACTCGAAAGGTTTTCTGCCCGCGTAGTGCCTGAATGGATATCCATGAGTTCAACTTGGAGAGAGACAACCTAGGAGGAAATACTGTATGAGTGAACTGAAATACAAATTGCTTGCATTGGATATGGATGGAACATTACTTAACGATAATCATGAAATTACACAGGAGACCGCCAAGTGGATTCAAATTGCCATTCGTCGGGGTGTACATGTGTGCCTTTCTACGGGAAGAGCGGTATTCCACGCCATGCCTTATGCGGTCCAGCTTGGGCTGGAGACACCGATGGTTACTGTTAATGGTAGTGAGGTCTGGAAAGCCCCGCATGACCTGCATATGCGTCATCTGATGGACCCGGCATTGATTCGCAGAATGCAGGAAATCGGTGAAAAATATAATAGCTGGTACTGGGCATACTCCGTGGAAGAACTGTTCAATCGGGACCGCTGGACGGACAACATTGAAGGTCTGGAATGGTTGAAATTCGGCTTCAATACGGAAGTGGATGAAGTGCGTCACCAGATCATGATGGAACTGCAACAAATGGGCGGTCTGCAAATGACCAACTCCTCACCCGTTAATATTGAGATCAACCCTGCCGGCGTATCCAAAGCCAGTGGTGTAGCTGAAGTCTGCAAGCTGCTGGGCATCGAGATGTCCGAAGTTGTTGCTGTCGGAGACAGTTTGAATGATCTGGCTGTCATTGAGGCCGTGGGTCTTGGTGTAGCGATGGGTAATGCGCAGGAGCAGGTGAAGGAAGCGGCTGATCTGATCGTAGCGAGTAACAATGAAGACGGCATCGTCGAAGTGATCCGTGAACATATTTTGAAGGGGGAGTAACCTTTGCTCGCAACCGTTGCCTGGATTTTAATTGTGCTGCTGTTTGCAGTGGGGATGGCTGGAACGGTATATCCCATACTGCCTGGTGCTGTAGCGATTTTCTTCGCGTTTCTGGTCTACGGCTGGTTCTTCAGCTTTGATCCGTTTGGTGTGTGGTTCTGGATCATTCAGATTCTGATTGTTGTTGTGTTGTTTGTGGCTGATTATGTCGTCAGTGCATGGGGCGTGAAGAAGTTCGGTGGCTCCAAGTTATCAACAACGCTGAGTACCATTGGTGTTATCATTGGCCCATTTGTCATTCCGGCATTCGGATTGGTGCTGGGACCATTTATCGGTGCTTTTATCGGGGAACTGATCGGAGGGTCTTCACCTTCCAAAGCGTCGAAAGTTGGATTTGGTTCCGTCGTGGGGCTATTTACGAGTACTGTGATGAAAATTATTTTGCAAATCGTCATGATTGTTCTCTTTATTATCTGGGTGGTAAGATTCGCCTAAACGTTCAGGATTAGCTTCAACGGGATGCACGTCCGGTGTGGAGGAAAGAAGGGGAATTCGTTTGTCTAAGAAAGAAACATTCATTAGGGGTACGCTCATTCTGGCGGCCGCTGCACTGATCGCAAGAGTACTCGGATTGGTTCAACGGGTGCCGCTGGAGCATATCCTCGGCGATATCGGTAACGCATCGTTTACCATCTCCAATACGGTATATTTAATGCTGTTAACTGTAGCAACGGCGGGCATACCGAGTACACTTAGTAAAATGGTATCGGAACGTTATGCGCTCGGACGAGCGAGTGAAGCCCAACAGATCTACCGTGCAGCCCTGATCTTTGCCGCTGTGGCCGGGGTAGTCATGTCTGCTTTGTTGTGGTTCGCGGCACCTTATTATGCTACGTATGTGTCCAAAGTACCGGAGTCGGTCAGCGCCATTCGCGCCTTGGCTCCAGCGTTACTACTTTTCCCGGCTATTGCGATGATGCGTGGATATTTCCAAGGACGCGGCAACATGACAGCGGGTGGTATTTCACAGATTGTTGAACAGTTCGCCCGTGTAGGTACAGCCATTATCGTGGCTTATGTCATGCTGCAATGGAATTATGATGACCAGACGATTGCTGCAGGTGCTTCATTTGGTGGGGTATTAGGAAGTGTGGGTGCCTTCGGTGTCATGCTGTACTTCACCTTGAAGCTGCGTCGTAGCGACCGTGCGGCCCAATTGAATTACGAGCGTGCAGAGCAGTTGCCGATGCGAGGTATCTACAGTGATATCTTTAAGCTGTCTATTCCAATTGTGCTGTCTTCACTTGCGGTTCCAGCCATTAACTTCATCGATTCATCCCTTGTGGTACCACTGCTAAGTGGCCAGATCGGACTCGAAGAAGCGACAGGTGTACTTGCGATCCTGGGTGCGAAAGCCCAAAGTATTGCGGGTATTCCTCCGATTCTGGCTATCGCTTTGAGTCAATCGTTGGTGCCTGTCATATCGGCAGCATTTGCCCGCAAGGATGAAGCGCATCTAAAGAGTCAGGTTACACTTGCGTTGCGCATTTCGATTCTGACAGGTATGCCGATTGTCATTGCACTTTGTGCGGCAGCGTATTCGGTCAACGGATTGCTGTTTACCAATCTGGATGGAACGCCGATCATTGCCTTGTTAACATTCGGTACCATTTTCCAGATTACGATGATGACCACCAACTCTATTTTACTAGGGGTAGGGAAACCGCGGATTACGATGATCAGTGTCGCAGCAGGTGTTGTGATCAAACTGATCGCAAGTCTGATTCTGGCGCCGATCTTCGGCATTTACGGCATCATTATTGCAACGGCCCTCTGCTTCTTGGTCATCACGTACCTGAATCTGCGGGTCCTTCGCAAAATCGTTGATTTCTCCATCATGGGAGATCGTTGGAAAGGATTTATCATTACAGTGTTGCTTGCAGCAGGTGTAGGATTTGCAACGAACTGGATTGGCAATACGATCTTTGGACTGTTCCTGCCAGCGCGTGTATCCTTCTTGCTTACCTGCCTTGTGGTTGGTTTGCTTGTTGTGGTGGTGTATCTGGTTCTCATGGTTGTGCTGCGTGTACTGCGCAAGGACGAGCTGGGCAGTTACCCCCGTATTCTGCAAAAAATTCTTCGTCCACTTATGCGTCTTCAACGTGGAGCTGGGCAAAGAGGTTAAACATGCAAGGAGCATCATTCATGCTCCAATATTTTGTGAAAATAGGATACAAGCTCTGTCTGCTGTTAAGCGGACAGGGCTTTTTGTATAGTTAGGGAATGCTAAGCGACTGAACTCGACATTAGCCCCGCAAGTGAGGATTAGCGGTACATCGGGTATCACATCATCCGTCTTTGCCGACTCTATGTGTCCTTTAGCATTAGTGTGTGATGGCTTTAGCATCATGAGCCAGTGCTGTTTTCAGCATGCCATACCGGTGTTCGTGACTCATCTCAAACAGCCATGGTCGACGCGGTGCCGTCAGATAACCGAGACAATCCCGAGTCTGAAGCCAGTCCTGTCTGGTGATCGGTTCATAAGGCGTGTCCACCCATACGGAGAGCAGTTCCGGACTATATAATCGTTGCCCTTCTGGAAGCCATTCTTCATCCATTAGCTCCTGAGCATAAAGTGTATGTTCCCCTGCCTCGTCTTCACGATTGGTAAACAGCCCAGGCCAATATTCAGCGCGCGAGCCACGATGGGGAACCAAGCGTGCGAACTCCAACACTTGTGTGTGTACTTGCTCCACGCCAAACAACAGGGCATATAGCCCTTTGCCAAACATGATTCGCTCATCCAGTTTGCCAAAATGTTCAATGACGCGTCCTGCGAGTCCTGCTCCCTGTCCAAGAGGAAAGACGATATGATTCAGACCGGCCAGATTATGCAGATGGAATGCGGGTTTGGAAAGTACTTCTTTTTGAAAATAAGGATGCTGCACCACCCGGCTCTCGATATAGTTCTGCTCATTAATAATTAATGCCACACTTAGCAGTGAACTGCATCGTTCCAGCCAAAAGCGTTCCCAAAACGGCGTCATAAACGCCGATACGTGAAAGTGCGACAAGAGATGGAAACAGCTACGTCCGATCCGGCGACTGTTCATATACAGTAGAAGCTGTGGATATGCATCCTGGAAAATGAGTGCATTGCACCGCTCCAGCAGCCGATACATATGCTCGCGATCGCTTTGATTCTGTAGATTATGCATTAAGTCACTCTGAAGATCTGTCATGTGATATCCGCCGTTGCGAGAGACCATATGGGCCAGTAGTGCCCAATGCAGTTCGGGATATTGCTCATAACATTCCAGATAGGCTGCCGTGCGAGTGATATTACTCCGATTGTGCTCCTGAGTCAGTGTCTTAATCTCTTCCAGAATGATGCAATCTTCTTCGCAGACGAGTGCGCTTTGAACCTGGTCCGTGCGTGCAAAAGATTTGTTGCTGGCAGGTAACAAACGCTCCACCTCAGACTGTAAGGCAGCTGCCGTATCTGTATCCCACTCGATGTCACGCAAAGGGTGACGAAGCTGTGCAGAAGCTTGCCATGCAGCCTGTTTGCCACGCCAGATTTCCCGGGCAGCACCCGGAATGGAAAGGACCATCTGCAGGAGGGACCCGTGATGTTGTTCGCTGGAAGAATCGGTTCTGGTGGAAGTCATGATGTGACATCCTTTCATGATGTTCTGGGTTTAATTTCACAGACCATGTGGTTTATTCTAAGTATGCGCTGATTATTTGACTTCCACTCGCCAATTTGCTTCACTTAGGGTAAGACAAGGTACAGAAAGGGAGATGAACCGAATGGAACAGATTACTTCCAAACCGGCTTTTGATGTAGCCATCCAATCCCCACGTTTGACGATTGCCGTATTCAAGGCAGACTGGTGTGGTGACTGCAAATACATCGATCCGTTTATGCCTGAGGTTGAAGAGAAATATGCACGTGAACTGACCTTGATTGAGGTCGACGTGGATCAGGTTGGGACGGTTAGTGAAGAACAGAATATTCTTGGCATTCCGAGCTTTGTGGCGTATACAGATGGCCGCGAACTCGTACGGTATGTGAACAAGCTACGCAAGTCGAGAGAAGAGATTGAGCAGTTCTTAGATCGAGCAGTTGAGGTGTACAACACGATTCATAAATAATGTTATACAAGCTCAACTTTTACACAGGCACTCCGATGACAGAATAACCTTCCGATCGCTGTTATCCCCAGATTTCTTTGATCCCTTTTATAAAGGGGAGAAATCCGGGGATAAAGGCGAAGCATATGCTTCCGATGCAGCTTTCTTTCAGAAAGCTTTTAGCTCCGCTTCTTCAGGCTATTTCTGTCCTCTCCGTTATTGTGTAAATGTTTCATTGAACTTATATAAAAGTATGACAGGTTCATGTTGTAAAAGGGTATAATAAAAAGAACGCCATTTCTCTTGAAATAGGGAAATGGCGTTTGTGTGTTCGACACGTTCTATGTAAGAAACGTTTCTGTACATATCCTCAATGACCTGTGGGTCATTATTTCACCAGACGTTAACATTTTGTCACAAAGCGCGACGTCAATGAACATTTTATCCGGTATAATGAATTTAGTTGTGAAATAAGTGTCAAAGTACCGAAACAAGCGGAGAATAATTCTTCGCCATCTTAAACCAACAGCGGGTGAGAAAAAATTGAAACACTTAACTTTGTTTAAATGGTTAACCGTATTAACCTGTCTTGTCATGTTTCTGGCCACTTTTGGTGGAGGCATCGTAACCAAAACGGAATCGGGCCTTGGCTGCGGAACAGAATGGCCTTTATGTAACGGAAAACTCGTTCCCGCACATACTGTGGCTTCACTCATTGAATATTCCCATCGCGCTGTAAGTGCACTGGCTGGACTGTTGTCCATTGCCTCGTTTGTTGCTTTTCTGCGGTTTGGCAAGTCACGCCGTGACCTGCAATTGTTTTCTTTCTTAACTCTGGTATTTGTTATCGTCCAGGGAATCATGGGGGCTTTTGCCGTTGTCTTCTCCCAATCTTCAGCAGTCATGGCACTGCATTTTGGTTTTGCACTGATTGCTTTTGCCAGTTCTCTAATGATGGCGCTGGGCATAAGGCAGGAGGCCAAAGATGGCGGATTGGAGCGCCTGAATAAATACCCTCGGGTTAGCAAAAAATTCAGGAATCTGGTCTGGTTCTCCACCATTTACACATATCTCGTGGTATACACAGGTGCATTTGTGAGTCACACGGATTCTGCCGGCGGATGTTCTGGATTTCCGCTCTGTAACGGGCAGATTATTCCTGAGCTTTCGGGTGGGGTAGCGGTTGCTTTTGCTCACCGTGCAGCAGCTGCGTCGCTCGTGATTGTTATCGCAATCCTGGGTCATTTCGCTTACCGTAATCATCCGGACAACAAGGAAATGCGTACTCTGGGTGTGGTATCCGTTGTTCTTATTCTGATGCAAGTAGTCATTGGTATTTTCATGATGGTGACAATGAACCGTCCGGAAGTATACATGTTCGTAGCTCTTGCTCATATGCTGGATATCGCCATATTGTTCGGAGTCTTAACGTATATGAGTTTCCTGGTGTACAAGCTACATCGCCCGGCTAATCGTTTTTAAATATGAAAGTCCACCATCCAGTGATGTACATCATTGGACAGGTGGACTTTGTTTGATGTCAGAGGGATCAGGGCAACCTATGGCAAGCAGCAATTACACGGAATGAATGATGTTTCGTTCACGGTGATGAATTCTTGTTGATTTGGAAAAGAGGAGGTTAGATATGCTGCGAACGTTGTTGGGGGAAAAGCCACGTATAAACGAAGGTAAATTGAAGGCAGCGATGGACGCAATGGCGCATACGCTTGAGCTATTTCAACGACAAATGCATGTGGACCATGATCCCACGCATGACTATCGGAAACTGTATGTGTGGACTCAGGGACTCATCTCCTCACTGGATGAACTGGAGCAAAGCTGTTTCGCTGCTGCTCATTTTCGCAAAAAGGTCGTTGCAGGTTCAACGGATGATATGACGCCGACTGAAAAAGCCGAGTATGCCCGGTATGTGTATTTCTACAAAGATGGCTTTATCCGCTGCTTTGCCATTCTGGATAAAGTGGGCACGGTATTAAATGAAATATTCCAGTTGAATACTTCAAATACCAAAGCGCATTTTTCTTATTTTACGGTGTTAAGGCAGTTCGACTATGCAAGGGAGCATCATGATCTTGCGTTGCAATTAATACAGATCAAGGACTCTTATCGTGAACCGATGAGCAAGCTGCGCAAACGACGTAATATGGAAATTCACTACATGAACTCAGAAATGCACGATGACCTGTGGCAGTTACACCAGACCTTGCAAGGTAAAGTGAAATTGGAGGATCTGAATCAGCATGTGCAGGAAATGCGTCAGGGCGTCGATATGGTCTGTGAAACGTTAACAGCCTCTTATAGTTATATCAACAAAATATGGAAAAGAAATAATTCCCTTTGACAAATCGGAATACTTGGAATATACTGAGTTTCAATCGAATGTTACACGGATATAACTGATATTTTGGAAGTTACGTTCACATTATAAAGCATAAACTACATGAACTTATAAAATCCTACAACAACATATTTCTTATCGAGAGCGGCGGAGGGACAGGCCCGATGAAGCCCGGCAACCGATTTGTAACGACATGATACATGTATCATTCGTTATAGATGTTAGGTGCTAATTCCTACAAAATGGTGCAAGACACGATTTTGGCAGATGAGAAGGTATATTCTTTCACGTGAAGAGCCCTCTTTGTATCTGCAAAGGGCTCTTTTTTTGTACTTTAAGGGGAGTTTTCCTTTAGATCGGGTAAAGATACATGTAGGTGGTTGGAAAGGGGCAAGTGCGATTGATTGAATTAAAAGGTTTAACGAAAACGTACGGCAAAGGGGCAAAATCTACAACAGCGTTATCCGAGCTGAATTTGAGCATCCAAAAGGGTGAAATCTACGGTGTGATTGGCCATTCCGGAGCTGGAAAAAGCACATTGATTCGCTGCATTAATTTGCTGGAACGGCCTACGGAGGGTGAGGTATGGGTCGACGGAATCAACCTTACTGAACTAAGCAAAACCGAATTGCAGCAACAGAGACGCAAGATCGGGATGATTTTTCAACACTTTAATCTGTTATCTTCGGCAACGGTATATGACAATGTAGCTTTTCCACTAAAGCTTGTGAATACACCCAAGGAAGCCATTGATCGCAAAGTGAAGGAAATGCTTGCACTGGTTGGTCTGGAGCACCACAGCAGCAAATATCCGGCTCAATTATCGGGTGGCCAGAAACAACGTGTAGGGATTGCGAGAGCACTTGCAAGTGACCCAAATGTTCTTCTCTGTGATGAGGCTACTTCGGCACTTGATCCGCAGACGACAAATTCAATCCTGAAGTTATTGCTCGACATTAATGAAAAGTACAACCTTACGATTGTGCTGATCACACATGAGATGCATGTCATTCAGAACATCTGTGACAAGGTGGCTGTCATTCATCAGGGCGGCATTGTGGAACAAGGACCTGTAACAGACGTGTTCCTGAAGCCGCAGCATGCGATTACGCGGGACTTCATGATGCGTGACCATGAAGCTGGACTTGCTCTGGAAGAGACCGCTCTGGCAAATGCAGGCGTTGAATTGCAGGCAGGTGCTGCTTCCAAACTTGTGAAGATATCCTTTCTGGGTAACAAAACGTATGAAGCGATTTTGTCTAGAACGGTACGTAAGACAGGCGTGGATTTTGCCATCCTGCAAGGTACAATCTCTACGATCAAACAGGTTCCTTATGGGCAGCTGACCGTTCGGTTCGAGGGTGATTCAAATGCGATTGATCGGACGATATCAGAATTAACCGCTGAGGGACTTGATGTGGAGGTGCTTCGTTAGATGGATTTTTCAACCGTACGTTGGGAAGAGATTGGTAAAGCTTCAATAGAGACACTACAAATCCTGGGCGCTTCTGGCTTGTTCACCATTATCATTGGTTTGCCGCTTGGCGTATTGCTATTCATGACGGCGAGATCCGCCTCAATACAGTCACGTGTGGTGTATACGATAATATCGTTTATTGTGAATATTCTGCGGTCAGTTCCTTTTATCATACTGATTATAGCCATTATTCCGTTCACACGTGCACTCGTTGGTACGGCCACAGGGGTACTGGGTGTGATACCGCCTCTCGTTATTGGAGCAGCTCCATACTTCGCTCGTTTAGTGGAAACTACTTTGCGAGAAGTTGATCGTGGTGTAATTGAAGCGGCACAGGCGATGGGTGCATCAACCGGACAGATTGTAAGACGGGTATTACTGCCTGAGGCACTGCCTGGTCTCCTTGCTGGTATAACAATCACCATCGTTACGCTTGTCTCTTATACGGCGATGGCCGGCATGGTTGGTGGGGGAGGACTGGGAACGCTGGCAATCAATTATGGATACTTCCGTTATCAGTATGAAGTTATGATAATTTCCGTTGTATTTATGGTCATTCTAGTGCAAATTCTCCAGATGGCTGGAGATCGCTTGGTTACATTTTTCACCAGGAAATAACACATAGATAACATGATGGATATGCAATAATGCGGATGCCACATGACAAAAATGATTAGAGAAGGGGTTTTACACATGAAAAAATGGTCTTTTGCTCTACTTAGTCTTATGTTGATTGCGGTTCTCGCAGCTTGCGGAAACAACAAGGACGCCGATAGCGGCGCAGACAATTCAGCAGGTGCACCTCGTACAGTTGAATTGAAAGTTGGAGCTTCACCTACACCACACGCAGAGATTCTGGAAAGCATCAAGCCTGAACTGGAAGCACAAGGTATCCGTCTGCAAGTCGTTACATTCAACGACTATGTTCAACCCAATCAGCAACTTGCTGACAAAAAATTGGATGCAAACTTCTTCCAACACCAACCATATCTGGACACAGAGAATAAAGAACGTGGATTCAACCTCGTTTCTGTAACACCTGTTCATGTTGAACCTTTTGGCGGATACTCCAAGAAGATTAAGTCTTTGGATGAATTGGCTGACGGCGCAAAAGTAGCAATTCCAAATGACCCATCCAATGGTGGACGTGCACTGTTGTTGCTCGCGAAGGAAGGTATTATTACGCTGAAAGACAACACAAATATTACATCTACGATTCAAGATATCACAGCCAATCCGAAGAACCTGGATATCATTGAGCTGGATGCAGCCATGATGCCTCGTCAATTGGATGAAGCGGATCTGGTATTTATCAACGCTAACTATGCGCTCGAAGCGAACCTGAATCCGGCGAATGATGCTTTGCTGATCGAAGATCTGCAAGGTAACCCATACGCAAACATCCTCGTTTCCCGTGAGGACAACAAGGATGCAGATGCAATCCAAAAACTGGCTGCTGCTTTGCACTCCGAAGAAGTGAAAACATTCATCAAAGAACGTTATAAAGGTGCAGTTGAACCTGCAACTGAATAATTCACGATATGTATGTTATGATGTGAAGCTATTAAGAATAAGCCGTATATCTCTTCTGAAGAGATATACGGCTTATTTTATGTTTCCTAAGTCTGTGCTGACGTGGGGATCAACATAAGTCAGAGTTTTTCCGGTTTATCCGCGTTGGATGGATGCCCAGATTGGCGGTAGTAGGATAATTCATTCTGATCAGCATACTGCTGCTCATCTGCTTCTTGCAGGTACGTTCTCTCGGAGGGAGAGAGTGTTTCTTCTTCTCCGTGTGAGCTTTTGATCTTGTATCTGATCCAACCGATTAACCCAAGGACGACAACGAGGATCAAAGCCCATCCTTTTTTGAGCAAAAGAAGAGCACTGAATTTCTGGGAAGCTGTGTACCCGATCCGCCCATCAGAAGACTGTTGAGCCCTATAGTGGATGTTTTGTCAGTCGAAGCATTGTACTCCTCATAGGTGTATCCTGCATTGATGCTAAGCTTATGAAGTACGGTTTCCTCGAATGCCTGACGGCTCTGTTGAAAGTTGGCCGTATCTGTAACCAGAATGGCTGTGATGTATCCTTCGCGTGTCAGGAGTTTTACATTGTAATTGACCATGGCTTGCTGATCAGCATTCTTAAAACCAAGGGAGTAAACCAACTGATGTTTGGTAATGTCATATGCCGGTTCGATTTCCCACCCCGTTATGTACGTTCTATATTCAGGATCAAGTTCTCTGTTATCTTCTTCTGTGCCTCGGATATAACTGCTTAACAGCTCTTCGGCATTCAAATTTTGATCGTCATCATGAATATGACCTGTCTTCACGTACTCGAAAACTACATACCACGAGCCGAATTCGCTATTGCTGGTTAGGCTTCCGATTTCGTTCCCATTAGGCTTTCCATCACTGTTAAGTATCGAGCGTTGGGTATTGGGCTTATCCAGATAGGAATGGCTTTCAGGGACTTCCAGGGTGGCCTTACCATCCAGAGAGACAGATGCTGGTCCAATAATCCAATCGTACTCATCAGGTGCTTGCTCAGTCAAAATATATTTGGAATTAAAGGTGGATAATCCCTTGTGGATAAGCGAGTTGTAGGAGGACGATAAATCTTTTATACTGGATAGTGACTGCTCTTTGAAGAGGGGGATGAACGTGAAGGGAAAGATTGCCCTCATAACGGGAAGTGCCAAAGGTCTTGGTAAAATGACGGCCCTCAGTCTGGCAGATCAAGGGTGCCATATTGCCCTCAACTATGTACACAGCAGAACAGAAGCTGAGGCTTTAAAGGCTCAGATTATAGCCAAGGGTGTGCGGTGCATTGCCATCCAGGCTGATATATCCAAGGTGGAAGATATCTCTTCATTGGTCGAGCAGGTGGAAGGCAACCTGGGCAGTATTGATATTTTGGTGAATAACGCAGGTCCATTTGTCCGTGAACGACGATTATTTGCGGATTATTCTGAAGCTGAGGTCCAGATGCTTGTGCAGGGAAATCTGTTGGGACCGATGTTACTGGATCAGCGTGTATTGCCAGAGATGAGACGCAAGCAATGGGGACGCATTATCCATTTTGGCTTCAGTCATGCTGGAGAAGCGAGATCTTGGCCTCATCGCGCCGTATATGCGGCTGCCAAGGTGGGTCTGGTTTCGTTCACAAAGACACTCGCGGTTGAAGAAGCCCCGTATGGAATTACGGTTAACATGGTATGTCCAGGTGACATTCGTGGTGCGAACAAAGAGAAAACGATTGATGAAATGGCAGGCATCATCGACGAGGAAACACCAAGAGGGCGTCCAGGCAGCGGTGAAGATATTGCACGAGTGATTACGTATCTGTGCCTTGATCATTCCGATTTTATAACAGGCAACATTATGGATGTATCTGGAGGACTTGATCCGATTCGTCCGACCATACAGCGTGAGGATACTTAAAAGGTGAATTGAAGGATTGTACGTGGAATCTGGTAAAAGGGACAGATGAAATGGACTCTCTGCATATGCACACAAAAAAAGAGCCCTCCGCTTCATGCGAAGCGAAAGGCTCTTGAGGTTTATTTCGTGAAGGATTGATTAGAATACTTGTACGACTTCTTGTACACCCTCAACTTCTTCGAGAAGGGCACGTTCAATCCCGGCTTTTAAGGTAATGGTGGAGCTTGGGCAACTGCCGCAGGCACCGACCAGTTTCAGCTTAATAATGCCGTCTTCCACGTCGACCAGTTCCACGTCACCGCCATCGCGTTGCAGAAACGGACGAAGTTTGTCAAGCACATCAATTACTTCATCATACATGGTGCTTTGTGCGTTTTCGCTCATTTTTTTCAACTCCTTTCCCCTATATTATATTACAAATGGCCACAAATTAAAATGGTCAAACAAAGCAGGTGAACCTATATGAGACCGATTATTGAATTTTGTGCCAATAATATGCATTTTGGCACAGATGAAGTCATGGATCAACTGGAAGAAAATCCAGACTATGACGTGATTGAATACGGCTGCCTCACCAACTGCGGCCAATGTTCTATGACTCCTTTTGCACTGGTGAATGGTGAAGTTGTCATCACGGACAAAGTGGAAGATCTATATAACGCCATTCTGGCCAAAATTGGCGAAGCCGATGCCTGGGACGAGCTCGATCTCGACTAACCGAGATGGCGCTTGGACATCCAGAGCACACCACTTTTCAAAATACGAGGTACACGTCCCATCATGGACGTTTTGCCCATCAGCCCAAACCCAGACTTCTTGCCGAGTGCACCCAGTGTGCCACGAAGCTTGAGTGGATGTGGATTGGGCTTTTCGCCTTTCCAGAGGGCATGCTGAATATGGGCGATCTGCTCACCCTGTACTTCCGCAGCTTGACCGCTAGGTGCATAAGGTACACTGGCACAGTCACCAACGACATACACATCGGTATATTCCGGGATTTGGTAGTATTCATTCAAGACGACACGTCCTTGAGGGTCTTTGGTTACGTCCAGATCCTGTACCACTTTTACTGGCTGAATGCCTGCAGTCCATACGACAGCATCTGTTAGAATCTGTTCATCCCGGTTATAGATAGCATTAGGTTCAACACGTGAAATGGCGATATGCCCGCGTGTCTCTACCTGATGTTCGTTAAACCATTCATGCACATACACGGATAGACGTTGCGGGAAAGCGGATAATACACGTTCACCACGATCCAGAATGCTGATGTTTAGATCGGGTCTGCTCTCACGAAGTTCGGCTGCCATCTCGACACCACTTAATCCGCCGCCTACGATATGCACATTGCCATAGGCTTTGACTTCATTGAGGCGCAGGTAGGTCTCGCGTGTTTTGCTAAAGCTCTGAATGGTACAGCTATAATCTTCGGCGCCTGGCGTGTTGTGGAAACGGTCTGTACAACCAAGTCCAATGACAAGTTTGTCGTACACGAGCGGGTCTTGGCCTTCAAATTCAATCTGACGCTGTTCCAGGTCAATCGAAGTAACTTCTCCATAACGGTAAGTGACTTTATCGCTCACTGGAAATTGGATACGCAGGTCATAATCAGATACGGTTCCTGCTGCGAGTGCGTAATATTCTGTCTTTAATCCCTGAAAGGGGCTGCGGTCCACCAAAATAATTTGTGTATCGGATGGAATTTTACCCTCCAGAAGTTCCTTGATGATGGTGAGGCCGCCATAACCGCCTCCAAGAATGACGAAATTTTTCATGACTCGGCTTCCTTTCTGCATCAGTCCCACTGAAATGGGGCTGTAAACTGTGGAGCAGCTATGCAATAACATAGCTGCTCCTTTTGTTATGATTTGAATAATTGAAAAGTAGACATTGAAAATTGAAGATATTATTCAGCAGTTTGCACCACTCGAATTCAAACGTCTCCCTATAATGAAAGCTGCGTTCTGGAGTGGTGCTGGTGCAATATTGGTTGTGGATGAAGGTATATCCTATTCGTACACTTGAATTTCATTGTAGAACGTATCACGTTCTACCGGAATACGTCCTGCACCTTTAATGAGCCATATGAGCTCTTTACGTGTAAGGCCTTCAGGTGTGAGTGCACCTGCCGCATGACTAATCCGTTCGCGAACGATTGTGCCGTGTGCATCCGAAGCACCGAATCCAAGGGCAACTTGAGCCAGCTGTGGACCGATGTTAATGAAGTATGCTTTGATATGATCGATGTTATCCAGCATCAGACGGCTGATCGCAATTGTTTTGAGATCCTCATAAGCCGAGTTACGACGCATAATGCTCGCGTTTTTACTTTTTGGCTGCATGGAAAGTGGGATAAAGACCATGAATCCGTTGGTCTCGTCTTGCAATTCACGGATCTGCACCATATGGTTGACGCGGTCCTCATAGGATTCAATCGATCCATACAGCATCGTTGTATGGGTACGCATGCCCAGGTTATGAGCAGTACGGTGCACCTCAAGATAACGATCTACGTTCGCTTTGTCTACACGCATTTTTTTGCGATATTCATCCGACAGAATCTCAGCGCCGCCACCAGTCAATGTTTTCAGACCTGCTTTTTGCAGCTCCTGCAGAACTTCTCTGATACTCAGTCCGCTAATCCGAGTGAAGAAATCAATCTCGGCTGCCGTGTAAGCTTTCAGTGTAACATCCGGATATTTCTCGTTTAAAGCTCGCAGGGAATCGACATAATATTGAAAAGGAACATGGTTGTTATGTCCGCCTACGATATGGAACTCACGTACGCCCGGATGAATATGCTGTTCTACATAATCGATCATTTCCTGACCGGATAATGTATAGGAGCCTTCTTCACCCTGGTCTTTACGGAAATTACAAAAAGCGCAGTGAGCTTCACATACGTTTGTAAAATAAAGACTCATGTTTTCGATGAAATATACTTTCTTACCATTTTTCCGCAAGTTGGCCTCATTGGCCAGCTGGCCCAAAGTCAGCAGATCATCTGTTTCATACAGATATACGCCGTCTTCTACGTTCAGCCTTACGCCGTTCTGCACTTTCTCAACGATTTCAGCCATTCTTTTGTCTGTGAACGGTGTTACCAATGTAGACATACTGTTTCCTCCTGTTCTTAACCGGATTTGAGTTGTGTGTAGGATCTGTATACAGAACTACATAGCAAAGATGCGGTCAACTGCCGCCTTCTTATATGAACTAACTCTTATTTACCCGGTGCAGCCTGTGCTGCGTACGTAAAGCTAATTTTTTCATTAAAGTGAGTCTTGTGACTCTATATGCATTGGGGACTGCGGACAGTCTCGAAATGTGAAAAAAATTACAACTCTATATATGATCGTCACCTGAATAAGTCATGGCAAAATATCGACATTTCAGTGCGACCACCTATTCATTATAAACCTCGTGTCGCGGGGGTTCAATACACTGGGAAGAAAAAGGAGTAGAGGGGGAACGCGGAAAGAGGCAAACATGACTTGAGACCCTTGACGGGGTGGAGTATAATTTAAAGAAGAGTTAATGAAAAGGAGAGTGACCTGGCATGATTAACATCAGCGAAACGGCTGCTGACAGATTGAAAGAGATGCTTGCACAGCAAGAGACACCTGGTATGTTCCTGCGTCTTGGCGTAGCACCGGGCGGTTGCACCGGATTTTCGTACGCCATGGGCTTTGACGATAAAGAGTCCGATGAGGACCTGTATATGGATATTCAGAGTATGAAGGTTGTAGTCGAGAAGGAAAACCTGAAGTATCTGGATGGTCTCGAAATTGATTTTGAAGAGTCCGGTATGACGGGTGGGTTCACCATCCATAATCCTAACGCGGTAGCCACTTGTGGATGTGGATCTTCTTTCCGTACGAAGGAAGATGCGGGTGTGCCTGATAAGGATTGTTAAGAAACTGAGTTGTACAGCGGTTTCCTAATCTTGTTTTAAATAAGCAGTATGTAGTTCCTTTAATAGATAGCCTCTGAATTGTATCCGTTTTGCACGGGCATGATATCAGGGGCTTTTTTGCGTGTACTGATTGTGCATGGTTGACAAGCTTAGTTGTAACAACTATAGTTACAATATAAAGTTCAAACATAAACAATATCGATAATTTAAAGGAGAGATCATGATGAACATTGCAATCATTGGTGCAACAGGCAAAGCAGGAAGTGTAATTTTGAAAGAAGCAGCAGACAGAGGGCATAAAGTAACGGCAATCGTTCGTAATGCATCCAAATTGGAAGATAAAAGCCTGAATACGCTGGAGAAAGATGTATTTGATCTTACAGCTGAAGATCTTAAAGCATTCGATGTGGTTGTAAATGCATTTGGTGCTCCAGCTGGTAAAGAAAACCTGCATGTGGAAGTAGGACAAGCGTTGATCAACATCCTGAAAGATGCACCAAACACTCGTCTGATCGTGGTGGGTGGAGCAGGAAGCCTGTTCACAGATGAGTCCAAAACATTGCGTGTCTTTGAATCCCCAGGATTCCCGGATGCTTACAAAGCAACTGCAACGAACCAAGGCCAAAACTTGCAGGATCTGCAAGCATCTTCGGGTATTCAATGGACATTCTTGAGCCCGGCTGGATTCTTTAATCCAGAAGGTGTACGCACCGGCAAATATCAAGCAGGCAACGACGTTATTCTCGTGAATAGCGAAGGCAACAGCTACATCAGCTATGCAGACTATGCGATTGCTTTGGTTGATGAGATCGAAAATCCACAACACAAAAACGAGCGCTTTACCGTTGTTGGTGAAGTGAAGTAACACTTTTAAATGATAATATGGAACATACAAACGGACGCTGATCTCCACAGAATCGGTGTCCGTTTTTTTATGTTATCAAAGAGGGATGTTCTGCAATAACGTTAGACAGGTTAGATGATTATCGTTCAACTTCCAACTACTCCTTTGAATCTATGTTATATTATTCTAAAGATGGGAAGGAAATGTGATTATGTGAGAACCATCATCTTTTCATTGGAATTGCTGCGAGTTCAAAAGTATAAGGGAGTGAACAGTTGTGAAGATGTATTCCAAAGGAGTTATACTATTGATCTTTGCGGTTTTTATGATTAGTGTATCGAGTGGTTCAGGGTTATCTCAATATACAAACGTTAAAAATAAGATGAATCAATTTCACATCACTTCTCTTTATCCGAAAAATAAGAATGGACAGACATATGGTTCTGCCGCATATGCGACTTCTCCAGAAACGGAACCTGATTTAATCTTGGCTACTGGTGTGGATGGTACAGACGGATATCTGCTGAAAAAAGACATGGATGGCGAGCAACCCAAAACACCTGAAGAAGCTATTGCGATACAGAACAGCAGATCACCAGATGGTCGTGATATTCCACTGTATGACAAGGATGGTGAAACCGTAATTGGTGTGCTTCATGTTGGAGGAAAGTGAAACGTTACTGAAATGAACACCATTCGGCAGTTGATCAAAAGGGTCGGCTGCTTTTTGATTTTAAGATTTATTTAGTTTGCTAAAGGATATGACGCGGTAATATGAAATACTTCATTGGAATTACCCCTCCAGATGATTATAAAGAAAAGATTGTGGCATTTCGTGATCGTTGGGCAAGTAATCGTCTTAATGATGTAGTCGAGCCTCATATCACTGTAAAAGCGTAGGGTGGTCTTACCGTTGATCTTCATTGGTTAGAAAGTGTGAGACAGACATGCTCTTTAATGCCAAGTTTTCAATTATCATTATCAGAACCGGGATCGTTTGGAAGTGCTGTTACATTTCTTAGTGTTGAAACGAGCAATATCATTGAGTTACATCGAAATTTGGTAAAAGCGATTTCTCCATCACAAGAACTTTTAGACCGTTACTTTGAAATGGATAAATATCATCCTCATTTAACCTTGGGGCAAACCTATTGGGGTATGAACGAGACTGAGATAGAAGAAATGAAGCTCTTAACAATTAAGGAATTGGCTCCTTTTCCAACCTTTGCTGTCAATTATGTACACGTATATAAAGAAGTTGAACTGAATAAATACGTACCATTTGAAGACATCCAATTGGGAACTGAAAAAGAGAAGTGATTCAAATAACAGGACAATAAAACAAGGAAACTCCTGATCAAAGGAATTGGCTGTTTCCTTGTTTATGTAATGGCAGAATAACGCAACTAGTTAATGAACGAATCGTCAAAATGATGAATATACTTCTGCACATTGGAGGGAACTTGATGTATTTTAAACCTATCCGTATTGTAATGGGGCTAGTTTTTTTTATCATTGCTGGGTGCAATAACGAGGTCACGATGATGGGTACAGATGAACTCACGATTACAGGTGATCAAAAGACTGCCACAGAATATGTTAAGGCAAAAGGTTATAAAATTTCTTCGTACGATGGTCAAGTTCAGAAATACACTCTAAACAAAGATAAACTACTCTACGGGATAACGGAAACGATACCATATAGACAGACCTGGGGGGTTCAAAAAGTAGAACCCGAACAGTATTTCGGAATGGAAATATCGGTATATAGCTTTACAGTAACAAACCATCCTCTGGGAACGTTTGACGATAGTAAATCCAAAGTTTCAATATTACTTTGTGAAGGCAAAGTTATAGGGGGAACATCCTTCCCGAATACAGCAATGGATGGGGCACCATATTCGTTGGATGGAAAAACATTGGAAGAAGTAACGGGAAAAAGTTTTCAAAAATGGAGTGAAGAATGGAAAAGGAAATACGGTACTTAAAAAGTCAAAGCGAACGAACGGATATTTACAATATATATCTTTAGACGGGTACGAAACTTAATTGCGCACAAATAGTTGCGATACGAAAACCTAACGAAACTATACTTTTGTTGAGAGGAGGGATGAGATGGATTGGCTTATGAGGATGAATCGGGCATTGGATTATATTGAAATGAACTTGGTCGGCGAGATCGAGTTGAAGGAAATTGCTCAATGTGCTTATTGTTCTTCATATCAGTTTCAGAGAATGTTCTCGTTCATTACCAATGTTTCACTTGCGGAATATATACGAAGAAGACGGCTGACTCTCGCTGCAATTGAATTGCAGAATAGTGATAGGAGAGTTGTTGATATTGCCATAAAGTATGGGTATGAATCACCGGTATCATTCGCAAGAGCTTTTCAATCATTGCATGGTGTTAATCCAGCGATGGCTCGTGAAGAAGGGACTGCCCTCAAAGCCTATCCTCGGCTTTCCTTCCTTATTTCAATTAAAGGGGAAGAGCCTATGAACTATCGTATCGAAACAAAAGAATCTTTCGAAATATTTGGAATTGAGAAAGTGTTTCAATTAAACGGGGTAGAGACACCAGCAGAATTATGGAAGCAAAGCCACGAAAATGGCGAGGTTGAAAGACTTGCTGCAAATGCTGGTGATCTACCAAACTCTTTGAATTCGAATTATCATAAAGTGCATGCTGTGTGTAGCTACAAAAAAACTGGGGAGGATACTTTCCCATACATATTGTGTGCATTTAAAGGTGAAGCAAGTAAACCCGATGGTTACACAAGTATAACGATACCAGCACACACGTGGGCGATCTTTTCCTCTGATCCCTTTACATGGGATAAATTCGATGAAACCATTGAAACCCTGTATAGACGATTTTTTTCTGAATGGCTTCCTACTACAGGATATGAACAGGTCGACGGAATGGAATTTGAAATTACTGGAGTTAAAGATGGACTGAATTTTGTTGAGTTATGGTTTGCTGTAAGAAAAATATCTTAGTTTTATTTCTTTTAGATTAGTCTTGAATAATAACTTAATAAAGACAGGAGCAAACAATTGTGTCCGATTGGTTGCTTCTTTGTTCATTCACCTAACGGCTAGGGAAAATGCAACATTTTTCCTGTTAAACAGGTCAATAAAGATGTACCAATTAACATTATGAGAAGAAGGTGGAAAAACTGAAGCTTCGTATAATCACGTTAATTTTTTTTATATCTAGCGTGTTCTTTATCTCAAATGCACAAGATGTTAACGCTTTGTCATGTGTTGAATCGGGAGGCCCTCAAGAACAGTTAGAAATATATGATGGAGCTGTTTATGGTGAAGTAAAGCAAGTAAAGGTCGACTTGAAGCAAGAGGGGTTTACGGGAACCAAAGAGAAAATTAGATATATTTTAGTGGAAGTTGAGAGGAGTTGGAATACTGAAGTTGACTCTCAACTAATTATCGCAACCAACTTCACATGGGGATTTGATTTCAAGGAAGGTAACAAATACTTAATATACTTTAGCGAAGTGGATGGTGAATTAAGTAGTAGTCCATGCAGTTCAACCATCGAAATGAACAATATTAATCAAGCAACTGAACTATTCGGGGAAGGCTTTCCACCAAAACAACAAGTAAACTTAGAACACAAAATGTGGTTTATGTTTGAGCAAGATATTGATTTGTTTATCGTAGGTGTGGTCGTATTTGCGGCGATCTTTACCTTCATCATGAGAGTAAGAAAGAAAAAGCACAAAGTATAATTTGGTAGCGCTAAACGGGGAATTTTGCTCAAAGAAAGAGTCATTTGAACTAGGAATGGTTTCCTGTATGACCTATTACCCCCTTTACTTAAACGAGGATCGAGGCGTATAATCCGTTGAGATATCAGAGCAATAAGAGGGGATACAGTTATGAATAGTGGATTAATCAACGCGATCATTGCGTATATCATGTGGGGAGTTCTCCCGCTGTATTGGAAGTTGTTTGAAAATCTACCGGCAGGTGAGATTTTATCGCATCGGGTTGTCTGGTCATTTGTCTTTATGGGGATTTTCGTTGCCGTCCAACGTCGTTGGAGTGACATGAAGCGCATTCTGACCAGTCGTTCGACCCTGCTGTCCCTTACCGCGAGTGGGCTGCTAATTGCTATTAACTGGCTTATCTTCATCTGGGCGGTTAATAACGGTCATGTCGTTGAGACAAGTCTGGGCTATTATTTGAACCCGTTGCTGAACGTGTTACTGGCAGTTGTCTTCCTTCATGAAAAGCCAAATCGTGGACAGTGGCTCGCGATTGCCATCGCTGGTGTCGCGGTGCTTATCATCGCTATCGACTACGGACGTTTCCCATGGGTTGCGATCTCATTGGCCGTGTCATTTGGCTTGTACGGTCTGGCGAAGAAGAAGATTAAGCAAGACGCTTCTGTGGGTTTATTTTCGGAGACAGCTGTAGTTCTGCCCGTCGCACTGGGCTACTGGATCTACTTAGCCATAGTAGGAAAAGCAACGGCATGGACGTTGCCTGCACCGATGTTCTTCGAACTGCTGCTTTCCGGTGTGGTGACGGCGTTGCCGCTGCTGTTCTTTGCACGGGCGGCTGCTCGAATGTCGTTGTCCACACTCGGCTTTGTACAGTATATTGGGCCGACAATCATGCTGATCCTGAGTGTGTTTGTGTTCAAGGAAACGGTCTCGCCAGTTCTGCTTGTTGGTTTCGCACTCATCTGGACAGCGCTTATCGTATACGCAGCCGCATCGATACGTGCTACGAGACTCGCTAAGGTAAGCTGAACAGAGGTATCTGGTATCGACATAATTGCCCTTTCTGCCAATGAGGTGGAGAGGGCAATTCTTTGTTTGTGGGGGAGCGATAGGTCGATAAAAACTAAAAAGGAAGGCTGATCAACGTTATGGTAAAATACAGGAGTAGTAATCAAAAATAGTAACCAAAAAGAGTAATAGAAAAACGAGGAGGCGACAGATATATGATGGTTAATAACCCTTACCGCAAACGTGATCCATTCTTTATAAAGAAGGCTGTAGTTCAGATACTATTTCAGTTTGCAGTTTCAGCGATAATCGGTATTATATATGGGTTCATGATGGTCAACGAGACGATAGGTGGATATATTAATAAACTATTACCGAGCACGGATGGTCCGGATCTTCATTTATATCTGCCCGTTGTGGTTACGGTGTTCATCTACTCGTGTTTTATTCAGAAGAAACAACGGATTTTTCTTGAAAAAATCTCATTTAGTTTTCTCCATATTTTTGTTGCCCTGCTAGGCTGTATTTCTTCAGTTGTTGTGTTATTGGTGATCTAATCCAAATCCTACGTATCTACACCTTCAGCCCCATCAACTGCATCAATGACACCGACAGCGAGTGTTGTTACCGCAGCAGCAGCTAAAAGATTCTTGGCACCAAGCTTGACTCTGTCCTTATCTTCCTCTTGCATGCCCACAACAACATCTTTACCGCTGTTATATACGTACTTGGCTGATATCGCTACACCTTTTGCAGTATTGGTTACAGCACCTCCAATATCGGCAAGCCCCGCGTCTATGGCGGTATCATCTTTTCGAATTGCACCACTGGCAAGATCATATGTCCCGCTAGCCAGTTGTCCAACGGTTTTGCCTGTATTAATTGTGGCTTTCTCTACGCCGTTCCCAATTTCTTTGATAAAGGGGCTTCCCGCAATTTCACCAACAACCCTCACGCTGCCGCCCAACACTTTCCCGGTAACTTCCCCAGCTAACTGACCGAGCCCTTTTAAAAAACTCATCCATTTTCCCCCGCTCTTAAAATAGCTAACCGATGTTCTGCATGATTTATTTATTATATTCATATGTAAGCGAAAAAACCATTCTGCATTTAGCCTGCTCATAAGAACCATCCGCCCTGGAACAGAAACTGGCAGCCCCCTCAACACACTTCATCGCCAAAAGGCGCTAATCCCACCGGGAACAGCGCCTCAAGCTCTTGTTTACCTTACTACTTCATCCATTTGACTACCCACGGTTTTAGAAGTGTCTCAAGGAGCAGCAACGTAGTGGAGGGGGCGGAATCGATTCTGAAGAAGCGAAGCGTTCGCCTTTATCCCCGGATTTTCCCCCAATAAGGGGAATTCATAAAAATCTGGGGATAACAGCGATCATAAGAACGATCCGCCACCGGAACACCCACCACGCTGCGCCCTCAACACACTTCATCGCCAAAAGGCGCTAATCCCCCCGGGAACAGCGCCTCAAGCCCTTGTTTTACCTTGCTACCTAGTCTATTTGACTACCCACGGTTTTAGAAGTGTCTCAAGGAGCAGCAACGTAGTGGAGGGGGCGGAATCGATTCTGAAGAAGCGGAGCGGTCGCCTTTATCCCCGGATTTTCCCCTTAACAGGGGAATTCATAAAATCTGGGGATAACAGCGATCATAAGAACGATCCGCCACCGGAACGCCCACCACGTTGCCCCCTCAATGCACTTCATCGCCAAAAGGCGCTAATCCCACCGGGAACAGCGCCTCAAGCCCTTGTTTACCTTACTACCTAATATTTGACTACCCACGGTTTTAGAAGTGTCTCAAGGAGCAGCAATGTAGTGGAGGGGGCGGAATCGATTCTGAAGAAGCGGAGCGGTCGCCTTTATCCCCGGATTTTCCCCAATAAGGGGAATTCATAAAATCTGGGGATAACAGCGATCATAAGAACGATCCGCCCCCGGAACGCCCACCACGCTGCCCCCCAAAGCCCGCACTTCTACCCACCGTACCTAGTCAATAAATCCTTCCATGACAACAGTTGGCATCATATTCGACTGCCAAGCGCCCTTACCATATCCACTGTTATAACCTGGTGTAGCCTGAGGCTCCCAGTAGAATACACCTTTACCTTTGCCATTTGGCAGATTGCGAATTTGGTTTTTCATCGCGGCAACAAAACTTTTGCCAGCTGCAGCCTGGTTATTGTCCATGCCAATTTCGGAGATGATGATCTCTTTGCCATAACGGTTGATCATATCCTTGGCGTTGTTTACTGTATTTGTAACAGCGGTATTCCAGCCGGAAGCTGAAGGATAGAGGGACATGGCGATCATGTCAAAGTTAGCTCCGTTATTGATCAAACCACCAATATTCCATACATAGAGGGCATTATCATCTCCACCTGCCAGATGTACAATGGTTTTGGTGCCGCTACTCAGGGATTTCACTGCATTATGGCCTGTGTTCACCAGCCACGCATAGTTTTTCATGTTGGTGGATGCTTTGCCATCTTCCCATAACATACCATTGCTTGTTTCATTACCGATCTGTACCCAGTCAGGGGTAACGCCTTTGCTTTGCATCGCCGTCATGACATCACGTGTGTGGTTCCACACCGCATCCATGAGCTGTTGAAACGTGTAGTTTTTCCAGGCAGCTGGTTTGGTTTGTTGACCAGGGTCTGCCCATGAATCGCTATAGTGCAGGGTAAGCATTACACTCATGCCAGCATTCTTGGCACGTTGTGCGAGTGCAGCCGCACGATCCTTATTCATGTAACCGTTCCCATAATCATTCGAAGGATTAACGAATACCCGAATGCGAACGGAGTTGATTTGATAGTCTTTTTTCAAAATATCAATGATGTCGCGCTGTACGCCGTTTTTATCTTTCCATTTGTAGCCTTGGGCTTCCATTCCGGGAACCCAACTGATGTCGGCTCCTTTGGCGAAACTTGGTGCTGCGCTGGCATGCTGACCTGCGGGCAACATGATAGAGGTGAATAACAAAACAAAAGCCAACATGATGGATGTCTTGAAACCCCTTACATTTTTGAACATTACAAGATGCCTCCTCGGATTTAGGTTGAGTTGCATCCTAATTATAGCCATCCTGGTTTGCTCTACTAAAGGGTCCATTTCCAATATTTTGGGTGTTTTCTCAACCTCTCTACAGAAAAAGAGAAAACAAAAAGCCGTCCGAAGACGGCTTTTCTACCCGTGGCGCTTTTTGAAACATTGATCCGTATCCCGCGCCTCCACCAGACTCTTTTATTTTGAGCTAGTGGATCGGGTAAGGGACACGTTCAACATGACATTAGAAATGTTGACGCACCTCCTTTCCTTGTGGCAAGAGTATACAACACCTTGTTTGGGAAAGCTAGTCTTTTTTACGTATTTAAGCAAAATTATTTTTCAGTCTGGAACATCGTGATATCTCGTGCATAATGGCTCTTTGTTCCGTCATTGTTTCGGATGCGCACGCTGTCTTCACTGATCCGCTCCACAATGCCACAACCGACCTCGCAATAGACGCCAGCCGGGTCTTCCTGCCATGCGCTTACCATACATTGGGATAGTGCAGCCGTGAAAAACTCTATATTTTTTTGTAATGTTCTAGGTTTGTTGGATTTCATTATATACTCCTTTGATCAACTATATTTGGAATGAGAACAAGCAACCGGACCAAATCACACTGTACTTCACTTTACTCTGTCTATTGACCTTTGTAAAGGGATGGAAAAAGTTGCGGCCATGAGGTATCATTTACATAAATTTTACGTAGCGTTTACACTGCGCTGACGCTTGATGTTGATTACGAATAGTACAATTATATGAGAACTTCTAACCAAGAATAGATATGCAACACATTCGGAGGCCATACATGCATAGAGACGTCAAAACAGGCAACTACGTTAATCGTGATTTGAGTTGGGTTGAATTTAATCGGCGCGTACTTCAGGAGGCCCAGGATCCAACAACGCCTCTGCTGGAACGCATGAGATTTCTCGGCATTGTCGCTAGTAATTTGGACGAGTTCGTCAGTGTAAGGGTGGCGGAGACAAAAGAGAAGATCAAGGCCGGATTCACGCAAAAAGATTTTACAGGATACACGCCTTCGGGATTGTACCGCAGATTGATCAAACGAACCGGGACCATGGTCGCCGAACAGTATAAAACGTATCGTGAACTCATTCGTCTACTCGCCAAGAAAGGCGTGAACATTCAGGAATATACAGATCTTAATGTGACACAGCAGCGCGCAATGGACCAGTACTTTCATGAAATTATTTTTCCGGTACTCACACCGATGGCGATTGACCAGAGTCGTCCGTTCCCACTGGTACACAACAAGTCTGTCTATCTGTCCGTGATGTTACAGAAGGAAGGGGAGCAAGAGGGCGAGCCGTTTATGGCTATTGTTCAGGTGCCTTCCAATCTGCCGCGGGTAGTTCAGGCTCCCATTCGGGCGAATAGCAAAAAGAAAACATTCATACTGATTGAAGATCTTATCAAACATCATATCCATACGCTCTTCAGCGGATATATCTCACTTGCTGCACAGGAATTTCGAGTGACCCGCAATGCGGATCTGTTTATTAATGAAGAAGAAGCGGAAGATCTGCTTGAGGCTATTGAAAAAGAATTGCGACGCAGACGCCGCGGGGCTCCTGTACGACTGGAAGTCTGCAAGGATTTTCGTCCGGATGCCTTATTGGAATTGCAGGATGAATTTGATATTCAGGACCCGGTATATGAAATTGATGGACCACTTGATCTGAGTTTTCTGGCGGGATTCGTAGACAGTCTGGAAAGTTTCTCACATCTGAAATACAGTCCGGTGAAGCCAGTCTACCCACTTGAGTTTCTGCCAAGAGAAAGTCATTTTGAGCTACTGCGCAAACGCGATGTACTGGTGCATCATCCGTACGAATCGTTTGAACCAGTCACTGATTTTATATTGGAGGCTTCGGAAGATCCAAGAGTTCTGGCCATCAAGATGACCTTATATCGGGTCAATGGCGATTCACGCCTTATTCCGGCACTTGCACTTGCAGCTGAGAGTGGTAAGCAGGTCACGGTGGTGGTGGAACTGAAAGCCCGGTTTGATGAAGAGCGCAACATTGCTTGGGCGCGTAAGCTGGAGAAAGCCGGTTGTCACGTGGTATATGGACTGGTTGGACTGAAGACCCATGCCAAAATCATTCTTGTTGTACGCAGGGAACAACAGGGTCTGAGACGTTATGTTCATGTAGGAACCGGTAACTATAATGAGAGTACAGCCAAAGTTTATACGGACGTGGGACTGTTCACCTCTAATCCAATTATTGGGGAAGATGCATCCGAATTGTTCAATGAGATTACCGGATACTCCGGTCCGAAGGCATTGCAGGCGTTCCGTGTAGCTCCGGATGGTATGAAGGATGAGTTGTTTGCACTGATTCGTAGAGAAACAGAGCACGCGCTGAAAGGCAAACCTTCCAGAATCATTGCCAAGATCAACTCCTTATCCCATCAGGAAATGATTGATGAATTGTACGAGGCTTCTCAAGCCGGCGTGCAGATCGATCTGATTGTGCGTGGTGTATGTTGTCTGCGTCCGGGGGTAGAGGGGCTCAGTGAGAATATTCGGGTCATTAGCATTGTGGATCGTTTTCTGGAGCATTCACGGTTGTTTTATTTTGAAAATAGCGGCAACCCGGATGTATTCATCTCCAGTGCAGACTGGATGACACGTAACCTGAATCGAAGAATTGAACTGATGTGTCCCGTATTTGATCCAGAGCTGAAAAAGATGCTGGTGGATATCCTTAATCTGTCCCTTATGGATAATGTCAAAGCGAGACAACTTATGCCTGGTGGCAATTATGTATTTGTAGAAAATGAAAAGCCCCCGCTGAGAAGTCAGACGGAGGCCATGGGTATTATCCCTTGGAAGCCTGCTGAATGGAGTGCATTAACGTAACTCCCCAGGCTTCCTTCAGATCCTTGACGGCCTCTTCCAGGCCATCAAGTTCCAGTAACGGCTCAGCTGTACAGGTGAATTGCACCTGCAGCGAGTCGTTTTCTTTTGTTGCTTCAATCGCAGCGATGCTTTCGGATCGATTGATGGCTTCGGCTACGCGCAGCAGAGAGCCTAAACGATGAGCATGCCGCTCATCCGAGTTTTTCAGAATGTCCCGGTGCTTATTCAGCAGCTGGGGCGTTCTTTTTTTGGGATGATAATCAGCTGCACTGGCACTTAGAATGGTCTCCCGATGAGAAAGTCCATAAATGCTCGAATTCATAATCCAATAGGCCGAGTGCTGTGTATAACGGAAATAGTTAATCTGTTTACCTGCCATGTGCAGCATGGAGGCTGCATACAGGATTCGGGCATCTGCTTGATCAGGAGGGGTACCTTGTAATGCCGTATACAGGGTAACCGTATCCTGATGAATCCGTTGCAGACGTTTCTCTGGAATAGGCGGACCAAAATGGATGAAGTTGCGGATACTGTCTTTCAGCGCGTCCGGAACGACCGGCTGACCTCCAGCCATGTAATCACGCAACAACCCGTCTCGTAGACCCGCGCCACTAACCACATAACGATCTCCCTGTATTATCTGGAAGACAGTTCGTAGGATCAGTACGCCGGGCACAATGATGTCAGCGCGATCTTTGGCGAGCCCTGGTACCTTTTTGCGCTGTGCCGAGGTGAGATGTGGTAAGGAGCGAGCGATGTTCTCCATCGCTTCCTCACTGATCTCATAATGATGGCTGACAGGCAAAGAATACTGGGTACGCTTCTGTTCCACTTTGGCGAGTGTACGCATTGTGCCGCCAAGTCCGATGAGTGGCAGACCAGGATGCTCACGAATCCAATCCTGTCCACGGAGAGCCGCAGTGACTTCGTTGCATAATGCATTTGCATTCTCCTCAGTCCACTGATCTTCGCCCCCGTAACGGGCATGTGAATTCACTGCACCAATAGGGAGGGAGATGCTATGTAACCTTTTCCGATCCCGAAAGACCGTGATCTCTGTGCTGCCGCCTCCAATATCCACGACGTAACCGTCTGCCAGATCAATGGATTGAGTGACACCAAGGAACCCATAATAGGCCTCCCGATCTCCCGATACACATTCAATGGTAAGCCCCGTCTCTGTCTCCAGCCATTCAATAATCTCCAGGACATTGCTTGCATTACGAATAGCTGCGGTAGCTGCTGCGCGAATCAGTTTGGTCTGGTACGCTTCACAGGTCGCTTTGAATTGACTCAAGATGGTGATGGCTTTATCCAGAGAATGGCGCAGAATGGTTCCATCGGACTCAACAACGCTGCTCAGACGAGCGGCGTATTTGTCTTCATGAATGATGCGATAGGCTTCGTCTTGGTCCAGTTCATAGATAACCAGACGAATGGAGTTCGAGCCGATATCAATAATTCCTAAGGTTTCATTAGTACGTGTCATAAGCATCTCCTTCTACAGAGGTTCAACTACCCGAAGTGAAGAAGGGCAGCCATGGCTTCCGGTGAACCCGGCGGTGTGGCAGAGAAGGGCGTAGTTAACATAACAACAATGATAAAGACGATGAAACAGGCAAATATAAGACAACTCACGGCAAAGCCGCGATTACGCTTTTGCATAAACAGTCGAATACCTGTGACAAAGAGAAGTACCGTAACAGCTACCAGAACGATCGACATTGCAAAATAGGCTACGCCATAAAGTGATTTGAAAAATGCTTCCATTTGTTCTTAACGCTCCTTAGATCCTCATATTTAAGCCCTTCCAAGCCATTCCTTAGTAGCATACGACAGATTGACTTGTTTGAAAAGCAAACCGGGCGCGTGTTCCCGTTTCCGCCATCACCCTGGGACAGGTTACATGGAAAAGGGGCCTTTGCCGTGGACAGACATCCAAGAAAGCAAGGCTTCTGTTGAGTATGTATAAGGAAGGACTATTGTTTCAAGGAAGGAGATCAACCCATGTCGAGACAACTTGCAAGCAAATGGCGGAAGACAGCGGCTCTGATGAAATATCCGGTAGCTGCTGTCCATATCCCACAGACCAAGGCATTCAACTCGGGTAATCTGCTGCAAATGCTCAGTCGTTATGGAATGGTGTATGTCAAACCTATTGTAGGAGGCGGAGGTTACGGTGTCATCCGGGTATCGGCCAGCGGTGGGGCTTATCGATACACCCATATGAAAACGACCCGTTCTTTCGCCAGTTTCAGCCAGATGTATCGCTCTCTGGTGCGTGTAAAGGCTAGACGCAAGTACTTGATCCAGCAAGGCATTCATCTGGCAACAATTCAAGGGAGACCTGTTGATTACAGAGTCAAAGTTGTAAAAACCCAACGAGGCTGGGTATTCCGTTCATTAGTAGGACGACTCGCTCGTCCCGGACTCTGTGTGACGAATCTGAGCAAGGGTGGCACCATGTTATCAGGAAGGCGAGCTCTTGGTTTATCCCTGCCACATATATCCGGTCGGCACAAACGCCGGGAGATGCGTTCCCTTACACTGACATGTACGTACATTATGGAAAGTCAGTTCCCTGGTGTAGGTCAGCTGGGATTTGATTATGGACTGGATTATTCAGGCAAGATCTGGATTCTGGAAGTGAATACCAGACCCCAATAGAAAATGAATGGGAAAACTCAAGAAAATTCAAGAAAAACCGATAATATATAAAAGAAAACGGTATGAAAACCGTTTGAAATTTTACATTACCGGGTAATTTACTCGCAACAAGTCTTGAAACTATGAATTTATTCCGAAAAAAATACGCTGATAAACGTTCTGACAGTAGTACAAACTCCCTGTGCATAAATATTGTCCACACTATACACGTTGACTACTCTATATTTTTTCCATTTATCAACAAACTATGCACAGGATTTCCACATATCGTTGTGGATAACAAGAACGCTTGTTCTCTATATGAATCTCTGATATGATAGTTTTGAGGAAAAAAAAGGAAAGGTTGTGGCGGGAAATGGCTATGTTATCCGATGAGATGTTGTTGGATTCCTACCATAAAGCGATTGAGTTGAATCTCGAACGAGATTTCATCGCACTGCTGTTGGCAGAAATCCATAAGCGCAAACTGGGTACCGACGTATCTGCCATTCTTCACTAGAGATCCTCATTGCAGGCAATGTTACAGGTTTCCGGACAAGTCCCATAGTGAGACTGGCCATGGCGTGCTCGTCTGACAATGGTGACAGTACATCACATGATTGCAAACGTTCTCGACTTCGTCTGCCGTGTCAGAGGAAGGTTGGAATACGTAGGGGCTGTATGGTCCGGTGTAATCATCCAATTTGCCGCATTCTAACAGTCCCTGAAGGCAGTGGGGGCAAGCCTGCTCCGGTACAACCAGACCGTTACACAGCGGGCATATATAAGACAAGGGTATCCCTCCTGATATGGATTCACTCAGGAGTAAGATACCCTTTTTTGTATCAATATATGTTATTTCAGCAAAACTAGCGTTTCATGTTACTGCTGTGTCCTGGGGACAACTTGGCATCCGGATCGAAGTACACCTTCGCATTGTTGACGGCTGTTGGAGCTTCGCCGAATCCGACAGCGATCAGCTTCAGTTTACCCGGATATGTTGTGATATCTCCGGCAGCGAAGATTCCTGGAATAGATGTTTCCATGCGGGAATCAACAACGATGGAGTTACTGTCAATTTCGATACCCCACTCGGCAATCGGTCCGAGAGAAGAGACAAATCCGAAGTTAACGATCACGTCATCTACTTCGATTTCCTGAATTTCTTTGGTTTTCACATGAGAAAGGGTTACTTTGGTAATCGTGTCATCCCCATGAAGTTCCGTGATTTCGGTCGGTGTAACAACATTCACCTTGGAATTCATCAGGTTTTCGACACTGTGCTCATGTGCACGGAACTTGTCCCGGCGATGGATCAGCGTTACTTGCTCAGCGATAGGCTCCAGCATGAGTGCCCAGTCTACCGCGGAGTCACCGCCGCCACTGATCAGTACTTTTTTGCCAGCGAAGGCATTCAGATCACTGATGAAGTAGTGCAGGTTGCTCTTCTCGAACTTGGCAGCATCTTCAAGCTCCAGGCGACGTGGTTCGAATGCACCTACACCAGCTGTAATAATGACGGCTTTGGCATGATATTCATTCTCATCCGTCTTCACGACGAAATGTTGCTCATCCTTTTTCTCCACCGATACAACCTTTTCTTCAAGCCGGATGTTCGGGTTAAAATGATTCATTTGCTCAACGAGGTTATTCACCAGTTCCTGAGCTGTTACTTTCGGGAATCCGGCTACATCATAGATGTATTTCTCCGGGTAAAGAGCGGCAAGTTGTCCACCAAGCTGTGGCATACTTTCAACCAGTGTAACGGATGCCTGACGCATCCCACCATAAAACGCGGCGAACAGACCCGCAGGGCCTCCACCGATAATAAGTAAATCAGTCATATCATGACTGGAATTTTGTGCAGTCAAGAATCAACAACACCTTTCATATTATAATAGGTAGTTAACAGAAAGAATGTGCAGGCTACGTATCGTAACCGGCATGGGTGCTGAACTGTCTTTCCTATTATAAACGGTGTATTCAGGGTTGCAAAGTTAGCGGCGTCACGAAACTGGGAACAATTGATGAAGATCAGATGAGAATAGGATGAAATTGGAAATGAAAGGTTATGAAAAATAACAAAAAAAACCTTGATCTTTACTAGAAATACAGATATCCTTGACCTGTACTATGTGTTTTTTTGTCTAATTTAGAGTCAATATGTAATATGAAGACAGATCCCGTGTTTTGTAGAATCTTGTGGTTAATTTCACAACTTGAAACGATAACTTGCGTGCAAACGTATCAATTTCATAAACCCTTTAGTTGCTTCAATCAAGTCTAGATATAGATCAAAACGGTTCGATACGTCGATATCTAGTTTCATAAAATCCATTTTTAGTGAGTTATGAAATTGATGCAAACGTTTAAATAAATTCGCGAAGTTAACATTTGTCGTCATAATGGGCAAGACCTCATCAATATTTGTAAGTATGTGCATTTTGCATTTCACCCAAGATCGGGCTGATGCAAGTGAAACCGGAAGGGGTATAGACATGAGCAGTATTCCCAAAATCGTCATCCTCGGCGCGGGCTATGGCGGGATTCTGACAGCCCAGCGGCTGCAGAAGGAATTGAACTATAACGAGGCCGACGTCACACTGGTGAATCGGCATGATTATCATTATATTACTACACATCTACATATGCCGGCAGCCGGCACGGATACCATTGAGCATGCAAGAGTACCCATTTCGAAGCTGATTGATGAGTTCAAGATTGATCTGGTCAAGTCTTCCGTGAAGGAGATTCGTCTGCAGGATCGGAAGATTATTCTGGAGGACGGCACGTTATCCTATGATTATCTGATTATTGGACTAGGCGGTGAGCCTGAGACTTTCGGTATTCCAGGGATGCTCGATCACGCCATGACAATCCGCAGCATTAACTCGGTCAGACTGATTCGAGAACACATCGAATATCAATTTGCGATGTACAAAAACGATAACAAACGAAATCGTATTCGGTTTGTCGTAGGTGGAGCGGGTTTCAGTGGTGTTGAATTCGTAGCTGAACTTGCAGATCGTATTCCACAGCTGTGCAAGGAGTTCGACGTGAATCCGAAACATGTGCATATCTATAATGTAGAGGCAGCGCCTTCGGCCTTGCCTGGATTTGACCCGGAACTGGTAGAACATGCGATGAATGTGCTCAAGAAGAAGGGCGTTACTTTCAAAATTGGTGTTCCAATCAAGCAATGTCTCCCGGACGGGGTTATTGTGGGTGAAGGTGAAAAGCTCGATGCGGCTACAGTCGTATGGACCGGCGGCATTCGCGGTAACTCACTGCTGGAACAGGCAGGTCTTGAAGTGATGCGAGGACGTGTGAAAGTAGATGACTACTTGCGTGCTCCAGGGCATGAGCATGTCTATGTCATTGGTGATAATTCACTTGTCTTCAACGCTGAAGGACGGCCTTATCCGCCAACAGCCCAGATTGCGATGCAGCAGGGTGTGAACTGCGCCAAGAACGTTGTGGCATCCATTCGCAAGAAACAGCCACAAACTTTTGTATTTACGAGCAAAGGCACGGTTGCATCACTGGGTAAAGGTGAAGCTATTGCTGTTGTAGGCGGCAAGAAATACAAGGGCTGGAAAGCGGCTCAGTTGAAGAAGCTGGTTGATCTGCGTTATCTGTTCATCATTGGTGGTATTCCGTTAGTCCTGAAGAAAGGGCGGTTTTTTGGATGAGACATTGCAGTGTTCAGGTCCGGGGACTATTAACACGTGAAGAGCTGGATCGATACAACGCCCTGATGCAGGTCGGTGGTTATCTCGAGGAACAGGATCAATATGATCTGGCCTACATCGTACAGAAAGAAGTGGATATTCTCATTATGCCTGCGATTGAGCGGCTTAAAGAGAAGGGGCGTGACCGTGACCGGGCCACAGCCGAATTCCTCGAATCGCTGAAAGCGGTAGATGATGAGGACGAGGATTAGAGACGATATAAGTTGAACTAAAGATGTTTACACATACACTTCAATGACAGAATAACCTTCCAATCGCTGTTATCCCCAGATTTTTTTGATTCCCTTTTGTTAAAGGGAAAATCCGGTGATAGCGTATGCTTCCGATGAAGCTTTCTTTCAGAAAGCTTGTAGCTTCGCTTTTTCAGGTTTTTTCTGTCCTTTCCGTTTTTGTGTAAATAAATAGTTCAAACAATATAGATCTAAATCAAGCTTGAGGTAGTAGAATATAGATAGATAATAAAGCACCGCTGACAATATCCTTTACAGGAGATGTCGCGGTGCTTTATTGTGCTTTGTGCTGTTTCTACAGCTTAAGCATGTCTTCCAGTGTTCCTTCGTTCAACAGACTTCCCACATAGAACGAACCGAATTCGCCATAACGGGCACTAACTTCATCGAAACGCATCTCATAGACGAGTTTTTTGAACTGAAGTGCGTCATCCGCAAATAGCGTAACGCCCCATTCCCAATCGTCGAAACCGACGGAGCCGGTAATAATCTGTTTTACTTTACCCGCATAGCTGCGGCCAATCATGCCGTGACTACGCATCATGGTGCGACGCTCGTCCATAGACAGCATGTACCAGTTGTCATTCAGCTCACGTTTTTTGTTCATCGGATAGAAGCAGATGTATTGCCGTTGTGGCAGAACTGGTTTCAGACGGGCAATAATCTCCGGATTCTGCATCGGGTCTTCGCCTTCTTTGCCAAGGTAGTTACTAAGTTCCACTACACTGACGTAAGAATAAGATTTGGTCGTGTACTGAGCAAACATCGTTTTGTTAAACGCGTTCTCAACAGCCTTCAGATCTTCCAGCGTTTCACGCAGATGCATCATGCAAAGGTCAGCCTTCTGTCCCACTACGGTATAAACGACCGTGCTTCCTTGGGATGAATTCTCGACTTCTTTCCATTCCTTCCAGAATTCTTCCAGCTCGTCCAGTGCTACAGCACGTTCCTCATCATCTGCTGCTTTCCAGGCGGCCCAGTTAATCGAGCGAAAATCATGCAGGGCATACCAGCCCTCCAGTGTTGATGCGGCTTCGTTCATTGGTTGTGTTCCTCCTGCAAGGTATATTTCCAAATCCCCTATAAGGGACGGGTGAGTGCTTTATCGTTTACATTGTATCCCAACATGAAGCAGAAGGGCAAATGAACAGAGTATAAATATAGGGAAATTTGTCCAGAAAGTTCGTTGCTTCGCCACATTTTTTGCGGTACACTAACTACTATCCAGAAGTGAAACCTGAATGTGTGAAAGAAGAGGTGAATGTCGCCCGATGCAATTTATACCTGTGTTGGTATTGATGGTATTATTCTTCGTTATGATGTTTGGTATCGGTTTCATTCTGAACATGCTGATGAAGACAACCTGGTTTCCTTCCTATCTGTTCATTATTGTAATTCTGCCTATTGTTGTGTACTCTCTATGGGATCAGTCGTCATCTCTGATGTCACATCTGGGTTCTTTCCAGCTTGTAGACTATATGACGGGCATCGCTGGACTGGCTGGTGCGATAATCAGTGGCTGGACGATCCAGAAGTTGCGTTTGGGTGGGTACAGAATGTTTTAGATTGTTGGAAAGAGGTAACACATGCCACTGTAAACGCGTGAAAGTCTTGTCTTTGTCGTAAACGCTTACGATTACAAAGGGAAGGCTTTTTTGCTATTCATTTATATTAGAAGGATTATTGTACACTTGTACTTCATATACATCTGGAGAACATTCTCTTTAGATATTCCCTTGTATTCTGCGGCTACAGCTTTTATAGTATTCTAGCGGCTCTCGACATTTTTATTTAGAAATTTACTGAATTCGGCGAAAACGTGAATGATGTCGACCTAGGACGAAACGGAGCGAGAACAGGCCATCTTTTTACCTGTTTTTGAGCATTTGAGGATCAGACATTTATGATAGAATAGATAAACATACTTTTGGGGAGAAGGAGATCAGGCTATGCGCATGAAGAATCTGCACCATTATACTGAACATCATCGCTACTGCGTATACAGGGAGTTTGGACTTAGCGCCCTGGATGACCGTATGCTTACAGGAGCATATCAGCCCATGGTAGGTGCTTTTGCGGTTGGCTTGTATCGGCTGTTGTTTCAGCATCTTCCCGGTGAACAGGTCGGTTATTCGCCGCTTGAACAGCAACGGAGGCTGTTCATGACGCTTGGCTTGGAGCCAAGTGAGAAAGGGCGCAAATATTTGTTAGAGCAGACATCCAAGCTTGAGGCAGTGGGGCTACTTCAGACTTCACGGCTATATATACCGGAAAATGATGATTACATCTACGAATATGAGCTGCAACCGCCGCTCTCTCCGGTAGAATTTTTCCGGACACAGCATTTGACACTGTTGCTTCGTGACAAGATTGGCAAATTCGCTGTCCTTTCCCTGCGTTCCGGTTTCTCGGCGGTGGAAAATGGGGACGCACCTTATCCGGCAGCCAATAAAGAGAATATTTCCGTTCCCTTTTACGATATATTTGAATTGAATACCCATGTGATTGATTACGAGTTGGAGCAAGCATTGTCGGAAGTATCGACTACGGCTCAGCGGACAGGCACGAACGATGCAGCGGAAGAAAACAGTTTGAACTATGCCGACATTATTTTGCGTTTCCCGCGGGAGTCCGTCAATCGCCGCCATGTAGAACAATTGCGGTTCGATCACGAACAACTGGGCATTGTAAATTATGTAGTGAATAAGTTCAACCTCAGTGTGCAGGATGTATGCCGACTCCTGGACGAAGATGATATCTTCAGTCCACAGGGCCAGCTGATTCTGGATGATCTTCAGCATAAGGCGAGCATGCAGTTCAGACAGACGAAGAAGCGTCATGAACAACAGACTGTACAGGCAGCCAAGGTCGTGGCACTGAGACAGCATATGGAGGAGCCTGAACGGAAAGAGGACTCCGGTGAACCACCTGTTGAGCATGGGGTACAGATGGAATACTACGTCGAAGTACCTCCGCAATTTATGACCAAGTGTGATATTCATCAATATAATATGATGTTGCGTAATGAGCCATACACACGTCTGCTGCAGACGTTCTTCCCAGGTGCAGTACCGGACAATCTCATCGATATATTTGAGAAAATTGATCTGAGTTACAAGTTGCCGGGTGAAGTCATTAATGTATTGATTCATTATTTGATGGCATTGCTTGTATCCGGCGGCGAGCAGCGGATTAACCGTAACTTCGTTGAGGCGATCGCCTCCAACATGTTGCTCAAGCAGGTGAACTCTTACGAGAAAGCTGTTCAATATATTCGTGATCAGGCCAAGGTCAAAGGCAAACAGGCTGCTGGTGCAGCTGGAACCCGTACCCGTACATACGGCAAAGGAACCAAAGCCAAGCCCGAAATTCCGATTGTACAAGACATAAGCACCGATGGAGACGCCGTATCCGAGGAAGAGTTCGAAGAGATGATGCGATTTGCCCAGCAGATGCAGGCGAGTAAGCAAAAAGGCACTTCTTAAATATTTTTAATAAAGCCAAAAAGACGAGTCCTCCGATTAATGGAGACTCGCCTTTTTGCTATATAAGTTGAACTGAAGAAACGTATTTTACGTTTAATCATTTCCATACGTTCAGGAGGGGGCCGTGTGAAATAGCGATGTCCTAATCACTTCGTTGGACAGACAGAGTTTTGTGTAAAAACGGCCACCATCCGGGAACGGCTATTCTTCGTATACATTTCCGAACTGACTTACTTGACCGGCCCCATCCAGGTTGAAATCGTCTTCTGCTGGTGCGGCAACGGCGGTTTTAACTTCCCGTTATCGATCAAATGCTTCAAAATATAAGCGACAAGCCGGCCTCCGCCGGTGTTGCCTCTCACCATGTAAGCAAGCTGCGGCTCCAAATGCTTCGGCTGATTTTGCAGGAACAGGTTGAGCATTTTGTCGTAGAGCTTGCCGACAGCAGGCGCATACAGAGCGGACAAATCCGGCATTGCTTTGTTCAACCGATCCAACGTTTGCGGAGAGTCCATCCAGACCGCATTGAACTTGTACCCCTCCTTCGTCTTGCGGATGTACCCCTTCTCCAGCAGGAACGAATATTGCTCAGCGTTCTCTTCGTTGTCGGGCAGTTCCCCTTGTTGGAACGCATGACAAATCTCGACATTCCGATATTCCAGCAAACGCCAATCCATCTGGCGGTCGCTCCAGTACGTATTGAATTGCCACAAGTATAAAGGAGAGTCTTCGACGTAGCGGAGCGACGGACCGAAGGTGACGTAACTACTCATATCAAAACCCGGATCGGCATAGTGGCTCCGATTTAACGCCGCATAGGCAATATATTGACCTCCGTCCTTTCGCATTGGTGCGACCGCATCGAAGTTTTCGCCAGCCGGCATGCTCCGCCAAGATTGCTCCTCGATGTTCTTGGGCAGCAAGGTCCAGAGCAGGAAATTATAGTCGCCGTCCGGAACGTAAACTCCGCTATCCTCGACTTGCCGGCGAACTTCCATTATTGCGTCGAAATGAACATCGGCCACTTCGGCGGCGCAATCTTGCCAGAATTGATGACCAGCTACGGCTAACTCGAAGAGGTCCCAGACGATGGTATTGCTTTGATATTTGCCGGGAGAGGTTTGGATGAGAAAATTGTAATCGGCCAGGTGCCGGACTTCGCCTTCCAGCAAAGACGGCGGCATTCCGAGCTCCTCCGCGATTTGATGTACGGTACGCGCCTTATGATAAGCCGCGTAAACGATATTTTGCGCCAAGGCGCGTCCAAGAAAATCGTTGGTTTCGCCCAGGCTGCCGGCCGAACCGGAATGGCCCATTTCCCCCATGCTGACCGGATTGACACTTAAAGTTCCTGTTGCACGCATACGTTTCATCCCTTTCCGTAACTTCTTTTTGGCCTCGCTCAAATGCCACTTCACCGTGTTGACAGGAATGTTCAGAGCAATCGCGATATCGCCGATTTTAAGCTCGTCGTAGTAATGCATGACCACGATCCGGCGATGGATGTCGGACAGAAACGCGACTTCTCGGCGGAGCTCGCGGTAAGCTTCGGTTACCAGCAACCGGTCAAGCGGTTCCCGAGAAGGGGCGGCCGACAGTTCGGACATGCCGTTGATTTCGATCGCTTGGGGAGCGTGTGCACGCTTTTTCAACCAATTCACCCAAGTGTATCGAGCAACCGTCCAGACGTAAGCGTCAAGGCTTCTAATGTCCCGCACCCCAGAGAAGGATTTCAACAACTGCAGCATAATCTCCTGAGCCAGATCCTCCGCCTCGGCCCGCTGCTTGACCCGGTTTAATGCAAAACCGAAAATCGGTTTGACATAGCTCCGAATTGCTTCCGCTGCTTCTTTTCCGTTTTTACCAATTGAATCCATCTTTTGCCTCCATAGTTGCATCTGTAATTCCTGACAATTATATAGTGTGCCAGGCGAAATAAAGGTTGGGATTATTTTTTTAAAATTTGGACGTCCTAACGGATCGCTCATACATGTATAATTACAAACATCAACATCATGAGTAGGTTATTTAAATGGTTAAAGAGACGTTATGAACTTTTTGTTAAACGAGATGAAGATTACTTTAGATGTAAAGGTCTCACTTTTAGTATATAAAGATACTTCTTTTCCGTTCAACTATGGGAGGATACAAACTAGGAGCACGAGCCGAAGTTCTTCTTCGGGTACTTGGGGTACTCCTTCGTTCCGTAGTTAACCAGGAGTGGTCTCGATTAATTATTCAAACGCATAATTGAAATTCATTATACTAACGAGAAACGTTAGCTTAATGCTCAAAGAATCGACGTAATCAACTGCGGTTTAGAACTAACGGATGACAATAGGGATCGTGCAAAAATGCTAACAATCCTTATTGGTATACCTTTAGGGGGGATGTACTCCAGAAAATACGGACAAAAAAAAGCCCAAAAGGGCTACTTCGATAATTGTCATAGTAAACTTTTCCTAGTACTCTCACTGGAAAAAAATTATATCCTTAACTTTCCCTTGTAGGAGTATGAGTAGCAACTTTCCATTTACCTTCCTCATAGGTTAAAGTTATTTTTGCAGAGAGCGACCCCTCATTGGCACGATACTTACTGACCTCTATGGCAATGTTATTATCTGATTGCTTCTCCTGCTTTTCAATTTTCAGTAAAATCCCTTTTAGCGTATTATCAGACCGTTCAGACAGTCCTTCTTCAATCAATTCTTCATAGGTTAGGTTATAAATTTTTACGTTATATTTGCTGTGAAGGTAATCGTCAATGCTTTTCTTATCAGAATCCTTTAATGAAATTCCTTTATCAAAATCCAATGAGATATACTCCATGTTTTCATTAAGAGCCGTATCTGTTGAAATTAACTCCTCCAACGCCATACGATAAGGTTCACCTGGTTCATTCTGCTGGCTAGAGCCAGTAACACCACCTGCGCAAGCTGATAGTAAAAATAACGCTACAACACTGAAAATAAAATGCATTGTCTGTACTTTTATGACAATCCCCTCCTGGGTACTCGTTTCCTAAATAAACGTAATGATAAACAGAAATGTTGTATTTCAGTTTAGAAAGAAGCCAAATTTGATCTGCCTAATTAAGCTAGCAAGTAGGTTAACGGCAAGGATCGTCTGTGAGCAGAACTGTAATATCAGGAGAATTTATGGTTTTAATAGAGGATAATGATTACTTATTATTCCAGATATATGCTACTCTCTTTTTATTCCATAGTTTTCTTAACGGAGAAATGGAAATTTAAATGTTGGGGGTAATTGCTTGCTTCTATCCGAACGATTGCCAATTGCAGCAAGTCTGTACCCTGAGGAACCTGCGTTAATGAGACATGGGCAAACGATGAGTTATGGGGAGCTTTACGGTCTGGTTGAAAGATTCAGTCATACCCTGTATGTTGAAGGACTCCGGGCCGGTGATCGTATTGCCCTTTTAGGTGATCCAGATCCCCAGCTCGTTGTTGCGTTTTATGCAGCAGTTGGGATCGGCGCTATACCACTCGTTCCTTCTCCTATGCTAACAGTACCTGATCTCGCTGCCATATTTCAGGATGCAGAACCACATATGGTTATTCATGATGACCAACATGCTAAAGTAGCTATTGCCACGGTAAAGCTTCTTGGGTATTGTCCAAAACTGTTCACGATAGACGAAGAAGGGACGAATAGCAGTTCGCTCGCTGCTCTTTTACAGCAGGAACCTGCGTTCTCTCCAAAAGACCATTCCAAACGAAGTTTAGACGATACGGCAGTCCTGATTTATACGGGTGGGACAACTGGTCGGCCAAAAGGGGTCATGCATTCGCATCGTGGTATGGCTGCTTGGAATCAACTTACGCCTTCTGCAGGCTTCGGTCATGATCTCAAGCGTCGTGTGTTAGTGCTCAACTTATCCCATCTGGTAGGTCAGTTCCAGCTGTGGGCGACCATGGCTGCCGGAGGCTGTCTTGTATTTCTAGACGAATACCCGGCGGATGTACACCGCATTATGGAAGCTATTGAACGTGATCAGATTACACAACTCAGCACAGTAGGCCAACTGCTTCGTGATCTTACCCGCGAGGCATCCGTAGGAGGTAGAAACTTGAAGAGTCTATCGCTTATTGGCTGCGGAGGGTCCATTATTTCCCCGGATACACTACAGGAGGTTGTATCGCAATTTCCTGAAGTTATCATTGTGAACAACTACTCACAAGCGGAATGTGGAATGTCCATAAGCCGCCTTTTTCCTGCTCAGCATATGGGCGATCCCCATCGCCTTCGATCCGTAGGTCGTCCTGCTGACTTGGCTGCCCAAGGTGAGCAGGCCTTCGAAGTTCGGATATTAGATACGGACGGAAGTGAGACAGTTACGGGCGAGGCTGGAGAAATCGTTGTTCGAGGTCAACAGACCATGCTGGGGTATTGGCGCCAGTTGGAGGCTACTGCCGAGACCATGTCCGATGGTTGGATTCGAACTGGGGATGTCGGTTGTCTGGATGCCGAAGGTTACCTTTATGTGTTTGATCGCTTGAAGGATATGATTATTGTGGACGGTTCCAATGTGTTCTGTGCCGAAGTGGAGCATGTTATTGTGAGCCATGAGTCGGTAAGCGAGGCGGCCATAATCGGACATCCTCTTCCTGACGAAGGCGAGGAACTTGTCGCTTTCATCGTGTTACAGGATGGTGAAAGTATGGATCTGACGCAGGTGCGGGCGTTTTGTGAGCCACACCTTGCTCCGTACAAATGGCCGACTCAACTGTTCATTGTGGATACTTTGCCGAGAACAGCCGTGGATAAAATAGATAAAAAGCAGTTGCGCAAGCATCTATCCTCAATTTCATCCGAAGGACTATGCTAACGGGAATGCTGTTTAATAGCTGTTGGGTTGAATATTTATTGTTAGATCAACAAAAACAGCCCTTCAACTTCCTTTTGGAAGTGAAGGGCTGTACGTTTTTATCTCAACTGTTATGCAGACGAGAACAAAAAAATACTTTGCAGTATTATCTCAAAATCGTAGCGGCCTGATTGCCTGCATAATCCTCAATGACCAGCTTCAAAGAGCTGTTGCTGGACGCTGGCGTGAAAGTCAGTTCGCTCAGCTTTGTTCTTCCCCGAATGATATACGGGAATTTCTGCGAAACGTAAGTGACTCCGAACTCGCGTGGTACCCCATTTTCATATACATAGATCTTATACCAGTCCTCCAGATCCGGGAGGGCTAATGTGTACTTTCCATCTTTTACCGTGACCTTTTCCTTGGCGTATGGTGTAATCTGAAGATCTGCGAGCTGTCCGGTATGGGTAACCGGGTTCTGCCCGCCAATGGCGATATTCAGCACGTAATGTTCACCATTGGTCGGAAGTCCGGTCAAGACGGCAGACTGTTTTCCTTTTTTGACCTGAAGTGACTTGGTGAAAGGTTCTTTCGTGTATTCTGTTTCTAGTGTGAGCTGAATTGACTCTTTGCCTTTACCGTTGTCTTTATTTTTATCCTTGTCCTTATCCGTATTCTTATCTTTGTCTTTGCCTGATTCTTTTGCCTTTTTCGGGTTTTTCCAGCTTACAATAGCATCGCCATTCTTTTTGAATTTCACATCTATATTCTGAACAGATGCATTCAGATCGTAAGGCAGGACGGTTGCTTCACTTTCGGTACCATCTGCACCAACCGCACGGATAGACAGTTCACCAGATGGCTGTTTTAGTGATTTGATATAAAAAGTGGAATCATACACGCCGCCTACATAGGCGCCATTTTCATATAAATTGTATTGTTTGACCTCAGAATAGTCTTTCATGTCCCATGCGACAACCAGTTCGTCGGTATTGGTCAGTGCTTTGGCAATATGGAATCCGGTCGGTGCATCCGGTACAGCCGCTGAACCGTCGGAAATGCGGATCTCGCCAATATTCATCTGGTAATTCTCAATCGCTTTGCCATTCGGGTCAAAAGATAATCCCATAGCGGCAATGGTTTTGCCTTGATAGGCGCTCAAGTCCAGTGAAGCGGTCTTCCAGCCTTCTGTATGCTGGCCTGCATTAGGCACATTTACGTTGACCACGTTGGATGGATCATCTTCGAAGATCAACCCAACATGCAGGGAGGAAGCGTCACTAGTCGACGGTTTGTTATACGTCAGTTCCAGTTTCGATTGTCCGTTGACGGACAGGTCGGTTTTGTAGAGGCGAAGGAAGTTCTCCGCGTTCAGTGTACCGTTCACCACGAGAGAGCTGCCGCCATTAAACGCGCCAATGGAGTCATAGTTGTACCTTGCGCCTTTCTCATAAGAGGGACCATAGTCAAAATCAACACTGAGCTTGTCACCGTTACTATCCATCCACCATTGCCAAGTGACAGGGATATCCTGAATGTTGATATTCGACCATTCTTTATCGTTCGAGACAGCACCGTCTTCATAATATTTCAGGCCGTGGCCCGTATTGAAGTTGGTTGCAAAATTGGAGCCGTTGATGACGGAACGCTCGGTCAGATAAGCGGCAATCCCATCCCAATTTGCACCGGAAGCATACACATCCGACAGATCGGCAGACGCATTACGACGTGCATCTGTCGGGTCTTGATTTGGACCAGACCACCAGGCACGATCACGTACAAAGGTCATCCACTGGTACTCATCTTCCGCACGATGATTGGTGCTGCCATCGCCCATCTCTTCATCCAGAGCGTTGTGGGTGAAGTCGGCACCTAATGTCGCGATGCTGTTCATCGGTTGACCGTTCTCATCCAGGTTATGGCGCAGGTCATAGGATTGCTTCCAGCGGCCGAATTTGTCATGTCCACCTTCGACACCAGCAAATACGGTTTCCAGTGGATCCAGTCCCAGGCTAAGGGCATGATCACGGGAATCGCGGAGCATCTTGTGGTTCCACACATAGTTCAGGAAGATGGAATCCGAGACTCTGCCGAGAACGGAATCTTGTACAAAGGGGCTGTTGAGCCCATTGAATTGGTTCTGGTATTGAATTTTGCCTGTTGTATTGATGGTGGAATCATACCACTGAACGTACAGGCCTTTATCTCTTAGATATTTCATGAATTTCTTGTAGGAAGCGATATCTTCAGGGGCTACACCCCGGGCAACTTCTTCCTGATTAAAGAAATATCCATCGTAGTTGTAGTATTCTGCCATCTCGGCCAGTTTCTCGGCCACAGGGAAATTACCGTTTTCATCTTGGATCAGCATTTGTTTATAGGTTTGTGGCCCGCGGTCATTGTCCGAGAAAAAGATGTTAGCAATGGACTTAACGCCATTTTTGTGGGCTGCATTGGTGTAGGCCGGATTCGGAATGTTCAAAATGCCAAACTCGAAGTATTTCTCCGTCCACTCTTTACTCGGATCGTATAGCTCCTCAGGTACTCCCGCAGAGGCCATGCCGTGCCAATAGCTGTAGTAGTCTGTATATTGCCAATAATTGAAGAGGTACTGGCTGAATTCATTGGTATAAGGTGTGCTATCGAAGAATGCATTGCCATAATCACCACTCATTGTGAACAGTTGGGTGTCCGGGCTAAGCTCAGGATAAGCCTGTGTGGCAGCGAACGCTTCATTACGGGGCTGCAAGGGAACATGGGCACGAAGGAGATCACCATGGATATCACTTTCTGGTGTCCAGTTCAGAATCTGGGCCGAGGTGTACCCGTGTTGATAGGGCTGATTCATCCCTTTGGCGCTTTCACCGGTGTAAGGGAGCGTGTCTCCGGCATAAACGGATGATGCAACAACTTGTCCAAGCAGAGCCGTAGTCAGGACCATGGCAGTGACCTTGGGAATGATGCCTTTTGCTTTGAGTTTGCGTGTCATGCTGTTCCTCCTTCAAGTGGAATGAATGTAAGGTATTCTTTTACACAAAGCTAAACTTATGGTTAACGATAGTGGATGAAAGCGTTTTTAAATAGGGTGAAATTAAAGAAACACAGATATAAACTAAAGAAAAGTTGCAGGTGACAAGTTAATGTCAGAAGCCTGATGGTATAATTCAAGTCAGGAAAACAGCATCGGAGGGAACATGCGAATTGAAAATTGTTAGCGTTTACAATAATTTCTTCAAAAATAATATGTTTATGAAAATGCTCCTGATTTTCTCGATGATATCGATTGTCACGATCATTACATTGTCTTATATCATCTTCCTGTCGGTGTCCGACTCCACGATTCGCCGGGAACTGGCGATCCAGAAAGCGGCGATGGAACATGTGGATCGGTACATTCATCAGCAGTATGAATCGGTGCAAAACATGGTGAGGGATATGCATCAGAATGAGGCGCTTTCCGCCAACATTACTTATCTGATGAATCATTCGTACGCTGAATATGTTCAGCACATGACCAATGGATATTACGCCAATCAGGATGACTATTCGGCCGATGTGTTGAAACATTTTCAAAATATTATGGATCGCAATTCGCAGATTAACCAACTCATGTTGTATAGCGCTGAGCAGCAGGATCTGTCTACCTTTAATCAACACAAGCAGTTCCGCAAGCTGGACGCCAATGTAGCTCATTCCTATATTCCGGACGTAATGGCGATGGAAACGCCCAATATCAGTGCACCCAACTACTGGATTCGCAAAGAGGTTAATCAATGGGACCCTGCGATCTACTCCATCCGCGTACCAATTAACAATACACAGACTCTTCGGAATCTGGGCCAATTTCTTGTCTTCTTTGACTCGGAGGGAATCGGTAATGCGCTGGATAACTACGAGAGTAATCTCAAGGGAGACATCGTGGTGTTATCGGCGAAAGGGACAGTGTTATTTGACTCCAACAATCATTATTACGGGAAGAAGTATCCCTACGTGAATGTAGCCGATTCCCTGTTTGATCAGACGGATATGGATTCAATGAAAAAGGAGCAGAACATGTATGTGAACAAGTTTGTCTCCGCTGATCAGGGGTATGTGGTCATTGGCACCGTTCCGGTAGAAGAGATGGCTGAAACCTATGCGGGTATTCGCAATACCATCATCTCGATCAGTATCGTATGTATTTTGTTTGCCGTGCTGGTTCCGGCATTTTTCATTATTAACTTTGCCAAACGAACCCGTCGAATTATCCGCTTCACCCAAAAAGTGAAATATGGCAATTTGACGGCTCGAATCGACGATCCGCGAGATGATGAACTGGGGCAGATCTCACATAGCTTCAACGATATGCTGGACGAGCTGAATCTGTACATTGAACGGGTCTACAAAGCCGAAATCAAACAGAAGGAGACCGAACTGGTCGCGTTACAGGCGCGTATCAACCCTCATTTTCTCTACAATACGCTTGAAGTGATTCGGATGAGGGCGATATCCCAAGGGGCGAGAGATGTTGGCGAGATGATCTATAGTTTATCCGTATTGTTCAAGAGCCTGGTACAGCAAAAGAAAAATTATACGCTGAAGGATGAGATGGAAGCTTGCCGCTTGTATCTGGAGTTATTCCGAATCCGCTACAAGGATATTTTCATATATACGATCCAGATCGATGCTGCATATTATCAACACCCTGTGGTCAAACTTTCGCTGCAACCCATTATTGAGAATTATGTCGTACACGGCATTCAAACAGAACGTTCGGATAACCGATTATCCATTGTTGTGGAAGAGACGGATAATGTGGTGCAAGTGGAAGTCAAAGATAATGGCAAAGGCATTGATCCGGCACGCCTGACGGAAATCCTTGAAGAACTGGAACGTCCTGAAGAGTCTGGTCAGATGTTCGGGCTACGCAGTGTCCATAGTCGATTGCGCTTCCTGTATGGGCCAGAGTTCGGTATCACCATAGAGAGCACCCTCGGAGAAGGAACACGAATCAGGGTGCGTTATCCACATACAGAAGGGACAGGTGTGTAATATGTACAAGGTGTTTATTGTGGACGATGAGCCATTCATCATTGAAGGTTTATACGATATTGTGGACTGGTCTTCGTTTGGAATGGAAATTGTTAGTCATGCGGGCAATGGACAAGCGGCGTTACAAGCGCTCTCTTCTCAGCCTGTGGACATTCTGATCACGGATATATCCATGCCACTCATGAATGGTCTTGACCTGATTCGGGAAGCAAGGCGAGTGAAACCTGAGATTAAGGTCATTATCCTCAGTGGTTTCAATGAGTTCGAATATCTGAAGGAAGGCATGCAGCTGGGGATTGAAAACTATCTGCTCAAACCGATTAATGTAGAGGAACTGGAATCCACGCTGAGCAACACCGCCTCCAAGCTGGATCATACGGTATCACCTCAAGCCGATGATGCGTATGGCATCCAGATTCTGAAAGATAACATTCTTCATCGATGGCTTACGGGACAGATTGCAGCTACCGAATTTGAAGAACGTGCCCAGTTCATGAACCTTTCGCTGGATGCACCGGACGTTGCTGTGGCCATTCTGCGTGACAAAGGGCAAGTACCTGGCATGTTTGAACGTGTAGAAGAGATGCTGAGAGACAGACGCCATCTGAACGTATTTCATGATATCGATGGAGACATCGTCATTATTGCCAATATTCAGGGTACGAGTGACGAGGAACAGAAGTTGATGGATGGCTTGCAGGCATTATCTGATGAGATAACCGTAACCCATCCGGCGGCACGCATTGGAGCAGGCAGATTGATGAAAGGGTTATACCATGCGCCGACCAGTTATGCCGAGGCCAAAAAAGCACTCCAGTATGTGATGATTTATCCCGACCTTAAAGTCATCGACCATGCCATGCTGGAAAGGTGCGGAAGTTCAACGGCGACCTTTTTCATTGAATGGAGGGAGTATGCCAAACTCATTCTATCCCGCAATACAGAACAACTTGCCGACCGGATTCGCATGGATTTTGAACAGCATCGCGATGGGCTTACACCTGGGGAGTTACAGAATACCGCACTGGAAGTTGTGATTCGCTTCAAAATGGAACTGGAGAGCATCAAACACTCGGATGAGTCTGCCATATACCAACAAGGGCTTCAACTTGTACTGGACAGTGGTACTTTTGATGAACTCGTGCGGGCGCTTCAGCAGGTTGGGTCGCAGACGATCCAATCCCTATTGCAGGATCTGAAAAATCCAATTGTAAACCAGGTGCTTCAGCATATCGACAAACACTACGCAGAAGAACTTTCCCTGAAGCTGCTGGGTGCCCACTATCATCTGCATCCGGTGTATTTGGGACAATTGTTCCATAAGGAGACCGGGGAGACGTTTGCCGAATATATCAACAAATACCGGATTGAACGTGCGAAGGAGCAACTACGCAATTCCAATCTGAAGGTACATGAGATCGCCCGAAATGTAGGGTATTGGGAGACGGGGTATTTCTATAAACAGTTCCGCAAATATGTAGGAATTTCACCGACTGATTTCAAGGTGTTTGGTTAATTCGGTGACGGGTAGATCCAACCATGCGGACAGAGAGCCAAGAGACATATCGGGAACAGGAATGGCATGGATGAAAATCATGGCATACGTTACCCGGCATGTCTCTTTCATGTAAGCGATTTATTTAAATAGGTACAAAATAGATGCCCAAGGACGATTTCTCTTTAATTTGTACCTCGAAAACTTAAGTTTATCTTCTTTTTGTAAATGCTTTCATTCGATAAGGTTAAAGCAGTTAGTAAGTAGAGCCTAAGGGAACACGAAAAGGGAGGATCAAAGAAATGAGTAAACAAAGAAAACGCTTCTCACTCGTTCTTGCATTGTTAATGGCCGTTACACTTGTTCTTAGTGCCTGTGGAGGAAGCAAAGATGCTTCAGAATCCGGGGGAGCTGGAGATGACGCGGTAGAGTTGATCTGGTATACCATCGGTACCCCTCAGAAAGACGTCAACAAAGTGATGGAAGAAGTGAGCAAGTATACCAAAGAGAAAATTAATGCCACGGTAACGATGAAGATGGTTGACTGGGGTGACTACCCGCAGAAAATGCAGGTTAACGTAGCATCCGGTGAGCCAATGGACATTCTATTCACTTCTTCTGGTGGATTCGATTATGTACAAAATGCCAGAAAAGGTGCATTCCTTGAACTGGATGACCTGCTTGCTGAATACGGTCAGGATCTTACCAAGACCATTGATCCTGCATTCCTAAGCGGTTCCAAGGTAGACGGACACAATTACGGAATTCCAGCTAACAAAGAGCTGCCACAACAAGAGGTATGGCGCTTTAACCAAATGCTGGTTGATAAATATAAGCTGGACATCTCTGGCGTTCGTACGTTAGACAGTCTGGAGCCTCTGCTCAAAACAATTAAGGAAAACGAGGCGAGTGTAACACCATTTGCCATGGATAAAAACTATGTTCCTTACGTGCCTTATGACTATGTCATTCAGAATCTGCCAATGGCAATCAAGCTGGATACAACAGACTATAAGCTTGTAAACATACTGGAAACACCTGAAATGAAAGAAGCACTTACTACGATGCACAAATACTACAAGGCTGGTTATGTATCGGCAGAAGCGGCAACAACAGGTTCCACGAACGACCTGACAACATCGGGTAACTGGTTCCTGGATCGTGCACAGACGCAGCCGCTCGCGGACAATCAATGGTCTGCAAGTTACGGTTATCAAGTCGTTTCAACACCTGCAAGTGAAGCAATTATAACAAATACATCTGTACAAGGCTCCATTATGGCCATCTCGGCGAACTCGGAATATCCGGAGAAAGCGATGGAATTCCTGAACCTGCTCAATACAGATCCTGTGCTGCGTAATATGGTGGACTCCGGTATTGAGGGCACACACTACAAAAAAGTGGATGACACACATATGGAAAATCTGCCTGAATCGAAAAACTACGATATGCCTTCATACTCCCTTGGGAACAACATGCTGCTCTATCTGAACAGCAATGACCCGGATAACAAATGGGATGAGTTCAAGAAGTTTAACGCTGAAGGTGTCAATTCCCCGATCCTCAGCTTTAACTTTGATGCAAGCAATGTATCGTCCGAACTGACGGCGGTACAGAACGTGAAAGAGCAATATTGGGCAGCACTGATGACAGGTACACTGGACCCGGCAGCCAATCTGGATCAAGTGATTGAGAAGTTCAATCAAGCCGGACTGGAGAAAGTAATGGCTGAAGCCCAAAGCCAGCTGGATGCCTGGAGAGCGGAAAACAAGTAACAGTACATCGTAAGGATCGGGCGGCTGCTTATCGCGTCCGGTCCTTTTTCATTCAAGCCTGAAGGAGGATCTCCACAATGACTACATTTTTGAAAAACCTGATTAGAAACCGAGTCATGTTGCTCATGGTGCTACCAGGCGCCATCTGGTTCTTCTTTTTCTCCTACTTGCCACTCGTGGGTACAGTGGCTGCTTTCAAAGAATATCGATTCAGCCGTGAAGGGTTCTGGGCAAGTCTGATGAAGAGTGAATGGGTTGGCTGGGACAATTTCAAATTCCTGTTCAGCACAAGTGACGCATGGCTCATTACACGCAACACCCTCTTTTATAACATCGCCATTATCTTCCTGGGACTGGTGTTTGCTGTGGCATTGGCAATCCTGCTCTCGGAACTAGTCAATAAACGACTCGCCAAACTGTATCAAACCGGCATGTTTCTGCCGTATTTTCTATCCTGGGTTATCGTTGGTTACTTCGCATTCAGCTTCTTGAGCATGGATCGCGGGATGTTGAATCAGATTATCGGCTGGTTTGGGATGGAACCAATTCAATGGTACTCCGAGGCGAAATATTGGCCGTATATTCTGGTATTCGTAGCGCTATGGAAAACCATAGGTTATAGCAGCGTTGTCTATCTGGCTTCCATACTGGGGATTGATAAATCACTGTATGAAGCAGCCATGATTGATGGAGCAAGCAAATGGCAGCAGATTCGCAATATTACGATTCCGTTGCTGTCGCCCATCATCACGATTATGACCTTGCTGGCCGTAGGCCGCATTTTCTATGCCGACTTTGGACTCTTCTATCAGGTGCCAAGGGATTCGGGTACGCTTTATTCCGTGACAAATGTTATTGATACGTATGTATATCGAGGTTTGAAAACTAGTGGTGAGATCGGCATGAGTACAGCAGCGGGATTGTATCAATCCGTGGTGGGCTTTGTGCTTGTTATTATCTCCAACTATGTTGTTCGCAAAGTAGATAAAGACAGCAGCCTATTCTAGGACAGGGAAAGGAGTGAACCACTATGGCTCAAGCAGGGCTTGTTAAAAAACGCGACTTCCACCACGTATCCAACGGCTGGAACGTGATCATGAACATCATCGCAGGTCTATTCGCTCTGATCTGTGTATTTCCTTTTATATTTGTAGTCATCATTTCGTTTACGGACGAGAAAGCACTGGCCCGTGATGGGTATCGTCTGATTCCGGCAGAATGGAGTCTCGCGGCATATCAGTTTGTCTGGCAGAGTGGAGACACGCTGCTTCGGGCGTATGGAGTTACCATCCTGGTGACGGTACTTGGTACCATCATCAGTCTGATTCTCATGTCGCTGTATGCGTATGCGGTTTCCCGCAAGAGCTTCAGATATCGGAGATTTTTCTCCATCTTTGCAATTCTTACCATGCTGTTCAACGGCGGGATGATTCCAACCTATATGGTCGTATCCCAGCTGCTTGGGTTGAAAGATACGTTATGGGCACTGATTCTGCCGCTGGCGATGAATGCCTTCTATATTATGATCCTGCGTACATTCTACTCCACCAGTGTACCGGATGCAGTCATTGAATCGGCGAAGATTGATGGCGCCGGTGAGTTCTATACCTTTATGAAAATCGTGGTTCCACTCTCCTTGCCGGGACTGGCAACCATCGGGTTGTTCAGTACACTCGGTTACTGGAATGATTGGTTCAATGCGCTGTTATACATCGATAATCCGAATCTGGTACCACTGCAATCCATGTTAATGCGGATTGAGTCGAGTATTCAATTTATCCAGCAGAACTCTGCTAACAGTTCGATGAGTCTGGCAGCCATGCAGTCCATTCCGCAGGATACGTCCCGAATGGCGATGGTTGTGCTTGCTACGTTGCCGATTATATTCGCTTATCCGTTCTTCCAGCGTTATTTTGTACAGGGTCTGACGGTGGGCGCGGTCAAAGAATAGCCGGATCACGTTATAGGATTGGAGAGATGCAGATTGATGACTTATAAGGACCAAAGCAAATCCGTAGAGGAACGGGTACAACACCTGCTTAGCCTGATGACTACGGAAGAAAAGGTAGGTCAACTTACGCAGCCATTTGGCTGGCAGACCTATACGAATGATCAAGGGAACATCACGTTAAACCAATCCTTTAAACAGCAAGTGGAAAATGGGGGCGTCGGCTCCCTCTATGGTGCACTTCGCGCAGATCCGTGGACGGGCGTTACGCTGGAAAATGGACTATCCGCCAGAGAAGGCGCTGAGGCGGTCAATTTGATTCAACGTTATGCAATAGAACATTCCAGACTGGGGATTCCCATTCTGATCGGGGAAGAGTGCTCGCATGGTCATATGGCTATTGACGGAACGGTCTATCCTGTCCCTCTTTTACTGGGGAGCACCTGGAATGTGGATCTGTATCGGGAGATGTGCCGGGCAGTAGCACGGGAGACACGTGCTCAAGGTGGTGCGGTCACCTATTCTCCGGTACTGGATGTTGTGCGTGATCCGCGCTGGGGACGTACGGAGGAATGTTTCGGTGAAGATCCGTTTCTCATTGGAGAGCTGGCAGTTGCTTCCGTAGAAGGGCTTCAGGGTGAAAGTCTTGACCGTGGAGATACAGTAGCGGCAACGCTGAAACATTTTGTTGGTTATGGCAGCTCAGAAGGCGGACGTAATGCAGGGCCTGTACATATGGGCTGGCGCGAGCTGCTGGAAGTGGATCTCTATCCATTCCGTAAAGCGGTGGAAGCGGGCGCTGCGTCAATCATGCCAGCATATAACGAAATTGATGGCACGCCTTGCACCGTGAATACGGAATTGCTGGAAGATGTTTTGCGTAAGGATTGGGGCTTTGACGGTCTGGTCATTACGGATTGTGGTGCGATCAACATGCTGGCAAGTGGGCATGATGTCGCGGCAGATGGAATGGAAGCTTCCGTACAGGCGATTGAGGCAGGCATCGATATGGAAATGTCCGGTGAGATGTTTGGGCAATATCTGGTGCAGGCGGTGGCAGAAGGCAAGCTTGATATGCAGGTTCTGGATCAGGCTACCTCTCGCGTGCTGGCGTTGAAGTTCAGACTGGGCTTATTCGAACAGCCTTATGTGGATGCCGATCGGGCAGCAGAAGTAATTGGAAGTGAAGCGCATATTCAACTGGCACGCCAGTTGGCTGCGGAAGGGGTTGTACTTCTCAAAAATGAGGCTGACACGTTACCCCTCTCGTTAGCAGATGTGGGCCGGATTGCCGTGATTGGTCCAAATGCGGATCAGGCCTACAATCAACTGGGCGATTACACATCTCCGCAACCGAAGTCGAAAGTGGCGACGGTACTGGATGGGATTCGCAGTAAGCTGGCTAATCATGTGGATGGGCAAACGGAGAAGAGTCCTGTTGGCCCTTTGACTGGTGACAGCAGTACAGATCAGCTTCTTTATGCACCAGGCTGCCGGATCAAAGGTGATTCAAAAGAAGGATTCGAGCGTGCCCTTGAAGTTGCCAGCCAGGCAGATACAGTCATTATGGTGGTTGGTGGCTCCAGTGCGCGTGACTTTGGAGAAGGAACAATTGATCTGAAGACGGGCGCTTCCAATGTCTCGGATAACTCCTGGAATGATATGGAGTGTGGCGAAGGGATCGACCGGATGACATTGGGTCTTGCCGGAGTACAGTTGGAACTGATTCAGGAGATTCACAAGCTCGGCAAGAAACTTGTCGTTGTTTACATTAATGGTCGTCCCATCACTGAACCTTGGGTGGATGAACATGCCGATGCGATTCTGGAGGCGTGGTATCCGGGTCAAGAGGGCGGTCGTGCCATTGCAGATATTTTATTCGGTGATGTGAATCCGTCAGGCAAATTGACGATCTCCATTCCGAAGCATGTCGGCCAATTACCGATCTATTATAACGGCAAACGTTCCCGAGGCAAACGTTACCTCGAAGAGGATCTGGAGCCACGTTATGCATTTGGATACGGACTTAGCTATACCACATATGAGTACAGTGAACCGCAGCTGAGTGCTGCATCTATGACAACTGATGATTCAGTTACGGTATCGGTGAACGTGACCAACACCGGCCGTTATGCAGGTGCAGAAGTTGTACAGATGTACATCTCTGACGTGGTCAGCTCACTAACTCGTCCGGCCAAGGAACTGAAGGGGTTTGCAAAAGTGAACCTGGAGCCGGGAGAGACACAGACCGTGGAATTCCACATCGGGGCCGAGCAGCTGCAGTATATTGGTCGTGATTTGAAGCCTGTCGTTGAACCGGGACAATTCCATATTCATATCGGCAGCAGCGTAAACGATACGCAAATAGCCGAACTGACCGTAAGGGAGGCGTAAGACGTTGGAACGTATCAGACGATTTATTCGCGAGTTGTCCGAACATCAGTGGCTGGAGCAATTACAGCTGCGCAACTGGGACATTACCCGCGCTTATTATAATGTGCCAGGACAGTATGAGGATCAGGGTGAGTACCCCGAAGGGCAAGATTTTGAGCGTTTTCCGAGCAAACAGGGAACGACTTATTTTTTCAGAACACGTTTGGAGATTCCTGCTACATGGCAGCAAACACCTTATGGGCTTGTATTTGAGACAGGCGGAGAAGGCTTGCTTCGGGTAAATGGGAACTCTTATCAGGGCCTTGATCGCAATCATACCTACGTCACGCTTGATCCATCCAAAGTCGGAAACGCTCCAGAACTGGAGATCGAGATGTTTGATCCGGTACCTGAACCTGTAGACCCGTTGAATCAACAGGCGGTTATTCAGCCGCCAATCACATCAATTACGAGCTTGCTGGTGAGACCCAATGAAGCGGTTCGTAGTCTGATGTATACCGTCATTATTGTCCGTGATTCGGCTGTGTTGCTACCGGAAAGTGACTTTCGGCGGGTTCGCCTGTTAGAACTGGTGTATCGTGCGATGGATCAATTTGTAGGCATGTCAGCAGAAGAGATTGAGCAGGGAGAGGGTATTCGTCAGATTGAGAATAATCTGAAGCATCATGTGCGTGAGATTGGCGGAAACGCGGAAGGTCTGGAGCATATGGTGGGACAGTCCCATATTGATATTGCCTGGCTGTGGCCTGTACGTGAGACGGTACGCAAAACGAGCCGTACTTTCTCCACCGTGGATGCACTCATGAATGAATATCCGGACTATGTTTATTCCCAGAGCCAACCCTTACTATATGCGTTTCTGAAGGAGCATGATCCCGAGCTTTACGCGCGGGTGAAGCAGCGGATTGTAGAAGGCCGCTGGGAACTGGTTGGCGGCATGTGGGTTGAGCCAGATCTGAACATCCCGAGCGGGGAGTCCCTGATTCGCCAGATGTTATATGGTCAGCGTTTCTATATGGAGGAGTTTGGCAAGACATCACAGATTGAATGGTTGCCGGATACGTTTGGGTATTGTGCCTCCCTGCCACAGATTTTGAAGCATGGCAATGTGGAATATTTCATGACAACAAAGCTCGGATGGAACGACACAAATGTGTTTCCATACGATCTCTTCCACTGGGTGGGTATTGACGGCACACCGATCCTGTCCTACCTCAATCATGGGGTTAACGAACACACCCTGCCGAAGGACATTCATGATCACTGGCAGTCCTACCGTGAGAAAGCAACTCATCCGGAGCATATGCTTCTATACGGACACGGTGATGGCGGCGGTGGTGTAACACGCGAGATGCTGGAGTATGTGGATCGCGCAGACCTGATGGTAGGTCAGCCTGCGAGCCGATATAGCACAGCTGGAGCTTTCTTTGCCGGAATTGAAAAGGAGCAACCTGTACTTCCGAAGTGGCATGGCGATCTGTATCTGGAGTTACATCGGGGAACCTATACGACCCATGCGCGCAATAAGCGTAACAACCGGAAAGCGGAGGTTCTGTATCGAGAAGCTGAGCTGTGGAATACACTCGCTCTGCCAGATATGGAGGCAGATGCAGAAGCTGAAGTGCGTTCAGCACTGCATGAAGGCTGGAAATTAATTTTGCTGAATCAATTCCACGATATTATACCGGGCTCGGCAATTACGGAGTCCTACGTCACTTCGAATGAGGAATATGTTCAGGTATTTGAATTGGGCAGAACCGGACTGGATCAAGGCATTGCTGCATTGACAACGGGTATCAACACAGAGGGACCGGAAGGTTCAGTAGCCTATGTTGTATTCAACAGCCTGGGCTGGAAACGGAGTGCAGTCGTTCAACTTCCTGTGCAGGATGGCTTGGATCGCTACGGCATCGATGAAAAAGGCCAGCGCTTGCGGATGGATTGGGAGGATGGCAGCATGTCTATTCTCGTGACAGACATTCCGGCGTTTGGATATAAAACGATTTGGCTTGTACCGGAAAATACAAGGGAAACGAATGTACGGGAAATGACCGCCCTTGCCGCACAACCAACCTTTAATGATACATGGGATACCGCCTTTTATCATGTGCAGTTCAATGAACGTGGGGAGATCACCCGCCTGTGGGATAAAACCGCAGAGCGTGAGATGTTGAAGCCGGGTGAACGAGGCAATCAACTTCACTTCTTCCACGATCGTCCAACGCTTTGGGATGCATGGGATATCGACAGTCGTTATGAAGAACAGATTGCTGGCGAAGTGGAACTGTTGGAGAAAAAGCTGGTGCTGGCGGGTACAACGAAGGATATCCTGCGTTTCCATTGGAAGCTACATCAATCGGAAATCACACAAGATATCGTCTTTTATCATGATTCACGACGTATCGACTTCCAGACACAGGTGAACTGGAACGAAAATCACAAACTTCTGAAAGTTGGTTTCCCGATTGATGTGGTGACCTCCAAGGCAACATTTGAAATTCCATTTGGCTCACTGGAACGCCCAACACATCGCAACACAAGCTGGGAACAAGCGCAGTATGAAGTCTGTGGACATCGCTTTGCAGATGTATCCGAATATGGATACGGCGTGAGCCTGCTCAATGACTGCAAGTACGGGTACGACGTGCAGGGAAGCACGATTCGCTTGTCTTTGCTGCGTGCACCCAAATGGCCGGATCGCACGGCTGATCTGGGAGAACATGAATTCACCTATTCCCTGTATCCACACGACGGAGACTGGAGAACAGCACACACCGTACGTCAGGCCGCCGAGTTGAATCATGAAGTGACGGTACAGCAGGTGAACCAAGGGCAACAGACGGAGCAGGTACAACAAGTGCAGCAGAGGGATCAAGTACAACAAAGCGCAGGTGCTCAAGTATCTCCAACGGCAACTGCCGCACATTCTCGTCCAGCAACAGGCTCATGGATTAACTTTAATAGTAATCACGTCATTCTCGATACGGTCAAAATGGCAGAGGATGGGCACGGAACAGTCCTTCGTTTCTATGAATCATCAGGAAAACGCGAAAACATCACATTGCAATGGCCACATGCCTTTGAACAGGCGTATCACTCCAACGCACTGGAAGAACCGATCAAACCACTGGCCCATACCAATGGCCAGATTACATTATCTTTTAAACCTTACCAAATACAAACCGTGCTACTGCGGTAAACCTTTTTGAAATATTTTTGAGCTATACATGTTCAACTAAAAATTTACACGATAACGGAGAGGACAGAAAGAATTCGAAGAAGCGAAGCGTTCGCCTTTATCCCCAGATTTTACCCTTTAGAAAAGGGAATCAAAAAAATCTGGGGATAACAGCGATCGGAGGATCTTTCTGACCGCGCAGTGATCCCGTGTAAATTTTTTGTTTCATCCTGTATAGCTATACCATTCAATTTGTTTAAGGAGTTGCACTCATCCATGGAACAGTTCAGATTACCCAAAATACCAATGCCGCCTGTTGGCTTGCCACAATCTATTCAGGCTGTGCTCAAAGAAGCAGAACAGAAACTGGCACACCGACCAAAACTGCTTCAATTATTCAAAAACTGCTTCCCCAACACTATAGAAACAACAACTAAGTTGATGGAGGACGGTACGACTTTTGTTATCACAGGAGATATTCCGGCTTCCTGGCTGCGTGATTCCGTGGAGCAGGTGGTACATTACATTCCGTTTGCAAAAGAAGACGAGGACCTGCAACGCATTATTGGCGGGCTGATCAAACGTCATATCCAATATGTTCACATCGATCCATATGCCAATGCCTTCAATGAGACTGCTAACGACTGGCATTGGAACACGACGGACGAGACCGAGATGTCACCTTGGGTGTGGGAACGCAAATTCGAGATTGACTCATTATGTTTTGTTGTACGTTTGGCCTATTTATATTGGAAGGAAACCGAGCTGACCGACATTTTTGATTCAAGCTTCAAAGCAGCGATGCGTAAAATCGTGGACCTGTTCAAAGTCGAACAGCATCACATGGAACAATCTCCATATCGCTTCACTCGCAATAACGGTATCCCAACAGATTCCCTGCGCAATCACGGAAAGGGTATGCCAGTCAACTACACGGGTATGATCTGGTCCGGTTTCCGTTCCAGTGATGATGCGTGTGACTTCCACTACAATATCCCTGGCAACATGTTCGCGGTTGTCGCTCTGCGCCAAATGCAGGAGTTTGCCGAGTGGGTGTTCCGGGATATGGAACTTTTGCAGGAATTGAAGGATCTGGAGCAGGACGTGGATCACGGCATTCAGTTGTATGGTATTTATCGTCATCCGGAATTTGGACCGATCTATGCGTACGAGACGGACGGTTATGGCAACCACTGTCTCATGGACGATGCGGGTACACCGGGACTTATGTCCATTCCATATCTGGGTTACGTCACAGCGGATGATCTGATCTACCAGAATACGCGCCGTTTTGCCCTGAGCAAAGAGAACCCGTTCTATTATGAGGGTAAGGTTGCCAAAGGGATCGGAAGTCCGCACACCCCACCAGATTACATCTGGCATATGGGATTGTCCATGCAAGGACTGACTGCGCAGTCTGCCGAGGAGAAACTGGAGATTATTCGCATGCTCGAAGCGACAGATGCAGATACAGGTTATATGCATGAAGGCTTCCACGCCGATGATCCAACGATTTTTACACGAAAATGGTTTGCATGGTCCAACAGCCTGTTCTCCCAGTTGGTCTACAGATCGATGAAGGATGGCCTGTTATGAGTATCCAACCTAATGATAAAAAGCTGATTATCTTCGCTGATCCTGCGTTTCCGATGGAAGGTGCTTCTCCAACTCATGAGGCTCTGAATACATGGAAAGCAGTTGAAGAGATCACCGTTGTAAACGCCGAAGAACTCGCAGAGGCTTTGAAGACCACAGCAGGTGAAGGATGTCTGGTCAATATGCATGCACCCTATTTTCCCAAGTTCGCCTGGACGGAGATTGCCGCTTACTTGCATCAGGGCGGAAGCCTGATCAGTGTGGGGGGCGCACCCTTCAAACGTCCGGTTCGATATGAAAATGGGGCATGGGTTGTAGAGTCCGAGCAGACCGCGTATCATCAGGAACTCTATATTCATGAGGCACTGAACGTATCTTCTGCCAATGTGCAATCGTACACTTCATCCGAACAGATCCCGCTTCTCACTGGGAAAGAGGGGCTGTTCGAGAAGGCAGATACATGGAATTTGGTTCCACATACAACCAAAACAAGTGATCTGCCCCACCAGATGGGGTCATCAGGACCGATGAGTACGCAGATTTATCCATTGCTTCGTGGCATGAGTAAAGACGGGCGCAGTGTCGCCGCTCCGGTCGTTCTGTGGGAAAACTCGCGCGGGACTTTCGTAGGTTCACGCTGGATGTTTGTACATCTGCCGCTGACCACCTCATTCTGGACGCAGGATGGCGCTGCCGAGATTGTGAAATGGGCGCAATTCTGTGCGCAAGGTGTAACTGAGTTATCCCTCAAAACGAATTATGCTTCGTATGAGCCAGATGAGCGGGCTATACTCACACTTCAAGGCCAGATTTTACAGCGAGCAGGGAACAGACTTACCGAGTCCGAGCTGTGGGCATTCGACATAACAGTCGAGCATGAAGATCGCACAAGTGGCACGACGGAGAAGGTATGGAGCCATCGACTGGAGATGGAACTTTCCGGTGAGCAGCGTTTCGAACGTATACTTCTCCCGGTATCCATTGAAAGTGGGCTGTATCGGATCGTATGCCAGGCGCAGGCTCCTGACGGTGAAGTTCGGACCTTGCGTCAAGGCTTCTGGGGACAGGATGCTGCACTGCTGGCAGAAGGGGAAGTGATTACCCGCAGCAGGGACTATTTTGTAAAAGACGGACGTCCTCTCCCAGTTGTGGGCATGACCTACATGACCTCCGATGTGGCACGGAAATTTCTGTTTCTGCCGAATGCGGATGTTTGGGATCGAGACATGGCTCAGATGGCAAAAGCCGGCATCAACTGGATTCGGACGGGAATCTGGACCGCCTATCGCAACATGATGCAGGTGGACGGACATATGGCAGAGGATGTGCTTCGTGCCATTGATGCATTTATTTTAACGGCAAAACGCCACGGCTTACAGGTCACATTCACCTTCTTCTCCTTTACACCGGAGACATGGGAAGGCACGAATCCGTATTTGGACCCGCAGAGTGTCGAGGCTCAGAAACGTTTTATCCGCAGCATCGTCAGTCGTCACACGCATACAACCCATGTGGACTGGGATCTGATTAATGAGCCATCGATGTTTGATCCGGTGCGCATCTTCTCGGCTGGCCCACGCTCGGCAAGGGATTCATATGAACAGCAGGCTTATATCACTTGGCTTGAGCAGCGGCATCAGACAATTGAAGCGTTGCAGGAGGCATGGAACATGTCACCGAAGCAGCTTCCGAACTTTGCAGCCGCGGCTATCCCCGAGGCGGAAGAGATTAATTTTGATGTACAGGACATGCACAAGGCCAAAAAGGGAACACGCTGGCTCGATTACTGTCTCTTCTCTATGGAGATGCACAATGTTTGGGCAAGAGAGCTTGTAGGTACGATCAAGGATCTGGTACCGAATCATCTGGTCACTGTGGGACAGGACGAAGCCCTTGGTGCACAGCGTCCTTCGCCTTTCTTCTATGAACGTGAAGTGGATTATACAACCGTGCACTCCTGGTGGTTAAACGATGATCTGATCTGGGATGGCATTTTCGCTAAAACGCCACATAAGCCAAATCTCATTCAGGAGACGGGCATCATGTATGTGGAAACCCCCGATGGGCGAGCTAAGCGTACGGAAGAGGAGCTTCGTGGTATTCTCGAACGAAAGTACGCCTATGCTTTCTCGACAGGCGGCGCTGGCGCCGTGCAATGGATCTGGAACACCAACTTTTATATGGATAATGCCAATGAGTCCCATATTGGGGCCCTTCGTGCAGATGGTACGGAGAAACCCGAGGCGGATGTGTCTTATGATTTTGGCCGATTCATGGATGGCATTCGTGATCTCTTTGAAGACCGCGATCTGGAGGATATTGCAGTGGTGTTCCCGTATTCCAATGACTTCTCCAACCGTGCCCTCGCCTATGATGCCACAACAAAGCTTACTCGCGTGATGTCTTATGATCTGAAATTGCCATTCCGTGCGTTATCCGAATATCATCTGGAAGCGTTGGAGCAGCAGCCACCGAAACTGATTATCGTACCGAGTCCGCACAATATGGAGAGCGATGCACTTCAACAATTGCTCACGTTTGCGGAGAAGGAAGGCACGAGCCTGCTCATTACAGGGCCGCTGGGACTGGACGCATACTGGAAGGCAACTGACCGGGCCGATCATATCGTAGGTAAACGCAGTCTGGGTAACGTACAGCGGGAAGAACTGCTGAATATTAATGGCGTGAATCACCGGGTGACCTATGGACGGCGTCGTATCGCCGAGGTGGTAAAGGAGACGTTGCTTCACGGGGATAAAGGTACAGCAGATGAAGTACACGTTCTGCCTTTGGGCAAAGGGAAATTAATCTGGACTCCACTGCCGCTCGAGTTAAATGGACGGGACGAGCCACTTGCTGAATTGTATCGTTATGCAACCGAGATTTCGGGCATCGAACAGGAGTTGGAATGGATATCTGGCGGGGATATCGCTGGGATCTACGGCCGGAAGTTGAGTTTTCCAAAAGGAAATCTGTATGTATTTGTATCGGAGTTTGCCTTGAACCATGAAGTTCACGTGAGAGATCAACGTACAGGTGTATCGTATGCGTTCCAACTGGAAAAAAATCGTTCGGTGCTGTTTGCCACGGATGCTTCCGGAAAGCTGACTACGGTGTATCGCCCTGATGAGGTTGAGATTGTACAACAAGATGAAAGAGGTGGGATAACACGATGACCAAGAAAAAGAGAGCACATATTATTTCGCATACCCACTGGGATCGGGAATGGTACTTGCCGTATGAGAAGCATCATATGCGTCTTATTCAGCTCGTCGATTCACTGTTGGATCAGCTTGATGAGGGATCGGACTATAAAAGCTTTTATTTGGATGGACAAACGATTATTATCGATGACTATCTTCAGGTTCGACCGGAGCAGAAGGAAAGACTGGAGAAGCATATCCGCAATGGGCGGATTGTGATTGGACCATGGTACATTTTGCAGGATGCGTTTCTGACGAGCGGAGAAGCCAATGTGCGCAACATGCAGGTTGGACATAAGGACGCCAAACGTTACGGCACCCCTTCGAAAATTGGTTACTTTCCCGATACATTTGGATTGGTCGGGCAGACTCCACAGCTGATGCAGCAATCAGGCATTGATAATGTGTTTTTTGGACGTGGTGTGAAGCCGACGGGATTTAACAATACGGTATCGGATGCCGGATATGAATCAAGCTTCTCGGAGCTGATGTGGGAAGGACCAGACGGATCAAAAGTGCTCGGCGTATTGTTTGCCAACTGGTACTCCAACGGAAATGAAGTTCCAGTAGACGAGGAATCGGCCCGCAAGTTCTGGGAAACCAAGCTTGCAGATGCCGAGAAATATGCATCGACCAATGAGTTGTTGTACATGAACGGATGTGATCACCAGCCGATTCAGCGAGATCTGCCAGAAGCGATTCGCATGGCTGAACAATTACATCCCGATATCGAGTTCATTCACTCCAACTTTCCGGATTATCTGGAAGCTTTGAGAGCATCGTCTGAACATGAACTGTCCACGGTCAAAGGAGAACTGCGCAGCCAGCGTACCGATGGCTGGGGAACTCTGGTGAACACCGCCTCGGCTCGTGTGTATCTGAAACAGATGAACCAGCTGGGCCAGACTATGCTGGAAAAAGTGGCTGAACCCCTGGCATCCTACGCCTATCTGCTTGGACATGCCTATCCACATGATCAACTGACGTATGCCTGGAAAACGCTGATGCAAAATCATCCGCATGACAGCATCTGTGGATGCAGTGTGGATGAGGTGCATCGCGAGATGGTGACACGGTTTGATAAGAGCCGTCATGTAGCAGAGGCTTTAATTGAAGAGAGCACCAGCCAGATTACTACAGCTGTCGATACCTCCATATTTGAGCGTTACGGCGAGCAGGCTCGACCTGTTGTGGTATTTAATACAACGGGTTGGGAACGCAGCGGTGTAGTTCAGATGGAACTGGACGCGGCTCGGTTGTATTTCCGGGATGGACATACGTTGGAAGAGATGGCGACGCAGATGAAAGCCGTTGACCTGTCAGACCGCGTACTTGTAGATGAAAATGGTAACCACATTCCATGTACGGTGGAGGATCTGGGTCTGCAATTTGGCTATGATCTGCCGGATGATCGCTTCCGCCAGCCGTATAGCTGTCGGCGCGTTCGTATTCGTTTTGAAGTAGAGCATGTAGCTGCGTTGGGCTTGAAGACTTATGCTTTGGTCAACTTTGCGGATGATGCTAAGAGTGGTGCTCCGTCGAGAACAACTACGCTGTTGCGTGGTGAACGTGGCATGGAGAATCAATATTTGATCGTCACGATTGCAGACAACGGTTCATTCACAATCACGGATAAACGAACAGGTCGGACTTATAAGGACCTTGGGGTGTACGAAAATGTGGGTGATATCGGTAATGAATACATGTTCAAGCAACCAGAGAATGAAGTGGCGCGAACAACACACGAGCTTCAGGCCGAGATTCGGGTCCTTGAGGATATATCATACTTGGCCTCGTTTGAAGTGATTCATCATTGGGAAATACCGGAGTCTGCGGATGAGATGCTGGATCAGGAACAACGGGAGCTGATTTATTATCCATACCGTAAAGCCCAGCGTTCAACTAAAATGATTCCGCTCCAAATTCGTACAGTGATATCACTGAGTCGTAATGGAAAAGGAGTACAAATGGAAACAACCTTCAACAATCAGGCGAAGGATCATCGGGTGCGTGCTCTTTTCCCAACGGATCTTGTATCTGCTGTTCATCATGTGGATTCCATGTTCGAAATTGCAACGCGTGATAACAAGCCTGCACCGGAGTGGCAAAATCCAAGCAATACACAGCATCAACAGAATTTTGTGGATGTGAGTGAAAAAGAGGCGGGATTGGTCGTAGCCAATCTGGGTCTGAATGAATATGAAGTCCTTCAAGATGGACGTAACACCATCGCCGTAACGCTGCTTCGTGCTGTGGGCGAACTCGGAGACTGGGGTTTGTTCCCGACACCGGAAGCACAATGCCTTGGTGAACATACATTTCAGATCGAGATCATTCCCCACGATGGCAATGGTGCAGCGTCAGGTGCATATATCGAGGCCTATCAGTTCCAGGTTCCTTGGACGCTGGCACAAACCGAAGTACACACGGGTTATCTGACACCTAACAACACACCGTTTGCATGGCAAGGAGACGGCTTGGCTTTTTCTTCACTCAAGGTCAATGAAGATTCCGGCGATGTCATGTTACGCTGGTTCAATATGACCACCGACTCTGCCACGTTGAAGCTTGCAACATCACAAGCGAATCCGCAGCCATTCGAAACGGCATACAAAAGCAACATCCTGGAGGAAGAGGGCGAAATACTTCATCTCAACAGCATAGAAGAGGCATCAACATTATCATTTGCCACCAAGGAATGGAACATACAGACAGATTCATGCGAGATCGTTACTGTCGGCTTGCGCCGCTGATCAAAGTTGTTTAAAGAGTCGAAAAACAGACTTTTGAACACACACTAAAAGGTACAGGACTGCAAGTGTACTATAAACTAGGCATTACGTACGGTGGCAGAAGGGTTACGCTATTTACCAGATCTATGAGTTGAGTTATTGGTTGTTTTTCTATAGAATGAACAGTAGAATTGCAAATGATCGAAAGTTCCTATGCCATCAAGATGGTCAGGGGTACACTTCATTGTTCATTCTATATTGAAACATTAAGGGGGCTTGAAGCCATGGAATCCTTGGGAGGACTGCTTCAGCAGCTGAACCCTGCCTTTCGTGAGCAATCGCGGCGGATTGCGGCGGAATTGATGGAAAATCCGTATGTACGTGAATTCCGCGCAGGTCATCCTGAACTGCAAGATGCACAGCTCATGACCGATCTGAGCAAGCTGTTTCAGTACGCCAAAGACTCTAAGAACTGTGCGAATTGCCCAGGACTCGACAACTGCCCTAACGATTTTCAGGGCCACTTTTGCAAACTGGAAGTAGAACATTTTAACGGTAAACCCGAAATCATAGATATAAAAGCACCTTGTTCCAAACATATCGCCCGGCAAAATGAACATATTATTAAGCAACGCATTCGCAGTTTCTATGTGGACGAGCGTGCGCTCAGTGCCGGATACAACGATGTGGAGATTATGGGTAAGGATCGGATGCGTGCTCCGGCAGTGAATCAGGTGCTTCGGTATATTAGCGAGACCAAGGAGAACGGATTATCTCCGCAAGGACTGTTTCTGGAAGGAACATTCGGGACGGGCAAGACGTTTCTGATGTGTTACCTGTTGCATGAACTGGCGGTTGCAGGCCACACGGGTGTCATTATTTATATGCCTGACTTTGTGGAGGATCTGAAATCCATGATCAGTGAAGGGCAGAAGCTGAAGGAAATGACGGATATTTTGAAAAGTTGTGATCTGCTCATCTTTGATGATATCGGGGCAGAGAATCTGAACCCTTGGGTTCGGGATCATGTGATGGGGTCCATTTTGAACTATCGGATGAATCGCAAACCAACGTTCTATACGTCCAATTACAATCTGGATGGGCTAGAGAAACATCTTAGTTTCACCAATCGGGACGGCGAGGAAATGAATAAAGGCCAGCGTCTCATGGACCGGATTCGTCCATTTGTGGATGTTATCTCCGTTCGGGGTGAGAATCAGCGCGGTAAACGTTAAACCGATCTAATTGAACCAAAAGGTTCTGGACAAGGTTAATCTTCAAATTATCGGTGGAGCTTACGATTTAGAAGCTGAGCTGATTGTAATCAAAAGCTAAAGTAGTCCCAAAAAAAGCCTGGCTTTCGCATTGTCGCGAAAACCGGGCTTTTCTGGTCCTGCGTGAGACCTGTGAGTGTCCTATTCGGTGAGGAATTTGAAGATAACCATACCGAAAAAGATCACTGTCATCAGGCCAGCCATGCCGGCAACACCCGCGATCAGATCAAATAGATCGTTGCGGGGTTCCTCGTTCACATGTTCACGCGGGTCGCTGATCCGCACATTTGCATCCATGTTATTGCCTCCTTATGGGGAAACAGCTTGCCCGTATGGGAGGGGCTGAAACCCGGAGTAATTTTAGTATACTTGGAAAAGAAAGCGTTTGTAAAGATTTTGCAGTTAGTATGCTACATCCTGTAATTGTGAAGATTTGATGTTGGGAAGATGAACATTGCAGCGTTCAATTCACAAGTTTGACGTACCTGTGTTATACTGGAAGTGTCGTTCACGACGTTACAGGTTAAAATAAAACCGTAAGTATATATAAGGAGGACAATTTCATGGCTATTGTTAACGTATCCGATCAATCCTTCAACGCTGAAGTAGAAGGCGAAGGAACGGTTCTTGTTGATTTCTGGGCGCCTTGGTGTGGTCCTTGTAAAATGCTCGCTCCAATCCTGGAAGAGCTGTCCACAGAAGTTGGCGATGCAGTGAAAATTGCTAAAGTTAACGTGGATGAAAATCCGGAATCAGCTTCCCGCTTTGGCGTAATGAGCATTCCAACTTTGATCTTCTTCAAAGACGGTCAACCGGTAGATAAAGTGGTTGGTCTGAACTCGAAAGATGCGCTCAAAGGAATTATCGCAAAACACCAATAATTTACAGGCTTACACATACGCCTCCGGTTTACATGCCGGGGGCGTTTTGCGTCGAATACCTTTATATAGGACAATATAAAGTATACTATTTATATAAAATGAAACTGGAAATTTACATGTTAACGGAGAGGACAGAAATGAGCTGTAGAAGCGAAGCGTTCGCCTTTATCACCGGATTTTCCCTTTTAAAAAAGGGAATCGAAAAAATTTGGGGATAACAGCGATCGAAAGGTCATTCTGTCATCGGAGTAACTCATGTAAGGTGAGAATTTCAGCTTTTTCGGGAAGGAGGATTCACCGAATTATGGATCAATTCATCAATGATTTGCAGGATCAGGAGAAAGCATTGGAGCAGATTCGCCACAAGCTCGCTTTGCTGCCAGACATGTCGGGATGTTACCTGATGAAGAACAGTGAAGGCACCATTATCTATGTAGGTAAGGCTAAAGTGCTGAAGAACCGCGTACGCTCTTATTTTATCGGCAGTCATAACGGAAAGACTCAGCGTCTGGTGTCCGAAATCCGTGATTTCGAATATATCGTGACGGGCAGTAACATGGAAGCACTCATTCTGGAGTGTAACCTGATCAAGAAACATATGCCGCGGTACAACGTGTTGCTTAAGGATGACAAGACATTCCCATATCTTAAAATTACAAATGAAAAGCACCCCCGGCTGGAAGTAACCCGGCGTGTGCTGAAAGATAAAGCCAAATACTTCGGACCTTATCCGAACTCGTATGCGGCACACCAAACGAAAAAACTGCTCGACCGCATGTATCCACTGCGCAAATGTGGTGTAATGCCCAAAGAAGTGTGCCTCTATTATCACATGGGACAGTGTCTTGCCCCTTGTGTGAAGGAAGTGGAGAAGGAGCAGTACGACCAGATTTCCCAAGAGATTGGTTCATTTCTGAGCGGTGGTCACGAAGAGATTAAGAAGGATTTGCAGCGTAAGATGCAAGAGGCTGCGGAGGATCTTTATTTTGAACGTGCCAAGGAACTGCGCGACCAGGTAATCGCCATTGATGCGATGATGGAAAAACAGAAAATTACGATGGCCGATGCCAGAGACCGTGATGTATTTGGTTTTGCCATTGATAAAGGCTGGATGTGTGTCCAGATTCTATATATGCGTCAGGGTAAAATGATTGAACGTCACGTATCAACCTTCCCGTTTTACGGTGAGGCGTACAGTGATTTCATGTCCTATGTAACACAGTATTACAGCGATAATCCGGCATTGCCACAAGAGATTTTGCTGCCGGAAATGCCCAAGGATATGTCAACCGGAGACGAAAGTACAGATACGGTATCTGATGCAGACGGAACAGCATCTGCCGCAGTTACGGTAGAATTCGAGCAGACGGGACAAGTGGAGCACAGTAACGCTTCCCAACCACTGGTTGCTGAGACTCGTGCAGCTTACGGAGGTTCCACTGAGGCAGAAGGTGAACAACCTGACAGTATGCAAGAGGATGCTCCAATAACGGATACAACTGATTCAACTGAAAAGCTTCTATCAGGACTGGAAGACCCAACTCAGGTTGCTGCTGCTTTACAGGAGTGGTTGGAGATTAAAGTGCTCATTCCGCAACGTGGATTGAAACGCCAGATGATCACCATGGCCGTGGACAACGCACGTGTGGCATTGGAAGAGAAGTTCCGTTTGATTGAGCGAAATGAAGAACGGACATCCAAAGCTGCCGAAGGACTGGGACGCTTTATTGGATTGGACCAGCTTCACCGTATTGAAGCGTTTGATAACTCGAACATTCAGGGTACGAACCCGGTATCTGCCATGATCGTATTTACCGATGGTAAACCGGATAAGAAGGAATATCGGAAGTACAAGGTCCGTTCGGTTGAAGGGCCGGATGATTATGAAACGATGAGAGAGGTCATCCGTCGCCGTTACGAGCGGGTATTAAAAGAAAACCTGACCCAGCCTGACCTGATTGTGGTTGATGGTGGTAAAGGACAGATATCGGCTGCGGTCGATATTTTGGAAAATGAGCTGGGGCTGTTTATTCCGGTATGCGGTCTGGTGAAGGATGCCAAGCATAAGACTTCGCAGTTGATGATCGGTAATCCACCGGAAGTCATCTCCCTGCCACGGGATAGTCAGGAATTCTACCTGTTGCAGCGGATACAAGAAGAGGTCCACCGTTTTGCGATCTCGTTCCACCGCGAGCAGCGGGGTAAATCGATGGTGACGTCCCGTTTGGATGCCATTCCGGGGATCGGAGAGAAGCGGCGTAAGCTGCTGTTGAAGCATTTTGGCTCTTTACGCAAAATAAAAGAGGCCAGCGTCGAAGACTTCCGGCCTCTATCTATTGGTGACAAATTGGCAAATCAGATTATTGCAGCACTTCGGGATGAGGAGTCGTAACATACGGCTTCTCTTTTTGTTTTGGATTGAATTTGTAGACCACATATCCAACAATGGCCGGGAGTACAATCCAGAAGAGTCCAGCAGCCATATTGAGGGCATCGCCCATAAAGATCAGGCTGAGTCCCATCAGTAAGCTGTCGAAGATCACATGAGCGAATACAACGGCAATGAAGCCGTGACGCAGCATGATCAGACTGAACAGCAATCCAATCACCATCAGCTCAATGGGACGGGTGATTACTGGATAGATCGGATACAATGTGTGTCCAAGTGCCCAAATGATGGTTGGGATCAGACATGCGATAAACGTATTACGCACAATCTTCTGCATCATACGAATGCCGAACAGTCGATAAACAGTTTCTTCACCAATACCGGCCATCCAGGCCATAATCGGGAAGATCCATGCGTAGCTCATATTAAATGTAGATTGATCTGCTGACGTCGTTGACCATGTGCCAATGCTTCGCTCTAGTATGAAGAACAGGATGGATTGCACACCCAGTAGAATGAATGCCCACAGGTAACCAGCATACATACTGTGAAGTACATATTTTCCGTATCCCGGTTCTTTGGCACGAGGCCAAGGGTTCAGACCGATTTTACGCCACATGCCGTCACCGGCAACGAGGGATAGATAGATGGTTGCACTCATGACCAGTGTAATGCCTATCTGAAATAACATCAGGAACGCTAACATGAAGTTGGAGAATCCCTGTGCCTGGAGCAGAGGAATCATGTTCAGCGTGCCAATCACCGAAGCTGCGAAATACACCACCGAGAGAATGATCCCGCGTTTGAAAGACGTATGTGTTCGGGTCAGAATGCTATAGATGATTGCCAGCACGCCCAGAACAAGGGTCAGGAACGCATAGCCGCCATAGGTCATCCAGTTGGCTTGACGCGTCTGAGCTTTCACATAATCGGTATGGGATTCAGGGACCGAGAAGCCAGGATCGAACGATCGTACTGAACCCTCTTCAAACGTAAAGTTCAGTTCCAGCTTGGAGTCTCCAATGGCTTTTGCAGAATCTGTATACTTCAGTCCCGCTTCACCATCGCGAGTATCCAGTTGAAGAGTCGGCACTTCATAACCGAATTCGGTCAGAACGCCAGCCGCGAGCTGTTGTTTCTCGTCCAGAGACATATTGCCTTCGGCAAGCACTTGCGATGTGGTCACTTTCCCAGTGCTTTGTTCTGCCTCAATGGCGGTATAGAGTGAAGAAGGAAGTTCCCGTTTGAAGCCGACGACTTTTCCTGTTTTCATATGTACGTCAACATTAAGATAACCGCCCTTGTCTTGATCAGGCAAACGAACGCGGAATACATCGTAAGGATAGCTTGTTTCCCATTTCTGGTTATAGGTATCAAGTTGTTTGGTTTTGGCCATATACCCGTAGATATCTGAATGTGTCTGGTAGGTTACCAGGTTTTTTGCATCATCATTTGGCAGTGTATAGTCATTCACAGAAGCTGCGAATGATCGTGCGGATTGCTTCGCCTGCTCCTTGGTTATGAAGGACGTAGACGAAATTTCTGTCGTTTGTGATGAGGTAGCAGGAAAGATCTGAAATACAAAAAATAGAATCAGGCCAATCGCCGCAAGCAACCCCAGCCGCTTGAAGTTAGCCTTGAGTTGCAAAGGCTGCCCTAAGGGATTCATGTAATGGTGTTCCTCCTTTATTGATAGAGGTAGTTCAAAAAGTCCGCTTTTGATTACGAAGTTTGCCTAACGGCATCATCAGCATCGAATATGGAATTCAGCCGAAATGTCCGTTGCTCACGTAGCTCGATCTACGCTCCGCTACTCCATTTCTATCTTCATCCCATCTTCTTGGTACTGAAAACCGCCCTTTTTGAACACGCACTAATATGGATATTAAAGTTAACATAGCACAGGCCAAGCACCGAATGCCAATGATGTAACGAAAACAGGTGTAAATCCTTGAAAATGAATGAAAAGGACCGAAAGAATCTGATCCATCCGTCGCCATATCTGAGTTCTTCCCTTTTTGGCTGAATTCGATCCGATTTACACAAAAAACGTTTTGTCTACAAACGTCGCAGCGCTTATAATTTTGAAACAAATGTGCAATGATTCGCATGTCTTTCGCCCAACAAGGGAACGAATAGGATATATTCCAACTTCATTATATATGTCGTTTTAATCTGAATCATACTTGTTTAACGTTTGGGAACAGCATTTCAAATGAAGAAGGCTCCACGGGTGTGGAGTTATTTTCATTTCAGAAGAGGTGGAAGATACTCAAGTGAAACTGAATGTGCAATGGATGCGATTATCGCCACCCCGTATTCTTGTGTTAGGGTTTGCTGGCATCATATTGGTAGGCACACTGCTGTTAATGCTTCCGGCATCCAACCGTAACGGTGACAGTCTTGCATTTATTGATGCGCTCTTTACAGCAACTTCGGCTGTTTGTGTCACTGGTTTGGTTGTGGTCGATACAGGGACTCATTTCTCGGTGCTGGGTCAGGTTGTGATCGCGATTCTGATTCAGATTGGCGGACTGGGCTTCATGACAATGTCCACATTGGTTGCTATTGCGTTCAAACGGCGGATCTCGCTCAGGGAGAGGTTGATTCTACAGGAAGCGATGAACCAGAGCACGATGGAGGGCATCGTCCGGCTCATTCGTAAAGTTGTGATCTACTCACTCATTATCGAAGGCATATGTGGCACACTGTTTGCCATCCGCTGGTCGTTCGACATGCCGGTTGGGCAGGCGATCTATTATGGCTATTGGCATGCGATCTCGATGTTTAACAATGCGGGCTTTGATATGTTTGGGGATTTCCGCAGTCTGACCGGTTATGTGTATGACCCGTTGGTTAATTTTACAGCAATGTTCCTGATTGTCTCTGGCGGTATCGGTTTTGTGGTGTTGTCAGACCTGGTGGATTACCGCAAAACGCGGAAGTTGTCTCTGCACTCCAAAGTTGTACTGTTAATGACTGGATTGTTGATTGTGTTTGGTGCACTTGTCATTTTCGTATTTGAATTTAGCAATCCACGGACACTGGGTGGCCTGAACTGGGGTGGCAAAATTCTCGGTTCATTCTTCCAGTCCGTTACGCCGCGAACAGCAGGAGCCAATACGGTAGATATTGCCGGACTCAGGCAGGCAACACAGTTCTTTATGATCATCCTGATGTTTATTGGTGCTTCGCCGGGTTCTACCGGAGGCGGGATCAAAACAACGACATTTATGATTATGGCTGGAGCGGTCATCGCCATGATGCGTGGACGTGAAGATATCGTGTTTTTCCGCTACCGGCTCGTACAGGAACGGATCTTCAAGGCGCTTACCATTACATTGCTGGCGCTTTTGTTCATCATAGCTGTAACGATGGCATTAAGTACCACAGAAGACGCCAGTTTTATGATGATCTTATTTGAAACGACATCGGCCTTTGGTACCGTTGGATTATCGCTCGGACTGACGCTGAAACTGACTACATTGGGCAAACTCCTGATCTGTTTTACGATGTTTGCAGGAAGGCTTGGACCGATTACATTAGCGTATGCACTTGGGCAGAAAAAGGGTAAAGAGTTATACAGGTATCCGGAAGGCAAAATGATTATTGGATAAATCTATTTTTAGTGAGTTTTGAAATTGATTTGGATAAGGGGTTCGTGAAGAACAATGAAAACACAGCAGTTTGCGGTGATTGGGCTTGGGCGGTTTGGCTCCAGTCTGGCACAGGAATTAATGGAACTCGGCTACGAGGTGCTCGGGATCGATAAAAATGAAGAAGTCGTCGAAGACATTAGTGAATTGGTCACCCATGCCGTTGTAGCCGATGCCACAGACGAGGAAGTGCTACGCTCCCTGGGTATTCGAAATTTTGACTGCTGTGTCGTTGCTATCGGGGATGATATTCAGACGAGCATTCTCACCGCGATTCTGTTAAAAGAGCTGGGCGTCAAGACGGTCGTGGCCAAGGCCATATCCGTCCTTCACGGACGCGCATTGGATAAACTGGGGATTGATCGTGTCGTTTATCCTGAGCGGGATATGGGCATTCGGGTTGCCCACCAGCTGGTTACCCCGAACTTGCTGGATTACATTGAATTATCCAATGATTACAGTATTGTCGAGATGAAGGTTCCCGCCTGTCTGCACAACAAAACCCTTTCGACCCTGAATGCACGTGTACGTTTTGGTTGCAGCATTGTGGCGTTACAGAAAGAAGCTGGGGTCATTATCGCTCCGACGGCACTGGATTCGCTTCAAATGGGGGATATCATGGTCATTATTGGTAATAATGCAGATATCGACCGATTTGAAGAAGAGGTTATCAGCCAAGAGAGCTGATAATTATCATGAGTTAAATATGGAAGCCAGACGTTAGAACCTGGCTGATTCAGATCAAGGCAAAGGCGTCGTAGCCCTCCGTGAGGGCAATAGCGCCTTTGCTGTAAAGAGTGCAGCTGTCTCCTTGACCCATTGTCTGGAGGTCTCGCTGAGGTCCTCTTTTTCCCCATAGATCATACAAGTTGTTCTGCGGGTCTGCTGTAATTGAGGCAAATGAACAGAAACAAGATCATTGTCCGCGAGCAATTGTGGACGAAGATATGACTTGGGCAATAGAGCAGCAGCTTTGGCGGAAGGCAGAAGTCGGATGATCGCTTCGAAGGAATCAATCTCCATGCGAATATCCGGCATCACGGCACAGCGCTGGAAGAGATCATCCGTTAATTTGCGATACCAGGTGCCTTTGGAGAACGTGATCATCGGCAGATCCTGCAAATGCTCCATCCCGGCTTCCTTACCGGACAAGGGGTGTGTAAGCGGCACAACCAGTTCCAGGTGATCGTCAAAGAGCGGCACACAGTTAAGTCCCACTTCACTGATGGAGGAGGCGACAATGCCTACATCGGCTTTTTTGTCACGCACAAACGAGACAATCTCATGTGTTTTACCCGTCAACAGTTTCAGTTCGGCATTTGGATGTTTCTCCATAAAGGCATTGACGAGAGGTGGTAACGTAGTTTGAAGCGTCGTCAGACTGGCTCCGAGTGTAATGGTGCTCTGTTCTTCGTCTTTATACTGGGCCAGCATAGTGAGGAACTTCTGTTGTTGCTGCTTCTGTTCTACAGCATAGGTATAGGTGAACTGGCCCACACTGGTTAACTCCAGCCGTTTGCCACGGCGGTGGAACAGGGCAACTCCGAGTTCATCCTCCAATTTGGCGATTTTGCGTGAGAGTGCGGGTTGGGACAAGTTCAGTAACTTGGATGCACGGTTCAGGCTGGACTGCTCCACGACCGCTGCAAATGCATTTAACTCCTCAAACATGAACAATAACCTCTTTTCCATGAATGTGATTCTTGCCCTTGCTCAATCGTTTTCCATGTTGTATAGCCTGTAAACCCAATGTTTCACTGCTTATACCTATAGGTTATAACATTTAATAATTATATTGCAATTCCCTTATAAGAAAAAAAGGAGTAACATGAACCGTGACACAAGTTGTTCACACCTGGGGAAAACGGAACAATTTGTCGAACCTTTTCATGGAAAAGGATTCGTGTCATGATAAGTGAAATCATTTATGAAAACGTTGTATTTAGCGAAAGGGGATCGACATTTTATGAAAGGGTTTTACTCCAGAAAGCTGCACTCCTTGCTTGGCGTCATTCCGCTCAGTTTGTTTTTTGTTGAGCATTTGGTGACGAACTTCACGGCAGTTGAAGGCGGCAAAGAAGCTTTTTACGGTGCCGTTGCATTTCTGAACGGTTTGCCTCTTGTTATTGTAATTGAGGCATTACTTATCTGGTTGCCGTTGTTCTATCACGGTGTTTATGGTCTTTACATTGCCTATCAGGCCAAGCCTAACGTTGGGCGCTACGGTAATGAGCGCAACTGGCGATACACGTTACAGAGGGTAAGCGGTATTATTACGTTTGTATTCGTCATCTGGCACGTATGGGAGACGCGAGTACAGATTGCGCTGGGTAATGTATCCCATGAAGAGATTGGCGGCGTCATACATGATGCGGTGACGAATCCGATAACCTTTGCGATATATATGATCAGTGTGGTTGCGGCGTCATATCACTTTGCCAATGGTCTGTGGTCGTTCCTCGTTAGCTGGGGAATTACAGTTGGTCCGCGTGCGCAGCGTGTATCCTCTTACGTATGTATGAGCTTGTTCGCTATTGTTTCCATCATGTTTATTGCTTCACTATTTGCTTTCCGGAGCATTGATTTCCAGACAGCTACTTCGATGATTGACGCAGTAAAAACAGTTCTAATTTAAGCATTTAGCGTATAAATGCTGACTTATAAGGGAGTGAACAGCAATGGCATCAACGAATGTAATTATTGTGGGCGGCGGTCTCGCGGGATTGATGGCGGCGATCAAATCGGCTGAAGCCGGAGTCCATGTTCATTTATTTTCACTGGTTCCTGTTAAACGATCCCACTCTGTATGCGCACAAGGCGGCATTAACGGAGCGGTAAATACCAAGGGTGAGGGTGACTCCCCATGGGTACACTTTGATGATACGGTATACGGCGGTGACTTCCTTGCGAACCAACCTCCTGTTAAAGCGATGTGCGAAGCAGCACCTGGCATCATTCACTTGATGGACCGTATGGGCGTAATGTTCAACCGGACACCGGAAGGTTTGCTTGATTTCCGTCGTTTCGGGGGAACGAAGCATCACCGTACGGCATTTGCAGGAGCGACAACAGGACAACAATTGCTCTATGCATTAGACGAGCAGGTACGTCGCTGGGAAGCAGCGGGTCTTGTAACGAAATATGAGAACTGGGAGTTCCTGCAGGCGGTTTTGGATGATGAAGGCGTTTGTCGCGGAATCGTAGCCCAAGATCTGAAAACGATGAAGGTACAGACCTTCCCGGCAGAAGCGGTTATTCTGGCGAGTGGTGGTCCGGGGATCATCTTCGGTAAAACGACCAACTCTGTAATTAACACAGGTACAGCAGCAAGTGCGGTGTATCAGCAAGGTGTAAATTACGCAAACGGGGAGTTCATTCAGATTCACCCAACAGCCATTCCAGGGGATGACAAGCTGCGTCTCATGTCTGAATCCGCGCGTGGTGAAGGTGGACGGATCTGGACGTACAAAGACGGAAAACCTTGGTACTTCCTTGAAGAAAAATATCCATCCTACGGTAACCTGGTTCCACGTGATATCGCGACTCGTGAAATCTTCAGCGTCTGCGTTGATATGGGTCTGGGTGTGAACGGCGAGAACATGGTTTATCTCGATCTGTCGCACAAAGATCCGAAGGAACTGGACGTTAAACTGGGCGGAATCATTGAGATCTATGAGAAGTTCATGGGTGATGACCCGCGTAAAATCCCAATGAAAATCTTCCCGGCAGTCCATTATTCCATGGGCGGCATGTGGGTAGATTACAACCAAATGACTAACATTCCGGGGCTGTTCGCAGCTGGTGAATGTGAATATCAATACCATGGTGCGAACCGTCTGGGTGCAAACTCATTGGTATCTGCGATCTATGGTGGTATGGTGGCTGGACCAAAAGCGGCTGAATATATCAAAGGACTCAAAAAGTCGTCCGCTGATATCCCATCTTCCGTATTTGAGAAACACACCAAACAACAAAGCGACAAGTACGAAGGCATCTTGAAAATGCAGGGCACGGAAAATGCCTATGTCATTCATAAAGAGCTTGGCGAGTGGATGACAGCCAATATGACGGTTGTGCGCTACAACGACAAGCTTGAAGCCACGATTGGCAAGATCAAGGAATTGAAAGAGCGTTATGGCAAAATCAACATGTATGATAGCTCTGGTTGGAATAACCCGAGCGCAGCATTCACTCGCCAACTGTGGAACATGATTGAATTGGCAGAAGCAATGACACTGGGCGCACTGCTGCGTAACGAAAGCCGCGGCGCGCATTACAAACCGGATTTCACGGAACGTAATGATGAAGAGTTCCTGAAAACGACTATCGCAAGCTGGTCGAAAGAAGGCCCGAAAATCTCGTACGAGCCAGTAGACGTATCCCTGATCCCACCACGTATCCGGGACTACTCCAAGGATTAAGAAGTATCACACTATTCATGCAATGAATAGTTAAACACCTGAACGGAGAGGCAGGAGAACTTTGGAGAAGCAAAGCTTCTTCAAAGTTACTGCCATCAAAGTGATGGAAAGACCCAGAAGAAGCAAAGCCCTAGCGATGCTTCAGAACTTCAATACTGCCTCCAGCATGAATGGAGTGCAGTTTTCCAGCAAAGTTACCCAGTGCACAACATAGCGGAAGAAGCGGAAATACCCAGAAGAAGCAAAGCGCCTTAGCGATGCTTCAGAACTTCAATACTGCCCATCCAGCATGAATTGGAGAGCAGTTTCCAGCAAAGTGACCCTGTGTGCACGACGTAGCGGAGGAAGCGGAAATGCCCAGAAGAAGCGAAGCGCTCGCCTTTATCACCGGATTTTAACCCTGGGAAGGGTTGATCAAAAAAATCCGGGGATAACAGCGATCAGAGGGGCATTCCGCTGACGAAGCGTCTCCCGTGCACCAAACCAGTAACTTTGCGTATCAGCAACACCAATCATCGTCACCAGAGGAGGGGACTACGATATGGCGGAACAAGCTACAGCCAACAAAACCGTCAAGTTTATCATCACCCGTCAGGATAGCCCGGAGTCATCTTCGTACAACGAAGAATTTGAGCTTCCGTACCGTCCCAACATGAATGTGATCAGCGCCCTGATGGAGATTCAGCGGAACCCGGTCAATACAGATGGCAAATCCATTGCTCCCGTGTGCTGGGATTCCAACTGTCTCGAAGAAGTCTGCGGTGCCTGCTCCATGGTCATCAACGGCAAGCCACGTCAAGCATGTGCAGCCCTGATCGACAAGCTCGAACAGCCTGTTCGTATCGAACCGATGAAGACATTCCCAGTGGTTCGTGACTTGGTCATCGACCGTAGCCGGATGTTTAGCGCCCTGAAACGCGTAAAAGCATGGATTCCGATCGATGGTACCTATGACCTCGGTCCAGGTCCACGGATGCCTGAGAAGAAGCGTCAGTGGGCATATGAGCTGTCCAAATGTATGACATGTGGTGTATGTCTGGAGGCATGCCCGAACGTCAATGAGAAAACAGACTTTATCGGTCCAGCAGCACTGTCTCAAGTGCGTTTGTTCAACGCTCACCCAACAGGGGAGATGAACGCCGACGATCGTCTGGAAGCGTTGATGGAAGACGGAGGCATCGAGGGCTGTGGTAACTCACAGAACTGTGTGCAATCCTGTCCAAAAGGCATTCCACTGACAACCTCCATTGCCGAAATGAACAAACAAACGACCAAGCATATGTTCAAACGCTGGTTGGGTGTATAATCTCGTCATAACATGTGCAGAAGTGTAATCTGCAACTTAGAAGAAGTCGTGATCCCGTGCAGCAACATGCCGGAGATCCCGGCTTCTTTTTGTAATGAAGCAGAGGAACCGGGCTACCCATGCAGAATATGATATACTAAGGGGATGGATTAAGAGCGTAGAAGGAGGGGGAGATATGGCAGAGACACCGCGTCAGGGCAGCAACAACTCGCCGTCCCAGCGCTCGCACAAAGCATCAGGTGCAGAAGAGTCTGTGTTTCCTGGAGAAGAAAAGGATCATGATCCCTCTCGCCGAAGTTTCTTATTGCGTATGGTTTTGATGACAGCGGGTGCCAGTTTGCTTACAGGAGGTTATGCCTGGTTATGGGAACCGCGTCGTCTGGAGATCAAGCAAGTGGCGCTGAAACTTCCGAAGTTTCCAAAGGCATTTGACGGTTTGCGTGTCGTTCAGTTCAGCGATGCCCATCTTGGTTTTCATACCGGGGTGAAAGAGCTGAAAAAGCTGGCAGCAACGATTGAGGAGCAGCAACCGGACTTGATTTGTTTTACCGGAGACATAGTTGAGAGGGAAGCAGAGCCGATGCGTGAATGTATTCCGGTACTCGCCTCCATGCAAGCGAAGTATGGCAAATTTGCAGTTTTGGGGAATCATGATTATCGGGGCGGACAGCAGAATGAAGTGACAACCATGTTCCGTGAAGCTGGATTCACTTTGTTACGGAACGAACATGTGGTGATTGAACAAGGGGGCGAACGTCTGGCCATAGCTGGACTGGATGACGCACTTACAGGCAGGCCTGATCCTGCCCAAGCTATCAAGGGATTGGATCATGATGTGTGGAAATTGTTACTTATGCATGAACCGGATTATGCCGATATTGCCACTCCCTATGGTTTCGGATTACAACTTTCCGGTCATAGCCATGGTGGACAGGTACGTTTTCCTTGGATCGGGGCACTGACAACTCCGCGAGGTTCACACAAGTATGTTCAAGGGTTGTATTACACGGATGTCCAGGGGGTATATTACACCACCCAGACACAGATGCCGGTGTATGTGAATCGTGGTTTTGGCATGACTCAACTGCCCATTCGTTTTCTGTGCAGACCAGAATTAACGGTGTTTGAGCTTAAAGGATCAACCACATAAAAGAATATAAGATGAATTTAAAACATAAAGGATTGAACATGAATGGAGGTTATCCAGATGGAAAGAATTGCGATTGTATCCGACATTCATGGCAACATGACTGCCTGGGAAGCAGTGTTAAAAGATATCCGAAGTCGTGGCGTGGAGCGAATCTTTTGTCTTGGTGACCTCGTGGGCAAGGGGCCAGAACCGGTACAGGTTGTGGATCAGGTGAGAGCGACGTGCGAACTTGTTATCCGTGGCAATTGGGATGAACTGGTCGCGGTTAACCAAGACAACGAGAACTTTACGTGGCAAGCAGAGCGGCTGGGTGAGGAACGATTGGCGTACTTGGCGGGCCTACCCTTCAGTCATCAATTTCAACTGAGCGGTCGCACCATCCGTCTGGTCCATGCTTCACCTCAAAGTGTATACCATCGTGTACAGCCGTGGGACGCGATGGAAAAGAGGTTGGCAATGTTTGATCCTCCGGCTGATGAGCCTGAGCAAGGTGTTGCAGATGTTGTAGGTTATGGGGATGTGCATAACGCATACTTGCAGTATATGAACGGCAAGTTACTGTTTAATGCAGGCAGTGTTGGTAATCCACTCGATCTTCCCCAAGCTTCCTACTGTATTCTGGAGGGTGAAGACAGCAACGATAACAATACCCCGTTCAATGTTCAATTCGTGCGGGTGCCTTATGATATTGAGCGAGAAGTACAGATTGCACAGTCGGCGAATGTTCCTGCATTGGATTTCTATATTCGTGAGATTCGTACGGGTATCTATCGCGGGCTGCAGGAGTAGTCAGCATCTGGACCTTTTAGCGTGAGGAATTGAATGATGCAATATATTAATACTAAAATGCGAATACTAAAGTTCGTGGATCAGTTCAAATGGTATTACGCCGGATCATCATCAGAGCATGCTTGTCTTACCGGACTAGAGCCCGTTTAGGCAAAAGGAGCGATTGTCATGCTTACCCGAAAAATGCTGGTTCAAGGTCTGCCGGCTTTGTGGACAGAGCGTCTTGTCCTGCGATCATTACGTCAAAGTGATTACAGCACATTATCGGAACTCTTTTCCGATCCTCAAGTCATAAGATATGTGAATAGGGGAAGCCAGCCCACGCCAATCCGAGCGAGACGGTTATTGAACCAGATACGGAGCAGCAGCGCCAAGCTGGATTCGTTACATTATGGGATCTGCTGGAGAGGCAAGGAACAAGTTATTGGGATCACCTCATTCCAGCACTGGAATGATCAGAATGGTACCGCACAGATTGGTTATATCCTGAACAGGTCCTGTTGGGGCAGGGGTGTGGCTACCGAGGCGGTACAGCGGCTGTTGCAGTTTGGATTTGACGATCTTCATCTGGGGAGGGTGGAAGCACGTTGTTATGAGGCCAATGTATCTTCACAACGGGTGCTAAGCAAAATAGGGATGTCCTATGAGCGGAGTCTTCCCTCGTTCGGACTGAATGATGAGGATGACGAGGGATCAGAATCCCTGATGGATGTTAAAGTGTATAGCATGTATCGGGAACAATACGTCAGACCGCTTCAGGAAAAAGACCTGCAAACCCTGGTATCTGACAAGCCGCAATGACATAGAGTAAGAGTAGCCAAACGTGAATGAATCGAACTTCAATCATTTGTTACACAATTGAAATATAGCTGCAATTGAACTCTAACAGACAGGGGGTAAACTTATCTCATGACCCCCTTTTTGATAATAGATAATGCTGTTGGGACCCGCGCGAGCGGGTTCATTTTTTTTGTCCATATAAGTTAACTGTGGAATATTTACACTGGCCACTCCGATGACAGAATAACTTTCCGATCGCTGTTATACCCGGATTATTTTGATTTCCATATTTTTGAAGGGGAAATCCGGGGATAGCGTATGCTTCCGATGCAGCTTTCTTTCAGAAAGCTTTTAGGCGACCGCTTCGCTTCTTCACGTTATTTCTGTCCTCTCCGTTATCGTGTAAAATATAATTATATTTCCTTATATAGGGCAATAAAAGGCCCCCACGGCGTGAACAAGCGCGCTGTGGGGGCCTTTGTGTTTGCTATTTTTTACAGTGGAACAACCTGCATCTGTTTCTGCTTGAAGTATACCCAGTCGGTGAATCCGATCTCCTTGAGACGTGTACGAACGTCATCCAGCTCGTCTGCAACCCGCTGTGGTTTATGAGCGTCCGATCCAAATGTCACCTTCACTCCATAATGATGGGCGCGTTCCAGAATGGCATCCGAGGGATACCAGCCACCGCTGAGTTTGGTTTTGCCAGATGTGTTAATTTCGATCGCTACGTTGGATTCTGCAATGACCTGCAACGTTTCATCAATGGCCTGATCAGCGATAATATCGGAGAAAGGTGGATAGTTTCCTTTCATCGCATCAATATGTCCAAGAATCTGGAACATACCGCTGCGAGCCGATTCCCGAATTAATGAATAATAGCTTTCTTTCACTTCAACTTTGCGAGCATTGCTTAGGCCATTCCACCGGGTTTTGTTGAAGATACTCACATCCTCGGTATGATGAACTGAACCAATAATATAGTCAAAAGGATACTGTCCCAGTGTGGTACGGTACAATTCTGCATGAACAGGGAAGTAGTCGGATTCAATGCCGAGCAGCACATCGATTTTACCAGCGTACTCTTCTTTCAAAGCAAGGACTTCTTCCACATAATGCTGCAATTCCGACTTGCCCATTGCGATCCGGGGAAATGCCTGCTCAAGCTCACTGCCAAAGTATGGCGTATGATCCGAGATACCGATGGCCTGAAGTCCTGCCTTAATACCTGCCTCTATATAATCGCGGATGTTGCCGTCTGCGTGACCACAACGAAAATGATGTGTATGAAGATCAAATTTCATATGGAATCCTTCCTTTCTCATGGCTCATTGTCATTCTGAACTGATGAATTGGGTTTCCGGCATACCTTTGAGGTCACTTATGAATTGCTGCATTGCTGAGTTAAGGTATCGACTGGACTTATAGATGACACCAACAGGGTGACTGACCTCCAGCTCACTTAAGGGTATCATTCGCAATGTACCTTGACGCAACTCATGCGCAACAGATTGTTTGGAGATGACAGCTGCCCCGAGATCAATCTCGACCATCCGTTTCACTTCTTCGCTGCTCGACAACTCCATTACAATATTAGGTTCAATATTATGTTTCTTGAAGATAGTTTCCGTAAACCTTCGTCCTACGGTATCAGGGGACAGCAGAATCAATGGTGTACTCCGGAGCACATCCACTGCAGCATGTTTTTTCTTTGCCAGCGGATGGGAAGGAGATACCACGAGTTCAAATGTGTCATAGTAGAGCACAGATGTATTCAGGTTGGGATTACGCTCCGTGAGATAACCGATACCAATATCAACCAGACCATTTTCGACCTGGGTATAGATCTGTGATGAAGGAAGGGACTGGATACTAGTTTTGATCAGCGGGAATTGATCTTGGAAATAGGATAACACCCTTGGCAAGATCTGAATAGCAATGGAAGTTGTTGTGCCTAATACGATACGTCCCTGAGGCGTTTCATCAAGATCGGACAATTTTTGTTTTAACTCATCAACGATGTCTAGCATCCGTTCAGCGTGCTCCAGAAATACCTGTCCACGGTCTGTCAGGGTAACGGGTTGGTTTCGATCCACAAGAACGGTGCTGAATTCGTCCTCCAGACTTTTGATCTGGGCCGAGACGGCAGGCTGGGTCAGGTTCAGAAGTTCTCCCGCTTTGCGGAAGCTCATCGTTTTGGAAATGGTAATTAGTGTCTCCAGTTGGCTTATGTTCATAGGTGACCTCCTTGCAGGCAAAATTTCTTGATTATGTAGTGTTTGGTGTGATGTAATCCCGTAACTGGTTATTGTTCCGTTATCTTAAATTATAGGTGATTCAGGACAGCAGAGCAATGAAGGTAATGATCAGGATCAAAAGTAGTTCAAGAGACTGTGAAAAAAACGCGAATACAAGAATTTGATTTTTTTTACAGTTGTGAGAAAGCAGTAATAAAGTCCTAAATGCCTTATGCCACGCACAACGAGCGAAAAGCTTTCTTCAAAAGAAGTGAAAAGCGCTGTTTATTCGCTAGAATCAGCTATAAACATTTGCCCCACGGATGACGATAAATTATAGTACACATGGTTTAACGAATTCTTAATGAATTCTTGTACGTGATAAAGTATAATAAATTTAATGAATATGGGACTTTTGGTGTGTGACCAATAACCCAGTGCGAGGGGGACATAGACAGTGAAAGCGGAAGTGATTAATCCTTTCCTGGAATCGGCACGGAACGTATTCGAACAGCTCATCCAGGTTTCGCCTTCCACCGGGAGTCTTGGCGTGAAAAATGTAGAGTATATTGCAGACCATGTCTGGATCGTGATCGGAATGACCGGACAACTTAGCGGAAACATTGTATTTGGAATTAATGAACAAGTTGCATTGAAAATTGTATCTGCGATGATGGGTGGTTTTGTCATTACAGAAATGGATGAAATGAGCAAAAGTGCGATTTCTGAACTGGGGAATATGATCAGTGGTAACGCCAGCACGATCCTGTCAAACCAGGGTGTTGTGGTCGATATTACACCTCCACAAGTGATGAAGTCCGAACATCTGACTACATTTAGTGCAACGAAAGCACTGAGTATTCCTTTGCTGATGGACGGCATTGGTGAGATGGATATTCAGGTCATGATCTCGTAGAATAGAACCATACGCCTCAAAAGGCAATATGTGTTCAATACGGGAGGACATCACGGATGCTGAAAGATCAGGTAGTGTTTATCACAGGTGCATCGAGTGGTATCGGTGCGCTGTGTGCGCAGATGCTGATAGAAGAAGGAGCCATCCCAATTCTGGCTGCCCGTTCACGGGACAAGCTGGAAGAGATTGGTGCCTCGCTGAAAGGGCCGCATGAATTACTCACACTTGATGTTACGGATAGTGAGCAGGTTCAGGCAGCTGTGGATGCGATATTGCATAAATACGGACGAATCGACATTTTGCTGAACAATGCAGGTTACGGGAAATTCGCAGCGATGACAGAGATGTCTGTACAGGAATTCGATGAGATGATGGACGTTAATTACATGGGCATTGTACGTTGCACCAAAGCAGTGCTTCCACAAATGCTAGAACGTGGCAAAGGTCAGATTGTGAACGTGGCCTCCATGGCTGGCAAAATCGGTACAGCCAAATCCGCTTCCTATACGGCTACGAAACATGCTGTCCTCGGATTTAGTAATGCGCTGCGTCAAGAGCTTCGCAAGACTGGCGTCATGGTGACAACGATTAATCCGGGTCCGATTGATACACCATTTTTCCATCGGGCTGACCCTTCTGGCAATTATGTGAATAATGTACGCTGGATGATGTTGAAACCGGAAGACGTTGCGGGTCATATGATTCGGGCGATGAAAAAGCGCAAGGAAGAAGTGAATCTGCCAAGACTTGCTTCTGCTGGCATATGGCTGTACCAGCTATTTCCTCGTCTTGCAGATCGATTGTCGCACGGTGTAATGAATCAGAAGTAAATGTGATACGAGGCATCATATACGGAATGAAAGAAAGGCTCCGCCGAGGGGCTTTTCTTTTTTTTGCGTGTATACATACAATTCTGGAATAAGATTTGGTACACAGGCTTTTTTCGCATATAATGAAAGGTAATGTGATGACAGGCTTCGGTTTTATATCCGTACAAGCAAGGCTAACATCAAAATGAATAAATTAAAAGGATGGACATACATGACGAATCAAACATTTGCTTCAATTGGCGTGGAACAGGATCTGGAGGCCGTTTTGGCCAAACATGGCATTAACGAACCTTCACCTGTACAGGCTCAGACGATCCCGGTTATTTTGGAAGGCCGAGATGTCGTATCCAAATCCCAGACGGGAACAGGAAAAACGCTGGCATATCTGTTGCCACTGTTACAATCCATCAAAATGGATATCAAAGGTACGCAGAAACTCATTATTGCACCTACGCAAGAGCTGGCGATGCAAATTGTACGTGAAGCGCAGCGTTATGCGGAAGAACGTAAGATTGGCGTATTGGGTCTAATTGGAGGTGCAGCGGCTAAACGTCAGATCGAGAAGCTACGTGAGCATCCACAATTGGTTGTGGGTACACCGGGACGACTGAAGGAATTGATTACACTCAAAAAACTGAAAATGCACAACGTTTCCACCATTGTTATCGATGAAGCGGACCAAGTGTTCCAACTTGGCGGCGTAAGTGACGTGAACTTTGTACTCAAGAGCGCATTGCGGGACCGTCAGCTGATCTTCCTGTCAGCAACCATTGATGAGCATACGGCTGGACTCGCAAAGCGTGAGATGAAAGAGCCTGTTCAGATCGGAATTGAACCGGATCGAGCTACGGCTGCGGGCCTTGAGCATTATTATTTTGTAGAAGAAAACCGTAACAAAATTGACATGCTGCGTCGTCTGGTTAGACAGTACAATCCGGATCGGGCGATCGTATTTGTGAATGCAACCGAAGATATTGGTGAAGTTGAAGCAAAAATGAATCATCTGGGCTTGTCCGCTGCTGCGCTGTATGGGGATGCTGATAAAGTGACCCGCAGTAACGTATTGTCTGCCTTCCGTAATGGCAAACTTCAGTTGCTGATTGCCAGCGAAGTGGCTGCCAGAGGACTGGATATTGAAGGCTTGCCAATGGTCATTAACTATGACCCTGCCTTTGACTCGGAGCACTATGTTCACCGTGCAGGTCGTACAGGCCGTATGGGACGCTCGGGTATCGTTTTGTCCATTGTGGATGAAACACAGATCTTTATTATGCGTAAATTCGCACGCGAACTCGGAATCGAACTGTCAGAACGTGTACTCTTTGGCGGTAAAGTACTGGAGGCTGACCCGCGTCCGGACACGCGGCCTGAGGGACATTCGTTCTCCAGAAAACCAGGACAATCCAGAGATCGCAAACCAGGTCAGGGCAATCGTAATGGGGGAACCAAAGCTACAATCTCCAATTCGCGTCCGGCAGGTAGCAAACCAACGGGTAATACAGGCCGCACGGAGCGCGACCAGGATCGTAAAAACAAAGGAGCACCCAAGTGGAGTAAAGATAAAACGCCACGCTCCGAAGAATAGAATCTGACGAAAGGGGTGCAGGGATAGATGGAAAACGTTCAATCGCCTGTTCTGCAAATCAGCGGGTTAAGCGGAGGTTATAGTGCCAAACGGCCAGTCCTTCACGGAATCGATCTGGAAGTTGGACGTGGAGAGATGGTCGGACTAATCGGCTTAAACGGTGCTGGCAAAAGCACAACCATGAAACATATCCTCGGCTTGATGACCCCTCAACAGGGCGAAGTGCGAGTGATGGGCAAGAAGCGGGACGAGGATGCGCAGATCTACCAATCGGCTATGGCATTTGTACCGGAATCACCCGAACTGTATGATGAGATGACAGTGATGGAGCACCTGGAGTTTACGGCAAGAGCGTACAATGTGTCAGAGGCTGATTTCAAACAACGTACGGAGAAACTGCTGGAACTGTTCCGTATGAATGAGAAAAGTACAAGTTTATCGACTCACCTGTCCAAGGGGATGCGGCAAAAGGTCATGATCATGTGTGCTTTTGTGGCAGGACCACCACTGTACATTATTGATGAGCCTTTCCTGGGCCTGGACCCGCTGGGTATTCGCTCTTTGCTTGATTTTATGCTGGAGATGAAAGCTTCGGGATCATCCATCCTGCTCAGTTCACACATTCTGTCCACGATTGAAAATTACTGTGATCGTTTTATCGTTCTGCACCGTGGGCAGGTTATTGCTCAAGGGACGCTGAATGAACTGCGCTCCCAATTCGGGGAATCGGATGCCACGCTGGAGCACATGTTCTATTCCCTCGTACAAGGCAGGGATTGAGCATGGATCTCAAGCTGCTATGGAAGCAAAGACGCACAGGATTCTGGAACGGAATTCTTCCTTATCTGGGTTATGTGATCCAGAGCGGTGTAGCTATGGTCTTTTTATTTCTTGTCATTGCGTTCTCCGCCTGGTATACATCGTTTGTCCAGAACATTCCGGCGGAATTTCCGATTCGCTGGGTTGCATTGCTGCTGCTGGCACCACTAGTGCTGTTTAGCAGTTATCGTACATATCTGCTTCCGGCAGATATTGTGTTCCTGCGACCACAGGAATACCGGATGCAGGAGTATTTGAAGAACAGCTTTGCCCGGGGCATCATCTATAAAACTCTGGGCTTGCTGCTTGTATTTGTTACACTGTGGCCGCTCTATGTCAGAGCAGATCTGGATGCACGGCCATTTGGCTGGTTCATTGTGTTCCTGCTGCTGTGGAAAGGGTTGTCCAGTTATGGAGCATGGCAAGAGCTAAGAATGGTTCAGGTCGGTGCGGCAAGAGGATATCGTCTCTTGCGATGGGCTCTGGCAGTGCTGGCGGTTGGCGCTTGGCTGTGGCAGCCACCGCAGCGCAGCGTCTGGTTCCTGCTGTTGCTGGCTGTTGTCTACATCGTCGCCTTGCGTATACCGGTGAAACATCGTGTAGCGTGGGAACGACTGATTCAGGTAGAGCAGGGTCAGGCTGGCAGGGTTATGCGGACGCTTGGCTGGTTTGTGGATGTACCTTCATCCGGACAGAAAGTAAGTTCGCGTCGCTGGCTTAGCAAATTGGGGAGTGGTCTTCCCTGGAATGCAGGGAAAGCTTACCGTTACTTGATAACCAAAACGTTTGTTCGAACCGAAGTGTTCTCAATCGTGTTACGCCTAGTTGTACTGGGCATGTTACTATCCTGGTGGACAGCAGGCAGCTACTTTGGTGTCGGGGTGTATCTGTTCTTCCTGTTGCTTGCAGGTGTTCAGTTAGGTGCGCTGCGTCGCAGTCATAGTGAATCGTTCTGGATTATGATCTATCCAATCTCGGGTGAGAGTCGTCGTTCTCAGGTGTTGGGATTCATATTCCATCTACATGCACTGGCTGCATTGCTCATGTGGTTGCCTATGCTGGCTGCCGGAGCAAGCGGACTGACTGTCACCGGAGTAGCGCTTATTTTGGGTATACTGGTGATTGTGATCATGCGGCGTTCGCAAGGTAACAAGTGGTTGAAGGAAGAAGAGGACGAGTAAACGATCGGACACCTGACCAACTCGGATTATTACATTGGGTTCATCAGTGAGAGGTACAAAAGATAACAAAAGAAGGGTATGCCGGGCTGTATCCCGGTATACCCTTCTTTGTGCTGTAATGGAATCATGCAATCAGATCACTTGGTTCTGCGCAAGTGTGTATTGGTACTAACAGAGGAACGATTTAGTGATGATTACGAGCAAGATGAACAGAACGAGAATAGCACCTGTGTTTGTAAATCCTCCGCCGTAACCGCCGCATCCATAACCGCCTCTTGTATCTTCAACTCCAGACATGGTCATTCCCCTTTCAAGTGGTTGTTTGGCACGCCCTTGCGTACATCGTATATTATGTGCCATGGGGGTAGGCTGATTGGGCCGATGCCCGGTAAAGCCAGAAATTAAAGCTTTTGGGCTGATAAAACACAAAAGAACCCTTCGTATATTCAGTGACATGAAGCGTCGCCGTTATACAAAGGGTTCTTATATTATTTAGGGTACAGGTCTGTTAATTAAGTCGTCCGCAGATCCTGAACTCCACGATAGATGGTTTCATACAGATCTTCCAACCCGGATTCTTCAATACAGGAGAAGGCGATTCGAAGATCCGATTCACCCAGCGCGATTGTACCCACACCATATTTGTGCAGCAAATGGCTTCGAAGTTCTTCAGCGCCAACTTCTTTCAGCTTCAGGCACATGAAGTAACCGGAGTTGAACGGATAATAGTCCCATGCATCTCCATACTTGCCGCTATCGAGAATGGCTTTTACCTTATTGGCACGGCCTTTCATAATCTCGAACTTCTCCTGTTTCTGTGCTTCAAACTCCGGTGCTTTGAGCGCATCCAGTACAAAAGTCTGGGAAGGATGCGGGCCACTGGAGATCGTTGCCCGGATAATACCGAGTGTTTTTTGCTCCAATGCATGCAGAACAGCTGCATCTTCATGGGCATACGTAATGAATCCAACGCGGAAGCCCCATACGAATTCTTCCTTGGTTGCACCATCCACTTTTACGGTCAACACACGTGGATGAATGTTGGCAAGTTTGCCAAACAGGGATTCATGAATGGAATCTTCGAAGAACAGTCCGAAGTAGGCATCATCTGTTACAGCAACCACGTTAACACCGGCTTCAGCTGCCTGAAGAATCGTGTTCACAATGGCATCTGCTTCTTCGGCTCCAGGCGTATAACCTGTTGGGTTATTCGGGAAGTTGAGCAGAACGATCGCTTTACCTTTGTCCTTTTGATCAAGCAAAGCCTGAAGCAGACCCTCACTGTTGAAGTTCAACTGATCATCGAACAGGGGATAATGAACCAACTGGCCATGACGACGAATTCCGAAGGTCAGCTCGTAATTTTCCCAGTTTTTATCCGGATATATGACAGCGTCCCCTTCATCGGCGAACAGGTCGGCTACGATACTTAGTCCATGGGTTAATGCATTGGTTACAATTGGATTGCCAAACGTTTTGCCTTCCAGAGAAGGTGTTTCCTTCAGCATCTTGTCTCTCCAAACGGTCCGCAATTCAGGTTTGCCTGCAGGTGGAGCGTAAGGATACAGGTCCTTTGGCTGGAATGCAGACAGCTTCTCCTGAATAACCTGAAGATGCATCGGCACACCACCCTCCAGGGCGATACCAATCGTGGCATTATGGGTCTTGGCCAAGCTTGCTGCTTCAGCAGATTGACTCAAAATCCCCTCTTTAGGAAAATAAATTTCTTTGCCAAGCTGTGACAGCATGGAGTAGACGTGACTGCTGCCTGTCTGAATACTTTCGTTCAACTGTTCAGCCAGTGGATTCATTCTTTTCATCCTTCCAAGTCTTTGTGATTCAACTGCCTAACATTATATCACCTTGACATGCCCCCGTCACGGAAATTACGCAATATGACAGTTATATCACTTTACCGCGTTGTTGCAGAGGGTTTTCGGGTGGGTTATCGTTGTATTCGACCTTGGAGTAATCCTCAAGAAATGAAACTTATTGCTGATGAAATGGACAGTATTTCCGCATCATTTCAGCAGTTTCGGCATCTCTTCCTTCATTGCGCTGTTCCAGTTCACCACTGATATGATCGAATCGTTCACTCGAGAGGTTTTGTCCAAATTTAAACTTGGCGCTGATCCGTTCAGGACTAATTCGGACTACGGCTACAGCTTTGAGGTTTCCTGTGTAACGCGAGTCAGTAGCGTCAATGGGTACATATCCGCCTTGCGGCTGGAGTTTCTCCATGAATCGTTGCAGTACCTTACCTTTGATGTCCAGATCTTTAACCGGTTCAGCCTGACCAAAGGCCATAACACTTTTGAAGAAAGAAGTCGCTGGACAAGCAAGCTCAGGATCACTGAAATAAGATGGAATCAGGGAGAACTCTTCAGCTACTGTGAAACTGACCGACGAATCCTGTTTGATCTGTTTCATCTTCTCGCCAGCCAGACTGCCGTGAAAATAAAAGCAACCGTCCATATATACGAAGTTCAGCGGTGTAACCCGTGGTTGTCCGTCCGGACTGACCGTTCCCAGAAACCCGAAGGAGCACTGATCCAGAAATGCGGTAATTTCCTGTTCTTCATCTACTGTGAATTCTTTCCGTCTCATGTGTATTCCCCCATCATTGAATGTATAATAGAACGCCATATCTTATGGATAACCATAGTTCATACATTGACAATGAAATAGATCCAATTTACATTCACTTTAGTAGGCCAATTAGTCGGGAATCACAGATGAAGACAAATGAAGAGAGGTGCAAGATGGAATTGTGGCTGCCCATGGATACCTATGAACTCCAGCATCGATACAAGTATGAGGCATTGTACCATGCGTTACGTGATGCCATTCATGCAGGCACATTGGTGGGAGGCACGCGGCTTCCTTCCACCCGTGAGTTGGCAAGGCAATATGAGATGTCACGTGGTTCGGTAGCTCAGGTATACGACATGTTGCTTGCGGATGGTTATGTCCATGCACATCGGGGAAGAGGTACATTTGTCACCGAAACATTATCCACTCAGGAAAATGAAAAACAGGAAGCCGTTCTCAAGTTGTCTCCCTGGGGCGAACGAGTACAGAGGTTGAATACGCAACATGAAATCCTGCGGACTCAGATGTCTTCACCGAAGGCGTCCGTCATTAATTTTCAAATGCAGCGCATGCCTGCAGAACATTTCCCGTTAGGGGAGTGGAAGAGTGCACTCGCTGCGGTTCATCGCAGTGGTTGGCGAGAATCAAGCGGTGTAGCCGGTGATCCGGAGCTGCGTGAGGCCATCGCCTCCCATCTCAGATGGACACGTGGTATTCAGGCTGAACCATCTCAGATTGTATTGTTCAGTGGTTCAATGCAAGGCATCACCCTGCTATCTCAACTGCTGATTACGGAGAATACAGCAGTTGTATTGGAGAATCCGGGTTATCCAGGCATCGCCCATGCCGTCAAGTCCTGTGGTGGGCATATCATCTCGGCAGAGGTGGATACCGCAGGCATTATACCTCAGCCTTGGGAGGCACAGACGTTATTTGTCACCCCTACCCGGCAGTTTCCAACAGGGGCCGTGCTGGGATTGGACAGAAGACGTGCCTTGCTTGCTTGGGCCTCAAAGCGGAATGCGGTCATCATTGAAGATGATTATGACAGTGAATTCCGATGGGGTGGAAGACCAATTGAACCCCTCAAAGTGCTTGATCGTGAACAGCGCGTCATCTACGTTGGTTCATTCTCACAAACGATGGTGGCTTCGTTTCGACTTGGCTACGCCGTCCTGCCACCTGGTCTGGTAGAACCTCTGCTTGCCGCCAAGGCGTTGTATGAACCGGTACCTCCGGCACTGCTGGAGCAACGCGCACTGGCAAAGTTTATGACCAGAGGAGGTTACCTGAGACACTTACGGCGGTTAACCCGGTTATATGGGGAACGGCATGATTTTTTTGTCCGAGAGATGGAACTACAGTTGCCGGAAGCATTCAAGATGCAGCTTGGTGATGCAGGACTGCATATCTACGCTACCTGGAATGGCGATGTGGACAGTTATCAGCGATTTAAAAAGCTTGCTCAGGAGGATGGCATATTGTTCCGTGATGCAGAGCGATATCGGCTGACTTCAGATCATCCGGCGGCCTGCTTTGCTTTTGCACATCTGGAGAAAGAAGAGATGACAGAGGGAATCCGGCGAATGCGGCTAGCTTGGGAGAAGTGCACATTTTCGTTTCAGTGAATTCCGCTGTATAATGGGATAAGACATTTCGCTCCTGTAGGAGCAGAGATCATATATGAGCAAGTTGTATTTAATCATGCTATACAAGTTGAACAAATTATTTACACGAAAACGTAGAGGGCAGAAATAACCTGAAGAAGCGGAGCGTTCGCCTAAAAGCTTTCTGAAGGAAAGCTACATCGGAAGCATACGCTATCGTCAGATTTTCACCTTTGTAAAAGTGAATCAAAAAATCTGGGGATAACAGCGATCGGAAGGTTGTTCTGTCATCGAAGTGGCAAGTGTAAATGTTCTTTAGTTCAATTTCTATAGATACTGAAATACATATGGCCTGGATTGAAGAAGTGAGATTCAGATCAGAATGATGCCATATGCAGAGAGATTAACTATCAAGGGGGAGTGGCGACATGCTGCAGGCATCGCCGTCATCATTTGTTATTTTGCCCGCTGTCGCCAAAATTGTCTGTGAACCGGGCTGGAAGTGGCAGAAACGGGAAAAACCGATGCAAAACTATGATTTATTTTATGTATGGAGTGGTGAAGGAACGCTTGTACTGAATGACCAGTCGTATGAAGTTGGCAAGGGTAGTTGTTTTTTGTTCAGGCCAGGAGATCATCCTACTGCAACACATAATAAGCAAAAACCGTTGGTACTTACGTATATTCACTTTGATGTGGACGTGCCTGTTGCTGACGTTCCCCAGTCCTATCGCGAGGTACAGGAAACGGTGGAGTTTGAGCACTTGCTGGCACGTTATGTAAGACTGTTCTTATCGGATGTGTACGGACGTGATGAAGAGAGCCGATTGATTCTGAAACAATTGATGATTCATCTGCTGCGCGCCGATACGGAAGAACCTGTGGAGAAAAAGGTGAGCAACCAGTTGTCCGATGTGATCCAGGAGGTCGCCAATTATGTGCGTCAGCATCCCGGGATTACGCATCGGGTGGAAGATCTGGCTGCGCGGGCTGGCTTATCGCCCCGATACTTCTCGATCAAGTTCAAGGAACTGGTGGGATCATCGGTGCAATCTTATATTATCCGCATGCGTATTGAACGGGCGGAACATCTGCTGGTGCATACCGGCATGAATGTGACCGAAGTGGCGGATGCTCTGGGCTACCGGGATATTTTCTTCTTCAGTCGTCAGTTCAAGCAGTATACCGGCAAAAGCCCGTCCGAGATTCGTTAAAAATCTGATGAGAAAAACAGGAAACCGTTTCAAGTCTGGAATGCAAGGGTAATTATCTAGCATTCCAGATGACCAAAAGGGGGAACTTGTGATGAACGGAAAACGTCGGGTCCGCAACCGGGGATGCTCTACGAAGGGATGCAATATTTTCCGGAACCGTCTGCGTCGCTTCAAACCGGCAGAGGACTTGCAAGATGTGTGGTTTTGAGGAGAACTCAGCAGACCAATAACGACGGAGCGAAGCTTCGTATTGCATGTATATATGGATGAATATGAATTCATAAAGAGGATGGCGCAATACCTGGTTACAGGTGCTGCGCCATCCTCTTTATTTGCGTATGGACTCATTAGTTCTTCGGTTTCAAACGACCAAGCAATGCGCCCATTTTGACAGAATCGCCTGGCTGTAAGCCCGGGTTTGGTTCGAATGTGCCACTCTGCGTCAGCAGAACAACGGTGGAACCGAATTCAAAATAGGCCAGATCATCGCCTTGTGCCCAGGTACTTGTGTCCGTATCAGCATATTGTATGCTACTCACGTTCATCGCACCTACTTTGACAACCGCCACTTCACCGTAATCATGTGCGATATACGTAATGAGTCGTTCGTTTCGACTAAGCACGGATCTCATATGGGTCAGGCCAAAGTCATTCACGGGATAAACTTTGCCTTTGATGTGTTCGCTCTCTATCTTGCGGCCGCTGACAGGTGCATGAATGCGGTGATAGTCGCGAGGGCTGAGATAGAGGACGAACCCGTACCCGTGCTTGTACTTCTCCAGATGGGGAGAATGGTTTAATAATTCAGCAAGTGTATAATTTTGTCCCTTAACATTCAGGAGTGTCCCTGCAGATATTGGACCGGCTGCCGTAATCTTGGCATCTACCGGGCTGATCAGTGCATGCTCTGAAAGTTCCAACGGGCGCATGCCCGGCTTTAATTTGCGGGTAAAGAAATCGTTCAGTGAACGGTATTCCTTCCAGTCTTTCTCGGCCTCCTGAACAGGGATGTCGTAGGTCCGGACAAAATAAGGGATAAATGCCTTACTTCCCCGGCTTTTGGAGAAGGCTCCCACGGTCCGGGAGATCCATTTGCGCGAAGAAAGCTCGGTCATTAATCGCAACAGCGTTTTTGCCATGAATATCCCCCTTAGGGTTAATGCGAACTTCAAGGCCGGCAAGACCGGCCGTTCTGCATAATATTGACACAGAATGCACACGAAATCAATATAGTCTCCTATCGTATGTCTGCGGTTGTCTCGGAATTCTTGAATTCTGTTCCAGCAGCAGACGCCCATAAGCCATCGGTTTGCTGTACGTTGCCTTCCAGTGTTCCGACATTCCCGCCTTGCGAAAACCGTAACGCTGATCCCGTCCATTGCATTCAATAAAATAGATCTGGCCGCTGCGCGTTATCCCGAGATCAAGACCCAGATCAGCCAGATGTGGCAGACTGGCCGCCAGGTTCTGAGCAATCCGAAGTGCAACGAGTCCGATTCTGTATTCCAGTCGAGCCAAGTCGAAGCCAGATTCCCCTAATCCAAGGGCCTCTGCGAGCTTCATGACTTTACCGCCCTGGGCGATATTGCTGACAAACGTATGGGCAGGAGCCGCTTTGGCAAACATGCCTGTTATTCCCCAGAGACCATCGCCGCCACGTTGTACAGATACCCGCAAATCTACTGGCCTGCCCTCATAACGTACCAGTGGGATACGCTCTTCAATGAGGTAGGCATGGCGAAAGATCCGCCTTAGGGTGGCGGAAGGAAGCTGTCCTTTGCTCAATCGGAAGGTGGCCCACCCTTTGCGTGCCGCCTTCGTCTCACAGGTTAGTTTCCACTGTCCATCTCGCTCGAAGACTCGCATAATCCCATGACCGATGCTACCGCTGCATGGTTTGATGATGAGGTCATCATATTGTTCCATCATATAGGCCAGAGACTCTGGCGTAGCTTTAACTGCATGGGGCAAGTGTTCTCGCAAGGCGGGGTCCTGCTGAAGCATGTCATGAATGTGATCTTTACGGTACCGGTTGCGAACGTTGAATACCTGAATACCCTGCAACATCAGCTTGGTAATCTGATGCTGTTCCGTCCGGCGAAGCTGTAGTGAGCGGTTATGAATGACGGAGGGCAGTGGCATGCGCTCGCGAACATATCTGCCTTCTTTTTTAACATAGGCAAGACATGTTTTTTGATCCGAATCGATATCTTCCAGCCGCAAAAAGCAGGGAGTTAATCCATAACTGGCCGCTGCCTGTTCATAATTCGCGAGTGATTCCTGACCGGTCCTTCCGGCCGGTATCCCCCGGTACATGCGTGAATCGAACATAATGCCGATCGTTTCTTGGAGCATGACCGTTCCTCCTTCGATGTTATCGCGACCATGGATCGTCCATTCATGGAATGCCGGCCTGTCACCGCATGGCTCAGACATCGCGATAACGCAGACCGGTGTGTAAGATGCATCGCCAAGCACTAGTGCTTGCTCAGGGCGTGTCTAAAACTCTCAAGGAAGCAGGTTTTGCCGAATTTTCGTTCCAAGCAAGGAAGTTTTCCGCAGGCGTGCCGGGGCACGTCAAGGGAAAGTGACGTAGCAGGGGGCGAAAAGACGTTGAAAGATGCACTTCAGCGAATTTTCAGACACGACCTAGATATAATATCCTATGACATGACTGGGACGGGGGCGTGGACAGCCGCCTTTCCTCTGCTGCCCTGACACGCCTATTTCCACGAAGATCATCGAAACTTCCTGTCTTGACGCCCGTACATTCGTGCTCTGGAATCCGCAAAAGTCATAAATGAAGTGGCAGATGCCCAGATGGAAGCATATGATGCCGGAGACGAACGTTAGAGGAAGGAGCAAGCTGCATGAGTAAAAATGGCAAAAAGAAGGTTCCGACGCCGAAACTGCGGCATGTGAGCCCGAAATACAAAGAATTGGAACTGACTGATCGCCGGGCAGACAAGATGAACTCAGGTTTCACTGTGAATAGGGAAGAACGTTTGAATACGAATAAAAGGGATTCAAGGGCTGTTCAGGAGTCGGAAGAATTCCTATTCGACTCAATGGAGCTACCTTCTTCAACAAATGAGCTGGAAGAGTTGGAGATCGAAGCCGAAATCAAGCTGGAACCCGTAGAGTCTGATAGCAAGGAAATCGAGACAGAAGATAGCTCGGATAAGCAGATTCAGGTTAGCAGTGTGGCTCCGCTTGTTCTGGAAGAAGAGGTGGGTATCATCAAGCAAGAAACAACAAACAAGGACCGGCTGCAGATCCTGAACCAGAACCAGATGCCGGGTCATACCGGACATTACATCTACACGGACGACTTGAGTGAATTTGCTGTTACGGAGAGCAAATTGGCTCCTTTCTCTGTAGATGCCTCCAAGCTGAAACCGGATGCGGTCGGCAGTGAAGCATTGCAGGATTATGCGGTGACCAGCATACACATTGCCGACGGGGCCATTGTTTCAGCGAAACTTGCGGAAGCGTCTGTATCTGAGGAGCACCTGATTGACGGTTCTGTGTCTGGTCACAAAATACGAAATGCTTCTATTGCCGGTGAGAAAATCAGAGATGGCAGTATTACTTCTCAGAAGCTTGGCAACCAGGCCATCGATTCGGCCAAAATTGCCGACGGCTCCATCAGCACAAGACATCTCAGCCGCATGCTGGTAACGGAAGAATTAATCAAGAATCATGCCGTAACTGGAGACAAGATCGCGATTAGCGGGGTGGATACAAGACATCTCACGGGGGGAGCTGTGAATACCTCCAAACTGGCTGACGATGCAGTGACTACATCCAAAATTCGGGAAGCTGCTGTCACAGGCAGCAAAATCGAAGAACACTCCATCGAGTCTCACCATATTCAGGCAGGTGCTGTTAAACAGACACATCTGGCAGAAGGGTCTGTCGGTCGTTCACAACTATTAAATGGCAGTATTGGAAGTGACCAGATAGAGGATGGATCCATACAAACAAGACATTTAGCTGAGGGTTCACTAACTGGAAGACATCTGCTGGACGGTTCAATCGGATCAAGTCAGATTCGAGCTCATTCCGTTGGCAAGGAGCAGATTGGTAATGGAGAAGTGGGCAGTGAGCATTTGACAGAAGGTGCAGTAACCAGTAGCAAACTGGCAGACCAGTCTGTTGGAACAGCAAAATTGCTGGAACAGTCCATTACGGCATCCAAGATCTCTGATCAGAGCGTCATTTCTTCCAAAATTGCGGATGAAGCCGTACAGGGTAAACATCTTGCCAAAGGGTCCATTCGTGCGGAACACATTGCAAATCGGGGAATTACGCCGGTACATGTGGACAATTCCGCAATTCACTCTATTCACATTGCAAGTGGAAGCATCGAGGCAGCTCACCTATCTGCCGGAAGTGTGTCCGGAGACGCTCTTGCAGACGACGTGGTGTGTGAGCGGCATCTTGCAGAGTCGGCCGTGGGTACGTATGAATTGCAGGATGGTGCCGTTACAGACGTTAAACTTGCAGATGGAAGTGTGACAACAGAAAAGCTTGGAACGGCATCGGTGAGTAGCAGAGCGCTTGCCCCGGGAAGTGTTATATCCTCGCATCTTGCGAGTGGTGGAGTCACAGGGACACATCTGGCTCCAGGCAGCGTGGGTTCCGAGGCCCTGAGACCTTATGCAGTGAAATCGGAACATCTGACAGAACATGCCGTAGGTGTACCTCATCTTCAGCCGGGTAGTGTTGAAACGGATGCGATTGCACGGGCCGCGGTCACAACAGACAAATTGGCTATTGATAGTGTAACTTCAGCCCAGCTGGCTGGCGGGTCCATTTTTCCGCCTCATCTAACAGATCATGCGGTTACCTCCCCCAAGCTTTCACCAGAGAGTGTTGCAACAGATAAACTGGCGGATTTTGCTGTCACATCAGCTAAACTGGCAGACGGCAGCGTGACTTCGTCCAAGATTATGGCAGAGAGTATTAACGCCAAACATATTCCAGCAGGAACCATTCGCGGATATCACCTGAAGCAGCATGCCGTTTCACTGGAACATTTGTCGGAAGAAATACGCTCGCCGGAATTATTTGCTGATGGCAGTATTACCGGTAACAAACTTCAGCATGGCTCCATAAGTGCGGACCATTTGACAGCAGACTCGGTATCCGGAACAGAACTGCAACAGGCTGCTGTAGGTAGCGAGCACTTGCAACCATCCGTTGTACAATCCGTCCATCTGGCAGACGGCAGCGTGAAATCTGACCATTTGGGGACTCAAGTAGTGAGCTCACAGCATCTGAAGCCAGACATCATTCATGAGGAGCATATTGCTGAACAGGTGGTCACATCGCATCACTTGGCACCCGGATCTGTCGAAACAGACCATCTGGCTCCTTTATCCATTACAGCGGCTCACCTTCAGCCAGGTTTGATCAGTGGTTTGCATCTTCAGGCAGAGTCGACAAGTGCTGTTCACCTGCAGCAAGGAGCTGTGCATTCCCGTCATATTCAAGATGGTGAAATTCTTCCTCATCATATTCATGAACGCAGCATCGGAACGTCTCATCTGGAAGAAGAAGCGGTAAGTACGATTATTTTGCAGGATGAATCTGTGACACGCTCCAAACTAGCGACTGGTAGTGTGGATGGCAGCAAATTAGCTGCAGGAAGCGTATCGGCTACTCACATTGCCAATGAAAGTGTGCAAACCCGTCATATCCAAGAAGGAGCAATTCTTGCTGATCATATTCAAGAGTGCAGTATTGGCTCAGTTCATCTGGATGAGGAGTCTGTAAGTGCGGTTCATTTGCAAAATGGATCTGTAACTAGTGCCAAACTGGCGGATGGCAGTATCAACGGCAGCAAATTGCTTGAAGGAACCGTATCGGGGGTTCATATTGCGTCCGAAAGTGTGCAACCCGGGCATATCCAGGCTGGGGCTATTCATGCTGACCATATTCAGGAGCGGAGCATCGGCACAACCCATCTGGAGGAGGAAGCAGTAAGTGCGATTCACCTGCAAAATGGGTCTGTCATCAGTACCAAACTGGCCGACGGCAGTGTAACCGGCAGCAAGTTGATTGAAGATGCGGTGTCAGGAATCCATATCGCGTCTGAAAGTGTGCAATCCCGCCATATCCAGGCAGGAGTAATCCTTGGTGACCATATTCAGGAGCACAGCATCGGCATGCTTCACTTGGAACAGGAAGCAGTAAGTGCCATTCATCTGCAAAATGGATCTGTAACAAGTACCAAGTTGGCCGACGGCAGTGTAACCGGCAGCAAGTTGCTTGAAGGAGCCGTATCGGATATCCACATTGCAGACGATAGTGTGCAATCCAGTAAGATTCAGGCAGGAGCCATTCATGCTGATCATATTCAAGAGCGGAGCATCGGCACAGCACATTTGGAAGAGGAGTCTGTAAGTGCCATTCATTTGCAAAATGGATCTGTAACGAGTGCCAAACTGGCGGATGGCAGTATAACTGGCAGCAAGTTACTCGAAGGTACGGTATCCGGAATTCATATCGCATCGGAAAGTGTGCAAACCGGGCATATTCAGGCAGGAGCTATTCATGCTGGTCATATACAGGAGCGAAGCATAGGCACAGCCCATCTGGAAGAGGAAGCCGTAAGTGCGGTTCATCTGCAAAATGGGTCCGTCACAAGTGCCAAATTGGCTGACAGTAGCATTAGCGGCAGCAAATTGCTCGAAGATACTGTATTGGGGAGCCATATCGCATCGGAAAGTGTGCAAACTCGCCATATCCAGGCGGGAGCGATCCTTGCTGATCATATTCAGGAGCATAGCATTGGTGCGTCTCATCTGGAGGAGGAAGCAATAAGTGCAGTTCATCTGCAAAATGAATCTGTAACGAGTGCCAAACTGGCGGATGGCAGTGTGAGCAGCGACAAACTGCTTGAAGATGCGGTGTCGGATGTCCATATTGCCAATGGAAGTGTACAATCCCGTCATATCCAAGAGAAAGCCATACATGCTGACCATATTCAAGAGCGAAGCATTGGGATCTCCCACCTCAAAGCGGAATCGGTAAGTGCGATTCACCTGCACAATGGTTCCATAACAAGTGCCAAAATGGCTGACGGCAGTGTAAACGGTAATAAATTGCTTGAAGGTGCGGTATCGGCTATCCACATAGCAGACAAAAGTGTGCAAACTCGTCATATCCAGGATGGAACCATTCTTGCTGATCATATTCAAGAACGCAGTATTCGCACAACTCATCTGGAAGAGGAAGCAGTAAGCGGGGTTCATCTGCAAAATGGTTCCGTCACAAGTGCCAAATTGGCCGATGGCAGCGTGAACGGCAGCAAACTGAGTGAGCAGAGTATTACCTCTAATCATTTGAATGCGGGGATTGTAGGTCCAGCGCATCTGAGCGAAGAGATATGGAATGCGATCCGTCAGTTCAGTGGAGAAACGCTGGAGCAACTGGCAGCTATCAAAAGACAAGAGGGATTGCTTCAACCAGAAAATGAAGGTGTACAGCAATCACAGCAGGTAATCGTCGAGGCAATACCGAGTGCTGGTCTGGAGCAACAACAAGAGCTGGTATCCCAAACAGATCAGCTTGGCGAACTACCGGAAGCTTTGTTCACAACTGAGCAGGCAGTGCAGGCAGATCAGGAAGATCAGGCTCAGCAACCACAGCTTGAACAGTCACAGGAGATCGCTGGAACTACGGAGTTTATGTTAAGTGAACAATCCATTAAACAGGAGCACCTGTGTGATGATGCCGTGGGCAGCAGCCAGTTGCAATTGGGGGCAGTTCAAGCCAAACATCTGGCCTTCCAACCCGTTCGCAGCGTAAGCAAACAACCGGTTGTACAACAATTCGGGATGGAAGCTTTTGTACTGCCAGAGAGTGAAGTATGCACAGAGGTAACTGTTGTTTTTGAAGAATCATTTGCTTCAGAACATTATGTGATTGTGGGCATGAGTAATGATCGGGGATTCCAGATTTCCCTGCTCTCGCAGAGTGAGGATGAAGCGGTACTTGAAGTGTCACGTACGGCAGATTGCAAGCATACGTACGGGTTGTTGTCATGGATTGCTGCGGGACCTTCGCAAGGATAGTGCAGGATTGTATCCGTAATACACAAATGACAAAAGCGGTGTCCAGAGTTGTCCGGGACACCGCTTTTGATTGATATCAGCTTGATCCGTTCGGACGGTGAGGGGTGTCTGAACGTTTTGTTACCATTATGATAAGTACATTATAAGTTCAACTACAATAAAATAAGATTTTACAGGCCTACAGCTTGATACGCTTTGGTAATAGCAGTAGCTTCAGCGGAAGTTGCTCCGTACAGATCTTTGGCTGCTTGAATGGTAGCTGTTTTGGCAGCGGCAAATTTGGACGTTGGTGTCAGGTAGTTCACCAGTGTGCTGTAGAAAATCTGGATCGCTTTATCCCGACCGATTCCGGTAACAGTCACACCATTATGTGTTCCGCCTTGAGCAGCAAGGAAATAGGCTTTATTGATGATACCACTGTTGATATGGACACCGCCGTTGTCCTGTGAGCCTGTGTAGCGATCGCTGTATTTGTCAGGTTGACCATACAATGTAGGGTTGGAGAGGGAGCGCAGCGCATCTCCTGGAACGTTAGGTGTGTAGATATCATCACCAAGCAGCCAGTTTTTGCTTTGGATCGTATTACCGAAAATATCGGCAAAGGCTTCATTGAGTGCACCTGGTTCATTGCGATATTCCAGATTGGCTGTATATTCAATAACACCATGCGTCAATTCATGACCCACAACATCCAGATCACCAGAAAGGGATCGGAAAGTCGTTCCATCTCCGTCACCAAAGACAATCTGTGCCCCGTTCCAGAAGGCGTTATTGTAATTGGAGCCGTAGTGCACGGTTGATCTGATCAACAATCCGTTACCATTAATACCGTTACGGTTGAATTTGTTTTTGTAGAAATCATACGTAGCAGCCGCATGAGCGTGAGCATCTACACCTGCACGATCGGTCCATACATTATCCGAATCCGTGAGCAAGCTACCAGGCAGTGAGGAGCCATTGTTCGCCGTGTACGTTTGGATGCCATTGCCGCGAGTGGTGTCTTTCAGTTGGAAGGTGCTGCCGGATTGGGTGGTTGTCAGGGTTTTGGTATCTCCAAGTACACCTGTACCTGTTCCGGTGGCAAAGTTAATGAGGTCAAACTGGGATACGATACTGCCATCCACTGCGTTAATGAAATATTTGGTCCGTAGAGGGGCAGGTTCCAGTACGTTTACTTCCGTAATGTAAACCAGATACGTCTGACCATCTTCTTCATGATGATAGATGTTCAATTCAGCTTGAGGTGTGATTTCCGCGGCACCAAGCTCTCCAATCCGGGAGGTTGCTTCTTCGGTTGCAATCCGGATCGCGTCTTCTCCGCTGATCTCGGCTACACCATCATTCGGAATGGCCTGCTCTTCAATCGGTGGAAGATCGCCAAGTGCGGAGCTCACGGCTCCGGTTTTGTCCAGGTGGACCGTCTGTTCTGCACCATAAACCGGGATACCTTTAATATACTGTTTCAGGCGGAAGTGTCTTACGCCAGATGTATCTGTGTTTCTTTTGACAATTTTGAGCTGGGATTTCACATCGGAATTCAGGAATTGTTCCTGCTGTCCAAGATAATTAAAGATGGTGTCATCTGTTCCACTGTTCAATGGAATACCCTCCTCAGAGGCATAAGGGGCCTGAAGTGGAATGGATTGATCAGACACTGGAGCTGCAGTAGCAGAGGATACGGAAGCGAGCAAAAGAGCTCCTCCAAGAATTGTTGGCATAACTTTGGCGAATTTCATAGTAAACTCTCCCATTCTTAAATTATTTTTTTGTTGGAAATTATCATGCCAATCTCGGTTGGAATTCCGTCTGCAACTTGGGCAGCGCGGAGCGTGGGGCTGAACCTGAAGCGTGGAATGAGACAAGAAACGATTGGAACAAAATCGGCTTGGCCTTTAGCTCGGGAAGTGTTAAGCACGACACCAAACAAAAAGGATAACCGTTTATTCAGTTCAACCCGAAGGTTTAATCGTCTATTGTGTTCCTCTTTCAGAAAGCCGGGGGTTGTCCAATTGCGCAGGTAGAAGATACGTTCACGGAAAACTGGGGTGTTCAATCCGGGTTTGCGTAAATGACAAAAGCAGTGTGTTCTGAACGGCATCACTCCTCTCAAGAGTAAAATGTATCTGCTTAACAGGTTCTGTGAATGAGGTCATAATCTAATCAACCTAAGGTCAATAAATTGATTAAAAAAATATAGGGGAACCTGTGTTCACAACAAGGTTATTTTTGTAAACAAAACTGCTTGGAACGTATATTATCACAATGTAAAACTTTGGAAAAGATACAAATTTAGAATTTTGTTAAAATTGTGTCTGAAGTAGGGGAGAGGTAGCGTTTTTCACATAATTTGACGTATTTTGTCTAAAAGCAAGGCCCGTACCCTCGTGTTCACAGGGAGAACCTGCTTCGTGCAAGGACAAACGCCGTTTCCACTGCTCCACGAATACATAGAATAACGTGTACTCCCTTGGCATGCCGATGATCGAATGCGGGAGGTGAAACTGTTGCGCAAAACCCGTACCACAGCACGTTATGCAACCCGATCCAATGTGACACGAAGAAAAACAGTGCTGAAGAAACGAAGATGGAAGTCTGGACACAAAAAGGGTACAAAGGCCTATACGTTCGTTATTTCATCTAAACAGCTGATGTCACAGGCTAAGGATGGAGTAGAGAATGGAGCGGAAAATGGCATGAGTGATGCTCCTTCACACAGGGATGTTTCTCAGCGACCGATGCTCTCGGTCATTATCCCTGCTATGAATGAGGAGAAAAGGATTGGTGCAGTTGTACGTGAAGCGCTGCGGATATGCCGTGATGCTGAAGTGCTTGTCGTTGTGAATGGTTCAACAGACGGTACGGCTAACGCAGCCAAACGGGCTGGAGCACGAGTGCTCACGTATGCCGAAGCGCTGGGGCATGATGGAGGACGAAAAGTAGGCGCAGCGGAGGCGCGCGGTCAGGTGTTGCTATTTACTGATGCAGATATCGCAATTCCCGCAGAGCACCTTGCACCTTACGTGAAGGCTGTGCTGAAGGGAACGGATGTGGCGCTTAACGACTACCATGGGCCGGTCACTCATCATCCCGTTCATCCGGTAGTGGAGGCCAAACACATGTTGAACAGCATACTCGCAAGATCCGATCTCCGGGGGGCATCCATGACAGCTATTCCACATGCAATAAGCCGAAAAGGACTTGAGGTCATGGGAATATCCTCACTTGAAGTTCCGCCACTCGCACAAGCCAAGGCAGTGATCGGCGGACTTCGGGTACGCGCTGTTCATCACGTACCTGTGGGTAGAATGAATGCAGTACGAATCAAGAAGCGAAGCGGACCTGATCCGCTAAGTCAAGTGGTACTGAATGATCATATGGCAGCGATCAAGTGGATTACGGATACGCTCGGTCCCCGCGGAGGTTATACCGATCTGCAACGTGTTCGCATCCTGGTGAGGTAAGCATGTCGCATCGGATGATGCAGCATGCTGGAGGTGAGGAAATGAAGGGACGTTCAGGGGTTGTCCGCCGCAGGCGGACAACAAGTAGACAAACGACAGCAGGAAGAACAGTAATGAATAAGCGTCATAGGAACAAGAAACATGTAGATATTCAAAAAAAAAGAAAAAGCCGATCAAAGTCTGGCCAAGTAAATCTGCACTTGATGTGGAAAGCGGGGCAAGTTGCAGGAAGCGAGGCAAAGGCGAACAACACAGTATCAGAAGAACATGCACGTCTCGTATGGAATGCACACGCGGCGAACGTTGCGGAGCTAAGCAATTTCGAGCTAGCCCTGAAAGCAGGTAAGGCATTTATGCAGGGTTATGCTCAGGCCTCGGGACATTCATTCCAGATCGTACCACTACCTCTTCGTCATTCGGCTGCTGCCATTGTCTGTGCCTGTAATGAAGAACACACACTGGGGCAGGTGTTATTGCAACTAAAGCGGTTGCCTCTGACGGATATTATTGTGGTACTGAATGGAACGACAGATGACAGTTTGAAGCAGGTACTAAGGCAGCCGGGACTTACAGTAATCTATGAACCGGATCGGGCAGGACATGATGTGGGCCGGGCACTTGGAGCCAAGATGACGGATGCGGAGACGGTACTTTTTGTGGATGGAGATATGGTCGTCTCGGCTGAACAGCTTGCACCCTTTCTGTTCGCGGTTGATCGGGGACAGGATGTGGCGTTGAATAATCTGACGTCTTTGCTTCCTGCGTTTGCAGGGCAGGATGAGGTAAGCCGGATCAAAGCATATCTGAACCGAACATTAGGCAGGGCAGATCTTGGTTCCAATTCCATGACAGCCGTGCCTCATGCATTATCTCGTCGTATGATTCAGACGGTGAAGCCAGCATCACTGGCCGTTCCACCTAAGGCACAAAGTCTAGCTATTCAGCATGGAATGAACGTCTCGGCACCAAGTCAGGTGGATGTTATTCGTTCCAATCGGTTGCGTCCTGGTAACACGGGAAGTGGGAATGATGTCGCCAGATTGATCATCGGAGATCATCTGGAGGCACTGGCTACATTGCTGGGTACAGGTTGGAATCCAGCCCAGGCACATACACTCTCCCGTGTAGAAGTGGCTTACAGGAGGAACGTCTAATGACACTGACGAGTATGATTATCCCAACTTACAATGGGCTGGATCTGATCAGGCCGTGCATCGATGCCATACGTCAATACTCGGGCGATCCTGCGTCATATGAAATTATCGTGGTAGATAACGGTTCGACGGATGGAACGGCTGAATATTGTGCGCTGGAGCGAATTCGATTTGTAAGGTTCCCGGACAATCGGGGGTTTCCGGCAGCGTGTAACGCTGGACTTCGTGCAGCTTGCGGGGATGAGCTGTTGCTGTTGAACAATGATGTTACGGTCACGCCCCGTTGGCTGGAGAACCTGCGAACGGCTCTGTACAGTGACGCAAGTATTGGGATCACGGGTCCTGTTACGAATTATGCAAGCGGCATCCAGCAGATTGAACTGGCGTTTCGGGATATGGAACATTTTCAGGAGTTGGCCAATTCCAATAATGTTGTGGATTCTTCAAGGTGGAAGGAAGTACGCCGGATCGTCGGTCTGTGCATGCTGATGAAACGAGATGTGGTGGAATCGGTTGGACTGCTTGACGAGGCATATTCTCCGGGACACTATGAGGATGACGATTATTGTTATAGAGCAAGATTGCAGGGATATCGCCTGCTGGTATGTGGAGATGTTCTCGTGCATCATCAGGGAAGTGCCAGCTTCCAGAAGACAGATCCGGTAGCGTGGAAACAGCTGCTTGAGCGTAATCGTTCGATTTTTATGAACAAATGGCATGTCGATCCGCTTGAATATATGGACATATCCGATGAAGGAGGGAACGTGGAATGAAAGGTGTAATTCTTGCCGGCGGAACAGGAACTAGACTGTATCCGCTGACCCGGCTCATTAACAAACATCTGCTTCCAGTCGGTAAACATCCGATGATTATGTATGGCATCGACAGGCTCCGCCAGGCAGGCATTGATGAACTATTGATTGTGATCAACAAACATTCCGCCGGGTTATATACAGAGTATCTTGGTGGCGGAGCAGATCATGGTGTGAAGTTGACTTATCGCATTCAGGAAAAGGCAGGCGGGATTGCGGAAGCATTGGATCTGGCGACTTCCTTTATTCTTCCTGGCGAAAAATTTGTAGTGCTTCTCGGTGATAATCTCTTCAGCGATGATCTGAAGCCTTATGTGGACCGTTACATGCAGCAAGCTGCTGGTACAGCGCGAGTTCTGCTCAAAGAGGTGGATGATGCAAGACGTTACGGGGTGCCTGTTTTTGATCCAAAGCATCCAGAGCGAATCTCGTACATTGAGGAGAAGCCAAGCCAGCCGAAAACCTCTTATTGTGTGACGGGCATATACATGTATGACGATCATGTATTTAACCTGATTCGCAACATTGCGCCGTCTGCGCGCGGAGAACTTGAAATTACGGATGTGAATAATCACTACGCGTCTGCTGGCGGACTGGAATACGACATTTTGCAGAAATACTGGAGTGATGCAGGTACATTTGAATCGCTCCAGGAAGCAGCTGTCCGTATGAAAGGACAATTGCCCTAAAATATATGCGACTGATGCTGCCGCTGTGCGGTGCCCCATGGGAGCAGAACACTCTGCGCCGGAGCTGGAAGGATGCTCCGGCGCTTTGCGCAGCGACAATCCTCGTGCATGCCAAAGGAGGGAATGGCGTGAGAGTAGTGACACGCACCGGGCCCGCTAGGGCCTCCGTGTCGGGTAAGCCCCGGGGCATCCACCCGGCCGTATTTATGGGCAGTGGCACTCCGACAGCAGCAGGTACAGGGTCTGCTGGAGTCAGAGGTGTGAAGTCAGGGAAACGTAGTACCCTGACCAAAGCGGGTACATCTGCAGGCGCAGCGCATAAGGCTGCTGCAAGGAAAGCGAGCAGCACAGGCAGTGTTGTTGGCAGAGCAGGCAAAGCTGGCTCTGCGAGTGCGAGCAGAGCGGCAAGAGCCAGCCGCACCGGCAAAGGCAAAGCCGGCCTGCGCCAGGCCACTGCTGGGCGCAGGCCGGCATCCGCGCGGGGCCGGCGTGCCGCTGCCCGCGCCAAGCAGCGCACGGCGATGCGCCGTGCGCCCTTGCCAGCACCGCAAGCCAGCACGCCACAGGCGATGCCTGCCAGTGGTGCTGGCCCCGCCCCGCGCCAGGCGACACACCCGAAGGGTGTCGCCCCCGCGGGGCGGGGAGGCGCTGCCGGCGCGAAGGCGGGCAGCGCGAAGGGCTTGCCGCCTCCGCCCGCGGAGCACGCAGTGCAGGCGGAGGCCGTGCCCGGCGGCTACGCCGAAGGCTACCGCGACGGCGTATTCGCCGGCGGGGAGGCGCTGGTGGCGCAGCACATCCCGCCGGATCACATTCTGCCTGCCGTGGCGGCGGCAGATCTGATCGCGGCGGGATTCCGCCAATATGCGCCCAGCCTGGCCCGGCTGTCCAGCCCGCATGAGATGGCTGGACACATCACGGCGGCGCTGGATGCGCAGCGCCCCTTGTCTGTCGTTCGCCTCGGAGATGGCGAACTGCTCACGCTGGCAGCCGATACGGTGCTGCCAGGCCAGGAAGTGCAGGAGCTGGCACCGTTTCTGCCCTATGCAGGGGTGCCCTGCTCAACCCCCGACATCCGCGCGATGCTTGCGGAAGCCATACAGGCCGCCGACTGGGTTGGCGTGCCGATCTCGCGGGCACCGACTTTCCAGGGGCTGTTATTCCCGGTGTTGCGCCACTTCGGGATTGACTGGTCCCGGCTGAAATTGACCAGTTCCACGATCAATTACAGTCTGCATCAGTCCGGCCTGGTGTTACCCTTGCTGCAAGGACGGCGGGTTCTGCTCATAGGCAGCCAGGCACCAGAGCTTGCGGCACTGCTGCATAACCGGGGGATTCATGTCACAGGCATCATTGGTTCTGTGGCGGGAGTCATGGATATTCCGAGGGTGATGCAGCAAACCGCAGAACATGCTTTTGATATCGCTTTGGTGGCGGCGGGAATTCCGGCGGTCATTCTGTGTCGGCGAATTGCAGGTGAACTCGGCAAGGTCGCTCTGGATTTTGGACATTTGGCTGACAAACTGGTAACAGGAGAGCTTCAACTCTAGTGGACCGTCCGGGGGCTGGTTATGTGCGTGTTGGCCTCACGGACAAGTGGAAATGGAGGGAGCAACATGAACACACCCGATCAACAGCGCGGGGAAGGACGTCATGGTCGTAACAACAAGGTTAATGCTCGAAATGTTGTCCGTCGAAAAGGTCACAGTCATCACAACATCACTCCAAATATCAGCACTCACAGTGACAACAGCCGCAGTGAAAACAACAGGAATGGCAGCATAAGCAGCGAAAAAAAAGCGGCCTGCCGTGCCACACAACACGATGTCTCGCGATCTGACATGGCAGTCCTGCATGCAGCAGGTCGTCGCTCAATACGGAAATCCAGACGTAAAGGCAAAAGCAGGCGCACACCCAAAGGCGCCAGGCTCTACAAACAGGGGTATACCAGAGGATACAACGAAGGTGTCCGCCAGGGACAGAGCTCGTTTGGTCTTGTTTTTGAAGGAGTTAGCATCATTATCCCCACGTACAATCAGCGGGAGTATGTGCTGCAATGTGTGTCCAGTATCGAGAAACATACCCCTGCCCCTTTCGAAATCATTGTTGTGGATAATGCCTCCAAGGATGGAACTGCCGAGGCCATGCTCCGCAAAGGCGGCATGGTGAGGGTGGCATCCCTGGATAAGAACCGGGGGTTTGCCGGAGGTGTCAATCATGGGCTGATGATGGCGAGAGGACGACATATCATCGTGTTGAACAACGATACGCTCGTTACTCCAGGCTGGCTGGATAACATGATGACTTGTCTTGCCAGTGATCCGAAGATTGGTGTAGTGGGTCCGGTGACCAACTATATTGGCGGGGATCAGCAGATTCAGGTTCCGTACCGTGAGGTAGAAGAGATGTGGCCTTTTGCCGCCACACATAATCGTCCGGATGCAGACAAACATCGAATAACCGATCGCCTGGTCGGATTCTGCTGGCTGTTCTCACGGGAGCTGCTGGAACGGGTAGGTTATCTGGACGAAGGGTACGCGGTGGGCAATTTCGAAGATGATGACTGGATCATTCGGGTGAAGCTGGCAGGATACCAGCTTGCGGTAGCCGGGGATGCTTTTATCCACCACTTCGGAAGTGTCAGTATGAAAGCCTTGGGTGAGCAAGACTTTGCTGTAGTGAATAAGGATAACGAGCAGTTTTATAGCCAAAAGTGGGGAGATCCCCATGCGCTGGTTGCCGAAACCTCCCGCTTGGCTAGACAACAAACCTCTGGTACCCCATCCGGTCAACAAGAGGAGGGTGACACAAACCCAATGGATCCGCGTCAGCGAATCTCAACGCAGGGCAGCCAAGATCCAGCATTACAGTTCAGACACAGTTATGACTTCTACCCGGAAGGTTCGTTCCTGTCCGATGCCAAAGGAGAGGTCTATACTTTAACTGGCGGTCGGCGGCGTAAGTTGAACATCCCTGTACCGCGTGGAATATCTCCTGTTCAGGTTGCCAAACCGGACCTGCTCGCCATTCCTGCCGGAGAAGCACTGATATCAGCGGGGGACGTGCAAAGATGGCCGAGGGAATCACAACAGGTGCATACGACAGCGGTTCATGGTTCTCCCCATGGATGGGCAGAAGGAAGTATTATTGCCGCAGTGGATGCACCCGAGATTCGATATCAGATCAGCGGAGACAAGCGGAGACGATTTGTATCGGTCTATGCGGCAGAACGTTGGGGTGTACATTCTGGGCATATTATCAGCGTGTCTGCGGACCAACTGAATGCGATGGAAGAAGGCTGGCCCATTATCGCCCCACCTCAGCTCTTGAACCCCGATCTGTAATGTCAGGCGATCTGTTTATGCGAATCAGCAGCATGATGCGGAATGGAAAATGTAGCGGTACCCTGTGTAATCGCTCTGATTCATTCCGCATCCGAATATTACATATGAGTTGGTAGCTATATAAGTTGAACTAAAGATTATTTATACTGACACTACGATGACAGAATAACCTTCCAATCGCTGTTATCCCCAGATTTTTTCGATTCCCTTTTCTTAAGGGAAAATCCGGGGATAAAGGCGAACGCTTCGCTTTTTCAGGTTTTTTCTGTCCTCTCCGTTATCGTATAAATGATTAGTTCAACTTATATAGACCACTTAAAGTATAGCGATTGAGGGAGGATGCACGGTGAAGAATTCTATAGTTAACCAAGCCGAACAGATTGCCAGTGATTTTTTGCTGGAAAAGGTAACATGCTCACATCATATCGTGGGTAAAGGTTTTGTTAATCAGGTCTGCCTGGTGGAAACGGCAAGTCATAAAGTGATTGTACGGATGAATAATCCAGATACATATCCCACCTTTTTGAAAGAAAAATGGTGCATCGAACGAGCAACAAGTGCCGGTATTCCTGGGCCACAGACATTATCCGTTGGGGTCAATGCTGAACATGCCTATATGATTCAAACGGTTGTGGAAGGGGATAACGGATTGGATACGACAGTGCCCCCGTCCATGATCTGGAGGAAACTTGGTGAGTATACTCAATGTTTGCAATCCATCCCCGTTACAGGTTTCGGAAGGGATCTGCACAATTCTGTACAGGATCGCTTCTACTCTCCCCCTCATGCAGGATCAGATGGCAGCTGGCAAGGATATGTGCAATACAATATCAATAGTCTCACGGAGCAAGATCCATTGATTGAGCTTGGTGTCATTACGATGGAGGAATCACAGCTTGTAAGGCAATGGTTCGAACAATTGAAATTGCAAAAGTTCCGCTTTGGTTTATGCCATGGCGATCTCTCTTTGAAGAATACAATCGTAAGTTTGACAGGAGAAATTACCCTTCTGGACTGGGGAAATGCGGAGGTCACCGTCACGCCGTATGGGGATATCATTCAACTCATGCAATGCCAGCTACGGGGAGAGGGTCCTGACAAGGAAGAATTGAAAGCGTTTTTAGAAGGATATGGGACAAGTAAACAAGAGCAAGAGCGCGAACTGAATCAAGCGAGCCATGTGTTGTTATTGAAAGCTTTTGATACCCTGAGGTGGGCTATAGATCGGAGTCCGGATCAGATCGAGTTCTACACTGATTTAGCAAAACAAGCTTTTAACCAGGTTAGGAGGGGTCAATAACGATTCATTCCTGTAAAATAAGCCATCTTTCAAATTTATAATTTAATCTTTCTATTTGGTTATAGGTTTATTCTATTAGCAGATCCATTGACGCAGGAAGGGCACAGGAGTACATTTAGAGCCATAATTCTTATTTAACAGATGGGAATTGAAGGTCTAGGGCGTTCATATTCAATCGCCCAGATCTTGATCTTAAAACTAATCAGGAGGTATGTCGATGTCATCATCAACCAAAAAAGTCGTGCTGTGGAGCAAAACAGGCTGTCATTTCTGCGGGGAAGTGAAAGCATTTCTGACAGAGCGAAACCAGCCTTTTGAGAACATTGAAGTGCAGGGCAATGACGTGCTGCGTGATGTGCTTGAAGCAAAATATGGCATTCGGCATGTACCCGTTATTGAAGTGGGAGGGGACGGCAAGTTTGAAGCCTTGCTGGAACCTGATCTGGAGAAGCTGGCGGAACTTCTGGCACGAGCGGACGAAGCGGCAGCAGTCTAACGGGAGTGGATATATACCTTTGGAGCAAGCCGTTCCGGTTGCTGCATGATGCAAGATCGCATTTGTACAGCAGCCGGAACGTTCAATAAGTTATAGCTCTCTTGGGATGTAAATGGTCTTATTTACATCTTCAATGTTCATATAGAAAAAATCTATTAGTCACGCTGTTGACCCTTTTACGGGGCAGTGATAAGATTTGTGAAATTAAAACAAACCAAACTCATAGGAATAGTTAACTTTTAAGTTATTTCGCATACGTAATCAGTTCAGTTGGCCCTTGATCATTCTTTTGAAGATTCTAATCCAAGGAAGGCGGAGTGCATATGACAGCGAAACGCAGTTTGAAATTTGGAGCCATTATTCATGGGGTTGGAGGAAGCAACACCACATGGAGACACCCGGAGGTTCTGTCGGATGCCAGCGTTAACTTTGGATTCTACAAACGTCAGGCACTGAAAGCGGAGGAAGGCAAGTTCGATCTGGTCTTTATCGCAGACGGTCTGTATATTACCGAGAAATCCATTCCGCATTTCCTCAATCGCTTCGAACCAATCAGTATCCTCTCCGCTTTGGCTGCCGTTACTTCACATATTGGACTGGTAGGCACCCTCTCGACATCCTATAGTGATCCGTTCACCGTAGCCAGACAGTTCGGTTCCCTCGATCAGATCAGTGATGGCCGTGCAGGCTGGAACGTCGTGACTTCTCCGCTGGAAGGTACAGCGAAGAACTATAGCAAGAGCAGTCACCCTTCGCATCCAGAACGTTATCGCATTGCCGCGGAATATTTACAGGTAACCAAAGGGTTGTGGGACTCTTGGGAAGATGATGCCTTTGTGAGAGACAAAGAGAGCGGTGTCTTCTTCGATCCATCCAAGCTGCACACGCTTAATCATGAAGGAGAGTTTTTCTCCGTACAAGGTCCGCTCAATATTGCCCGTTCACGGCAAGGACAGCCGGTGATTTTCCAGGCAGGTTCATCGGAAGATGGCAAAACGCTGGCGGCGCAAGAAGCGGATGCTGTCTTTACCGGACACGATACGATTGAAGATGCACAGGCATTTTATAAGGATGTGAAAACACGGGCGGCTTCCTATGGACGTTCTTCACAGGATATTGTTATTCTGCCAGGCATCAATCCTATTGTTGGACGGACGGAAGAGGAAGCTGAACAGAAATATCAGGAGATCGCAAGTCTGGTTACCATTGATAAAGCGCTGGATTACCTTGGACGTTTCTTCGAACACCATGATTTCTCCCAATATCCGCTGGATGAACCGTTCCCGGAGCTGAATGGCATTGGAAGCAACAGTTTCCGCAGTGGAACCGACAAGATCAAGAAGGATGCCAAAGAGCAGGGATTGACCTTGCGTGAAGTGGCTCTGCGGGCAGCAACACCGCGTAGCAAATTCCTGGGCACACCGGAGCAGGTTGCTGACAAGATTCAGGAATGGTTCGAGACGGAAGCAGCGGATGGCTTCATTATTGCTTCGGAACTGCCGAGTGGATTGTCTGATTTTGTGGAACTGGTTGTTCCGATTCTGCAAGAACGCGGTCTGTATCGTACGGACTATGAACACGATACATTGCGAGGTAACCTTGGGGTACAGATTCCGGTTAACCGTTATACGGCTGCGAAGAAGCAAGTTGTATCTGATTTGGCATAACGGATAGGGAGCGAACGAGCATCTGATGTTGTCTGGCTGTTTTCTCCAACCGGTAATGAAATCAATTACTACGTTTCGTACTACTTTAAAACCGACTTAACTCATAGGATATATAGAGTATTGGTATAAACATCAATTTAATGACACCTGTATACACAGAGGGGGAAGCGATATGAACAGGTCTATCTCATGGATGAAATATATGGCATTGGCAGCAGTATTGGTGATGGTATTATCCGGTTGCGGAGCGGCGGGAGGCAGCACGAACAGTATGGCACAGGCATCAGGCGGGGGGCAGGCCGGGCAAGCCGAAGGAGGCAACCTGACTTTTGCACTCGCCACTTCACCGGATACACTGGACCCTCATCGCAGTGGGCTTGCTGTAACGGTACGCGCCATCCGAACGATCTACGACAATCTGGTCGTGCAGCTGCCTGATGGTTCTATCAAACCTTGGCTCGCCACGGAATGGAGCGTATCCGAGGATGGCAAGAGTTATACGTTCAAGCTGCGTGAAGGCGTGAAATTCCACGATGGCACACCGTTTAATGCGGAAGCCGTGAAATACAATCTGGACCGGGTGATTGATCCGGCCACCAAAGCTGCCAATTCTCTGGCCCTGATTAGACCGTATAGCTCCTCCGAAGTCATTGATGAATATACCATCAAGGTAAATCTGGAATCACCATCGCAAGCCTTTCTCGGTAACTTGAGCCAGGCACTTCTGGGGATCGTATCCCCTACAGCTGCCCAAAAATATGGTGACCAGCTAGGTAAAAATCCGGTGGGCACAGGTCCGTATACCTTTGTGAAATGGGATGAAAATGCGGATATCGTCGTTGCCAAAAACAAGGATTACAATTGGGGACCTGAGACGGTTGAAAATAAAGCCGCACCACATGTGGATACGATCACATTCAAGATTGTACCGGAAGAAGCAACGCGTATCGGAAGTGTACAGAGTAGTCAGGTACTCGCTGCCGAGACGGTTCCACCGCAAAATATCGCTGCATTAAAAAACGATCCGAACCAGCAATTGTTACAGGCCAATACGGTTGGACTGCCGTACACACTCTTTTTCAATCTGCGCAAAGCGCCTTGGGATGATGTGAAAGTAAGGCAGGCAGTACAATCCGCCGTAGATGTAGAATCGATTGTCAAAACATTGTATCTGGGCAACTACGAACGAGCGTGGTCCGCACTGTCTCCTGGAATCCTGGGTTATAATGCATCGCTGGAAGGAAGCATCAACCCGGACATCAACAAAGCCAATCAGCTGCTCGATGAACAAGGCTGGGTGAAAGGCGCTGACGGTATTCGTGCCAAAGACGGCCAGAAACTGACCCTGCGTTATGTCGATGGTTCGCCCAATCGGGAGAAACGCAATGACATTGCTGCCATTATCCAGCAACAGTTGAAACAGGTTGGCATTGCCGTTGAAGTCGAGATTACAAAAGATATCGCAACAGTCATCTATCAGAACTGGGATTATGATCTCTATGGCAACAGTCAGGTCAATTCTGATCCCAATGCCTTGTACGCTTTCTACCATACGAGTGCAGAGGGCGAGCGTCCCACATTGTCCGGTTTGTCTGATCCAAAGATCGATGAACTGTTAGAGCAGGGAGCGGTCGAGACGGATCCTGATAAACGTGTTCAGATCTACAATCAAATCCAGCAATACCTGATTGAGCAAGCGGTAATTCTGCCGATCTATGTATTCCCGTATACCGTCGCTGCATCCAAAAAGGTCGAAGGCATCAAGTTTGATTCACTGGGGTATCCACTCTTTAACGACGTCCGCATTCAGCCCTAACAGAGGTTGTTCAAAAAGTCCACTTTTGATTACGAGTCATGCCTAATGGCATGATCAGCATCGAATATGAAATTCAGCCGAAATAAGCGGGAGGCTTACGAAGTATGTTTCCTTTGGAAACATTGTAGTTGCTCACGTAGTTTCCTACGCTCCGCTACTCCATTTCTAGCTTCATTCCATCTTCTCGGTACTGAAAACTGGTCTTTTTGAACACGCACTATAGGAACGGCCAATCCAGATTGAGGAAGGAGATATCCCGGTATGGTTCAAACGATACTGTCACGACTCGCAACATCGCTTCTGGTTATTTTCGGAGCTTCGGTGCTGGTGTACTGCATCATGTATCTTCTGCCGGGTGATCCGGTTCTGCTCATGCTGGACCCATCCTCGGCTACCCCGGAGATGATCGAGAATCTGCGGGTCCAGCTTGGACTGGATCAACCGTTTTATATCCAGTTTGCGAACTATTTTGGTGATATGCTGCGTGGGGATTTCGGTAAATCAATGATCAATTCCGATCCGGTTTTGCCCAAAATATTGGAACATTTCCCAGCCACACTGGCTTTGACCGCACTCAGTTCAATCATTGCCATCACGATTGGAATTACACTTGGTGTACTGTCTGCGATTCATCGCAATGGCGTGATTGATTTCGTTGCAAGGCTCGTTGGACTGTTTGGCATCTCCATGCCAACCTTCTGGACGGGGATACTACTCATCCTGTTATTCTCGGTACAGCTTGGCTGGTTCCCGGCGATGGGTTCCGACGGGTTCAGCTCACTGGTTCTTCCGGCATCTACGCTGGGTCTCGTGGGTGCAGGGTTTATCGTACGGATGGTGCGGAACAGCATGCTGGAAGTGATCAATGAACCGTTTATCGTGGCGTTACGGGCCAAAGGACTTTCGGAACGTGCCATCATGTATGGTCATGCACTGCGTAATGCGCTTATTCCTGCAGTAACGGTAATCGGCATGCTGATCGGTGATCTGCTTGCGGGAACCGTTGTGGTGGAGACCGTCTTCTCCAGACAGGGGATCGGCCGAATTATTGCGGATGCGCTAATGGCCAAGGATCTGCCAGTGGTGCAAGGGGTTGTTTTCTTTACATCCATTATCTATGTGGTCTTGAACCTGCTGGTGGATATCTCGTATTCGTACATTGATCCCCGGGTTCGGCGTGCAGTCCGAACATGATATCGGATAGAACAGTCAGAAGTGTCCTGACACGGAGTATGAAAGGAGGAGTTGTTGATCATGAGCATGAAACCTTTGGTTGGTGACAAAAAAGCATGGGCCGGCAGTGTAGGACGTATCCATCTGTGGAATCGCCGCCCTTGGCGTTATCGCGTCTCATTCGCGGTATCCCGATTATTCTTTTATGCAGCATTGCTGGTGGTGGTGTTTACCGTGGCATGTGCGATTGTACCGGGCTGGATTGCGCCCTATGATCCAACTCAGATGATGACGGATGCCATTCTGCAGGCTCCTTCTGCTGCGCATCTGTTCGGGACGGACTATTTTGGCAGGGATATCTTCAGTGTGGTTGTGCATGGAAGCAGGGATTCGTTGCTCATTGGATTTGCTTCCGTTCTTGTGGGCGGTATTGTTGGTAGTGCTCTTGGTATTATCTCCGGTTATGCCGGAGGAATTGTTGATACCGTCACGATGCGGGCTGTCGATATTCTGATGGCTGTACCCGGCGTGCTCCTTGCATTGTCTGTTGCAGCTGCTCTTGGGCCAGGACTGATGAACATTGCACTGGCTGTTGCGGTTTCCTCCATTCCGGGCTACGCACGGGTGATGCGTGGGCAGGTCATATCAGTCAAAGGTCTCCCTTTCATTACAGCAACACGTTCACTGGGCGGTTCCAATACCCGTATTTTTTGGAAACATGTACTGCCACATTCGTTGTCCCCCTTGCTGGTCATGGCTACGCTGGGCGTAGGGACAGCAATCCTGACGGGCTCCGGACTCAGTTTTCTGGGACTTGGGGTGTTGAAGGAAATTCCGGATTGGGGCGCATTGCTCTCGCAAGGTAGAGGTTATCTGACGGTTGCCTGGTGGATATGTACGTTCCCGGGTCTGGCGATCACGTTGTTTGTACTGGCGGTTAATCTGATTGGAGACGATATTCGCGATCGGCTGGACCCTAAAGTAAAAGGAGCGGCTTGACCGCTATTCCAAAATATAAGAATTTATAAGTTTCACCCTTTCCATTTTTATATTTCACTGCGAAACGGTAGCTGTGCCACCAGAGGACGGCGACAGCCGTTTACGCTTGAGGAGGAGAAATTCATGTCACATGTTGTCATTATTGCAGGATCACCTTCCAAACGTTCGCGTTTGACAGGTCTGACGGATTACAGCAGCCAGAAATTAACGGAGGCAGGCATCACCGTTGAAGTCATTCATGTTGTGGATCTGCCTGCTGAGGATCTGGTGCAAGCCCGGTTTGACAGCTCATTCATTCGTGATGCACTTGCTGTCGTGGAAGCGGCGGATGCAGTTATTGTGGCTACACCGGTATACAAGGCATCGTACTCGGGAGTACTCAAGCTGTTCCTGGATCTGATTCCGCAAGAAGGGTTACGGGGCAAGTTGACACTTCCGCTCGTTATTGGTGGCTCTATAGCTCATCTGCTCGCCATTGATTATGCATTGAAACCTGTTCTGGCAGCCCTTGGTGGAAGACATATCTTGGGTGGCGTGTATGCAGTGGATCAGGGAATTGAACGACTGGATGATGGGAAATTTGTACTCTCGGCGGATGTTACTACACGTTTGGATCGCTCGCTGGATGAATTGTTATTGACACTGGAAAAGGATGGGATTACGATATCATAAAACCAAGTAAGTGTATTGGATAAATCAATATAAGATCAAACGTCTGCGGACGTGGATACGGAGGCGCTCATGAATATCGAGAATATTGAAGCATTTGTATATATCAATCATTATGGAAGCTTCAATAAGGCTGCCGAAGTACTCTTCTTGTCCCAACCTTCGGTCACAGCTCGCATTCAGTCACTGGAAAGGGAGCTGGGCTGCAAGTTGTTTGATCGGCTTGGCAAACAAATTGTGCTGACAGAGGAAGGCCGTAAATTCCTGCCATATGCGCAGCAAGTGCTGCAAGTGATTCAGAAGGGCAAGCAGAAGATTCAGCAACGGCGATCAACACCGGATGCTCTTCGACTTGGTAGTACAGTATCGGTATCCAACTATGTCATTCCCGATTTTTTACCCAAGATCAAGGAAGCTTACCCCGAAATTAATATCAAATTGACGACAGCAACGACGGATCAGCTGATTGCCAAACTGCTTGGTCAGGAGATCGATCTTGCTTTTGTGCGCAAGGTCATGCATCCTGCGATCCGTACGGTTGCTTTTTATGAAGATCCGATCCAGCTCTATGTGTACAAAGGACATCCATTCATTGAGAGCGGGCATGTCAGCATGGAAGCCATCCGGAATGAGCAACTGGTCTTTTTTGAATGTGGTTCACTGGACTGGCTTCGCATTCACCGGGCTTTCGACTCGCTGGAACATCCGCCGAATATTACATACCATGTTGATAATTCGGAGACGGCGAAGAAACTGGTTATGCAAGGGGCAGGCATTGCCTTTCTCCCAGGACTTACGGTGAAGAAGGAAGTGCAAAATCAGGAGCTGTTCCCCATTCAGGTACATGAGGTAGCAGGTGTATCGTTGCAGATCAGCGTCGTTACTTTAAAGGAAGAATATTCGCCATTGGCAGAGCCCTTCGGGGAACTGCTGCGGCAACTATAAAGCGTCTAACGTTGAATCTGACTTTTACACCAAAACGGAGAGTGCAGAACCAATCTGAAGAAGCATCTCCAGTTCAACTTAATAATGATTCAAGAACAGCGGTTCAGCACAATCAAGGAGGAGAAGGATATGAGTATTCGTGTTGGCATTTTGGATCAGACTCCCATCTATGAAGGGGAAACGGCGGTGGATGCTTTTCGCCATACGATTGAGCTGGCACAGCGTGCAGAGCAACTTGGATTCCATCGATTCTGGGTGTCGGAGCACCATGATTCAGGGCATGTTGCAGGTTCCTCCCCGGAAGTACTCATTTCCCACTTGCTTGCGCATACAAAGCGGATTCGGCTGGGGTCTGGCGGAGTAATGCTCCAGCATTATAGTCCATACAAAGTCGCCGAGAATTTCAATATCCTCGCCGCGCTCGGACCAGGAAGAGTTGACCTGGGAATCGGTCGTGCACCAGGCGGGTTACCACGTTCGACACAGGCGTTGCAGGAAGGTATTCAGGAAGCCGCATCTCTTCAAGAGAAAATTGTTCAGGTGAAACGATACATCCACAATGAGTCGCTTGAAGATCCATCACATCCACTTGCAGGTCTCAGCGCTTCGCCTGTGTCGGATATTCCAGCGGAGCTGTACGTACTTGGAGCAAGTGTCGATAGTGCAGGTATGGCTGCGGAACTGGGACTCCCATATGTCTTTTCACTGTTCATTAACAGTAATATAGAGGTAGCGCTTGAAGCGATCCGTGTATATCGTGAACAATTTGATCGTTCCCAGGGACGAGAGCCCTACGCTGCACTAGCCATATCGTTAATTGTGGCCGAGAGTGAGGAGGAAGCGGAAGGACTTGCGAGCGAGCATATGCTGGTGAAGATTCATCTGGAGAGTGGTAAGGTGCTGACGGTTGGTTCTGTGGAACAGGCGGAAGAATTCGGGCGTCAATCAAACGAAACCTATCGGATCGAAATTTTGGAGCCAAGTGTGACCCGGGGGACGAAGGAAAGCGTAGGTCAGGCACTGCTGAAGTTCCAGCAGGAGTTTGCTGTGGAAGAGTTCATTGTGACTACAGCTACACGGGACTTTACCAAGCGAATTCGTTCATTCGAATTGTTGCGTGAGATTCTGGCAGAGCAGGGACTCAGTGAGTTTGCACTGGAATCCAAGGAACAGGAAGCTGCAATCGGATAGAATTAGGCAGTTAATATAGCAGTGAATATATACGAATGGGAGGCCATGTGATGAAAAGTGATCTGGAACAGCCCAAGCAGCATTCTGAGCAACAAGTACAGGGCCCCGAGCATGAACTTCATGGTGAACGGGCGGAAGAATTTGCGGAACGTTTAATCACCATTCGGCGACATCTGCATCGTAACCCGGAATTGTCCGGCGAGGAAAAGGAGACGACAGCTGCCATTCGCAGTTGGCTGGAAGAGGAAGGCGTCCGTATTGCAGACGAATATGTGCTGCGGACAGGGCTTGTCGCTGAAGTGGGTCAAGGGGACGGACCTGTTGTCGCCCTAAGAGCAGATATTGATGCGCTGCCCATTCAGGAAGAGACAAAGCTGGAATTTGCCTCCCAGGCAGATGGAAAGATGCACGCATGCGGACATGACGCACACACGGCAATTCTGATTGGTGCTGCACGATTACTGAAACAGCGCGAGTCCAGTCTACCAGGGAAAGTAAGGTTGATATTCCAGCCATCGGAGGAGAAAGCAACGGGTGCACGGCAAGTGATCCAGAGCGGCGCATTATCCGATGTTCGGGCGGTATTCGGATTGCATAACAAGCCTGATCTCCAGGTAGGTACGGTGGGCATTCGGAAAGGCGCATTGATGGCAGCAGCAGACGGTTTTGTTGTCAAAGTGGAAGGTGTAGGCACCCATGCAGCTGTGCCTGAAGCCGGCATTGATCCAATTGTGGTTGCCGCACATATTGTTACGGCACTACAGGCCATTGTGAGCCGCAATGTGGGGGCACAGGAGAGCGCTGTAATCAGTGTCACCAAGCTCCACAGCGGCACAGCCTGGAACGTTATTCCGGATGAAGCGATCCTTGATGGCACAGTGCGTACCTTTGATGAGAAAGTGCGTGCACGGATTCGCGAGCGTTTCAATCAGGTAGTCGCCGGTGTGGCCGCAGCCTATGGCACACGGGCTACGGTTCGCTGGATTCAGGGACCACCTGCCGTGGTCAACGATGAAGCTCTGGCATCTGCGGCGGAGCAAGTTGCAAGTCAGATTGGGCTGAATAGCATCAGACCGCTGCCTTCTCCGGCAGGTGAGGACTTCTCTTTTTATCAAAAAGAAGTTCCCGGCCTGTTCCTCTTCCTGGGCACCTCTGGTCCGCATGAGTGGCATCACCCTGGCTTTGATGTGGATGAACGGGCTCTGTCGCTGGGAGCACATCTTCTGGCTGCACTGGCTGAGAAAGCACTGTACAATGTGCAAGCACATCAAGAGTGATGAGTACAGTGAATCACGGGATCATATCCAGATCGAAACGGTTCCGTTCTGCGGTAACCGTTTTTCGTATTCCCTTTTTAAGTGAGAGCGAGGTAGGAACGACGATTCGTTGAATCTTATCAGATGGTGTAGTTATGGCTAGGGTTGGCGCAGAAGCGTCAGCTCTGTTTGGGTTTTCTTACAGGAGGTGCAGCTAAAGGTATTATGAAATTTTATTTTTTTAAATGGAAATATTTGTTGACGCTCCCCAAAAAGATGTGCTATATTTTTCTCGACATTTAATCGTAATAATTACTATTAGATAAAAAAGAAGAACAGGAGTAGTCGCTGCGATGAAACAGGAGATCGATTTTATCAAGTTCAGTCCCACCCAAAACATGACGATTCTGGTTAAAACGGATCATGCAGCCGAGAAATACAATCATATTGCAACTCGTCTAATGTCGTATGATAACGTTTACGCTGAACAAGTGGGATTCATTGAACCAACGAGGAGACCGGAAGCTGCTGTCCGTCTGGAAATGGCCGGAGGAGAGTTCTGTGGCAATGCCTGTATGGCACTTGCAGCACACCACGCATCTGAAGCAGGACTGGCACATCAGGAGTCTATGGACATCATGCTGGAGGTTTCCGGAACCGATCAATTGATCATGTGCCATGTGAAGAAGCAGCAGAACGAATATGACTGTCAGGTAACCATGCCGATACCAAAGCAGATTGAGCAGCGAACAATCCGGTACGAAGGCATCGAACTCGATATGGTGATCATCCGGTACGCTGAGTTCATCCATATCGTGATTGAAGTCGATGACTTCGACGATACGATGAAGAAGAGGGCACAGACCCTTGCAAGATTACTGGGATTAACCCTGGGAGATAAGCTGATCGGTATCTTGTTATATCAATCACACTTGGAAGAAATGGCCCCACTCATCTATGTTCCGGAGCTGGATAGTCTGATCTGGGAGAGAGGGTGCGGTTCGGGTACGGCCTCCGTGGGAGCGTATCTCGCATGGAGCCAGCAGAGGCAGATTACGCAGTACATCAAGCAGCCTGGTGGTGCGATCAAAGTAACTGCCCAGTGGAATGGCGCAGAACTTGGGGGCATTACGATTGAGGGATCGGTTGGCATCGTGGCTCAAGGCAAAGCCTTCATAGATGCTCCAGCAGAATGGAGCGTTATAAACGCATGAGGTACATGACATGAACGAGACAACGTATAGGGGGAAAAGAGATGATCACATTGGTTCATTTTCAGACATGTTTGAGTGAATTTGCAGAGAAATTCGATAAGCTCGTGAGCAAGTATGATCATACAATTCAGCATAGTTCGGAGCTGGAAGCTGTGATCAATGACTACTCCCTCTTTGTGACCGATCAGGAGAATAAGGCAGCATGGGAACAGTTGGAGCATTCCGAGCTGGAAGAGCTTGATTCGCTTGTGTGGGCGTTAAGAAATAAATCCGCCCAGTGTGTGGCGATCATGGAGAAATATCGTGCATTAAAGTTAGAAAACGGGGATGTGCAGATTGCCGATTATTTCAAAAACATAGAAGAGTGTATCGATAAAGAATTCGGCAGCTTCCATGTCACCTCCGATTCCAACGTATTGTTGGTAGGCTCCGGTTCCTTCCCCATGACACCATTACTCATCGCCAAGCGAACAGGTGCACAGGTTGTCGGGATCGATATTGACGAAGAGTCCATTACACTCGGGCGAAAAGTAGTGGAGACACTGGGAACGGACTTGAAGATTCGTTTGGAGTCAACATTGCTTGAGGATCTGGATTATACCAGGGAAGCAACCCATATCATTTTCAGCTCTACGGTGGCTCCTAAATATGAGCTGCTTGATCAACTGCATGCCCTGACGAATGCACAGGTGGTTGTAGCCATGAGATACGGTGATCAGTTGAAGTCCTTGTTCAATTATCCCATGATAGAGACGGACAGCAGCAAATGGAAGCTGGTGGATACGATCCTGCGCCCGGATGATGTGTTTGATATTGCGTTGTATCAAAAAGCATAGGTATGCAAGTGCATCCAAGTGTGTCCAAATGGATTACAGATTGAACATTGAATTAAGGAGGCCTATATGAGCAATCTTCAGCGAATTCTGATACTCGGAACCGGACCTGCATCCATTCAGCTTGCGGTAACGCTCAAAGATCATCTCAACTGCTGTATAGGCATTACGGGGAGACAATCGGTTCGTTCAGCGTCCGTATTCTCAGCCCTCGAACAGAGCAATGGGCGTATTCAGGTCAGCATTCAAAATGAGAAACATCAATCGCTCGCAGGTGAGTGTTACGTTGATCATGTGTTCAAGGGATATGACACCATTGATGGTAAATGGGATACACTCATTTTGGCGGTTACCACCGATGCGTATATCGATGTACTGGAACAAATGAATGATGAATTCATCAAACAACTGAAATGTACCATTTTGATTTCTCCAACGTTCGGGTCCAATCGACTGGTAACCCATTATATGAGAGAGCGGAATGCGGCGCCGGAAGTGATCAGTTTCTCTACCTACCTCGGAGATACTCGTTGGATGCACGAGCATCCGTCGAATCATGTGATTACTACAGGGGTCAAGAAAAAGGTCTATGTCGGTTCCACTCGTTACCCGTCTGAACAGGTTAGTAAGCTACGCCAAGGTTATGAGCGTTTGGGTGTTGCGCTGGAAGTGATGCGATCCCCACTGGAGGCGGAAACGAGAAATATCTCGTTGTACGTACATCCACCCTTGTTCATGAATGACTTCTCATTAGAAGCTATCTTCGGAGCATCGAATATTCAGAAATACATATACAAGATGTATCCTGAAGGTCCGATTACACAAGTTTTAATACGGGAAATGCGGGCACAGTGGCAGGAGATTATGAATATTACGGACCGACTCCATATCCAGGGAGTGAACCTGCTTCAATTCATGACGGATGACAACTATCCGGTTCGATTAGAGAGTATATCACGCCAGGATATCGAGAATTTCAATCAGCTGCAGGTCATTCATCAGGAGTATTTATTATACATACGGTACACTTCATTATTGATTGATCCATTCTCGGAACCCGATTCGGAAGGGAAATATTTCGACTTTTCAGCAGTCCCATTCCGCAAAACGTTCATGAACCGCGAAGGGGAACTGGACATCCCCCGTATGCCCAAGGAAGATTACTACCGCATCAAAATCATTCAGGGCATTGCCAGACATCTCGATGTGAACTGTCCAACCATTAATCAATTTATCACCAGATATGAAGCGAAGCTTCAGGAAGTGGCTGACGCAAACCCGGATCAGCACTTGTCCGACGCCTTTGTGATCCAATCCTTTGACGAGGATATCCGCATGATCTGCACCGGACTTTGAGTAATAGGGTCTAGTTACATTTAAATAATGCAAATTAAATTTTGTTTTACACAGTAACGGAGGGGGCAGAAAGAACCTGAAGAAGCGAAGCGTTCCCCTTTATCCCCGGATTTTCTCTTTAGAAAAGAGAATCAAAAAAAATCTGGGGATAACAGGGATCAGAAGGTTGTTCTGACCACGTAGTGGTCTTGTGTAAAGTCTGAATTTGATTTGCTTATCAGGAGGAAATGTTGTGAAAAAGGGTCTTACTTTTACATCCATACTATTGCTGGTGTCTGCCATTGCGCTGTTCGCCGGATGCGCTCAGAACACAAAAGAGAAAGAGAGCGCCCAAACGGAGCCTGCCAATAGCCAAGTACAAACGGAACTTATCTATGCTTCTGCCAAAGATATTAATGATATGAACCCCCATCTGTATACAGGCTCCATGCCTGCGCAAGGGATGATATATGAGTCTCTGGTGGAAAACACACCTGACGGAATCAAGCCATTGCTAGCTGAATCATGGGATATTTCGGAGGGTGGCAAGACCTATACCTTTCATCTGCGACAAGATGTGAAATTCCATGATGGAGAGCCATTCAACGCAGAGGCGGTTAAACAAAATATCGATGCAGTACAGGCGAATGCCGAAAAACATGCCTGGATCAAGCTGTCTACCAAAATCATAAGTGTAAAAGTTATCGATGAGTATACGGTGGAGTTGGTGCTGTCGGAAGCCTATTATCCGGCACTGGTGGAATTGTCCATGACAAGACCTTACGTCTTCATATCACCCAAGGATTTCAAGGATGGGGGAACCAAAGACGGAGTAAGTGGTTTCCACGGCACAGGACCTTACAAGCTTACAGCTCATAAAGTCGAAGAGAATGCCACGTTTGAAGCCAATGAAGACTATTGGGGTGGTGCACCTGCAATCAAGAAAATCACATCCAAGGTTCTTCCCGCAGGTGAAACGACATTCCTGGCATTGCAAAAAGGAGAGATCAACTTTGTGTTCACCGATGACCGGGGAGCAGATAGTATCGATGTCGAAGCCATGGACCAATTGGCTGAATCCGGTGGTTATCAAGTGGTTCGAAGTGAAGCGATGAATACCAATATGATCGTAGCCAATAGCAGTCGCGAGAATAGTCCAGTTCAGGAAACGGCAGTGCGGGAAGCGTTATGGGTTGGCATTGATCGGGAAACGATCAGTAAAGATATTTTCAACGGAACGCAGACTGTAGCGGACACGCTATTTTCAGCCAATGTCAATTACGCCAAGGTGGATCTTAAGAAACGGGAGTATGATCCGGAATTAGCTAAAAATCTTCTGGACCAAGCAGGCTGGACATTGGCAGACGGTAAAGTGGTGAGAACGAAGAACGGTCAGCCTTTAGCCACGAATCTCTACTATGACAGCAACTCGTCTTCACAGAAAATACAGGCCGAATTGATCCAGTATTCCATGAAAGAATTGGGTGTTCAGCTTGAAATCGTGGGCGAAGAATCCACTTCCATTGCGAATCGGAGAGCCACCGGGGAATATGATCTGCTCTTTAATCAAACCTGGGGACTGGCTTATGATCCACAGAGTACCATTGCTGCATTTACGTCTGATTCGGCATACAAGCATACGACAAGCGGAATTGCCGAAGCAGATGAACTGTACAAAAAAATCGATGAGGTCATGGTTTCCACAGATGAGGCTTCACGCCAATCTCTGTATGCCGACATTATGAAGATCGTTCATGATGAAGCGGTCTTCATCCCGATTACCAACGGGCGTGTTACCATAGTCGCTCCTGAGAATCTCGATGGAATCTCATTCAAGCAGACCCAATATGAACTACCTTTTGAAAAAATGAATTTTAAATAGAGCGGAGATGGATATGGGAAGTTATATCATCAAAAGGATTCTGTTAACCATCCCTTTACTGATTATCATTTCATTTATAACGTTTGTCCTGATTAATCTATCTCCCTTGGACCCGGCGGTTGTTGTCTTACAGGCACAGGAAGTTCCGCAGATCACAGAGGAATTAATTGCCCAGACCAACAAGGCATTGGGATTCGATCAGCCGTTCATGATCCAGTATGCGAACTGGATCATGGCTGTTGTGCAGTTGGATTTCGGTAACTCTTATGTATCGGGTGAACCCGTGTGGTCTTTGATGGGGCCTGCTTTTATGAACACATTGAAGTTAACACTTGTCTCATCGGTATTCATTATTGCGCTGTCCATCCTACTGGGTGTGATCTGTGCCATGAGAGAAGGCAAGCTACTGGATCGATCGGTCAGAGGCGTATCCTTTTTCCTTACCGCCATGCCATCCTACTGGCTTGCAGCCATGATGATCTGGTATTTTTCCGTCAAGCTGGACCTGTTACCTACCAGTGGCATGGACTCGTATCGAAGCTACATTCTACCGGTGATTGTAATCACGGTGAGTTATACGGGCATTTACTTCCGAACGGTTCGAAGTTCCATGCTGAGCAATATGAATGAGGACTATGTGTTATATGCACGGGCAAGTGGCCTGAGCGAGAAGAAAGTCACCCTGCATATTCTAAGAAATTCATTACAGGTGGCCGTGTCCATCTTTTGTATGGCGATCCCGATCGTGTTGGGCAGTACGGTAGTCATTGAAAATGTATTTGCCTGGCCGGGGCTCGGTAGGCTCAGCGTGAAATCCATTTTAAGCAGGGATTTTCCGATTATTCAGGCGTATGTTCTGATGTTGGCTGTCACCTTTGTGTTGTTTAATACGTTATCCGACATCATTAATGCGGCGATGAATCCCCGTTTGAGAAAGGAATTCTGATGCGTATACTGAAAAATCTGAGCAAAGACAAGCTTGCGTTGACCTCTTTGGTAGTGATTATGTTCACGCTTATGGCGGGCATATTGGCTCCGCTTATTGCGCCGCATGATCCTGGACAAGTGAACATGAAGCTTCGATATGCCTCCTCGTCCTGGGAGTATCTATTAGGCAATGATCATCTGGGCAGATGTGTATTATCCCGGCTTATCTATGGCATCCGTCCAAGTGTGTTATGGGTTCTGGTTGCGCTCAGTCTATCTGTTGTGATTGGGGCCATTGTTGGATTCATCGCAGGTTACTTCAAGGGGAAAGTGGATGCATGGATCATGAGGGTCTGTGATATTATGCTGTCTTTTCCCGGATACGTGATGACACTAGCGGTGGTTGGCATTTTGGGTGCAGGACTGGAGAACATTTTGATTGCCTTTGTGTGGATGAAATGGGCCTGGTTTGCCCGCGTTATTCGCACATCTGTGATGCAATTCTCTGATATGGATTATGTAAAATTCGCTAAAGCCTCCGGCACACCCAATCTGAGAATTATAACCAAACATATTGTTCCGGTTACCTTTGCCGATATTGCCGTCATTGCCAGTGGCTCCATGTGTTCAATGATGTTGCAGATCTCTGGCCTTTCCTTTCTGGGGCTTGGCATTCAGGCTCCGCATGCGGAGTGGGGCATGATGCTCAATGAGGCGAGGGAAGTTATGTTCTCCAGACCTGAATTGATGTTGGCACCAGGCCTGGCTATTGTGGTGGTGGTGTCTGCTTTTAATTTTCTATCGGATGCCCTTCAAGTGGCTCTGGACCCCAAATTGATGACCTCTCAAGGTAAGTCTGACAAGTCTTACGAAAGTGAGGTGAGAAAGACGGCTTATGAATATAGTCGAGGTTAAACATTTGAAAGTATGGGACACCAACACAGACAAAGTGATCATTCATAACAGTTCATTTGAAGTTAAGCAGGGAAGCTGTATGGCCATTGTGGGGGAAAGCGGTAGCGGCAAGTCCGTCACGTGCAGAGCCATCATGCGACTGAACAAGCCATGGATTCGTCAATCGGGCAGGATGTTATTTCAGGGCGAAGACCTGAACCAGCTTTCGGAACCGGAGATGCGGCGTAAGCGGGGCAAGCATCTATGTATGATTTTGCAGAATGGCATGAGTGCATTTGATCCCTCCTGTGTCATTGGTGTGCATATCCGGGAGACGCTTCAGCAGCATTTTGGCTGGAACACCCGCGTGATTGAACAGAAAATCATCCATGCCATGGAAAGCGTCATGCTCAGAAACCCACGCGAGATTCTGAATCAATATCCACATCAACTGTCTGGTGGGATGCTGCAACGAATCATGATTGCACTGGCGTTGGTGCTGGAGCCCGATCTGATTATTGCGGATGAGCCGACAACGGCACTGGATACGATCTCTCAATATGAAGTGGTGGAGCAATTGATTCAATTACGTGAACGCATGGGCTGTTCCATGATGTTCATCTCCCATGATCTCGGCGTCGTCCAGAAGATTGCAGATGAAGTGATGGTTATGAAAGACGGCAAGATCGTTGAGCGTGGCAGCATGCATTCTGTTTTGACAGAGCCGAAGCATGCCTATACGCAGTATCTGGTCTCTACCCGGCTGGAGCTAAGCAATCATTTCAAGGCGTTGATGCAGGGGGAGTCATAGATGCTAAAGGTGGAAGGTATCGAAAAATCATATAATCAAGGCGGACTGTTCTCCAAGCACAAACAACAAGTTTTGAAACAGGTTACCTTTGAATGCCGGCATGGCGAGTGTCTCGGTATCATCGGTGAAAGCGGAAGTGGCAAATCGACGTTGGGCCGTCTGATTCTGGGCATTGAACGCCCGGATCGTGGAATGATCTCGCTCGATGGTAAAGACGTACAGGATCGGCGTGTACGGATGGGAAATCTCAGCGCTGTTTTTCAAAACTATACATCCTCCATCAATCCATTTCTTACCGTGGAAACTGCCATTATGGAACCGATGCAAGCGCAGCAAAAGCTGCGAAAGTATCAGGGAAACTCAGAGAAGGTAGATCTGTTGCTGAACCAAGTTGGTCTGGACCCTTCTTATAGATCCAAATATCCGCATGAACTATCCGGCGGGGAGGCTCAGAGAGTGTGCATTGCCAGGGCCATCTCGACAGCCCCAAAACTTATTGTGTTCGATGAAGCGATCAGTTCACTGGACGTGTCTGTTCAGATCCAGGTGTTGCAATTACTGAAAGAGTTGAAAGAAATCTATAAGCTGAGCTATGTCTTTATCACACATGATATACAGGCGGCAGCCTATATCTGTGACAGGGTAATCATTTTCAGAGAGGGACAGGTTGTAGAGATCGTTCCGACCAAGCAACTCAAGGACGTACAGTCCGACTATGCGAAGCGATTATTGAAGCATTTAATACCATTTTAGGGGGAACACCCATTGTGAGTGGAGCGATGTCTTGGCCTTTTCTGCGCTTGTACATACTGGTTCTTCTATATTTCAGTGCCAATGCCATTCTTAACGTGATCATCCCATTACAAGGGGAGTCTTTGGGTGCGAGCGGTACAACGATTGGACTGATCATGGGCGCTTATATGTTCACAACCATGTTTTTCAGACCATGGGCAGGTCGGATTATTCAAAAGCACGGTCCGATCAAAATATTGCGTTTGATTCTGATCATCAATGGATTTGCGCTGATTTTATATACCTTTACGGGACTCGGAGGTTATTTGGTTGCTCGTATTTTACAAGGTGTATCGACAGCGTTCTTCTCCATGGCCTTGCAGATTGGCATTATTGATGCACTTCCGGAGAAAGATCGGTCACAGGGAATTTCGTATTATTCGCTATTCAGTTATATACCGGGGATCGTGGGGCCTGTTATCGCGTTAGGAATCTGGCAGACGGGTGGTATGGATTATTTTACAGTGGTTCTGATCGGCATTGCCGTCTGTACGGGCGTCTTCGGATATACCGCCAAAATGGAACCAAACAAGGAGCAACCTGCTGAGAATCTTTCGGAGCAGAACGTGAGCATGTGGGAATCCTTTGGTCAGTTGGTGAAGAATCCACATTTATTTCGTTGCAGTGTGTTAATGCTCGCCGCTTCGGTTGTATTTGGCGCGAGTACCACCTTTATTCCGCTGTATGCGAGTCAAGTACCAGACGGGAATGCGGGTGTGTATCTCATGCTTCAGGCAGGAACAGTGGTGTTGGCTCGAATTATGCTTCGAAAAAGGATTCCGTCCGATGGCAGTTGGCATTCTCCTTTCATCATGGGTACGATGTGTCTGCTCGCCGTTGCTGCGCAATGTGTCAGTTTTGCCGTGACAGGCGGGGTGGTCTTTTTCTATGTGGGCGCTGTATTCATGGGAATCGGTCAGGCGATCCTGTATCCGACACTCACGACCTATTTATCTTTTGTCTTGCCTAAGCTGAACCGGAACGTCCTGATCGGGTTATTTATCGCGATGGCGGATCTGGGGATTTCTCTGGGTGGTGTGATTATGGGACCCGTTGCTGACTTCTCTTCCTATTCATTTATGTACATGATCTGTGCTATCCTAGGAGCGGTAATGATCGTTTTTGCCTATGAACGGCGTAGACCCATGACAGGTACATCTGTGAGTTGACTGCCAGAAGAGAAAGTGGTGACGAACGTTTGAAGTCTTCGATGAATGCAACATCCAATGGGAAATTAAATCCGGTATCCTTTTCGTTTATCCGGTTTTATATGCTGGCTTTTTTATTTTTTGCGGCGAATTCAGCTTTGACGATTATTCTGCCTTTGAGAAGCGAAGCCGCCGGATTGAATCAGGCTGAGATTGGTCTGATGATGGGGGCATATATGTTCACCTGTATGCTCTTGAGACCTTTTGCAGCACAACTGCTGGGTAAGCATGGGCCACTTCGTGTGATGCAATGGTTATTGCTTTTGCATGCGGGTACGCTGTTGCTGTTTGTTGTTTTTGGTGTGGAGACGTATCTGTGGTTGCGAGCCCTGCAAGGGGTGGCTACGGCCTTTTTCTCCATGACGATGCAGGCGGGTATTGTGGAAAAGTTGGAGGACAAAGACCGGGCACAAGGGCTGTCCATGTACACCCTTTTTACGATGGTTCCTTCTCTGGTCATTCCGATCCTTGCTATACAAATCTGGGAAAATGCCAGTGATCTGGCGTTTACGTTGCTTATGATCGGACTGGCGGCTTTGCCACTTCTGATTGGGTATAATGTGGATCTGCCGCGGAGTACCGTACAGAACAAATCGTACACCTTGGGTGACATGTTTCGTTCATTCGGCGGCATCTGGCGCAGTACGCCACTGCTGATTAGCAGTGTGGTGATGTTGTTTGCGTCCTGCGTTTTTGGGGCAACAGCGACCTTTCTTCCACTGTATATGGTATCCACCGGAATGGCGAGTGCAGGCGTATTTCTGATGATTCAGGGATTAGTTGTAATCCTGTGCAGGTTTATTTTGCGTAAAAAAATTCCGTCCGATGGTAGCTGGAATACCTGGCTGATGGCAGGGTTAATGCTATGTGCTGCACTGGGAACCCAGTTGCTCAGTCTAATGGAGACCATCGGGCCGCTAGTGTATTTATCCGCGGTGTTTAGCGGTTTTGCCCTGGCACTGTTGTACCCGACGTTAACCACATATCTGTCCTTTGTGCTGCCTGCGGATTCCAGATATGTACTCATGGGGATTTTCATGTCCTCGTATGACCTCGGATTCTCTCTGGGTGGACTGGCAATGGGGCTCATTGTGCAAATGAGTTCGTATTCGACCATGTTTATGATCTGCACGTTGCTGTCTATTGCAGCGATGGTACTGGTGTTGGTGTTCAGGCAACGGATGGAAGCGGGCAATAAGGCCAGATCTGGGGTGGCTATATAAATTGAACTAAAGAACATTTACAGAGGAGGTTTATGACTCACTTCTTGCCAAAACGTATCCTCAGGATGCGAAAGTGCAAGGGTCGGCCATCAGCCTTTTTTTGTTTTTTTGCAGGTTGAAATCAAAAATAGTTTGACAACGACCGTGCAACAGGATTATAGTCATTGTTGTTAATCGTAATAATTACTATTAAAGTCTGAATTACACAGACTGCACATATAAGGAGTAGATTTCTATGACACAAAAGCAAGTTCCGGTAACCGTACTGAGTGGTTACCTCGGTTCAGGGAAAACGACGGTTTTGAATCACGTGTTGAACAACAGACAAGGGCTTAAGGTTGCCGTAATCGTTAACGACATGAGTGAGGTCAATATTGATGCAGCGCTGGTTAAGGGGGAGGCAACCTTGTCTCGAACCGAAGAGAAGTTGGTGGAGCTGTCCAACGGCTGTATCTGCTGCACCTTGCGGGATGATCTGATGCAAGAGATTGAGAACCTGGTGAACGAAGGCAAGTATGACTATATTTTGATCGAATCCACCGGCATCAGTGAACCTGTTCCAGTTGCACAGACCTTTACATATGCCGATGAAGAGTCGGGTATTGACCTGACTAGTCTGGCCCGATTGGATTGTTTGGTAACGGTAGTAGATGCCAATCGATTCTGGCATGATTTTGGATCAGGACAGAGTCTTCTGGATCGTAATCAGGCGACCGGAGATGAAGACACCCGTGACGTTGTAGACTTGTTGATTGATCAGATCGAAACCTGTGATGTGCTGCTGCTGAACAAATGTGATCTGGTCGATGACACCGAGCTGAACAAGCTCGAAGGTATCATCCGGAAGCTACAGCCTAACGCCAAGATCATTCGGACCGAGAATGGACAGGTGAATCCGTCCGAGATTCTAAATACAGGCCGCTTTGATTTTGAGAAAGTGAGCATGTCCGCTGGGTGGATTCAGGAGCTGGAGAAGGAGTCGCATACACCGGAAACCGAGGAATATGGTATTGGTTCCTTTGTATATCGCCGCAGAAAGCCGTTCCATCCTTCCCGTCTGGCTGAATTCATGAGTTACTGGCCGGAAGAAGTGGTACGTGCCAAAGGTTTGGTATGGCTTGCGGCTGAAGGGGATGTTGCTGCAAGCCTCAGTCAGGCAGGGCCATCCATTCAGTTCGGTCCTGCGGGACATTGGGTCGCGGCGTTGCCGGAAGCGGACAAAGAGGAAATTTTACGTAACGAGCCGGATGTTCTGGAGAAATGGGATGCCCAGTGGGGAGATCGTCAGACGGAGCTTGTCATGATTGGGATCGAAATGGAGCGTGCGAGCATTGAAGATGAGCTGGACCAGTGCCTGCTCAGTGATGAAGAAATGCTGGGAGACTGGGGCCATTTTGACAATCCACTGCCATGGCCTGTGGAAGCCGTATAACTCGGAAGTTGATGTTCTAAACATAAATTTAATGGATAAAGGAGCTGTATTTCATGGCTAAAAAATCAAAAGTGGTACGTGAGAAGCAACGTCAGGCGATCGTGGCAAAATATGCGGACCTGCGCCGGGAATTGAAGGAGAAAGGGGATTACGAGGCATTGCAAAAATTGCCGCGAAATGCATCTCCGACCAGACTAAAGAACCGTTGCGAAGTGACAGGTCGCCCGCGGGGTTATCTACGCAAGTTCAAGGTGTCTCGAATTAAGTTCAGAGAACTGGCTCATCAAGGACAGATTCCTGGTGTAACAAAATCCAGCTGGTAAAATGATCAAGGGATGTGGCTGACCACCTTTGCATGGAGGCAGGTTGTTGTGTGCTTGGAGCTGCATGTGGTGCGTAGAACAGAGGTGGTATTTTGCTGAAAGGATGTGCATCTTCATGTTGGACTTGTTTACGTTACGAAGAATTCAGTCCGTAATGAACGGATATATTCACGAGAAGGTACCTGCGCCACTGAACGGTATCAATGGGATAAGATGCATATTGCCCGATTTTACTGGGAAGAAAATCAGTGGAAAGTGTATGCCAGAGATGAACAGAGCAGCTGGAATCCGGTAGATGTTATTACACCTTGTTCCGATTTTGAGAATGTGCTTGAACAGGTGGAAAGGGATGAGGCTGGACTGTTCTGGCGTATGTGAGCGAGTTCAAAGATAACTACATTCAGTAGCTATCTTTGGGCTTTTTTTGTGTCCAAAAATCATTGAAGCAAAGAGGGGGGCGATCTTTTGGTCTCTCTTCCTTAATGTGCAAAAGAATAAATAAAATCTGTTTTGCAATAAAAATTTATTGTAAAACGATAAATACTATGATAAATTCATATCACTTAAAACAAGTGAGGTGCTTTTTGTGAAGCGAGGTACAACCATCTTTTTAAAATTGGCTGTGTTGCTTATTGGTGTTCCCATTCTTGCCTTATGTATATTCGGCATACCTTGGTTAGCGAACAACCCGGTGAATCCGAATTATGCAGGTGCGCTATACCCCATAGTGATTATTATGTATGTGTCCGTTATTCCGTTTATTGTTGCACTGTACCAGGCATTCCGTCTGCTGAGCTACATCGACAAAAATGAAGCGTTCTCTCTAATGTCAGTGAAATCCTTAAAACAATAAAATATTGTGCTATTGTAATCAGTAGTTTCTATTTTGTGATGTTGCCATTTGTTTATGTTGTAGCAGAGAAAGATGATGCCCCAGGCCTCATTCTTATGGGAATGGTTCCTGTTTTTGCTTCATTGGTCATTGCAGTGTTCTCCGCTGTGCTCCAAAGATTGTTACAGGAAGCGATTGATATCAAATCAGAAAATGACCTAGTGGTCTGAGGTGAATATATGGCCATTATAATTAATATTGATGTGATGTTGGCAAAGAGGAAAATGACGGTTACCGAGCTTGCAGAGAGAGTTGAGATCACAATCGCCAATATTTCCATATTAAAAACAGGAAAAGCAAAAGCGATCCGTTTATCCACTCTGGATGCGATCTGTAAAGCACTGGATTGTCAGCCTGGAGATATATTGGAATATAAGGCTGATGAGGACGAAGATACAAATGAACTTATATAAAAAATGAACGAAAAAGACTCTGCATGTTATATGCAGAGTCTTTTTTTGCATCAGCTTGTTCAAGGAATACGTCCCGTGCCCTATAACGAATGATTGTGCATCATTCGAAATTGCATAGGCGTTACGTTTTCTTGGGTTTTAAAACATCGGATGAAGTAGCTTGATTGAGAGAACCCTGTTTCCAGCGTAATTTGTTTAATGGAAAGATTGGTTGTTGCGAGCAGCTGTTTCGCATGTAGTAGCCTGGATTCCATCAGGAATTCAGGGAAGGAGATTCCAAACGTCTGACTGAACTTGCGGCTAAAGTATGTTGTACTGTATCCGGCAATCCCGGCAGCGTGGTCTAGTGTAATGTGCTCGTTACTATGGGAACGAATATAATTCCCTGCTTCACGAATTCGCTCGGAAGTGTGATTTAAAGAAACATTGATTTGACTCGCTGCGGATTGCAATCGGGTCAGAAGTTCATATAGAGTAGCTGCCACACTGTGCTCATCCTCCACCTGATAGCCTCTTCCGAGCTCCAGCAATCGATCCATGAGCGCGGTAACCACCGGAAAGTTGGAACATTGAAACAGCCAGGGCTCGTCAACGCCTTTTCCATTTAACAGTTCTTCGAGACGAATACCGTAGAAGTGAATCCAACGAATACTCCAAGGGTCATCCAAATCTGAATAGTAGGTTTGTCTGAGACCGGGACCGTAGAGGAATCCCTGCCCTCGTGTTAGCTCATAACGAGTGGTTCCCGTGTCCAGGAATCCTTTACCTTCAAGTACAAGGTGCAAATTATAGCAATGATCCAAGTTGATATCTTTCGTTCGATATTCCCGATTCACATAATGTTTCGGAAAGTCACTGTACCCTCCAATAAAATCGGGAAAGCATACATGTCTGGGGAAAACCGGCTTGGGGAGAAAGATGTGTTCTTTCACGTGCATCCTCCATTTAAACGCAATATTTTTATGTAGTGAACTGAAATAGATTCAGCCTACTGTCATTTGAATCTTGGACAATGACAATATTTTATTATAAGTCGCATAATCTTGTCATTTATTATATGTGAAGGTTCCAATAGAATGGAGGCAATATGGCAGGTTAAGGGGGCAATTAAAGGTGGCAAAATCAATCCAAATGGATGAATTAAAAATGGGGGTCTGTTATTACCCTGAGCACTGGTCGGAAGCGTTGTGGGAGGACGATTTCCGTAGAATGAAAGAGATGAATATCACAGTTATTCGGATGGCTGAATTTGCATGGTCCATCTTTGAACCGGAAGAAGACCAGTTCGATTTTAGTTTTTTCCAGAAGGCACTGGATCTGGCGCATCAATACGGATTAAGTGTTATTTTGGGAACACCTACTGCAACTCCACCAGCGTGGTTAACATCCAAATATCCTGAAGTATTAAACGCAAATAAGGACGGGGTGTTGTATCAACACGGCATGCGGCGTCATACCAACTACAGCAGCCCAATCTTCAGACAGCAATGTGAAAAAATCGTGCGCAATATGGTGATTGCCTATAAAGATCATCCGGCTCTTATTGGATGGCAGATCGATAATGAATTCAATTGTCATATGGATGTTTTCTATGCTGAGGCGGACCATGTCGCCTTCCGTGAATGGTTAAAGGATCGTTATGAATCGTTAGAGAATCTGAACCAAGCATGGGGAACCGTTTTCTGGAGTCAGACCTATACTGACTGGGAGCAAGTTCACCTTACCCGAAATATGGTCAGTTCATCGCCCAATCCTCACCTGGCACTAGATGAAAAGAGATTCATCTCCGCCAATACCATTTCATTTGCCAAGCTTCAGGTGGACATCATTCGGGAACTGGATCCGAAACATTGGATCACAACAAATGGTACGTTTGGACATTTGGATAATCATGAAATGACAGAAGACCTGTTGGATTTCTTCTCCTATGATTCGTATCCGCAGTTTGCCACGATCTTCCCAGGGACAGACGATAACTCATTACAAGATCGGGCCTGGAGCATGAAACTGTCGAACGTACGTAACATGTCACCGAACTTCTGCGTCATGGAACAACAGTCTGGGCCAGGAGGCTGGGTCGACAGTATAGGCATGGGTACGCCAAGACCGGGACAGATCCGATTATGGTCGTATCAATCTGTTCTTCACGGAACAGATCTACTCGTCTACTTCCGCTGGCGGACGGCAACATTTGGCACGGAGATGTACTGGCATGGCATCAATGATTACCATAATCAACCCAACAGAAGAGTACGCGAGGTTGCACAAGTAGGGGAAGAGTTTGCCAAGATCGGGCGTGTTATTGCGGGCACTACATATCAAGCCGATTTTGCGATCCTACAGGATTACGATAACATCTGGGATGGAGAGTTGGATGAGTGGCACGGCCCGCTTCAGCAACAGAGTGTACGCTCCTGGTATAAACAGCTCCAGTATCGTCATATTCCGACGGACATGGTTACACTGCAACCAACGACAACACTGGAAGAGTTATCCGATTATAAGGTGATCATCTATGCTCATCCGGCCATCATGACAGACGAGACAGCAGAACTTCTGCAAGCCTATGTCAGTCAAGGAGGCACTCTGTTTTTCGGTGCGCGCACTGGATATAAGGATCTCAGGGGGCATTGTTATATGAGACCGTTCCCTGGGGCTGTCGCTGAGTTGTGTGGTGTAACCGTAGAGGACTTTACCTTAATCAAAGGAACCATTCCAGCAGCCAAACTGCAATGGAATGGGGCGAGTGAGCGACTTCAGGAGGGAACGCCAACGGCCGGGTTTAACGAAGTTCTTCATGTGGAGCATGCTGACGTGCAGGTCATGGCTGAGTATACATCTGAATATTATGCAGGTAGTCCTGCATTGACCAAACGTACGGTAGGTCAGGGGCAAGTATGGTATTATGGAGCGGCTTACAATGAACCGGTCGTAGATGCTCTCCTGGATGAAATAGAGCTATCTTCACCTGTGGGTGACCTGGTAGAGGTACCGTCCGAAGTTGAGCTTGGTATCCGTTCCGGTAAGGATAAAGCTTATGTATTTTTACTCAACTACTCGGATCAACAAGTACCCATTAAGCTTAAGAAGCAAGTAAAAGAGTTACTGTCAGGTACAACACTTCAGAATGAGATCAACATGCCCGCGTATGGTGTGTTCATTTTTGAGATCGATTTGCCACATTAAGCAATCCATTCATCCATATCATGCGTTATATATAGAAAGAAACACCAAAAGCGCCTTGCAGCCATTGCAAGGCGTTTTGTATATGCATGATGTAATGTGTAATACACGTTGAGCATGGGCTGTTATTGTCTACATTTGGTATACCTATGCTTCGTACAAAATCTCACCTGTCCGGGATACATCATATCCCTCGAATGATTGCAGTTCCTGCCTGAACTCCGGCGATTGGAGAATTCGCAGTACAGATTCTGTCCAAGCTTCATTACCTTGCTTCCTCAGCATGACCAGATCATAACGTTCCTGAATGAGCGGGATAAAATCAACCTGTCCCACAAGTCGCGCAGCCTTCTCAATGCCAACTCCGACATCAGCTTCTCCTGAACTGACTTTGGCCGCCACACCCATGTGGCTGGTTTCTTCGGTTTCATATCCGATCAGACCTGCTGCAGGAATTCCATGCAGTCGAAGTTGCTCATCCAGCAATACTCTCGCGCCAGAACCTATCTCCCGATTAGCTAGTCTCAGTTCAGGCTTGCTCAGATCGGTCCAATTCTGCAAGTTCTGTGGATTGCCACGCTGTACATATAGTCCGGCAGGACGTGACAGCAGGTTCACCACCACATAAGATCGTCCTGTCAGAATTTTGCGAATATACGGCAGATTATACTCACCGGTATCTCCGTCGAGCAGATGGGTGCTGACCAGATCGGACTCACCGCGATACATCGAGATAAGCCCATCCAGACTACCCATGAACGAACGTAGCGGACGAATGTCCCGAGTTTGTTTTTCCATATGGCGCATTAGAATATCCAGACTGACATCCTGACCTGTTATGACCAGATGCCGTGGTACAGCAGTCATTGCATGAGCAGAACTCGCTGGAGTAATCGCATGCGCAGACCCAACGGGTGTAGTCGATTGTAAGGAAGTTCCCTGAAAATCACCCGGACTTGGCTGAGTCCCTGATTCCGAGGTCTGATGAGGAGTCGGGATACGCTGACCTGAGGACTGAAGTTGCTTGGAGCGACGTTTATATGCCTCCAGATCGGTTGCATCAATTCGCATTTGTTTACCCACACGGTATGCGACGAGGTCTCCTTTTTTGATTAGGTCATAGACCGTCAGTTTCGATATTTTGAGCAGCTTGGATATTTCTTCGGTTGTGTAGGATTGCTCCTCCGTCATAAGTGAAGATCCTCCTTCAAAGGTATAGAGCAATTATGGTTTTATTATGAATGTTTCTTGTACTATATCATTAATTGAGGGATGCCATAAACCTGAGAACACGCAATAAACGCATAGGACAGATAACAAAAATCAAATGTGATCTTAATCACCTTCCCATTTTTTTTGTCTTGTGTATAATTAGATATAATCAATTATAACTAGTTATATCTAAAGATAACGTTGGGGGAGAAATGAATGAGAAAGAGAATCGGATATGTGTTGGGAAGTATGTCACTGGGACTGGCTCTTGTATTGGCTGGTTGCGGCGCAAACACGGGCACTACGGATACATCCACGGGTGCAGAACAAACGACCTCAACGCCAGCGGCATCAGGTGAAAGTTCATCAGCAGGAAATACCGATCCGCAGGAAACGGTAGATCTGACAATCTCTGCGGCGGCCAGTCTGACCGATGCAATGAAAGAGATTGAAACCAATTATGAGCTAGCTAATCCTTATATAGAACTTAATTTTAACTTTGGCGCCTCGGGTGCCTTGCAACAGCAGATTGAACAGGGTGCCCCGGCTGATATCTTTGTATCGGCGGCAACAAAAAATATGAATGCGCTAGTGGATGAAAACCTGATTGCATCGGGCGATCAGAAGAATCTGCTACAGAATTCACTGGTGGCCATAGTGCCAGCAGATGGGACCCACACAGTAACCAGTGAAACGGATCTCACCAGCGACTCCATCAAGACGGTAGCCATTGGGATTCCGGAAAGTGTTCCTGCGGGAACCTATGCCAAGGAAGCTCTGACCAATGCCAAGCTGTGGGATGAACTGGAAAGTAAACTTGTGCAGGGGAAAGACGTTAGACAGGTTCTTCAATATGTAGAGACGGGTAATGCAGATGCAGGATTTGTATATAAAACGGATGCTCTTACTTCGGATCAGGTGAAAATTGCGTTTGAGGTGGACAAGAACAGCTACACACCAGCCAACTATCCAATAGGCATTATTGAAGGAACCAAACACCGTACAGAGGCCGAACAATTTTATGCGTATTTACAAACCCCTGAAGTGCTCGATATCTTCGCGAAATACGGATTCACAATTCCGGAATGAATGTGAACGCCATAGACTGGTCCGTATTCTGGTCACCGGTGCGCCTATCGCTTCAGGTAGCGTTATTATCCAGCGTAGTGGCCACTGTGCTCGGAATTGCGATAGCCTGGAAGATGTCACGTTCTTCATTTCGGGGAAAAATTCTGCTGGAAACGGCATTTATGCTGCCGCTAGTCCTTCCTCCGACGGTGGTTGGATTTCTGTTACTTGTCATATTGGGGCGTAAAAGTCTGTTTGGACAATGGATTGAAGCCATATTCTCCGCACCGGTTATTTTCACCTGGTGGGCTGCGGTGATTGCTTCGGTGGTGGTTGCTTTTCCACTGGTGTATCAGACGATGAAATCGGGATTCAGTGGTGTGGATCGTGATCTGGAGGATGCGGGTCGTTCGATTGGGGCGAATGAGTGGCAGGTCTTTCGTTACATTTCCTTGCCGCTCGCAGGCAGAGCATTGATGACCGCCTTCATCCTGGGCTTTGCCCGGGCACTCGGCGAATTCGGTGCGACACTGATGATTGCAGGCAATATTCCGGGCAAAACACAAACGGTACCCACGGCAATCTATGTCGCTGTGGATTCGGGCAATCAGACCATGGCCTGGGCATGGACTGTTTCCATTATTATCATCTCGTTTCTCATGTTACTGATGACCAGACAGCAGCGAGATGGAAAAAATGACTAATTTGATATGTGTTAATATTATATATAAAATGATGAAAAATCCGTTTTGAGGAAAGAACTTTTTTCCTTAACGCGGATTTTTATTACCAATTTCATATGTACCAATATCAATATCCTGCCAAATTGGTCTTAATGGAAATGTAAAGCTGTTTTAACATAAAAAAATAAAAATTTTCCCGAAATTTAATCGTTCAGTACTCGCTTTCAGTGGGCTTGTTCCTGTAAGATAGAAGTAATGGATTCCAGCCAAGTACTGAAATAAGGAGAGACGACGATGAACACTAAATCTGATTGCGGCGTTTCGTTGCAAATTGATGACTATCTGGATCTTTTGCATTTTGCCATCCAAATTCAGGATCAGGAATGGCAACAATCCCTTATCCGCCAACTCAAAATATTTCAGACGGCGACGGAGCAGCAACGCACACCTGAAGAGGAACTATGGACACGGTTTGATTACATCAACAGCAAACTGACAGGTCTGTGCCACCAGATTCATGCCGCTCATTCCATGGACGAACGCAAGAAGTTCGAGGAACGGATCGGTCTCTTACAATTACAGCGAGTGGAAGTTGCACGTAAAATTAAATGGGCGAGTCGCAGATAGATGAGTAGTGTACACACCAAGTGATGCACCGCCAAAATGGTATAATCAATGAGAGTCATACAAGAAGAAGCCATCCGCCAATCGATATGGGGGATGGCTTTTTCTTATACTATAGAGAAATCCTATAACCATATCAGGATGTCCTATTAGTTTAGTTATTGCCCTAAGATGACTTGTAATGATATTCTTTGTTCAACCTAATTCCGACTATACAAGTAAGAATGGTTTGTTAATAGGAAGAGGAATGGGAGTACACATCATATTTGCTGTGATAACAGCCTGTGGAGGAGATTGGGAATGGTTAAAAAACGGGGGATTCAAAAATTCCGGACAGCACTGCTGTTCATTACAATGCTGGCGGTACTGGCTGGATGCAGCACAGGAACTGCAAGTAATGATTCAGAATCTGCTTTGGCAGCAGGCGACACCAAAGTGAAAAAGATCATTGTAGGAACAGGTACACAGTTCCCAAATGTCTGCTTCATTGATGAGAATGGCAAGTTAACAGGTTATGATGTGGAACTGATCCGGGAGATCGACAAACGTTTGCCTGAGTATGAATTCGAATTCAGCACGATGGATTTCAAAAACCTGCTGCTGAGTCTGGAAACAAAAAAAATTGACCTGATCGCTCACCAGATGGAAGTGAATGATGAGAGACAGGCCAAGTTCCTGTTTAATGATGAAGCCTATAATATTTTTCCAAATAAAATTGTCGTAAGTCAGAAAAATGAGGAAGTAAAATCGATTGAGGATCTCAAAGGGAAAAAACTGATTGTTGGTGCCACAAGTAATGCGGCTGTACTCGCTGAGAAATGGAATGCAGCGAACGGCAACGGGATTGATATCGTTTATTCCGGAGCGGGTGAGGATACCATTACTCAGATTAAAACAGGCCGGGTGGATGCCACCATCAGCACGCAGTTTGCCATTGATTATCAGAATAAGGCGGTTGATGCTCAGTTGAAAACGGTAGGAGATGCCCTCTCCAACTCCAAAGTGTACTTTATTCTGAACAAAGATGAGCAGGAGCTCAAAACCAAAGTGGACGAAGCGCTCAAAGCGATCAAAGAAGATGGAACGTTAGGCAAACTGAGCACTGAGTGGCTTGGAGCTGACTATACGGTTGAAGAGTAGTCTGAGAAAGGTGTGCAGCGGTAATGGGAAAATCATTTGATCTGTCATTGGTTCTGGATTTCATCCCGGAACTGCTACGATATTTGCATATAACACTGATTGTACTGGGTGGTTCCATCGTGCTCGGACTGGTGGGCGGCGTGCTTCTGGCCGTTCCCCGGCTATATCGGATTCCGGTACTAAGCCAGTTGGCTACCCTGTACGTCTCATTCATGCGGGGCACACCGATCCTGATCAAATTGTTCCTGGTGTATTACGGACTTCCAGAGTTGCTCAAACCCATTGGCATCGACCTGTCGAGAACCGACCCGTTGTTATTTGTCATAGTGACCTATGCGCTTAGTGACGCGGCATCCTTTGCCGAGATCTTTCGCGGAGCGGTGCGCAGTGTGGATAAAGGTCAGACGGAAGCAGCCTATGCTGCGGGTATGACCACATTCCAGTCTTTTCGGCGGATTGTTGTTCCGCAGGCACTGATTGTTGCTTTTCCGAACATGGCTAACACGTTAATCGGTTCATTAAAGGATACGTCTTTGGCCTTCTCCATTGGAGTTATGGATATGGTGGGCAGAGGGCAGACGTTAATTTCGGCTACATCGCATGCACTTGAAGTGTATATCAGTCTGTCTGTGGTCTATTATGTCATTGTTATTGTGCTTGAAAAAGGATTTGCCTTTGCAGAACGCAGACTCCAGCGTCATGAACGCAAGAGAGTTGTACACAAACCGGCAATTCGAGCCAAACGCCTGAAACGAATAGCGGGGTGAGCATATGTCGATTGATCTCCAGTTTATCTATACATCTTTTTTTCAAATCCTGAAGGCATTGCCACTGACACTTGTCATTACGATTGTTCCGTTGATTGCAGGCTTCGGAATCGGTCTGGCTACGGCTCTGATCCGTATTTATCGCGTGCGGTGGATTCACCGCATTGCTGACTTCTACGTTTCGTTCCTGCGTGGAACACCGATGCTGATGCATCTATTCCTCATCTATTACGGCATTCCGATGATTATCGATAAGCTGGCGGAACGTTACGGTTGGGCTTTCCAATCCTCGTCGATTCCAATTCTCGTATTTGTACTGATTGCTTTCTCGCTCACAGCGGGCGCCTATATGTCCGAGATTATCCGTTCAGGCATTCTTGCTGTGGATATCGGCCAGATGGAGGCGGCTCACGCTGTAGGCATGAGCACATTCCAGGCTTTAAGACGTATCATCATCCCTCAAGCGATTGGGGCTGTATTGCCTAACCTGTGCAGTATGTTTGTTGGGTTCCTGCATGGATCAACACTCGCTTTTACCGTGTCTCAGATGGATATACTTGGTAAAGCGGATGTGGTGGCATCCGTCAGTCTGAAGTTTCTGGAGGCCTTTATCGCCGCAGCGTTCATCTATTGGGGGCTGACCATCATTGCCGAGCGGATCACTGCTCTGCTTGAGCGTCGGGTTGCCGTGTACAGCAAAGGAGGCGTGTCATGATTACACTAACCAACATACACAAAACTTTTGGCAAGCAGGAAGTATTGAAGGGAATTGATCTGACCGTGGAACAGGGCGATGTCGTAGCGATCCTTGGACCGAGCGGATCAGGTAAAACAACGCTGCTGCGCTGCGTCAATTTTCTGGAACGTGCCGATGAGGGCGAGGTTCAGATCAGTGGATTAACCGTCGATTGCAAGCATGCACGCAAACATGACATTGTGCAGTTGAGACGAAAAACGGCGATGGTGTTCCAGCATTATAATCTGTTCAAACACAAGACGGTGCTGGATAACGTAACGGAAGGTTTAATTATTGCCCAGAAAATGTCCAAAGCCGATGCCCGTACACGTGCCTTGCGCGTGCTTGAACAAGTCGGACTGTCTGCCAAAATCAATGAGTATCCAAGTATGTTGTCAGGTGGACAACAGCAACGGGTGGGCATCGCCAGAGCATTGGCACTGAATCCCGAAGTGATTTTGTTTGATGAACCGACCTCGGCGCTGGACCCCGAGCTTGTGGGAGAAGTGTTGTCTGTCATCCGCTCCATTGCTCAAGAAGGGATTACCATGATTGTAGTCACCCATGAAATGGGGTTTGCCCGTGAGGTGGCAAATCGGGTTGTTTTCATGGATGGAGGTTCCGTTGTGGAGGAAGGAACCCCGGAGGAGGTGTTTGTACGTCCCAAGCAGGAACGTACTCGCCAATTCCTCAGTCGATATTCTTCCGACTGGAGTTATGTCATCTGACGATATAGGCGCAAGCTGTAGTAACTGACGATCCCGGCCCGGCATATGCTGTAACAGGCAAATGCTGATAGGCCGGGTTTTTCTATGGGTGAAGCAGGCCGTGACGGTAAGGAGGAGGACCATGCAGAGCAAAATCGATGAAATCATCACACATATTGCACACTCTCACCAGCAGATCGCACGTGTGCTGGATGCTAAACGCCAAGTCGCTGTACGCATGTCTGAAATCATCAATCATTTGCCAGATATCGAACCGGAGTTGGATGGCGTTGACGGTCTGCTGGATAGCTCTGGGCAAATCAACAAAAGCATTATCTCTTACTTGGGGGGCCTTGCAGATCTGGAAGAGGCTGTAGCCGAAACGCTGACCCAAGTCATGCGGGAGATCGCGGTTCAAGAGGAAGAATAAGCCCGGAAGGCGGGTGAAGGAACATGAGTAGAGAACAGAGCCTCATTCTGATGCTGGACGCAGCAGCCAAAATGCAGTGGAATATTGCCCTGATCCTGGAGGCAAAAGCGATTGAGGCCGAGAAGGTACGGAACTGGACGCTGAATCATTTGAATGGGGATACCTTTCTGACGCATGGGGATCAGGTAGGAGAGCCGCTCAAAATGCATGATCAGCTGGTGGAATTGCTGGAAGGATTAACCCGGATGGAGACCGGACTATGCAACAATCTCAAAGCGGTGATGGTGCAGAACGATAGCGAAGATGGCGGCGGTATGGACGGCGGCATGTTTGGCGGCATGGATCTGGGAGACATGGGAAAATGAGTCTGATGCGGCGTGAGCAGGAAGCCAAACTGGCGCTCATTGAATCCATTGCACACAGTCAGCAGGCGCTGGCACGCATTCTGGACAGTGTAGCCAGTGTAACCGCTCATTCGGAAGTATCCGCCCGCAGTCTGGCCGAAAACATTCGTTTGCTGAGTCGCTATCAGGCAGAAATGTCTCGTATGGTTACGGGAATCAGGCTGGCCCGAATCCAGCATGGGGAGCCTGGCTTGCCGTGGCTCAAAGACCCCGGGTGTGCAATTCGTATCGTTCGGGACATACAGGAGGAATGTTGACATGTTAAAGAAAAAGAAAATACGACTGAGAACCAAAAGAGCTTTGTTAATCCGTGGAGCCCGTCTGCGCAAAATTCGCAAACTGCGTGCGCTCAGAGCCAAACGTGTTCTTCACAAACGTCCACTTAAAGGACGCAGTGCGTGGCTCAAAAAAAAGAAACGTGCGGTACGGCGGCACCGGAGTCCAAAGCCCGTACAACCAGTCGTCCCGGCTACCCCTACCGATCCGAACCCGGACGGTGCGTACAGCCAGGGATACAACGAGGCGTACAACGAGGGATTCAACGCGGGTTTCGCCAAGGGATTCGAGGACGGACATCAGCTGGCTTACAAAGCACAGTAACCGATTAGACCGGATTATTCCTGCATGGAATCATACCTGTATACAGTTAGCCCGGGGGGACAGATCCTCCGGGCTATTTGCATCGCCGCAAAAGCGGACATGCCCGTACAGGCGGATGTGGAGGGCATACGCCAATTTTGCGCCTTGCAGGACACCCGTCCATGATGCATCTGACCCCGAGGCATATCCTTTAGAGGGAAGACCAATCTCGGGGAGAGTCTGGAAGTGAGATCTCCTGAAGGAAGACAGGGTGAATAATGTGGCAAAACGAAGGCACCGTCCGCTGACCGAAGCGGAAACGGCTTACCGCGGCGGATATGCAGAAGGCCGCAGATTTGGCGGCTGTCAAGCCATGATGGAGCGGGTGCAGATGTTTGAACCGACCCTGCGGGACATGAAGGTGTTATATATCCCGCAAGGATTCGATGCCATCGATGAAGGTGTCACCTTGGCTCTGCAGCAATCTGTACGTGAATGCGTTGTTGGATCGCCAGCAGCGATGTTGCAGGAAGCCAGTCACCATCGGCCCGATGTTGTGCTCGTTATGAATGGTCTGCATGTATTCCCCGCAGATCATGTAGAGCAGGTGAATGGCATACGTGCACTCGGTATCCGAACTGCCGTGTGGTTTGTGGATGATCCGTATTTCACCGAAGATACAACGTCCCTTTGCCAGCATTATGATGTCGTGTTCACGCATGAAGAGGCCGCCGTACCCTTCTATCTGGGACATGGAGCGAACCAGGTCATCTATATGCCACTCGCGGTGAATCCAGGCATGTTTCAACCGCGGCGCGCCGCACCGCAGCATCAGCACGACATTTGTTTTATCGGTACCGGATTCTGGAACCGGATTGCCTTGTTTGATGAGCTGGCCCCTTTTCTAGCGGACAAAAAGGTATTCATTGCGGGTAGCCAGTGGAATCGGTTGACACGCTATGATGTACTAGGTCGTTTCATCCACGAAGGATGGATTGCTCCTGGAGAGACAGTAGATTATTACAATGGCGCCAAGATTGTCATTAACATTCACCGGACTTGCGAGAATGGGGAAGACAATCGCAATACACATCATCTTAAAGGTCACTCGATTAATCCACGAACGTATGAGATCAGCGCCTGCGGCACAATGCAGATTACGGATGCACGTGCAGATTTACCCCGTTATTATAAGCCGGGATATGACATCGAGACGTTCACCAACGCAGCAGAACTTCAGCGCAAAATCCACTATTATCTGAAGCATGAAGAAGAACGACAGGCGATGGCGTGGCGTGGACTTCTCACCACGATGAACCAGCATACATTCACTCGCCGGATCGGTCAGTTGCTGGAACATTTGTAATCCCCGTCTGAAGTGCAGCACCAACATGAACACTATCCCAAAAAATAAAGGAGTGGCGGTATGTCTCTCAAACACCGTAAAACTAAAAAGATTCATGCACCCGTACTAAGCCTGGCTGATCAAGCACGCAAAAATGGGCAACATGCCGGATATGACGCAGGTAAGGAAGAAGGATATCTGCGCGGTCGCGCCAACTATATTGTGAATTGTGCACAGGAACCGTTGCCTTTCCGACAGCTTCACGTGCTGTATGTATCCTCGGGTAAAGGCTTCCCTTACTCCCCGTTGGATGAGGCCATTATGGCCACGCTACAGGGTATGGTAGCTCAAGTAACCCTCTCTGATCCGCGTCAACCGATTTCTGAAATTGCGCTGCAGACGCGTCCTGATCTTGTGCTTGTGCTGGATGGAATGGATATCCCCATCGAGCATATCGATGCGATTCGCCAAGCGGGCATTCAGACGGCGATCTGGCTCACGGATGACCCGTACTATACAGATATGACGCTGGATATTGTGACACATTTTGACCATGTCTTCACGTTGGAACTGAACTGTATCGATCTATATCGACAAATCGGCTGCGCGTCCGTTCACTACCTCCCTTTTGCCGCATTTACTAATCATTACTTTCCGATTACAACTCCTTCCCCGTTAAAACGGGATGTCAGCTTTATCGGCTCGGCCTACTGGAACCGGGTATACTTCTTCAATCCGATCATGCCTCAGTTGATGTCACACAATACGGTATTTAACGGAATCTGGTGGGACCGTCTGCCTGACTATACTGCCTATGGCGAGAAGATTGAGCTCGGGCGCTGGATGAGTCCGCCGGAGACCAATGATGTGTACAATGGCACCAAAATTGTCATCAACCTGCATCGATCCCACGAAGATGATTCCGTCAATAATAATCACCTCAAAATCGCGCCAGCTTCACCTAACCCGAGAACGTTTGAAATTGCCGCGTCCACGACGCTACAGCTGACCGACGCCCGGGATGACATTGCGCGTTTCTACAAACCGGGTGTGGAGATTGAGACATATTCCTCGCCGCAGGAGTTACTCGACAAAGTGGAATATTATCTTACTCATGAAAAGGAACGCCGTGAGATTGCACTTCGTGGACTTGAACGTACACTGAAAGACCACACGTATGGCAAAAGAATTAATGAAATGTTAACCATCATATTCCCTTAATTCTGGCCGGGAGGAGGTGTGCACAGTACCCTGTATCGGATAATCGTGTACAGGGTCCGTGCGGCCATGGCAACGAAACCAAAGATGATGTTATTTTCACATGTGTGCAATACTCGCAGCATTACAGGTGCCGAGAAGCTACTGCTTCATTTTATGAGAGAGATCGGCACGATATTTGAATGTGTGCTCGTAGCCCCTCAGGAGGGGAAGCTTGCGGGGCTTGCGCGGAGATTCGGCATTCAGGTCAAAATATGCACTCTGCCGATGCTTCACGGTGTGTACACACCTTACCTGGGCATTGCAGATGATGCGGAGCAGCTTCGTCATACACCAGCGTATCAGGAAGCAGTCTCCCTAATACGGGAGACTGCTCCCGATATGGTGTTAACGAACACCTGCGTTAATGTGATGCCGGCTATAGCAGCAAAGTCCCTTCAGATTCCGGTCATCTGGAAGATTACCGAGATCATTCATACGAATGAACATACAAACGAGGCAATCCAGATGATTGGGCGTTACGCGGATTGGATTATCGGTATATCCGAGACAGCGGTAGCCCCATTCCACGAAGCCGGCATAGGTGACAAAGTGACCATTATCTCCCCAACTTGGGAACCCGCGCTACCAGCACCGGACCGCTGGGTTCATCTGCGCGAACGCAAGCGTAAGGAGCTCGGTTTCAAATCATCGCAGACCTGTATCGGTTATATTTCTTCATTTATATATGATGCCAAAGGGTTGAAACCTTTTGTGGATATGGCCTTGAGGATCTGTGAAACACATTCGCGCTGTCGCTTCTGGATCATCGGGGCAGCATCGGATAAAAAGTATTACGACGAGTGTGTATCACGGGTGAAAAAATCCGGGTATTCACGCCGGTTTACCTTCACCACATTTGAAGAGAACGTATCTCTGGCGTATACCGCGATGGATATCCTGGTCATCCCAAGCATGGTCAAAGAAGGGTTTGGCATGACCGCACTGGAGGGTCTCTATTTTGCCAAACCGGTCATCGCTTTTGCTCAGGGTGGACTGAAGGAGTTAATGGAATCTGTAGGCAGTGATGCATTTCTGGCCCCTCCGGGTGATACCGAAGCGCTTGTCACCTTGGCAACAACCTTGCTGAATGATGCAGAGCTGGCCTCGAATACGGGGTGGCGTAATCGGACAGAAGCGGAAAGGCTCTACGGCGTTGAAACCTACCGAACGAAACTGCATACGATGGTGACACAGTGGTTATTGCGTTTTCCCGGATGGTTTGCTTATATCCAACCTCCGAATGGACCTGTGTATACCCATGGGGAGGGAGGACTACGCACTGTACTGGTTCTGGAGCCGACTACGGTTCGGGCACTATTATTCCCACTGACCGTTATACAGGTGTTGCCACATTCCTCATTACCTCCAATCGCATTGGGTCACGATGCTCCTGTTGCTTCAGGTACTGTCCCGGCTGTAAAGCCGATTCAACAGAGGGGCAAAACGCGGAAACGTCGCCGCAAGCCACTTGCACCTCATTCACGCCGAGACCGTGAGGGGCTGAAACGTACTTCCGGAACTGGCAGACGTAAGGGGAGAACCCGTACAACGAAGGGACCGCGTCCGCATATGGGGAAATCGGCTAGTCGCAGACGCAAATCTGCCAAAGCGGGACGTAGCCGAGCAGGGCGCAAGGGTTCCAATACAAGATGAAGGCAGGGATTACGATGAAGATCATGACGGTGCTGGGTACGAGACCTGAGATCATACGGCTCAGCCTGATCATCTCCAAGCTGGACCAGTACGCGTCCAAACATATTCTGGTGCATACGGGACAGAACTTCACGGAAAGTCTCAGCGGTCTCTTTTTCAAGGAAATGGGCCTGCGCGCACCGGATTACGTTCTTCAGGATGAAGCGGCCACTCTGGGACGACAGCTATCCTCGATGTTTACGCAGATGGAAGATCTGATTTTGCAGGAGAAACCCGATAAATTGCTGCTGCTCGGCGATACCAATAGCGCATTATGTGCAATATTGGCTGAGCGCATGGGTGTTCCTGTTATTCATATGGAAGCAGGCAATCGTTGCTTCGACCTGGATGTGCCTGAGGAGAAAAATCGTAAGGTTATTGATGCCATCTCCACCGTTAATATGCCTTACACGGAACAGAGCAAGAAACATTTGGTCAGCGAAGGGGTACCAAGCAGGCGCATCGTGCTAACGGGCAATCCCATCTATGAAGTCATGCAGCACTACGACGCGCAAGTAAGTTCCAGCAAAATACTGAAGAAGCTCAAGCTGAAGTCTGGGCAATACTTCCTGGTTACTACCCATCGAGCTGAGAATGTGGATCATGCCCCTCATTTGCTGGAGATTATGAAAGGACTGAACCAGGTCGCAGAGGAACACGGGTTGCGTGTGATCTGCAGTATTCATCCGCGTACAGCGATCCGGATTGCGGAGCATCTGCATCTGGAAATGAACCCGCTGGTGGAGTTTCATGAGCCGTTTGGATTCTTCGACTTTGTAATGCTTGAACGTCATGCACGCTGTGCACTTACGGATAGCGGTACCGTGCAGGAGGAGTGTTGCATTATGGGCGTGCCGACCGTAACGATGCGTCGAACTACCGAGCGGCCGGAAACGGTCGATTGCGGCAGCAATGTCGTCTCCGGTCTGGATGCCGCGCGCATCGCTGATTGCGTGAAAGTCATGACAAAGATGTCTAGCGACTGGGATTGCCCGCAAGGTTACAAAGCCACAGATGTATCCAGTAAAGTGGTTAAATTTCTGCTTGGAGGGAAAATGCATGTTTGAAAATAAGCGTATACTCGTGACTGGCGGTACGGGATCATGGGGTTATGAACTTGTGGCTCAACTACTGCCCCAGCAGCCCAAAGAAATTATTGTATATTCCCGGAACGAGTCTAGCCAAGTAGCTATGAGTCGTGAATTTGAAGACCCGCGTCTTCATTTCCGGATTGGAGATATTCGTGACAAGGACGCCTTGACGGCGGCTTGCCAGCATGTGGACTATGTATTTCATCTGGCTGCGCTCAAGCATGTTCCGGTGTGTGAAGACCAACCGTACGAAGCACTCAAAACCAACGTGATTGGTACACAGAACGTAATTGAGGCTGCTATTGAGAACAAGGTGGAAAAAGTAATCTATATCTCGACTGACAAAGCGGCCAATCCGTCCAACTTCTATGGCATGACAAAAGCGATCGGCGAGAAATTAATTGTATATGCAAACTTGTTACACAGCGATACCAAGTTTGTTACGGTACGGGGCGGGAATGTACTGGGAACAAACGGAAGTGTGGTACATCTGTTCAAGAATCAGATCCGCCAGAAAGGGCAGGTCTCCATCACGGATATGAGTATGACTCGATTCTTTCTTACGCTGAAGGACGCAATTACCTTGCTGTTCAAAGCTTCGGTGGAAAGTGTAGGCGGAGAGATCTTTGTCATGACGATGCCTACCTGCAAAATCGTTGATCTTGCGGAAGTGCTGATTGAGGATTCCGGTGTGGAGAATGTGAGTATTGTGGAACGTGGCATTCGTCCAGGGGAGAAAATCCATGAAATATTGATGAGTGAATTCGAGAGCATGACCACCGTTGTCTACGATGAGCAGTACCTGGTTATTCTTCCTACCCTGGGTATACCGGGCCTGCGTGAACATTATACCAATTGCCCCCCGGTCTCCTTTAACAGTTTCAGTTCTGAGCATCAACTCATGACCAAAGAGGAGATTCGTGAAATTCTGAAACGCGGAGGATTCTTGTCATGAAACTGCTGATACTTGGTGGAAACGGAATGGCCGGCCATATTCTGGTCGACTATTTCCGCCGTCAAGGTGTACACAGCGTCTTCTACACATCTCGGGATGTAACGGACCCCAATGGTCTGCTCCTGGATGTGAACGACAGCTTCATGGTTGATCGATTGGTAGAAGCTGTGCACCCGGATGTGATTATTAATGCTGTAGGTGTGTTGAACAACTTTGCAGATGAGGACAAAATTACTGCATATCATATTAACGGTTTCCTGCCACATCGTCTGCGGCGGGTTGCAGATACGATTGGTGCACGCCTGATTCATATCAGCACGGACTGTGTGTTCAGCGGGGAACGGGGAGCATACCGGGAAGATGATGTTACGGATGGGACTTCAGCTTACGCCATCACCAAAGCACTTGGTGAAGTTCAGGATGAAGGTCATCTGACGATCCGTACGTCCATTATTGGACCCGAGATTCGGCAGGGCGGCATTGGTCTGATGCAATGGTTTATGTCCAGCACAGGTGAAGTCGGGGGGTATACCCGCGTATTCTGGAACGGTGTGACCACACTTGAGCTGGCCAAATGGGTAAACCATTACCTGTCCTCATCGGTTAGTGGTCTGATCCACTTAGCTCATCCGGTACCTGTCAGCAAGCATGACCTGCTTGTATTGTTCAAGCAGACCTGGGATAAGCAGGATGTGACGATTGTGCGTGATGACAGTGTAGTGCAGGATCGTACACTGGTGTCCACTCGCGAGGATGTGAAGACAGACCTGCCGGATTATTCTACAATGCTGAAGGAGTTGGCATTATGGATGGAGCAGAGCTGAGAGGCAAGAAAGTGCTGATTACAGGCGCCTCCGGTTTTACCGGGCGACATGCCGTATCTTATTTTCGGGAAGTTGGTGCAGTGGTTGCGGCGGTAGTCCGGAGGCCGGATGTGTATTCATTCGGAAAAGGTGCACAAGTCCATGTCTGTGATCTAAACGATAAACAGCAAGTACGTCATCTGATCGGCGAGGTGCAGCCCGACTATGTGCTGCATCTCGCTGGCAAAAATTCAGTGCCTGATTCGTGGTCTGATCCGCTACTGGTCCTGGAGACCAATGTGATGGCCGTGCTGTATCTGCTGGATGCGCTTCGCAGTTGTCCGACAGCACGAACCGTTATTGTAGGATCGAGGTTAAAATATACGCCGGAACCTGGCCGGATTCCCCAGCCTCCGCATCCATACAGTCTCAGTAAAGCGCTGGAAGAGATGGTGTCCTTGTCGTGGATGTCGCTCTTCGGACAACAGATCATGCTGGCGGAGCCAGGCAATCTGATAGGTGCGGGTCCTTCCACAGGCATCTGTTCACTGCTTGCACGCCATGTTGTTGCCTGTGAGCAGGCGGGCAAAACCGAGGCATTCCGTCTGTCCGGACGGGACAATACCCGTGACTTTCTGGATGTGCGGGATGCCGTCAGAGCGTATGCGACCCTCCTGGTACACGGGTCCAGCGGTACAGTATATCCGGTGGTGTCTGGAGTTGAGCGCAGTCTTGGAGAAATTGCAGATCTGCTGTTGTCCATGACAGAAGCGGAAGTTCCTGTTCGCTGGGATGGGGCATCTTCTGGTCCGGATGGTTCGGGGAAACAGGAGGAATTATCACTGCTGCGCAAGCTTGGCTGGCAGCCGATGATTCCATTTGCCACATCACTTCAGGATATCCTGAGTGATGTTCGTGTCCAGCAAGGGAGGACGACAAGTTGAATCCGAGAGTATCCATTGTCATTCCATTCTATAACTGCCCTTATGTGCCTCAGGCGATTCAGAGTGCGCTGAACCAAACGTATCCCGATGTGGAGATCGTTGTTGTGAATGACGGTTCAAACCGGCATGCAGAGTTGCTTCAACCCTATCTTCCTTATATTAATGTGCTTGGCAAAAGCAATGGCGGGACGGCTTCGGCACTTAATCATGGCATCCGCCATGCCTCAGGTGATTATGTAGCCTGGCTCAGTTCGGATGATTATCTGTACCCGGATAAAATTCGTTATCAGCTGGAGTTTATGCAGCGTGAGAATGTGCTCGTCTCCCATACGAACTTTCATTATATCAACGAGCATTCGGCAGTTACCAGAATGCATGGTGGGCCTGAACCGATGTCGGATATGGATTTACTACGACGGTTTGTTAACGGCAATCCAGTGAATGGCTGCACGGTCATGATTCGCAAGGATCTCTTTAGCGGAGTGGGGCTGTTCGATGAACTTCTTCCCTACACCCATGATCTGGATCTCTGGATGCGTATTGTACTGAACGGTCATCGGTTCCCATACCTGAATGAACCGCTTACTGCCTATCGGTGGCATGGTGGAATGGGATCGGTACGTCATGCGGATGTCATCGGCAGAGAGGCATCCATGGTATGGTCCAGATATCGGGAACCGCTGTTGCAGCTAATAGCGACGCTTGGCGGGTAGCGTAGGGAGGGCAGTTAAGAAAGCCAAAAGATGGCTGATTAACGCCCTCTTTGCGCAGCATTTTACCTAAGACAGTAAGAGGAGGGGAAGGCCCGAATGGAGCCAAAAGTATCGATCGTCATTCCTTTTTACAATTGTGCTTATATCGAGCAGGCTGTTCACAGTGCCATTCACCAGACGTATCCGCATATCGAGGTCATCGTAGTGGATGATGGGTCAACCGAGCACGTGGAGCGGCTACAGCCATTCATGGATTCCATCCGCTATATTCGCAAAGAAAACGGTGGAACCGCGACAGCATTAAATGAGGGCATCAAACATGCAACAGGGGATTACTTTGTTTGGCTCAGCTCAGATGATGTGATGCTACTGGACCGGGTGGAGAAACAACTGAAGTTTATGCGAGAAGTCAAGGCTTCATTCTGTCATGGTGCCTACCATTATGTGAATGAGAAGAGTGAATGGTTGGATACGGTGCATCCGGAAGTGGGAAGTCGTCTGGAAATGTTGCAGGTACTGCTGGAAGGTTGTCCGATCAACGGCTGTACTGTCATGTTAGAGATGGAAGCATTTGAGCGCTTCGGACTGTTCGACACTGATTTTCGCTACACCCATGACTATGAGATGTGGATGAGGCTGTTTCCAATGTATGAGCTGTTCTACTACAATGAACCTCTGATGTGTTACCGATTGCATGAATCGATGGGGACCAAACGCCATTTCAAGGCACTGGTTGCCGAGATGGAACAGGTTCAGGCGAAGCATCGGCCTATTCTGTTTAACTTGCTTCAGGTTGGCGGGTACTGGAAGTAGATGGATTTGGCAACGATGGCTGAAATGGAATAGGTGTTAAATGGACAGGAGAGCACCCTTATGAAGCACTTTTTAAGTGTTATAAGTGGAAGCTCTTTTTTTGCTTTATGGACAGATACGTGGACACAAAGGGTGATCGATTGCTGAAGTCTCTGTATAATGAAATGATTCATACACGGAAGGGACTGGACTATGCACAGATATCAATATCTTAAACCTAACTATTAATAAACTAATGGAGGTAAGAGTATTGATTACAGAGTTATACACAGAACGGTTATATTTGCGAAAAATGAACGTATCGGATGCGGCCAGCTTGTTTAAAATTTGGTCTGATCCGGATGTAACTAGATTTATGAATATCACTCATTTTACGGATGAAAATCAAGCTATAGCCATGATTAATCTTCTGAATGATCTTGCTCAGGAAAACAAGGCCATTCGGTTCTCTATCCTTGTGCAAGAGTCCAACGAAATCATAGGTTCATGTGGTTATAATGCACTGGATTTTGACAATCTCAAAGCAGAAATTGGGTATGACATTGCCAGATCACACTGGGGGAAAGGATATGCTACGGAAGCGATCTCTTCTTTGTTAGTTCATGCATTCTCGACCATGAGGCTGAATCGAATGGAAGCAAAGGTTGACCCCGATAATGTGAATTCTATCAAGCTATTACAAAAGCTCAATTTCACATACGAAGGCACCCTCAGAGCATACGAGAGGGCAGGCGAAACGTTCAGTGATCTGAATATGTATTCCAAGTTGGCGACAGATTAGAGAGATCTGGAATAGCGTGTTCTCGGTCCGTTAGAAAACATTTGAAACGAGAAGGGGGTGTCCTCAGTCATTCATATGACAGATGGGACACCCCTTGTTTGATATTTCGGCATGTTATATAAAGACGGCATATCATTGGACAACTCAATCTTTTGAATTCATGATCACCATGGATGCAGGATCGGGAAATACATATCCTTTAGGCAGCTTCTTCATCAATTCATTCATTACAGCGTAATCCACGTTGATGTGAGGTGTGGAAACTGGAGTCGAAAACCAGCGATTGTATAGATCACTTGGTACAAGTAACGTCATATTGTATGTCCTCCTCTGTAGATGGCTTCTTGGTAGACTTGAAATGTACGCAATCCCATCACTTCCAGTGAACGATGTTGTTCAGCCCAGGCTTTCGCCGCCGCACCCACTGTTCTCCGGGTAACATCATCCTCAAGTAGTGCATCCAACAGTTCACGGAGCGAGTCGACATCCTGCGGAGGAACAACCCATCCTGTGCGTCCAGGGTCAACCATCTCAGGCATGCCGGCTGTACCACTGACGATAACAGGTACACCCGCCAGTTGTGCTTCGGTAACGGAGAACGGCTGGGTGTCCTGCAGGCTGGGCTGAACATAGATGTCTGCATGGCGCAGGAAGGAAGGAATATTGTCCAGCTTGCCCCAGAACACAACATCGGCTCCAATACCCGTTGACGCGGCCTGTGACCGCAATTCATCGGTTAGATTGCCTTCTCCTGCGATCCAGCAGACCCAATCGGAACGTTTATTTTTCAGACTGGCTAAGGCCTTGATTAACACATGAACGCCCTTGATGTATTCAAGTCGTCCGGTAAAGGCAATGACTTTCTTGCCCGCAGGTGGTCGCTGGCGGAACTTCACAGCTGCTGAGGCACGGTAGGCTGGGAGATCTACAGCATAGGGAATCTGTCTGAACTTTGATTCAGGAACGGCAAGCTCTGTAAGCGTACTCTTGATCCAGTGGCTTGACACGAGAATGAGCTCGGACTGTGCTGCACTTCGCTCTTCCAATGAGAGAAAATAACGTCCACGCTTGGATTGCAAATATGAAGGGAGAGTAAGCTGTGGGTTGGAATTTTGAGCATCGTAAAAGGCTTCGCGTGCAAGAGCGCCATGATAGCTTGTAACCAGTGGGATATTGCGGTTTAAGATGCGTTTTATGGCTACGGCAGCTACCGGATCTTGCGCATGAATAACATCATAGTGGTCCACCCCCAGATAAGCGGCCGCCATCTCGAAGGCATATCTATTCAGTTCATAATAAGCGAGAAGAGGATCGGCAGTGAATTGTGGCAGATCAGTCGGATTGAGTTTGGCTTGCAGCATGGGCCACACCTTATCCTTGGAGAAAGCGCGGTTCAGATTACGAACATATACTTCGTTATTGGCACCATTTGTGCCCATGATATCAACCTCTACACCAAGTGCGATTAACCTGTCGGCCAGTTGTTTAACATATGTCCATATGCCTCCCATATGTGTAAGCTCCCAATACGTAACGAGCAGAACTTTCATAGCTACCTCCTTGTCACGGCCTGCACCGGCCGAGCTTCTATCCTTTTATTCTATGAAAAAAGAGGACCGGAAGGTCGGGCATTTCCGTGTAATTGGTCGAAAATGGGTGAATGCAAATGGCAATGGACGAGAGGAAGCATATCCTATGTACAGGAAGGTTCATGTGCTCCGAAGGAGGGATCTACAGTGGCGGTATATTTACTTGAGATTCATGAGAATCTGTTACAGACATTTGTTCCCATCAAGTACATGGATGTGGAGTTGGCCTATGTGGGCGGCGAGGAAGGGACGGATGTATTTGTTGGTGGAGCCAGTATGCACGGAGAACTGTACCGACACCTTTTTCACCTAACGTCAAATTCGGGGGGAGCGGGCGGTAATCAGGTCATTCATAATCTGGATGTGTCATCCGAGCCTTATGAGCTGAGGATCATCAGCAACAGCTCTTCTCCGAATCATCTGGTTATTCGAATGTATTTCCGGAGTATTCACGGTCAGACATTGGGCATACTGTCAGAATATCAGATGATGAAGCTTGCAGATTGATATGGTTATAATTAAATAGTCATGATTAATCAACGTGTGGAGCAGGGAAGGTGCCTGTTCCATTTTTTTGTGGTGTATCCATAGTAGAATTGTCTGAAAAAATAGCTTGACAGCAAAGGTATTTTCATTAGAATTAGATCAGTATTAAACGAAAGTTTAAAACGACGATTTAAAACGATAGTTTGAAATTGGTCGTCAATATAGGCTGAGTGAGACGCATGGATAAGGCTGCGATCTACTGGCTGGAAAAGAGTGTGGAGAACGTGAAAGAACAAACAGCAGTACCCCAGGAGCCGGCAGAGTTTTCGCTTAAAGCCATTATACTGCCACTCCTGGCAATTATCGTCGGAATGATTATGGTTATTCTGGATAGCACGGTGGTGAACGTGGCCATTCCAAATCTGGTTCAATATTTTGAGACGGATCTTAAAACGATCCAATGGACGGTTACGGGTTACACCTTGGCTTTGTCTGCAGTTATTCCACTGGCAGGCTGGTTAACGGACCGTTTTGGTGCCAAAAGAGTATTCCTGTTCACCATTGCTATGTTTACCTTGGGTTCAGTGTTATGCTCGATCGCTCAATCACCTGAGCAATTAATCATTTACCGTATCATTCAGGGTCTCGGTGGAGGCATGGTTGCTCCTATTGGTATGGCGATGGTCTTTCGTCTGGCTCCGCCTGAGCGAAGAGGTTCCATCATGGGGATGCTGGGAATTCCCATGCTGCTTGCCCCTGCGTTAGGTCCGGTGTTGTCCGGGTGGTTTATTGAATCACTGAGCTGGCACTGGATCTTCCTGATTAACTTGCCCATTGGTATTGCAGCTTTCATTCTATGTATCAAGTTTTTGCCGGATACAGATCGTGGACGCACACCTGCACTGGATCTGCTCGGCATGATTCTGGCGCCAATTGCGTTCTCGATGCTGGCTTACGGTGTGAGTGAGGGTGGAACGAGCTGGACGTCTACAACAACTTTGACGGGTGTCATTGTGGGTGGTGTAGCACTCATTTTGTTCATTATTGTGGAGCTTCGTCATCAAAATCCATTGCTCGAACTCCGGGTATTCAAATCATCTGATTTCTCACGGGGAATTATTCTCGCATGGGTGTCACAAGTGGCGCTGTTCGGTGCGATGATCCTGATCCCGCTTTATTTGCAGCAGATCAAAGGGTACACTGCACTGGAAACAGGATTGATTCTACTGCCACAGGCGTTGGCTTCCGGAGTGGGTATGCCGCTTGGTGGTCGGTTGTTTGATAAAATCGGTGCTAGACCTCTGGCCTTTGTGGGTCTGGGTATTATCTCAGGAGCATTGTTTATTCTGTCCTCCATTACGGCAGAGACAGGTCTTGGCCTGATTATAACGGCTCTGGTCATGATGGGTCTGGGTATGGGCTTGTCCATGATGCCACTCAATACGCATGTATTAAATGCTGCACCGCGCAAGTTGGTTGGACGGGTTACACCGCTCACGGCTGCTGCACAGCAAGTAGTCGTGTCCTTTGCGGTTGCAGGGCTTACAGGCTTCCTGACTTCAAGAATCGCAGACAATACAACGAGTACAGAGCCGACCGCTATCGTGCATGGTTTGGTGACTGGTTTCAATGATACGTTCTTCCTAGCCGCTTGTATTGCATTGTTCGGATGTTTGCTCAGTCTGATTCTGCGGAAACCAAAACCGATGCCGGAAGAAGAACTTCAAAATGGCGACAAGCCTGATCCCGCGATGATGATGGGACACTAAGATTTTATAAAAACCATAAAAATCATAAAAACCATACTAAGGCAGTTCAGAGAAATTTTGCTGAACTGCCTTTTTTGCTATGCTCAATGGAAAATTCGCAGTGCTGTCATCATTTCACGGAAGGAGATGGCATATCGATCTGGTGAAAAAGACAAGCTCATATGCTGTCTGCCCTGAATGCGAATATACTCACGCAATTTCTTGTTATTCATGAGGTCCCTTGCTTCGGCTACAGCGGCCTCTACATTTCCAATTGGATAAAACTTACCAGTCTTATTATGTGTGATAAATGAACGCACACCATCCGAATCCGTGCTGAGCACCGGGCAGCCACAACTGATGGCTTCAGCGACGGCATAACCGAATCCTTCCAGCAGGGAAGTGGATAACATGATGCCCCCTGAAGCGGCAATCATGGAATAATATGCAGGCATCTGAGAGTGAGGAACATTGATGAAGATCCCAATCCGATCCTCAAGCCCGTATTCTGCCAGCATGTGCCGGAACATGACTTCATCTTCTGGATTAGCCAAAGTTGGATCGTGGAACAACCATAGTCTGGCTTCCGGATTTTTTTTGACGATTTCACTCGATATGATTAGATATTCACGCCAGTTTTTGTTGTGTTCAAGTCGTCCTACCCAAGCCAGCACCGGATAGGGTGGGGTATCCACCAAGATTGGTGCGAAGGTGTCTGTATCCAGCATATTGGGAATAACAAACCGATGAAGCCAGGGACAGATATGAATGAACATATCCAGCAGGTGGTCTGTGGGAGGTATAACGGCAGCATCACAATGAGCTTGGAGGTATGGGACACCCATCTGTATCGTTTCCAGAGCTTGATCGCGTGCTCCGAGTCCCTGCGCTTCAAAAATAATTCGTCCGGTATAACCAAGTCCTCTCAAGCGGCCGGGCATAGCGATGTCTGAAGTGGCAATGATGGCATCATAATGATGAGTATGGATGATATGATGGATATCCTCGTCACTGGACGCGGTGAAAATAGGTGTATCACTGTTGTTCTGCAATCCCGAGCCTGTGCTGAGATACAATAGGTGCGCTTCAATGCCATGGCGTTTCAGAACAGCGGTGCGCAGTCGATTTAACGTATCCACGCCACCGCTCGGAACATAAAACGTGAATAATACTTTCACACGATTCACCCTCTGACTTTTGGTCAGGAGCACATTCTCCTGTACTCTATGTTACGTTGGCTTTAAGCGCAGGGTGTGGGTGTTGGTCAGAATGTTCACATTTTGGACATATATTTTTAAGCTGTCTTTTAAGTGTCATTAAGCTGAGGCTAGGATAGCTCCCGTAATATACAAGGAACTTCCCGTGCCCATCATCTATTACATAAGTTCAACGTAACATTTACACGATAACGGAGAGGGCAGAAATAACTTGAAGAAGCGAAGCGGTCACCTTTATCAGCGGATTTTTCCTTCTGAATGAAGGAATCAAAAAAATCTGGGGATAACAGTGATCGGAAGGTTATTCTGCCATCGGAGTGCAAGTGTAAATATTTTCAGTTGAATTTATATAACGAACGATGCTGCACGGGTATTTTAACGGGAAAGGATGAATGATGTGCTCGAAGTGAAACAGGTCAGCAAAGTCTACGAAGGGCAACGCGGCGTACATCAACTGGATTTCACCATGGAACGTGGTGAGATTGTTGGCTTTCTCGGGCCCAATGGTGCCGGAAAAACAACAACGATGCGTATGATTACGGGTTATGTGCATCCAACCGCGGGTTCCATTATGGTGGATGGGGTATCGGTGCATGAGCAGGGTCAGCGTGTTCGTTCCAAGATTGGGTATCTGCCTGAAACGCCGCCACTCTATCCGGATATGACCGTGCAGTCCTATCTTAAATTCGTAGCCAATTTGCGAGATGTCCCGGCACGTGAGCTTAAGCTACGGGTCAGTGAGATGGTTAGCAGACTTGGACTTCAGGGTCGGGAAAGGCAAATGGTACGTGGGTTATCCAAAGGATACAAACAACGCCTCGGGCTAGCAGGAGCCATTATTCACAAGCCGGATCTGCTGGTTCTGGATGAGCCAACATCGGGCCTTGATCCAAATCAGATTATTGAGATCAGAGATCTGATTCGAGAATTGGGCGAGAACCATACGGTGCTGCTCAGTACGCATATTTTGCCTGAAGTGAGCACGCTCTGTAATCGAATGTTGATCATCAATCAGGGACAGCTCGTGTTGGATGGTTCACCTCAGCATTTCGGATCAGCAATGGGGGATCAGTTCAAGGTATCGATTGAAGTGAAGGCCACTGCGGAGCAATTACATAATGTGCTGACACCATGGGAGAAGGTGCGGAGTGAAGTCATTCAAGCATCGGATGCGAATACCGCCAAAGATACTTCACTTAATTCAGATTCGGCGAATACGGTTAAAATGTTGCTTACTGGAGAAAACTCGGAAGATTTCCGGGAGGAGCTATTCTACCTTTTGTCAGGTGCAGGATTACCGATACTGGAGATGAAGAAGGAGAACCTGAGTCTGGAGCAAATCTTCCTGAAGCTGACCACAACCGAGGCAACAGACACAGACGCAAATTCGGCAGATGTGGATAAGGTTGCTGGGGCAGAGATGGATCAGGACGTAACTTCGGACATCGACTCGTCGAGTATATCGGGAACATCAGTTAGTACATCAGCCGATACTTCGCCCCAAGCTCACAAAGGGGAGGACTCCAAATGAGACGAATGATGGCGGTATGCAATAAAGAGCTGCAAGCTTATTTTCTGTCACCAACGTCCTATTTTGCTTTTGCCGTGTATGTACTGATGACTAGTTTGCTGTTTTATTCAAGCTTTGTATATTACCAGCCGAGTATTGTCGATTATCGTCTCGTGTTGGGCGATACGTTGTCCATGCTGCTGTTTGTCGTGCCATTGTTAACGATGCGACTGGTTGCAGAGGAATTTAGACAGGGAACGGATGAATTGTTGCTGACTTCTCCGGCACGTGTAACAGAAATTATTTTTGGCAAATATCTTGCTTCTCTGGCCATTCTGGTCGTGCTCATCCTGTGCAGTCTGGTGTACCCATTCATTATGTCGTTCTACGGGACATTGGATATGACGACGGTATGGATGTCTGCGCTGGGGTTATTTTTCCTGGGCGGAAGCATGATGGCGATTGGACTGTTCGCTTCTACATTATCCCAGCATCAGATGGTGTCTGCGGTGGCGGGTTTTATTATTTTGCTCGTTTTGTGGATGCTTGATTCATTCGCAGGAAATACAGGTTCTGCTTTGCAACAGTGGCTGGACCCGTTTGCTCTGACCAACCGGTTCGACAGCTTCATGAAAGGTGTGCTTAGTGGGCCGGATATCTTGTATTATGTCACCCTTTCGGGTGTGTTTCTGCTGTTAAGCATTCAAATTGTGGAACGGAAGCGGTGGAGGTGAGAAGATGAAAAAATGGTTAAGTCATACCAACAGTACCGTGCTGTCCGTAGCGGTGATTGGCATCTTTATTTTGCTAACACTGTTCCTGAATTCACTTGGCGGCTTCCAGCTGGATCTGACCTCGAACAAACAATACACATTGTCTGACCAGTCTCTTACTGCGATCAAAAATGTGAAGGATGACGTCAACATTCTGGTGTTAACGGTCGAAAATGCCAACAACACCGTCCTGAACCGTGAGGTCACGGATATGGTCGAGGAATACACGAAACGTAACAGCAAGTTGAAAATAAAACAATATAATCTGACGCAGGAACCTGCGCTTGCATCCAAATACGGCATAACAGGCAGCTCCATTGTGCTGGAGCAGGGAGATCAACACAAAGTGATTGATATCGCCAGTCTGTTCACCGCGACAGGTGACGGAAGTGACGGATCATATCAGTTCACAGGTGAGGAAAAACTTACGCAGGCGCTCATGAATATGTCATCCACGGAGATGCACAAAATGGTCTTTTTGACTGGGCATGAAGAGCTGAGTCTCGCTCAGATGACTACGCTGCAATCCTCCTTGGAACAAAATAATGTGCAGACGGAAGAGTTGCAGCTGAATCAAGCCGGAAAGGTTCCGGAAGATGCAGATGTGCTCGCCATTATTGGCCCACAACGTGATCTCAGTGATACCGAAATGAAAGCCATTCGCACGTATCTGAGTAATGGAGGCAAGCTGTTATTATCCCTCGGATTTGTAGAAGATATGAAATCCAGTTGGAAAAACATCGATGCTCTGATGGCTGACTATGGCGTCGTTGATGAGCATGCGGTCATGGTGGATAATCAGCAAGCCAGTACGATGGGGCCACTCTGGGTGGTGCCGGAGTATGGTACACATGCAATTACGGACAAACTTGCTGCAAGCCAATTGTATCCGATGTTGTCGTTGTCGATTGCGCTGACCAGCAAAGAACAGGATAAATATACCCTTTCACCGTTAATTCATTCTTCGAATGACAGTTATGGGGAGACAAATATCGGCGGTTTATTGCAGAATGAAACAACCAATGATGCCGAAGAGGATATTCAGGGACCCGTTGAATTAGGATATGCAGCCGATACGACGGAGGGTAAACCGAAGGCAGTTATTCTGGGTTCGTCCATTTTCATGCAGGATTCGGAAATTGCGAATGGTGGCAATCGGGACTTTATTTTGAATACGGTAAACTATTTGAGTGAGAAAGAAAATGGATTGACGATTCGTCCAAGGGTACAAGCTGGGTATGAGATGGCATACCTGAATGGCGAACAAGCCAGAACGATTTTCTTCGTGGCTATTGTAGCATTCCCACTCATCTTTGTTATCATTGGTGTACTCTTATGGTGGAGGCGCAGACGAGTATGAGAAAATGGGTTCCAACAATTCTGGTGGTCATCGTACTAATTGTGGGCTGGGTGTACGCGGCCAGTCAAAATTATTTTCGGGAAGAAGAAGCGATGCAAGCCAAGTTGCTTGGTATTCAATCCGGGGATATCCAATCCATCACGATACATGACACAACGGAGGAGACATCCGGTACAGCAGCAACTTCGACCCTGACGCTTGATAATGGCGTATGGCAGATGGTTGAGCCAAAAGCCTATCCTCTGAACGGTTACAGTGTAAGCAGCTGGCTGGATGCTCTGAGTGGTGCAAATCAGGAACTGGTGGTGGAAGAAGCGCCGACGGATCTGGATAAGTACGGATTAGGAACAGATGCTACACGTATGGATATCAAACTCAAAGGTAATCGGGAGATCAAACTGGCTATTGGCGGCCAGCTTCCAGCAGATGATGCACGTTATGTGCGTGTTGATTCGGGCCCTGTGGTTGCCGTGCAGACAGAGGCGATTACCAGCATAGCTTTGTCTCGTCGTGACTTATTAGACACTACACCTTTTAACATGGATGAGACTAATGTTGAGTCTCTGGAGTGGGAAGGTGAAGCAGCTACCTGGATGTTAACATCGACATCGGAGAACGATGCGGCAGAACAGACCTGGACACTGAATGGAAAAACGATTGAAGCCACAGATGCCATATCTCTTATCGGCAAAATCAAAAACTTGTCGACAGCAGATGATGTGCGCAAAGCGTCCGAGCTGAAGAATTCGGTTCCCCGATTCACCCTGTCTGTTGAACAGACGGTCAATGGGCAACAAGTTCGAGATGTATATCGGGGAATTACGGTGCCATCCGAACCTGATCAGATCTGGGTCATTACACCGGATGGTCAATGGGCATATGGCATGGATGCGACAAGTCTAACGGAAGCCGAGAAATTCCCGGATACAATTAAAGCATCCACAACTTCTTCAGAAGAGTCATCGAATTCTCCAAAGGACGAAACGACTTCCTCATCAACAGACGGGAAATGAGCGGGGCGGAGGATAAGTGATATTGTTGTGTTGAAATGCAGATATTATTTCGAGGCAGTGCTGCGAACAAGCAGCACTGTTTTTTTTTTTATTGGTGAAGCCCTTGAAGCCCTCACTGTCCAGAGATCAAAACCCAAAGATCAATAAATAAAGACCAAAACCAGAATACCTGAATCTACAGGGTAAGGTACCATATCCTTTCAGCATATCGGCACGTACAGAAGCGCATCCTATCTTTGTGACCAAAACCAACAAACATTGGAGGATGAGTACATGCCAGCAGTCAAAAAGGCAACAGCTATTACGTTATCATTATCTACTGCAATCTTTGTAATGGCCGGTTTGACAGGTTGTGGCACGAATCGGGATACCAACAATATGCATACGCAAAGTGTTCGTCAGCAAGCCAACGGCATTAACCGTTATGGTGTGGAAACAAATGGAATGGATGGCATCCGTGCGAAAAGTTATCGCATGCATAATGTCACTGACCTGAAATCCAGTGAAGAGCTGGCAAAACGCATCACGGAGATGAAGGAAGTAAAATCCGCCCGTGTCATGTTAACGGATCGTAATGCTTATGTGGCTGTTCGTTTGGCAGATGGTCATGCAGGCAAGTTGGAAAGCAAGTCCAATGGTCGTACGAGCATGCTGAATGGAACGATGCGTAATCATGCCAGTGATACCATGCGTGGAGGCAACATGAATCACGATATGGGTGGTATGCGTGTGAATGGTGGTACGGGCACAATGTCTCCGTACAGCACTAGTGGAATTGCTCCAGGACTGAACACAAATTCGGCAACGGATCGCAGCCATATGGGGAATGACCGCAGCATCTATGGAACCATGGGCACAGGCGCCGTTGGTATGATGCGTGGTCTGACAAACAGCGGCAAAGCACGTGGGACGGACGATGGGCATTATGGTATGAAAAGTGAAGGACAACGTGTAGATAGCACGGACGATAACACATCAGCTGAGATTAAGGGTAAGATTTCAGCCAAAATCAAACAGTTTGCACCGAACATCGAGAATGTATATGTATCAGCCAATCCGGATTTTGTGGAGCATGTCGAGAACTATGCCACAGATATTCGTAACGGTAAGCCCGTTAGTGGCATGATCGATACGTTCCAATCGATGGTGGAGCGCATTTTCCCAACAAACGGAACAGATACGAATAACCGTGATGGCATCCTTGACGATGGCCTGATGAACCGTAATCACAACGGTGGTGTCATGAATCGAATGAATCGGTAGTTTTTTGACATGAACAAGTGTGCCTTTGCGCAGATGGTAACATCTGCTGCAGGGGCATGTTTGTCTTACATAATCTCAAATATATAGACAACTGCTCACGTTCTCTTTGGACAATGAATCACATGTTTACTGCCCATTTTTCTTATAAAACTGAACCAACGCCCTTGACCTGACATAAGATGAGTTGACTGTATCCCCTTAACCTTGTTACACCAACACAACCCGAGCAAGGAGGGGTGAACATTGAAGGGTATCGATCATAAAAGCAAATTTTTGTTGACCCACCGTGAACGCGAAGTATTCGAATTACTGGTTCAAGACAAAACAACGCGTGACATCGCAGGGCAGTTATTCATCAGCGAGAAAACGGTGCGTAACCATATTTCGAATGTGATGCAGAAACTCAATGTTAAGGGTCGTTCGCAGGCAGTTGTCGAGCTGATTAAGCTTGGAGAACTGAAGATTTAGTTGCGAATTACAGTTAGGATTAAGTAGCAGCATGAAAGCCTTTCTCTATTCTTTGTCATGAAGAATGGGGCAAGGCTTTTTTGCTGCTGATTTATAGTTTATTACATCAGATGATCCGCTGTTCCGGGATTGAGTCACCCAACCATGGTGTACAAAAATAAGCCACACAACGACAACCATCAAAGGTTATCATTACATGGCTTATGTTGAAAATTGGACATTCATTAATTCAAAGTCATTTTTGCATGAGGCTCCTGAGAAAAATTCCTCTACAACCTCAACATCGCTTCTGCTCGTATGAAATACATATAACTCGCGTGTCGGATGGAGCTTGTGCAGTTCTTTATAACCGCTCCAGGCTTCTTGAGGATTATCATAGTTTTGAATAACCGCTATATCCTCTAGTTGACGGACACGGTTGCTGGAACTTGCCTTGATTGCTTCCACAAGCACAAAACGATCTGGGTGTAATTCAGTAATCTCTCCCCATTTAATCGGCGTCACCTCGCTTGGATAGTCGTATTTTTATTATAGCATAGTTGTTTAAGGGTGTAGGAAGTAAGCACGTTATTTGTAATTATGTGGTACCTTGTAGTTATTGAGAGACCTATATAGCAACAGGGCGGGGATATGAATATCTCGTTAAAGTTTTTGGGCCCAATTAATTTATGGTTTGAACAGACAATTGAATCTTAAACTGTATTAGCATGAAAGGATGAGCTGAGTGGACCGTTTTTTAAATGAATTTGAAAACCAATTTCGAGCGGGGTTTCTACCCGATCTGGAACAAACGCTGTCTAAAGTGCAGGATGAGAAAGTATATGCTTGTGCCTTTGGAACAGACAGTGATTGGGTTACCCTGTTTTTGGCGGTAAATACAGAGGAATCCCTGGCTGGGCATATTTCGAGTATGAATGAGCAAGGGCTGTGTGATAGCGAGCAGGACGAGATCTATTACAGATGGGGCTGCTCCGAATATCAATATGGCGAGGAGACGCACTTTAACCATATCAGTCGATTGTTGTATGCAACAGAGGATGTCCAGAAGTATAAAGATGAGATCATTCGAATCATTGCCAAAGTTGTGAATGAGACAGCAGATGAAGTTTTTGCCCGATATGGTCAAACCAAAGCAGACATTACGTTCTTCGTTTCTCTCACAGATGACGATTTGGCGGAGGAGATTGAGAATCAATCGGTCCATCAAATGACTGTACCCGGCTTAGCCAGCAAATTCTTAAAACGATATGATGACATGAATTAGACCGAGTTACCTTGAGTTGAGCGTTTAGTTGAATGGAAATTGCATTAAAACGAATTGAATCTTAGTACCGCGAAAGTCTTTCCTATTCTTTAACTAAACTAAAGAAGGAAGAGGCTTTTTTGTTTTAGCGTGAAAAAATGAAACAACCGAATCCATACACTTATTGATTCCTATTCATTTGAAGGAACGTCCTCCATTTTTTCTTCGAAAATGGCTGATAAAAGAGCTGCTCCAATTCCTCAAATTGTGCTTCGTTCAGATGAAGATGGAGTGCTCTTTTCGCAATTTTTGCGGCAGGCTGGGAAGCGGATTTCCTTCCTCCGGCTTTTCGTTTGATCGGAATATGAAATTGCAGCAGATCTTCAAGGTGATTCCAACCTTCCCAACTCAACCGACCTCCGCGTTTCCAGTCGATAGCATAGAGGGCATAATAGGCGTGTCCTTCTGTTTGTTTGGAAGCCATAATCCAGATGGAAGGAATGAGCTTTTCCCGTTGTCTTCGATTCATTAGAATTGCACCCCTCTCGATTCTCAATATAAAGGACATCAACTATGCGTATCAAGCAGGTGAGGGTCTATACACGCTCAGATCATTGCAAAAGTCATGTTAAATTCCTCTTGATTTGCAGGATCGTCTTGATTAAAATGAAGTTATAAAAATGATTTTCTTAATTCATTAAAAATAAATAAAAATAATTTTCATAAAGTGAGGTCCTCATGGCAGCCATATTACGTGCGTTGCAGCAAGAACTGAATAACCTTCCGTCTCAGGAGCGACGTATTGCCGAAGTCATTATGCAATCTCCATCGGACATTCCAGGCTGGACGATTAGTCATCTGGCAGAGCAGAGTGGCACAAGTGCGGCGACGGTAACCCGCTTTTGCAAGTCGTTTCATTTCAAAGGTTTTCCCGATTTCAAAATGAAACTCGCCGCAGAATTGTCCCACGCATCTGATGAAACAGCGTATCAGGATATTGTAGCGGGCAATTCCCTATCCAAAATTGTTGAAGCTATTGAAGCCAACCACCTCGCGTCTATTGCAGATACCACCCGTTTGCTGGATTTGGGCAGATTGGAGCAAGCCGTTCAATTATTGTGCCAGGCTCGCCGCATCGACCTGTACGGTGTGGCTACCTCGTCGATTGTTACACAGGATTTCTATCAGAAACTGGTGCGGATTGGTAAAAGCTGTACGGCTTTCTCCGACTCACACATGCAAATTACATCGGCATCTTCGCTCGCAGAGGGAGATGTGGCGATGGCCGTATCCTATTCAGGCGAAACACCAGAGACCATCGATGCCCTGCATTGTGCCAAAAAAGCCGGAGCTTCTACGATTTCACTGACTTCCTATGGCAGCAACACGCTTGCAACGGTATCGGATATCCCACTATTCACCTCTTCTCTGGAAGAAGGCATGAGGCGTGGAGATATGGCTTCACGTATTGCACTGCTGCATGTGGTCGATATTTTGTTCACAGGCATGGTAAGTGCCGACTTCGACCGTTTTATCCCCAGACTGGAACAATCCTATCACAATGTGCAATCTTATCGAGTCCAACACAACGGAGGTGCCTGACAGATGAAGATGAATATACGAATTTTTGAAAATGAAGAAGATTTGAACGCCACAGGTGCTGGCCTCATTGCCAGCTTGTTGCAAACCAAACCACGGGCTGTATTGGGGCTTGCGACAGGAAGTTCTCCTGTAGGCATATATAAACAGCTTATCACGTTATATCAGAAAGGGCTTGTCAGCTTCTCACAGGCTTCTTCTTTTAATCTCGATGAGTATGTCGGACTTCCAACAGAACATCGTGAAAGTTACCGCAGTTTTATGAATGAACAATTATTCAATCATATCGATGTAGATATTGCTAGAACGCAAGTGCCTGATGGTCAGGCTGCAGATCTGGAACAGGAATGTAATTCCTATGAACAACGGCTGGACGATCGTGGACCTGTAGATCTTCAACTGTTGGGTATTGGACATAATGGTCATATTGGCTTCAATGAACCGGGAACTGAACTTACAGGACGAACGCATGTCGTGGATCTGAAAGACGAGACGAGAAAGGCAAACGCACGCTTTTTTGACATCATTGATGAAGTTCCGGCTCAGGCGATTACAATGGGTGTCGGTACCATTTTGAAAGCCAAACAGATTCTGCTCATTGCCCGTGGCGAGGAAAAATCCGAGATTATTCGCGAAGCTTTTATGGGTCCAATCACAACGGCCTGTCCTGCATCGCTTTTGCAATGTCATCCAAATGTGGTGGTACTGCTGGACCGTGCAGCAGGGAGGCTGGTGAGATGACCGGAGCGAATAGCCATGAACCTGGGAGCCAGCGTGATGAAAATATTTCTCTTCTTCGGGGCAAGCTGCTCCTTTCAAATGAGATATTGGAAGACGGTGTATTAGCTTGGAGGGATGAGAAAATCCTCTATGCTGGGTTACCTGAAGGTCTGCCCGAACAGATTCGAAGAGAGGCTTTGCCGCTGTCAGTACCGGAATGTGGTCTCATTGTGCCTGGATTCATTGATATCCATGTGCATGGTGGGAATGGAGAAGACTTTATGGACGCAAGCCCGGAGGTGTTGGACAAGATCACTTCTTTCCATAGTACGCAGGGGACAACAGCGATGCTTGCGACTTCCATGACGGCTCCAAAAGAGCGACTGGATAACGTACTTGCTGAAGTGGACCGCTACCGTTCGAGTGGAATGCCATATGCACAGCTTGAGGGCGTGCACCTGGAAGGTCCATTTTTCAGTCCGAAATGGCCTGGTGCGCAAAATCCGGAACATATCATACTGCCTGATGTATCCTGGCTCGAAGCATGGGAGAAGCAATATCCTGGCCTGATCCGTCAAGTTACGTTGGCACCGGAACGTGAAGGCGCGCTGGAAGTCATTTCATGGCTGCGAGAACAACGGATTACAGCGGCACTCGGTCACACGGATGCGACCTATGAAGAGGTGGAGCGGGCAGTGGAAGCCGGACTGCATCATGCGGTTCATACATTCAATGCCATGACACCGTTGCATCATCGGCTACCCGGGGCTGCCGGAGCCGTGCTGAGTGATCCGCGCATCAGTGCTGAGGTAATTGCTGACGGCATTCATGTTCACCCTGCGGCGATATCGGTCTTGGCTCAGCTGAAGCAACATGATGATCAACTCGTTTTGATTACAGATGCCATGTCTGCTGCGGGATTGGATGATGGGGAGTACAAAATCGGCGACCTGCCCGTAATCGTGAAGCATGGGGAGGCCAGATTGAAGGACGACGGCGCACTGGCGGGAAGCACGCTGACGATGATTCGCGGTTTCCGTTACCTGGTAGAGGAAGTGGGCTTGAGTCTGAACGCTGCATCACGTGCAGCAAGTCTGACCCCGGCACGCCTGCTGGGCATTGATCATCGGACAGGTTCCCTGGCTCAAGGCAAGCAGGCAGATATCGTTTTGCTGAATGCGGAGCTGGATATTGAGGGTGTGTGGGTGAAGGGCAGACGGATCGGTGAGTCATATTAGATTTAGAAAATTAGTATCGTGCTAATAACTCTCATTTGTGATGCTTTAGTCTTCGGAGTTAAAACTTGGCTTTTATCTGTGTAGAGGCAACACCTTGCACAATATGTTAAAATAGATCTCAAAAAGACGGGATCTGCGGATCACGCATAACGGAGGCGTGAAACATGGAACGTAACGCTATGCTCGAACATGATCCGTTCATCACAGTGTTGGCGGAGAAGTTGCACATACACGGATATTATGCCTTTTATGGCGAGCATTACAATGAGACCGATATGGAGCTGTACCGCAGGCATCTGTTCACATCATTCAGCAACATCGTATGGGTAGAGCTGGATGCACGCAAAAAGTATATGATTGTGGATCATCGTGGACGTAACACAGTCATGAAACTGATCGAGGGTATGCTGAATACACGTAGAACGCTGCGAGCAAATCAGGCAATGACAGGTACGCACACCTCTGGAGTCCAGCAGGAGATCGCACATTTATCCAAGCTAGTGCACATGCTGAAGTTCACAACATTCCGCACATAAGCGAAGTGTGATATGTAGGCTGTAATAAGCGGCGTGAGTAAGAAGAGTAGAGTATAATATGTGTCTCATAAGCGATGAGTATCAACGAAAAAATTAAAATAAACACCAAGAATAATAAGAAAACTACAAGAGTATACGTGAGTAACATGGAAGAGTAATAAGTTAGGCTTCAAGAAAGAATGGACTAGGATCTCGAAAACAACATTTCACTACGATTCCATTCTCATAAGTAGTTTTCTCCGTAGGCCGCGTAGCGCTAACGAATCTGTGAAGCCTTATTTCAATGATTTGGCAGTCATAGAAAATGTAACGAATCTCAGACACGCTATTTAATGCAATTTAACGATATTTCGTTACTTAAACATGTCTAAAGCGCAAATAAGATGTCTACGATTCGTTAGATTTTCAAACCTGCGAAATTTCAAGTAATAAGGTTTGTGAGGTTCTTTAGACGACAGTTGGCAATCTCGATGAAAGCTATGGGTTGGACTTAGATAGTACACGAGTAAACGAAAGAGAGAGTCCTGTCATAGCTGACGGAACTCTCTCTATTTTCCTTATACAACGACTCTTCAGTTCAGCAACAACCATATTCACTCATTAACTCGTTCAACGGGGATGTAAGCTTCTGAAGCTAACTCATGTAGTAACTCATATCTTACTAACTTGGCACAATCCATAGAATTAAAATAACAAAGCTTCTAAAGATCACAAAGTTACTCACCGAATTCTATAGATATCTCCAAAGATCTATCCCCATCGACAGATCCATCCAACATTCCTTCATTCATCTAATGTCTGAATCCTCTATATAACTAGTTATCTAAACGAAGTCACAAAACTACTGAACAGCGTCCGAACATCATACTGATACTTATTGATCGGCTCAATTGGCCGGTTCTCTCCGAGAAGAGTGTAGACGGCGATCCGTGCTGCCCGGACCGAATATTCTTCCGTGAATACCACGTCATCGGGAATCTCGCAGAATTGGCTGATAAAGGCCAGGTTGGTGGAGCCTTCAGGTACAACCTTCGGTCTGTCGCTGTTTAGTCTAGGCATGAATTGCGCTGTAATGTATGGCATCATGCAAGGAATGCAGTTGGCGGTAGCCATGATGTCCTCTTGATGTTCCTGAAAATGAAGATGGCCGATCAACTCCTGCATAATCTCTTCCCCTGTACAGTCGCACATTCTTTTCTTCACGTAATCGCCCACGTTATCCGGGGATAATCCGTATCCCCAGAATACGTTGACATGCTCCGGCTGACCACGGAAGTGCGGCTGGAAGGCGAGAACGACAGACATGAACCAGCTGGAATCCTTGAAAGTAACCAGAGCACCGGTACCTGCCCGGTTGCGTGTGAATTTCTCCATCAGATCAAAGAAGACCGAATCCTGGAAGGTGACCGTGAACGATTCCCATTTGGACTCATCCACATGATCATTAAATGAAGAAGGATTGCCCAGCAACGGTTTCTTGGCGGCAATGTTCTCCCACAGCTTCCATGAGCTGCCCTTGCCGTTCAGTTTCGGTGCGGAAGTCATGGAGCCGATATCGGCCCCTTCGGTCATCGAACCGTTTGTGACAATGACGAGATCACCTTCGAGGATGTCAATGACTTCCTCTTCACCTTCCCTGAGCACATGCATCCGACTTACCGTAATGCCGTCTCCGTCTTTGAAATCCAGATCGGTAACCGTACATTTCAGGGTGAAATCTACGCCAAACGGCTCCAGGTAGTTATGCAATGGCAGGATAATCGAGTCATATTGGTTGAACGGTGTGCGGGTGACACCTTCCAGCGTTTGAATTCTTGGGAATTCGTGAAAAAAGCGAAGCATGTATCTTTTGAATTCCACGGCGCTATGCCAAGGCTGGAAAGCGAAGGTGGTCGCCCACATATACCAGAAGTTTGTTTTGAAAAAGTGAGGGCCAAACCAGTCGTTGATTCGCAATTTACCCAGCGTGTCTTCAGGAGTAATAATCAGTTTGCCCATCGCCAACCGGTCCGCCATATCAAAACCCATGGAGAGCACATCTTCGACCTTGCCGTCACGGTTGATGAGCCGCGCATTGGAATGTGTGGGATTGGCATCGTCAAATTCGGTGATTTCCTGTCGGACAGATATGCCCGGACGGTCGATGGAAGGGATGGAAGCCAGCAACTCCCACAGATTCTCATAGGCCTCGTCATTGAGCATCCGTCCGCCGCGGATGATATATCCTTGATCGGGATTACCAGCACCGTCATTGCTGCCGCCGAGAATCGACATTTCTTCGATAATGTGAATATGTTCTCCGGGAAAGTCACAATCTCTAACCAGATAAGCTGCACCCGCCAAAGATGCAATGCCGCCGCCTACAAAATAGACCTGTTTATTACCATGTTCTTTCTTCACGATCATTCGCCTCCAAAAGTTACTGTAATCACATCCCTAATGTAAACCTTGCAGGTTCCGTAAGGTATGATCAAAAGAAAGGGAGTGTCCAATTTTTGGTCACTTTTGGAAAAGTGTCTAAAACCTAGGCTTAGATCACATGTGAAAAAAAGCCGCGCATCCTTAAGTGGATGGCAGCTTGTTCTCATACCTGTGCAGTGCCCTCAGGACATTGCCTTCGATTAGCTCACTAAGCTTCTCAATAATCTGTTTTGGCGGTTCTTGCATATCGCCTCTCATCCATTGAATGATCAGCCCAGTGAAGGCCAGAGTATAGAAGTTGGCAACGAACTCTTTGTCTTCTCCGCGGACCTTAATCCCGCAGGCGAGTTCATCAATAACACCCATGATCAGATCATGGGTTACTTCATAGAGGTATACATCCAGATGGGTACGTCCGAGCGAGTCGAGTGTGTTGCAGCAGAACGTTTTGTTGTTCTCGATGTAACAAAAGATTTTATAGAATCCGTCCGTCCATGTGCTGTAGCTTCGGTACTCCGTAAGACTCTCCACCGCTTCAGTCTGATAGATCCACCCAAGCAGCGCGTAAATATCCTGAAAATGATAATAAAAGGTTTGCCTGTTCACGCCGCAATTCTCCACCAGATGTTTGACCGTAATCTTGTTCAATGGAGTATGCTCCATCAGTGATTTAAGCGAGTGAGCCAGCGCATTTTTGGTCAGGTGAGAAGTAGACACAACATTCACCTCATCATTTTGGATTAGCTTGCTGGGGTGTAAAGGTAGGTAAACACCTCATGGCAAAAGCCCCGCAGCGAAGTCGCTGAACATAAGCAAGTCAAAACGCAGGAATCCCGAAAGACCCTCCCATCCACAAAACCCCTTTAACTATCAACATCTTCGTTACCCGATCCACATCATACTCCATAAGGTTCATTCTAAGTACTGAATATCAATCGATTCAAACAAAACTCCAAAGGCCAACGCTTGAGTTATCTCTATCAAAACCCTTAAAAGTTAGCCGTCGTCTAAAACCAGTCACAATAAAGCAACCGCTGTAAAAGCTGAAACCTAGTGAAGGAGACCGAATCAAAAAAGACTATAAGGTCGCGTGTGTTATCTCCCATACACTAAACCATTAAAACCGAGACCTCGTCTATAAAATCAGTCATAGGAACAATGATAACGAAGTTATCGAGAAAAAAATCGAAAAAGTGTTCAGTAGCCCATCGTTAAGGTAATCTATCACACTAACCCATCAAAGTGAGACCCAATCCTTCGAAGCAGCCGCGATAAGGCTCCAACGTAACGATCGCGACAAAATCCAAAGAAAGCCTATAGGGCTGCCATGTTGTTATTACTAAAACACTAACCCATTTAAAAGTAAGTCTTCATCGTCTCCATCATAAAAAGCAGCCATCAAAAAAACTACAATTTCACCAAAGAAACAAGAAACAAGAAACAAGAAACAAGAAACAAGAAACAAGAACCAAAGAACCAAAGAACAAAGAACAAAGAACCAAAAAAAAGAATCAAAAAAAAGAACAAAGAAACAAAATAAATAACAAAAAAGACGACCCGAAGGCCGTCCTTTTGTTCTCTTAATTACACTAACCATTCAATAGTTAGCTCAATCCTAAAATCAGTCATGCGAGAAGCTGCAACGTAGTGAAGGGGACGAAATCGATTCTGAAGAAGCGGAGCGTTCGCCTTTATCCCCGGATTTCACCCTTTAGAAAGGGAATCAAGGAAATCCGGGGATAACAGCGATCTAAAGAACGATTCGGCCCCGGAACGTCCACTCAGCACGCTCTCATGATCTGGTTTTAAACACGATGTTTACAAACTCTTCAAAAACTGAACAATCGTCAACAACCCTTTATCAAAGTTCTCCAGGTTGAAGTGCTCGTTTGGTGCATGCAGGTTCTCATCCGGCAAACCAAAGCCCATCATAACAGCAGGGATTTCGAGTACACGTGAGAGTTTCTCAACAATCGGAATGGAGCCGCCATCTTTGGTAAAGAGGGCACGAACGCCATACACGTGCTCATACGCATCTGCTGCTTTTTGCAGAATTGGATTCGAAGGATCGGTATTGAAAGCAAAAGCTTTCTCGATCTGTTTCACATGCAGCGTTGCACCTGGTTGAACGTGAGCACGCAGATGTGCTTCGATACGATCCAATACATGTTGTGGATCTTGATCCGCCACGAGACGGCACGTAATTTTGGCATGAGCTTCCTTCGGAATAACCGTTTTGCTGCCTTCGCCCTGGAAACCACCCCATACGCCGTTGAGTTCCAATGTTGGACGAGCGCCTACACGTTCCACGAACGAGTAACCTTCTTCGCCGTACAATTGCTCCAGCCCAAGGTCTTGACGAAGCTGTTCTTCATTGAAGCCTTGTTTCACAAATTCTTCTCTCATCTCAGGAGACAGTGGCAGTACGCCGTCGTAGAAACCATCTACACTTACACGGCCTTGCTCATCATGCAACGAAGCGAGCAGGGATACGAGTGCGTGCAGTGCGTTAGGTACACCACCACCAAATGAACCGGAGTGCAAGTCGGTATTGGCTGTGTTCAGATCTACGTGAAGCGAGCAAAGGCCGCGCAGGCCTGTAGAGATCGCCGGTTTACCTTTTTCAAGCAAGGACGTATCCGAGATTAGTATCATGTCTGCACGCAGCTTGTCTGTATGTTCATTCAGATAGATGGGCAAGTTCGGGCTGGAGATTTCCTCTTCGCCTTCAATGCAGAACTTAATGTTAACTGGCAGTTCTTTGTTTTCGGCGAGAATGGCTTCAACTGCCTTGATATGTAGGAAAATCTGTCCTTTGTCATCCGTTGCACCACGGGCATACAGCTTGCCATCACGAACGGTAGGTTCAAAAGGAGGTGTCTCCCACAGGTTAAGCGGATCAACAGGTTGTACATCATAGTGTCCATAGATCAGAGCCGTCGGTTTGCCGGGTGCATGCAGGTGATCTGCATAGACAATCGGATGTCCAGCCGTTTGAATGACCTCTACGTTTTCCATACCTGCACGTGTGAGCGCATCTGCTGCCCATTGTGCTGCACGATTAATATCCTCTTTATGCTCTGAAATGGCAGAGATACTTGGAATGGACAACCATTCATTCAGTTCTGCCAGGTGTTTTTCTCTATTTTGTTCAAAATAAGTCTGTTCTTTCATTAAAAAGGCCTCCTTCATGTTTGCTATATCTCATTGTAATCCATTTTGTCATGTTAATAAAACATTGGTTAAAAAAATGATCGGTTACAGATCGTTTCATTCACCTGAGGATTGTGCGTATAATACAAGAAAAGGATTTCATCCATATATTCTCAGGGGAGTTGAGGAAGTTTCCATGACAGTCAGACCCGATGCAAGCAGGCAGGTGAGCAGCGATGGAACCGACTAGGAGCGATCGAATATTTGGCAGATTCAAGCGGTTATCCGATTTGAAGGCTGGAAGGCATAAAGGACGATTTTATCGAAACAGCCTCATGCTTATTTTACTCATTGCTAGCATTCCCGGACTAATCACAGGTATCGTCATGTATCAACAGGTTGTTGGCCGGATGGAAACTGAGTTCAATCAGATGCACCAGAACCAGATTGAGAACCGGGCACGTAATGTGGATGACCAGCTGGCTTATCTGGAGATGAACTTATCCCATTGGGCTTTTGAACCGAGGTTTGGCAATGCACTGCGAACGCTGGATTTTGTGTATTATTTTAATGAGACGCAGGAGATTGTGACTACCTTATACGTATTACAAGGTTCCCATCCACTGATCAAGTCAGCACAGCTGTATTTGCAGGAACCGAAGCCAATCTTGTTTAATCGGGATTATACCGAATTGAACGATGAAGCGAAAGTACAAGCCTATGATCGATACCTTTCCATGGGGAACCACGTGTACTGGACAGACTGGGTTTCCAGCACCAACAGAGATACCGAACTTTCGACCAACGATAGTCCACTGCATACGGATGCAGGCAATGCACTTGTTCTAGTACATAAGATACCAGGGGAGAGCATTAATCCGTTTGGTGCACTGATCATCACGCTGGATAACGAGAAAGTCGCCAGTTTATTGAAAACGCTTACTCCGTATGACGAAGGTTTAACGTTCCTTATGGATCAGGAAGGAAACACACTGGTTACCGGGAATCCGGGAACGGCGGGAGAGACTTCTGCTTTTGAGCAGCAGCTAAAAGAAGAAGTAGCCCTACATGCGGGCAGCCGCTCATTCCTGTTCCGATATGAGGATCAGACCTATTCTGTCTCATACGGTTCATTGAGCCGGATCGATTCAGACTGGACTTACGTCTCCGCAGCACCTTTGACCTCAGTCACTTCGCCAGTCAAACTGGTATCCAAAATCATCGTCATTGCCAGTGCAGGTAGTCTCATCCTGGGATTATTGTTATCCTGGTTTGCTTCCCACCGCATCTATTCGCCTATAGCACGGATGCTGCATCTGCTTACGCCTGGCAGAAACGAAACAACACCAACGGATGCCAAACTGGACGAGTTTGAGCTGCTGGAGCAACAGTGGAACGAGCTGACCTCTCGCAGTGTCACGGCACATCGCCAATTGCAGGAGCAACTTCCCCATCTGCGCGACAGTTTTGTCTTACAACTTGTGCAGGGGCATCTATATGCCTATAACGAGCAGGATCTTCAGCAGCGGATGCGTCATCTGGGATTTGAGTTGGAGGGCCAGCAGTTTTTGTTGGTGCAGATGTATTTTACGGGGTACGAGCAGCTGCAAGGCAGATTTGGAAGTCAGGACACGGGATTAGTCACCTTTGCAGCAGTGAATATTACACAGGAAGTTGCGAAAAATTATTTCAGGCAGATCAGTGTCATGAACTTTCATGACCTGTCTTCCGCCATGCTTGTGATCGCTCCCCAGGACGAACCTGTGAAGTCACAAGCGCTGTTATGGGGACGGGAACTGGTGGAGGTCATTGGACGTACGCTCAAAATGAAGGTGACCTTGATGGTCAGTCGCCCGGCAGCTTCACTTCAGGAACTGCCCGGACGATTCGTCGAGATGGAACAGGCCGTGGCTTATCGCAGTGTGGAGGAAGGAAGTCAGATTCTCGATCTGGAGGATGAGGCGTGTTTCCGCAGAAATGAAGCAGCTTCCTATCCGCTTGGGCTGGAACGGGAATTGTTACAGGCGGTCAGGCTGGGCAAACAAGCCGAAGCGGAACGTGTGCTGGAACAATTCATGAGTGAGATTACGCGGACGGGCAGTACCGAATTTCAGGTGCAACAGATGATGCTTCAATTGCTTGGCAGCATTCAGCACATGATGCTGCAAACGGGTGTCACACCTTATAAGCTGTTTGGTGGTTACAACATGTATGAGCAACTATCCGGTATTCGTGAACCTGTACAGATGAAGCAATGGATGATGAATGAGGTACTCATACCTTATATACAAGAGGTTGAGGTACGATCGCAGGAACCGCTGAAACTGGTGGTGGAACGAACGATGTTGTATATCGATACACATTACCGCAGCGACATTTCGCTGGAGAATTGTGCTGACGAGGAGCAGATGACACCTTATGCACTGAGTAAGGCTTTCAAACAGGTATCGGGCATCAACTTTATTGATTATTTGACACGTGTGAGAATGGATGCGGCGAAGCAATTGTTGCGGGAGACAACGATGAAAATCAATGATGTTGCAGCGGCTGTGGGATATCAGCACAGTTATTTTAATCGGATCTTCAAGAAACAGGAGGGAGTTACCCCGAGTCAGTATCGCGATCAATGGTTTGGGCAATAACCGTTTATATCTTTGTCATTTCAGACCGGCATTTGGCTTTAGCGGATGCCGGGTTTTTCTTTTTTTTACCGTGATACAAAGAAGGATAAACCCGCAAAAATGTGCAATTCTACCCGCTACGTTATGTGCAATTTCTTGTGAAAATGGCGTTATAGCGGGCTTTTCGGCCATCATGTCGTAGCAATGCAAAAAATGAAGGTTGCCGGAAACCAGGCGTCTGTATAGTCTGAATAACAGGTTAATTGATAACGCTTACATCGTTGAGGGAGGGGAGACATGATGAACGGGAAGACGGACTGGAATACCAACGGCACTGCAACCACCCAAGCGGATAGGGCCACAAGGCCCATGAGACGAGAGTCTAATTGGAAAAGGCAGATCAAACGAAACAAGTGGTTATATGTGCTTGTGCTTCCCGGCTTTTTGTACTTTGTCATCTTTAAATACTTGCCCATGTGGGGGATCATCATTGCCTTTCAGGACTACCAGCCTTTCCTGGGCATCCGGGAGAGTAACTGGGTAGGGCTAGAGAACTTTACGAACTTTTTCTCCAATCCGGACTTCTTCCGACTATTACGCAATACGCTGGTCCTTGCCCTGTATGATCTCATCTTCTTTTTCCCGGCACCAATCATTATCGCTTTGTTATTAAATGAAATTCGGGTCGCTTTCTTCAAAAGAACGATTCAAACGCTGGTCTATGTACCCCATTTTGTATCGATGGTTATTATCGCCAGTATCACGTACGTGTTCCTGACCCCGCAGGGCGGAGTGTTATACGACCTGATCGCCTGGATTACAGGCAAGCCTATTGATGTACTCTCCAGTCCCGGTTCGTTCCGTCCGCTCATTATTGTTCAGATGATGTGGAAGGAGATGGGTTGGGGCACAATCATTTTCTTGGCAGCCCTCGCAGGTGTCGATACGGAACAATATGAAGCCTCCATTGTGGATGGCGCCGGACGATTACGGCGGATGTGGCATATCACGCTTCCAGCCATTCGTACGACCATAGTCATTTTGCTCATTCTCAGACTGGGGAACTTCCTCGATACCGGATTTGAACAGATCTATCTAATGACCAACTCCCTCAACCGGGATGTGGCAGATGTATTTGATACGTATGTGTACACGGTGGGGATTACGCAAGGTGCATTCAGTTACAGTACCGCTGTGGGACTATTCAAGTCTGTGGTGGGGATCATCCTGGTGCTCGGCAGTAATAAACTTGCGAAAAAATTCGGCCATCCCGGAATTTATTAAGGAGGAGCGCCCATGAACAGCCGTCTATACAACAGCCCTGCCGGCAAGGTATTTGATATCTTCAATTACGTCATGCTGGGGATTCTGGGCATATTAACCGTCCTTCCGTTCCTGTATATTATAGGGAATTCTTTCGCAACGGAAGCCGAGATCACCGAACGCAGTTTTTTCCTCATTCCGAAGGTGTTTTCCTTCAGCGCGTATGAGTATATTTTCTCCTCGTCCACGATCTTTCGTAGCATTGGTGTTTCCATTTTCATCACGGTGGCAGGTACACTGGTCAATCTGTTCTTCACACTAACGATGGCCTATCCACTATCCAGAAGTGATTTCTGGGGCCGTAACGTCATGATGAACATGGTGATTTTCTCGATGTTATTCGGTGGTGGCATGATTCCAACGTATCTCGTCATTCGTGGACTGGGACTGCTCGATTCTTACTGGGCCCTTATGCTTCCTGGCGCGATCAGCGCTTTTAACTTAATCGTTGTCAAAAACTTTTTTCAGCAAATGCCGCCCGGGCTGGAGGAAGCGGCCCGCATCGACGGCTGTTCGGATCTCGGGGTGCTGTGGCGAATTGTTCTGCCTTTATCAAAGCCAGTCATTGCCACGTTTGCCTTGTTCTACGCCGTAGGCCACTGGAACAATTTTTTCTCGGCACTGCTGTACATTTCCGACAGTGACAAATGGCCGTTACAAGTCATGCTGAGACAGATCGTGTTACTTTCGCAAGCCAGTGTGGGAGATATGGCTAACATGGACCCCAATTTTGTGCAGCCACCAGAGCAGTCAATCAAAATGGCGGTGATCGTTGTAGGTACCATTCCGATTTTGCTGGTGTATCCGTTTTTGCAGAAGCATTTTGCCAAAGGTGTCATGTTAGGTTCAATCAAAGGCTAAAGCCAAGGGGGAGAACGTATGGGACAAAAAACGGGATTCAAAAAAGGTGCACTGCTACTCTCTGCGTCACTGGTATTGAGTACGATTTTAGGAGCATGCTCCACGGACAAAGAAAGTTCAGGAACCGCTGCGGGTGGAACCGACGAAATTACCATTATGCTTCCGAACTTCGAAGCGGAGAATCCGCCGGAGAACAGCCCTGTCATCCAGAAGCTTGAAGAACTGACCAAGGTGGATGTGAACCTGCAGTGGGTGCCAAGCAGCTCGTATGAAGACAAATTCAACATTACACTGGCCTCGGGAAAGCTGCCTCAGATTATGGTGGTGTTAGGGAAGTCTCCAAGTTTTATTAATGCGGCACGAACCGGAGCATTCTGGGAGCTTGGTCCTTATCTGAAAGATTATCCGAATCTGAGTCAACTGAATGAAGTCATCACCAACAATGCATCAATCGATGGCAAAACCTATGGGATCTACCGGGCACGGGCCCTGGGACGTAACGGGGTTACAATCCGCAAAGATTGGCTGGAGAATCTGGGGCTCGAAGAGCCGAAGACGATTGATGAATTTTACAATGTATTAAAAGCTTTCACGAAGGATGATCCGGACGGTAACGGCAAGGATGATACGTACGGTCTGGTTGCCAGCAAATTCACGGGCCCGTGGGATAACATGCAGGTATGGTTCGGTGCGCCCAACAAATGGGGAGATGATGGCAGCGGAGGCCTGATCCCGGCGCATGAGACAGCAGAATACATGGAAGCCCTGAAATTTTTCCGGCAAATCTATAGCGAAGGTCTGGTGAACAAGGACTTTGCCGTGATGGATGCAACGAAACTTCCTGATCCATTTGTGAATGGGCAAGCCGGTGTCATGGTGGATGTAGCAGATAATGCGCAGCGGATGGATCAGAAAATACTCGATAAAGACCCTAATGCGACAGGACGTGTGGATGTGCTGCAAGCGATGGAAGGTCCAAAGGGATTACGTGATATGCCAACGTCCGGTTACTCCGGCCTGATTGCGATCTCCAAAAGCAGTGTCAAAACGGAAGAAGACCTGAAGAAGGTACTGAGCTTTCTGGATCAGCTGAATGAACCGGAGTTGCAGGCATTGTTGTACAACGGACTGGAAGGCAAGCAGTATGAGAAAAAAGAAGACTACATCATACCGAGCACTGACAAGCTTGCGCTCCGCGACCTGCAGGGTTTAAATCAGATTTTGATGTTTGTGCCGGAAGACAGAACGCTTCGTGTACAACAGACACCTGTCCGTGAAAAGGTTGCACAGGTGCAGAAAGCCAACGAAGAGATTGTCATCGCCAATCCTGGCGAACCGCTGATCTCTGATGTTTACGCTCAGAAAGGACCACAGCTGGACAATATCATCAACGATGCGCGGATCAAATATATCGTAGGTCAGATTGATGAGAAAGGATTCGAAGATGCTGTTGCCCTGTGGAAGAATAACGGCGGAGACGATTATGTAAAAGAAGTTAATGAACTATACGCTGCACTGAAGTAGTCGTATAAGCCAAAGCCCGGTAGCCGTACTTTCAGCGTAACGGAAACAGCCGGGCTTTTCTTATCGCTGTGATGGCTTGATCCATGAACAAAATTTCATCCAAATTTCTGGAAAACACGACTTCCTGAATATGGTTTTTGATGTATAATCAAAGCGAAACAAACCTATATGAACTTAAATGAACGTTATTGGTAAAGTTTAACGACTACTCTTGAACATGCAGGGAGGAAGGCAACATGTGGAACGGGGATGCTTTTGAAAATCCCGAGGCGCAGTACAGGGTCCATCCCTTTTGGTTCTGGAACGGGGATATGGAAGAAGAGCAGGTTAAGCGGCAGGTGGCTGAGATGGCCACGCAAGGTGTAGGCGGATTCTTCATCTGTCCGCGTCAGGGACTACAGATTCCCTATCTCTCTGAAGCGTGGTTCGATAAGGTGCGGGTTGCAGTGCGGGCAGCTGCCGACCATGGCATGCAGGTATGGTTATATGACGAATATCCATATCCAAGCGGGATGGCTGGTGGGGAAGTGACCCTTGATTTCCCTGAAGCGAAGCAGCGACAGCTCGTGCATCACCAACTGGTGGTTCAGGGCGGAGAAGCTGTGGAGCTGGAGTTACCGTGGGGACGAGTCTTGGTTGCCAAGGCGATTCCCAAGAATGAACAGGGCAAGCGTCTGTGGCATGGGGCCATCGATCTGCGCAGCAAAATCGGCAATATCCAGACCGATCAGGTCTATCAGGAGACCGGACTCACATCGTATAACCGTAAGCGGTTCTTCACCTACCGAACAGCATTCCGCATGTTGTGGGAAGTTCCGGCAGGTGATTGGGAGTTGATTATATTTCAGGAAAAAGAGATCGATGATTTCAAATATTACGGCAACTTTGTTGATCCTTGCCACAAGGAAGCGATGAGTCGTTTTATTGAACTGACACATGAGCGTTATAAGTCAGCGGTTGGAGATCAATTTGAAAGCGTAATCAAAGGCATGTTCTCGGATGAGATCGCACCACTGGGTCGTATCCCCTGGTCGCCACAACTTCCCCGTTATTTCAGTGAGCGTTGTGGTTATAGTCTGATCGATTCGCTACCGGCCCTGATATATGGTGATGTTCCGGACGCGCATCGAATTCGGTATGACTATTACCAGTCGCTGCACCTGCTTCTCCGGGAGTCCTATCACAAACAGGTGCATGATTGGTGTGAGGAAGCAGGAATCCAGTATGCGGCTGAAGTGCCTGGCGTACGGATGACCACCCAGTTGTTCAGCCATATGCCAGGTGGTGATTCGGCACATGAGAAAATCGGACGATCCTTATCGTGGATTCTGGAACGATATGGCCAAAAGATGCGTGACAATCCCAAGATGGTCAGTTCGCTTGCCCGGCAATTGGGCCGAAGCCGCAATCTGATTGAATGTTTTCACAGTGTAGGCTGGTCCATGACGCTACAGGATGCCAAGTGGATGATTGATCGAATGGCCGCCATGGGCACCAATTTTTATAACTTTCACGCCTTTTTCTATACGATTGGTGGGCTGGCAAAGCATGATGCACCGCCATCTCAATTTTTACAGAATCCCTACTGGAAGCATTTCCGGCAGTTGGGGGATTACACCGGACGTTTGAGCTATCTCATGAGCACCGGAACAGCAGACATTCGTATTGCCGTGCTTGACCCAACGACGACATTCTGGAGTCTGATGGGTAATCCGCTCCATGGATTTGAGTATAGCGGCGAGGACGAAACCGAGCGAGTACAACTGGATCGTCTAACGAAGGACTGGATGCGGATCACGACACATCTGCTCGAAAACAGACGGGACTATGATCACCTTGACCCCGAATTGTTGGCTGAAGCTGACTTAACGGATGGCATCATTCAGATCGGCGTTGCCCGTTATGACGTACTGATTCTGCCACCGATGCTGAATCTGGAGGCCGCGGCCTGGGAACAGGTGAAGCGATTTGTTCGGCAGGGAGGAACTGTCATCTCTGTTGGGATGCCTCCGTATATTGCGATTCAGCCGGGAAGTCCGGAGGGAGAGGAAGCTGCCCAGTTCTTTGGTGCGGGCGAGCAGCCGCAAGAGGTGTACTGGGGCCGTAACGTGACAACAGATCACGATAAACGTGAAACCATGTGGCATCAGGGTGAGGAGAATGCCTATTTTCTACCCGCAGGAACGGGCCAAGGAGATGACTTTTCGCTGGAGCTGATCTCTCTCCTGCTCGATCAGGTATTGCCCGAACCCATCTGTTGGATCATGGAGGAGGAAAGTGCATCTCTGCTGATGCACACCCGTCAATTGTCGGCTGGAGAGCACATGGTTTTCTTGACTAATCAGGAGGGTCAGGACCTGAAAGGTCAATTGAAGCTGGTCGCCAGACAGCTGTGGGATGGAACGGAGTTGACAGAGGGTGCTTGTCTTGTGGCAGAACGACTTGATCTGGAGACAGGACAGCTTCAGACATTACCGTATACGAGCAGTGGCGGGGAATGGTGCATTTCACTAACGCTGGCGCCTTATGAAGCACATGCTGTTCGTCTTACTTTACAACCTGCGAAGGAAGAGGAATTAACAACGAAGGTGGATGTAACAGACAAAACGGGCTCGACGTTCGGAGCGGATGTATCGGCAGGAGCTAATCAAGCCCGTAAGATCATGGTCCCTTCGGAAGGGCCATGGCGACTGGAAACGGTGCAGCCTAACATTTTGCGAATGGGACAATTCCATCTTCAGGCTTCCAATGCTAATGGTTTGATTCTGGAAAGCCAGCATGTAGCTGTAAAACCGTTTATTGATCAAGCGGCAGAATTATCGGAGCAGCATCTGCCAGTCCAGTTTAAACAGGTGTTTGGCACACCGAAAAAGGCATCCGTTGCTTACCCGATCGAGTGCCGTTATACGACCACATTTGAGCTGAGAACGGCATTGCCTGCATGCCTGTTATTCATGGACAGAGCGGCGATCTCGGGCACTTGGTCCATGGAGATTAATGGGCAACCACTTGGAAAAGAACAGTTCGATCCAATCGAAATAACCGACCACAATAACATCGCTTGTGACATTACGGAGCTGCTGCACAGCGGTCTCAATGAAATGACGGTGATTGTGCAGGTGACGAAAGATGAGGATGGCATCGTTGATCCCTTGTATCTACAAGGTAGATTCGGCGTAGAGTTTCATCATGAAGGCATGGCTTCGCTTGTACGGGAGTCGGATACGGCCCTTCGTATCGGACCTGAACCGCAGCCACTGTATTCCCATTTTGCCGGGGAAATGAGTTATAAACGCACGTTCTGGTTAGATGAGCCAGGGGAAGATATGACCACGTTTGAACTGGAATTCAGCGATTGGCGGGTACAGGATGTGGTGGAAGTGCGGGTAAACGGACATAGCCTGGGTGTAAGATGCTGGTCTCCGTATCGCTGGAAGGGAGATACATCATGGCTTCGACCTGGGGATAACGACATTGAAGTGCAGATTACCAACACATTGATTGGCCTGCTGGAAGGTACGTATTTTGATTCGGAACATCATCGATTACAGGATGCAGGTCATATACCTGTTGAAGAATTGGGATAAAGGAGTGGAAGTAAGGGATGGGACATCGTATTCAGTTTGACCGCTATCCAGGTGGTGTGATGAAAGCGTTAACGCTCAGTTATGACGATGGAGTGGTACATGATCGCAGACTGGTGGAAATCTGTAATCGGTATGGTCTGCGGGGAACCTTTAATCTGAACTCCGGTACGCTAGGCAGTCCAGGCCGCATTGAGGCTGGGGAAGTCGCTGAACTGTATACGGGGCATGAAGTAGCCGTTCACACGGTTACTCACCCTACGCTACCTTATGTTCCGAATGAACTATTGACCGAAGAGATTATCCAAGACCGAAAAGCATTGGAGCAGCTCGTCGGTTATCCGGTACGAGGCATGGCTTATCCCAACGGAGGGTACGACCGTGCGTTAAGTACAAAGCTGGAGTGGCTTGGCATCGATTATGCCCGTACCGTTGAATCACATGGCAGATACACATTGCCAGACCGACCCCTTGAATGGCATCCGACCTGCCATCATAACCATGATTTGGCGGCGCATGCCGAACGTTTTATCCAACATTCCAAAACAGGTACGCCACTATTGCTCTACGTCTGGGGTCACAGCTATGAGTTCAATGACAACGACAACTGGGAGATCATCGAACAGTTCGGTGAGCAGATTGGCGGCAGGAACGACATCTGGTACGCCACGAACATCGAAGTGATCGCCTATTGGAAAGCCGTACAACGATTGGAGTGTTCGGCCGATCGATCCATCATCCATAATCCGTCTGCCATCCCGGTATGGTTCACGGCAGATCAGCAGGTTGTTGAAGTGCAGGGCGGAGAGACATTGCGGCTAAGCGAACGAATCAAGGTATAAGGAAGGGAGCTGACGATCATTCGTTATTTTCATGAGAACGAGGCGATTGCAGGTAAGGTGTACGATTCAATTCCGGATATATTGACTACGGTGGCTCAGCGTTATATTGGTGATCATCCGAAACATTCATTTTTGTTCAGAGCCTGTCATCAGGGAGGTTTCCGCAGGTTAGGGGACTATCGCTACGACCTGAATCTGCATGAGAAATGCGCAGAGGTGCGTGCAGGGCAGTACGTGTATGTATGGGGCAAGTTATGGAGCGAGCAGAATGCAACGTTAAATACGGGCCTGAACTGTTATAGTCCGGTGACAATCTATGTGAACGGTGAAGAGGTGTTTAAGTCTGAGTTGTTGCAGGAATTATTTCCCGAGCGAAGAACCCAGATTCCAATTTCCGTGAACTATGGCTGGAATGATGTGTTGCTGTGTTTTGTCAAAACAGAAGTAGGATTCGGCGGTATCTACGGAACAGCTTCATTCAAAAATTTCCCGCTCCACTTCCTCACTCCTGGGGCAGATCGTCAGGGACAGGAGGGCTGGTTATATTCGGAACCCGTCGATGAACCTGTACTATCTCTTCCTCGTGACGGCATGACGGAAGAAGAAACAGGTCTTACCTGGTATCCGCGCAAGGCGTGGACAGATGAGGAGCAGAGTATGGGTTCTTTTGCCCGCATCTTTGGAGCGGAGCAACTAGCTGTTGCTTACGCCTGGTCCAAATTGGATGTAACCTTGCCAGGATCAACGCCAGTTATTTTAAAAGGCCGTCATGATGGAGCTTTGACTCTGTATGTGGATGGCACGGAAGTATACTCTGCTGGAGGCAGTGCTAACTTTCACGTTGAACTCCCGCGCCGTTACGGTTTTTCAGATCTGGTCGCGAAGGGTGAAATCCAGGCAGTTGGCGGTTCATGGGGATTCACGTTGGAAGATGCCGAGCGTTCGGGTTCCACAGGCTGGAGACTGAAACCTCCGCATCCGGTTGCAGGATGCTCTGACCCATGGCTGTACACAGGTGTGTTTACTCCCGGTGCTGAACCATCCCACGCCGACATCGTGCGAACAGATATCGTGTTTGATGATGATGCACAAGGTGTGTATTGGCGGGTAGATATTCCCGATACGCATGTTCGTCCTTACCTGGAAAATACACATTACGGGAAGTGGAATTATCCGCTCGGCGTTACCCTGCTTGGACTTCTCCAGACGGGACAGGAATTGGGACGGGATGATTACATTCAGTATGTACGGCAACATATTGAACTGAGCACTTCATTTGACCGCTACGGTCTGTGGGATCGGGAAGGGTACGGTGCGGCAGGAATCAATAATCAACTGTCTGCCATCGACAGTCTGGATGATTGCGGTTCGTTTGGTTCCACGCTGCTTGCTGCGATGGAATTGGGCGATATTCGTGGGGGAAGAGATACCGCGGATCGGATTGCAGGCTACATTACGCATGAGCAGGAACGTCTGGAGGACGGTGCCTTTTACCGGGTTCGCGGCAGTGGGGAGATGCGTCAGGAGACGATGTGGTGTGATGACTTGTACATGAGTACACCATTTCTGATGCGTTACGGTCAGTTGACAGGAGATGCGACATATTGGGATGATGCGGTCAATCAGTTCCTGATGTTCCGTAAATACCTCTACCTTCCCGAACAACAGATCATGTCCCATGTGTATGATTTTGTACGTGGTCGGGCGACAGGTATTCCGTGGGGACGGGGTAACGGCTGGGTGCTATTTTCCTTAACCGAATTGTTATCCATCCTGCCACATGATCATGTGAAACGGTCGGAACTATTACAGTTCTATCGTGATTTAAGTGAAGGTTATTTGGCGCTGCAAGGGGAAAATGGACTATGGCATCAGGTGCTGAACCGCCCGGATTCGTATGAAGAAACCTCCTGCACATCCATGTTCATCTACGCTTATGCCCGTGGTATTCGGGAAGGCTGGCTGGAACAGCCAGAGCCTTATCTGGAGGCCGTACGCAAAGGATGGCACGGCATGACACGTTTGTCGATTGACTATAAAGGCAATATATACGGGGTATGCCGGGGTTCCGGGTACTCGTTTACCGCCTTGTATTATCGCGATGATCTAGGCTGGAATCTGAATGATACCCATGGGATCGGCATTGTGCTCTTGGCAGGCAATGAAGTGTATAAAATGAACCAGCAGCTCCGTGAGGCGCATATCGATTCTTCGGTTACAGCCACGCAGCGCTGATGTTTGACGCAACTGAACGGATATTTGTGGATAGCCTTCTATAGGTAGATTACCAGCTAAAGAAAGCGGCAAAGCCCCCGGGCTTGCCGCTTTTAGTTTGTTTCCAATATCGAATCCGCTCTGCATAATAGCAATGATAAATACACTTACCTTCACCCAATAATATGAATAACTCCGTTTATAGCACGTATTAAAATAGCTCCAGCTGCTCCGGTCCTTCTTCCTTCTCCGGTTCAGTACGGTCAGGGAAAGGCTTCACCGGCTGATCCAGCAGGTCCATCATCATCTGGGCATTCGCCGCTGCATCGCCACCTGAGTTGTTGTTGAAAATAACATAGACATCCTTGCTCTGCTCCTGCAATTGCTCCAGATATCCTTTCCACTCCAACAGCTCTTCCTTGTTGTAACGGTATAAATAACGGGTCTCGCGCCAATTGGGCGCACCATTCTGATGCCACCCGGACACATTGCGTCCGTGCATGCGCACCAGCGTCATCTCGGAATCCGTCGCCTGTGGCACGATGGGGATAGAACCTAGACCTGCCTGAGGTTCGTCACAGACACTGTGAATCCAGCCTTGCTCTTTCAGGAACGAAAGCGTCCGCTCGCGCATGTCACCTTCATACCAGCTACGATGACGGAATTCGAGGGCACACGGAATACCTTCCATTCGAAGTTTCACTTCACGAAGCTCTTTCACGTTGTCTTTATTGCACTCAAACCAAGGCGGATATTGAAACAAGGCTGCCTGCATCTTGCCGGCTTCAATGACCGGTTCCAGTGATTCCCGAAAAGCCTTATACATCTCCGACGTGCTGGTGAAGTAGGGCTTGCCCCGTAGATGTCCGGTCATTCCCTGATAGGCTTTGATGATAAAAGCAAAGGATTCGGGTGTCTCGGCAGCCCATCGTGCCATTCGATCCCGCGGCTGAACGGCGTAGAAGGAACTATCCACCTCCACGGTGGAGAAGTATTGTCCGTATAGACTGAGCTTGTCTTTGGCTTTGGTACGGTTTGGATAGAGATCTTCCTGATCCCCCCATCCGGTAAGTCCGATGTGAATCATAAGAACACCTCCTGTTGCTTTTTGAACAACCTCTTATAATTAACCGATTTGCAGGCATATGTCTAATATTATATCGTGTGCATTTTGGCTCTTCAATGTTGGAAAATTACTGGAATTTTTTGAGTTTGCAGAATAAAGACGTTACAATACATTAAAGCTAGTGGAAATGATCAGGCCTGTACATAGCGTACTACAGATAGAGAGCCAGTGACCAAGTGGAGGGCGAGAATGGATGACGGAATGGTATAAAAAGAGTTTTGGAGAAGATTATCTTCTCGTATACAAGCACCGGGATGTGCAGGGTGCCCATCAGGAAGTACATAAAATGATTAATTGGTTGAAGCTTGAGCCCAATTCTGAAGTATTGGATCTATGCTGCGGTATGGGACGGCACTCCATGGCACTTGCTGACGCAGGATTGCGAGTGACCGGAGTTGATCTGTCCGATGTGCTTCTACGTGAAGCGCGCCTAATGGACACTGAACACCGAGTATCTTGGTGTCATGCGGACATGCGTGAACTCCCGCTGAAAGGTGGCTTTGACGCTGTAGTTAATCTGTTCACATCGTTTGGTTACTTCCTGGAGGACGGAGAACAACTGAAAGTATTACGTGCCATTCATCGCATGCTTCGCCCGGGTGGCAGCTATATTATTGATTTTATGAATACGGCTTATGTAACTCGTCATCTGGTGCAACACTCCGTTCGAGAGGATGAAGGACAGCGTATTGAGGAGTATCGCAAGATTGAGGAAGGGTTTGTGCAAAAGGAAATTCGCATTACGGATACCACATCCGGACATGAACCGCGGGTATATCAGGAACGTGTGAAGTTGTACACACGGGAACAACTGAGTCAGATGTTAAGTGCCGCCGGACTCCGGGTAGATCAGGTACATGGCGGCTATGACGAAGAGAAATATGACGAGCAGGCTTCTCCGCGCATGATTTTTGTTGGTCGTCGTCCTGTGGAGTGAACAGAGACAGTTTGGAAGGGGGATAACATGAAGCGCACAGAAGAGATGTCCATGACAGAGGGCATACACCGGGTCAAAATCAGCATGACGTTTCCCTTACGATGGGTGAACAGTTATGTCTTATCAGAATCGGATGGGAAGATAACTATTATAGATCCGGGACCGCGTAATTCGGAAACAGAACAGGAGTGGAGTGAAGCGCTGGCAGATCTCGGCCTGACCTTTAGCGATATTCGTCAAATTGTACTCACCCACCATCACCCCGATCATCTTGGGTTGTCGGGTTGGATGCAACAGATGACGGGGGCACCCGTTCGAATGTCCACACGCTCCCGCCAAGAGGCCGATTATATGTGGGGATCTGATTCACGCATCAATACAATATTACCTGATTATTATGGTCGTCATGGTATGCCGGAAGACAATACTGAGCAGATACATGAACATATGAAGGCATTTACTTCGCAGATCACACCACTTCCGAAGGTGACACCCATTGAAGATGGCGAGTGGCTTAATATGGGCGGGAAACGTTGGGTTGCTGTGGAGACGGGGGGACATGCCCCAGGCCATTTATCCTTTTATGCGCCGGAGTCCATGGAGATTCTGTGCGGAGATGCAGTTATGCCACAGATTTCACCGAATATTAGTCTGCAACCCGGCAGTGACCCTCAGCCATTATTGTCTTATATGGAAGGATTGCAACGTCTCGGGGGGCTAAATGTCAAACAGGCGTATCCAGGGCATCGGAATCCTTTTGCCCAGTTCAACGAACGGACAGTTCAATTGCTGGCTCATCACGAGGAACGTCTTCAGAAGATGACGGAACGAATTCAGGAGTCACCGGCGAATGCTTATGACATCTGTGTGCACATGTTTGGCAATCGGCTGGGTACCCATCAACTGCGGTTTGCCATGAGTGAGACGTTAGCCCATTTGCAGGAGTTAATTCGACGCGAACTAGTGAAGCAAGAGCAGCAACCGGATGGGACGTTCTATTTTCAAATCTAAACGGAATGATGATATCGATATGGAATGATAATACGATCTTATATAGAGGCTCGGGACAGGAAATTCACCTGTTCTGGGCCTTTTTAGCCTCTCTTAACGGTTCATTCATCTATTTTTAAGCCAGCGCGCCTATGATACATCTATGAACTTCGCTAAAGAAAGCAGGGAAGAGCGATGACCAGAAGAAAACGGAATCAATGGAGAAAATGGCAAGCTTCAGCGGCAGCAACGTTGACTGTGGCTGCACTTTTTCAATATGTAAGAACTTCGGATGCCTTTGATGTGGCCTATGCAGCAGCAAATGGCACAGATACAAGCGTTACTGCTTCAAGCCAAGTGGATACGCATGATGATGTGATGGATGAATGGATCAACAGTACAACGGACAGCAACAACTGGAACACGCAGGACAATGACAATAATGATAGTCAATATAATGGAACATCCGATAGCACACAAGCAGCTCGGCCAGATCAGAGCTCGAGTAACGAGGGGAATTATTCAGATTCTCAGCGTATCGGGCAAAATAACCAGGGTACAGACTCCGGATACAGCAGTGGCAACTATCAGTCACGTACAGGTGCATCATGAGCCGCACGGAGCAAGTTGCTCGTCCGCTCCGATTTCAATTCCGTGCGATGAACACGGATGTTGAAGTGCAACTGTCAGCTGGGCGGGAAGAAGCTGAACATGCAGCAACCGTGGTGAAGAATTGGTTTGAGACGCAGGAGCAGCGCTTCAGCCGATTTGTTGCAGACAGTGAACTGAATCGTTTGAATGCTTCAACCGGATGGATGCCCATCTCCGCTGCGATGGATGAAGTTTTGAGTTTGGCCTATGGATATATTGGCCTGACCGAAGGGATTTTTCAACCGGGTATCTCGCAGGCTCTTCAGGCTTCGGGATATGATCTAAGCTTCGAGAAGGTGCAGCAACGACAATTGAAACGTCCATTAATTGAACGTGTATTGCGAACGAGAACACCTGAATCATCAGGCTGGATGGAAGATCGATATGACCACAGCCGTCCGAGCTGGATTCAGCGGGAAGGTAGCCGGATGGTTCATCTGGACCCCGGAGCTGAGTTGGACTTAGGAGGCATTGTTAAGGGCTGGGCAGTAGAGCGTATCGCAGACTGGTTGCAGCGAACATTGCATATTCCAGCGGGTTTGATTAACGCGGGTGGAGATATTCAAGTATGGGGTTCACCAGACCATTCCCAATGGACCTTGCAAGTAGCAGATCCTTTGCAGAATCAGGGTGCTATGTCGGGAGCGATCCGTTTACAGCGAGGAGCTGTTGCCACTTCGGGTATTTCCCGCAGACAATGGCAGAATACGGATGGAAGCTTTGCACACCACCTCATTGACCCCCGGACGATGGAGCCGGCAGATACGGACGTATTGCAGTGTACCGTTCTGGGACAGCATGCTTCGCAATGCGAGATCATTGCCAAGACGGTATGCATTCTGGGGAGTGCCGAGGCGGTGGGCTGGTTAAACCGACATTACGATCGGCATGACGTCCTGTGGATGACACGGGATGGGAGTAATTATTTTAGAGGGAATACGGATACGCTTGCTGAGCACTGGCCCGGTTTTGATCCGGATCATCGCTTCAGTCTATTATAAACGAGGACAAGTCTAACAGATATGGGGGAGCCGGTTATGGCACAATGGATTGTAGATTACCTGCCAACGTGGAATATCATTCGAATTAGTGGAATTGCTGCTTATGTGTTGCTCTTTGCCGGTGTGTTTCTGGGTATTGCGCAAGGGATGCCTATGGCCAAAGGCAAACCAAAAGCAGCCATGTTCAAATGGCATACCCGAACGACCTGGCTCGCCTTCGGACTTGGACTCGTGCACGCATTAACGTTATATATTGATCATTACAGCCCATTTACCTGGGGAGAACTTCTGATTCCTTTTACCGCCTCCGTACATCCGATCGGCAGTGGTCTGGGAACGTTAGCCTTCTACGGATTAGTGATTGTCCTGTTATCCAGTGATCTGCGGAACAAGCTGGGCCGTAAATGGTGGTTCATGTTCCACATGTTGTCCTATCCGGTGTTCATTGGTCTGCTGGTTCACGGCATGGTTACCGGAACGGATTCTGGCAACATCATCATGCGGATGATATATGTATTTACCGGACTCAGCATTCTCGGTATCACCGTGCTACGTGGCATGTTGCGAGAGCGTAAAGGCCCGGAAATCACGATTGGACCGAAACGTGCAACATCTGGTTCACCTTCCGAGCAGAATTGGGTTGAAGGTTTTGGTTTGGTGGGAACGGTACGACCTAAACATCTGAAATAATAAAATGTGGATTATCCAATATGTATCGTTACACATGCAAAAAAGCGGCCATCAGGCCGCTTTTTCCATGAACAGTTATTTTATTGAACAGTCATTTCACGAAGCATCCATACACATGTCCAATGTTCCACATGGCTTCATTTATGAAACGATTTACGCATTATACGGCGTCATCACTAACAGGTTTTTCTCCCAGTGCTTCTTCAAGCTCGGATTGTTTGCGATGGGCGATCCGACTGCTCGCTGCTGATGCAATCGCACCGACAATATCATCGAAGAACGTGTGGACAGGGCCCAGGCTCTTGTCATTCAGTCGTTCAAGCACCCCTGGTTTCAGCTTGTCCACATAACCATAATTCGTAAATCCAATGCTGCCATATACATTGACGATGGAGAATGCCAAAATCTCATCCACGCCATACAATCCTTCATCGTTCTCAATCATCTCCTGCAAAGGAGATATGAGCTGCCCCTGTTCTGCCAGAATATCAAGCTGAATTCCGGTCAAAACAGCGTTCTGTACCTCACGTTTACGGAGAACCATCTCCACATTTTCGATACATTCTTCCATCGTAAGACCTGGATAATATTTTTGTTGCAATAACATGACCAGCTCTGCGATCTCAGGGATCGTGACGCCCCGCTTATGCAGCCATTCCCTTGTTGCCTCCGCCACCTTGCGGCTATTCAGGCTGTAAGGGATTTTTTCTTGCTCAGGATGTTCCATGGGCGATTCCTCCTCTGAAGTTAGCAATGTCCCTACTCTTGCTTCCTAATACGTTATTAACCTGGTTTACGTTTCTTTAAGATAATAAAATTATAAGTTTCAGTGAAGTGGAACAATTCGATTAACACATGAAAAATTTCAGCTAAAAACGGTCTGCCTTCCGTGAAAGTGCGTTGATAGACATTTTTCTTATTATCTTTTAGTTATTTTTTGGACAAAGGCTCGTATACATGGTAGTACAAACTGTAAAAATGATGAGGGGGAACGTGATCATGAGAAAGATCCATTCTTTGCGTACGGTATCGGCAGCAGCGCTGCTGAGTATTCCTATGGTATTGTCAGGCTGCGGCATGTTTGGAGCACAGTCTTCCGAAGCTGTTGATCCACCACCGCCCATCCAGGAAGCAGCTATGATTCAAGCGGCCGAAGGGAATGGAGCACTCGCAATGCTCCCGTTAACGACGGTATATCTGCAAGACCAGCAGGGGCTGCTCGCTCCGGTATCCCTGACACTTCCTTCTGGGACAGACGCAAGCAGTCCAAAGACAGCACTGGATACACTTGTCACAGGTGGGGCCTATGCGGGTATGCTGCCTGAAGGATTCCAAGGCGTTCTCCCACAGGGAACGGTTGTGCAGAATGTAACGATTCACGCGGATGACAAGCTGGCGGTTGTTGAGTTCTCGGGTAATTTTGCCAAGTATGATGCGAAGGAAGAACGGAAAATGCTAGAAGCTGTCACGTGGACATTGACGGGAACACCTGATGTGGAGAATGTGCAGATCTGGGTGGATGGCAAAAAGTTAACGCAAATGCCGGTAAATAGCACGCCGCTGCCTGAACCGCTGAATCGGGCTGTGGGAATCAATCTGGATCTGGGTGATACGTTTGTGACCAACAGCAGCCCGGTAACGGTCTATTTCTCCGCTGCTTCGCCAGCGGGCATCCAATATTATGTTCCAGTGACACGTCTGGTTACACCTGGTGAAGATCGGGTGCAGGCAGCATTGAACGAACTGATCAAAGGACCTGACAAAGGTGGAGAACTGGAAGAGGTCATGACAGGCGGAACGGAGCTACAATCGGTCAAAACGGCAGAAGATGGCACGGTCACGGTTGCCTTGAAAGATGATATGTTTGCCGAAGGGGATATCGTGCCAAGCGAGCTGTTACAATCTGTCGTATTAACCACTGCGGAGAACACAGCCAGCAAGGATGCCAAAGTACAGATCGAGTGGAACGGCCAAAAAACGGTCATGGGTGACGACAACAGGGATTACAGTGCGCCGGTTTCCAAGCCTGAATATATCAACGAAATTCCGATTTAATGAGCAAGGAATGCTTAAGGATGCTTTTAACCGAACTCTTTGGTAAAATATAAGGGATTCGTAAAATACGTGTTCAAAAAGATCGGTTTTCAGTACCGAGAAGATGGGATGAAGCTAGAAATGGAGTAGCGGAGCGTAGGCAAACTACGTGAGCAACGGACATTTCGGCTGAATTCCATATTCGATGCTGATGATGCCTTAAGGCATTTTTTGTAATCAAAAGCGAGCTTTTTGAACAATCTCTAAAAGTGTGAATAAGTTCAACATTACAGGATGCTTAAGTCGTAGGAGGCAGAAAATATGAGATCAAACGGACGAACCAGCGAACAGCTGCGCCCGCTGAATTTAACAGTGAACACGAATAAATACGCCGAGGGCTCTGTACTGATTGAAGTTGGAGATACAAAGGTGATCTGTACAGCTACAGTAGAGGAACGTGTACCTCCCTTTATGAAAGGGCAGGGTAAAGGCTGGGTAACAGCTGAATATTCCATGTTGCCACGTGCAACACATACCCGGAACCAACGTGAAGCCAATCGTGGCAAATTAACTGGACGCACCATGGAAATCCAGCGTCTGATTGGTCGGGCACTGCGCTCAGTAGTTAATCTGCAGGCTCTTGGTGAGCGTACCATTACCTTGGACTGTGATGTTATTCAAGCTGACGGAGGCACACGCACAACGTCCATAACCGGTGCGTTTGTAGCGCTGGCGCTTGCCGTGAACAAGATCTCCCAACAGCACAAACTGCAAGTGTTCCCGATTACGGATTTCATTGCCGCAGTAAGTGTGGGTGTTGTGGGTGAACAGCCTGTACTGGATCTGAACTATGATGAAGATTCCAAAGCCAAGGTAGACATGAACCTGGTGATGACAGGTGGCGGTAAATACGTCGAGCTTCAGGGAACAGGTGAGGAAGCACCATTTGATCGCCGTGAGCTGAACGCCATGTTGGAACTGGGCGAACAGGGAATTCTGGAAATGATCGAGCGTCAAAAAGAAGTGCTTGGACCGATTGCGCTCAAGATCGGCGCGCGTGGATTAGGGGAAGCCTAAGATGAGTTTGGACAGCCCAATCCTCATTGTTGCTACCCGCAATGCGGGTAAAGTCCGTGAATTCGCTCATGCTTTCGCACCGCTTGGCAAAGAGGTTAAGAGCATGTTTGACTATCCGGAGCTGCCGGATGTGGTAGAAGATGGCGTAACGTTTGCGGAGAATGCCTGGAAGAAAGCCAAGGCGGTTGGTGATGCGCTTGGTTTGCCCGTTCTGGCAGACGATTCAGGTTTATGTGTAGACCTGTTGGATGGTGAGCCAGGGGTATATTCAGCGAGATATGCAGGCGAAGGAGCAACGGATGCACAGAATAATGCGAAGTTGCTGGAGACGCTGGAATCGTTGAAATCCGGTGAGGACACCGAGCAGCCGCTACTAAGTCCGGCTCGTTTCGTCTGTGCGCTGGTCCTGTACGATCCGACAACAGGTGATAAGTATGAATCAGAAGGCACTGCGGAAGGCTGGATTACGGCTCAAGCTGCAGGTGCTGGCGGTTTTGGATATGACCCACTCTTCTATGTACCTGAATACGAGATGACGATGGCAGAGCTGACGCTTGAGCAAAAGCAGGCGATTAGCCACCGTGGTCACGCGCTGAGAGCGCTTGTATCCAGACTTGAAGGCTGAGACTAAACGAAACATTTTGATTTAACTTCATGATATGTGAACATCAAAGCGTTAATGGAAGGACAGAAGCATTCCGAAGGGATGGTTCATCCGCCATTAACGCTTTTTGTATGAAATGAAGTATTTGATCGGGTTAGGTGAGGTCCATCCATATACCTAATGGTGAGGGTTATTTCTGCGACCACATACAAGAACGTATGTTCTTGTACCTACATGAGAAATGGTTTACATTGCACGATTGGGAATCTCATTGGGACTGGAGTTGGAAGAAGTTGCAAGCCTTGTGTGGTATGGGTTAACATTCAAACTAACGAATCACATATGAACCTTAAACGGAGGGATCTACTCATGCAAGAAGTGAAGCTTGTTGTATCTTACGATGATTATGAGGACGGCATTCGTATGGAAAAATTAATTAAGGAACTGGCAGCTAAACCGGAGGCTAGCTCATTGGAAAGTCTGGTCATCGGAGATTGGGGACAGGCTTATGAAAATTCGCCTGATGAGTTCATAGGAACGCTTGTCGAGTCGGCTCCAAGTTTTCCGTCATTGAAGAAACTGTTTATTGGAGATATGGGATTCGAAGAATGTGAAGTATCGTGGATTATCCAGACAAATCTCACACCACTGTTAGGTGCCTTTCCAGAATTAAAATCATTCTCTGTAATGGGCAGTAGCGGCCTCAGTCTGGAACCACTCCAGCATGCCAAGCTTGAAGAATTGATTATTATATGTGGTGGTCTCCCGAAAGAAGTGTTATCTTCAATCACCCATGCCGAGTTGCCTGAATTGCGTAAACTGGAACTGTATCTGGGTGTGGATAATTATGGTTTCAATGGATCACTTGAAGATGTACTCCCTTTGCTAGAAAAAGGATTATTTCCAAAGCTGGTTTACTTGGGTCTGAAAGACAGTGAAATTCAGGATGAGATTGCCAAAGCAGCAGCTGAAGCATCTATTCTGGATCAACTTGAAGTACTGGATCTATCGCAAGGAACGTTGTCCGATGAAGGGGCTGAAGCGTTGCTTGCCAGTGACAAGATCAAGAAACTGAAACATCTTGATCTAAGTTACCATTACATGACCAATGAAATGATCAGTCGCTGGAACCAATCGGGTATATCTGTAGATGTTAGCGACCAGCAACAGAGTGATGAGGATGACTGGCGCTATCCATCGTTAACGGAATAGTCGATGTCAGGTGTAAAGGAAATGAATGAAAGCCTGCATCAACCGATAGATGTACCTGATCTAACGCAAGATCAGCCCTTTTTATTGATCGGAAACCCTGATAACCGACGAACACAAGGGCTGCAAGAGGCTAGGCATAGATTGGGTTTGAAACCTGCGGTTGTACTGCCATATGCTCAATTGCTCCAGAATTGGAGACACGGACGAACCATCGCTGATACAGTAGATTCTAATCTGCCCGTACCCCTGATTCGAATAGATGCTCCTGGAGAGGATTGGGAAGTGGAACGTGAACTACTGTTCCTTGGGGATATGGACGATTCGTCAACATTAACGGCTGGGATGGGTACAGAAGCATTTTCCGCAGAACAGGCACTTGCGCTGGAACAGGAGTGGGGAAGAATCTACGCTCCCGCCCAGTGGTTTCGTGGCTGGAAAGCATGCTTGGATCGAATCGGCCGTGAGTCTCGGGAGATATGGTCTGAAGTTCGATTCATGAATGATCCCGCCGATATCCAATTGATGTTTGACAAGAGAACTTGTCAGCAACATCTATCTTCACATGGAGTTGATGTACCTCCGGCGCTGCAATTTTCGCGGCCAATCCGTAATTATATGGACCTGCGTAGCTCAATGAAGTCTGCTGAGATGCATCGTGTGTTTGTGAAGCTTGCGTGCGGCTCCGGGGCTTCAGGAGTTGTTGCCTATCAAGTCAATCCCCGAACGGGTGATGAAATCGCTGTAACAACAATGGGGATGGAACAGAGACAGGGCAAGACGATTTTCTTCAATGAAGGACGTCTACGCAAGTATACCCGCAGTGAAGAGATTGCTACGCTGATGAACTGGTTATGTGCAGAAGGTGCACAGATTGAACGGTGGATGCCAAAAGCCACGCTTGATCAGCGGGCCTATGATATTCGCCAATTGGTTGCAGGTGGACAGGCAGGTCACGCGATTATGCGGCTGAGCCGTACCCCGATTACCAATCTGCATCTGCGCAATGAGCGTATGCTGCCTGCTGAAGCAGGCCTGGATGAACAGCGGATGTCGCTGGTACGGTTGGCAGCGCAAGCAGCCATGTCTGCATTTCCCAACTCGTGGTCAGCTGGGATTGATGTGATGCTTACTAGTGGTTCGAATCCGCGTGCCTATGTGCTGGATGTGAATCCATTTGGAGATCTGTTATACAGGGTCGAGCATCATGGCCTCGGAACCTATGAGTGGGAAATGGAACTTTTACGAAAGGAGGAGCCTATTCAACATGCCTGATATGAACACCATTGTGGGCTCCCATGATCTGTTAATGATTACGCTGGATACGTTACGCTATGACGTAGCCAAGCTGGAAGAGGAGAATTGTCCTAATCTGTGTGGTTCGGGTCCGTGGGAGAAGCGTCATACCCCAGGCAGTTTTACATATGCGGCACACCATGCTTTTTTTGGTGGTTTTATGCCGACTCCTGCCAATACAGATAAGGCATCTCATGTAAGGCTATTTCATTCCCGGAATACCGGACTCAAAACACATCCGCACACCTGGCTGTTTGATACACCGGATATCGTATCCGGGTTCGCAGCTGAAGGTTACCGTACCATCTGTATTGGCGGCGTCATCTTTTTTACGAAAAAAAATCCGCTTGCAAAAGTATTGCCTGGCTATTTCCAACACAGCTACTGGCGAATGAACTTTGGGGTAACCAACCCCAAATCAACAGAGCATCAGGTACAGCATGCATTAAAGTTGCTTGAACAGACAGCGCCGGATGAAAAGATATTTATGTTTTTGAACGTGTCTGCCATTCATGGACCCAATCGTTACTTCGTGGAAGGAGCGAAGGAGGATTCGGTGGAGACTCAGAGAGCCGCACTTCGATATGTAGATGAGGCTCTTGGACCATTGTTCGAGGCGATGCGAAAACGCGCCCGGCCTGCGTATTGCCTGGCTTTTTCCGATCATGGTACAGCTTACGGTGAAGACGGGTATCAAGGACACCGGCTTGCACATGATGTCGTCTGGACGGTGCCTTACCGTGAATTTTTAGTATAGAATGTATTGATCTTATGAGGACAACAACCGGAGACAGGAGGAAACCGATGGAGAAACATATACAACATACAACAACAGGCCATTCCACACAGTCCGGATCCAATATAGCTACAAGTCTCAGTGAAGTACTGGCATTCCCTTATCGTTCTTACTTGTACTCGTACCCACACAAGACCGCCTATCGGGAGCTTGACCCACCACTGCCGTTAGGGCCACTGTGGGAACGAGAAAATACCGATACGTATTTTTTATATATGCATATTCCCTTTTGTGCTGCTCGTTGCGGATTTTGTAATCTGTTCACACTGCCGGATCGACGGGATGATACGCATGAACGCTATGTAGATGCGCTGGAACGTCAGGCGAAGCAGTGGGCACCTATTACATCTCGAAGACCGTATTCGCGGTTCGCGATTGGTGGAGGAACGCCTACATTATTAAATGAGGTTCAGTTGAATCGTCTGTTTGATATTGCTGAACATGTGATGGGGCTGGACCCTGCGCAAGCATCGATTTCAGTGGAAACGTCGCCGGATACCGTTACGGAAGCCAAGCTGGCCATCATGAAGGAACGAAGTGTGGATCGTGTCAGTATGGGTATCCAGAGTTTTATTGAAGCTGAAGCATCTGCCATCTATCGTCCACAAAAACCGCAGGAAGTTGAACGAGCGCTTGAGAAGCTTACTCGGTATGATTTCCCATTGTTAAATCTGGATCTGATCTATGGTTTGCCGGGTCAAACGGTGGAATCGTGGATCTATTCATTGGAAAGAGTTCTGGCTTACGAACCGGGCGAAATCTTTATCTATCCCTTGTATACACGGGAAAATACAATCGTGAAGCCTGATGACATTCGCCGTCAGGGACCTGATATTCGGATGGAACTGTATAAAGCTGCACGTGAGACTTTAAAAAGTAAAGGTTATGTGCAATATTCCATGCGCAGATTTGCCAAAGAACAGTCGTCCTCGAAAGCACTTCTGCCTTATAGTTGTCAGGAGGAGGGCATGGTTGGACTGGGATGTGGCGCACGATCTTATACGAGTGAAGTACATTATGCTTCCAAGTATGGCGTGAGTTACAAGGCTACACAGAGCATCATTGCCGATTATGTGGCAACTGAGCGCTACGATGTGGCGGATTATGGCATCGTGTTAAGCCGTGAGGAACAGAGACGTCGCTTTATTCTGAAAGCCTTGCTGCATCGCGAGGGATTGACGTTGTCTGACTACCAACAGCGCTTTGGTACCGATGTGATGTCCGACTATGCCTGGTTGGCTGAACTGTTGACAGAGGGCATGGCGGAGTTGGAAAGTGATGAGGGCAAGCGGGTGTTGCGTCTGACAGAAGAAGGACTAGGTTACTCCGATGCGATTGGAGATTGGCTTATATCTGCCGAAATTCGTGAACAGATGGAAGGGTTTGTTTTCTCATGAGAGCGACTTTGTATTATCGGGGGAAGTTGTCTTCCTGTAATTACGACTGTCCCTACTGTCCTTTTAGCAAAACCGTGGATTCCAAAGAGACGTTGGAAGTGGATGAACAACAATTGCGTCAATTTGTGAATTGGGTCAGGGAGCAAGAGAGTGCCGGGCATCAATTTTCGATTTTCTTCAATCCCTACGGTGAAGCTTTGGTGCGTCGTTGGTACCGGGAAGCGATGGTTGAGCTGTCACATATGCCACATGTGGATAAAGTTGCAATTCAAACCAACCTGTCCGTCAAGCTGGATTGGGCGAGGGAGTTGGATGCGAATAAAGCGGCCTTTTGGGCGACGTATCATCCTCGTGAGACAAAAGAGGCTTCTTTTGTTAAACAATGTCTGACCTTGCGTCAGATGGGACTTGCTTTTAGTGTCGGTACTGTCGGACTCCGTAGTGCTTTCCCCTCAATTGAGTCCATGAGACAGGCTTTGCCGGATGATGTGTATATGTGGGTTAATGCCTTCAAAGATCGGCCCAAGTATTACACTCCAGAGGAAATTCAGTTTTTACGTGGGCTTGATCCGCTTTTTGAAGGTAATCTGCAGGATTATGAGAGCTTGGGCAAACGATGTGCTGCCGGTTCGGAAGTATTTTATGTACAGGGGTCCGGGCATGTGAAGAGGTGTTACAAGGATCGTCGAATCATTGGACATCTATATCGCGATGGTTTGCAGGCTTTGTCTGAGGATCGGCCCTGTCGCATGAAAAAATGTGGCTGTTACATCGGTTATATCCATATGGAGGATTCCCCGTTCAGAGAAACGTTTGGCAGCGGGCTGCTTGAACGTAATCCGGTATTGATTCGTTGACCGGCATTTCATATTTAGCTATACTTCAAACGCATCTTTTAGTATAGGCAGGATCAGACCTTTGGTTTGGACTTGCCTTCTGGAAGGTGTTTTTTTGTTTTACCGGACTAGAGTTAGTGTTTGTGTTCTTTATTAAAAGGGCCTTGACAATTTTAAAAAAAATTATTTTTATGTTTATGATTCAAATTTTATATTTTATGGGTTAGTATGAATAGGAAAAAAGACCCTGTTATGAATAGTATTTGTACATATAATCTCGAATTATATTTTTTTATTGGGTCTAAAGTCTCAATTTAATTAAAAGGAGGGTGGATGTAGGAAGTATCATGCACGTTATCTGAACTTTCGGGGGAGTACACATGAAAAAAATCTCAATTAGCCGTAAATTACTTATGGGTTTCTCATCTGTGCTGTTATTATTGGTGGCTATAACGGTTATAACATATACGCAGTTTATAGCCGTTGAGAAAACGTATACAGAATTAATTAATGATAGAACAAGCAAACTATTACTCATTAAAAATATGTCGATTGATCTTAAATCACAGCAGATTGCTTTGAGAAATTATATTCTGGAAGACAGTGCGAATAACGAACAGGCATTTAATAAAGCTTATGAAGATTACATAGCATTAAATGAAGAATTAAAATCATCAGTTTCAAGTTCAAAGATGAAAGATTACCTTTCACGATCGGATGAAGCGATGAGCCAATATTATGAACTTGCGCAGCAGATTATGACATTGACAAGACAGGGGAATAACAGTGAAATCTCAAGATTACTGAAGGACACAGCCCCAAGTCTGATCTCTGAATTTGAAGGCATTGTGGAAGGTATGGAAACGCATCAACAAGATGCCATGAACTCAGGCGTTGTGGACGCTAATCTTCAGATTGTGCAGGTCCTTAGGTGGATTGCAATTATTGGAGTGGCTTCTCTTCTAATCGGGGCACTTGTGGCGTATGTCATTGGCAGAATGATATCCTTGCCTGTTGCTGCTATTGCCCAATCCGCGAGCCGGATTGCAGACGGAGATCTGACTGGTGAGCCTATTGTGGTCCGTAACAAGGATGAGATTGGTGATCTCGCCCAAGCCTTTAACATCATGTCTGCAAATTTGCGTACACTCATTCATCAGGTAGGAGACAGTGCAGAACGGGTAGCTGCCTCTTCAGAGGAGTTGACGGCAAGCACCGAACAGACAGCAACCGCCACAGAGCAAGTGGCCATCACAATGGGTGAGATTGCAACAGGTATGGATACACAGGTTCGAATGGCGAGTGATGGATTCCAGACGATGAATGAGTTAACGACAGGCTTTCAACAAGTTACGGAGAACACACTCCATATGTCTGAAGAAGCTACCAAAGTCTCCGTAAAAACAATATCGGGTAGCGAGTCAGTTCAGTCTGCGATAGGTCAAATGAATTCTATACAAGGGACGGTGTCGAATCTGTCGGTCGTGATCCAGGAACTGAGTAGACACTCTCAGGATATTGTGAAAATGGTGGACAGCATCTCGGAAATATCAGCACAGACGAATCTCCTATCCCTTAATGCTGCTATTGAGGCTGCACGAGCTGGCGAACAGGGAAGAGGGTTTCAGGTTGTTGCTACAGAGGTTCGGAAGCTGTCTGAGCAGTCTGCGCTTTCTGCTAATCAAATTGTTCCATTGGTGGCATCGATTGAGAAGGGAATGCGAAATGCTGCTGAATCTATGGTGGTTGTATCCGCAGAGGTTCAAGAGGGGATTACACTTGTTCACCAGGCGGGAGCCACATTTGATGAAATTCGTGAGGCGGTTGGGGGCGTAGCGGGGCAAACACAGGAAGTCTCTGCTTCAATTGAGCAAATGTCAACAGGGGTAGAACAGATTAATAGGTCTATGAAAACAATCATGGAAGTGACCGAAACGGGGGCCGCCGGAACAGAAGAAGTGAGTGCATCTTCTGAGGAGCAGTTGTCTGCGATGCAGGAGATTGCTTCCGCAGCCAATGATCTCTCCTTGATGGCAGAACAGTTGCAACAGACCGTCAGTCGTTTCAAAGTGCAATAAATTGAACTGAGTGGAATGTGGATGAAGAACGAGTGCATCCGTACAGAGATTTTTATAAAAAAGTAATAAAAGGGTGTCCAAACACAGTAGTTACTGTTTGGGCACCCTTAAATAATTCATCATGTTGAATCAATGCATAACATGATCTTAACGAATAGCGACTTTATATGTCCGCAACCAGGTATTGATCTGAGTCAGATATGCAAATAACTGTGGCCCAGACATTAACTGTCCGAACCAGGGAAGATTGGAAGCTGCATCTGGTGAAGACGCAAGATTGCGGATCTGAGTTTTGTCGATCAAAGGCAAAATCGGCGAAGTGGGATCATCCAGGATATCAAGTACCTGCTGTTTGACCGCGGCCAGATATTGCGGATTATGTGTTTTCGGATACGGACTCTTTTTGCGATATAACACATCGTCAGGCAGGACACCTTCGAGTGCTTTACGCAGAATACCTTTTTCCCGTCCGCCCGTTATTTTCATTTCCCAAGGGATGTTAAACACATATTGGATCAGACGATGGTCACAGTAAGGTACCCGCACTTCCAGTCCTGCCCCCATGCTCATCCGGTCTTTGCGATCCAGAAGTGTAGGCATGAAACGTGTAATATTCAGGTAGGACATCACCCGCATTTGTGCAGCTTTACCTGTTTCCCCATCCAACAGAGGCACTTCAGCCACTGCATCCGAATAGCGGTCTGCCAAATAATCGAGTGGCCGAATCCATTCCCGAATATCCGGGGATAACAACGCTGCTCGCATATCAGGTGCTACAGACCACGGAAACGTACCGGAGTTCAGCATATCTTCTCGATGGAACCAGGGGTAACCGCCAAACACTTCATCCGCTGCTTCGCCTGAAATGGCAACGGTGGCCCCTTTTTTGATTTCTTTACAGAACAAATAGAGCGAGGAGTCTACATCTGCCATACCTGGCAGATCCCTGACTAACATGGCCTGTGTCAGTGCATGAATCAGTTCTCCGTTCTCAATTTCAATCCAGTGATGGTCGGTCTTGAGTTCATCCACCATTCGCTTAATCCAGGGTCCATCTGCACCCGGCTGAAAGGAATGCGCCTGGAAATGCTTGGCGTTATCCACATAATCGACAGAATACGTACTGATTTGGCCTTGCCCGGTTCGCTTGTAATAATCAACGGCTAATGCAGACAAGGCGCTGGAGTCCAGTCCTCCTGATAAAAGAGAGCATACTGGAACATCCGAAGCCAACTGGCGCTCCAGTGTATCTTGCAAGAGAGAGCGTACCTCTGCTGCCGTCTCTTCCAGGTTATGTTCGTGGTTCTGGCTTTCCAGTTTCCAGTAGGCATAGGTTCGGATACCGTTTCGGTTATAGATCAGCGCGTGCGCAGGCTTGAGTTCGCTTAGTGAAGAGTATACGCCGTGTCCTGGTGTCCGTGCAGGCCCTACGATAAACACTTCGGCCAATCCTTCCGGGCCAACAGCGGCTTCCACATCAGGGTGAATAAGCAGAGCTTTGGGCTCTGAACCAAATACGAGAGTGTCTTTGTTATTACTGTAGAACAGAGGTTTCACGCCAAGGCGATCTCGTGCGATAAAAACCTGTTCGCGTCCCCCATCCCATATGGCAAAAGCAAAAATACCGTTAAACCGGTCAACACATGCCGGTCCCCACTCAATATAAGAGGCGAGCAACACTTCCGTATCACATTGCGTGCGGAACTGATGCCCCCGCTGGAGCAATTCCTTTTTCAACTCGGGTGCATTGTATAGTTCTCCGTTATACACGACGGTATAGGAGGTATCTCCCTGTAACGCATGCATGGGCTGTGCGCCGTTCTCGGGGTCCATTACACTAAGACGCCGATGTCCAAAGGCACAAGGATTGGAGATCCATGTACCTGAAGCGTCGGGCCCCCGGTTCGACAAGCTATCCGTCATACGGACCAGCAGCTCTGATTCCTGGGTCAAATCCCGATTCCACTGTATGAAGCCGGTAATACCGCACATGGTTTGTTCATCCTTTCTTGGTCGAGTCATTCATCCGTATGGCTGCTTAGTTACTGGCAACCAGCAAATGTTGTCTTTTCGTCAGAGGTCGTAACAAATATATGCCGAAAGCAGGCATAAAATGTCTGTCCTCTTCGGAAACTAGTTCTAGGGACAACGGCCTCAACATGCCTGTGAAGGAGAGAACATGCAATGGACAGTATGAAGTATTATGTGTCTGTCATGGGCCGCTCCGTTATTCCGGATCCGTCGGTAACATCATATGAATGGATCATTCAGGCAACGCCGCAGGAAGCGGAGCAATTACTGGGACTGCTGAGCCTCATGCAGGAAAAGGAGGAAGAGGCCTTTCCTGGCATGGTATTCCCATGGCCAGATACACCGGAGGAGTCCGTAAACCGAGCTTATGAAACGGTATTACAACAGGTGTATCGAGAGATTTACCGATTGGGCACACCAGAGACACGATACCAGATTGAACAAAGTACATGATAAGCACAAAGGAAAAGGAGCGCGATGACGAATGTATGCCATTCAAGATGCCAAAATACGCAGATTAACCGAGGTGGATGGATTGTCTTGTGCAGAGGTTGAAGTGCAGCCTGGAAATGCCGGAGATCCGTCGTTACTTGTATACGTGGCCTCAACACAGCCCGGAAATTCGCTGGAAGTTGTTCGGATTGTACGCAATCACTCCGATTCGGCGATCGACTGGTATAACAATAATATGCATACAGCGTTTGAAGAGGCGACAAATACCGCATTTGAGAACAGCGAAGGTATGACAGTCGAAGAAGATAAGGCTCGGTTTCAAAGTGAATTGTTTGCCTTTGGTTTGCTTGGTCCAACACTTCAGCGTTATCTGATCGGGCAGGCTTAACAGGTAACGCTCCAGCAACACATGTGGCGATAGTGGGATAGAGTTCGATGTTGAGCTATATGTAGATGTGACCTGTTGCTGTTGCTGGTTGCTCTGACTGTATCTGTAACTGGAAAAACCCGCCGTTGTTGAACGGCGGGTTTTATTATGCGATGGTCAGATCAGGTGGAGATGTGATCAAGCATACTCGCGCAGCACTTGAATCCCTTTAACCACATTGTACACAAAGCTTAATCCGTAAATCACAAAGAATAGAATGACAAACCCAACGGCGGAACCCAGACTATGCGCAGTCACGAAGAAATAAAATAACGGAATGGCAGCGAGAAAGGGGAATACATGTGAGAATAAGGCGCGTTTTGCATGTCCCTCAATGTAATCATCCTTGGCAACAATCCATATAATGATCGGAAACAGGAACGGGGCAAAGAAAATACTGAAATAGGATAGGGCTGATAAAAGCTGTCTCATGACGATTCTCTCCTTCAATGGATCATTGAAATGTATGTATGCAAAAGATTACCCAGCAATTCTGACATTGAAAATGTCTGATGTTCATCTTACTCTAAATGTCCTAATCTCCTCAATATAACCTGGTTCAAGCTATCATATTCTCAAAGGGGCTGAAGTATGAGAATAACACCGAAAAGTACATTTATCGCCTTTGATTACGAATGATGCCTAGTGGCATCATCAACATCGAATATGGAATTCAGCCGAAATAAGCGGATGCTTACGAAGGTTGTTTCCTTTGGAAACAATGTAGTTGCTCACGTAGTTTGCCTACGCTCCGCTACTCCATTTCTAGCTTCATTCCATCTTCTCGGTACTGAAAACCGGACTTTTTGAACCTGTATTTAAGTATAATTATTAATTTTTTTATAAAACTATTGAAAAATATAGAAATCAGAGTATAATAAGAACCGCGCCGAAAATTTATTATACATATTTGTCTCAGTAGCTCAGCTGGATAGAGCAACGCCCTTCTAAGGCGTCGGTCGGGGGTTCGAATCCCTCCTGGGACGTAAAAAACAAGAAGCTTCCTTCGGGAAGCTTCTTGTTTTTCGTTCAGGGGAAGAGAACCCCAATGGTTCGTCGGAGCATCCGCTTCGTTAGCGCTACATCGCAGTCTCGACTGGAAGGAGAGTATCCCTCCTGGGACGTATTAAAAAGAAACTTCCTTCGGGAAGTGTTTTGCGTTCAGAGGAAGTCTTTTATTGGTTATACCTATAAATAATATAGAATTTATATATTTAAAGAATAAACAATTCTGTGTCACAATGAGGATATCAATAACGAAAGCGACGGTGGTATCCATGAAATCATTAAATCAATGGCAAGCAGATGAGTATGACAACAAACTGGCTTTTGTGTCCGGATACGGCAAAAATCTGATCTCTTGGCTTCAACCCCAAAAAGGGGAATACATTCTTGATCTGGGTTGCGGGACGGGGGATTTGACGCATGAAATTTCTCTGGCCGAAGCTGAAGCTATTGGTATGGATGCATCGACGGACATGATTCGCCGTGCGAGGAAGAAATTCCCTGAACTTGAGTTCGTGGAAGGAGACGGTCATCAGTTTGAGACGAATAGACTATATGATGCCGTCTTCTCCAATGCAGCCCTGCACTGGATGCGAAGCCCGCGATTAGTAGTGGATAGTATATGGAAATCTTTGAAGCCCGGAGGGCGTTTTGTAGCAGAATTTGGTGGTAAAGGGAACGTGCAGACCATTGTGAATGCATTAGAGCAGGTTATGGAGCGAAACACGGGCATACGTGCATCGGAACGCAATCCTTGGTATTTTCCTTCGATCGGAGAATATAGCCATATTTTAGAGCAAAGTGGATTTATGGTGCGTCATGCCTATCACTATGACCGTCCTACCAGACTGGCAGATGGTGAGCAGGGTATAGTAGGCTGGTTGGCTCATTTTGGAGGCGACTATTTTGCAGGTCTCAGTCATGAAGAGATACAACAAATATGCCATGAAACCAGTCAAATCGTGATGCCTCACCTTTGGAAAGATGATGCGATGTATGCCGATTACAAGCGCCTGCGTATTGAAGCCGTGAAGCCAGAATAAAGTAAAATTTCGCGATATGTAGCAATTTTATCGATGTTAAACGAACTATAGCGATACTTTGTATACTAACCACGCTTCCCCTATATACCAGGAATCTCTTTCGGATAAAGAGGCTCTTGGTCTTTTTTTGATGCATTATTTTAAAAATGAAATATTCAAACGACAAATAATTACAAATGGATATTTTTATCATACTCAAGACCCATATAAGTAATTTCTATATCATATTTGTAAGTATTTAGAAGGAAAATGTGGTATTTTGATAGAATAATTTACCAAGGGTCAATCTTCTTGCAGATAGGCGGTGAAATTAGAGTGTGTATTGCAGTACGCACAAACAGCAGGAACCCATCATTTGGTGACGTATTCACATTTAAAAGGAGGGGCAAAGCCTTGAGTAAACGATTGATATCCACGTTATTAAGTGTTCTGATGGTCTTTTCCATTATTCTCCCCGCGGCTGGAGCCGCTCCCGCAGATTCAGTTATTCAGCTTGACAACTTACCCAGTACAGCCGAAGCCAAACAATGGAGAGAGATTCTTGCAGGACGGGAAGCAAAACTTGCCGCAGATCCATTTTTGGATAAAAGCTTGGAAGGTCTGGGTGGAGAGAACACCCGAGTGATCGTTGAGCTTTCCAATAAACCTGTTGCAGTAGCGCAAGGTGAATCAACCCTCTCCGGAAAATCTTTTACCTCCTCTATGGAAACAAAGGCTGTGACTCAAGTTGAGCAACAACAACAGTCATTTGTACATAGCCTCACTCAGAAGAAAATCAAACATGAAGTATTGGAAGAATATGCATATGCCCTGAATGGTGTAGCGATTGAGCTTAAAGGAAACCAGGTGGGACAATTGCTTCAAATACCTGGCGTGGTCAGCGTATATCCTGACCTTGAAGTTACAATAGCGCCAGAGACAGATGAAGTGAACCCGTACATGAAAGACACAGCGCCTTTTATTGGTGCACCTGAAGTATGGGATCTGGGTTACAAAGGAAATGGCATCAAAGTGGGTGTCATCGATACAGGGATTGACTATGAACATCCTAATTTGCAGGAAGCTTACAAAGGCGGATGGGACTTTGTTGGAAACGACAATGATCCGTATGAAACAACATATCAAGAATGGAAAGGATCTGGCGAGCCTGAGCTTAACGAGCTTGGAAGCCCCTATTACACATCTCACGGTACGCACGTAGCGGGTACCGTTGCTGCTCGCGAAGCAGGGGACTACGGTATTGTTGGTGTGGCTCCTGAAGCAGATATCTATGCTTACCGTGTACTTGGACCGTATGGTAGTGGTCAAACCTCATGGGTACTCGGCGGAATTGATCGTTCTGTTCAAGATGGCATGGACGTAATCAATCTCTCGTTAGGTAACGCCGCCAACGACCCGAGTTATATCACTTCGGTTGCCCTGAACAATGCGATGTTGTCTGGTGTGACAGCGGTTGTAGCAAGTGGTAACAGTGGACCTAACCGTTATACACTCGGTTCTCCGGGTGCGTCTGCAATGGCCATTACGGTAGGTAACTCTACAGGACCTAGCCAGCTGATTACAGCCGATACTCACTTCTGGATTGGTGAGGAAGGCGAAGAGGCACAACCTGAACAACAACCGGTGCCAGAGGTTGAACAATCTCCTGAACTGGGTACGGCACCTGGAACAGAAGCACCAGAAGTTTCAGAGCAAGGTGTACCTGCAACTGCTGATGAGGAAAGTGCAGCGGCTGTGGAGGACACAGTTTTTAACGAAGCTGAAGATCTGAATGTAGAAGAAGCTACAACAGAAGAAAATACTCCATCTGCATCACCTTCTGCACCCGTTGAAGCTTCTCCTGAAGCTGCTCCTGTGGAAAAAGAGTCTGTAATTGCTCCGACTGAAGCTCCACTGGCTATTACAGAGTCGGTTTACCGTCTGGATCTGATGGGATGGAGCCTGTCGGCAGACCCTGAAACTGTTTTGACAGGGAAATATGAGCTTGAATATGCAGCACTGGGTAAGCCAACTGATTTTGAAGGTAAGGATTTTACAGGTAAAGTGGCATTAATACAGCGTGGTGAAATCGCATTTGTAGAGAAAATCGCCAATGCTAAAGCAGCCGGAGCCTTGGCTGTTATTGTATATAACAACATTCCCGGTCCAATCGGTGTAAGTCTGGGCGATAACTTTGAACTTATTCCAACACTGAGCATGTCCAAGGAAGATGGAGATGTGATCAAGGCTGAGCTGGACGCAGGGCAAGCCGTTGAAGTGAGCTTTAGTGATTTTGAACGTTCCCAAACTCCGGGCGATGAAATGAGTTCATCCAGTTCACGTGGACCTGCAAAGGTAACACTGGACATCAAACCGGATATTGTTGCACCAGGTACAAGCATTTTGTCTACGATTCCTGCCTACGGCAAGGATGAGCCAGACGCAGATTACGCACAAGCTTATGATCGTAAATCAGGTACAAGTATGGCTACACCTCATGTAGCAGGTTTGATTGCGCTTCTGATCGAGAAGCATCCGGAATGGACACCATTTGATATCAAAGTTGCACTGATGAACAATAGTAAGGTGCTGGATACAACCAAGTTTGATGTATTTGATCAAGGTGCTGGCCGTATTCAGGCTGTTAATACCATTGATCCTGCGGCTTTTGTCAAAGTGCTTGATGTAACTCAATACACAGAAAGTGGATCTGTTGTTGAAAAGGAGAATATCACCGGAAGTATCAACTACGGTAATTTCCTGAGTACAGATGAAAAGACGATTACCAAAACGGTTAAAGTTGAAGCGCTGAATGGTAGTGGCGGGGATTACACCGTAAATGTGAATCCAACTCGTAATGTAGCTGGTGTATCCGTTGCCGTAGACAAGAGTTCCTTCACACTGAATGGTGAGGAAGAACTTGCAGTAACAATCTCCGTTCCGCGTGGGGTTACTACGACTACAGAAGCACAAGGATACATTGAGTTCTCGAATGGAACCAATACTTTTACTGTGCCATATGTTGCTCATTTCAACGTTACGTTGAGTGGAGTTAAGTATATTGAAACCGTAAAAGGGACTGAGAAAAATCCATTCCACTATCCATTGAAGGCTGATGGTACGTTGGATACGCTGAATGTTGCGATGGAATTCTATAATCCGATGACATTTGCCCTGATTGAGATCTATGATGGTCTTAATCCGGAAGGTGGATATTATCAAGATGGTTATATCGGCTCCATCTTTGGTAACTATTTTAACTTCAATGCCAATGCAAGATACAACCTTGCTTGGGACGGCTCATATGCAGATTACACAACCGATGAAGTGACTGAGATTCCGGATGGTTTATATACCGTAGACATCACTACTATTGGTACGGACGGCAAAACCTATAAGGAAGACACTTCGCCATTTTTGGTGAAAAAGACAGCTCCGGCTGTAACTGCACCAGAAGCGTTGGAGTTCAAAGAGGATGAGTCTGCTGTCCTTAACGGTAGCGTGGAAGACTTGTACTTCCGTGTAGCTCCTGCGCTTGCCAGCGGATGGGACATCACGTTTGATCCGGCCGCTTCTCTGGAAGCAACGTATGTTGTGAAAAAAGAGGATGGATCGGTTTATAAAGAAGGAGTCTTTGAAGTACAAGCTGATGGTACCTTCAACCTTCCTTTGGAGGGAATTGAAGCAGGCGAGTATGCTGTTGAACTTACCGTAAAAGACCAACAGGGGCTTTCGGGCACAGCCAATACGGCACTGAAATTGGAAGCCGTGGAGACCGAACCTGAAACTCCGGCAACCAAGGCCCCAGGTACGCCTGTATTGTCTCACAATAACTGGGTAGGCAACGGCTTACCAGAGGGCGCGTATATCGTTACAATGAACCTGTGGTGGGGCGAGAACGCAACTAGCTACAAGTTATATGAGGACGGGGTTTTGGTTGATACGCAGAAGCTGACTTACAACGCACCTTGGGCGCAGTTTGCTCAGACGAAGATCACGGGCAAAGCCAACGGCACGTATACGTACGTGGCTGAGCTGACTAACGACAAGGGAACAACGCGTAGTCAGACGTTGACTGTTCGGGTTACCAACGCAACGCCAGGCAAAGCGGTTCTTTCTCACGATAACTGGGATGGCGATGGCAATTATAAGGTGTCTATGAACCTGTGGTGGGGAACCAACGCTACAGAGTATCGTCTCTATGAAAATGATAAGTTGATCGATACGCAAGAACTCCGTTCGGCTACACCTTATGCGCAAAGTGCTGTGACTACACTGTCCGGGAAAGCATCGGGCACATATACGTACCGGGCAGAGTTGATTAACGCAGCCGGAGTTACCAGCACAGACACAATTAAGGTAAAAGTGAAGTGAGTTCATTCCTCATTGAAATTGATTATAATTGATTAAATTAATGAAGGAATTGTTTTATGCATAAACGGCCTCCATCCTGATTTGCAGGATGGAGGCCGTTTTGTTTTTTTTATTAATGAATTATATGACTAACCGATCATCCTATTTTTGCTGGCTTGAATCCCTGCGATTAACAAAGCGATGGCCAGAATGACCTGTATTAGCAACGGCAGGGTCCATCCTTTTGTCCAGTCATGAAGCATACCGAACAGTAGAGGTCCAACTGCGGCCAGCATATATCCGAAGGATTGGGCCATACCGGACAGGCTGGCAGCTTGTCTGGCATCTTTTGTGCGAAGGACGAAGAACATCGTTACCATGCCAAATGAAGCTCCAGCACCTATTCCTGCCAACGTGACACCAATGGTAACGAGCGAAGCAATGCCACTTAACAATAAAGCATACCCGACAATTAAAGAAGAGCACGTTATCGCGGTTAGAACACGCTGATCTCGCGTTCGGCCGGCGAGGATTGGAACGATAAAGGTAGCCGGTACACTAACCATCTGCATCAGGGAGAGCATCCACCCTGCTGAGGTGGGGCTGAATCCTTGCTCAGCGAGAATCTCGGGAAGCCAGGTAATCGTTGTATAGAATATTAGAGATTGAAGACCCATAAATAAAGTAATGAACCAGGCCAGGGAAGAGGTCCGTAGACGTACAGGTGTCCCTTCACTCTGTGTGGCTATGAATAACATTCGCTGACGTCCTGCGGCGATCTGGGGGAGCCACAAGAGAAGCGCCAATATGGACAACAAGGCCCACATGCCTAACGAAGCACGCCAACCCATAGATGTGGCTCCTGCTACGGGCACACTCACACCTGAGGCGATGGCGCCAAATATATTCATGGATACAGAGTATAATCCGGTGACGATACCTACCCGCAATGGGAAATCACGTTTGATCAAACTTGGCAAAAGCACGTTGCTTAATGCAATGCCGCACCCCAAAATTGCGGTTCCTGCATATAAAGAGAGAACGGAAGGCAACAAGCGTAATGCCACCCCAATGGTTACAATCATAACAGCCAATAGCAGAGCAGATTCGAGTCCTAACCGCTTGGCAAGACGTGGTGCAAAAGGAGAGACTGCTGCAAAGGCGAGCAAAGGAAGTGAGGTCAGAAGCCCGACCATTGTATGGCCGATACCTGTATCTGAGCGAATCATCTCCACTACAGGTCCGGTTGCGGTAATTGGTGACCTCATGGTAGCTGCTATGACGATAATGCCTGCTAATAACAGGCCGAATCTTTTGGATGTCGAAGAATGTTCTTCCTCAGTATGGATAGATGAGTGTTGCTGTATTGAAGATGACATTGATAAAATCTCCTGTTTCCTAAGAAGTTAATATGTATGGATTGTTACATTATCCACTCGGTAAGCATAACATTCTATGTCAATATTGAGCAATGAAATGAAAAAACACCCAATCGACAATGGGTGCCTTGACTACCCTGTGAACTCTAACGAATCCACGTGGTCTTATAATGGGAAAATCGCTATTTTCAAATTCTAACGAACCTCAGCGACGTTAAGCAGGCTATGAAGTGCGAATAACTGGGTTAATACCCCAGAATGGTGAAATAAGCTCTCTAAGATTCGTTAGAGTTCCACAATGCTGAATTGGGAGCAAATAAAGTGTCCTGTGTTCGTTAGAACATCGATACTTCAACGTGTTGCTTATAGAATGAGCAAATGCGGACGCTCCAATGCAGCGACATAGAGCATGTAACGAAGCGAATGCTCCGACGAACCATTGGGGTTCTCATCCCCAGACGCAAAAAAACTTCCCGAAGGAAGCTTCTTTTAATACGTCCCAGGAGGGATACTCCTTGCAGTCGAGACTGCGAAGTGGTGCTAACGAAGCGAATGCTCCGACGAACTGTTGGGGTTCTCATCCCCAGAACGCAAAAAAAACTTCCCGAAGGAAGCTTCTTTTAATACGTCCCAGGAGGGATACTCTCCTTGCAGTCGAGACTGCGAAGTGGTGCTAACGAAGCGGATGCTCCGACGAACTGTTGGGGTTCTTATCCCCAGAACGCAAAAAAAGCTTCCGAAGGAAGCTTCTTTTTAATACGTCCCAGGAGGGATTCGAACCCCCGACCGACGCCTTAGAAGGGCGTTGCTCTATCCAGCTGAGCTACTGAGACATGAATTTTTTCAAGCAAAATTGATTTTATCATATGCATACAGGAATATCAAGCGTTTTATTTTGAATTATTTTTCGTATATGATATTTAGCGGCAGTAACGTTTTTTTCATTATATTTAAGGTTATGTTAGAATATCAGGAGAACTCAGAAAATAGATCAACAATCGTTTTAATATATACATCTATTTATGTTGATTCCGACTGGAGATTCAGGATATAGAGGAGGTGCTCCCATTAAGGAATCCACGACCCCGGAAACCGAGCATAACAACAATATTGTGCTGTTTCCTAAGACGCTGGACTATTACCAGATTCAATTGACAGTTATGCTTGAAAATGAACGGTATGGTGAAGCGATGAAATTGCTTCACTTTTTGCTGCAATGTCAGGGCCAGGAAGAGCGCCATTATGATGAATGGCGGGCTCTGCTCGAATGGCTTCAGGCTGCGTTTCCTCAATATGAAGAAACCTCGCCTGCCATTCTTGAAGAACGAGAAGAGGAAGAAGAGATTAGTGAGGAAGACATGGCACGGCAGCATGCCCGAATGAAGCTTGAACAGGATGATGGTTATGCAGATAAGATGCTTCGCACAGTAATGGAGGAGCCGCTGTCTGAACAGACGATGCTGGCTTTGGAGCAGCTGGCCTATCTTGATCTACCGAAGATTGACGAGGCACTTACCAGTTGGTTAAAAGATAAGTCGCTTCACCCTCTGCTTCAATTTCGGGTGTTGCAAACCTTGCGTCGACGAGGTGTTCAAGGTATGATCCTGTTTACGAGAGGCGAAGAGCAGGTTGAAGTCGAGATCGACACCGTGCCTCTTAGACCAGAGGAATTCCCGCTCCAAATCGTTCAGATTCTGGAACGAGTGGCAGATCAGACGGAGGTTCATGAACCTACGCTCTTTTATTTTGCCCAGGAACTGTGGATACAATATGTCATGGCGGTGTATGGAACCCGTGATTATGTATCGATGCTGGAAGAAAATGATTCCATGACAGATATATGGGCAGCAGCTCTACATATGACCGTTGCAGACAGTCTGGGTGGTTCGCATGATGAGGAAAATACCCGCTCAATGTATGCTGTGACAGGCGCGATGCGCTTTCGACTGGAGCAGGCTTATCGTTCCATGAAACAGTTTGTATCTGCCGGTTTGGATGGTTAATCGAGGCCGGAAACGTTTTCCTTAAACTGTATCAAGGGATTCCCCTTGAAAAAGAATCTAATCTTGTTTATACTAAAATGGTTATTTTGTACGTGATTGCCTACGTGAACATGTGAATTTTGGAGGGGAAAGTATACAATGAAAGCAACTTGGGAAAAGATAGAGAAGAACCTTGGGGTTCTTGAGGTTGAAGTGGATGCAGATCGTGTAACTGCAGCACTCGACAAAGCTTTTAATAAAGTGGTTAAACAAGCAAACGTACCTGGATTCCGTAAAGGTAAAGTACCACGTTCCATTTTCGAAGCACGTTTTGGTGTAGAGAGCCTTTATCAAGAAGCAATCGACATTTTGCTTCCTGAAGCTTATACAGAAGCAATCGACCAAACGGATATCTTCCCGGTTGATCGTCCTGACGTAGATGTTGAACAATTTGCTAAAGGACAAACATTCAAGTTCAAAGCAAAAGTAACTGTGAAACCTGAAGTTACTCTTGGTGAGTACAAAGGAATCGAAGTTGCTGTAGCAAAAGGTGAAGTAACTGAAGCAGAAGTGACTGAAGAACTTGAGCGTCTTCAACAACGTCACGCTGAACTCGTTGTAATCGACGAAGGTTCCGCTGCTAACGGCGACGTTGCAGTAATCGACTTCGACGGTTCCGTTGATGGTGTACCTTTCGAAGGTGGACAAGCTGAGCGTTATTCCCTGGAACTGGGTTCCAACACATTCATTCCTGGATTTGAAGAGCAAGTTGTGGGTCTGTCCACAGGTGACTTCAAAGACGTAGAAGTGACTTTCCCAGAGAGCTACCATGCAGCAGAACTTGCTGGCAAACAAGCGGTATTCAAAGTGAAAATTCACGAAATCAAACGCAAACAACTTCCTGCATTGGATGATGAGTTTGCTAAAGATGTTAGCGAATTCGACACACTTGAAGAGTACAAAGCTGACCTGAAAACACAATTGGAATCCCGCAAAGCTGACGAAGCCAAAGCTGCACAAGAAAATGCAGTTGTAGAAAAAGTGGCTGAAAACGCTGAAGTGGACATTCCTGCTGCAATGGTTGAGAGCGAAGTACAAAACATGATGCGTGATTTCGACAACCGTCTGCGTAACCAAGGTATGAACCTTGAAATGTTCCTGAGCTTCTCTGGCCAGACTCAAGCTGACCTGAGAGGGCAAATGCAAGAAGATGCTTCCAAACGTGTTCGCAACAACCTGGTGCTTGAAGCTGTAGGTAAAGCGGAAAACATTGAAGTATCTGACGAAGAAGTGAATCAAGAACTCGAGAAAATGGCTGAATCTTACAAGCGTCCTGCTGATGAGATCCGTGGCATCCTCGAAGGTAATGGTTCCTTGGACAGCCTTCGCGATGAAGTTAAACTGCGTAAAACGATTGACGTTCTCCTTGAGAACAGCACAGTTGTTGAACCGGTTGAAGCTCCAGCTGAAGAAGTTGTTGCAGAAGCTGACGAAAAATAAGACAAGCTGTTATCAACTTGTCAGTTGAATAAACGATAAGGCACGTGAATTATTGCGTGCCTTATTTTTAAATTATGACATCCATTTTATAGAAAATGAAGTAATTATATGGATGGACACTAATTTTATTGATCCGCGTACACTTTTTACATACCTATGTACTTCATGCAAATAAAAAACGGCAAGACGGCATAGGATGGCTTCAATTTGCACATACATAGAAAACATGGTTAAATATGATCAGGCTAAAAAAGTAAACAAATTGATGTCTCACCCCTCTTGTGAAAAATGACATTGTCACAGGAAAGTGTTAGAATGAATTTGGGTTTGCTTTACAGGTGGCCTATGTCTAATTACATGTAGAAAAGAGGTTGGTCTCATGAGTCTGGTGCCAATGGTTATAGAACAAACCAATCGAGGCGAGCGGTCTTACGATATATATTCACGTTTGCTGAAAGATCGCATTATCTTTCTAACCAGTGCGATTGATGACGATGTAGCCAATCTTGTCATAGCACAGCTTTTGTTTTTGGCAGCCGACGATCCTGAGAAGGATATCAGCTTGTACATTAACTCACCTGGTGGTTCTGTCACCGCAGGGATGGGTATATACGATACGATGCAATTTATCAAGCCGGATGTATCTACCATTTGCGTAGGGATGGCAGCAAGCATGGGCTCGTTATTGCTGACAGCCGGTGCACCTGGCAAGAGATATGCGCTGACAAATAGCGAAGTAATGATTCATCAGCCGCTTGGCGGCATTCAAGGACAGGCTGCGGATATTAAGATACACGCAGAATGGATTATTAAAACACGTCAGAAACTGAATCAAATATACGTCGATCGTACGGGTCAGCCTCTTGAGAAAATTGAGCGGGATACCGACCGTGACTTCTTCATGAGCGCTGAAGAAGCTAAGACGTACGGCATTATTGACCAGGTGCTCAGTAGACCGATCAATTCCTAAAGGGGTGGTTTCATGTTTAAATTTAACGATGAGAAAGGGCAGTTGAAATGCTCTTTTTGCGGTAAATCTCAGGAGCAGGTACGCAAGTTGGTCGCTGGACCAGGCGTGTACATCTGTGATGAATGTATCGAACTTTGCACCGAAATCGTTGAGGAAGAACTTGGTCATGATGAAGAAGTAGACCTGAAAGATATTCCGAAACCAAAAGAAATTCGTAATATTCTGGATCAATATGTTATTGGACAGGAACAAGCGAAAAAATCATTGTCTGTTGCGGTGTATAATCACTACAAACGGATCAACACGCAAAGCAAGATCGAAGACGTTGAATTGTCAAAGAGTAACATTTTGCTGTTAGGACCAACAGGTTCTGGTAAAACGTTGCTTGCGCAAACGATGGCAAAAATTTTGAATGTTCCTTTTGCTATTGCGGATGCTACGTCATTAACAGAAGCGGGTTATGTAGGTGAGGATGTAGAGAACATCCTGCTCAAACTGATTCAAGCTGCTGATTATGATGTGGAAAAAGCAGAGCGTGGCATTATTTATATCGATGAGATTGATAAAGTAGCGCGTAAATCCGAAAACCCATCCATTACTCGTGATGTATCGGGCGAAGGTGTGCAACAGGCTCTCTTGAAAATTCTTGAAGGAACTGTGGCTTCTGTACCACCACAAGGTGGCCGTAAACACCCTCATCAAGAATTCATTCAGATCGATACAACAAACATCCTGTTCATTTGCGGCGGTGCCTTTGATGGTCTGGAGCAAATGATCAAACGCCGGATCGGTAAAAAAGTCATTGGCTTTAATACCGTTTCTGAGCAAAAAGATCTGAAACCAGGTGAATACCTGGGTATGGTATTGCCGGAAGATTTGCTGAAATTTGGTCTGATTCCGGAATTTGTAGGCCGTCTGCCAGTCATCTCCACTTTGGAGCCGTTGGATGAAGATACGCTGGTACGGATTCTTTCCGAACCAAAAAACGCGCTTACCAAACAGTACCAAAAACTGCTTGAACTGGATAATGTGAATCTGGTCTTTGAACCAGCTGCATTGCTTGCGATTGCAAAAGAAGCAATTAAACGTAACACAGGTGCACGTGGATTGCGTGCCATCATTGAAGGTATCATGCTGGAAATCATGTATGAAGTGCCTTCACGTGAAGATGTTACGAACTGTGTCATTACCGAGGAAGTTGTTGAGAAAAGAGTCGTGCCTGAACTAAGCCAATCGAAGGACGATAAGCAGGAAGAGAGCGCCTGATATAGGCCTCAATCCCGTTGAACTCTGAAATATAGACTTGTCAGTTCTCCACTTTGGCAGAAGGCGAATTCATGTCTCTGTCAGGGTGGAGCTTTGACGTTGTGGGGAGAGAAATCACTCATGTATTTAAGACAGGATACACGTCCCGTGAAAGTGGGAAACGTAACGATCGGTGGCAGTAACGAAGTCATTATCCAAAGTATGTGTACAACCAAAACAGCAGACGTTGAAGCAACGGTTGCAGAGATTCTGCGGCTGGAAGAAGCGGGTTGTCAAGTGGTACGTGTAACGGTGAATAATGAGGAAGCTGCCGCAGCCATCAAGGAAATCAAAAAACGCATTAATATACCGCTCGTAGCGGACATTCATTTCAACTATAAGCTGGCTTTACTTGCGATTGAGAACGGCATTGATAAAGTTCGGATTAATCCAGGTAACATCGGTAAACGTGCTAAAGTGGAAGAAGTGGTTAAGGCTTGTAAAGACCGCGGTATTCCGATTCGGATTGGAGTAAATGCGGGGTCTTTGGAAAACCATCTCCTTGAGAAGTATGGGTATCCTACGGCAGATGCTATGGTAGAAAGTGCATTGTATCACATTGGTATTTTGGAAGAGCTTGATTTCCATGATATCATCGTGTCTCTCAAAGCATCGGATGTGCCGATGGCAATTGAGGCGTATACCAAAGCAGCTCAAATCATTCCGTATCCGTTGCATCTCGGGATTACCGAAGCGGGTACATTGTTCTCCGGTACGATCAAAAGCTCCGCAGGTATGGGAGCCTTATTGTCCATGGGTATTGGTTCTACGATGCGGATCTCACTGAGTGCGGACCCGGTAGAAGAAATCAAGGTCGCTCGTGATCTGCTCAAAACATTTGGACTGATTACAAATGCAGCTACATTGATCTCCTGCCCAACGTGTGGACGTTTGGATATCGACCTGTTCTCCATTGCCAACGAAGTGGAAGAGTATATCTCCAAACTGAAGGTGCCGATTAAAGTATCGGTGTTGGGTTGTGCGGTTAATGGTCCAGGTGAGGCCAAAGAAGCGGATATCGGCATAGCCGGTGCTCGTGGAGAAGGTCTTTTGTTCCGTCATGGTAAGATGATTCGTAAAGTGCCTGAAGAAATCATGGTTGAGGAATTAAAAAAAGAGATCGACAAAATCGTCGAAGCCTACGAAGAGACAGGTGTTATTCCTGGTCGTTCGCACTGATTGATTCATATCTTGTTACAACAAAAGCTCGCCAGCGATGGCGGGCTTTTTATTTTCTCGCATACAAATTCCGTATCGCCCGTTTACGTCGCGTTGAAAAGGCTATACTACCAAGTATTAGCATGATCTCATATGAGAATAGCGACAAAATAGGAGGATGTGAAGACATGGAATTTGGTATGGTCATCATGTTGATTCAGTTATTTTTTGGAGTGGTGATTGGTTTGTATTTCTGGAACCTACTGCGTGGTCAGAAAACGAACCGCAGTGCCGTTGAGCGAGAATCTCGCAAGGAAATGGAGAAGCTGCGTAAGTTGCGTTCAATCTCACTCACCAAGCCGTTGTCGGAGAAGACGCGTCCAGCTACCATTAACGATATTGTTGGGCAAAAAGACGGGCTGCGTGCCCTTAAAGCTGCTTTGTGCAGTGCTAATCCGCAACATGTTATCATTTATGGCCCTCCCGGAGTCGGGAAAACAGCTGCCGCAAGGGTTGTGTTGGAAGAGGCCAAGAAGAATCCATCTTCTCCTTTCAAGCCAGACGCCAAATTCACCGAGCTGGATGCAACAACAGCCCGTTTTGATGAACGTGGTATTGCGGACCCCTTAATTGGTTCGGTTCATGATCCGATATATCAGGGAGCAGGAGCCATGGGCGTTGCAGGTATTCCCCAACCAAAACCGGGCGCTGTGACAAAAGCGCATGGGGGAATGCTTTTTATTGATGAAATTGGTGAATTGCATTCGATTCAGATGAATAAGCTGTTGAAAGTATTGGAGGATCGCAAGGTGTTTTTGGAGAGTGCGTACTATAACTCGGAAGACACGCATACTCCTGCTTATATCCACGATATTTTTCAAAATGGCCTGCCGGCCGATTTCCGCCTGGTTGGAGCAACGACACGTTCGCCTCATGAACTGCCACCAGCTTTGCGTTCCCGCTGCATGGAAGTTTATTTCCGACCTTTGTTGCCTGAGGAGATTGGGCGAATTGCAGAGGATGCTGTTCAGAAAATAGGGTTCAGTCCATGTCCGGATGCCGTTGATGTGGTCAAGCGATATGCAACCAATGGACGTGAAGCGGTCAATATCATCCAGCTGGCTGCTGGACTTGCGCTGACAGAGAAGCGTGAGACGCTTCAGGCATCCGATGTGGAGTGGGTGGCGGGTAGCAGCCAGATCCAGCCACGGCCTGACCGGAAGGTCCCTTCAGAGCCACAGGTGGGTTTTGTTAACGGCTTGGCGGTATATGGACCGAATATGGGAACCATTTTGGAGATCGAAGTGTCTGCTGTTCCGGCTCTTAAAGATCAAGGCCGAATCAACATTACAGGCGTTGTGGATGAAGAAGAGATTGGAGGCGGTTCGCGTACACTCCGGCGAAAAAGTATGGCCAAAGGCTCGGTTGAAAATGTGTTAACCGTATTAAAAGCCATGGGTATTCGTCCGAATGATTACGATTTACACGTGAATTTCCCAGGTGGGACGCCTATTGACGGTCCATCCGCCGGGATCGCCATGGCGACTGCCATTACATCAGCCATTCAGAGGCGTCCTGTGGATCATGAGACAGCGATGACTGGCGAGATCAGTATTCATGGTCGGGTTAAGCCTATCGGTGGCGTGTTAGCCAAGGTGGAGGCTGCCTTTCAGGCAGGAGCGAAGACCGTTATTATTCCTGCGGAGAACTGGCAGTCCATTTTTGAGAATCTGGATGGCTTGCGCGTTATCCCGGTAGATACGGTACAGGACGTATTCCGTGAAGTGTTCGCCTGGGTTCCGGAATCACAACAAATGGAACAAACGAAGCTTGCAGAGGAGACAGTTGCGCCTGCACCGGAGATTTTTCCACCGGCATCCGCTTCCTATTTGCGTGCGGACGTGCCTCGTCCAGGACAGGTTACAGATTCGGGAAGCTGCTAAGCGCTTCCCTTCATTGGTTTTTTATGTGAACATTTGATAGAATAATGAATGACTACAACCTGAGAGCCATTGGAGGTGCGAAAGCGATGGGACCGAGCAAAGCGAAAGGTCGTCGTTTTCCTTTACTGCCTTTAAGAGGACTTCTCGTCTACCCGAGTATGGTACTGCATCTCGATGTGGGCCGGGAGAAATCGGTCAAGGCTTTAGAAAAAGCGATGGTAGAAGAACATCTGATTCTCCTATGTTCCCAAGCCGAAGTAAATATTGAAGAACCAACACAAGAGGACATTTTCAGAATCGGAACCGTGGCCAAGGTCAGACAGATGCTGAAGCTTCCGAACGGTACGATTCGTGTACTCGTTGAAGGCTTGGAACGGGCTGAAATTATTGAATATACGGACAACGAGGAATATTATGAAGTACTGGCTAAAGAGCTGCCTGAAGAGGAGAATACCCATCCGGAGACGGATGCCTTGATGCGTACCGTTCTGAACCAGTTCGAGAATTATATTAATCTGTCCAAAAAAGTGACACCAGAGACACTCGCAGCGGTGTCTGACATCGAAGAACCAGGGCGTCTGGCCGATGTCATCACGAGTCACCTGTCCTTGAAGATCAAGGATAAACAGGAAATTCTGGAGACCATCGACGTTCGGGAACGTCTGGAGAAATTGCTGGATATCCTGAACAATGAGCGCGAAGTGCTGGAGCTTGAACGCAAGATCAGCCAACGTGTGAAGAAACAGATGGAGAAAACGCAGAAGGAATATTATTTGCGCGAGCAGATGAAAGCGATCCAGAAAGAACTGGGTGAAAAAGAAGGCCGTGCGGGTGAGGTCGAGGAACTTCGCACTCAGATGGAAGAACTCGGCTTGCCGGACAAGGTGAAAGAAAAGGTCGAGAAAGAAATTGATCGACTGGAGAAAATGCCTGCAAGTTCAGCCGAGGGCGGAGTCATTCGCAACTACGTGGATTGGCTGCTTGGCCTTCCTTGGAGTCAGATGACAGCGGATGATTTGGATATCCAAAAAGCCGAAGATGTGCTCAATGCAGATCATTACGGACTGGAAAAGCCCAAAGAACGTGTGCTGGAGTATTTGGCTGTCCAGAAGCTCGTCAAGAAGCTCAAAGGGCCAATTCTCTGTCTGGTTGGACCTCCAGGGGTCGGTAAAACATCACTTGCGCGTTCGATCGCCAGATCGCTGGGTCGGGAGTTTGTAAGAATATCTCTTGGCGGCGTGCGGGATGAAGCTGAGATTCGTGGTCACCGACGTACCTATGTCGGCGCCATGCCTGGACGTATCATCCAGGGGATGAAAACGGCAGGGTCACTTAATCCGGTATTCCTGCTGGACGAGATTGATAAGATGGCTTCAGACTTCCGCGGAGATCCTTCCGCAGCGTTACTTGAGGTACTTGATCCGGAACAAAATAATACGTTTAGTGATCATTTTGTAGAATTGCCGTTTGACTTATCCAACGTTATGTTTATAACAACTGCCAACACGGTACACAATATTCCGCGTCCATTGCTGGATCGGATGGAAATGCTCAACATCCCTGGTTATACGGAACTGGAGAAGCAACAAATTGCGAAAAACTATTTGTTGCCCAAACAGAAGCAGGACCATGGTTTGGAAGAAGAGCAATTGGAAATCCCGGATGACGCGTTGTTGCGTGTAATTCGCGAATATACACGGGAGTCAGGTGTGCGTAATCTGGAACAGCAGATGGCTTCGTTGTGCCGGAAAGCTGCCAAGAACATCGTATCGGGTGTGGAAGGTCAGATTAACATCTCATCCGATGAGATCAAAGACTACCTTGGACCTGGCAAGTTCCGTTATGGTATGGCCGAACTGGAAGATCAGATTGGTACCGTAACGGGTCTGGCGTGGACTGAAGTGGGTGGAGATACCCTTATCATTGAAGTGACTGTTGTGCCTGGAACAGGTAAATTGACTCTCACAGGTAAACTGGGGGATGTCATGAAGGAATCGGCACAAGCCGCATTCAGTTACACCCGTTCCAAAGCTACACAGCTTGGAATTTCGCCTGACTTCCATGAGAAGAACGATATCCATATCCACGTTCCGGAAGGCGCGATTCCGAAGGATGGTCCATCTGCCGGGATTACGATGGCAACAGCGTTAATCTCAGCCTTGACGAACAAACATGTGTCCAAGGATATCGCGATGACTGGTGAAATAACACTGCGTGGACGTGTGTTGCCGATTGGTGGTCTGAAAGAGAAATCACTGGCAGCCCATCGTGCCGGCTATAAAAAAATATTATTGCCTAAGGATAACGAACGGGACCTGCGTGACATTCCAGACAGCATCAAGGAAGATGTGGAGTTTGTCCCTGTAGCCCATATGGATCAGGTATTGCAGCATGCACTTGTTGAGCAGACAGGAATTCACCTGTAATCCACGTATCCGAAAGGTTCGTATGAAGATTAGACCGTTCTGCGGAGGCTTCGGCGTCCGCTGGAACGGTTTTTTTGGTATGATAGAACAATCCATGGCATAATACCTTCAACAGGTGATGCATAGCACAGGTTTTCAAGAGAGGAAAGATACAATATGAAAGTAAATCAATCTGAATTTATTATCAGTGCCGTTCGGCCTGAACAATACCCCGAGGACGGTCTGCCAGAGATTGCTTTGGCGGGACGCTCCAATGTGGGGAAATCTTCCCTGATCAACCGATTGATCAATCGTAAAAATTTGGCTCGGACGAGCTCAACACCGGGTAAGACACAGCAACTCAACTATTATAAAATTAATCAGGATCTCTACTTCGTCGATTTCCCGGGATATGGGTACGCTAAAGTTTCCAAAGAGCAACGCTTTGCCTGGGGCAAAATGATGGAGAAATACTTGTTGGGACGCGAAGAATTGAAACTGGTTATGCAGATGGTGGATATGAGACATGAACCGTCCAAGGAGGACAAGATGATGAACGAATGGCTTCGTCATAATGGACTGCCTTTGGTTGTTGTAGCAACCAAGATGGACAAGATTCCAAAAACACGCAGAGCCAAATATATCAAAGTCATTAAGGAATCACTGGGTCTTCGTTCAGGAGATTTGTTTGTGCCGTTTTCATCCGAAGAGGGATTGGGGAAAGAAGAGTTATGGGACATCATTACCCGCCATGCCCGCATAGATAAGTATGCACCAGTGCTGGATGCAGAGGGTGCTTCTGATGAGGAAGAAACCAACGGTAAATAACGGATAACCGAGATAGTATACCGTTTTAGTGCAGGAAAGTGAGCATGCTAAATGAATCTTTGATGAGATCCAGATTAATTCGGTTTTTTAAGGGATTTCGTGAGAATTCATCATCTGGGTCTGGAGAAAAATAACGTTATGGTAGTGTATAATGAGCATAGGTGCATATTGCCAACAGTACCAAAATTACCGGCCATGCCGGCCTGAAGAATTTTGAGATGACTGCTACATGTGCAGGAAGACAAAACAATCGGGAAAGAATTGAGGGATTTGTATGGCTCAGCGGTTAGCCACAGAGTACGTTAAGGCCACTATGAAATTGTCAGAACCCCAGATGCATCAGTTTTTGCGCATGACAGAAGACGGCAGGCTTCATCACCGGGTTAAGGTGTTGGACAATGGTTGTCAGGAGGTTGTGCTGGGGGATGTAAGTGGAGAAGAAGTGCATTTCCCCTTTGACCGCATAGAAGGGTTTTATATCTGTGAATTATCTTGCCGCCTGGTGAATCTGCATCTGACCAACGTTGTCCGGAAGCTCTTTGTGACTTTTAAGGGTGACGGGGTCGTTCATCGGATCTATAAAGGGTTCACCATGACGTATGTTTATGCTCAAGGCACTGTCCGCAAAATTGTGGAGAAGACCGGGGAGAACACCCGAGTGATCTATGAATACAAAAACACGTTGCTTGAATTGCAACATCTGTTCCAGGCCAGAGATGTAGAACGCGAAATCAACCGTGTGTATGCCGAGATTGATTCACTGCTGGATACTAGAAAAGATGCGACTGCTGATCAACTCCATCAGATTGATGAGACCCTTGCTCGTCATCAAAAACGGTTGTTTGAGCTTGAAGCTTATTAACTTAAAATTGTATGTTTATAAACGTAATGAATTCCCTTGTATCTTCCGGGCAGTGGCACTCGCCAATGTGGAGGTTTCAGGGGAATTTTTTGATGTGAGATCGAATATTCCGAATTGGAAATATTTATTTTACAATCTTCTGGAAAAGGGTTGATTTCACTCTGATTCAATGTTATTTTTAATCTCGTTGAAAACAATATAGGAACCAGGATTCACTCAGGACATTATATGTTGCGAGAGATTTTTCCCTCGGGAAGTGAATGACGTAGGTCCTAGCGGATGAAATTTTTCAAACATTTTATTCCTAGGAAGGGGGAACCGAAGGATGGAATATTCAACTTTCGGAAGACACGTTGCTGTTGATACTTGGGGTGTCGACTTTAATCTACTGAACAATGCAGAGTATCTGGAAGCCCAAATGGTTGAAGCAGCGGAGGCATGTGGTGCGACAGTGATGTCCGTACAGTCCAAGCAGTTTGATCCACAGGGAGCGACCGTACTTGTACTATTGTCTGAGAGCCATCTCTCCATTCATACGTATCCTGAGAGAGGTTTTGCAGCGATTGATTGTTACACTTGTGGGGAGACTGTAGACCCACAGCTTGCTATTGACTATCTGGTATCCGTATTAAAGCCTGAAAAAACGTATGCAAAGAAGTTGGTACGTGGTTTGGGCGAATTGCAAGTTGAAACACCAGACATGAACAACCAGATTGAACGGGTTTAAATAAAAAGTATATTGCATACACACAAATGTTCACATATCGGGATGGACACATAACCTCCCAAACTCTAATAGTCATGGAATAATTCCATGGCTATTTGTTTTAATATGCGTATCGTTATGAATATTCATAATCGACACTTTTTAACGCATAACGGTGAACTTTGGTGAGACACTACAATAAATGACAGTGCATATGATGATGAACATGGTGATTTCATAAACATTTCATAAAAATGACCCGGTCATGGCTATGATGTGTGATATAATTAACCTTGTCAATCATAAATGGATAGACATATGCAGTAAGCACTTTGATTGGAAATTTATTAGGCAGGTGAACTTGCAATGCACATCGTTGTCGTTGGTTTGAATTATCGCACGGCGCCTGTAGAGGTTAGGGAACGATTCACATTTGCAGAAAAGGATTTGTCTGAAGCGCTGCAGCAGCTCAAGCTGACCAAGAGTGTATTGGAAGGTGTAATCGTAGCCACATGTAACCGTACCGAGTTGTATGTTGTGGTGGACCGTCTTCACATGTGTGGTTATTTTATTCGAACATTCATGGAACAATGGTTTAACGTACCACGGGAAGAATTTACGCAACACTTATATATATATGAAGATGATCAAGCCATGCGCCATTTGTTCCGCGTCATCTGCGGACTAGATTCCATGGTCATTGGTGAGACTCAGATTCTTGGACAGGTGAAACAGGCTTTTCTTAAAGCGCAGGAAGAGAAATCAACAGGTACCTGGTTTAATATGCTGTTCAAACAGGCAGTTACGCTGGGCAAACGGGCACATTCGGAGACTTCCATCGGGGAGAGTGCCGTATCTGTCAGTTATGCTGCTGTTGAACTCGGTAAGAGGATTTTTGGCATGTTCACAGACAAGAAGGTGCTCATTTTGGGTGCCGGCAAGATGAGTGAACTAACCGTGAAACATCTCTATGCCAACGGGGCATCAGAGGTCATCGTGGCGAATCGTACGCTCGCAAGAGCTGAAGAATTGGCAGCCAAGTTCCGGGGGACACCTTGTACCATGGAACAGGCACTAGATCGACTGAATGAAGTTGATATTGTGATTAGTTCCACTGGAGCTGAACGTTATGTCATGGATGCAGCAGTGGTACGAGAGAGCATGAAGCGTCGTCAATCTCGTCCATTGTTCCTGATTGATATTGCGGTTCCACGCGATATTGATCCGGCGATTGGTGAATTATCCAACGTATTTCTCTATGACATTGATGATCTGGAAGGAATCGTGGAGAGCAACCTGGAGATGCGTAAGGTTGAAGCTGCCAAGATTGAGAGAATGATTGAGCTTGAGATGGAGGATTATTACCATTGGCTCAAAACGTTGGGTGTTCGTCCCGTTATTCGCGCTTTGCAGGAAAAAGGTGTCTCCATTCATGAAGAAACGATGGATAGCCTGTTTAATAAACTGCCTGAGCTCGATGAACATCAACGTAAAGTCATTCGTCGTTTGACCAAGAGTATTGTGAACCAAATGACGACAGATCCGATTAATCGGATTAAGGAAATGGCAGGCACGAAGCAAGGTGATGAAGCTCTGCGCATGTTTACTCAGATTTTCGCTCTGGAAGATGCAGTAGAGATGGCCGCTGAAAAAGTGAGTCAGAGTGATGCTACAGCTCTGGCGAAACCAGCCGCTCACCTTAACGAAAACCGGCAAGACCCCGTGCCGGCTTATGCTCCGGCAGGCGTATAAGGCGGGTGGGCAGCTTGACCCTTGCTGAACAAGTTTATGAAGCTCTAATCTATATGTATGCCCTGAGCCTACTGTTCTATTTCTCGGACTGCATTCGACGCAATGCGGGGGCGAAGCGGACAGGCACAGGGTTTCTTGTCGTTGTTTGGGGACTGCAGGTAACGCATGTCATATTGCGCATGTGGACTGAAGGCCATTTCCCCATCTATACCACCTTTGATTTTTTGTTTATATTTTCATTCAGTATTGTGCTGATGTCTCTCGTCATGACTCGCATCCAGCGTTCCGAATTTGTGATTTTGTTGCTGAATGTTGTAGGTTTTTCCGTTACGGTATTAAACCGACTGTGGTTTACGGCCGGAGAGATATCACTGCATAACTGGCAAACGGTACATGGATTACTCATTATGCATATTACCTTGGCGAATCTTGGTTTTGCGGCGTTAACCGTTGCTACGGTATTTGCCATGTTATATCTGTTCCTGCACCGTAAGTTGAAGAAAAAAAAGTGGAATGATACGATGCGACGGATGCCAAGCCTGGAAGTGATCGGCAAATACATGGATGGTGCTAATTTCATAGGTACACCGCTCCTTGGCGTTTCTGTGATGCTTGCCGTATTATCCATTGTGGCTGAAAGACGCTGGATTCTACTCTTGGATCTCAAAGTTATTGCGACAGGTCTTGCTATAGCCATCTATGTGGGGTACTTCGTATCCAAGAGAAGGAAACAGTTCTCTACAATTATCATGGCAAGATGGACACTGATTGGGTACGGATTTGTCATTATAAGTTTTTTATCCAATGCGTATTCAGCGTTTCATCGTTGGACGGGAGAGTGAAGGGGATGGACCGTTACACGCCGATATTTGTGAATACTTCAGGCAAGAAATGCTGCGTGGTTGGTGGTGGACGTGTTGCCGAACGTAAAATTAAGGGGTTGCTGCATGCTGAGGCACAGATTACGGTCATTAGTCCGGAGCTTACTCCCATATTAAAACAACTGCATCATGAATCCCGAATTCAATGGATAGACCGGTCCTACCGCAATGGAGATTTGCGGGGGGCCTTTCTCGTATATGCAGCGACTGACCATTCAGAGGTCAATTCAACTGTGGTTCGGGATGCGGAGGCTGCGGGCATATTGGTGAATAACGCAATGTCTTCGGAGCACAGCAGCTTTATTACGCCAAGCGTGGTAAGGCGTGGAAGATTAAGCATAGCGATATCCACAGCAGGAGCGGGACCGGCAGCAGCTGCGGAGATACGTGCCACACTCGAACGACAGTTCGGTGATGAGTATGAGACGTACCTTGAGTTTTTGCACCAGATGAGGACTGAGGTGAAGTCACGCGTATCTTCTTCAAGTCTCAGAAGTACGTTGCTTCGGCAATTAACTGAAATGCACATATTAGAAGATATTCTTACAGGCCATTTTCGGTGGTGGACCGAAGAAGAAATCGGGGACTGGATATCCCGTAATGAGGAGGAAGTGTAGATATGCGTACAATTAAAGTTGGAAGTAGACAGAGCGCGCTTGCGCTAACCCAGACAGGCCATGTCATTCAGGATTTACGCGATATTTGTGAGCGGGAAGGATTAGCTTTTGACTTTGAAGTACATAAGATTGTTACCAAGGGAGATCTCATTCTGGATGTAACGTTGTCAAAAGTGGGCGGCAAAGGTCTGTTTGTCAAAGAGATTGAACAGGCGATGCTTGATCGTACGATTGATATGGCTGTGCATAGCATGAAAGATATGCCTTCCGAGTTACCCGAAGGATTAATCAATGGTGCTATTCCTCGTCGTGCAGATCCACGGGATGCGCTGATCTCCAATGGTGGACTTACTCTGGATCAACTGCCAGAAGGAGCTAGAGTCGGAACAAGCAGTCTGCGCCGGTCGAGTCAATTAAAGGCCTATCGTCCAGATTTGCAATTGGAATCGATTCGCGGCAATATTGATTCCCGTTTGCGGAAGCTGGAGACCGAAGGATTCGATGCGATTATTCTGGCAGCTGCAGGATTGTACCGTATGGGCTGGGAAGACCGGATCACAGAGTACTTGACGGAAACAGCTTGCCTTCCGGCAGTGGGTCAAGGCGCGCTTGGTATCGAATGTCGTGAAGACGATGAGGAACTGTTGCACTTGCTGCAGCTGTATAACGACCCCGAGACAGCATTTCCTGTACAGGCGGAACGCCGTTTTCTTAGTGTATTGAATGGGGGCTGCCAGGTTCCGATCGGTGCTCATGCGGTGTGGGTGCCTCAGCAAGATGCAGATTCCCTGAATGGTGAAAACACGTTACAATTAACAGGTATGGTCGGCACGCCGGATGGTGGACTGATTCTTAAGGAAGCTATGATCGGCAAGGACCCGGTTCGTCTGGGAGAAGAAGTGGCTTGGAGATTGATCGAACGGGGAGCAGAGCAGATACTGGCAGAAGTTAGGGGATGAAGACATGGTGGGAAAGGTCTTTTTGGTAGGGGCAGGTCCTGGGGATGCAAAGCTGATTACGGTAAAAGGGTGGGAATCCATCGGGAAAGCCGATGCGGTAGTCTATGATCGTTTGGCAAGTCCGAGATTGTTGAAACAAATGAAACCCGGCGCAGTCAAGATTTACGTGGGCAAGCGCCCGGATCGGCATACGATGAAACAGGAAGAGATCAATCAACTGTTGGTTGATTTGGCTCTTGAAGGCAAGGTTGTGGTTCGGCTTAAGGGCGGCGATCCAACTATCTTTGGACGCGTGGGCGAAGAGGCGGGTTTGCTGCACAAAAACGGAATTCCGTTTGAGATTGTACCTGGGGTTACCGCTGCAATAAGTGTACCTGCGTATGCCGGAATTCCTGTGACTCACCGTGACTATGCATCTTCCATCTCTATTATTACGGGGCACGAGAGTCCGGACAAGCTTGATCGCAGTATCCATTGGGATAAAGTGACGAATGCAACGGGCACACTTGTATTTATGATGGGGGTTGCCAAAATTGGATATATCAGCGAACAATTGATTCGTCATGGTCGTCCAGCGCAAACACCGGTAGCTCTAATTCGTTGGGGAACACGAGCGGAACAGGATACCCTTACAGGTACCCTTGAGGATATAGAAGCGAAAGTGATCGAAGCCAATTTCCAACCACCAGCTGTTATTGTGGTGGGAGATGTCGTCAATCAGCGGGAACAGTTGAAATGGGCAGAAGCGCTGCCGCTGTTTGGCAAACGAATTCTGGTAACCCGTGCTCGCAGTCAGGCGAGTGAACTGGTGAATCGCATTGAGGAACTCGGCGGCGAACCGTATGAGTTTCCGGTTATTGAGACGGTCATGCCATCCAGTGAATCTGCCAAGCAAAGTGTCAAAGACGCCTTCAGTGCTTTAAATACCTATGACTGGGTGTTTTTCACAAGTGTGAACGGCGTGGAGTTTTTCTTCCGCCATCTGGAACAGGAAGGCAAGGATATTCGCTCGATTCATCAAGCGAGAATTACTGCCGTAGGACCTTCCACAGCGGACGCTTTGCGCAAACATGGCATCGTTGCAGAGGTTGTCAAAGGTCCTTTCCAGGCCGAAGGCATGCTTGAGGCTTTTGAAAGCGAATTGAAGGAAGGTCAGAGAGTATTGCTTCCGCACGGTGATCTGGCACGTACGTGGTTACGTGATCAGTTGAGAGAACGAGGACTTCAGGTCACCGAAGCCATCACCTACGATACGATCCTCGCTGGTGAGGATGATGACGAACTACTCAAGCTACTTGAAGAAGGTGGTATTCATGCGGTGACCTTTACAAGTTCATCGACGGTTACCAATTTCATGAGTATGTTGAAACGTATGGGATTACAAGATCCACTGCCTTTATTGAAAGATGTGGAGGTTGCGTGTATCGGACCTGTTACAGCGAAAACGGCAGAAGCCGCTGGACTGAAGGTTACACTGATGGCAGAGGAAGCAACGATGGATAGCTTGATCACAGTGCTATGCGACTGGAAACGGACAGGCACCAAAGAAGGCGCTCTTCGAAATTAATACACATGTAATCATGTCAACATATGAAGCGTGCTGAATTCGATAGGATACCAGCGCGCTTCCCTTTTTGCTCTATTTAACTTTCAGGGAGGTTTTACTCGTATGAGTTTTCCAATTGTACGGCATCGCCGTTTACGTCAATCCACAGGTATTCGCAATATGGTTAGAGAGACCCATCTAACCGTGGACGACTTTATTCAACCGATCTATGTGACGTATGGAGAAAATGTGAAATCTGAAATTAAATCCATGCCTGGCGTATTCCGTTTCTCGCTGGATCGTCTTCAGGAGGAAGTAACGGAAATTGCCGAGCTGGGAATTCCAGCCGTGTTATTGTTTGGTATTCCCGAGACGAAGGACAGTGTGGGTTCATCTGGCTTCGCTGAAGATGGCATTGTGCAGGAAGCGACGAGATTGATCAAATCCTGGTACCCGGAACTGCTGGTTGTTGCGGATACTTGTCTGTGTGAATTCACGGATCACGGTCACTGCGGTATGGTACACACCGTGGAGATTGACGGTCACATCTGCGGAGATGTGTTAAATGACGAATCACTTGATCTGCTCGTGCAAACGGCAGTGTCTCAAGCCAAAGCAGGAGCGGACATTATTGCACCATCCAACATGATGGATGGATTTGTACAAGCGATCCGCGCGGGACTGGATGAGAATGGATTCAGTCACATTCCGATCATGTCTTACTCTGTTAAATATGCATCCGCATTCTATGGTCCATTCCGTGAAGCTGCGGATTCCACACCACAATTCGGAGACCGCAAGTCATATCAGATGGACCCGGCGAACGCGCGTGAAGCCTTGCGTGAAGCAGAGACGGATGTGCTCGAAGGAGCGGATATGCTAATGGTTAAACCTTCGCTGTCCTATCTTGATGTCATGCGTACGATTAAGGATCAATTTGATCTTCCGCTTGTTGCCTATAATGTAAGTGGCGAGTATGCCATGGTGAAGGCAGCGGCGATTCAAGGCTGGATCGATGAGAAAAAAGTTGCCATGGAAATCCTGCTCAGCATGAAACGCGCAGGTGCAGATATGATTATTACCTACTACGGAAAAGACGCTTCACGCTGGTTGGCTGAGAAATAAAATAAATTACATTGAGGAGGATATTCATGACTGCACAACAAGGTAATCGTCGCAATGATGAGCGCTCACGCAGCGCGTTTGAGGAAGCGAAGCAGTACATACCCGGGGGTGTGAACAGCCCTGTACGCGCATTCAAATCGGTGGGACTTACTCCGATCTATGCAGAACGTGGTGAAGGGTCCAAAATCTACGATATTGATGGCAATGTTTTTATTGACTATGTGGGATCGTGGGGCCCACTCATTATGGGACATGCACACCCTGACGTTGTAGAAGCTTTGCGTGAGACAGCCCTCAAAGGAACAAGCTTTGGTGCGCCTACCTTGCTGGAGACCGAGATGGCAAAACTGGTCTGTGAGCGTGTACCTTCTATCGATATCGTGCGGATGGTTAATTCTGGCACGGAAGCAACGATGAGTGCCATTCGACTGGCACGCGGGGTAACCGGACGCAGTAAAATTTTGAAGTTTGAAGGATCATATCATGGACATGCAGACAGCTTGCTGATCAAGGCTGGCTCAGGTGTTGCAACGCTGGGTCTGCCAGATAGTCCAGGCGTGCCTGAAGGCGTAGCTGTGAATACCATTACGGTGCCTTATAACGATCTGGAGTCCGTGAGACTTGCTTTTGAACGTTATGGTGGAGAACTGGCCGCTGTTATTGTGGAGCCTGTGGCAGGTAACATGGGGGTTGTTCCTCCGGCTTCCGGTTTCCTTGAAGGCCTGCGGAGTTTGACGACCCAATATGGCAGCCTGCTTATTTTTGACGAAGTCATGACCGGTTTCCGCGTAGGGTTGAACTGTGCTCAGGGACGATATGGGGTTACACCTGACCTGACTTGTCTGGGTAAAGTTATCGGTGGCGGACTCCCGGTTGGTGCTTATGGTGGTCGTCGGGATCTGATGGAACAGATTGCTCCAACAGGACCGATCTATCAGGCAGGTACACTTAGTGGGAACCCGTTGGCTATGGCAGCAGGATATACCACGCTCAAATTGTTAACACCAGAGGTCTATGACCGTCTGGAGACATTGTCTGCACGTTTGCAAGCCGGATTCGAGAAAAATGCAGCTGAGACGGGTATTGCGATAACCATTAACCGTGTGGGTTCCATGGTTTGTCCATTCTTCAGTGCCGTTCCAGTAACCAATTATGATATTGCCAAAGAAAGCAATCTGGATCAATTCCGTCGTTATTTTGCGGCCATGATTGATCAAGGTGTAAGTGTTGCACCTTCGCAATATGAAGGCATGTTTGTCTCTGGTGTGCACACAGAGCAGGATATTGACGATACGATTGAGGCGAATCGTAAAGCTCTTCAATCGCTATGACCATCAAAAGTTGGAAACGCCGCGGGGAATGGCTTGAGCTGATGCCAGGGAAAGCCGTAACAGGCAGTTCGGACAAACCGATGGCTGCAGAGCAATGGCTATTGTCTGAACTTCAGTTTCCGGAGAAATTGCTACGTCAGTTGAAAGCAAACCGAGGAATACAACTTGCAGGGGACCGGCTTCGGCTGGCCCTTTTTGCGTCCCAGCCAATCGATGTCGAGCCACGCTGGGCTGATGTGGATGTATTGTATGAGGACGATTTCTGTCTGGTTATGCACAAACCGGCAGGTATGAAACTGCATCCAGATGGAAGCCGTGCCGATCAGGCCATCACGCTGGATCATGTGGTTGCCTCTTATTATGAAATGAACGGAATCCAGGCGAGCGTACGCCATGTTCATCGACTGGACGAGGATACAACCGGACCTGTCCTGTATGCCAAAAATGCTTTTGCCCTCGCCAAACTGAATGAAGCGATGCGTCGCAAAGAGATTGGTCGCCATTATGTAGCCATTGCAGGTGGACAAATCCCCCTTGAACTCCACAAAATTGATGCTCCGATTGGCAAGGATAGACATCACAAACAGCGCAGGCGTGTCTCGGAAGGTGGACAGGAAGCTGTTACTCATGTGGAGATCGTCGAAGTGTGGGAACGAGCAACCCTTGTACGATTAAAGCTGGATACAGGACGCACACACCAAATTCGTGTACACCTGAGTTACGCGGGACATCCGCTTATTGGTGATGCGTTGTATGGAGGTAGAGCGGATGCCATTGGACGACAAGCACTTCACGGAGAGATGCTTAAGTTTAGTCATCCGTTAACCGGAGCGATGATTGAAGTGAACGACCCTTGGCCATCCGACTTCACACAATTGGCAGAGCGAGAGCGTCAAAATTATTAATACACTATATAAGTTCGACTAACTATTTACACGAAAACAGAGAGGACAGAAACAACCAGAAGAAGCAAAGCGTTCGCCTAAAAGCTTTCTGAAAGAAAGCTGCTTCGGAAGCATAAGCTATCCCCGGGTTTTCCCTTTATAAAAAGGAATGAAAAAAATCTGGGGATAAAAGCGATCAGAAGGTTGTTCTGTCATTGGAGTGACAGTGTAAATAACCATAAGTTGAACATATATAGCAAGGTTTTTCAAAAGGTGGCATGCTCCTCTCATTCAAGGCATATAGATGGGGTAACGAAGGATTTGGACCATGGATCAGTCCCATGAGAAGGATCATGGTGAACATATGCCGAAAGGAGGACGCCACCTTTGTTGAATCAACCTTATGGTTTGCGGTTCGATATTTATGAGCGCGTTCATTTGTCTGAGGGAGTTCCTGCGATTGAGGAATTGGAGGAGATTGAACTATACCCACGCATTCAAGTCATAGGGCAGGATGATCATGCCACATTAAGAGGGCATCTTTTACTTACAGGTGCGTACAGAGGAGAAAATGAGGCTTCAGAGGAGCTCAAACATTTCATTCCCGTGGAGATCACAGTGCCGCTGAACCGGGTCAGATCGATTGAAGATATTTCCATCGAGATCGAAAATTTTGACGTGGATCTGTTATCCAATCGCAGTCTGAACATTACAGGCGTGTTGTCGCTACGAGGTATCGAAGGTTTTCCTGTTGAAGAGCCACAAGTGTGGTCAGCAGATGAGTTTACAGTTGTTCATTCACCTGATGCTCAGCAATCCAACCGTTCCGATGAAGCAGCACAGGCAGGTAGCGATCCCAACACATTTGCACAAGAGTACCTGCTCCAGCGGAGTGAGGAAGAGAGACTTACGAATGCAGCAGAACTTGCATATGGTGCTCCGGAATTCGCTGACCTGTCCACACGGGAAGAGACATTAAGGAATAGCGAAGAATGGCAGCAGGATTATGCGAATGCGTCATCCGCAGAGCCACTTCAATCTGAGGAGCTAAGTGCGGAGTACGTTAACGAAAACAGACAACCTGATGCAAATGAAGATCCCGCATCTCTGACAGCGAATGGAGATGAATTGGCATCTCATGAGCAATACAGCGAACCTTCTCCGATCTCGTCATTTATGGCTGAGACCGCAGATCGATTAGCTTCTTACCCTGAGTCGGAACCATTGTTGCCTCTGGAAGATGAGTCTTCGGGTTGGTCCGAGCCTTCCGTGGATGCATTGCCTGCGAACTCGAGAAGTGCAGATCAAGCAGTCTCAGAGCCTACTGCTCAATCATCTAATGAGTTGGCATCACCGGATGTACCGGACGCACCAGAGGTATGGCACTTCGAATCCGCGAGATCTGTACCTCAGCAGGAGAATCAGGCAGTTGCCGATGTCCCGGGCGAATCACAGGCGGAGAACTGGCAAGGTGTATTTGCTTCGTCCGAACCAGGCAACCCTGAGGAAGACCGACCGTCTTTTGAAGCGACTGGGGTAGACGAGTTCGTACAGAACGAAGCATTTGTTCCTGAACCTGTGGCTGAGACGGAAGACAAGCCGGAGCTGAAGGTTGCTTTTGGCAGCAAAAAAGAATCCGCACCACGGCAAGAAGAGGGCGTAGGTATCTCTTCCTTGTTATCCTCCGGTAGAGCGGCACGCGATGCTGAAGTGGAGCGAGGCGATGAGGTTCCTGCGGGTGTGGTACAGGAAGAAACGTATCCAGCTGATGATGTGGAATGGAAGAACCTGTTCCTGGGAACGATCGTGGACCAGACCCCGTTCCGCAAGGTGAAACTTTGCATTGTTCAGCGAGAAGATACACTGGATGCTATTGCAGATCGATATCAATTGAGCACGAGGGAACTTCAGTTGTATAACCGATTATCTGAGCAGGTTGTGGAAGAAGGTCAGATATTGTACATCCCTTAAGCCTCAGTTAAAGCCTTCGTTACGACCCGTGATCCCCTTGAGGATTGCGGGTTTTTGCATGATTCGTCCTAAACCTGCATTCCAGCGCTCTTTATCCGCTGTTGTCAGGTTGACTATCGCGCACGAGCAAGGTATGATGTGTGTAGGTTTTTTGAAGAACAACGTGGAACGGGAGTAGTAGACAGTATGACCTTTCAGAGAGTGGAATTGCAACGCTGTGAGATTCCGCAGGAACCAACTGATCGAAGTCGCCCGGGAGTTGCCTGTTTGAATACAAGGGATGAATGAGATCTATCGTCATTTATTTCTGAGGTAGGATGGGCCGGTAGCAGCCGTTATCTGCTTGAAGTGTCACGTCATGTACAGAGGGTGAAGTCTATCTTGCTGTAGGCGTGAAACAAAGGTGGTACCGCGAAAGCTAACCTTTCGTCCTTTGATGGATGAAAGGTTTTTTTGTTTTTTTTGGCGAAGATGATGAAGTAACGGAGGAATGACACATGTCTGAGGAAAAAAAATCAGCTACAACAGAAATGCCGACCACTTACGATCCTAAGGCGGCAGAGGATAAATGGTACTCCACCTGGATGGAACGTGGATATTTCAAAGCCGGTCAACGTAAAGATGCCGAGCCGTATACGATTGTAATTCCACCCCCAAATGTGACCGGGATGCTGCACATTGGGCATGCGCTTGATTTTACACTGCAGGATATTCTGATCCGCACCAAACGGATGCAAGGTTATGACGCACTGTGGCTTCCGGGTTCCGACCATGCAGGTATTGCTACCCAAACCAAAGTGGAGCAGAAGCTGCGTGAAGAAGGTCTGACTCGTTATGATCTGGGACGTGAGAAGTTTCTGGAGAAGGTATGGGACTGGAAAGATCAATATGCCACTACCATTCGTCAGCAATGGGGCAAAATGGGATTGTCGCTTGATTACTCACGTGAACGTTTTACGCTGGATGAAGGTCTGTCCCAAGCGGTTCGTAAAGTATTTGTTCAACTGTATGAAAAAGGCCTTATTTACCGAGGCAAACGCATCATTAACTGGGACCCGGTGAACCGGACAGCTCTGTCCGACATTGAGGTTGAATATAAAGAGGTTCAGGGTCACCTGTACCATCTGCGGTACCCGCTCAAAGACGGAAGTGGCTACGTTACAGTGGCAACAACGCGTCCTGAAACGATGCTGGGTGATACAGCGGTTGCTGTTCATCCGAAGGATGAGCGTTATGCAGATATGATTGGTAAAGTACTTGTACTGCCTATCATTGGACGCGAAATTCCAATTATCGCTGATGATTATGTGGATAAAGAGTTTGGAAGTGGTGCAGTTAAAATCACACCTGCGCATGATCCAAATGACTTTGAAGTAGGTCTTCGTCATGATCTGCCTCAGATTACGGTAATGGATGAGAGCGGCACAATGAATGCTGAGGCAGGCAAGTATCAGGGACTGGATCGCAGTGACTGCCGCAAGCAGATTGTTGCTGACTTGAAAGAGCAGGGCGTATTGATCAACATTGAGGATCACACGCATCAGGTTGGACACAGTGAACGTACCGGAGCTGTTGTTGAGCCATATCTGTCTACACAGTGGTTCGTTGAGATGAAGCCACTTGCAGAGAGAGCGATTAAGAAACAACAGAGCGGCGAAGGGGTTAATTTTGTTCCAGATCGTTTTGAGAAAACCTATCTGAACTGGATCGAGAACGTTCGTGACTGGTGTATTTCCCGTCAACTGTGGTGGGGACATCGTATACCTGCTTGGTATGATGAAGAAACAGGTGAAATCATCGTATCTGCTGAAGATCCAACAACGCTGCCAGAGAATGCTGGACGCAAGCTCAGACAGGACGAAGACGTACTCGATACTTGGTTTAGCTCCGGCTTATGGCCATTCTCCACACTAGGCTGGCCGGAAGATACGGAAGACCTGAAACGTTATTATCCGACAAGTGTACTTGTGACAGGGTATGACATCATATATTTCTGGGTTGCACGTATGATTTTCACTGCACTGGAATTCACCGATGAGATTCCGTTCAAGGATGTGCTGATGCATGGTCTTGTTCGTGATGCAGATGGACGCAAAATGTCCAAATCACTGGGCAACGGTGTAGATCCGCTGGATGTGATTGAGAAATACGGCGCAGATGCAATGCGTTACATGATCTCAACCAGCAGCACGCCAGGTCAGGATCTGCGTTTCCGTTGGGAACGAGTGGAGCAGGCTCGTAACTTTGCCAACAAGATCTGGAATGCTTCGCGCTTTGCATTGATGAATCTGGAAGGATTCACCTATGAGGAACGTGACATTAGCGGAGAGCTTGGTACAGCCGATTATTGGATTTTGCACCGTCTGAACGAAACTTCCCGCGATATTACGCGTCTAATCGAAGCGTATGAATTTGGGGAAACGGGTCGTGTGTTGTATAACTTTATCTGGGATGACCTGTGTGACTGGTACATCGAGTTTGCTAAGCTGTCCTTCTATGGGGAAGATCCGGTTGCCAAGAAGAAAACACAATCCGTGCTTGCTTATGTGCTGGATCAAACCATGCGCCTGATTCATCCGTTTATGCCATACATCTCCGAAGAAATCTGGCAGCATCTGCCGCATGAAGGTGAGACCATTACGCTGGCATCATGGCCGGTATATGATCCTGCTCTTGAGAACCCAGAGGCTGTTGCCGAGATGAACCTGCTTATGGATACCATTCGTGCAGTGCGAAACATTCGTGCAGAAGTGAACGTGCCGATGAGCAAAAAGATCGAGCTGATGGTCAAAGCAAATAGTGCGGAGACGTCCAGCATCATTGCGCGTAACAGTCACTACATCAAACGTTTCTGTAATACGTCCGAGTTCGATAGTGGGCTGGATTTAAACTCACCGGATAAGGCAATGACTGCGATCATTACGGGGGCAGAACTATACTTGCCGCTCGCAGGTCTTATTGATATCGAGCAGGAAGTGGCTCGTTTGGAGAAAGAGTTGGAGAACCTTGAGGGCGAAGTTCTCCGTGTAGAGAAAAAGCTGGCGAACGAAGGCTTTGTAGCCAAAGCTCCTGCCAAAGTTATTGAGGAAGAGCGCGCCAAACAAGCAGATTATTCCGATAAACGGGATAAAGTGATTGCACGAATCAAGGAACTTAAAGGTTAATATATGTGGGTCGGATGGAGAGCCATTATGCCATCCGGCCGCTTTTTTCACTCAAACTCGGGACCGAAGGTGAATCAGATGACGGAATTAGACGGGACAGATGCAGCAGCTCCTTTACTTACGTACAACGAGGCCGTGGACTGGATCAATGGCCTTATTCCTTTTGGCATCCGACCTGGATTGGAACGAATCGAGAGTCTGATGTCCATGTTAGGCAATCCACACCAACGTCTCAAATTTATTCATGTCGCGGGAACGAACGGCAAAGGTTCGACTTGCGCTTTTTTGACGTCAGTGCTTCTTCAGGCTGGATATGATGTGGGTACCTTTACGTCGCCTTATATCACCAAGTTTACAAACCGTTTTCAATACAACGGTGAGGATATTCCTGAAGAAATCCTGCTTAAGCTCTCGAACCGATTACATCCACTGGTCATGGAAATGGCCTCCACTCCGCTTGGATCACCCACGATGTTTGAGGTGTCCACGGCTCTGGCGCTTCTATACTATGCAGAGGAGTGTTACCCTGACGTTGTGGTATGGGAGACGGGGCTAGGGGGAAGGATGGACGTAACGAATATTGTCGCACCTGTTGTGTCCGTCATCACCAACATTGGTATGGATCATACGGATGTGCTTGGAGATACGATTGAGCAGATTGCTGGAGAAAAGGCAGGTATTATCAAGCCGGGAGTACCCGTTGTGACTTGCGCGACTCAACCCGAAGCTGTGAAGGTGATTCAGGAGAAAGCACAGCAGCTTCAATCAAGCGTGTATTTGGCTGGAGATCAATTCTCTTATCATAGACTGGACAGCAATGAGAACGGACAATCTTTTCATTTTACAGGCCCGTTCCGTGATCTGGACGTTCGCATACGCATGCAGGGCTCACATCAATGTGACAATGCAGCGGCCGCACTTATGGTGCTTGAATTGCTTAGACAATACATGGCATTTATGCTGGATGACAACGATATTGCACTTGGACTGGAGAATGCTTTCTGGGCAGGAAGATTCGAAAAAGTCGTCGATGAACCCCGAATTGTGCTTGATGGAGCACATAATCCGGAAGGGGCAGAGTCACTGGCCAAGAGCATTATGGATGTCTATCCGCACAACAAGTTAATTTTGATGATGGGTATGTTGGCAAATAAGCATCACGAAGCGTATTTGCAGCATATACTGCCACTAGTGGATACGCTGATCCTGACCGAGCCAGATTTCCGACGCAAAATGGATGCAGCCGAATTGCTGCAGATTGTCGAACGGGTACGTCCCGCCATTGCGAAGCAGGAACTGGAAATCATCGTCGAGCCCGAATGGGCAAAGGCACTTGATCTATTGAAGTCACGGACGGAAGCGGAAGATCTGGGGGTGGTCTCCGGCACACTGTACCTGATTGCGGATGTGCGGGCAGCCCTTTTGCATCAAACCGATTCTGAAAAAGGTTGGTGAAAGTTTTGTTAAATACATCGGAACACGTTCATTTTATAGGGATTGGCGGATATGGCATGAGTGCCATCGCAAGAGTTATGTTGGAAATGGGATACACCGTTACCGGATCGGATGTCGCTTCACAGGAGTTGACCGAGAAGTTGGCAGCCAAGGGAGCGAAAATATATATCGGACATACGGCAGAGCACGTCACTGGAGCAGATCTTGTTGTCTACTCTACGGCAGCGCCTGCTGATAATGTGGAACGGGTAGCAGCTGCAGAGCTGAACATTCCGATTCTGCATCGTTCCCAGATGCTTGCACGTTTGTTGAACGAACGTAAAGGTGTGGCTGTAGCTGGGGCTCATGGTAAAACAACCACTTCATCCATGATTGCACTTGTTATGGATAAATGTGATACAGATCCGACATACATTATTGGCGGAGAAATCATGAATGTGGGTACCAACGCGAAGGCCGGTCAAGGAGACTGGGTAGTCGCTGAAGCGGACGAGAGCGATGGTTCGTTTTTGCAGTACCATCCATGGCTCGGTATTGTAACCAATATTGAGGCAGATCATCTGGAGAATTACAACAGTGATTTTGAGGAGCTCAAAAGGGCTTATGTGCAGTTCCTGAGCCAGATTCGTCCGGAAGGAACAGCGATTGTGTGTTCTGACGACGAGAATGTTCAAGCGATTTTGCCAGAACTCAAGTCACGGATTACAACCTATGGTATTGATCGTGCTGCGGATTATACGGCAACGGATATTGTACTGGGCGATCGCCGTATCTCCTTTACGATGAATCATCAGGGTGCTGCTATGGGCACGGTGGAATTATCAGTGCCGGGTAAGCATAACGTTTATAATGCAATGGCTACTGTGATTACCTGTTTGGAAGCAGGCATTCCATTTGAGAAGATTGTGGCAGCTATCATCCAGTTCCACGGAGCCAAACGCAGATTCCAGGTATTGGGCGAGGCGCGCGATATGCTGATCATCGATGATTATGCTCATCACCCGACTGAGATTGAAGCTACCATTAGTGCGGCCAAAGCAACGGGCAAACGCATTATTGCGGTATTCCAGCCACAGCGTTATACGCGGACATTCTTCCTGCTGGATGCGTTCAGTCGTGCTTTCGCGGAAGCGGATGAGGTGCTTATTACGGACATCTATTCTCCTGCGGGCGAAAAACAGATCGAAGGGGTAACCTCAGCCCGACTGGTTGAACTGATCGTTCAAAACAGTAATGCTTCTGCACGTTACCTTCCTACAAAAGAAGAAGTGGTAGCTGATCTGCAACATCGTCTGCAGCCAGGAGATCTTGTGATTACGATGGGCGCAGGTGATATTTGGAAAGTCGGCGATACACTTGCCAAAGGTTTGAAATAGATCAATTGAGAAATCGCCTGTCTTCGATACGAAGCAGGCGTTTTTTGCGTTATATGGAATGTATTCTCCAGTCTCTGCATATAGCTTATATAAATGGGACAAAGGAGAGGGTACGGGTGAGCAATGCTAGAATGACGTTTCGCTTCGGGGATCATGAGTCGGACAAGCCTGAAAACAAGAGGATATCTGCGTCCAGTCCATTGGTGACGTTAAGTGAAGAATTACCGCATAATCAACCGCTAACGCCTAAGATGGATACAACCCCATCATGGACGCCTGAGGATATCCCCGGAGACTGGGGAGAGACGGTGCTGACAAGCTCTACTGTACCTGAACCTGACGAACGGGTGAGTCATGATTCGAACTTGAACTTGGATGAGGCCCATTATTTTGGGAACCGTTCCGGTTACGGTTATGTTAATCACACCGATAATCCGGAGGAAGAGCGTCGTGATCTGTCCAATGCCCATGATGATCAGGGCCACGACTGGCTTGCAGATTCGGAGAACTATTCCTATAAACGCAATCGCCCTCCAAGAGGCTGGAAAATGATTGGTTCTGTCACTGGTGCACTTGTTACCGGAGCACTTTTTGGTATGGTTATTCTTTCATTTTTTAATAAAGAAGGAGCCGCGAAGCCAGGCGATCTTCTGCCCGTCAATCAGGCAGTTTCCACTGTGACGGGTCAGGAGGGGACTGCAGGTACAGAGCAGCAACTTCAGACAGCGGCGACTGGCAGTACGTATTATGCACTTCAATACGGCGTGTTCAGTTCTCCTGAACGAGCTGAGCAGGCTAAGCTTGAACTGGCTCAGGCAGGTATAGCCGCAGGTTCTGATCCTGAAGATGGCAATCGAGTATATGCAGGCATTTCGGCTGATCGTGAAGAGGCCAAGCTACTTAGCTCCAGGTTAAAAGCCCAGGGAGTTGAACTGTATGTCAAGGAGATTGTGAACCCTGAGATCAACCCGGCTATATTCGGTGGCAAACAAGAGGATGTGCAGCTGTTCTTCACAAACAGTTCTGCACTGGTGGAACAATTATCTACCTTGTCCATTCAGCAGCTGGGACAGTCTGCTCCGGCAGCAGTTTCTACAGAAACGATGACCGCGATTCAAAATAAGCACGAGTCATGGCTGACGGGATTGAATAGTCTTACACCTGGCCTGACCGCAGATGTACAACCTATTATTGGTGGAATGGAGAAATCAATGAACAGTGCAATTACGGCTATCGCGGAGTACAACAAAAACCCGGATGATGTACACATGTGGTCCGTGCAGTCCGATCTGATGGATTATGTACTGCAGCAGAAAAAATGGCTCGAAGCGATAAAGCAGTAACATGCTCTTTCCCATAACAACGCTTGGAAATACCCATCCGGCAAGGAACTGGAAATAGTTCCCCTTGCCGGATTTGTGTTTGTATTGACGTACAAAACCCCGTATAATAATGTGGGTGTCAAAAAATGGCGAGGGAAGATTACCGATGAAAAAAAACTTCGGCATGTTATTGCTGTTTCTGCTGCTCGGCTGGATGGCCGGAGCGTGGATCGCCAAGGCACTGCAGCCTGTAAAGGCAGTAGCCTTTCTTACGAAAGCCACGACCATACGTTGGTCGCCACAGGCTGATCTGGATATTATCAGTTATAATATTTCACTTCAATTTCAAATGAGCCTTCTGAGTCTGATCGGTATGATTGCCGCTGTGTGGCTGTATCGCAGACTGTAGGAGAATGACGAGTTATGACGAAAAAAATTAAACCAGTGACATCTATTATCGTGATCCGGACAGGATGTTGCCGTGGCATAAGGAGCCGTTCATTTTGGATAACACACAACAGCGCCCTATTATTCTGGCCTCCACATCGCCTCGGCGCAAAGAACTGATCGCATCACTCCACCTAGCGTTTGATGTAATACCAAGTCATGCCAATGAAGATACACCACCAGAGTGGACACCTGAACAGACGGTACAGGAACTTGCTTTGCGCAAGGCGCTTGCCGTGTATTGCGGGCTTGAAGGCCGCGAGCAGGAAGCCATTATTGTTGGTAGTGACACCGTTGTTGTTCTGGATGGTGAGATTCTAGGCAAACCCTTAGACGAAGCGGATGCTGAACGTATGTTATCCCGACTGCAGGGGCGCGTACATCGGGTGTTCACGGGTGTCGCTTGTATTGATGCGGGCAATGGACAGTCGTTAGTTCATTACCGCCAGACCGATGTAACGATGAAAGAGCTGTCGGATGCGACCATCCGTGCTTATGTGCAGACAGGTGAGCCTTCAGATAAGGCAGGATCATATGCCATTCAGGGCATTGGTGCTTCACTGATCGACCGCATTGAAGGATGTTATTTTAATGTGGTTGGCTTGCCGCTATCTTTGCTAAGTGATATGTTGGACGAGTTCGGCGTACATGTGTTGCCACGAACATGAATGAAGCCAAATGTTGTGAAATGAAAAGAGGGAACATATGGAGTCGCCTCACTACATGATGCGCGACATCCCCCAGGAAGAACGCCCGAGAGAACGCATGATGGAATACGGGGCGGGCGCCTTAAGCCATGCTGAATTGCTGGCAATTTTACTTCGAACAGGCACAAGACAGGAATCCGCGGTGCATATGGCACAGCGGATTCTGGCCGAAGCGGGTGGCATTCGCTCGTTGATGGATTTGAGTCTGGAAGAACTGACCGCGATGAAAGGGATCGGCAATGCCAAGGCTGTGCAATTGAAAGCTGGCATTGAGCTGGGTCATCGGATTGCCAAGAGCAGACTCACACAGTCGACTTCAATTCGTACACCGCGTGATGCAGCTGATATCCTGACCGAACAATTGCGTTACTTGCAAAAAGAACATTTTGTGTGTCTCTTTCTGAATAGCAAAAATCATATTATTGCCCAGGAAACACTCTCCATGGGCAGCCTTAACGCTTCGATTGTACATCCACGTGAAGTGTTCCGGGCTGCCATCAAATGTAGCAGCGCATCGATTGTGTGCGCACACAACCATCCGAGTGGTGATCCTACGCCCAGTCCGGAGGATATCCAAATAACCAAGAGACTAATTGAAGCAGGCGCTATTGTTGGCATTGACGTGCTTGATCATATTATTATCGGAGATGGAACGTACGTAAGTTTGAAGGAGAAGGGCTTAGTATAATATAATGGTTGGCGTTGATGTTTTCCTATGAATGTTAACGGCGTTGTCCGTAAAAGATAGGTTCACTTTACAAATGCAAAAAAACAAATGCGAATATTAGCTCCACGTATTGCGTGGGAATATAATTATTACGCTCTGGATCAGAATGGAGCGGCTATATGAGGCAGAAAAGGAGATTATGTTATGTTTGGTGGTTTTACGAAAGATTTGGGTATTGACTTGGGGACAGCAAATACGTTGGTTTATGTACGAGGAAAAGGAATTGTGGTGCGAGAACCTTCGGTTGTCGCTATACGGACAGATACAAATAGCATCGAGGCAGTAGGTGAAGCCGCCAAAAAAATGATTGGACGTACACCAGGTAACATTCGTGCCATCCGTCCAATGAAAGATGGCGTTATTGCCGATTTCGATACAACGGCAACGATGATCAAATATTTCATCCGTGAGGCGCAAAAACAACGCTCCATGTTCCAGCGTCATCCAAACGTGATGGTATGTGTACCATCCGGGATCACGGCAGTAGAACAACGTGCGGTTGAAGATGCAACCAAACAGGCTGGAGCACGTGAAGCCTATACAATTGAAGAGCCTTTTGCTGCTGCAATCGGTGCAGATCTGCCTGTATGGGAACCAACGGGTAGTATGGTTGTCGATATTGGTGGCGGTACAACGGAAGTGGCAGTTATCTCTCTTGGTGGTATTGTAACGAGCCGTTCGGTTCGTGTAGCAGGTGACGAGATGGATGAATCCGTTATCCAGTACATCAAACGCCAATACAATCTGATGATCGGTGAGCGTACATCGGAGCAATTGAAGATGGACATCGGATCAGCTATGCCATTGGAACAAGTAGAAACGATGGAAATTCGTGGACGTGACCTTGTAACAGGTCTGCCGAAGACAATTACGATTACTTCGGACGAGATCAGTGAAGCGCTGGCTGATACCGTGAATGCAATTGTTGAAGCGGTAAAAGTAACACTGGAAAAATGCCCGCCTGAACTTGCAGCCGATATCATGGATCGGGGTATCGTTCTTACAGGTGGTGGGGCGTTGCTTCGCAACCTGGACAAGCTTCTCGCTGGTGAGACAGGAATGCCTGTCATTGTGGCTGAGAACCCGCTGGATTGTGTAGCAATCGGAACAGGTAAAGCGCTAGAGAATATTCATTTGTTCAAAAGCAGAAGCAGTTCGGCAGTTCGTTCCAAACGTTAATTGGTATTTGCCTAACTTGGCATAGCGACCAAGTGGCAAGATATCTTTATAGAGGACCCGGTTAACCCCGGGGATGAGCTATTACCCGCTTAACAGGGGAGGATCGGCTGATATTCTCGCAGGGACTACAGGTCTGACAGTCTCCCCGCCGGGCATGGCTCGGAAGAGAATATGGATGTTAGAGGGTGTTCGAACTGTTTAAACTGCTAGGCAACAAAAGACTTTTTGTTTTGCTGGTGGGCCTTGTTACATTTATCGCGTTAATGGGCTTTACGCTCAGTCCGCGAACCACTCTATCCTGGCCGGAGAAATTCCTGAAGGATTCAGTTGGATTTGTACAATACGTATTTTACAAGCCCGCTTCCTATGTAGCGGGCTTTTTCAAAGATGTAGCGAACATGCGTACGGTATATGAAGAGAATGAAGAGCTCCGCATCGCGATGGGTCACTATACCCGGGATCGACTGAAGTACAATGATATGGAGCAAGTGAATGAGCAGCTTCAGAAAGCGCTCAATTTCACAGAAGAACAGAAGAATCGCTATAATTACGGTTCACGAATTGCTCAGGTTATCAGTGCCAATTCGGATCCAAATAGCAGAACCATTAACATTGATATCGGTGAAAATGCGGGAATCAAGCCGGGGATGGCCGTTACCTCCCAGGAAGGGCTGGTCGGCGTGATCAGTCATGTCAGCTCATATACATCAACGGTTAATCTGTTAACGTCCATGGACGCCAATGATCCGACATCCAATGCCATTGCAGCAACGGCGGTAGGTAAAGAGAAAGTGTTTGGTATGATTGAGAGCTACGATCCGAAGACGGGCATGCTCAAGATGACCAAAATCTCGGAGGATTCTAATATCAAAGAGGATGATGAGATTATCTCCTCCGGAATTATTAACAATTTTCCGAAGTACATGCGGATTGGTGAAGTGGAAAAGGTTGAAGTTGGGGAGTACGGTTTAACGCGAACTGCGATTATCAAACCATACGCAAGCTTCCTTGATTGGAAAGAGCTGATTGTCATTATCCCGCCTGAGGTAAAAGAATAATGGTAACACGTAAGCAAGTTTTGTTCCTGTTACTATTCCTTTTGTTCATTGCGGAAGGCACAATTTTGCCACTGCTCATCCCTTCTGGCTGGCAGATGCGTATTTCTGCCAATCTGGTCTATATCGTAATTTTGTTTATCGCTGTATATCATCATCGTCACACGGCACTAGTACTCGGTATATTTTTTGGACTATTGCATGACGTTGTATTCTACGGCGAGATGATTGGACCTTATGGATTCTCGATGGGATTATCGGCATATATGATGGGACTCATTTTTCAAGCACCACGTGCACCACTGCCGGTTATGGTATCGGTTGTCATTTTGGGAAGTCTGCTTAATGACACCATGCTATTTTTCCTGTACAAGCTCTTCCAACTTAACCACGTGACCTTTGACTGGGCGTTGATTGAATACATGATTCCTAATTTGTTCATTCATTTTGTGTTTGCCTTGATCATTTATGTCCCGCTTCGGAAACAACTGGAGCGGATCGGCAAGAGACGGAGCAAGACAGAAGAAGCTTCCTAAATACATTTATGGAGCGCAAAGCAGGAACTTGGGGCCCCGGGCACGAAATGTAATGAGATGGGAGGGACAGGCTTATGACGGTAAAATCGAATCACGTAACGATTAAAGGCATCCGAGACGGCCTGGTTTTCCTGTTGGACGATCAATGTGAATTCGAGGAATTGCTCTATGAGCTCCGCTATAAGCTGGAACACAGCCATCAAAATATTTTGACCGGACCGATTGTTCATGTGGATATCAAGTTGGGTGCCCGCGAAGTGACAGAGGACCAGAAAGAAGCAATCCTCGATATATTGAAGCAAAAAGGGAATCTGCTTATTCGATCCATCGACTCACCTGCACTCCAACCGGAGGTTAAAGGACCACCGCCGATTGTAACCATGTGTGGTATGGTGCGTTCAGGTCAGGTGCTTCATCATGAAGGAAATCTCCTGTTTCTTGGGGATATCAATCCGGGGGGCACAGTGACGTGTACCGGAGATATATATGTGTTGGGTTCACTCAGAGGTATGGCTCATGCCGGAATTGGCGGGGACGAGGAAGCGATCATTGCCGCTTCGGTATTTGCACCGACGCAGCTGCGGATTGCGGATATCATCAGTCGTCCTCCCGATGAATGGGAGAGCCGAGAGACCGGAATGGAATTTGCTTACTTACAGGACAATCAGATGCAGATAGACAAAATGAGCAATATCGTTCGGTTACGCCGAGATTTTAATGTGTTTAAAGGAGTGTAGCTCATGGGAGAGGCGATCGTGATCACTTCGGGTAAAGGCGGCGTGGGTAAAACAACCACCTCGGCAAACATCGGGACAGCGCTGGCGCTGCTCGGCAAAAAGGTTTGTCTGGTAGATACCGATATCGGCCTTCGTAATTTGGATGTCGTGATGGGACTCGAAAACCGTATTATTTACGATCTGTGCGACGTTGCGGACGGCCGCTGCCGTCTGAATCAGGCTTTGGTCAAAGACAAGCGTTTCGAAGAATTATATATGTTGCCTGCGGCGCAGACGAGAGACAAAAACTCAGTATCGCCAGAACAGGTCAAGGATATTATCCTTGAATTGAAAAAAGATTTTGAATACGTCATTATTGATTGCCCAGCCGGCATAGAGCAGGGTTTCAAAAATGCGGTAGCAGGAGCAGATCAGGCCATCGTGGTCACTACACCGGAAAATGCTGCAGTACGTGATGCGGATCGTGTCATCGGCCTGCTGGAGAGTTCGCACATTCAATCACCAAAACTGGTGGTGAATCGAATTCGCAATAATATGGTTAAATCGGGTGACATGTTAGATATCGATGGTATTTTACAAGTACTTAATATTGACCTGATTGGCATCGTGCCTGATGATGAACTGGTCATCAAAGCGGCCAATTCAGGAGAACCTACGGTCATGAATCCGGATTCACTTGCGGCAATTGCGTATCGGAATATCGCACGACGCATTCTGGGAGATACGGTCCCATTGATGCAGCTGGAGCAGAAAAAGGGTGCTTTTACTCGTTTCAAAAAGTTCTTGGGAATGGGTTAACTCATTTAAATGGACTTATTCATTATCTGATTACATGACAGCCGTGGCTTATAGCCCGGCTTTTTTTGTTACCTGCGGGCAGGCTTGTTCATATTATCAACCACCTCTTCATAGGATGTAGTAAACAAGCCTCGGCGGGAGGACATTCCATGAACACGAAACTCAGAATCAAGCAGAGACGAGAAGAACGTATCCGGCGACTGATGGATGGTGCCACTGTGGAGGTCTTACAGGAGCAGAAATTAGGTTCACTGTTGGACAAGAATGAGATCATACACCCAAAACCATTTACGCCGCCTAGTGAGGGGACACAGGAAAGAGATCCGGAATGGTTGTGGAAAAAAGAGAATGGTCATTTCGTTCCAGGAGGGCATTCGAGATTCAACCTGTTCAAGTCACTTCTCAAACGGACGGTTATTAGCGCTTTGATATTTGGCGGAGTATGGGGTCTATTTCAGTTGGATACATCGTGGACGACATCACCCAAAACAGTAATTGCGGATGCACTCCATCGGGATATGGATTTTGCCTCAGCAGCGGCTTGGTATGAACGGCATTTTGGAGGAACGCCTTCGTTTCTTCCGGTCCTCGGACATACGACGGATGCCGTGAACGGATTGAAAGTAAGGCAGTTACTGGGCAAACCGATCTCAGGCACAGTGGTTCAGCCATTCGCGCTGAGCATGAAGGGAATTGAGATCGTTCCGGATGCCGCAGGTGCAGAACTTATACAGGTCGCAAGTTCTGATGCTGGGCGTGTCATGGAGGTTATCGGAGATGCAGCAAGTGGATTCACAGTTGTCATCCAACATACAGGCAATGTCACGGCAATATACGGTCGGCTGAACGAAAGTGAAGTGAGCGTGAATGATTGGGTGGAAGCGGGGAATCCAGTGGGGAGTCTCAAGGCTACGGGTGGTGAACAACCGGCCACGCTCTATTTTGCAGTCAAAGAGGGGGAGGAGTACGTAGACCCGGCGGAAGTTGTTGCCCTTGATTAGGGTGTGGGGAGTCCATATTACGTTTCATCCGTTTTTTGTAATTATCATGATGGCCTCCCTTCTGACTGGACATTTTATTGAGCTTATTACGTTGTTTGCCATCGTATTCATTCATGAATGTGGACATGCTGCGGCGGCAGCACTTCTGGGCTATCGTGTCTTGTCGATCCAGATGCTTCCTTTTGGAGGAGTTGCGGTTATCGAAGATGGAGGTACGATCACGGCCTACCGGGAAATCATGATTGCTCTGGCTGGTCCATTACAAAACATCCTGATGGTTGGCGTGGTTATGCTGTTGCAGTATGGCAATCTGGGCGATCCGGTATTTCTCAACTATATCATTCAGGGGAACCTGCTCATTGCCCTATTTAATCTGCTGCCTGTACTTCCTCTGGACGGAGGTAAAGTTGTTCAGGCACTTGTCAGTCTGTGGGCACCTTACTATACAACATTAATGTGGACTTACAGAATTAGCATTCTGTGTAGCGTAGGGGTTATTTTATATGCTATCAGCCGATGGTTTACTGGAGACTACGGCCTACCGCTCAACATTCTGTTAATCGGCCTTTTTTTGTTCTATTCCAACGTAACGGATTACCGAAATGTGCCCTATCGCTTTATTCGTTTTCTGATGAATCGAGAGGGTGCGTTTGCTCGTCACGCGGCTACTGGCAGTTTGGCGCAGCCAATAATCTCATTCCCGGCGAAACCTTTGGACACTATTTTGCGTCTATTAAAGAGAGAAAGATACCATATGGTATACGTGATGAACAGACAGGGTCGAATTATGGCCGTATTGCCTGAGCAACGGATTATCGGTTCCTATTTTCAACAAAATGGTAATAAATTGTAGTGTTCTGGTGGACCTGTTCTGAAATGGGTTAATATATGTACAATGAGAATTGAAAAGATACTGAAATGGATGTGGATGATTTGAATTGTCTTCTAGAGGTGAAGCCATGAAACAAATGATAGTACATAATGAACATAACCTCATGCAAATGGCGCTTCTGGAAGAAGGCAAAGCTGTGGAATTTACGGCAGAGCGTACACGTGATCGTGGACTGCTGGGTTCCTTTTTCAAGGGACGGGTCGTGAATGTGTTACCAGGTATGCAAGCTGCTTTTGTGGATATTGGTCAGAAAAAGAATGCGTTTCTCTATGTGGACGATGTGTTGCATCCCCATCTGGAGAAACAGCCCAAGGTGAAGCCTTCCATCTCGGAGTTGCTTCGTCCGGGTCAGGAAGTCATTGTTCAGGTTCTGAAAGAACCGGTAGGAGGCAAGGGAGCCCGGGTGACGACTCATTATTCACTCCCGGGCCGTTGGCTTGTCTACATGCCTGTTGCTGACTATGTAGCGGTATCCAAGAAAATTGCCCGTGAAGGGGATCGTTCCCGTCTTAAGGCACTTGGGGAGCAACTGAGGCGGGATGAAGAAGGACTTATTATTCGGACCGTATCTGGAGAAGAGCAGCATGAAGCCATTAAGTCGGACTTGGAAACATTACGCGCGCAGTGGTATCTGATTCGTGAAAAAGCGGACAGTTTGCCTTCACCAAGCCTCTTGCATCGGGATCATAGCATGGTACAGCGAATCATCAGAGATGTGTATACGCCAGGGAGTGACGAAGTCATCACTGATAGTGAAGGACAAGCCCGTGAGGTAAAAGCATTGCTCGAAGAGATTAGTCCTGGTCATCAACCCAAAGTACAGGTGTATCGAGGAACAGAATCCATCTTTGCTGCCTATGGTGTGCAGGAACAGTTGAATAAGGATTTTGCTCGGAAAGTGTGGTTGCCCGGAGGCGGATACATTGTTATTGATCATACCGAAGCTCTGACTGTAGTGGATGTGAACACGGGTAAATATACGGGAGCTGGCGGTGACAGTCTGGAAGAGACCGTGACAGAGACCAACATACAAGCAGCAGTGGAGATTGCTCGTCTGATGCGCCTGCGAGATATCGGTGGCATGATTATTGTCGACTTCATTGATATGGAGGAAACTTCGAATCGGCATGAAGTCGCAGCAACCTTGGAGGGTGAGCTCAAGAAGGATCGGACCAAAGCGTTTGTAATGGGTTGGACCAAGCTGGGTTTGCTCGAACTTACCCGTAAGAAAGTGCGGGAAGAAAGTACGTTACCCTATGTGGAGCCGTGTTCTTCCTGCCATGGAACGGGAAAAAGATATATTTCACCTTTGCATTGATTTTTGATATATTGCGTGATATAATCTTCAAGTATGTGTTTAGCCTAATGGTCTTGCACATGCTGTAACCGCACTGGCCGGGTATAAGAACAGTTCCGCAAGGACACTGTCACCTGAGAACGGGCGAGTCTGAGACATGAGGAGGTGCAAGGCAAATGTACGCAATTATTGAAACAGGCGGCAAACAGTACAAAGTCCAAGAGGGCGATGTTCTGTTCATCGAGAAATTGACTGCGAACGATGGCGAAAGCGTAACGTTCGACCGTGTCCTGGCTGTATCTAACGATCAAGGTTTGACAGCAGGTACACCATTGATTTCCGGAGCTACTGTAACGGCTAAAGTGGAGAAACATGGCAAAGGACAAAAGGTTATCGTATACAAATACAAACCTAAAAAGAACTACCATGTGAAGCAAGGTCACCGTCAACCGTACACTAAAGTAACTATCGAAACAATCAAAGCGTAAAGAAGGTGCGATAAGTGATTATCGTTCAAATCTTTCGTGATGAGGACGGGAACATCGAACGTTTTTCCATTGAAGGGCATGCTAATTTTGCCAAGCGGGGAGAAGACATCGTATGTGCCGGGGTATCCGCTGTTACAGTGGGTACGGTGAACTCGATTGAAACATTGACCGGTGTCGAAATGGATGCCAAGATGAAGAATGGCTTTTTAAGCGGTTCTTTACCTTTGTTAGAGAGAGGGGAAACTTGGTCCCAGGTACAATTGTTACTCGAATCCATGGTGGTTATGCTCTCTAATATTGCAGAGTCATACGGGAAGTATATTAAAATACAGCAATTCAAATAAGCAAAGAAGGAGGACAACCAATCATGTTGAAATTAAATCTTCAGTTATTCGCATCGAAAAAAGGTGTAGGTTCCACGAAGAACGGACGTGACAGTAATGCTCAACGTCTGGGTGTTAAACGTGCTGATGGTCAAACTGTAACTGGTGGTAGCATTCTCGTTCGCCAACGCGGAACGAAAATTCACCCAGGAACTAACGTTGGCATCGGTAAAGATGACACTTTGTTCGCGAAAATCGACGGCGTTGTAAAATTCGAACGTTGGGGACGCGATCGCAAAAAAGTAAGCATCTATCCTGTTAATGTTGCTCCTGTAGCAGCAGCAGTAGAAGCGTAATATCGGCATTCCGCCTAAGGAGCCTTCGGCATTTTTGCCGAAGGTTTTTTGTATTCAACGGTTATTCGATAATGAACTGGCAGAAAAGACATGTTATACTTGGTTACGGTGGGTGTAGACCAACCGAGTTTTGTAGAACGGGGAGAAGCCATGAAATCTTGGAAAAGAGTGCCGTGGATTGCGGCATGTTCACTTCTGATTCCTTTGGTTTTCGTTATGTTGTATCCGGCGATGATCTCAAGCGTCGTGTGCGCATTGTGGTCCGTCGCAGTATTGCTCATTTCTGTGAATGCGATGAAGAAACAGGCGGAGGCGGAACGCAGAGCCATCATACAATCCATGGAAAAAACAGCAATTGCTTCATTAAATCATCATCGACACGACTGGATGAACGACCTTCAGGTGTTATATGGATATCTTCGGCTGGGCAAACTTGATAAATCCTTGCAATGTGTGGAAAGAATAAAAGAGCGGGTTACAGAAGAAAGCCGAATCTCCAGATTAGGTATTCCTTCCCTCGTATTTTATCTTCAGTCTTTTCGCGCCAGTGGAATTGCGCTGGAATTGCATGTGGAAATAGAAGATGAGTTGCAGCTTAGTGCTCTGGTCTCTCCCGAGGATGGCGAGTCACTTACCGGGGCGATTGCGGATGCAATCAGGGCCTATCAATATGGCGGCGGCCGGTCTTCTTGGGGAGAGGTTCGCAAACTGACCTTAAACTTCGGACAGGATCATGGAGATGTGGTTGTCCGACTGGACGGGGATCAAACACCCGATCCGGAAACACTGCGGCAGCTTACTGCCGTACTCAAAGGAAAAAAAGTCAGAACGGAGCAGTTTCCGTCTGAGGATACGTTTATACAATTCAGAATGCCGTGTGGAATATAGGAAGAAGGGGTTAACCAATGTTTGTAGATAAAGCGAAGATTTATGTAAAAGCCGGAGACGGAGGGGACGGAATTATTTCGTTCCGTCGTGAGAAGTATGTACCAAACGGCGGACCTGCCGGGGGCGATGGAGGCAGAGGAGCTGACATCATTTTCCGGGTGGATGAAGGTTTGCGGACGTTGATGGATTTTCGTTACCAGCGTCACTTCAAGGCCCCACGTGGTGAGAAGGGACGTAACAAAAGTCAGCATGGTGCAAACGCGGAGAACATGATTGTACGCATTCCACCAGGAACTATCATCTTGGATGAAGACAGTGGAGAAGTACTGGCGGATATGACACGTCACGGTCAACAGGTTGTTATTGCTCGTGGTGGTCGGGGCGGACGAGGGAACATCCGATTTGCTACACCGAACAATCCTGCACCTGAACTTGCCGAGAATGGTGAAGAAGGACAAGAGCGTTACATCGTACTCGAACTGAAAGTGATGGCAGATGTTGGTCTGGTTGGTTTCCCGAGTGTCGGGAAATCTACATTGCTTTCTGTCGTTTCGTCAGCCAAGCCAAAGATCGGTGCATACCATTTCACAACCATTACACCGAATCTGGGTGTAGTCGGTGTAGGAGAAGGCCGAAGCTTCGTTATGGCCGATTTGCCTGGACTGATTGAAGGTGCGCATGAAGGTGTCGGACTGGGACATGAGTTCCTACGTCATGTCGAGCGTACTCGGATTATTGTTCATGTCGTAGATATGTCGGGTTCGGAAGGACGCGATCCTTTTGAAGACTGGCAGAAAATCAATGACGAATTGAAGTTGTACAATCCGCTTCTCGCCGAGAGAACGCAAGTTGTAGCAGCTAACAAGATGGATATGCCAGACTCTGAAGCGAACCTGGAGCAATTTTTACAGCAAGTTCGTGAAGTTCAACCTGATATTGAAGTGATGCCAATTTCATCCTTGACTCGTAAAGGGATTCAAGAACTTCTGTATCGTGCAGCTGATCTGCTGGATCAGGCTCCAGACGAGCGAGTGGTTGAAGAGGTAGCAGATGTATCTGAACGTAAAGTATATAGTCTGGACAAAAAAGAAGACGATGGTTTCAAAATTGTGCGTGAGAACGAAATGTTCGTTGTCGAAAGTGCCAAGATTGACCGCATGATGAAACGGATGCAACTGAACTCGCATGAAGCTATACTGAAGCTCGCACGTACATTGCGTTATATGGGTGTGGACGCTGAGTTGCGTAAGCGCGGAGCTGTAGAAGGTACCATCGTTCGTATTGGAGACTTTGAATTCGAATTCGTGGAAGGTAGCAGTTACTACTAAGTAGCCGTCTTCCGTGGAGAGACAGATTGATATAGGAACGCAGAGAAGTGGGAAGTTGACCCGCAACTCTGCGTTTTTTTGTTTTTTCCTGACATGGGAGAGGAATAAACTTGTATACTGTGAGGAACGTATTTCAAAAAATAGGCGTGTCATGTATTGCCCTTTTGTCATAGATCCTATATAATGTCCACTATATGAATACATGAGTCTTTGAGGAGAGGACGTTCTGTGAACGAACGCTATTACTTAGTACGGGAAGATATTTTACCAGAGGCAGTGGTGAAGACCATGCAGGTAAAAGAACTACTGGCTTCTGGGGATGTTAAAACAGTGCATGAGGCGGTTGAACAGGTCGGATTAAGCCGGAGTGCCTTTTACAAGTACAAAGATGGAATTCATCTGATCAACCAGCTTGAGCGCGAGAGAATTGTAACGATCTCCATTGATCTGGAGCATCAGTCGGGGATCTTGTCTCGTGTGCTTGGACATGTAGCTGGTTATGGAGCTAACGTACTCACGATTAATCAGAGTATCCCGCTTCAAGGAAGAGCCAATGTTGTCATTTCGGTGGAAACGACACATCTTCATGGCGAAATTGGTGAAATGCTGGATCGAATGCAAGATATGCCTGGCGTAAGACGTACACGTATTGTAGGCCAAGGGTAATTAGGCTTTAACATACAGGACTGACGGACAAGAATAGACATTAGGGGGTAGATCGTTAGTGAAACCGGTAAAAGTCGGATTGTTGGGTCTGGGAACTGTCGGAACGGGAGTCGTTCGCATTGTGGAAGGGAATCAGGAGGATCTGAGCAGTCAGGTTGGGTCGCCGATTATCATCGAGAAGATCGCAGTGAAAAATACAGAGAAAGAACGTGTTATTGCTGTAGACCGTGCCAAGCTTACGGAAGATCCTTGGGAAGTCATTCGTCATCCGGATATTGATGTCATCGTTGAAGTCATGGGCGGCATTGATCAGACGAAGGAGTATATTCTTGAAGCGTTGGAACGTGGGAAACATATCGTAACAGCAAACAAAGATCTCATGGCACTGCATGGTACAGAGATTTTGGCGAAGGCACAGGAAAAACAATGTGACGTGTTCTATGAGGCGAGTGTTGCTGGAGGGATTCCGATCATTCGTACGCTGATTGAAGGTTTCTCTTCTGATCGGATTACCCGCATTATGGGGATTGTGAACGGAACAACGAACTTTATTCTGACCAAAATGAGTCAGGAAGGTGCATCCTATGAAGAAGTACTGGCTGAAGCACAGGCTCTGGGATATGCCGAATCGGATCCAACATCCGATGTGGAGGGACTTGACGCAGCTCGCAAAATGGCGATCTTGAGTACACTCGGTTTCCGTACCAATGTGGAGTTGAAGGATGTAACCGTTAAAGGAATATCCTCCGTAACTCGTGAAGACATTATGTATGCCAAAAGACTGGGCTATGAGATGAAGTTACTTGGTATTGCGGACCGTATTGGCGATGAGATCACGATCAGCGTTCAGCCGACAATGGTTAGACAGAATCACCCGATTGCTTCAGTCAACGGTGTGTTCAACGCAGTATATGTACACGGTGAAGCTGTAGGTGAGACGATGTTCTACGGTGCGGGTGCGGGAGAACTCCCAACGGCAACTTCGGTTGTAGCTGACATTGTGGCGGTTACCAAAAACCTTAAACTTGGCGTGAACGGTCTCAAAGCAATTGTGCCTTATAAGATTAAGCGACTACAAAGCGACGAGCAAATCGTGTCGAAAAACTTTATTTTACTACACGTAGACGACAAAGCCGGTGTATTGGCACAAATCACACAAATTTTCGCAGAATATGATGTCAGTCTGGCGTCGGTTGTTCAACAGCCGAATGAGCACAACCCGGATGCCGAGATCATTATCGTTACACATAATGCAAGTAAGGCAAGCATGGATAAAGTGTTAAAACATTTTGAATCACTCAGCGTCATTCGCCGCATTAAGAGTGTTTACCGGGTCGAAGGATAATTGTCCTTATTCCATACGGCACCTCAAAATTATTTCAGTTATAACGTACAAGTTAATCATATCCGTTTCAACAGGTCATCATTTCAGATTATTAAAACATAAAGGAGTTTACCCACAATGAGATATCAAGGACTTTTGCAAACATACAGAGAGCACCTTCCAGTTAATGAAAATACACCCCTGCTTACACTTCAGGAAGGAAATACACCGTTGATTCATGCAGAGAATCTGTCTGAGGAACTCGGTTTGAATGTCTATTTCAAATACGAAGGTTTGAACCCTACGGGATCTTTCAAAGACCGCGGTATGGTTATGGCTGTTGCCAAAGCTATGGAAGAGGGCAGCCGTACGATCATGTGTGCATCCACAGGTAATACGTCAGCAGCTGCAGCGGCCTACGCCGCACGTGGTGGCCTCAATTGTATCGTACTAATCCCGAATAACAACATTGCATTGGGTAAACTGGCCCAAGCCATGATCTATGGAGCTAAAGTGATCGCGATTAATGGTAACTTTGACCGTGCACTGGAGATTGTGCGTGAGATCACAGCCAAACATCCAATCACGCTTGTAAACTCTGTGAATCCATTCCGGATTGAAGGACAGAAGACAGCGGCGTTTGAAGTTATTGAACAACTTGGCGAAGCGCCTGACGTTCTGGCTATCCCAGTCGGTAATGCGGGTAATATCTCGGCTTATTGGAAAGGCTTCAAAGAATATAAAGAGGCAGGTAAATCCAACACGCTTCCACGTATGGTTGGTTTCGAAGCAGAAGGTGCGATGGCCATTGTCAAAGGTGAGCCGATTCTTGAACCTGAAACGGTAGCAACAGCAATTCGAATCGGTAATCCGGCGAGCTGGAAAACGGCAGTAGCTGCAGCTGAGGAATCTGGTGGACAGATCAACTATGTAACGGATGAACAAATCCTGACAGCGTATCGTACACTTGCTTCTCGGGAAGGAATTTTTGCTGAACCTGCTTCTGCGGCTTCCCTTGCCGGTGTATACAAACTGAAGAGTGAAGGGTACTTTAAAGGCGGAGAGACTGTAGTTTGTGTACTGACAGGTAATGGCCTGAAAGATCCTAATATTGCGATCAAAACAGTAGCGACTGAGCCACTTGTTGTTGAAGATACGGAAGAAGCAGTAATGGCGGCCATTGCACAACTGGAGCAGCAATCTGTATGAGTTTGCGTGAAAAGCTAACCGTAAAAATACCTGCAAGCACAGCCAATCTCGGTCCGGGGTTTGATACCCTGGGCATGGCATTGTCTTTGTATGCCTGGTTGGAAATGAAACCTGCCGAGCAGACGTCATTTCATCTTCACGGCAATCATTTGACAGGCCTGCCAACAGATAAATCGAATTTGATTTACGAAGTGGCACAGATGGTATTCAATGAAGCTGGGGTATCCATCCCTGAATTGGAGATTTCCATGTATTCCGATATTCCGCTTACGCGGGGACTCGGGAGCAGTGCATCAGCCATCGTTGGTGCATTGGCAGCAGCGAATGCATTAATTGGTGCTCCTTTATCCGATGCGAAGCTTCTGGATATGGCCACATCCCTCGAGAAGCATCCTGATAATGTTGGAGCATCTCTGTATGGCGGTATTATTACGGCTGCATGGAATGGTCAACAGGTAGATCATATACGTATTGAACCACACCAGGATCTGCAGGCTTTGGTTATTGTACCTGAATTCCAGCTGTCTACTTCAAAAGCAAGGAATGTAATTCCAGAGCAATTTGGCATGTCTGATGTGGTGCATAACATTAGCAGATCCTCACTGCTCGTTGCCGCTTTGGCGAGTGGACGACTGGATATGATTCAGAAGGCGATGTCAGATCGAATTCACCAACCATATCGGGCATCATTGGTGCCAGGCATGGCTGAGATATTGGAACATGCTGTTGATCATGGAGCGTTGGGAGCTGCCCTGAGCGGAGCTGGACCGACCGTATTGACTTTGGTAGATCGTCATGACACCCGGAAAGCGGGATTGGAACAATATTTGCTGGACACTATGGAGCGGGAGGGCATATCTGCTTCTGCACTGTGGCTCGATCCGGATTTGGATGGTGTAACCGTGCTGCCTGATCAAGACGAACGTCCTTTTCTGGACCGAATCAAAGGGGAAGTTAATGCATGAAACGAATTGCAGTATTACCTGAAGGCTCAGTCTCTCATGAGGCAATTGATTTCCTTTTCAACGGAGAACCATTAGATTTGCTTCATTCCAAGCTGATTTCGGATGTGTTTAGAGCAACGGATAGCGGAAATGCACAATACAGTGTTATTCCGATCGAGAATACCATTGAGGGTTCCGTTAGTCTTCATATGGACTGGCTTGTGAATGAAGTGGACATTCCGATGCAAGCGGAGTGGGTATACCCATCCATCCAGAATGTCATTGGACATGGCTCGGAATTTAAGACGGAGAGCGGCGAGTATGATTTTAGTAAAATTACCAAGATCATGTCTCATCCTGTGGCTATTCCGCAGTGTCAGAATTTTATTCGGCTGCATTCGCCTGGGGCGGAGCTTGAAGGTGTGAACAGTACAGCCGAAGCTGTAGAAATTGTGAAAAAAAATCCAGGTAAGGGCTGGGTGGCGATCGGTACAAAGCTTGCTGCTCAGAAGCATGGCTTGGACATTATGGCTGAACGGGTTACAGATCATGACAACAACTACACCCGTTTTGTGCTCATTGGCCATGAACCTGTGAACATTCCACGTGAACCGGATCATGTAAAAACCAGCTTGCTGGTGACGTTGCCAGAAGATGCACCGGGTGCGTTGCATCAGGTATTGTCAGCTTTTGCATGGCGGAAGCTGAACTTGACCCGTCTCGAATCTCGTCCAACGAAGAAACGATTGGGCAGTTACTATTTTTACATTGATGTTGTGGAAACGGTCGATTCGGTATTGCTTACCGCAGCCATGGCAGAGATTGAAGCATTGAATTGTCAGGTGCGCGTTCTGGGTAGCTATCCTTGTTATACATATCCTTCGAGATAATTGACCTGATGGTGTTTGGGAATGTTAGAAGGTTGTCATAAGTCGGGGTAGAATGAGCGAGTAATGGCTTGTCATTTGGTGTACAATGGACGGGTTAATAACGTTTCGGAGTACAGGGAATGGATATTTTATGGAGGTGCAGTCATCAGTGGCAGAACAATGGATCTATTTGGATGGTCAGTATGTGACCAAGGAGAACGCAACCGTTTCAGTGTATGATCATGGATTTTTGTATGGAGACGGGATTTTCGAAGGTATTCGGATCTATAACGGAAATATTTTCAGATGTAAGGCCCACTTGGATCGTTTGTATGATTCGGCAAAATCCATTAGTTTGAACATTCCGCTGTCCATTGATGAGATGCTGGAAGTCATGGCTGAAACGGTGCGCCGCAATGATATGCGTAATGGTTATATTCGTCTTATTGTATCGCGTGGCCCTGGTAATCTGGGATTGGACCCGTTACGTTGCCCTAAGGCATCCGTAATCATCATCGTGGAGCAATTGGCGATCTATCCGGAGGAAGCTTATCTTACTGGATTGAAAGCAGTGTCTGTATCTCAACGCCGGAACATTCCGGACGCATTGAATCCAAAAATTAAATCATTGAACTATCTGAATAACATCCTGGTTAAAATCCAGTCTAACTATTCAGGTGCTGGTGAAGCGATTATGCTGAACTCCCAAGGTTACGTTACTGAGGGTTCAAGTGATAACATCTTCATCATCAAAAATGGTGTAGTGTACACGCCGCCTTGTTATCTCGGAGCACTTGAAGGGATTACACGTCAAGCGATTATCGATCTATGTGGCGAACTGGAGCTTGAATTAAAAGAAGTGCCATTCACCCTGCATGATGTGTATATCGCAGACGAAGTCTTTTTCACCGGGACAGCTGCAGAAGTTATCGCTGCATATGAAGTCGATGGAAGAACAATTGGCACGGGAGTAGCAGGTCCGGTAACGCTGAGACTGCTGGAAGCATTCCGTCAGATTGTTGACAAAGATGGATATAAAGTGTGGGAATCTTAAGTTAGAATTGCATAACATAGGGAACAGGAATCCTCCTTGTCCGATAAAATTCTGCATACCTGGTGTATGGGGATTTTAGAGACAGGAGGATTTTTTTTGTTTAGTTGATGTCATTAGCCCGGTTTCTGCATAGGATGTAGTAACGGTATGGGCGAATGTACTGCCCAAGTATGACGTCTAGGAGGTTAGTTCCCTGTGAAAATACACATGGTGAAAAAAGGCGACACATTATATCTGCTGTCCCAAAAATACAATGTAGCGCTGGACAAATTGATCGCGGCTAATCCGCAAATCACAAATCCCGACAAGTTGGATATTGGCATGAAGGTTAAAATCCCTGCAGAGCCAGTAACACCGAAACCGGAGGGTGTGCTCCACAGTCACAAGGTGCAGCAAGGAGATTCGTTATGGAAGTTGGCACAAGCCTGGGGAGTTCCTTTAAAAGATATGGTCAATGCCAATCCACAGTTGAAAAATCCGAACGCTCTGCTGGTGGGGGAGACAGTTTATATTCCATCTATGCACGCACAAGGAAACAGCACATCTAATTCGGGTGCCAGCAATATTGCTGCTCATGAAAAGTTGTCACCTGAAGGTAAGGAATACACGGGAGTCAAAGAACCGGAACCACCGGCTCCAGTAGCGCCAACTCCCCCTGCTCCGGTAGCAGAGGTTCCTGTTCCGGTGCCTGCTCCACCACCAGCCAATATGGAGAAGCCGAATGTGAAGCCTGAACTGGAGGTATTGCCCCAGTTACCGGAGCTTCCTGAAGTGAAGCCTGAAAAGGAAACGCATAAAAAAGAAGAGGTTAAACCCGAAGTTTATGTAAAACCGGTAGCAGAATCCAAGAAATATACAATGCCTAATCTTTCGCCTGAAATTATGCCTTTGCCTGTAATGCCTAACACAAAGTCTCCAACTGAGGTTGCACCAGCAACGAAAAAGCCTTGTGGTTGTGGTAATAAGTTGCATCATGCGCCAGCCGAGCACCCTTATGTTCAAATCCCCGTTCCTGTACAAGAGGTGTACGGTGCTCAGCAAGACATGTACACGGCAGGAGCGAGTAACAATGCGTCGTTTCCAGGGATTCCGGAAGTTAGTCCCTATGGTGGCAGTGATCTGCCTAACAGTCTGTGGACTGGCGCGGAGCAGGGTTATAACCACAATAACGTTATGCCGAATCTGTCCGCAGAAATGCAAAACAACTCATTTCCGATTGCGCCAGCTGGCGAAGTGAATAGTCCATTCCCAACGTATGCAGCACCTAGTCATATGAATCATCAGCCGCCTTTCATATCTCCATACTCAATGCTTCCGTACCCTCCATGCGGATGTGGCTCACATACACCTATGCCTCAGTATACTTATCCTTCTCATGGTTATCAGGATCCGGCATGGAATATGTATGGTCCTTCGTACGGTATGCCGCCTGAAATGTCCACATCAACGATGCCAAACCAGCCTATTGAGTATGCTTATCAGAATCCGTACCCTACTCAGAACATGGTTCCCCCGTCCCCGCTTGGAGCATTTGGTGAAATGTATCCTCCTCAGGGGCAAGGGAAGGGTGGCAAAAAAGGGGGGCGTGAAGACGCTAACTTAAGTCAGGTAGCAATTGAAGAGGTTGGATCAGATTCGGAAGGGAAGTCTAAGCAAGCAGGGAATAAGCCGGCCGCTGCAAAACGCAGAACAAGCAAGGCTCCTCTGAAGAATAAATCCAAGGTATCCGTGTCCGGGAAAACATCCAGAGAGGGTGCAGCTACTTCCAACCAACGGAAATCCGATAAAAAGCGTCGTAATCCATGGATACAAAACTAACCTGGGGATTGCGATTGATGAATAAGTGAGGTACCTGTTATATAAGCGGGAAGCCAGCTCTGTAATAGAGAGCTGGCTTCCCGCTTACCTGAGTGAACATTGAGTTGCGCATAACGGAGATATAGTTGCTCAGGAAATAATAGAAAGTATTTTATTAAGAAGTTATTGTAAACCCTTTCATGAATATGTTAAAATATTTGTACCCTATGAGCATGACCTAATATGATAGGACAAGATAGGGTACGGATATTGATAGCTTTAGCTGTTGTAAAACTACTAAAGAAAAGAAATGAAAAAACTGTTGCATTACATTCAGCCGTATGATATATTATTTAAGTCGCCGCTGAAACGCAGTGCTGACATGGGAAACACAAGAGATAACAAAACAAGTTTGATCTTTGAAAACTGAACAACGAGTGAGTAAACATTCTGCTTGCAGAATGAACGCGAAAGTTGGAGACAAGCCTTGGCTTGGATCGACTGGAGCACAAATGAGATTTTTAATCTCGTCAGATTCAAAATGAGCTTATCGCTCTTTTCAATACTTTATTGGAGAGTTTGATCCTGGCTCAGGACGAACGCTGGCGGCATGCCTAATACATGCAAGTCGAGCGGACTTGAAGAGAAGCTTGCTTCTCGGATGGTTAGCGGCGGACGGGTGAGTAACACGTAGGCAACCTGCCCTCAAGTTTGGGACAACTACCGGAAACGGTAGCTAATACCGAATAATTGTTTTCTTCGCCTGAAGGAAACTGGAAAGACGGAGCAATCTGTCACTTGGGGATGGGCCTGCGGCGCATTAGCTAGTTGGTGAGGTAACGGCTCACCAAGGCGACGATGCGTAGCCGACCTGAGAGGGTGATCGGCCACACTGGGACTGAGACACGGCCCAGACTCCTACGGGAGGCAGCAGTAGGGAATCTTCCGCAATGGGCGAAAGCCTGACGGAGCAATGCCGCGTGAGTGATGAAGGTTTTCGGATCGTAAAGCTCTGTTGCCAGGGAAGAACGCTTGGGAGAGTAACTGCTCTCAAGGTGACGGTACCTGAGAAGAAAGCCCCGGCTAACTACGTGCCAGCAGCCGCGGTAATACGTAGGGGGCAAGCGTTGTCCGGAATTATTGGGCGTAAAGCGCGCGCAGGCGGTCATTTAAGTCTGGTGTTTAATCCCGGGGCTCAACCCCGGATCGCACTGGAAACTGGGTGACTTGAGTGCAGAAGAGGAGAGTGGAATTCCACGTGTAGCGGTGAAATGCGTAGATATGTGGAGGAACACCAGTGGCGAAGGCGACTCTCTGGGCTGTAACTGACGCTGAGGCGCGAAAGCGTGGGGAGCAAACAGGATTAGATACCCTGGTAGTCCACGCCGTAAACGATGAGTGCTAGGTGTTAGGGGTTTCGATACCCTTGGTGCCGAAGTTAACACATTAAGCACTCCGCCTGGGGAGTACGGTCGCAAGACTGAAACTCAAAGGAATTGACGGGGACCCGCACAAGCAGTGGAGTATGTGGTTTAATTCGAAGCAACGCGAAGAACCTTACCAGGTCTTGACATCTGAATGACCGGTGCAGAGATGTACCTTTTCTTCGGAACATTCAAGACAGGTGGTGCATGGTTGTCGTCAGCTCGTGTCGTGAGATGTTGGGTTAAGTCCCGCAACGAGCGCAACCCTTATATTTAGTTGCCAGCATTTCGGATGGGCACTCTAGATAGACTGCCGGTGACAAACCGGAGGAAGGTGGGGATGACGTCAAATCATCATGCCCCTTATGACCTGGGCTACACACGTACTACAATGGCCGGTACAACGGGCTGCGAAATCGCGAGATGGAGCCAATCCCAACAAAGCCGGTCTCAGTTCGGATTGCAGGCTGCAACTCGCCTGCATGAAGTCGGAATTGCTAGTAATCGCGGATCAGCATGCCGCGGTGAATACGTTCCCGGGTCTTGTACACACCGCCCGTCACACCACGAGAGTTTATAACACCCGAAGTCGGTGGGGTAACCGCAAGGAGCCAGCCGCCGAAGGTGGGATAGATGATTGGGGTGAAGTCGTAACAAGGTAGCCGTATCGGAAGGTGCGGCTGGATCACCTCCTTTCTATGGAGAATCGTTTCCTGCAACGGAAACATTCAAATACGCAGCTTAGCTGCAAAACACTCACTCGTTGTTCGGTTTTGAGAGCTCAAACTCTCAAAACAGCTTGCTTTTGCATGGAGCTTGTTCTTTGAAAACTAGATATCGAAACGAAACAAACGCGAATTAGAACATTCCTTTAAGCTGATCTTGTGTAAACAAGTCAAGTGTATAAAGGTAGTTAAATTGCTTTTGTGAGGGTATCGGGTGAGAGCGACTTTTGGCTTTGCGCAAGCAAAACAAGGGAAGCGAGCGACCGAAACCGGAACAAAATGGTTAAGCTACTAAGAGCACACGGAGGATGCCTAGGCGCTAGGAGCCGATGAAGGACGTGGCGAACAACGAAACTGCCTCGGGGAGCTGTAAGCAAGCTTTGATCCGGGGGTGTCCGAATGGGGAAACCCAGCTGGGGTAATTTCCAGTTACACCTAACTGAATACATAGGTTAGTGTGAGGCATACCAGGGGAACTGAAACATCTAAGTACCCTGAGGAAGAGAAAACAATAGTGATTCCGTCAGTAGCGGCGAGCGAACGCGGAGAAGCCCAAACCAGAGAGCTTGCTCTTTGGGGTTGTGGGACGTCTCACATGGAGTTACAAAGGAACCGGTTAAGCGAAGAGGTCTGGAAAGGCCCGCCAAAGAAGGTAAAAGCCCTGTAGTTGAAAGTCTGTTCCCTCCGAGACGGATCCCGAGTAGTGCGGGGCACGTGAAACCCCGTATGAATCCGGCAGGACCATCTGCCAAGGCTAAATACTTCCTAGCGACCGATAGTGAAGCAGTACCGTGAGGGAAAGGTGAAAAGCACCCCGGAAGGGGAGTGAAATAGAACCTGAAACCGTGTGCTTACAAAAAGTCAGAGCCCGTTTTAGGGGTGATGGCGTGCCTTTTGTAGAATGAACCGGCGAGTTACGTTCCCGTGCAAGGTTAAGGTGAAGAGCCGGAGCCGCAGCGAAAGCGAGTCTGAATAGGGCGACTTAGTACGTGGACGTAGACCCGAAACCGGGTGATCTACCCCTGTCCAGGGTGAAGGTGCGGTAACACGCACTGGAGGCCCGAACCCACGCATGTTGAAAAATGCGGGGATGAGGTGGGGGTAGCGGAGAAATTCCAATCGAACTCGGAGATAGCTGGTTCTCCCCGAAATAGCTTTAGGGCTAGCCTCGGAAAACAGAGTCGTGGAGGTAGAGCACTGATTGGGTGCGGGGCCCGCAAGGGTTACCAAGCTCAGTCAAACTCCGAATGCCATAGACTTACTTCCGGGAGTCAGACAGTGAGTGCTAAGATCCATTGTCAAAAGGGAAACAGCCCAGACCATCAGCTAAGGTCCCCAAGTGTGTGTTAAGTGGGAAAGGATGTGGAGTTGCACAGACAACCAGGATGTTGGCTTAGAAGCAGCCATCATTGAAAGAGTGCGTAATAGCTCACTGGTCGAGTGACTCTGCGCCGAAAATGTAACGGGGCTAAACACACCACCGAAGCTATGGCTTGATGCTTTGCATCAGGGGTAGGGGAGCGTTGTATAAGGGTTGAAGGTGTACCGTAAGGAGCGCTGGACATTATACAAGTGAGAATGCCGGTATGAGTAACGAAAAGATCAGTGAGAATCTGATCCGCCGAAAGCCTAAGGGTTCCTGAGGAAGGCTCGTCCGCTCAGGGTAAGTCGGGACCTAAGGCGAGGCCGAAAGGCGTAGTCGAAGGACAACAGGTCGAAATTCCTGTACCACCGTAAGCCGTTATGAGCAATGGGGGGACGCAGTAGGGTAGTGACGCGGACTGATGGATGTCCGTCTAAGCAGTAAGGCTGATGTGTAGGCAAATCCGCACATTGTAAGGCTGAGCTGTGATGGGGAGCGAAAATTATAGTAGCGAAGGTCATGATCTCACACTGCCAAGAAAAGCCTCTAGCCAGGTGATGGTGCCCGTACCGCAAACCGACACAGGTAGGCGAGAAGAGTATTCTAAGGCGCGCGGAAGAACTCTCGTTAAGGAACTCGGCAAAATGACCCCGTAACTTCGGGAGAAGGGGTGCCCCGGTAGTGTGAATAGCACGAGGGGGCCGCAGTGAAAAGGCCCAAGCGACTGTTTAGCAAAAACACAGGTCTGTGCGAAGCCGTAAGGCGAAGTATACGGGCTGACGCCTGCCCGGTGCTGGAAGGTTAAGGGGAGTGGTTAGGAGCAATCCGAAGCTGTGAACCGAAGCCCCAGTAAACGGCGGCCGTAACTATAACGGTCCTAAGGTAGCGAAATTCCTTGTCAGGTAAATTCTGACCCGCACGAATGGCGTAACGACTTGGGCGCTGTCTCAACGAGAGATCCGGTGAAATTTTAATACCTGTGAAGATGCAGGTTACCCGCGACAAGACGGAAAGACCCCATGGAGCTTTACTGCAGCTTGATATTGAATTTGGGTACGATCTGTACAGGATAGGTGGGAGCCTTTGAAACGTGAGCGCCAGCTTGCGTGGAGGCAACGTTGGGATACCACCCTGATCGTATCTAGGTTCTAACCTGGTACCGTAATCCGGTGCGGGGACAGTGTCAGGTGGGCAGTTTGACTGGGGCGGTCGCCTCCTAAAGAGTAACGGAGGCGCCCAAAGGTTCCCTCAGAATGGTTGGAAATCATTCGAAGAGTGCAAAGGCATAAGGGAGCTTGACTGCGAGACCTACAAGTCGAGCAGGGACGAAAGTCGGGCTTAGTGATCCGGTGGTACCGCATGGAAGGGCCATCGCTCAACGGATAAAAGCTACCCTGGGGATAACAGGCTTATCTCCCCCAAGAGTCCACATCGACGGGGAGGTTTGGCACCTCGATGTCGGCTCATCGCATCCTGGGGCTGAAGTAGGTCCCAAGGGTTGGGCTGTTCGCCCATTAAAGCGGTACGCGAGCTGGGTTCAGAACGTCGTGAGACAGTTCGGTCCCTATCTGTCGTGGGCGTAGGAAATTTGAGAGGAGCTGTCCTTAGTACGAGAGGACCGGGATGGACGTACCGCTGGTGTACCAGTTGTTCCGCCAGGAGCACCGCTGGGTAGCTATGTACGGACGGGATAAACGCTGAAAGCATCTAAGCGTGAAGCCCCCCTCAAGATGAGATTTCCCAGTATGTAAGACCCCTTGAAGACGACGAGGTAGATAGGCTGGGGGTGGAAGTGCAGCAATGCATGGAGCTGACCAGTACTAATCGGTCGAGGGCTTATCCAATAGCAAGTTCTAAATCGCATGTTTCGTTTCGAATCTAGTTTTCAGAGAATGATCTCTGAAATGAAAATTGGTACATCACATAACGTGTGTATGATTTTCAGTTCCATATCTGATTTTAAGAAGCTATGCTTCGATAAATCGCGTTTGGTGGCGATGGCGGAGGGGTTCCACACGTACCCATTCCGAACACGACCGTTAAGCCCTCTAGCGCCGATGGTACTTGGACCGCAGGGTCCTGGGAGAGTAGGACGTCGCCAAGCGAACTCTTTCATCATACATAGAAAACGGGCTCTGCATGTTGATGTTGTACGATGAATTGCATTTGCACTGCAAATGCATATATTCCCTGATAGCTCAGTTGGTAGAGCACTCGACTGTTAATCGAGTTGTCACAGGTTCGAGCCCTGTTCGGGGAGCCATTAAGGCCCGTTGGTCAAGGGGTTAAGACACCTCCCTTTCACGGAGGTAACAGGGGTTCGAATCCCCTACGGGTCATATAGATGGAGGCTTAGCTCAGCTGGGAGAGCATCTGCCTTACAAGCAGAGGGTCGGGGGTTCGATCCCCTCAGCCTCCACCATATAACTTTATAACGACGCGGGGTGGAGCAGCCCGGTAGCTCGTCGGGCTCATAACCCGAAGGCCGCAGGTTCAAATCCTGCCCCCGCAATTATACTTTCCTTTGAGAAAGTGATCTGGAACCGTGGTGTAGTTGGCCTAACATGCCTGCCTGTCACGCAGGAGATCGCGGGTTCGAATCCCGTCGGTTCCGCCATTTTTATATTAATAATACCGTGTGCGGAAGTGGCTCAGCGGTAGAGCATCGCCTTGCCAAGGCGAGGGTCGCGGGTTCGATTCCCGTCTTCCGCTCCAATATTTGCGCCCTTAGCTCAGCTGGATAGAGCGTTTGACTACGAATCAAAAGGCCGGGAGTTCGAATCTCTCAGGGCGCGCCATTATAACTTCAAATTTGCCGGCGTGGCGGAATGGCAGACGCGCTCGACTCAAAATCGAGTGGGAAACCGTGGAGGTTCGAGTCCTCTCGCCGGTATATATAACGGGATGTAGCTCAGCTTGGTAGAGCACCTGGTTTGGGACCAGGGGGTCGCATGTTCAAATCGTGTCATCCCGATCTCTAAAAACACTATCTAATTATAGATAGTGTTTTTTTATATTTATCTATATAAGATTCTATAAATGCAGGTTCCGGTATTCACTATGACAAATTCTCTAACCTAACACATGTGTGTTCCTTCTTCAGACAACAAGTTAATTGTGCATAAAGCCTCAATCTTTAGGTCACAATAGGTTTAAAAAGTGATAGAAGGGGTTCATGTGAACACGTTTAACTTCAGAAAACAATTCAAGAGACGCTGGAGACGGTGGAAACGAACAGTATGGATGACGGCGGCTCTGCTTGCAGTTACGATATTGGCTTACAGCGGGTTGTCTATCTCATCGGCGATAGAGCGTTTGCTGACAACTAATTTTAGTGAGGCAACCAGTGTGATGGGCCCTGTTACGCAGGAAACAAGATCAGAACAGGAGATTCAGGCGTTAGTAGAGCAACTTGATTCTGATCCGGATCATTTAACAAGTGTGGTTTTGGAGACAAAGTACATCTGCGGAGTGGAAACAGAGCAGTTAGGCAAGATGGCTAGACCACAGTTGAAGATGCTGCTGGCTCAACATCCGGAATGGGATGCTACCGTTGGAACATCAGATGAGTTGCATTTGAAGCAACGTGTAGATGACCTTTCACCGCTTTGTAAACAACAGGCTTATATCAGCATAGATGCTGTAGGGAACCTTAATTTGTACGAAGGTAAGCCTGGAGAAGAGAAGGTTATTCGTACGTTCTTTCAATTGGATGTTGGGACATTGGAGAGTTCTTTGCCAGAAGGGGTACTGGAGCAATTGCAGCAGGGTATTCGGATTCAGGACAAGGATGAATATGATAGCGTAATCTCTACGTTCAGTGACTATGCCGTGGATGAAGACCATCATTTAATCCGTAATGACGGGTAATCCAAACGTCCTCACCTACAGTATTAAAATTGTGAAGTACTGAAACGATGGTGGCAATAGCAATAACATTGGTGGTTTACGTAACCAAGCGATAGAATCTAAAAACGTGGAATGTGGTGAAGGACATCGAAGAGATGTCCTTTTTGTCGTTTGAACTGAAATACATGAAAATAAATATAAACATGTAAAAAATTCACGAATAAAGACGAGTAATCAGTTAGACAAAGTTTTTCCTGCCGCAGGGTCTATCTTTTGTTATAATGAAATGAACGATACATATGTTCGCTTTTGTGAGGGAGAGATGGTTTTGCGTTTTTTGGGAATTGACCCGGGGATTGCGATTGTTGGTTTTGGTTTTGTGGATAAAATCGGCAGTAAGGTGGTACCCGTACAATATGGATGTATTCAGACGGAAGCTCATACCCCTGAAGAGGAACGGTTGCTTCACGTATATGAAGGTATGGTGCAATTGATTGATAAATACAAACCGGACGCAGTAGCGCTGGAGAAACTTTTTTTCAATCGGAACGTTACAACAGCGATGTCTGTCAGTCAGGCGAGAGGCGTTATGGTACTCGCTGCCGCACAGAAGGGTTTGCCTATTGCAGAGTATACGCCAATGCAGATCAAGCAGGCTGTTGTGGGGTACGGTAAAGCGGAGAAGAAGCAAGTACAGGAGATGGTCAAAATGTTCTTGCGTCTTCAGGTCGTTCCTAAGCCGGATGACGTAGCGGATGCATTGGCTGTAGCCGTGTGCCATGCACACTCTTATACATTAAATTCCAAGTTGAATGAGGTATTGCGAAAATGATTGATTTTCTAAGAGGACAGTTCATTCATGTAGAGAATGATTATATTGTGCTGGATGTTCATGGCGTGGGGTATCGCGTTTTCTGTCCGAATCCATTTGCGTTTGCGAAGCAAGAAGGCGAAATTACCGTGTACACTCACCATCATGTGCGTGAGGATGCGATGTTGCTGTTTGGATTTGTTACACGGGATGAGCAGCGTTTGTTCCGTAAACTGATTGAAGTATCCGGTATTGGTCCAAAAGTAGCTCTGGGCATACTCGCTGGAGGTACACCAGAACATGTGGTTACGGCGATTTACCAGGAGAATCTTACGTTCTTGACCAAATTGCCAGGCATCGGTAAGAAGACTGCACAACGCATGATTCTGGATCTCAAGGATAAGCTGGATAGTTTTGGCGCGGCAGCGTATGCAACAGGGTTGTTCGCTCCTCCATCGGAAGAGTCGGGAAGTGGTTCAGCCTGGGATGAGGCACGTGAAGGTCTCAAGGCACTTGGGTATACTGACAGTGAGCTTGATAAAGTATGGCTCAAATTGAAAAAGGATGTTACTACAGCAGATTCCGTTGATGTGTTGATGAAAAAGGCGCTGCAAATGCTGTTTACGGGATAATACAAATTGCATATTATAATATAGCTGTAGCCTGCAAAAAAAGGTAGGGATGAACATGGATGACCGGATTATTTCCGCGAACCTGATGATGGAGGACCAAAATGTTGAGTTGAGTCTTCGTCCCCGGTATCTGAATGAGTATATCGGGCAGAATCAGGTGAAGGAAAATTTAAAGATATATATTGAAGCTGCCAAATTTCGTAATGAGGCATTGGATCACGTTTTGTTATATGGCCCACCTGGGCTTGGTAAAACAACACTTGCCAACATTATTGCCAACGAATTGGGCGTTAATTTACGAACTACGTCAGGCCCGGCCATTGAACGCCCGGGTGATCTTGCAGCATTGTTAACCAATCTGCAGGAAGGCGATGTCTTGTTTATTGATGAGATTCATCGTTTGCATCGTACGGTTGAAGAAGTTATGTACCCCGCTATGGAAGATTCGGCATTGGATATTATGATTGGTAAAGGTCCAAGTGCACGTTCCGTTCGGCTGGATCTGCCACCATTCACTCTGATTGGGGCTACAACGCGTGCTGGCTTGCTGTCTGCTCCACTTCGAGATCGATTTGGTGTTATCAGTCGATTGGAATTCTATACGGTTGATGAGCTGGCTTATATCGTCTCACGCTCTACCGAAATTTTAGGTGTGGAGATTGTGGGAGATGCTGCGCAAGAGATTGCATTGCGCTCACGTGGGACACCGAGGATCGCGAACCGTTTGTTAAAACGAGTACGCGACTTTGCACAGGTGCGTGGTGATGGGATTATAACGCAGACACTGGCGGAAGAAGCGCTGCAACGTCTCCAGATTGATCCGCGTGGCCTGGATGACATTGACCATAAGATGCTCAAATCTATGATCAACAGCTTCCGGGGAGGTCCCGTAGGATTGGATACCATTGCTGCTACAATCGGTGAAGAAAGTCAGACGATCGAGGATGTTTATGAACCGTATCTGCTTCAGATTGGTATGATTCAGCGTACACCAAGGGGCAGGATCGTAACAGATCTCGCCTATCATCATTTGGGTCTACCTGTTCCACCAAGAGACGGGAAATAATCAAATCTGTTGAACAAGCTCATTTGAAGGTTCACCATAAACATTGAAATAATCACGTGTTAACCCGATATAAAGTGAAAGAAATGCATGGAGAGGAGTCTGATTGTGGGAAAAGCAATACGAACGAAAAAGTGGAGTCGTCGATTGAAGGTACTGGCGGCAGCTCTTTTGACAGTGGGTTGTCTGCAAGTGCCTGCATACGCAGCAGGAAATGATGGACAGACGATCCGGGTTGCCATGTTTGCAAATCTGGGCAGTACGTATAAATCAACTACACCACTCATTACGCTTGAGTCGGCCGGACAATGGAGCATCCAATCGGAGAGTGGCGCAAATGTAAACCTTCCGGCAGGGCAGGTCCGTTTCAGTGCAGATGGATTCCGAGTAAAGGTGTTGGAAACAGCGGATTTCAAGGCAGCATCTGCAGCAGCAAAATTGTTGCAGGCAACCGCAGATAAACCGTTGCTGTTCACAACGTCTGTGAATGGAAATGCCATTTACCAGCTCTACACAGGCAACTATGCAACGGAGGCACTGGCAGGACAAGCTGTTACACGAGTACAAAAGGTAGCAGCAGCTCAATTGGCTGGTCAAAAGCCAGCTGTAACGGGAAGTAAACGCCTGTCTGCTGGAACCTATGGTTCGATTCAGGAAGCAGAGGCAGCACAAGCCAATCTTTTATCAGCAGGAGTTAGTAGTGTCTATCCAGTCCTTCAACTGAGCGGGGGAAGCCAAGCATACGCGGTATGGGTGGGTGAAGCTTCAACGGATGCGGAATTAACCGCATTGAAGAACAGTGTGGAAACCAAAGCTCTGGGGGTAAGCCTTTCACCTGTCAACAATAGTGCAGGACTCATCATCCGCCAGGACGCAGGATTAAGTACGGATGCACTCAAAACAGCTCCGCATTACACCATTGCAGGTACTGAATCCAAAGCATTGGTACAAGGGAATGGCAATGGTATCAAGGTAGTGGAACGTTCTCAGCGAACGTATCGTGGAGATATGGAAATTAGCATCGTCAGTGGTGATCTGGCGTTGGTCAACGTTGTTCCACTGGAGCAATACCTGTACTCTGTCGTAGGGGCAGAGGTGTATTCCTCCTGGCCTGCTGAAGCTCTGAAAGTTCAAGCCGTAGCTGCTCGATCCTACGCGCTTCAACAGGGTGAACGTTTCAAAATTGCGAATGTTGTGGATACAACGCTCAGCCAAGCCTACAACGGGATTGGTTCGGAGAACGATAAAGTAACCAGTGCAGTGGATGCAACTGCTGGAGAAGTGGTCAAGAGCGGTGGGGAAATCATCGAAGCTGTATTCTCCTCCAATGCTGGTGGCCAGACGGCTCATCCTTCTGAGGTATGGAACGGCGGAGCAGGTGTGTTCACCAATGTGGTTAGTTCAGGAGATACATCAGCCCAGGCAGGATTACATACGTGGTACCATGTGCTGCTGGGTACAGGCGTTAGCGGGTACATTCGTGAGGATAACATCAAAGAATTAACGACCAAGACCAATGCGGGACTGGCAAAAGTGACGGTAACGGCTCAGAATACAAATGTGCGTGCCGTTCCGTTAGTTCAATCCACCGTTGAACCTGTAGCCAAAATGAATCCAGGCAACGAAGCTGTTGTACTGGCAAAAGTAGCTCAATCCAACGATTATGCTTGGGTGAGAGGACCTTTCACGTCTGCCCAGTTGGTTAAATCCCTTCAGGGTAAAACAACAGCGTCTATTCCTGCTTCAATCTCAACCTTGGAAGTGACCAAGCGTGGACCTTCCGGAAGAGCACTTGAAGTCACTGCCAACGGACAGGCTATGACGGTGAAATATGCCGATACATACCGCTCTGCGCTCGGTGGATTACCGAGCACTTTATTTGATATTGCAGGGACCGGAAGTTATACTGTATTAGGCGCTGACGGCAAAACAGCCAGTAAAACCGGCTCAAATGGTGCCTCTGTATTGTCTTCTTCTGGCGCAGGAACATCATCCGGTAATGCACTTGTGGTTATGAGTGGTGATGCTCAAGCGAGAGCGGTGACGCAGGGTCAGACCTTCATGTTCATCGGTCAGGGCAATGGCCACGGATTGGGCTTGTCCCAATGGGGAGCCAAAGGCATGGCAGATGAAGGGTATGATTACCAGGCAATATTGAAACACTATTATCAAAATGCGACTATTGTTAAGGAATGAAACTAAATGAATGTGAACTTATATGATTTTGAATTACCGGAGCAATTGATAGCACAGACGCCGTTGCTTGATCGCACGGCATCCCGTTTGCTTACCTTGAACAAAGATAGTGGTGAGATTAATCATCAAACGTTTCCTGATATTATCGATTTTCTGAATCCCGGTGATACATTGATTCTGAATGATACACGTGTTCTACCAGCCCGTCTGTTCGGTACAAAAGAAGATACCGGAGCAAAAGCGGAAGTGTTATTGCTCAAAAATGTGGAAGGCGATAAGTGGGAAGCACTGGTTAAGCCGGGTAAAAAGCTGAAAGCCGGTTCAGTCATCGTATTTAGTGATGAATTGAAGGCAATCATTGAAGAAGAGGGCGAGATGGGGGCACGTACACTTACGTTTACGTATGATGGAATCTTCCAAGAGATTTTGGACCGTCTGGGTGAGATGCCGTTGCCACCTTATATCAAGGAGACATTGGATGACCGCGAACGGTATCAGACCGTGTACGCCAAGCATGAAGGATCGGCGGCTGCACCTACAGCGGGACTGCACTTTACGGATGAATTGTTGGATCAGATTCGTGCCAAAGGTGTTAATGTGGCCTTCATCACGCTTCATGTGGGACTGGGAACATTCAGACCAATGTCGGTTGACGTTGTTGAAGATCATGTTATGCATGAGGAGTATTACTCCTTGTCACAAGAAACGGCAGATCTGATTAACCAGACTAAAGCGAATGGACACCGTGTTTTTGCGGTTGGGACAACGAGCTGTCGGACTTTGGAAACGGTAGGCAGCAAATTTGAAAATGGAATACTGCAAGCGAGCAGCGGATGGACCAGCATTTTCATCTATCCGGGCTATTCCTTCAAAGTGATCGATGGGATGCTTACAAATTTTCATCTCCCGAAATCCACGTTGGTTATGTTGGTTAGTGCACTAGCAGGCAGGGAACATATTATGCAGGCATATGAGAAAGCCATCCAAGAGAAATACCGGTTCTTCAGCTTCGGCGATGCCATGTTGATATATTAGTATAACGATTAACTTTTAGAGGATGATTAAAACCAATGGCAGCAATTACGTATGAACATATCAAAACTTGCAAACAATCCGGTGCACGTCTGGGACGTGTACATACACCTCACGGTATTATTGAGACACCAACCTTTATGCCTGTAGGTACACAGGCGACTGTCAAAACAATGAGCCCTGAAGAGTTGAAAGAAATGGATGCTCAGATTATTTTGAGTAATACCTATCACCTGTTTCTGAGACCAGGACATGAAATTATCCGTGAAGCTGGCGGATTGCACAAATTCATGAACTGGGATCGTCCAATCCTGACGGACAGCGGAGGATTCCAAGTGTTTTCTCTCAGCGAGATGCGCAAAATCACGGAAGAAGGCGTTAACTTCCGTTCTCATCTGAATGGAGACAAGAAGTTCCTTTCTCCTGAAGTGGCGATGGAAATCCAGAATGCACTTGGCTCCGATATTATGATGGCGTTTGACGAATGCCCACCGTATCCGGCTGAATATGAATATGTAAAAAAATCACTCGAAAGAACGAGCCGCTGGGCAGAACGTTGTCTCGAAAGTCACGCTCGTCCGCATGACCAAGGTCTGTTTGCCATCGTACAGGGAGGCATGCATGAAGATCTTCGCCGTCAAAGCGCCGCAGATTTGACTTCCATGGATTTCCCGGGGTATGCTATTGGTGGACTGAGTGTTGGAGAACCGAAACATTTGATGTATGGTGTATTGGATTATACGTTACCTTTGTTGCCATCCAATAAACCACGTTATTTGATGGGGGTAGGTTCGCCCGATGCGTTGATTGAGGGATCAATTCGTGGAGTGGACATGTTCGACTGTGTTCTGCCAACTCGGATTGCCCGTAACGGAACAACGATGACCAGCCAAGGACGTCTGGTAGTTCGCAATGCCAAGTTTGCAACTGATTTTGGGCCACTTGACCCTGAATGTGATTGCTACACTTGTCGCAACTATTCCAGAGCTTATCTGCGTCATTTGATCAAAGCAGATGAAACATTTGGCCTGCGTTTGACAACGATCCATAATCTTCATTTCTTGCAGAATCTGATGCGTAATGTACGTAAAGCCATTATGGAAGATCGTTTGCTTGATTTCCGGGATGAATTTTTCGATCAATATGGTCTTCATGACAATGACAAAGGTTTCTGATTGAGTTTTTGAGGAAACCGGCGTAACAAGCAATATCTGTATGTATAGTCGATAAGGGGGAGTTTGAATGTTTCAAGGAATGCCTCTAGCAGGAGCGCAAGGCGGTGGGATCGTATCTTTGATTGTACCTTTAGTACTCATGGTTGCGATTTTCTACTTCTTAATGATTCGTCCACAGAACAAAAAGCAAAAGCAACGGAATTCCATGCTAAGCCAATTGAAAAAAGGCGATAAAATTGTAACGATTGGTGGCCTTCACGGTACGATCGCTGAGATTACGGACGATGTGGTTGTATTGCGTGTAAACGATGTAACTAAGCTTACATTTGACCGTAATGCAATCAGCACGGCTGTAGCTCGTGATACGGCTGTTGAATAGTTACTGTAACATAGAATAACGAGGGTGCGTTTGTGGCGTATTCCCTAGTAGAGAACCGGATCTCCTTGGAGACCCGGTTCTCTTTTTTGATTTATGAGGGAAGGTCGATGTTCTTTACCAGTCAGTTAGGAGCGATGCGTATTAACACCGAACATGCCACCGAGAGCTGAAATGAAGAACGCGCTAAGCAGTTGTAAACTATCCTTCCAATTAAACGAAGCATCCAGCGCGAGAAATCCGATCAACAGCACAAGCAGTCCATATACGATTCCGGTAATCCCTCCGTAGTACCATCCTTTTTCACCAGAACGTTTGCCTGCGACAAAACCACCAACCAATAATGACAAGCCATGAACAACATAGGTATACAATGAGAGGTCCTGTTCCCGCATTCCGCTCATCCAGAGAAACAAGGAGAGAATAAATGCCCCGATAAACATCCATACAAAAGCCTGACAGAGGCCTGACAGAATCGGATTGGACACTCGAAACGAAACCAAGCGGCGGATCAATTGCATGAAGCAACCCCCTTGTACAAGTTATAAGTTAATACAGTGTATGGTCAAGCCTTCGGACTTATGAACTGTTTTCCATTAAATGAACGGATTATTTCTGCATGAGCATGTAAGGTTCAGGTCAAAATAGGGATTGCACTACCCAGCTAACTGTTAAAAACTCAGTTTCGAAGGAGGACCCCTGTTGTGAACTTCCCAGATGTCGGATCACATATCTTTCGAACCATTCTCATGTACTTTCTGGTGTACTGTGCAATGAGGGTTATGGGTAAACGTGAGATTGGTAAGCTATCCATGTTTGATCTTGTTGTCTCCATTATGCTTGCTGAAATGGCTGCTTTTGTCATTGAAGATATTGATAAACCGCTCTCTCACGGGATTGCCCCCATGCTTACCTTGATCATTGTACAGATCGGAATGGCCTTTATAGGCCTTAAAAGTCGGCGTCTTCGCCTGATGATTGATGGGAAACCTACTGTTTTGATCTCCAAAGGCGTTCTTCACCGGGATGAGATGCGGAAGCAACGATATAATCTGGATGATCTATTACAACAACTCCGTGAACAGAATGTAGACAGTATCGGTGAGGTTGATTTCGCTATTTTGGAGACCACAGGCAAGCTGACCGTTTTTCCCAAGGATGAGAATACTTCTAACGAAAGCAATTCTTCCGGTTCTGACTCAGAAGATTCTTCTTCCAGTAAGTCCAAAACGGGAAAAAACCAGATTGACGGATTTCCAAATATCAAATATGAAGGTCTCCCACTCCCCTTAATTATGGACGGAAAGGTCCAGGATCAGAATCTGGAGATCATCCAGAAAACGAGATTTTGGCTGAAAAATCAAATTCAACAGAACGGAATTATGGATTTCAAAGATGTATTTATATGCTCCATTGACCACAATGGGAAGATATATGTCAGTCCAAAAGATGATAAAAAATGAAAATCATTTGCCTGACCGACGTTTGAACCATGAACCTATCAAAGGAGCACGAGATAGATCATGAAAATCAATCATTTTGGTCCAGCCCATAACGATGAAATACACGATAAGCCCGACAAATGGAGCGAGAAGCATCCTCACCCAAAATGGCAGTATCATGGCAGTCTCTTCGTATACGAGTAGGGTCGCTGCTCCCATGATAAACATTCCTGCACCCGTCTTGACCCAATCCATCATTTTAAAGCGGAACTGTAGCAGGCTACGTACACTTTGGGCATGCAACAGGGTAACTACAGTAGAATTCACACAGATGGCGATGACTGCACCGAAGATGCCATATTCAGGCCGGGAAGCAAGCGTTAAAATCAACGTGATTTTGATAACAGCACCGATAAACGTATTTAGCAATGCTTTACCCGGACGGTCAAGAGCTTGTAATGCAGCTTGAAGAGGAGCTTGAATATAAATGAACAAAGCAAAGGGAGCCATTAGTTTCAGCATGCTTCCGATCGATGCATCATTATACAGAACAAGACACATCGGTTCGGCAAGCACATACATAAACACGGAAAACGGAGCACCTGTCACAAGTGCCAAGCGTAATGCCTGATGCATTCTTTTGTGAATCAGTGCGCGATCTCCCTGAGCAGAAGCTTCAGACAGTGAAGGCACAAGTGATGTCGCGAGCGATGAGGTTAGTGCCCCCGGCAGCAGCAGCAGAGGAATAATCATACCTTGTAATGCACCATATTGCGCTGTAGCGAGTCCTTTGGATATGCCTGCCAGAGCCAGACTCTGGGCAGTAACGATGGTTTCGGCCAGATAGGATAAGGAGCCAACCAATCGGCCTGCTGTAACAGGAATAGAGATTGCAAGCAAACGCCGGATTAATCCGGGCTGTGGAGTACCCGTTTCTTTCAGAACTGAAGGTATTGGGTTTAAAGGTTTGGCTGTGAGATTGGACATGTTCTGTTGGTTAGCGAGCGGTAACTCTTTCTTCTGCCTGTTATACTTCCACAAGAGTACAAGCATACCGCCGAATTCTCCAACGAGCGCTCCCAGCATGGCACCAGCAGCAGCTTGGGCAATACCGTGGGGGAGGAGAAGCCAGGCAAACCAAATGACACAGACGATACGAATGATGGTTTCAACAATGGATGAAATGGCAGTAGGCATCATGTTTTGCTTACCTTGGAAATACCCTCTGTAGACAGCAGATACGGCGATAATGGCAATCATGGGGCTCATACTAACAAACGTATGGTATACCCGCTCATCTGTGAGCACGTACTTGGTAACCCAGGGTGCAAACAGGATGCACAAAAACATGAATACAACACCCAGGGTCAATGTAAAGCTTAAGCTTACTTGCAGGATTCGCTGGGGGGAATAACGATTGGCACCGGTATCAGCTTCGGCTACGAGCTTGGCTACGGCGAGCGGAATACCACCCGTAATTAATGTCACCAGTACGATAAAAAAGGGATAGCTCAATTGGTAGATGCCAACACCTTCTGCACCAATGACTCGTGGCAGCGCAATGCGCGGGATGAAACCAAGTATTCGATTAATTATGCCTGCCGCGAGCAGGATCATGGCCCCCTGAATAAATGTCTGTTTCTTCAAGACTACCCCTCTTTCCCGGTTGAAAGTACAGGCTATCAACATAAACGGGACAAAGCCGTTGTTCTTCATCCTATGCCAGTCCTTTATCTTCTCATGACAACTTGGACACGATTAACAAAAAGAACCATATTCAGCAAGAAGGAATATGATCAGGCGAAGTCGAATCATGTAATATTGATGCCGCATAAAGGATAAAGGCTTGGATGTACGAAGGGAGGCTCCCCGTTGGAAGAAATGAATGATGTGGAGTTGGAACAGTCAATAGAGATGCTCTGCCGTAGCAAAGCGGAGGAATTAAGGCTTGTCGGTTACGAATATGTCACCAGCAAAGATGTCTGGAATTGCGTCAGTCATAAATATGAAAAACAGGGCATTCCACCGCTTCACCAGCTGGTGAACGACATTTTGTCACTGAAAGCAACAAGCTTTATGAACTTTATGACCGTGTCTGCATACCGGGGGTCCTCTTTCTAGACGAAAGGGATCTTTTTTGTTGAAAATTGACTGCTTTTTACGGCATCGCTATAATAGGAATATTGAGAACGAAAGGGGATCTAGGAACGGCATGAAAAGAATTATCAGTTTCATTCTGGTCGTGCTTGTCACCACAGGGGTAATGGTGGGAACAAGCCCGGAACTGCTCAAAAATATACGCTTGGGCCTTGATTTAAAGGGAGGCTACGAGATCTTATATGAAGCAGAGCCGCTCGAAGCAGGTCAACAAGTCACCAAAGCATCTTTGGTGCAAACGGCCAAAAGTCTTGAAAGCCGCGCCAATGCGCTCGGAACAAGCGAACCGGAGGTAACCACTGAAGGAAGCAACCGGATTCGATTGAAGTTGGCAGGGGTTACGGATGAGGCTGAAGTTAGAGCCAAAATGAAAGAGCCGGCTGTTTTGACCTTCCGTAGTAAAGCTGAGAACGACAAGGAAGGCGAATACACCAAAATTGAGCTTCGCGGAAATGAATTTGTTGAGAATGCAGCCAAAGTTGTGTTCACTCAATTGAATGAGCCGATGATTGACATTCAAGTGAAAGATAAAGCCAAATTTTCCGAGATTACCAAACGTTTGATCGGACAACCTCTCGCGATTTATTTGGACGATGAGCTTCTATCTGCTCCAACCGTTAGACAACAGTTGACAGATGGTTCCGCTCAGATTTCGGGTGCTTACACACGTGACGAAGCAAACCAGCTTCGTGACACCATTAACTTGGGTGCATTGCCACTGAAACTTACAGAGAAGTATTCACAAAGTGTTGGTGCAACACTTGGTAAGCTTTCTCTGGATCAGACCATTAAAGCAGGATTGATTGGTTCCGTTATTATTCTAGTGTTCATGATTGGGCTTTATCGCATTCCTGGTATAATCGCGAGTTTTGCCTTGATCACACATACGTGGCTGGTACTTGCAATCTTCTATTTAGGAGAATTCGTGCTTACCCTTCCAGGTATTGCGGCGTTTATCCTGGGTATAGGGATGGCGGTGGATGCCAATATCATCACGTACGAACGGATTAAAGAAGAGATGCGCAGTGGTAAGTCGATCTTGTCTTCGGTTAAAGCGGGTGGTAAGCATTCCTTCCGAACAATCATTGACTCCAACATCACAACCATTATTGCTGCGGCTGTTATGTTCTTCTTGGGAACAGGTGCGGTAAAAGGTTTTGCACTCGTGCTGATTTTTGATATTGTCACCAGTATTATCACGAATATTTTCTTCTCCCGCTTCCTGTTGACCCTGCTTGTACGGGGTAACGTGTTGAAGAAGCCTAAGTACTTCGGAGTGAAGGAGAGTGAAATTCGTGCGCTTTAATTGGAATTTTGATTATGTTAAAGGTAGTAAGATTGCCTATATCTTCTCGATTATTCTGACGATTACGGGGATCATCAGCATTCTGGCTTTGGGTTTGAATTATGCAGTTGATTTCCGTGCTGGATCGAATGTGGATATCTCGGTATCCAAAGCAATCACAGCGGAGCAGATTAAACCTATCGTTAAGGACATCGGTGTTGATGAGGGTGATGTTACCATTACATCGGGGGCTGACCGTGTAAATGTTCGTTTCTCGAACGTATTGGATGAAAATCAAGAAAGTAAGTTCAAAGAAGAATTTGCCAAACTGGATGCATCAGCTTCGTATGAAGTAAATACCGTTGATCCGGAGATGGCCAAAGAATTGGAGCGCAACGCGATCTACGCAGTACTCATTGCAAGTATCGGGATCATGATCTATGTTGCGATCCGGTTTGAGTGGCGCTTTGGTTTGGCTGCGGTTATCGCACTCTTCCATGATGCATTTGTTGTAATAAGTGTGTTCTCTATCTTCCGTTTGGAAGTCGATCTGACCTTTATTACCGCAGTATTGACCATTGTCGGGTTCTCGATCAACGATACGATCGTTATCTTTGACCGGATTCGTGAGAATCTGCGTTTTGCCAAAAAGACAACCAAAGCCGACCTACGCGAGGTAGTCAATCGCAGTTTGGCTCAAACGATGACACGTTCCCTGAATACAACATTCACCGTGTTTGCAGCTTCAATCTGTTTGTTCATATTTGGTGGAGAATCCATTCGCATGTTCTCGCTTGCGATGGTTATCGGAACACTGTTCGGCGCATATTCTTCAATCTATATCGCTGCCCCACTATGGCTGATGCTCAAAGGTAAACAAGTGGATAAGCCAAAAACAGTAGCTAAAGAATCTAACTAAACATCTTATTGTGAAGCCGCGTCTGCCAGGCGCGGTTTTGCAACTTTATGTACAGAATTAAGGGGGAATATTCATGACCAGAGAACATATCCCATCTGCTCAGGCTGCCACATGGAGCGGTATTGCCGGTAATATGGGACTTGCGGTGATCAAAGCGGGAGTCGGTTATATGGCAAACAGCAAATCATTGCTCGCTGACGGCTTGTATTCTGCTTCTGAAGCTGGTTCTGCCCTGGCTGGTCTCTTTCCCTCCAAGTCTGTACGCGATAAGAGGAAGGCTCGCAGGGGACGGTTTAAAGAACATTCAAGTGTTGCTAGACCCGGAATCTCAGTATTGTTATCTGTGCTGATTCTCATGGGTGGATTACAGCTTGCCATCTCCGCATTGGGTAGTCTCTCCGGAAGTGAACCGGAAGCACCCGGCAAGTCGGTACTTTTGGTGGCTGTTGCAGCTTTGGCTGTGAAAGAAGCGATTTTTCAATTTCAGTACAGATATTTCCGTAAACGGAACCAGTCTCAGGCGCTGGCCTATGCACAGCAACATCGCCGTGCACTCTATTGTTCGCTCACCGTGTTAATCGGCATTATAGGATCGATGGCTGGTGAAGAGACGGGATTGAGCATGCTGCTCTACCTAGACCCCACGACTGCGTTGATTGCTTCCTGTTTTGTGCTTCACAAGGGTTACCGAATGATTGTGGACACAGTCTATGGTTCACTCGTTCAGGAGCTGGAGCAGGAAGAAGCCTCAGATTTTAAAGAGACCGTACAGCGGGTATATGGCATCATTACCATTGAGCATTTGGTTGCACGTGAACAGGAACATGACGTTACGATTGAGCTGGTCATTAGTGTGAATCCGAGGATCTCGATACTGGAAGCACAGGAGATTGCAAATCGTGCCAAGACATTACTGCTCACCCGTTTCAGTCATGTGAAAGAAGTACAGATTCAAGCGATACCTTATGATCCAGGTTATCCCTATAAATCCAATCATGAACTGCCCGATCACGAAGCGACATTAATTCAGTAGTGAAGCGCGGGTCCAGTAGATCAGGAAAGGAGCGTTATCATTGCTTTATTCGCAATACCGGTGGAATACACCGAATATCGATTTGGAGGCGGCTGCGGGACTCTCGCAGGCGCTTTCCGTTTCACCCCTTGTTGGACGTTTGCTTGTGAGTCGAGGAGTGCACAATGAGAAGGAGGCCGAACGTTTTTTGCATCCTGACCTGAATCAGATGCATGATCCCTATCTGCTCCTCGGCATGAATGAAGCTGTGCCACGTATCAAGCTGGCATTGGAGCGGGAAGAACATATTTTGATCTACGGGGATTATGACGCTGATGGCGTATCCAGCACATCGCTCATGATCCATTTGATGCGTCATCTTGGGGCTTCGTACGATATATATATCCCTCATCGCTCGAATGAAGGGTATGGATTGCACAACCATGCATTGGATTGGGCCCATCAACAAGGCGTTTCATTGATTATTACCGTGGACACCGGAATCAGTGCTGTTGAACAGATTGCCTATGCGGCCACGCTGGGCATCGAAGTCATTGTGACAGATCACCACGAGCCGCCTGAAATTTTGCCCGAAGCCTTTACACTTATTAATCCGAAACTTCCAGGATGCCCGTATCCTTTTAAAGGTTTGGCAGGAGCGGGAGTAGCCTTGAAGCTCGCTCAGGCATTAATCGGGGAAGTGCCCGGTGAATGGATGGAGATTGCCGCCATCGGCACCGTTGCCGATCTGATGCCTTTGGAAGGGGAGAACCGGGTTATCGTTAGTTATGGAATAGAATCGATGCGTGGTTCACGTCTTCCCGGTGTAAGTGCATTGCTGGAAATCAGTGGGGTGGATCAGAGTCAGGTGACTTCAATTAATATTGCCTTTGCCATGGCACCTCGTATTAATGCCAGTGGACGTTTGGATCATGCCGGGAGAGCGGTATCGCTTCTCACCACCGAGAATCTGGATGAAGCTCATACGCTTGCGGGCCAGCTTGATCTATTGAATCGGGAGCGGCAGCAAGTCGTAGAGGGCATATTACAAGAAGCAACTGCACAGTTGGAACAAAAGATACAGCTTCGTTCAGGATCCGTTCCAGATGTAATCGTATTGGCTGGTGAGGGCTGGAACGTTGGAGTGGTTGGTATTGTGGCTTCCAAATTGCTGGAGCGATATTACCGACCTACACTTATCCTTGGGATCGATCCAGAGAGCGGTGTCTGCAAGGGCTCTGCGCGCTCCATTGAGGGCTTGGATATCTATCAGGCACTCACAGTCAATAAACACACTATGGACCATTACGGGGGACACCCTGCTGCAGCAGGTATGACCTTGCATCGGGAACAGTTGGAAGAACTTGAGGCTGGTTTGAATGAGTTTGCTGCATCTGTATTAACTGAAGAGGACTTTGTACCTCAACGTCTTGCGGATGATGAATGCAGAATCAGTGATGTTCCGCTGAAAGTGATCCAGGAGATCGACAGATTGCAGCCTTTTGGAATGAGCAATCCTTCGCCACGGTTTGTATTGAGAAGTGTGACTGTGAAGGAAACCAGAACGATGGGACGAGAGAAACGCCATCTGAAACTGGTTCTGGAACAGGATGGTCAGCAACTGGAAACTGTCGCTTTTGGCAAGGGAGCGTTAGCAGAGTTTCTTCTCCCAGGTTCCGTTATTGATGTGATGGGAGAACTGTCCATCAATGAATGGAATGGGATGAGAAAACCTCAATTGATGCTTCAGGACATTCATGTTCCTCAGGTCCAAGTGTTTGATTTGCGCGGTAATGCCGAGCCATTAAATGCGATGAAACATTTCTTGAGCTCACTTGAGGTGCATCTGCGATATAAATCTGGTTCTGTTGGTGCTATTGTTCGGAAAGAAACAGATGTTTCCGAGGGAAATTCATTGTATGAACCTTGCCTTTGGGTATATGATAGAAAGGTCGGGTTATTTCCGTGTAATGCTGCTGCACAGCATTATGGACAGGAACAAGTCCGGACGTTATTTGTGTTTGATACGCCGGAAACCCCGGAACAACTTAATGCCATGCTGGCTTTGTTCAGTGGAGCTGAGAATATCATCCTTCTGCACGGATCAGGCAACCGCCGAGATCGCCTTCAGATGCCTTCCAGAGAACTCTTTAAGCGTATTTATATGCAGGTGTTGAAATGGAAAGCTGAACCCGTGGAGGAACAAGAGATTACTCCTGTGCTCAGTCGTCAGTGTGGTTGTTCGCCGCGCATGATTACGATGATGTTGGATGTATTCGAAGAGTTATCCTTCATTACCCGTGATAACGGCAAAATTGCGTTTGTGGATAACCCGCCTAAGCGTGAACTAACCGCTTCACGTCACTATCAGGCGCTCGAAAATATGGCCGAGATAGAACAGGTGATGCTGGATGCAGCCACACCGCAACTGACACAATGGATGATATCCCGGATGAAGGGCGTATCTTAGATGGAAGTTTGTGTATTTATTTTAGGAGGAGATTATTTTGGATTTTAAAGATTATATTCGTGTCATTCCTGACTTTCCACAACCGGGAATCAGCTTTAAGGACATTACAACATTGTTGAAGGATGGAGAAATGTACCGCAATGCGATCAATGAACTGAAAGTGATGGTTTCTGATCTCAAAATTGACGTTATTGCTGGACCTGAAGCACGTGGTTTCGTTGTGGGCGCCCCTCTGGCATACGCTCTTGGTGTCGGTTTTGCTCCGATTCGCAAAAGTGGAAAACTGCCTGGAGAGACGATTGAAGTTGGTTATGATCTCGAGTATGGCAAGGATACACTCGCGATGCACACAGATGCGATTGAAAAAGGTCAAAATGTCCTGATCGCAGATGATCTGCTCGCAACGGGTGGAACGATTGCAACTTCCATCAACTTGATTGAACAATTGGGTGGGAAAGTTGTCGGAGCTGCCTTCCTGATTGAGCTGTCTGATCTGAATGGTCGTGCTAAATTGCCAGAAATCGATGTATTCACATTGATGAATTATTAAGCTGCAATCTCCACATGTACCGCTGTGACGAAACATGAATTGTTTTTTCCGTTTCCCGGGAAATAATATACAGCATTAATGATTATCAAAAAGCCTGTTCTTCCAACCGTAAGGTTAGGGAGAACAGGCTTTTTGATGTGTATACGATGGAAGTTAATCGGGCGTTTTTTCAGTGATAGGCTGTTTACGTGAATCGTCATTCAACCAACCCAGCACTTCAAACAGTTTGAACAACAAGCTCATCAGGATTCCGACAATGGTTGCCAATGCCATCCCTTTCAGATGAACGCCATAGAAGGTAACTTCTGTACCACTCAGTCCAATGACCAATACAAGTGTAGTAAGCAGCAGATTGGTCGGTTTGGCAAAATCGACTTTCTGTTCAACCAAAATACGCAGACCAGATGCTGCAATAACCCCGAACAGAAGCAAGGATACGCCACCCATAACTGGCACAGGAATATTGGCTACAAGCGCCGAGAATGTTCCTGAGAAGGAGAGTACGATTGCAATGACTGCTGCGCCACCAATGACATATGTGGAGTATACGCGAGTCAGGGCCATTACACCGATGTTCTCACCATAGGTTGTATTGGGAGTAGATCCTACAAACCCGGACAGAATGGTGGAGACCCCATTACCAAGCAGGGAACGATGAAGCCCAGGGTCTTTCGAAAGATCTTTGCCTACAATGCTGCTCGTTACAAGCAAATGTCCAATATGTTCAACGATAACCACAAGCGCTACAGGTAAAATGGTGAAAATAACGGACCAGTCAAATGTAGGCGTTGTTACGGTTGGTAGTGAGATGAAATCAGCGTTTCCAATAGCCTGTTTATCAACCAGACCCATAGAATAGCCAAGGATATAACCGACTACAATACCGATTAGAATATGAATGATTTTGGGGAATCCACGGAACGTTACGGCACCAATGACAGTGATACCAAGCGTGGCCATGGATAAAATGATTGGTTTGGCTTGAGGTGCCCAGTTGGGATATTTAAGGATATCGGGATTAATCAGACCTGCCATTCCGGCAGCCACGGGTACAAGCTCCAGTCCGATCAGAGCAACGATGGCACCCATAACCGCTGGTGGGAAGACAACATTGATCCATCCGGTACCCGCAAATTTAATAATGAGGGCCACGAAACAGAAAACAAGTCCTGTTATGATAAAAGCTCCAAGTGCCATGGAGTAGCCATTCTCAGGATGTTGTTTTAATACCATTGTGACAGGTGCAATAAAGGCAAAGCTTGATCCGAGATATGCTGGAATCTTTCCTTTACACATCAGTATGTACAACAGTGTTCCAATCCCGTTCATCAGCAGGATCATACTTGGATCAACACCGAACAGGTTGGGTACAAGTACTGTACTGCCAAACATGGCGAACAAATGCTGAAGGCTAAGCAGTGAACCTGAGCCAAGTGGCATCTTTTGATTAACCTGAATTTCGCGTTGCAATGAATTTCATCTCCTTTTCCGAAACACAAACTTTCAATAGATTACAGAGTTTCTCTTAATTAATCAATAACATTTTTGACGTAGCAAAGCGATGGAATTTATATTTTCATGAATTTTCCTTCTATTTCAGTAAATAACGGCAATAATACATAAGAAATAAGAAATACATCCAATCCCCTGTGAGTCATAGGGAAACGGGATAGAAGTAATTCAGATCACCAATATAAAAATTGGATAAGCGCTCTTATTCGTCAGCAGTTGACGGGAAACGGGCGAAGCGTCATAATTATAGGAAATTACTTTTACGGGGAACCTGTGTTGCAGCACTGTCACGGGTTCCATTTGGTATAGAAAGGACACGGAACAGATCAGAATGGGCATAGAGCAATTACTCGAGAAGGCCGGGGCATATATCAAAGAACCCGATCTGGTGCGCATACGAGAAGCTTACGAATTTGCTGATCAGGCCCACCATGGACAGACGCGAAAATCGGGAGAACCGTATATTCTGCATCCGCTTGCGGTTGCCGACATTGTTGTGAACATGCAGATGGACACCATCTCCATAATAGCAGCGCTTCTTCATGATGTAGTAGAGGATACTACGGTCTCACTTGAAGAGATCCGCAATCATTTCGGCAATACGTGTGCCATGCTTGTTGACGGCTTGACGAAGCTGGAACGTATTCAGTTTCGCTCCAAGGAAGAACAGCAGAACGAGAACTACCGCAAAATGTTCATCGCCATGGCGCAGGACATCCGTGTCATCGTGATTAAATTGGCTGACCGTCTGCATAATATGCGGACACTCAAGTTTCAGTCGGAAGAAAGCCAGCGCCGGATTTCATATGAGACGCTGGAAATTTTCTGTCCGATTGCAAACCGTTTGGGTATCTCTGCAATCAAATGGGAAATGGAGGACATCGCCCTCCGTTATTTGAATCCGCAGCAGTATTACCGAATTGCAAACCTGATGCACAAAAAACGTGCAGAACGGGAGCAATATATTGATACGGTTATGGATGGAATTACGAACAAGCTCGATGAGATGGGAATTCAGGCAGACCTTTCAGGCCGCCCGAAACATATCTACAGCGTGTTCAAGAAAATGACCACCAAGAACAAGCAGTTTAACGAAATTTATGATCTGCTTGCCATTCGTATTATTGTGGATAATATCAAGGATTGTTATGCTACCTTGGGAATTATACACACGCTATGGAAACCGATGCCTGGACGCTTTAAAGACTACATTGCGATGCCAAAGGCGAACATGTATCAATCGCTGCATACAACGGTAGTTGGTCCCAATGGCGAACCAACGGAAGTACAGATCCGGACATGGGATATGCACCGGACTGCTGAATTTGGTATTGCTGCCCACTGGGCCTACAAAGAAGGCGCTGCGAACGGAAATCATTTTGAAGACAAGATTACGTTCTTCCGTGAAATTCTTGAACTTCAAAACGAAGCACAGGATGCATCAGAATTCGTAGAGTCACTCAAAATGGATTTCTTCTCGGATCTGGTATTTGTATTTACGCCAAAAGGAGAAGTCATCGAATTGCCAATCGGCTCTGTTCCTTTGGATTTTGCTTATCGAATCCATACGGAGGTTGGTAATCGGACCATTGGTGCCAAAGTAAACGGTCGGATTGTTCCGCTCGATTATCATCTGAAGACAGGTGATATTATCGAAATTTTGACGTCCAAACATTCTTATGGACCGAGCCAGGACTGGATGAAAATTGCGAAATCTTCTCATGCACGAGCGAAGATCAAGCAATGGTTCAAGAAGGAACGCCGTGAAGAAAACGTTGAAAAAGGTCGGGAGAGCTGTGAGCGTGAACTGAAACGTATGGGGCTTGATCCTTCTGCGTGGATGACGGATGACAAGTTGATGGAAGCTGCCAAAAAATATGCGTTTAACGATATTGATGACATGCTTGCGGCTGTTGGATTCGGTGGGATTACTGCTGCACAGATTGTAACAAAAGCAACCGAAAAACTGCGTAAAGAGCAGGAAGAGTCCAGTTTGCTGGAATTAAATTCCGAGATGCGCGAGCTGAAACCTGCGCCTGAGCGCAGAAATCGTCCAACCAACGGTATTCGTGTTAAAGGCATCGATAATCTGCTTGTTCGATTCGCACGATGCTGTAATCCTGTACCTGGGGATGACATTATCGGATATGTTACACGCGGACGCGGCGTTTCCGTACACCGTAGTGACTGTCCGAATATTCCGACAAGTGCAGACGGAGAAGAAGCAGCACGTGTTATTGAGGTCGAGTGGGAAGAGAATATCGAAGCAAGTTACAGTGTGGATATTGAGATTACAGGCCATGATCGGAATGGCTTGCTCAACGAGGTACTTCAGGCTGTATCTGAAAGTAAAACCAACATATCTGCCGTTACAGGACGGACAGATAAAAATAAATTAGCATTGGTGCACGTCACAATTCTGATTCGTAATACGGATCATCTGCAATCCGTTGTAGAACGGATCAAACGTGTGAAAGATGTCTATTCGGTGCATCGGATTATGCAGTAAGGAGCCTGTAAGATGAGGGTGCTTGTACAACGCTGTAAAGAGGCTCAGGTGACCGTGGGAGACGAGCTGACAGGTAAGATCGAGTCCGGATTAATGCTGCTCGTAGGCATTACCCATGAGGACACCGAGAAGGATGCCCAGTATCTGGCTGACAAAGTTAGTGGGTTGCGGATATTTGAGGATGATCAGGAGAAGATGAATCTCAGTCTGCTTGATGTAGGCGGTGCTGTATTGTCTGTTTCCCAGTTCACCCTGTACGGAGATTGTCGCAAAGGAAAGCGTCCGAGCTTTGCGGCTGCGGCCCGACCTGAAGCGGCAGAACTGTTATATGAAACGTTTAATCAACTGCTACGGGATAAAGGTATTCAGGTTGAAACCGGGCGTTTCGGAGCGATGATGGATGTAACATTTACCAACTGGGGACCCGTGACTTTGATGCTTGAAAGTCCGGTTCGTCAGGAACCAAGTGCATAATTCCATGGGGTTCAGGCCATAATAAGGGATAAATTCGTTGATGACTATTTCATGATCAAAGGAGTATCCATCCAATTATGCGCCAATCTGCGAAAGAAACACGTGCCCGTACAGAACCTTTGTTACTCCCTGGCAACCTGTATGAATCATTGCACCTTGCCCGTTCGGCTGCTGAGTATGTTGCAACGATCTGGGCACTTCAGGATTCGGACAAAGGGAAGCAGAGTCATCTTCCGCGATCTTGAATGTTTACACAGGGATATAAACATCCGATATTTGGATTATACAGATTTTGAAAAAGTCCTGATTCCTTCCCGAATCAGGACTTTTTGTCGTGAGTAGAACTTTTTAAGTATTCGTTTGACGACTTGGTTACAAAATGAAATTACATTGAATTGTTATAAATTGCTCTGGTGAGGGTAATAACAAAACGAGGCACAACGAAGTGCCAATGTACTGCAAGACCCGATTTTATAAAGAAAGTTCGAACACGGAAAGGAGAACATACGTTATGAGTAAAGTTGCTTTTTTATTGGCGAATGACTTTGAAGATTCGGAGATGCAGGTCCCGTATGACGAAGTAAAAAAAGCTGGACATGAAGTGGAGATTATCGGATTAAAAGCCGGTGAGACTCTTAAAGGTAAAGGAGGAAAGGCCTCCTATACCACAGATAAGGCGATTGGTGATGCATCCGCTTCAGATTATGATGCAGTCGTGATTCCTGGTGGATCATCCCCTGAGAATTTGCGAAGTGATGCGCACATTTTGAAGTTTGTCACTGAGATCAACAGTGCGAAGAAACCAATTGCTGCGATCTGTCATGGTCCGCAAATTTTGGCTAGTGCCGGTCTGTTGAAAGGCCGTACAATTACATCCTATCCACCACTTAAGGATGATATGGTAAACGCAGGAGCAGAGTTCAAGGATCATGAGGCCGTTGTGGATGGAAACTATATTACATCCCGAACACCTGAAGATGAGCCAGCGTTTGTACGTGAACTGCTAAAAGTTATATAACTTCAGCCAGTACAACTGACATACATTGATGTATCTTAAGTACGTTACATCGTGACGTTTACAAACTTCACGTTGCATTTTATTCCGAAAAAGGAGGGTTTGACATGACAAAACATATTCAGGCGTATTTTCGAACCGAGGACGAGGCAGAGGGAGCAAGAACTTCACTTCAGACGTTCCGTACAGAGCATTTGGAAGTAGGTCAACTGGATAGTGCGATAGGTAGAGACACGCGTGTTATGGTGCCACTGGTGCCTTATAATACAGCAGGTGGCGTAGGCACCAACGGAGCAATGGGTGTAGGTGCAGCCCCTGGTGTTCCAGCCAGCGAAAATGTGATCCCTGTGGTAGCCAATGTGGACCGTGATGCAGAACGGGATACTCGTGACAGAGTGAATGAGGATGGAGACCTGCTGAATGCTGCAGATGTGTCTTCGACCGATTATGATGATCTGCATTATGTTCTGTCTGCCAAAGTAAGGGATGAGGATTATGATGAGATTGTTCATAAGCTTCGTTCCAACCATGCCTATGTGGAAGATTTGAATTAACGTGTAGATACTTCTTGGCCCTTGCACTGCTCGACCACAGTCGAGTGATGTGCAAGGGCTTTTTAATCAGGAGGATATTAAAAAACTAATTTATAGAGCGCTATCATTTTTGTAATATTACTGTAATATTAGATACATAAGCCTTTAACATATTGGGCTTATAATAACACACATGACCCCCTTTTTTTATATATCCTTTGAGCCTGCACACCGTGTGCAGGCTATTTTTTTTGAGCTGAGAATGTGTATGTTTTGGGTAGAGCTTACCCCTTTATTCAATTTTTGCTAGAATAGAGAGATGGGTTTATATATTCTACAGCGAATTGTTTTCATAGTTGGGCTACATTGGACGGTAAATCTAGCTCCAGTGATTGGGTTCAGGCGAATCCAATTCTATGACAGAGAGTATGAGGAACTCATCGCCAGAGTGATCCGTCATATTCCAGATGAACATATACTCGCTGAAACGGCCCCGCCTTTTTTATATAAGTAAGGGGCATCCGTTTCTGCTTGATCGATGGAATTTGAAAGTTATATAGAATGCCTCGTTTGAGAAATGACACCTACAATGCTAAAGCAACAGAGTTCTCATGCGAATGGCTAGAGACAGATTTAAGGGGGAATTAGTTTTGAGTAAGGTTGGAAGAAATGATGTATGCCCATGCGGTAGTGGGAAAAAATATAAGAAATGTTGTCTGAACAAGGAGTCCTCTGCAGTAGAATCCATACTGGGGATAATATCAAAGGAGCAACCGGTTCGGGAAGCCTCCATTCAGCCTGAGAGCAAACTGACCTTGACCAAGCTGAAAAAGATGGTGGCAAGCGATTTGAAATGGGAGCATCCGGCTCACGAACAGCTGGCCCTGCAGACTATTGAGAACATGAGGAACCAATACGAGCCAGAGGTAATTTTGGAAGCTCTGGTGTTATGGAACGGCTACTCCCGTCAGAACCGCCCTACTGTGAAGAAGACAGGCTCGTTCTCTGCTGCAATTGAGTATTTGCTGTCCGAGGAATACGGCTTCCATGTCTCAAAGGCTGAGCTGGCTGATAAATATGAGGTAACGACAGGCACGATCTCCCGGAAGGTTAAGGAGATGAATAGTTACATCGAAGAATACGGCATGGGCGGTGAAACGGACGAGCTATTGATGCTGAACGGTCCAGGCACATCGAAAGACAAAGCACAGGCTCTGCTGTCTAAGGCGAGGGAAGCGAGCTCTTCCAAACGGAGAGTACATCTGGCGGAAACAGCGCTGGAGATGTATCCTGACAGCTCTGATGCATATCTTATTCTAGCTGAGGAATCGGACAATGAGAATGATGCACGATCTTACCTCAAGGAAGGAATCGCTGCTGGCAAACGTGAACTGGGCGAACTGATCTTTGAGGAGAACAAAGGTGACTTCTGCGGGCTTCACGAGACTCGTCCCTATATCCGGATATGCAAAAGTTATGCGGAATCCTGCTGGTTTGGCGGAGATACCAAAGAAGCAGCACAGATTCTGGAGCATATGCTAGAGCTTAATACGGAAGACAATACCGGAGCACGTTACCTGCTCGCTGCTGTGTATTTGTACAGTAACCAATTGGATCAGGCAGAGCAATTGCTGGAGGAGTATGGAAGAGGTGACGCCGCAACGGCCTTTGCCTATGACAAGATCATTCTGGAGTATAAGAAAAACGGAATCACCTCCCAGCTCAAAATGCTGTACCGAGTGGCGCGGGGTGTGAACAAACATGTGCCTGATTACCTGTTGGGTTTAAAGCGGTTGCCGCATAACCTCCCTGATTTTGTCGGCATGGGCGACTCCGACGAAGCGATTGAATATGTCATTATGCATTCCCGTTTATGGGCGAGCGCGCCGGATCTGTTGAAGTGGATGCTGCAACAATAGAGGAATAAGAAGCGAATAGAAGTTGGAATTCATATGATGAATCCAGCTTCTATTATCCGTGATTTCTGTCACTCCCCCATCCGGTGCAGCGTGTGAGTAAAATTTTTTAGAGCTATCTTTTCGTGTTAACCCTTGACTTTAGCACTGCGGTTCATTACAATCAGAAAATAATACGTTGACTACAGTCAATACAAGTCGATTTTTGAACTATATTACTGATTTGATGACGGGACCAAGTACTCCGTGCCCACATGACCAGAGAGGAATCCCAAGGCTGTAAGGATTCTCTTGATGAGCGGACGAATGACTTCCCCGAGAACAGACGGCGAACACAGCAGAGATGATCTGTTGACCAGTAGCCGGCCTGCGCAGGACGTGCGTTACACGTAGAGCGGAATATCTGCTGATCACAGTGCCTTATGCAATGTTGAATCATCAGAGATCACCTGAACGGCTAAAGTGTCAGGTTTCCGGAATGTGGGTGGTACCACGGGTGAATGTATATTACACAATCTCTCGTCCCTTTGTTTGCTGTATACACAGCGACAGGGCGAGGGATTTTTTTGTTATATAAGTTGATTTAAAAGAAATACACGAAAACGGAGATTGTAGAACCAAGCTGTAGAAGCGAAGCGTTCGCCTAAAAGCTTTCTGAAAGAAAGCTGCATCGGAAGCATATGCTATCCCCGGATTTCCACATTATAAAATTAATTCGAAAAATCTGGGGATAACAGCGATTGTAAGGTTGTTCTGCCCGCGCAGTGATCACGTGTAGAATTTTTTAACTTTTAGAGAAAAAAATCAATGCTGGAGGGATCAAGATGGCTTTTCAAAAACCGACTGGAACGCAGGACTTACTGCCTGGAGTTGTCGAGAAATGGCAGTACGTAGAAGAAAAAGCACGAGATCTGTGTCGACGGTTTAATTACCGTGAGATTCGCACACCGATCTTCGAACAGACTTCTTTATTTGTACGCGGTGTAGGAGAGACTACCGATATCGTTGAGAAAGAAATGTATACCTTTGATGACAAAGGCAATCGCAGCATGACTCTTCGTCCAGAGGGAACAGCAGGTGTTGTCCGTGCGTATGTAGAGAATAAAATCTATGGTGAACCGGATGTGAGCAAGCTCTATTACATCGGTCCGATGTTCCGGTATGAGCGTCCGCAGGCAGGCCGTCAGCGTCAGTTCCACCAGTTTGGTGTAGAAGCCATCGGTGCGCTGGACCCGGCAATTGATGCCGAAGTAATCGCACTAGGTTACCAGTTGTGCGTCGAGCTCGGCTTGAAGGATGTAAAAGTGGAGATCAACTCCGTTGGTAACTCAACCAGCCGTGCAGAATACCGCGAGACGTTACTTGGGTTCCTCAGACCGATGAAAGACAGCCTGTGCAAGGACTGCCAGTCCCGCATGGAGCGTAATCCGCTGCGTGTGCTCGACTGCAAAGTCGATCAAGACAAATTCGTTGGGGCACCGTCGATACTGGATAGTCTGGATGAAGAGTCTTTGAATCACTTTGCCAAGCTGCAGGCATACCTGGATGATTTCGGAGTGGATTATGCTGTGAACAATCGTCTGGTACGGGGCTTGGATTATTACACGCTAACTGCTTTTGAATTAAAAGCCCAAGGTATTGGAGCAATAGATACGGTTGGCGGCGGTGGTCGGTACAATGGTCTGGTTGGAGATATCGGCGGACCTGATCAGCCGGGCATCGGCTTCGGTATTGGTCTGGAGCGTATTCAACTGATTCTGGAGCACCAAAATATTGAGGTTAGTACGCTGGCTCCACTGGATGTGTACTTTGTTGCTCTGGGAGAGGCTGCTGATCGTGAAGTGAACCGTCTGTTGTTCAAACTTCGTCAGTCTGGACTGTCTGGGGAACGTGATTATCTGGGCCGCAAGATGAAAGCACAGATGAAATCAGCTGACCGTTTCAAATCCCGCTATACCGCCATCCTTGGTGATGACGAGCTGGAGCGTGGTGAGATCTCCCTCAAATCGATGGATACGGGTGAGCAACAAAACGTGAAGCTTGATGATCTGGTATCGGCAATTCGCGAAGGTAAATAAGCATGAGGTGTTGCATTAAGTCTTAAACATTCAAGTAAAACAATTGATCCGGCAAAAGTACTGAGGTTCACCGACGTTTCCAAATTAAGCGGAAGTTGGCGAGCCAGAGGTAACATGCCTTTTCGAATACATGGTCTACACGTAAACGGACTGTTGAAGAGCAGGCACTAACTGCCCATACAGAACGGAAATTCACATAATGAGGAGTTTGGTTATGAAAAGAAGTCATCATTGCGGCGCATTAACACCCGCACACATCGGTGAAACAGTAACATTGAACGGTTGGGTTCAGACCCGTCGTGACTTGGGGGGCGTACTCTTCATCGACCTGCGTGATCGCAGCGGGATTGTACAAGTTGTCTTTAACCCGGCTTACTCCGGTGAAGCTCTGCAAATCGCAGATCGCGTACGTAGCGAGTATGTTATCGCTGTAACGGGTAAAGTTGTTAAACGTGATGCTGAAACAGTTAATAAAAACCTGCCTACTGGCGAAATTGAAGTTCAAATTACAGAAATCGAAGTGCTGAACGCAGCTAAAACACCTCCATTCTTCATTGAAGATGGTGTTGAAGTTGATGAATCCCTTCGTTTGAAATATCGTTACCTGGACCTGCGTCGTCCGGAAATGTTCGAAACATTGAAACTGCGTTCCAAAGCATCCAAAGTGTTCCGTGACTACCTGGATGGAGAAGAGTTCGTTGAAGTGGAAACACCAATCCTGACTAAGAGCTCCCCGGAAGGTGCGCGTGATTATCTCGTACCGAGCCGTGTGCATGAAGGTGAATTCTTCGCCTTGCCACAATCCCCACAAATCTACAAACAGTTGCTAATGGTGGGTGGCGTTGAGCGTTATTATCAGATCGCTCGTTGTTTCCGGGATGAGGATCTGCGTGCAGACCGTCAACCAGAATTCACTCAAGTCGACATCGAGACTTCTTTCTTGCAACAGGATGACCTGCTGCCAATGATGGAAGAACTGATGGCCAAATTGCTGCGTGAAACCAAAGGAATTGAGCTGGAACTACCTTTCCAACGGATTACGTATGCAGATGCAATGGGCAAATACGGTTCAGACAAACCAGATCTGCGCTTCGGTATGGAACTGGTTGAAATGAACGATATCGTAGCGAACAGTGGTGTAAAAGTATTTGCTTCTGTCATCGAAAAAGGTGGAGAAGTGAAAGTGCTGAACGCTAAAGGCTGTGGCACATGGAGTCGTAAAGAGATCGATGATCTCGGACCATTTGCTGCACGTTACGGTGCGAAGGGACTGGCTTGGATTCAAGTGAAAGACGGCGAGTTCAAAGGGCCAATCGTGAAGTTCTTCACGCCTGAAGAAATCGAAGCTGTCAAAGAGCGCACTGGTGCTGAAGATGGCGACTTGTTGCTCTTCTCCGCAGACACGAAAAAAGTGGTTGCTGACGTTCTGGGCGCACTGCGTCTGAAAATCGGCCGTCAACTTGGACTGATCGATGACAGCAAATTCAAATTTGCTTGGGTTGTGGACTTCCCACTCCTCGGATATGATGAAGATGCGAAACGTTATGTGGCAGAACACCATCCGTTCACACGTCCAAAAGACGAAGATGTACATCTGTTTGACACAGATCCAGGTGCAATCCGCGCTCAAGCCTATGACCTTGTTCTCAATGGTTATGAAGTAGGTGGCGGTTCGATGCGTATCTACAAACGTGATGTTCAGGAGAAAATGTTTGCTGCCCTTGGACTCTCTACAGAAGTAGCGAATGAGAAATTCGGCTATCTGTTGGAAGCTTTCGAATATGGAACTCCACCGCATGGTGGTATTGCCTTTGGTCTGGACCGCCTCGTGATGTTGCTGGCGGGCCGCACGAATCTGCGTGAAACGATTGCCTTCCCGAAAACGGCAAGTGCAACGGATCTGCTCATGAATGCACCATCCGAAGTGGATGACTCACAATTGGAACAACTGCATATCCGCGTAGCCCGTAAACCGGTAGCGGAAAAGAAATAAAGGAGGCATCGATTCTCAATGCTCCATCAATTTTCAAGAACAGAACTTGCGATCGGACCTGAAGGTCTGGATACGTTGAAGAATAGTACAGTCGCTGTGCTTGGTATTGGCGGCGTAGGTGGTATTGCTGTAGAAGCTCTTGCCCGTAGCGGCGTTGGGCGTATCATCCTGATTGATAAAGACGTCGTGGACATCACCAACATTAACCGCCAGATTCATGCGCTGACCACGACAGTAGGGCAGAAAAAAGCGGACCTGATGGTGGAACGTGTGAAACTGATCAATCCGGAATGTGATGCGATTGCCCTGAATATGTTTTACACGGAAGAAACGTATGAGGAATTGTTCAAATATGAACTGGATTATGTGCTGGATGCATCCGACACGATTATCTATAAAATCCATCTCATTAAAGAGTGCCTCAAACGTAAAATTCCGATGATTTCCAGCATGGGTGCGGCGAATAAAATGGACCCTACGAAATTCCAGGTTGCGGATATTTCGAAAACGACCATGGACCCGATTGCCCGTGTTGTGCGTACGACACTTCGTAAAGACGGCATTAAAAAAGGCGTGAAAGTGGTCTTCTCGACTGAAAAGCCGATGAAACCGCGCGAGGACGTAACACAGAAAATCGTTCCCGAGAATGCTCCGGAAATTCGTAAGGCTAAACAGCCACCTGCGAGTAACTCATTTGTGCCTCCGGTAGCCGGACTGATTATGGTCAGTGTTGCGATCAAGGATTTGTTAGAAATTGCAGAGAACAAGCAGCAGTAACTTGCTGCCAACTGAAGAAGCGTGGATGCTGATAAGGCATCTGCGCTTTTTTTGTGATCATACTTCGCAAGACCGGAGTGGATGGGACGTCAATCGTCTATGATAGCCGAACTGTATTCCTGATTAATGTCAGAGTTACGTCATGTACTTCAAAGTCAAAACCGTGTATGATATTCACTGCTGCGCGAAATGATGATACATACATAATGAATTTGCGGCTACAGAGAGGGGAATAGAACGAAATGAAACACGGATGGATGACCAGACGTCTTGGCATGGAGCCAGGAGACCAGTGGAAGAAGGAAGTTGTGGCGGGAGCCATTTCCTATTTTGCCGTGGTCTATATCGTTATGGTCAATGCTACAATTCTTTCCGATGCCGGGATGCCTTTGCAGGCAGCTATGGTTGGAACACTGCTGACGTCCATTGCAGGATGTTTGCTCATGGCATTTGGCGGAAAATCACCGATTATCGTAGTACCCGGAATGGGGATTAATGCATTTTTTACGTATACACTTGTACATTCCATGAAATTAAGCTGGCAAGAAGCGCTGGCCGTTGTAACCGTTACAGGTGTACTGTTTGCCATTGTTGCGTTTACGTCACTATACAAAATGATCAGCGAAGCAATCCCGAAAAATCTGCAGCATGGCATTACGGTCGGGATTGGTTTGTTTCTGACATTTATCGGTTTGCAAAAAAGTGGAATCGTTATCGCACATCAGACCACGTTTGTTGCGATTGGGCATTTCAATGATCCCAATGTCATTACAGCCTGCGTTACGCTGGTGCTTGCCTTGATTTTATTTATACGTAACGTACAGGGTGGACTTCTGATCAGTATTCTGGTCGGGACAGGCCTTGCCTATGTACTTGGTGCAGTGAACCCGGGTGAGTCCGTATCAGCTATGGATGCGCTGCGTCAATACGGCGGCTTGTTTGGCGAATTATCCTTGATGAAACTGGCTGATGTCGCATTCTGGATCGCGGTATTTTTGCTACTGCTAATTGTGGTGTTCGAAAATATCGGATTAATTACGGCTCAGACACAGATGATTGGTCGTCCAGAGCGGTTCAAAGGAAGTCTACGCGCACTATCCATTAGTACCGTATTGGCAGGCGTATTCGGAAGTAGCCCCCCAGTTGCTGCAGCCGAGACTACAGCCGGAATTGCAGCAGGCGGTCGCACAGGTTTGACTCCGCTCGTTACAGCCGTGTTATTCGGAGCTACTTTTTTCTTCATCCCGCTCCTCGGTTACATTCCGGACAGTGCAATTGCGCCCATTTTGATCATTATTGGTGGCCTGATGGTACAAGGTGTGAAAGATATGGATTTTGGTGACTTCACAGAGGCATTCCCGGCATTTCTGATCATGGTCATGATTCCATTTACATATAGCATCGTGGACGGTATGGCGTTTGGATTTATTGCCTATCCATTAGCGAAGCTGGCAGCAGGTCAAGGTAAACAGGTGCCTGTGGTCATGTATGGCATTTCCATCCTCTTTTTAGCCAACTTTGTGTTGCATGGAGTTTTGTAATAACAAAAGGCAACGTCATGTAAGTTCATACGTATGATCTCTGGTGAGCAGATGGAGAACGGGAGGAACGGGAATGGAAGAGCAGCAACAAGCAGGGCAGAATGAACCGAAGGTAGGAAAAAAGGGATTTAAGGATTTCGTCAAGCTTATCGCCTCCACGAACCCGCCAAAACTGATCTTGATTCTGGCCCTCATCTTAACCCTGATTCAAACTACAGCCGGACTGATCGTGCCATTGATGACCAAAGGTCTGATTGATGGATTAACCACTTCGGCATTGAACAAATCTGTTATTTTGTTATTGCTTGGGGCATTTGTAATTCAGGCGATTGCCTCGGGTATTAGCATTTATATGTTAAATTACGCCGGACAACGCGTCGTCGCAACACTTCGCACCAAGCTGTGGAACAAGGTATTGTCGCTACGAATGCCGTATTTCGACCGCAATCGTACAGGCGATACGATGAGCCGGATTACGAATGATACTAGCCAGATCATGACGTTGATCGCGGATTATCTGGTTTCCTTTGTATCCAACATCGTCGCTGTTGTGGGTGGCGTGGCATTACTATTTTACTTGGATTGGGTGATGTCGCTCATTATTCTGAGTCTGGTGCCGCTTACGCTGTTGATTCTGTTGCCGGTCGGGAAGAAAATGTACAAGATCTCCAAGAAGCAGCAGGATGAGATGGCAGGTCTTACGTCCGTGCTCAGTCAGGTTATTGGCGAGATCCGCTTGGTGAAAGCTTACGGAACGGAGAAACAGGAAGTGGAAGCAGGAGATTCCCGGATCCGTAAAATGTTTGCTTTTGGCTTGCAGGAAGCGCGCATTCTTGCTCTGATCGGTCCTTTGTTTACATTTGTCATGACAGCCGTTCTAGTCGTTATTCTGGGTGTGGGGGGAATGCGCGTAGCGTCTGGACTGTTGTCGCCTGGTGAACTGGTTGCGTTCATTTTACTGTTGTTCCAGGTCATTATGCCAATGGGACAATTCACGACGTTATACTCTCGTTTGCAAAAAGTCGTAGGTGCAACGGAGCGCATACAAGCGATCCTTGCCGATGAGGAAGAGCCACATGACAGCACTAAGGTAGCGCCAAAAGGAAATGAGACGATTGCATTCCATGATGTACATTTTTCCTATGTTACAGGTGAGGAAGTGTTGCACGGAATCAATTTGACGGTACCTACACAAAAAGTGACAGCCATTGTCGGTCCAAGCGGTAGCGGCAAATCAACACTGTTCTCTTTGATGGAGCAGTTTTATATGCCCGATTCAGGCCATATTTCATATGGAGGACAAGCCATAACGGATTATTCTTTAGCCTCCTGGCGCAGCAAGATTGGGTATGTATCTCAGGAAAGTCCACTTATGGCGGGTACGATCAAAGACAACATCACGTACGGATTAGGTCGTGAGGCCACGATGGATGAGATCCGACGAGCTGCTGAGATGGCCTATTCTGCCGACTTTATCAACAAGCTTCCACAGGGCTATGATACGGAAGTGGGCGAGAGGGGAATCAAGTTATCCGGGGGCCAACGTCAGCGGATTGCTATTGCTCGTGCCTTACTGCGCAGTCCGGATATTCTTATGTTGGATGAAGCGACATCCAGTCTGGACAGCACCTCGGAGTATGAAGTACAGCAAGCATTGTCTAATCTGATGGAAGGAAGAACTACGATCGTGATCGCGCACCGATTGTCCACAGTGGTGGATTCCGATCAGATTGTTGTATTGGAGCATGGGCATGTTACCGGAACAGGAACGCATACGGAATTAATTAGCAATCATCCGGTATACCGTGAGTTAGCTCAAAAACAGTTTGTGGCACAGGAAGGACAAGGTTGAAATCAGAAACAAATTGACTACTATTTCAAAAGATAAGATTCAAATATAGTTCAACTTAAGACCGTTGTTCATTCGTTCAGTACGAGCGTGAGCAACGGTTTTCTTTTATGAGATCACCAGGCTGCTGTAGCTTTTTACACATCAATATGATATAGTGGGTATCCTTTTGCGTCGTCAGTGATTGGCGATGCAGAGCAAAACATATTCTTAGGAGGTAACTGAAACATGTCAGACAGCTTTCAAAGTGCCTATCAAGAAGAAGAGTACAGGTTAGAGCGAACGATGGAGGAAGTGGATAGTCAGCTGGAACGACTGCAGAACATTCCGGTATACACCGGCCACGACTTCACAGAACAAGTGCTGGAAGCTGGACGCGAAGAGCGCCGCACCGCCTTGTCCAAGAGCGCGCAGCAACCCTATTTCGGACGCTTGGATTTCGAAGAACAGGGCAGTGGTGCACGGAAACCGCTGTATATTGGCAAAATTGGCGTAGACCGCGAAGAGGTGGGAGAGCATCCGCTCGTCATCGACTGGCGTGCTCCTGTCGCAAGCCTGTTTTACTCATTTACGGGAGGGGAAGCCTCCGCTACGTATGAAGCCCCGGAAGGGCTTATTGAAGGTCTCGTATATCTGAAACGAAACGTTGTCATTCGGCAGCGGATATTGGAACGTGTGGCGGATACATATAACCGTGACAGCGACCAGCCAGCGGTATCTGATGAATTCCTCGTTTATCGTCTGGGAGAGAACAAGGATAACAAACTGCGTGATATCGTATCTACGATTCAGGCGGAGCAGGATCTAATCATTCGTGCGGCGCGAAATACCGCATTAATCATTCAAGGTGTGGCGGGATCAGGGAAAACAACGGTTGCCCTGCATCGGCTTGCCTTTTTGCTATATCAGTATAAGGAGCAGGTATCTGCAGAGAAAATGGTTATTTTTGCACCCAACCACATGTTCCTGGATTACATCTCGGATGTGCTCCCGGAACTCGGAGTAGGTGATATCCAGCAACGGACATTCCCGGATTGGGCGATGAACCTGCTGGGGTTGGATATGCCTTTAGCGAATACGTCGGATACATTGAACACCTGGTTCGAAACTCCAGATGCACGACCTGAATTGAATGATGATGTACCTGGACGTTACAAAGGATCCATCCGTTTCATGGAGCTTATTCGAGAGTGGCTCTCGGGCATGGAAGCGGATTCCGTACCGGATATGGACTTCAGTCCATGGGACGGTAGGGTGCTCAGCAAGACGGAGATCGAGAACTGGTTCGGTGAGGAATATAAACATTATCCGCTGGCCAAACGCAAAGAACGGGTCATGGCGAGAGTTCACCGCTGGATTGAGATGGAACTTAAGAAACCGATGCCAGAAGCTGTGCGCAAAGAACGCAAGAAAAAAGCGTCTACTCGTGAGAAAGCTTATGCCAAAAAATGGCCTCAATACGAGCCGCTTACGTTATATAAACAGTTGTTCAAAGCTACAAAGGGTGGTTCTGTGCCAGCTTCGCTCAGCGGGCTTATCCCCAAAGGCGTAATGAAACAAACGGCAGCAGATCTGAAACAGGATATCGTCCGTGAAGAGGATCTGCCTGCATTGGTTTACATTCATACATTGGTCCATGATATTGAGGGTTCGGAGCGATTCGACCATATTGTGATCGATGAAGCCCAGGACTTTTCACCTTTCCATGTGGCGTTATTGGATCGTTTCGTCAAAGGGCATTCCTTCACCATACTGGGTGACTTGTCCCAAGGGATTCATGAGTACCGTGGTGTTCATGCGTGGGAAGAGATGAGTTCTCTATTTCCTGAGGAACAGAATGCATACTTTGCATTGACCCGAAGTTATCGTTCGACGATGGAAATTATCGATTATGCCAATACGATTCTGGAACGTGGCGTCAAGAGCGGAATTACGGCGATTCCTGTTTTCCGTAGTGGTGATCCGGTTCGGACGTTGGCTTATGGAGGCGAAGGGCGGACGGCGAGTCTGGAGCAGGCTTTGAAGTTGTTAACAGTCAAAGACTACCGAACCGTCTCCATCCTGACCCGTACACTGCATGAAGCAGAGGTACTTCACCGTGACCTACAGGCCGCAGGATGGGATCTGAACCTGATCGATGGTGGCAAAAAGCAGTACACGGGTGGACACTCCGTTTTGCCGGTCTATCTGTCCAAAGGGTTGGAGTTTGATGCCGTTATTGTGGCAGACGTAGACCAGAAGCATTATTTGCCAAATGCGGGTGATGCAAAGCTGTTGTACGTTGGTTGTACACGGGCCTTGCACGAGTTGTGGTTGTTCCATGACGGTGTACTGCCGATCTATGCGGCTGCAACACATAATCCCGATGGCGAACCCGTAACCATTCAGGGTTGGCCAGAGCTTGGCTAGATAAAGTTTATTTATACAGAAAAAGGCATGACGTTTATGGAGAGTCCCATAAGCGCATGCCTTTTTTGCTTTTGTGCGAGAAATGATTAATCTTCCAAGGAAGAACGATGGGGGAGTTCAAGTTTATGTTACGCTATTTCTCATTCTGGATGAGCGACGGTTCACCAGGAATATGCCAACACCAATAAATAAACCGCCTGCTAATGCAAACCACTGAACGTGCTCTCCTAGTAAAATCCAACTCGATAGTACACCAAAGAACGGCGCCAGAAACAGATACGAACTGGTTTGGGCTGGGTCACTATTCTGAAGCAGATAAAACCAGAGTGAGAACTGAATGATGGAGCAAACAAGCGTTAACCAGAGCAGCGCCATAACCGAGGTGGTATTGATCGTAAAGTGAGGCTGTTCAGTCCATACGCTCAGCAGAAGCAACGCAGCACCTCCAGCAAGCATCTGATAGGCTGTTAAGACAAAAGTATCGTAGCCATCACCCCAGCGTTTGATGAGCAATGTGGACACGGCAAAGGAGATCGCACCACCAAATCCAATCCAGGTTCCGGGGCTAAAGCTCATCTGCCATCCAAAAGTTAACATAATCCCGATGAAACCGAGTATAACACCGATCCACTGACTGAAACGGTAGGTCACTCTATATAAAAGAGCACTGAGGATAATGACCAGTAGCGGATTGGTAAACGTAATAATAGCGGATTCACCGGATGTAATCCAGTTCATGCTGTAGTAGGCGCAGCCCATCACTCCTGCGGATTGGAACAGGCCAATAAGGATTATTTTCAACCAAGAATGCCATCCAGTAGGCAAAGGACGTTTACGAAGGAACAAGGCCATCAAGCCACCTGCCAGTATATAACGTATGCCCATGAGCAGGAAAGGTGGGGCATATAACATGCCGATCTTGCCAACTGGAAAAGAAGTGCCCATGATTAACGTTGTCAAAATGATCAATAGTGTATATTTCAATGGTTTGATGATCCGGGTATCTTTATCATGACTGGAGCTCATAACGTCTGTCCGCTATCTACAGTAATTAGTTGCCCGGTCATGGATTGCTGTTCCAGCGCAGCACAGATCATGTGTGCGATATCTTCAGGTGAGGCAATATGCTGTAATAACACTTCTCCGCCGAGACGATACATTCGCTCCTCGTTTCCAGCCCACCACCTTGTAGCAACTGCGCCAGGGACGATAGCATTCACCCGAATGTGTGGTGAGAGTGCGTGCGCAAGTGATAAGGTCAGCCCATGAACTGCCGCTTTGGAGACGGCGTAAGGGAGGCAGGAGCCCGAGCCCGTACTGCCTGCGATGCTGCCCAGATTTACGATAGAACCACCGCCAGCCTGTCTCATGCCTTCCGTCACTGCACGAGCGCAATGAAACATGCCTTTCACATTCACATCAAGCAGCTCATTCCAGATGTCATCTGTAACAGACTCCAGATCGTGCATGGGGATATGGTGCGTAATTCCAGCGTTATTTACAAGTGAAGTGATCGGGCCATAGGTTTCAGTTATTGTAGTGACCATTCGCCGGACATCAAGATCATTGGCAACATTAGCTTGAACGGCGAATGCATGGCCTCCCGTATCCAAAATGTGTTGAACAGTCTCGTTTGCTGCATCTTGTGAGCGGGAATAGTTGACAGCGACCAAGGCTCCGCGTTCAGCGAGCAACTCACTTACAGCACGTCCTATACCTGTTCCACCACCTGTGATCAGAGCAACTCTATTTTTCCAGTATGTCATGCTGAACACTCCTTATCATCATCCAGTCAGATGACTGGTTTGGGATCTACATGAATTGTAGTCCGGTTTACACATGAAGTATAATGATTGGTAATGAAGCGGATATCATTTTGAATGATGTCAGAGTGGGGGGACCATGGAGAGCGGGGATCTTAGAATATTTCAGTGTGTTGCACAGGAAGGGAATCTGACCAAAGCTGCTTCTAAACTGGGGTATGTTCAATCCAACGTAACGGCACGAATCCGGCATCTGGAAGCAGAAGTAGGTACAACGTTGTTCATTCGTCATAACCGAGGTATGACGTTATCTCCAGCCGGAGAAATGTTGCTGACCTACGCAGATAAAATTATTGGTTTGCTGAATGATGCTTCCAAGGCACTTCGGGCGACGAGCACACCATCGGGTCCAATGCGAATAGGGTCTACACAAACTGCAGCGGCCGTGCGACTACCTGAACTTTTCGTCAGATATTATAAACAGTATCCAGATGTCTCCTTGTCACTGGTTACTGGCAATTCGCAGATGCTTATGGATCAGGTTATTGGGTATGAATTGGAGGGAGCATTTATAGGCTGTCCCTGTGATCATCCTGATATCGTTTCTATTCCCGTATTTGATGAGGAACTATTTGTTGTCTATTCTGGTATGGGTCCTACGGATGAAGATCTAAAGAGTAAACCTATTCTTGTCTACAGCATGGGGTGTTCCTATCGTCAGGTTTTGGAGGAATGGTTAGAGGTGGGTGGTGTTACCCGTCCAGTAATTATGGAATTCGGAACCCTTGAAGCGATTATTAGTGGAGTTACGTCCGGTATGGGAATTTCCTTATTACCAGAGATTGTGATTAGGCATCAGATCAAAAATGGATTATTGCGCACGCATACACTCCCCGTAGGTATGAATCGCATGATGACTCATTTTATTACTCGCAAGGATGCCTTTGTCAGCAGTGCGCTTCATGCATTTATGGCTATGTTACCGCGAGAGTATGATATGATAGAGAGTGGAGAACCATCAGAAGTATAATTGTATGCAAGGCAAGGCAATCCGTTAAGGAAGTGATGAGCAATGGATTTATTTTCGTTTCAACAGGACTCAAAACCACAAGCTAGACTGCTCGCGGACCGCTTGCGGCCAGAGCATCTGGATGAATATATTGGACAGGAACATATTATTGGACCGGGGAAATTACTCCGGCGCGCCATCGAGGCTGATCAGATTTCGTCCATCTTGTTATACGGCCCTCCGGGATGTGGCAAGACAACCTTGGCACATATTATTTCCCAGCAAACGCAAGGACAGTTCGTACGTCTGAATGCAGTGGAAGCTTCCGTCAAGGATGTGCGTGAAGTCATCGAACAGGCCCAAACGAACAAACAGCTGTATGGAACCAAAACCATTTTGTTCCTCGACGAGGTACATCGATTTAACAGTTCACGTCAGGATGCGCTATTGCCAGCGGTAGAGAAGGGCACGATTATTTTTATCGGCGCAACAACAGAGAATCCCTTTCATTATGTCAATGGAGCCTTGATGAGCCGTTCCACCCTGTTCCAGCTAGAATCGCTAAATAAGGATCATTCCCTAATTGCAATGCGCAGAGCATTGAGTGATGCGGACAAAGGTCTGGGGTTCATGGAGCTGCAGGCGGACGATGAGGCGCTTGAACATATTGCTACGATGGCCAACGGGGATATTCGGCGTGCGCTTAATGCGCTTGAACTGGCTGCGTTGACCACGCCACCGGAGAAGGATGGGTCCATTCATATTACGCTTGGTGTGGCTGAAGAGTCTATTCGACGCCCCATTGTGAAGGCGGATGAATCCACCCAGTATGATGTGCTGTCTGCATTTCACAAGAGTATTCGGGGTTCCAGTGATGCGGCGCTGTTCTGGTTTCTATACGCGGTGGAGAAGCTCGGCATGGACCCGATGACCTTCATTCGGCGCCTGATTGCAGCAAGCAGTGAAGATATTGGACTTGCGAACCCGCAAGCCATGACTCAGGCGATTGGAGCACTTGATGCGTACCGGAATAACGGCTGGCCCGAAGCCAAGCTGAACATTGCACAAGCGATTTTGTTCGCGGTCGAAAGTCCAAAATCCAATGCGGTGTACACCGCCATTTCCAAAGCCATGAACGCGATTGATGAGGTAAAATCGGCAGAAGTTCCGCTTCACTTGCGAGATACGCATTACTCGGGTGCCGTGAAGCTTGGACATGAGGGTTATCAATATCCACACAACTATCCGGGGCATTACGTGAAACAAGAATATTTGCCAAAGCAGCTCTCACGGAGAGTATTCTATGAGGCAACGGAGCAGGGTAACGAATCGAAGATCAGGCTGAACCAACAGCGGCGCAGAGATCTATAAGATCAGTCAGATTACTCGGGAGATGCACACAACATGAAAGAGCTTTTGTATATAGGGACGGGTGGATTTCTCGGCACATTAACCCGATATGCTATACAGTTAGCGATACCAACTGTCCATGGGGGGTTCCCATGGGCAGTGCTGTTAATCAATGCGATGGGCAGCCTTTTTTTGGGTTGGTTCTTTACCATAGCTGTTCCAGGCAAAATAACACCACAACTTCGACTGGCGATTGGTACAGGTTTTACTGGCGCATTTACGACATTCTCCACGTTTACACTGGATATTGTTCGTTTATCCGAAGGGGGCGAATGGATCAGTGCCGCTATTTATATGATCGTGAGTCTGTTGGCAGGATTGTTGCTCTATGCGCTGGGAATGAGCCTTGGACATCGTATGTTGGGAGCACAAAAACAAGAGGGTGATGCCTCATGATCCTGTGGATTGGTTTTGCAGGTGTGCTGGGTGCGGTACTGCGTTACAGTCTGGGAAAATGGGTCTCAGGCTTGCTGGGAACGGCTTTTCCATGGGGAACATGGATCATCAACATCAGTGGTTCATTGTTGCTTGGGTTGTTATATGGGTGGCATGAATCTGCAATGATCTCAGATGGAATCTGGGTGATGTGGGGAACCGGATTTTGCGGTGCATACACGACGTTCTCTACCTTTGGTTATGAAACCTTAGGACTTATGGGTCGACAACGATATGCAAGCGCGGCGCTCTACGTCATCAGTTCGGTTGTAGTTGGGGTGTTGGCCGCCTGGGCAGGAGTCTCGTTGACTGCATAACGAACTATTTTTTATTTTTTTGCAAAAATAAGCAGGAAAAAAGCCATCCTTCATTGTATACATGAAAGACGGCTTTTTTTATAGGGATACACGGTATTGTGTATAATCCGCATTTTAATGGACAAGCTCTATTATTGCATTGCGGGTACAGGTACTTTTTGCACCTGATCGATCGTACCCCCACCCAGGCAGACCTCTCCGTCGTAGAAAACAACGGCTTGTCCTGGCGTGATGGCTTTTTGCTGCTGGTCAAATTGTACATCCACACTTCCATCTTCCTGCCAGGTCAATGTTACACCTTGATCCGGCTGACGATAGCGGAATTTGGCAGTACAACGGTATGGCACATTAGGCATGTGCTCTGCACCAGCAATCCAGTTCACACCCGTTGCGGTAAGACCAGTGGAGTACAGGCTTGCATGGGCATCGCCCTGAACAACAAGCAGTTGATTCTTCTCCAGGTTCTTGTCTGCAACAAACCAGGGTTCACCATTGCCGGAACCACCAATGCCAAGACCTTGGCGCTGTCCAAGTGTGTAGTACATCAGACCGTCGTGGCGACCTTTGACTTCACCGGTTGCGATATCAACCATGTCTCCACCTTTGGCAGGCAGATAGTTACTCAGGAACTCTTTGAAATTACGCTCACCGATGAAGCAGACACCTGTGCTGTCTTTTTTCTTGGCAGTATACAAACCAGCGGCTTCTGCGATTTTGCGTACTTCCGGTTTGGGCAGATGACCAATCGGGAACATGGCTTTGGACAGCTGGTTCTGATTGAGTGCGTTAAGGAAATACGTTTGATCCTTATTGTTGTCCACACCACGAAGCAACTTGAGTGTGCCATCTTCTTCAATCAGGCGAGCATAGTGTCCTGTAGCTACATAATCTGCGCCGAGATCCAGAGCTTTGTTCAGGAATTCACCAAATTTGATCTCACGATTACACATGACATCCGGATTTGGCGTGCGGCCCGACTTATATTCATCAAGGAAATAGGTAAATACTTTATCAAAATATTCTTTCTCGAAGTTGACAGTGTAGTAAGGAATGCCGATCTGTTCACATACGCGGCGTACATCCTCTGAATCTTCTTCAGCGGTACAGTGGCCGAACTCGTCGGTGTCATCCCAGTTTTTCATGAAAATGCCGATGACATCGTACCCTTGCTCTTTCAGCAGCAGTGCGGTAACGGAAGAATCGACACCTCCGGACATGCCAACGACGACCCGTGTATTTTCAATTGTTTTGGACATCGTTATCACCATTTCTATATATAAATGTGTTTCGTTTCTTATTCTAGCATAACCGGACTCAAGATACGATACACCCGGCCAATTTTGGATAGTGTCCACCACAGACGCACATTTTGGAATATCGTCAATCTTTCTTTTCCATAAAGCATGCAGATATGTTAACATTAGCTGAGGGTTATGATCGGAATACGGAGGATTAGAAGGTTTATACTAATCTCAATGCATCTCCGCTGTGGACAGATCGTGAAACAGACGGTCATGGACCATAGGATTAAATATAAAGTTTCCAATCGTTTCTGAAAATTGAAAGAGGTGACTCCTTTGAAAATATCGACAAAAGGCCGTTACGGCCTCACAATCATGATGGAGCTTGCTGCCAGAATAGGCGAAGGCCCTACATCACTGAAAAGCATTGCTGAGCGCAACCAGCTCTCGGAGCATTACTTGGAGCAACTGATTGCTCCACTGCGTAATGCAGGACTGGTGAAAAGCATTAGAGGTGCTTACGGCGGTTATATCCTTGCGGGTGATCCTGCAACCGTAACTGCAGGCGATGTAATCCGTGTACTGGAAGGGCCAATCTCTCCAGTAGACTTCACAGAGGAAGATGATCCGGCGAAACGTGATCTGTGGTTGCGTATTCGTGATGGCATTGCGGAAGTGTTGGATTCCACAACACTGAAAGACCTGATTACCTTCCAGGATCAGGACAAAAAAGATAGCTATATGTTCTACATTTAACAATGACTGCGATGAGCATGACATGGTAACATACTTGAGCCCCCATTTGGGGGCTTTATCCATGCCATAACATATGTTTTACAATGGCTTGCGGTTGGTGAGCATATAAGGCTACGAAACATATTCCATATCAGAAAAATAAGATAATTTAACATATAACGGGGTGAAGATAAATGAAACGAATTTATTTGGATCACGCCGCATCGACACCTATGCATCCACAAGTCGCAGAAGCGATGATGAACGTCATGACAGGACAATTTGGCAATGCATCAAGTATCCATGCCTTTGGGCGTGAGGCCAAACGGACTGTCAGCGGAGCAAGGGATGTCATTGCGGCGTCTTTGGGCTGTTTCCCGGACGAATTGGTATTCACCGGAGGTGGAACGGAGAGCGACAATCTGGCAATCTTTGGAGCAGTCTCATCCAGGCAGGATAAGGGGAAACACGTCATTACAACCGCAATTGAGCACCACGCTGTCTTGCATACGTGTCAGGAATTGGAGCGGCAAGGTTATGAAGTAACCTATCTATCTGTGGATCGTCATGGACGAATAAATCTGGAAGAGTTGCAAGAGGCCATTCGGCCGGATACGGTGCTGATTACCATGATGTATGCCAACAATGAAGTGGGCACCATTCAGCCGATTCGCGAGGTAGGTGAGCTTGCCCGTCAGCATAATATCCTTTTCCATACCGATGCGGTTCAGGCTCTGGGCAGCCAGAATATTTCCTGTAAGGAACTTCCTGTGGATCTGATCAGCTTCTCTGCGCATAAAATCAACGGACCTCAGGGCGTGGGTGCACTCTATGTACGGCGAGGAATTGTGCTGGAAGCAAGAGCTCACGGTGGGTTGCAAGAGCGTCAGCGTCGGGCTGGTACGGAAAATATCGCAGGTATTACCGGATTTGCAGAGGCTCTCAAGATTGCATCAGCACAGACGGAGGTGCATCGTCAGCATGATTTGGAATTGCGCAAACTTTTGTTGGAACAGCTTGAAATTCATGTGGGTACGGAGCACTTTCACGTGAATGGACACCTGGAGCATACGCTGCCAAACATCCTGAATATCAGCTTTCCGGAAGTGTCCACAGAGACGATGTTAATGAATCTGGATATGGAAGGGATTGCTGTTGCAAGCGGTTCTGCCTGCACTTCCGGTTCACTCGAAGTCTCTCATGTGCTCAAAGCGATGAAATTGCCTGAAACATTTTTACACTCTGCGATTCGATTTAGCTGGGGATTGGGTAATACTACGGAAGAAATCATGATAACCGCCGAAAAAATTGGAACCATTCTTGGACGACTGCGTAATAGACCCTAAGGGGAACTTTACACATGGAACAGAAGGAGGGAAGAAGTTCCATTTCATCGGTTGGATAGAAGCGGTTTTGATGATCGGCGTCTGATTGCCACTCATCAACTTTGGGCATACCTAGCAATAGCGCCGCGCCTATTTAATGATAAGAAGATGAGGGGGACCCAGCGATGAAGCTTCAGGAAATGATCGGACTTGCCGTTTTTGATGTTGAGGACGGGAAGCAGGTCGGTAAAATCCAGGATTTCATTGTGAATGATGATTGGGAGATCGAAGGCATTGAGCTTGAGAACAAAGGTCTGTTTACCAATCATGTCAAAATCGTGCAGTGGCAAGATATCGTTGCCTACGGCGAAGATGCCGTCATGATCCGTAATCAACAGGCTGTCCGCAAGACGGGAGCCGACGACATAAAATACACGTACCTCCTCGGTCGGTCTAAATTGAAGGAGATGTCCGTGCTCACCGAAGAAGGTTTGCTGCTCGGGCGTGTCTCCGATGTTTATTTTGACCAAGAGTTGGGAAATACAATAATAGGGATTGAAATTACGGACGGTTTTGTGTCCGATCTGATCGAGGGCCGCAAATGGCTGCCATGTACAAGCGATATGTCCATCGGGGAAAGTGCCATTATGGTGCCGTCTCTGAGTGAACAACGCTTGGAAAATGCCATTCATTCTGTTAATGGATAGGTGAATGAATATGAAATGTCCAAACTGTAGTTCCAAAGATATCGGGAAAATTGGTTCCCACCAGTTTTATTGCTGGGGATGCTTTATCGAATTAACGGTGAACGGTGAGAAAATGTCTGTATATCAGGTGGAAGAAGACGGTACGCTGAGTTCCCTGGATGATCTGTTTTTCGGGGACGAGCTGCCACAAGACTTCCCTCATCTTCACGCTTCTTCTTAATAAGCAGAATAACTTCCTCTATATGCGGTTTCATGACAATGTCTGTCATGGGAGGCTGTCGTTAATTGTTGGCAGATGTATATAGATGCGGTTACATAATGGTTGGGCTGGTGCATGGTTGATTATATGCTAACCCGTACTGCAAAATGCGCTTCCTTCTCTAATGAAGGAGGCGTTTTTTTGAGTTTAAGAAAAAATGTTCGGATTACTCCTTTCCACTTTTGCGCTGTGTTAATAAATATTACCTTTCCTACATATACTGACTCTCAGAGCCAGTCCAAAAGGAGAGATGCAAGTGGAGCAATTAACCAAAAACAAGCTGTTCCGTTACGCGATCTGGCTGCTGCTCGGATTGATCATTTTATATTTTATTTGGCTGCTGCGGCCTTTACTGCTTCACATATATGCGTTCCTGAAAACAGTGCTGGCACCCTTTATCGTAGCCCTTATCATATCCTATGTACTTAATCCGATTGTCAGCATGCTGGGAGGGCGCAAGGTGCCGCGTACAATTGCGGTTCTACTCATATATGCCTTTTTCCTGACCTGCCTCGGTGTCATTCTGATGAATGTCATTCCGGTATTGATTGAACAGCTGGGAGAACTCAACGAGCATATGCCGGAACTGTCCATGCGTGCCCAGAGCCTGATGAACAATATGGATCACAAATTAATGCCGCCAAGTGTGCGAACAGGCATGAACAGTTGGTTTTTTCAGATGGAGGATCGACTAACTCAGGGAATTACTGTGCTTATGGACAATATCGGGGCGACCATTAATGTGTTATTCAATGTGTTTATCGTGCCATTTCTGATCTTTTATATGTTAAAAGACTTTGAGGTGTTTGAGCGCACTATTGTGGCGTATCTTCCGCGTTCACGTCGGAAAGCGATTGTCTCGGTGATGAAAGAGATCGATACTGCACTGGGGAACTACATTCGGGGACAGTTTATTGTCTGTGTCATTGTTGGTATCTTTGCCTACATTGGTTATATCGTCATTGATATGCCGTATGCCCTGCTACTTGCAAGCATTGTAGCTGTGTTTAACATTGTGCCCTACTTGGGGCCTTTCCTTGGAGCTGCTCCTGCTGTGGTCATGGCATCAACCGTATCGTTTAAAATGGTACTACTTGTTGTCATTGTGAACACACTGTGCCAAGTGTTGGAGAGTAATGTTATTTCTCCTCAGGTGGTGGGACGTACGTTGCATCTGCATCCTCTGTCGATTATATTTGCACTGCTCGTCGGAGGTGAACTGGCAGGCATTGTAGGTTTAATTTTGGCAGTACCCGTTTTTGCCGTGCTGAAGGTGATTGTGCAACACTTTTTCGCCTATTACATCAAACGAAGGACCGACTAAATAGCAGGGTTAAAACATCAACGAGGCCGCGTTGACACCCGCTTGTGCTACCGATATAATGAGTGTGTATGTTGAGAACATGAAATCGATGATGAAATAAAGTACGCCGAGGGTTCCTTTCCTCAGAGAATAGACTTCATCGGATCAGGGTGAGCCTGAACTGATGGCTGGAAGAGTCTTGAAAGATGAAGCGGCGGAAAGCTAATTTCGGAGTGCAGGACAACCCTGCCGGGAGCGACCGTTATTTCGCATGAACGAGGAGATTGTTTGTTTGTCCGGGCAGCAAGGGATGAACAGCAATAACCAGGGTGGTACCGCGATAACATCGTCCCTGATTATTCAGGGGCGTTTTTTGTGTTTATTTTTACAAAAACAATGTTGACCAACCGGAGCGAATACGCAACGGACTATTATAATTTAATGGGGGCATCCAGTATGAAAGCCAGTGAAATCCGGTCCAAATGGATAGAGTTTTTTGCAAGTAAAGGTCACAAAATCGAGCCGAGCGCATCGCTCGTGCCTCACAACGATCCTTCTCTTTTGTGGATCAATGCAGGTATGGCACCGCTCAAACCATATTTTGACGGACGTGAGAAGCCGGAGAACCCGCGTCTTGCGAACTCCCAAAAATGTATCCGTACCAATGATATCGAGAATGTTGGTAAAACGCGTCGTCACCATACGTTCTTCGAAATGCTCGGCAACTTCTCTATTGGAGATTACTTCAAGGAAGAGACCGTAACATGGGCTTGGGAATTCTTGACCAGCAAAGAGTGGATCGGATTCGATCCGGAACGTCTTTCCGTAACGGTATATCCGGAAGATGAAGAAGCTTTCAAACTATGGAACGAAAAAGTAGGACTGCCTGCTGAGCGTATCATTAAATTGGATGAAAACTTCTGGGATATCGGCGAAGGCCCATGTGGTCCTTGTACCGAGATCTTCTATGACCGCGGCGAAGATTATGGAAACGACATGAGTGATCCTGAAATGTATCCAGGTGGGGAAAACGAACGTTATCTGGAAGTATGGAATCTGGTATTCTCCCAGTTCAACCATAACAAAGATGGTAGCTACACACCGCTTCCTAACAAAAACATTGATACAGGTGCAGGTTTGGAGCGTTTTGCTTCCATTCTGCAAAATGTGGATTCCAACTTTGACACAGACCTGTTCCAACCGATGATTCAAAGAACAGCTGCTCTTGCAGGTGTGAAATATAACGACAGCGTAGAGATTGATGTTGCATTGAAAGTCATTGCCGATCATATCCGTACGGTTGCTTTTGCAGTAGGTGATGGCGTTCTGCCAAGTAATGAAGGACGTGGATATGTCATCCGTCGCTTGCTTCGCCGTGCAGTTCGTTATGGAAAAGTGCTTGGGCTTGACCGTCCATTCCTGTATGAATTGACAACAACCGTTGGTGAAGTGATGGGCATGTACTACCCTGAGGTAGTAGACAAACAGGAGTTCATCGCCAAAGTAATCAAAACCGAGGAAGAGCGTTTCCACGAAACACTCACAGATGGTCTGGCTATTCTGGCTGATATCAGCGGCACAGCCAAATCCGAAGGACGCACCGTTATTAGCGGACCTGAAGCTTTCAAACTGTATGATACGTACGGTTTCCCGTTTGACCTGACAGAAGATTATGCTGCAGAGCATGGTCTGACTGTGGACCGTGAAGGTTTTGATGCTTCCATGCAGAAACAACGTGAGCTTGGACGTGCTGGGCGTCAAGAGAACGAGAGCATGAAAGTCCAAGGCGGACCACTTGCTGATCTGGAGGTTAAAAGCGAGTTTGTTGGTTATACTGACCTGTTGACGGAAGCAAAAGTGGTAGCCATCGTAGCTGGTGACGCCCTTGTTGAATCTGTAGGCGAAGGACAGACGTGTCAGGTTGTTCTGGACAAGACTCCGTTCTACGCGGAAAGTGGCGGTCAAGTGAGTGATCAGGGCTTGCTGCGAGGTGCTGGTGTAACAGCAAAAGTACAAGGTTTGTTCAAAGCTCCACTCGGACAACATGTACATCTGGTGACTGTGGAGTCTGGTGAACTGCGTGTAGGTGATGTGATCAACGCCGAAGTAGACTCAGCGAAACGTGGCGACATTATCAAAAACCATACGGCTACCCACTTGCTGCACAAGGCACTCAAAGATGTGCTCGGCACACACGTAAACCAGGCAGGATCGCTCGTAGAGCCACAACGTCTGCGGTTTGACTTCTCTCACTTCGGCAGCATTACGCCGGAAGAGTTGACAGAAATTGAGCGTCAAGTGAACGAACAGATCTGGAATCGTCTGAACGTGAACATCGAGCTGAAAGCTATTGATGAAGCCAAAGAAATGGGTGCGATGGCCCTGTTTGGTGAAAAATATGGAGATATTGTACGTGTTGTTCAAGTCGGAGACTACAGTTTGGAACTTTGTGGCGGCTGTCACGTAAATAATACTTCAGAGATTGGAATCTTCAAACTGGTGAGCGAGAGCGGAATTGGCTCCGGCGTACGCCGGATCGAAGCTGTAACTGGCCGCGGTGCATATCTGTATGTGGAAAGCCAGTTGGAACTGCTTAAACAATCAGCAGCACTGCTCAAAGCAAATGTGGCTGATGTACCTAAACGGATTGAAGGTCTGAACCAACAATTGAAAGAAGCAGCCAGAGAGACTGAATCCCTGCAAAGCAAGCTGAGTGCCATGGAAGCGGGTCAATTGACCGATCAAGTGGTACAAGCAGGAAATACACAATTGCTGGCAGCACGCGTAGATGCTCCGAACATGGATGCGCTGCGTACAGTGGCAGATGAGTTGAAATTAAAATTGCCTAACGCGGTACTCGTATTGGGTGCTCCAGCGGACGGCAAAGTGAATTTTGTTGTAGCAGTACCTGCTGAACAAGTAAAACAAGGATTACACGCAGGCAAAATCGTCAAAGAAGTCGCAGCAATATGCGGCGGCGGTGGCGGCGGACGTCCAGATATGGCGCAAGCCGGAGGTAAGGATGCGACCAAGCTGGATGAAGCGCTGAAACTGGCAGTTTCGCTGGTTAGCGGGCATAATGCATAAATCCATTGAGTGGCTTTCAATCGTCAAAAAATAAATCGAAATGGTTCTGTTCGTTTATTTTTTGTACCCGAGAGCGTGTGGAATCGAATGATGCAATATGCTGAAGCCAGTAAAGGACAAGCAAAAAACACAATTGCCTTATCCTTTGTTTACTTGTGGCAGTCAGAATATGTTATTATATAAACAGAAATCAATTCGGCAGGACATGGTCCCCATGTTCATGCAGGAGCGAGGTGTCATCAATGGACTCCATGGATAAGACGGTTAAATTTAATGTGAAAGGTGACGAACAGGAAGCATCATCCAAAGAGATTCTTCTCACGGTATATGATGCATTGGTCGATAAGGAGTATAATCCGATCAACCAGATTGTTGGGTATCTGATTTCCGGAGACCCGGCATACATTCCTCGTCACAACAACGCACGTAGTCTGGTCCGTAAAAAGGAGCGCGATGAGCTGATTGAAGAGCTTGTACGTTCCTATCTGGCCAATCACCGGTAATGTACGCCGCTTCCGCTGTGTTGCAGCCTTGCAGGCAGCGGGAAATGAACCGACAGAAGACAGCCTGAAGCTTGAGAAGGCGATTATTTGTAATCGACCTGAGCAGGCCCCAGGATGGGAGAGCATGGATGAAAATATTAGGTTTGGACTATGGGGACCGAAGAATCGGAGTTGCCGCGAGTGACGCCTTCGGTTGGACTGCCCAGGGATTGGAAGTGCTAGAACGCCGCCGTGATGAAGGCGAGTTCGCTCGGATTGCCGAACTTGTGCGTGAGCATGAGATTAGTGAGATCGTAGTCGGACTTCCCAAAAACATGAACGGCACCGTAGGACCGCGCGGTGAGATATGCATTGCTTTTGCCGATCGCCTGCGGGATGAACTGAATTTACCTGTTCACCTTTGGGATGAACGGCTGACAACCATGGCAGCAGAACGTACGCTGATCGAAGCGGATGTCAGTCGGAAAAAACGCAAGCAGGTTGTGGACAAAATGGCCGCAAGCTTGATTTTGCAAAATTATTTGGATGCCAATAGTAGAAGGTGAGGGGGATCAACAATGGCTGAAGATCAACTGGGTATGGAAGAAGAAGCGGAAATTATTTACATTGCGGATGACGAGGGTAATGAAGAGGAATTTGAAGTCATCATGAAGTTTGAAGTAGATGGTTCGGAGGCCAAGTACATGATGGTTGCTCCGGTTGAACCTGAAGATGGCGAAACGGATGTATATGCATTCCGTTATGAAGAAGAGGGCGACGATATTAAACTTTTCGTCATCCAAGATGATGCCGAATGGGATATCGTCGAGGAGACGTTTAATACATTTCTTGCTGAAGATGAAGAGGAAGCGAACTAAATGACGGAATATAGCCGCAAAGACCTGAAATGGACAGATTCACTGCGTCTGGCATTCGGTGCTCATGTTGAGCTCGAAGAAGAGAACGGTAAATCACAACCGTATGACTTGTTGGCTGAGTTCGAAGTGAACGGTCAGCAGTACGCGGTGCTCCGCAGTTCGTTGCGACCTTATGACGAGGTTGAGCTTCTGCGGGTATCACCTGGAAGTGAAGACCAGATCATGCCAGAGTTAGTTACGATCGACGATGACGATGAGTGGGAGAACATCTCGGAACTGTATGATGAGTGTACACTCCCCATTGACGAAGATTAAATCAGCTTCAAATTGAAGAAACCGGGAGGGCGGAGAAGTCCGCTCTTTTTGGTTGTGTAAAGGAGTTGTTTCTTTTTTGAAAGGGAAAGCAATTGTAGTCATACTGCTTATCATTGTAGTTCTTGTCGGAGGCGCAGGCGGTTACGTGTGGAGTATGATGCGTCCTGTGGAAGCTTCTACAGAACCGGTCGTATTCGAGATTAAGAGCGGATCGGGAACTTCGAAAATCGCGGATCAGCTTCAAGAAGAAGGCCTCATTCGAAGTGGGCTAACCTTTAAAGGGTATTTAAAGTGGAAGAAACTAGGTTCTAATTTCATGGCGGGTACATATTCAATGAATCCTGGCGTGACATATGATGAGATTGTTAGCAAGCTGAGTAGTGGCGAAGTTGTACCGGAAGAAATGGTGAAATTTACGATTCCGGAGGGTTATAACGTTCTGCAAATGGCGGGTAAGCTTTCTTATGAGCATGTTGTAGATCGGGATGAATTCATCAAGCTGGCCAATGATCCATCGGCCTTTGATGTAGATATCATCAAAGATATTCCAGTGGATGAAGAACTTCGCTACGTATTGGAAGGGTATCTATTCCCGGAGACGTATGAGATGAAAAAGGGAAGTTCCACGCATGATGTGATGCAACGGATGCTGGAAGAATTCCAGACCAAGATTAATTCCATTCCTGATTTGGAAGCCAAGCTCCAGGAAAAGAACCTTTCCCTGCATGAACTGCTGACGATCGCGTCACTCGTGGAGAAAGAAGTTGTAGTGGACGAGGAACGTGCTCTGGTTGCAGGTGTAATCTACAATCGGATCAATCAGGATATGAAGCTGGAGATTGATGCTACCGTGCAATATCTGCTCGACAGACCGAAGGAACGATTGTTTTTCAAGGATCTAAAGGTGAAAAGTCCCTATAATACGTATCTGAACAAAGGCTTGCCACCAGGTCCAATTGCCAGTCCAAGTCTTCCGTCCATTGAGGCAGCGCTAAATCCGGAAGCTTCGGAGTATCTGTTCTATGTGACAAAAAAGGATGGCTCGTCTGGACATCTATTTGCCAAAACGTATAAGGAACACCAGCAAAATATAGCCAAAAGTAAGGCTGCGCAATAAGCGGAGGGGATTATATGAGTAAGAAACATGAACTGCTCGTTACAGCAGCGAATGTGAAAGAGGCAGAAGTGCTTCTCCAGGCTGGAGCAGATGCTCTGGTCATTGGAGATGATCGATTCGGCATGCGTCTTCCAGGCAGCTTTAGCGTGGAAGAGACAGCAGAGGTGGTTGCCATTGCAGCCAAACATCAGGCGCGTGTGTATGTATCCATGACTAATCTGATGTCCAACGAACTGTTGAAAGAATTGCCTGAATATGTTCAAGCACTTGGCAGAATCGGTATTGATGGTGTGGAGTTTAATGATCCATCCGTGCTGGCTACCATGAAGGAATACGCGCCACATGTGAAGTTGCACTGGAATGCGGAGATGACTTCAACGAACTATGCGACGGCCAACTATTGGGGAACCAAGGGAGCTAGTCGTGTTGTGCTTGCCCGTGAGTTGAATATGGACGAGTTGACGGAAATGGTCCCTTTTCTGAAAGTGGAAGCTCAGGTTCAGGTGCATGGTATGACGAATATTTATCATTCCAAGCGCAGTCTGGTACAAAGTTACATGGCTCATCAAGGGCGGCCGGTTGAGGGACATCTGGGCAAAGAACGGGGATTGTTCCTGATCGAGGCTGAACGTCGGGATGAGAAATTCCCGATCTACGAGGACATTAACGGTACACACATTATGAGCTCAGAGGATATATGTATCCTCGAAGATCTTCATCTGTTGATGGAGGCGGGTGTGCACAGTTTCAAAATTGAAGGTATGTTAAAATCACTCACCTACAATGAAGCTGTTGTACGTGCATATCGGACAGCGATTGACAGTTATATAGCCGATGCTGATGCATATGCGTTCTCTGAAGAGTGGCTCGCTGAGGTGCGCAAGTTACAGGACCCTGAACGTGAATTGTCTTTTGGATTTTTCTATAAAGAACAAGTGTATTAATAGACGAGGTGAACAGAATGGAAACAGTGGCGGTACAGCGGAAGTTCTCGGGGAAACGTAACCGTCTGGACAAACCGGAGCTGCTAGCTCCGGCGGGTAATCTGGAAAAACTAAAATTTGCGATCCATTACGGTGCAGATGCCGTATATATCGGTGGACAAGCCTATGGACTGCGTTCCAACGCGGATAACTTCAGCTTTGAAGAGATGCGTGAAGGTGTGGAGTTTGCCAAAAAGTATGGAGCCAAAGTGTTCGTAGCGACAAACATCTATGCACATAATGAGGATGTTGAAGGTATCGAAACGTACCTGCAAAATCTCTATAATGCGGGAATCTCTGCAATCATAGTAGCTGATCCAGCTATTATTGAAGTAGCGCTTCGTGCTGTGCCAGGCCTTGAGGTACATCTAAGTACTCAACAATCCACACTCAACTGGCAAGCGGTGAAGTTCTGGAAAGATGAAGGACTTCCACGTGTTGTTCTCGGACGTGAGACCAGCTTTGAAGAGATTGAAGAGATCAAGGCCAATGTGGATATCGAAATTGAAGCCTTTATTCACGGGGCGATGTGTTCCTCGTATTCCGGACGTTGTGTGCTCTCCAATCACTTTACGGATCGGGACTCCAACCGGGGCGGCTGTTGCCAGTCTTGCCGCTGGAAGTATGATTTGTTCGAGGATGCGAGAGAAGATACGGTGTGGGTCAGCGAAGAGGACATGCAGATGAAGGCCCCTGCGCCATTCAAACTAGGTGAGAACCAGCTTCCCCTGTTCGAGGAACAGGATAATTCATTCTCCATGGGATCTAAGGATCTGTGCATGATTGGCCATATTCCCGAGTTGATTGATGTGGGTGTGGACAGTTTCAAGATCGAAGGACGTATGAAATCGATCCACTACGTGGCAACCGTGGTTAACGTATACCGTCAAGCCATTGACGCCTATATGGCAGACCCGGAAAATTATGTTCTGAAACCTGAATGGGTTGAAGAAATGAACAAAGCGGCGAATCGCCCGCTGAATACCGGATTTTTCTATGATACACCAGACCATGAAGATCATATCTATGAACCGGAAGAAAAGGCTGTACCTTTTGATTTCGCTGGATTGGTCATGGGGTATGATGCTGAAACAGGAATGGCAACCATTCAACAGCGCAATCATTTCAAACCAGGACAGGAAATTGAATTTTTCGGCCCGGGAGGTCACTTTTTCAAACAGGTCGTCGGTGAAATACAGGATGAAGAAGGAAATGTTCTAGATGCTGCTCGTCACCCGTTGCAACTGATTAAAATGAAGGTAGATCAACCGGTTTCGTACTTCGATATGATGAGAAAAAAGAAGTAGGCTCAAATACCTACAATGTGTCAATATTGTATTATGATTTAACAAAATAGTGTTATGAAATTTACATGGGGACCTCCGTTTATCGGCAGATGGGGGTCTTTTTTTTATAGAAAAATAGGAATAAAGTTGTAAAATATTTCTGGGAAGTGAAAGGGGAACGAAGAAAGCTGTCGAATACTACATATTTATAGGGGAGAGAAAGAAAAATCTAACAAGTAAATTACTGGCAGGTGAATGGGATTGGTTCAAAAGAAGCAGGAAGACAGTGGGGAGCAAGTGACAAAAGCCGAGCAGGTTAATCCTGAGAAGGTTCAGAAAGTGAAGAAAGAAAAAGTAGTTAAAAGCAAAACGACAGGTAATGGCAAAAGATTGTTTAAGATTGACCGCAGCAAGCTCAAGCTGGGCTGGATCAAGACTGATTGGGTGAAGAAACAATTTAAAAACCGGGATTGGAAAAACCTTGGAGGGTCTTCTTTCCAACAGATTAAGAAGGCAAATCCGGTTAAATCCGTAGGGGTTAAACTGTTCTTGATCTTTTTTGCCGGTATTATGATTTTTGTAGTAAGTTTAGGTCTATTATCCTATTCGAAGGCCAAAGGTACGATAGAGAAAAATGCCTCGCGTGCCAATCAGGAGACCATTGATCAGACCAAACAAAAAATGGACATTATTCTGGAGAGATTTGTCGATACATCCACACAGATTTTCTTTGATCCGGAAATGCAGTCCTTGCTACAAAAAATGTCAGATACGAATTTGACTGCGTATGATACATTCGTGAACTCAAGTTCAATCAACAAGCAACTGTCCAATGTTGCATTTACAAATAAATCTATGGAAGCGATTTATTTGGTACCTACGGACGATACAAAGTCCATTATGGGTACCGGCAGCAACAGTTCATCCATGGGCAGCATTCGCCAGGAAGCATGGTACAGTGAGTTAATTGAGGCGGGCGGTTATCGCTGGCTTCCAACAGAGGTCAAAGAAGATGGCTCAACGCCAACGTTTAAAATTGCACGTTCCATGAAAAACTTGCAGGGGACTACTCAGTCGTATGTTCTGGTTATTGAACTGAAACTGGAAGTTTTGGAGGAACAATTGAAATCGCTTGATCTTGGGCCAGGAGCTATTCTTCAACTAATTGCTCCGGATAATAAAGTGGTTGCATCCTCCATCTCGGATCGTACAGGACAAGAAACAGAGCTTGCATTTGTCAAAGAGTTGACCGAACCAGCAGGTAGTACGAATACGGAGTATACGGTAGATGGCAAATCTACGGAAATGCTGGCTGTATACAGTACGATGGATACATCCAATTGGAAACTGGTTGGTATGATACCTACCTCTGTTTTGGTTCAGGACGCAAAAGGCATTCTGACTCTGACCCTGTGGATGGCGCTGATTGATGCGGGGATTGCAGTATTGATCGGGATCTGGATGGTGCGTATGATCGCTCGTCCACTTGGCAAATTGAAAGACCTGATGCAGGAAGGTGCAAAAGGTAATCTTAAAGTTCGTACACCATATAGCTCCCAGGATGAAATTGGTCAGCTCTCGACCGCCTTCAATCTGATGATGGAGCAGATCACTAAGCTGGTTGAACAAACCAATCGTTCTGCGCAGGAAGTATTGGATACGGCCTCTGAGCTGAGCAGTGCATCCAAGAAAACGGCTGTGTCTGCTTCGGAGATTGCCGTAGCTACAGAAGAGATCGCAGGCGGTGCGGGCAGTTTGGCAACCGAAGCGGAACGTGGCAATGAATTAACTGACAATATCTCTCGTCAGATGCAGAGTGTAATCGCTGCTAATGAACAGATGGGTGATTCTGCTCGTCATGTAGAGAAGTCCAGTCAGACAGGAACACAACATCTGAATCAGTTGATGACCAAAACGCAGAAGACAGAAGAAATGATTGGTGCACTGGTGAATAAGGTTGATTCACTGAAAGAGAGTACGTCTTCTGTTCTGAAAGTGCTTGAAGTGCTGCAAAACATAACGAAACAGACAAATATCCTTTCCCTGAATGCAACCATTGAAGCAGCACGTGCCGGTGCAGCCGGACGCGGATTCATGGTGGTGGCTGATGAGGTTCGTCAGCTCGCGGCTCAATCCAGACAATCCATTGAGATGGTTGGAGAGATTACAGACAAAATCATGACCGAAATGAATGAGACCGTGGATGCTTTGTCGGCAGCTTATCCTTTATTCAAAGAACAGATGGATGCGGTTAAAGACACCAACGTCATCTTTGCTTCCGTGCAGGAACAGATGGGTGCCTTTGTGGAACGTCTGGGTATGGTGACAGGTTCTATTGGAGATTTGAACAAATCTCAAGGTACGTTGTCTGAAGCCATGAGCAATGTCAGCGCTGTAGCTGAAGAATCTTCTGCAACGTCCCAAGAAGTAGCTTCCTTGAGCAGTGAACAGCAAAATATCAGTAACCAGCTGGTCAATCTGTCTGGCAAACTGGAGAATGTGTCTACTGAACTGAAAGAAACCTTGTCACGCTTTACGGTTTAACAAGCCAAGGTTGAAATGAGGAGAACCTGTCCCGCACATGGGACAGGTTTTCTTTTTGTTTACCGGATAATTCCAAGCCATATCAGCAATAATATGTCAAAACGACAAAAGGTGAGATTGGGATGCATCTCCTTGCGAAACGGCGAATCTATATAACTTGTATTCTTCTAACTCTTGTCTTTGGATTGCTTATATTACGATTGGGATGGGTTCAGATCGTTCAGGTGAATCAGACGATGCCTGGATTTCACCGAACGGTACGTGAAATGTCTGTATTGCAGCGTGAACGCGGGGTGATGCTTGACCCGGGGCGGGGACAATTTACGGATTACAAGGGTGAGGCGTTGACCGGTAAGCTGCAATGGGGACTGGTTCTTTTTCCACAGGCAAGTCCGTTAGAGAAATTACGCAAGCAAGGGGCATTAGAAGGCTCCGAGATGGTACAGTTGGCAGCTATATTACATACCGATCCGGATCAATTGAAGAAGGAATGGAATCAGGAAAGTATACCTCATTTCTGGACAGCAGGTACACATCAGCCTGTTCATTTGACCGCTGCTCAGGTGGAGCGCCTACGTAGTTTGCACCTGCAAGGAGCGGGCATCTATCCGATGATGACAAGGTACCTTCAGGGGCATACAGGAATGCAGTGGATGGGTTATCTGGCTGAACAGCCTGAGTCCTCCAAAATTCTGACTGGGCATCAGGATGAAGTGAAACAGCCATTTGCCATGAAAGCAGGAGCAGCTGGACTGGAGAGGACACTTGAACCCCTGTTAAGGGGAATTGGTCCTACGCTTGTATCACGCATGGTTTCGGGTGGTGGGGAGATTATCCCTGATATTCAGCCGCACGTCATTGCACCGGCCAATAGCCATTATCCTTTACGTGTAGAAACCACAGTGGATGCTGAGTTACAGCGTGGGTTGGAGGGGTTGACGCAAGAATCTGGATTACAAGAAGGGGCCATTGTTGTGTTAGATGCCGCTAACGCAGATGTTCGCGCCATGATCTCCCGTCCTTTCTATCAGCCACAACATGTGGACCCTAAAGAATCGGCCTGGGGGAATCGTGCAGTACAGGGAGCCGTACCGGGTTCCATTTTCAAAATTGTCACTGCGGTTGCTGCTTTGGAGTATCATGCGGTTTCTAACGGAGAAGAATTCCATTGTGGTGGTGAGTACGGAAGATATGGGTTGTCTTGCTGGAAGGAGCATGGTCATGGAGACCTGAATCTGGAGCAAGGATTCGCTGAGTCTTGCAACATCGTATTCGCAGAAACGGCGCGCAGGCTGAGTATGGAACAACTGGAGAACACGGCTGATCGTCTGGGACTCGCGCGTCCGATTGGCTGGGAAGGGAAGCAGATGGCAGGAATGCCTGTGTTACGACACTTTGATCATGAGGATCACGGGCGTGTGAGAACAGAGGCTGTTTCTTCTGCTGATGAAGGTGCGAAAATACAGACAGCAATTGGTCAGCGCGATGTCTTGGTCACACCGCTGCAAGCTGCCAATCTGATCGTTACACTGTTACATGATGGAAAGGTTAGTGCCCCACGTCTCGTTAAGCGCATCCGATATGCGGATGGTGGCACCATGCTGGAGATGCCCTTGCATGATTCACCTTCAGCATCAGGACAGATTGCTCCCGTAACAGCGCATAAACTGTTATCCTGGATGAATAAGGTAGTCCGTGAGGGAACAGGAAAATCCCTGCAGCGTGCGCGGTGGCATGTTGCAGGGAAGTCAGGTACAGCTCAGGTACAGAAACATGGAGAGAAGCGCAACAATCAATGGTTCATTGGTTATGGACCGGTAGAACAACCCCAATATGCTGTAGCTGTTCTTGTTCAAAATGTCTCTCCTGACAGCCAACATCAGGCGACGGCTCTCTTCAGGAAGGTGATGGACTATTTGGCGGAGTCCTCATGATCCTTCGCAGGAATGGGACGGTGTACAGTAGACTCGGCAGAATTCGCTGAGGCCTTACTAACGGGTGGGTCCATGACTAATGGAGAGGACTCAAATTCATCTTTTGGCAGGTGAATCCACTTTTGCAGGTATCCTTGTTGTAACAGTTCTTTCAGAAGGATCAGGAGCACTGGAGATAACACTACGCCAGCCAGGCCAAAGATCGAAAGGGAGATCAGCATAAACGAAAGCATCAAGTACGCCGAAGATACACCAATCGAGTTACCCGATATTTTCGGTTCCAGCAACTGCCGTGTCAGCATCGTTACTGCCAGAATCACAATCAGGCCAATCGCCAGGCTACTATTGCCAATAATGAATAAGTAGACGATCCATGGAATAAATACAACAGGAACGCCAAGCAAGGGTACCAGATCAAAAACCGCACAGACTGCTGCAATGGTAAAGGCGTTAGAGGTTCCCAAAATCAACAAACCTGCATAAATCAATACAAACGTAATGAGCATCATGATCATCTGTGCCTTCAGATACGAGCGGATTGTTTTGAACACGTGATTACGCATGAATTCAATAGCTAACTTTAATGTTTTGGGCGTTTTCGCACGGGCGAACTTGCGCCAGGATTCAATCTCGATACTGAGGAAAAATGCCAGAATAATCGCAATTCCGAAGTTCGTAATAAACGAAGAGAATGAACTGAGGAAACCTACTACGAATTGCGCTCCGCTAGTTACCCATTTGGACAGGAACCCGGTCAGTGTTGCAAAATAATCATTCGCTTTTTCCATAACTCCATCAGGGAGAGCGTCTGACTTGTCCTGAATGAATAAAACAAGATTGGTGAATTCACGTTGTATCATTTCAATGTATACGGGGAAATTATCTTGAAGATTGGAAATTTGTGAAATGATAATCAAGCCTACCCCAAAAAAGGCAGCGACAATTAATGCAAGAAACAACAAGACGGAGATGGCGGCTCCAAGTGTCTTGGGCAATCCTTTGCGATGTAAAAATTTGGCCAGCGGTTCAATCATCCAATACACAATGAATGATAGAAAGACCGGTGCAGCCACATGGTATAATTGACTGAAACCGTACATGATCACATACACGGTTAATACGAGCAATGCGATGTCAAAGACAGTTCGCCCGTATTTTTTGTAAAGCGGTAGCATGGACATGGCTCCTTTGATGGCAATAATTAGATTGTATTTATTGTACACGATAGCTATCTTTTTGGGAAAACAGGATTCAAGAAAAGTCTGAACTATGATAAAATTAAAGGCGGTTTATTTTAGATAGTGCCATAGTGCACCGTAATTCAGCAGGAGAAGTGGGGAGCTCGCAACATGACAACGATACTTCATAGTATTTTACTGTGGTTATTGTATCTTTCATCTTTTTACGCCTTTATTCCAAGTTTGATCAGCAGGATTTTTGGTTTTCGTGTATTTCGACGGGGAAGAAGTGATACACAATTTGCATTAACGTTTGACGATGGACCAGATCCACATTATACGCCAAGACTGCTCGATCTGCTTCGTCAGCATCAAGCAAAAGCCACATTTTTTGTCGTTGGAGAACATGCAGCGAGTCATCCTGAACTCATACAGCGCATACATGAGGAAGGTCATCTTATTGGCATTCATAATTATATTCACAAGACGAACTGGCTCATGCGGCCACGTACCGTTCGAGATCAGATTCAGCGAACAGGTCAGATTATTCATGAAGTAACCGGCGTGAAGACTTGTTATTATCGTCCACCGTGGGGGATTATGAATTTGTTTGATTTTTTCAGCAAGAAAGAACGAAAAATTGTACTGTGGTCCTCCATGTTTGAAGACTGGAGAAGCCGAGTAGGTGCCCAGAGATTGACTGAACGGATGCTGAAGGAACTGAGAGGCGGAGAGGTCATGTTGCTGCATGATCGAGGAACGACCCTTGGTGCTGATGCACACGCGCCGGAGCAGATGCTTCAGGCGCTGGAAGTCGTATTACAGGAAGCTGAACGGCTAGGCCTGCAAAGCGTACGCGTTGATACGTTGATGGGAGGTATCATAGTGAGCGAATCTCAGAACAAAACGCAATTACAGACACCATTGAAGCTATGGAAACGAATCGTTGTTGCCCTATGGCTGGGCTGGGAGAACTTGTTCCACTGGGTATATCATCTACGGACGGCTTCGCCAGAGGACCCCATGCTGCACTTCAGATCACGTGTATATCACGGAGCACGAGTGGAGATGAATGATGGCCATGTCATTCAAAATGGAGATCCGGTAATAGAACTACATTTTGACAATCAGAAATTGTTTGAACTTGGAGTGACATCACGTTCCAGTATGCATTTGGCTATTCGCATGATTCGGACGATGGAACAGCAATTGCCGGATTTGGCACGCATGGTGGCACTCGAACCTGAGTTACGCTCTGCCAAGGCCATATACGGTGTGAGTATGATTAACAGAGGCCCAGAAAAATTCGGATTTACCATACAAGAATTGCCTCCTGGACCGTTCAGTGCTGCATCCAAAGTATACTTGAAGCTGCTGTTAAGTGTAATCCACCCGGCAGGAACCAAACGTTTGAAACAGCGTACTGAACAACTGGTACCCAAGATGATTGCCATGCCGCTGGATCTATTATTGGAACGTTACGGTCAACATACGATGCAGGTAGCAGCAACGGTAGAAGAATCCAGAGATGAATCGTTGTTAATTGAACAAGATATACTGCCAGAGCGGAACTAAACGGACTGATCACACCAACCAGCAAAAGAAAAGGGTTGCCCTTCGCCAGATTTGGCAGAAGAGCAACCCTTTATTTATTAGTGAATTAGATACTCAGTACGCCACCGTTGCTTGCATTGGTAACCAGTTTGGAATAACGAGCCAGATAACCGGTTTTTACTTTTGGTTCAAAGCCTTTCCAACCTGCGCGACGACGTTCAAACTCTTCGTCACTGATGTGCAATTCGATGATACGGTTGTTCAGATCCAGCTCGATGATGTCTCCTTCTTCAACAAAGGCGATTGGACCACCCTCAGCTGCTTCCGGAGAGATATGTCCGATACTGATTCCGCGGGATGCGCCAGAGAAGCGTCCATCGGTGATCAGACCAACTTTGGCACCCAATCCCATACCTACGATCTGGGAAGTAGGAGCCAGCATCTCAGGCATACCTGGTCCGCCTTTTGGTCCTTCATAACGGATAACAACAACATGTCCTTCTTTTACTTTGCCGTTAGCAATACCTTCGAGCGCTTGCTCCTGGGAGTCAAAGCAGATGGCAGGACCTTTGTGATATCCGCCAACCGAAGCATCAACTGCACCAACTTTGATGATAGCGCCTTGTGGTGCAAGGTTACCAAACAATACAGCCAGGCCGCCTTTTTCGGAATGCGGGTTATCCAGGTGGTGAATGACATTTGTATCCTGAATTTCTTTTCCTTCAACGTTCTCACGGATAGTTTTACCTGTTACCGTAATGCAGTCTCCATGAATTGCGCCTGGTTTCTTGAGCAATTCGTTCAGCACTGCGCTTACGCCGCCTGCATTGTGAACGTCTTCGATGTGAAGATCGGAAGCAGGTGCAAGTTTCGCTAGATGCGGAACGCGGTTCGCTACTTCATTAATACGTTCGATTGGATACTCGATACCTGCTTCATGAGCCAGTGCCAGCGTGTGCAGTACTGTATTCGTAGATCCACCCATCGCCATATCCAGTGCAAACGCATTATCGATCGCTTCTACAGTTACGATATCACGTGGTTTCAAGTCCATTTTGATGAGTTCCATCAATTGGGTAGCGGATTGTTTAACAAACTCACGACGCTCAGGAGCAACGGCAAGGATGGTTCCGTTACCTGGCATAGCCAGTCCCATCGCTTCAGCCAGACAGTTCATGGAGTTTGCCGTAAACATACCGGAACATGATCCACATGTTGGACAGCCGAACTGTTCAAGTTCAAGCAAGCTCTTATCATCGATTTTACCTGCTTGGTAAGCCCCTACACCTTCAAATACGGAAGTCAGGGAAAGAGCCTTACCATTGCTGTCACGACCAGCTTTCATTGGTCCACCACTTACGAACAGGGTAGGGATGTTTACGCGAAGCGCACCCATCATCATGCCTGGTGTAATTTTGTCACAGTTCGGGATACATACCATGCCGTCGAACCAGTGTGCAGATACAACGGTTTCCACGGAATCCGCGATAATGTCACGGCTTGGCAGCGAGTAACGCATACCAATGTGTCCCATGGCAATACCATCATCTACTCCGATGGTGTTGAATTCGAATGGAACGCCACCGGCTTCACGAATAGCATCCTTTACAATTTTACCGAATTCCTGAAGGTGGACGTGGCCGGGCACGATATCGATGTATGAGTTACATACGGCAATAAACGGCTTGCCGAAATCCTCTTCTTTAACGCCCGCTGCGCGGAGCAAACTCCGGTGTGGTGCACGGTCAAAACCTTTTTTGATCATATCGGAACGCATCTTCTTGGCTGACATGGTGTATTCCCCCCAAATATATAATATTGAGCAACATGAATGGAAAAGTAAATGGCAGTGCATCTGTCGTTTAATTTCATCCGTACTCTAAAAAAAAGGACCGGCATGCCGGTGTCGAGCTCCCCGTAGTTTGTGAAATTCTTTGCTGCTTTAAACCCGTGAACACCCGGTTTTTCTATTGAGTCTATCACAACCGTCGTCATATTTCTACAAACAATAGAAAGAAGCCTCAAACCATTTTCATGGAATTAGACTTCTTGATTTGCGGGAAAGCTATGATCATGTTTCGATGTGGCGAGCGGAATTCATTAGTTGCTTCCGCCTTTGCGTCCAATCTCACGATAGAATTCCTTATTATGAGTTTCGGAGGTTGCTTCTCCGCCCTTGCGACCAATCTGCTTGTAAAAGTCAGTATCATGGGCATCTGAAGTCGCTTCTCCACCTTTTTTTCCAATCATCTGGTAGAAGCTTCGATCATGGTTCTTGGAAGTCGCTTTGCCACCTAATCTGCCAGCTTCCTCACGGCTCATCTTGTGTTCTGACGTCGGTTGACGTGCCATTACAAATCACTCCTTACAACGATAAGTTGTTTTTTGTAGCGCGTATCCCTAATTTACCACCTTATTTCCAGCCTGAAACAATTCACTAGGATAGAATCGATGGTGAAGAGATCCGTCAGAGCATTAGGCCGACCGTTTAAACACTTCATGTCGATTGAAAGAAAATCGGGATATATTCGGTTCAATTACGGGTTTGAACGTGTGACGTACAGCCGGCAGAGCCAGTGTGACTGCGAAGAGTATGGCAATGACAAGTATGACTGGAATATACGCCGAGCTTCCCATATAACTGTAGACTCCGGACCAGATTGCGAGACGAACGAGAAACCCATGCAGCAGGAACACATAGAGTGTGCGTCGTCCAAGGTCCGTCAGTCTGGAAGTCAAGGAAGGTACCCAAGCCAAGAACAGTGCTGCAGATGCGATTTCCAGCAAGTAGACACCCACCCGGAAGATGCCGGCATACCATTCGTGGTGACCCAATTCGGCGTACGTCATGCTTCCGAGTAACCATCCGGATGAAATATTCAAACCCCCATACCCGATCCATACCAACAGTGCAGCAGAGAGGATGGCTGCGGTTTTTCGCCCCCAACCGGATAATAAATGTGAACGGATGGTTGCTCCATAGTCATAACCGATGACAAAAAACGGCAGAAATACAAACGTACGGCTGAAGCTGAGCCAGAACCCGTCGATGGGCAAATACCCGGCAATTACACCAAGCGCAATCGATCCAATCAGCCGATATATCGGTTTCCAGGAAATCGTCAGACGAAGCAACAGTCGCCAACAGAAATGACTCGCGAGAAACCATAACAGCAAGTAAGGTGCAAAGAAGGATAGCCGCATATGGGGTGTGTGGAATACGGTAAAGTCCATCAATGCGTATAAGGACTGAAACAGTACATACTGTAGTGCAATCTGCTTCAGGACATTTCGCCCAGATTCACCCTGGAGTGAGTGTGTCGCAAAATACCCGGTTACCCATACAAAGAGTGGCATGTGAAACGTATATATCCACAGGAACAGAGCTTCCGCTCCTGCAAAACGTGTGATGAGTGGTTCAAGTGCATTACCAGCAAGGACACAGACGATAAGCATAAAGCGCAGATTGTAAAAGAAAGATTCCTGATCATCCCGGATCAGTGTCTGATTTTTCATGGTGTAGCCCCCTTGTAGACCCTGGTTGCCAGGTCATTTGCATCTGTAATAAGGGTAATATGGATGTGCATTATCTATTGTGATTTAATTCACATTAGTAAGCGTTATCTTTTATCAAAGCTGTGACAACAAAATGAACGCTCCGGGATTGACAACGGTTGCATAGAGGATGACAATAGAAAAAGAAGATGAGGGAATGTAACTATAAGGAGGGAAGAAATCATGTCAACGAGTCCCTATCCAAGCCCGGAAATTATTACATTTGGGGAGAGTATGGGTTTGCTGACTGCCAAGGATACAAGAGGGCTGGAATATGCAGCCACACTGGACAAGTCTTTCGGGGGTGCTGAGAGCAATCTGGCTATTGGCGTATCCCGCCTGGGGCATACCAGTGGTTGGTTTGGACGCTTGGGCAATGATCCGATGGGCAGTATGATTCTGAAAGCCATTCGCGGTGAAGGCGTAGATGTATCCCGAGTACGTTTAAGTGATGACGAGCCCACTGGTTTAATGATTCGTGAGAACGCTTCCGGGAAAACCTCGGTGCATTATTATAGGAAGCTATCTGCTGCAAGTGCGATCACACCTGATGATCTGGATCCTGATTATATTGCCGGGGCGAAGATATTGCACGTTACGGGTATAACGGCAGCAATAAGCCCGTCCGGACTTGCTACGGTAGAGGCTGCCATACATATTGCCAAACAGGCAGGTGTGAAAGTAAGCTTTGATCCAAATCTGCGTCTCAAACTATGGTCTGCGGATGAGGCCCGTCCGGTTATACTGCGTTTAGCTGAACTGGCGGACTACTTTTTACCGGGTCTGGACGAGATGAAACTTCTATATAACGAAGAAAATGATCAAAAAGTACTTGAGCGTTTATCTGCCATGAATGCTGTGTGCATCGTGAAGGGTGGCCCTGATTTGACCTACGTATTGGTGAATGGTACCCTAACTGAAGTTCCGTACTTTAAGGCGGATAATGTTCTGGATACGGTAGGAGCAGGAGATGGATTCTGCGCGGGATTTTTATCGGGTATATTAAAAGGATACTCCCCGCAGGAAGCAACCCGTCTCGGCAATTTGACCGGTTCCATGGTTATACAGGCTGTTGGCGATTGGGAGGCGCTCCCGACGTGGGGGCAGGTCGAGGCCAAGCTGAACAACGTTGCCCATGTTGAGCGTTAGTCGCTCTAAATCATATATGGCTCATCTTCGTTCTTAAATGTAAGGCTTGTATACACAACCACCACATTGACAAGGGAGAGAATGAAATGAAGAAGCTTCAGCTGTTGCAAAAGATTACGGACAATGGGGTTGTGGCAGTTCTGCGTGCAGATTCTGCTGATCAAGTCATTGCCATGGCCGAGCAAGCGATTGCGGGTGGCATTAAAGTTATCGAGATTACGATGACAGTACCCAGTGCACTCAAAGCCATTGAAAAATTAAGCCGTGTATACCATTGGAACACACAAGATCCAGAGAAATTCGCGATTATTGGTGCGGGAACGGTGCTTGAACCGCAAACGGCAAGAGCGGCCATCATGTCGGGTGCCGAGTTTGTAGTCGGACCTTCCCTGAACCCGGATACCGTTCAGATCTGCAACCTGTATCGAATTCCGATTCTGCCTGGTGTGATGACGATTGCTGACGTTCAACGCGCATTGGAACTCGGCGTGGACATTGTGAAGTTGTTCCCGGGTAACCTGTATGATCCTTCGATTATCAAAACGATGAAGGGCCCTATGCCGCAGGCGAATTTTATGCCAACTGGCGGGGTATCCTTGTCTAATCTGGGGGATTGGATCAAGGGTGGAGCAGTCGCTGTAGGGATCGGCTCCGACTTGACATCGGAAGCTGTGAAGACGGGTGACCTGAGTCATGTCCGTCGCAAAGCGGAACAATATATGGATGCTTACCGCAAGGCCAAGGCTGAATAATATTTTTTCAATTCGTAGAAGGGGAGCCTGATAAACAAAGGCTCCCAATTCTGTGAGCCGCGGCACCTGCGGAAGTGAAGAAAGGTGATTAACGTTGAGAAATCGGTATAATATAGGGCGCAAGAAGAGGGGCATCGGGAAATTCCTGCTCGTACTTCTGGCGCTCATTGTCATTGGATGTGGATTTGTTGCGTGGAAATTATTCACACCATACGGTCCACAGGAAACAGCCCAAGCGGCCATGGAAACAGCCAATCCGGTGACAGTGAGTGAACAAGAGAACTGGATTGATTTTGTGCCAGACAAACCGTCTGGGAAAAGTGTACTTTTCTATCCTGGTGGACTGGTAAAACCGGAAAGTTATGCACCACTTGCGCATGAGCTGGCTGCTGCGGGTCATCACACGATTATTGCCAAGATGCCAGTTAACCTGGCAGTGCTTAAGCCAAACTTGGCAGATGAGATTCTGGCCGCATATCCAGACGAACAATTTGTTATGGGTGGACACTCTCTCGGCGGGTCCATGGCTGCACGTTATGTAGCCGCACATCCAGATGCACTTCACGGGATTTTCTTCTTGGCATCTTACCCGGATGAAAAAGGGAGCGTAAAGTCACTTGGAATACCTGCTTTATCTATTCTAGGTACTAAAGATGAAGTCGTGAATGCTACGAAGTATCAGAGTGGACGGATGTATCTTCCAGAAGACACGGTATATTACACCATTGAAGGTGGTAACCACGCCCAGTTTGGTGATTATGGTCATCAAAAAGGAGATGGCGATCCGGAAGTGAGTGGAGAAGAACAGCTGAATCAGACGGTCAAGACGGTGCTGGCTTGGTTAAGTACCATCAAGTAGGTTTTGATTTAATTATTCTGCATTAAGGGTTGAATGCATTTATAGCATAACTTAATGGAGGTGATATGGATGACCATGCTTCAAGTGAATGGAGTGCAGATCCCATGTAAAGGTATCCTGTTCGATAAAGATGGAACACTGCTGGAATTCCTCCAGCTATGGGGGCCGTGGGCAGAGGCATTACTGGATCAGTTGCAATCACGTATGAATGAACTCGGAGCTTCATTTACAGTTGAACGGGAGCATGTTCTGGGCACTACCCATAATCCGCAAGGTCATATTGTTGGATATGATCCGCAAGGCCCACTTGCCATTGCGACTGTGGATGAGTGCACGGGATTGCTTGCCGGGCAGCTATATGCAGCAGGCATACCATGGAATGAAGCGATCACAACGATACGCCAATTTTCAAGTGTAGCCATGAGATCGGTAAGAGAGCGCAAATCCGCTGAACCAATGTCAGGATTGCTGGATTTCTTGCAGAAATGCAGGGCAGCAGACATACCACTGGCGGTCGTCACTTCAGATAGTACAGCGGCAGCAGAAACACATCTGGATTGGATGGGGATTCGTTCCTTTTTCACATCCATTGTGGGCTGTGATCAGGTGACCCAGGGCAAACCGGATAGAGAAGCAGCACTCTTGGCTTGCCGTGAATTACATATCGATCCTGTGGAGGCCGTTGTAATTGGAGACAGCAATGGGGATATGCAGATGGGGCGGCACGCAGAGGTATCCTATACCCTCGGTTACTGTCCGCAGTTAGATCAAGGATCTCACCTGGTTGATGCCCATGCAATTATTCGTCATTATAATGAGATAAGCATTATTTTATAAGTCACCCTGACCTGATTGAACGATATAAAAGGAGGAGAGAGGATGAACGCAACAGAACAACTGGCTGCCTGGATTCAGGAAAGCTCCCGGATTGTTTTTTTCGGAGGGGCCGGGACTTCAACGGAAAGCGGGATTCCCGACTTCCGCTCGGCTGCGGGTCTGTATCAGACGGAGCAGCATTCGCCTTATCCACCGGAAGAGTTGTTAAGCCGACATTTTTTTGATCAACATGCCGATATTTTTTATGATTTTTATCGTGGCAAAATGCTTCATCCAGATGCTGAACCGAATGGGTGTCATCGACTATTGGCCCGTCTGGAGCAGGCGGAAAAACTTCAGGCAGTGATCACGCAAAATATCGACGGACTACATCAGAAGGCAGGTAGCAGCAATGTTTTTGAACTTCACGGTTCAATTCATCGTAATGCCTGCATGGATTGCAAGCAGTTTTATACGCTAAATGATATTATACAGTCCAAAGATACCGTGCCTCGCTGTACCACATGTGGTGGTGTGATCAAACCGGATGTGGTGCTGTACGAAGAGGAGCTGGATCAGACGACATTGTATCGTTCCATTGATGCACTGTCTTCTGCAGATCTGTTACTCGTGGGAGGCACGTCACTGACGGTATATCCGGCGGCCCAGTTAATTACGTATTTTCAGGGAAAACATACCGTTCTGCTCAACGCTACACCTACCGCTTACGACAGCAGGGCTGATTTGCTGATTACAGAGCCGATTGGTGAGGTAATGAATATTGTGGACCAGCTTCTTGGTTAAACGTACGTACTGAATAACCGCATTCTCCGGCATAGACCGGATACAAGAGGCGGAACCTGGGGAAAGAAGGGATTCATAATGGTCTACGTAGCAAGCGATACTCGCTATGAAACGATGAAATATAACCGCGTTGGACGTTCAGGTTTGAAACTGCCAGCGATTTCACTGGGGCTGTGGCATAATTTTGGCGGTATCAATAATGCTGAGAATGGCCGTAATATGATTACCCGATCATTTGATCTGGGTATTACACATTTTGATCTTGCCAACAATTATGGCCCACCGGCAGGTTCGGCAGAGCAGTTATTTGGACAGGTACTGGCCCAGGATCTGAAACCTTATCGGGATGAACTGGTGATCTCCACCAAAGCGGGTTATTATATGTGGCCGGGGCCTTATGGCGAGTGGGGTTCACGCAAAAATCTGGTATCCAGTCTGAATCAGAGCTTGAAGCGTATGGGCCTGGATTATGTGGATATTTTCTACTCACATCGTTATGATCCCGAAACGCCTTTGGAAGAAACGATGATGGCACTGGATCATATTGTTCGCTCGGGCAAAGCCCTGTATGTAGGGATCTCCAACTATCCCGCAGAGCAGACTAGACAGGCTGCCGAAATTCTGAAAAGTCTGGGTACGCCACTGTTAATTCATCAACCGAAATACTCGCTGCTGGACCGCTGGATTGAAGATGGTTTGCAGGACGTGCTGGATGAGTATGGAACAGGCAGTATTGCATTCTGTCCATTGGCACAAGGCGTGCTCACGAACAAATACTTGAATGGTATCCCGGAAGACTCACGTGCCAAAGGACCGTCGGTATTCCTGAATGAGAACAACATCTCTCCAGAGACGCTCCGCAAAGTGCGTGCGCTAAACCAGATTGCAGCAGCCCGTGGTCAGAGTTTGGCCCAATTTTCACTCTCATGGGTGCTGCGTAATGGCAGGGTAACTTCCGCGCTGATTGGCGCAAGTCGTCCTTCCCAGATTGAAGAGAATGTGGCTGCGCTCAGTCAGCTAGATTTCTCTACAGAGGAATTGGAACGGATTGAATCCATCCTGTCTCCGGAGCCTGATGACAAATAAATAAAGTGCAAAAGGTGCATCTTAGCCATAATGGCGGAATGCACCTTTTTTTGTCGTATGTGGTTCCTCCGTCCGTTATGTTGCTCATCGTTTGTTTTGTTGAGCATTCTTCTGTAACCCCTGATGTAGTGGACGGGACAGTATTTTCTCTCGATACAAGCTAGGCGCTTCACCGTGAAATCGTTTGAACTGTTTGGAGAAATACAGCGCGTCTGGCAGTCCCACTGATGCAGATACCTGTTCGATGGACAGATCCGGGCGTTCTCTCAGGAGTTGGCGCGACTTGTCGATCCGCAGTTTTAGCAGATACGTGACTGGGGAAAGTCCAGTTTCCTGTTTGAAAATACGGGATAAATACGCGCGGTTGTACCCGAGACTCGCAGACATTTGTTCAATGGAGACAGGATAGGCATACTGGGTAGACATATATTGAATCATCTGTTTCACCGTACGTCGGATGGAGGATTCACCTGGAATTAAGGTTTGGCCCTGCGAAAGGTGATTCTGTGCTTCGGCTAGAATCATATATAACGTACCCAGTGATGTGAAATGAGAGCTTTCTTTGCGCTCGGCAAAAGCATCCTGCATCACGGATAGCCAATTGGATATTCCACAAGAGGGTCCGGCATGAAAAACGGACTTCTCGGGGCGGAATCCCGCCTCCTCGGCATGTTGGCCAGCCTGGCTGCCTGTGAAGGCAATCCAGCGATATTGCCATGGGTTGCGGGCATGTGACTGGTAGCTTACCAGCTGCCCGGGATGAATGAGGAAACAATCACCTGCGGATAACTCGTAGGTGTGCAATTCGGTACGGAACGTACCCGCTCCTTTTTCTACATAATGCAGCAGATAATAATCAAACAATTTAGGACCGAGGGCGTGACCCGGAAGGGTCTGGCTTGCCCCGGCAAACAGGACATGCAGTGCGCCTTGTTCATAATAGACCGGATTGGAGGCAACCGAATAACTGAGTGCTCCGCTTTTACCGGAAGGTGATTCCTGTATTTTTTCGTTAGAAGATGCAAGGGATTCTTTCTTGGGGTTGGATTGATCTGACATGGTCGTTTCCTTCTTTCCGGGATGCTCCGATCATTATACGCCTTAAGGTCACATTTATCCATATGAAACACACATGGTTGCATTACAAGAGGCACCGCTTTCTTATATAATAACATTAAGAAAACCACAACAACGAGGCGAGGTGCACCAGCAGTGAACGTAACTGAATTGAAACAAAAGTTTATTGAGAAGTACGGAGAGAGTGGAGCGGACATCCGTGTATTTCATGCCCCTGGGCGTGTGAATCTGATCGGTGAGCACATTGACTATAACGGTGGATACGTGCTTCCGGCAGCACTTGAATTCGGAACAACATTGATCATTCGTGAGCGCGAGGACAACAAGTTGCAACTGGCTTCCACGAACATGTCTTATGAAGGGGGACTAGACACTTCCTCCATCGGTAAGGAAAAATCCGGAGAATGGACCGACTATCCTGTTGGTGTCATGGTTGAACTGCAAGGCAAGGGCGTGAATGTAACAAAAGGGTATGACTTCCTGTACCACGGGGAGATTCCGAACGGGGCAGGACTTTCATCATCTGCATCTCTGGAGGTACTCACCGGATTTGCGATTCAGTCTCTGGAGGGTGTATCGGATATTGATACGGTTCAACTGGCACTTTTGTCCCAGAAAGCGGAAAATGAGTTCGTAGGCGTCAACTGTGGAATCATGGATCAGTTCGCTGTCGCAAACGGTGCTCAGGATCATGCGATCCTGCTGATGTGTGACACACTGGAATACGAAAAGGTTCCTTTCCGTACAGGCTCCTACAAATTGGTCATCGGTAACACAAACAAACGCCGCGGTCTGGTGGATTCGGCTTACAATGAACGTCGCTCCCAATGCGAGCAGGCACTTGCCATCTTGAAGGAACAGCTGCCTGCACTGAATTACCTGGCTCAATTGACGCCAGAGCAGTTCGTAACACTACAAGATCATATCAAGGATGAGAAAGTAAGACAGCGCGCACAACATGTTGTGGAAGAGAACGCGCGTGTGCTCGCATCAGTCGAAGCATTGCAGGGTAACGATCTGGAAACCTTCGGCAAGCTGATGAACGCTTCTCATGAATCACTTCGTGACTTGTACGAAGTAAGCTGTGATGAGCTGGATGTTATGGTTGAAGAAGCTCAGCGGATTCCAGGCACGCTTGGTGCCCGGATGACTGGCGCAGGATTTGGCGGTTGTACCGTATCACTTGTGCATGAAGATGATGTCGAGCGTTTTGTAAGTGAAGTGGGCGCTGCATATGAAGCGCGTACCCGTCTCAAAGGTGATTTCTATGTATGCGGTGTAGGTGACGGTGTTAAAGAATTGAAGGAGGCGAAGTAAAATGGCAATTTTGGTGACAGGTGGAGCAGGGTATATTGGATCTCATACGGTAGCAGCATTGTTGGAACGTGGAGAAGAGGTTGTTGTACTGGATAACTTGCAGACAGGGCATCGTGAAGCGTTGCTCGGCGGTAAGTTGTATGAAGGGGATCTGCGTGACAAAGAAATTCTGGCGAAGCTGTTCGCTGAGAATTCAATCGATGCAGTCATTCACTTTGCAGCCAACTCACTCGTAGGCGAGAGTATGAAAGACCCGGTTAAATATTATGACAACAACGTGTTTGGTACACTCTGTCTGTTGGAAGCGATGAATGCAGCGAACGTACGCCGCATCGTCTTCTCCTCTACAGCAGCTACCTACGGTGAGCCTGAGAAAGTGCCAATCGAAGAGAGCGATCGTACAGAACCAACCAACGTATACGGCGAAACAAAGCTGATGATGGAGCGCATGATGTCATGGTTCGATAAAGTTCAGGATATCAAATACGTTTCCCTACGTTACTTCAATGCAGCCGGTGCTCATGACAGCGGCAAAATTGGTGAAGATCACCAACCAGAGAGTCACTTGATTCCACTTGTATTGCAAACAGCATTGAAACAACGCCCGCACATCGCCGTGTTTGGTGACGACTATGCAACAGAAGATGGGACATGTATCCGTGACTATATCCACGTGAGCGACTTGGCTGATGCACATCTGCGTGCAGTAGATTATCTTCGCAAAGGTGAGAACAGTAATGTGTTCAACCTGGGTAACGGCACAGGATTCTCGGTAAAACAAGTGATCGAAACAGCCAAAAAAGTGACTGGCCTGGATATTCCGGTTGTACAGGAACCACGTCGTGCAGGTGACCCGGCTGTGCTGGTAGCTTCATCTGCAAAAGCGAGATCTGTCCTGGGCTGGAATCCAAAATGGACCAATCTGGAAGATGTTATTCAAAGCGCTTGGAGCTGGCACCAATCACGTCCTGACGGCTACGGAAAAAACTAGGAGGCGAACACCTTATGTCACAGACTCATATTGCAGCAGGTGCCACAGAGCGGACACCGGAGCAGCAGGAAGCACTGCATGCCATTGAACGTCTGGTTGCATTTGCCTTGCAGAAACAATTAATCGAGGAGGCGGATTGGGATTACAGCCGCAACCTCTTGCTGGAACAATTCGGATTCTCAGAGCCTTATGCCGGTGAGTTGGACACGACTGTGCCCGATGGCCCACAGGCTATGCTGGATACGTTGATCGATTATGGATTTTCCATTGGACTCATTCCTGAAAATAGTGATACGTTCCGTGATTTGCTGGATGCCAAAATCATGGGTCATTTGATGGCACGCCCATCCGAGGTGGTACGCGCATTCCGCCACACGGAGCAGACGGAAGGCATTGAGGCGGCCACATCTCAATTCTATGACTTGTCGATTAACTCCAACTACATTCGGATGGATCGGATCTCGAAGAACGTCTACTGGACACAGGACACGGCCTATGGAGACATGGAGATTACTATCAACCTGTCAAAACCGGAGAAAAGTCCAAAGGAAATTGCCATGGCGAAATTGCTTCCGCCGCCGGTATATCCTAAATGCCAGCTGTGTCGTGAAAATGTAGGTTACGCTGGTCGGGTGAATCACCCGGCCCGCCAGAATCTGAGAGTCATTCCGCTGGAACTTAACAGCGAACCTTGGTTGTTCCAATACTCGCCGTATGTGTACTACAACGAGCACTGCATCATTTTCCATCATGATCATGTGCCGATGAAGCTGACGAAGGATACACTGCGCAGACTGCTTGCCTTTGTTGGGGAGTACCCGCATTACTTTATCGGATCTAATGCAGATTTGCCGATCGTAGGTGGGTCGATTCTGACACATGACCATTTCCAGGGTGGACGTCATACATTCGCGATTCAAAATGCACAGCCAGAGGCGGTCTTCCGCCATGCGGATGCACCTGGACTTACATTGAGTCTTGTGAAATGGCCAATGTCCGTAATGCGTCTGGCTTCACAAGATCCTGCAGAGCTGCTTGAAGCGGGTAACGCCGTATATGAAGCGTGGAAGGTCTACAGTGATTCAACTGTGGATATCGAAGCGTTTAGTGAAGTGGACGGGGAACAGGTACCACACAATACGGTAACACCAATCGTTCGTCGTAGTGCAGACGGTGGTTATGAGATGGATCTCGTATTGCGCAACAACCGCACGAATGATGTGCATCCTGAAGGGATTTTCCATCCGCACCGTGAAATGCACCATCTGAAGAAAGAAAACATTGGTCTGATCGAAGTGATGGGGCTTGCCATCCTGCCAGGTCGTTTGAAAGAAGAACTCGACAGTATCGCGGATATTCTCGCTGGAGATGCTAAACTTGCTGAAGCCGCCAAAGCCTCTGATCATGTATTGAACAAACATCTGGGCTGGGCGGAAGAATTGATTGAACGGTTTGGTCCTAAACTGGACAAAGAACAAGCCGTTGCCATTGTACAACAGGAAGTTGGCTTGAAATTTGCCGAGATTCTGGAACATGCAGGTGTCTACAAATATGATGAAGCAGGACGCCAGGCTTTCCGTCGTTTTGTAAACAGCATGGGATACACTGAATAGACATGTATAACGATGAACACCAGCCCATAATACAAGGGCTGGTGTTTTTTTGAATATGATTAGTAACGGAGTTGTGAGCCAGTGGTTTGTTCTGTTGGAATTGAACGATAGATCAGGGCAGCCAGCTCGGCTCGGGTCAGGGAGTCATCCGGCCTGAACTGTCCGTGATATCCCACAACCATTCGAGTCTCGGCCAGTGTGGCTATGTAGTCGTGAGCCCAGTGGGAGGAGGGCACATCCTCAAAAGAACTCGTTTGGATCAGCGGCAGGTCCAGCGCGAGCACCAGAATTTTTGCTGCCTCGGCCCGTGTAAGCACCGCATCCGGATGGAAGAAATCATTTAAGCCGTTTGAAATATGGAATCCATCAATAAGGCCAACCTCTTGTAGTTGGGATATAGCTTCAAAGTAGGGATGTGTCGGCTCTACATCTTCAAAGGGAGTAGCCTTTCGGATTATCGGTAGCTCAAACGCTCCGTTGACTATACCAGCCATGTGTTTACGCAAGATTGGCTGATTAGGCCTGAATGTGGCATCGGGATAGCCCGTTATTAGACCACGTGCAGCGATACTTTCAATCATCAAGCGTGCCCAATGGGTTGAAATATCACTGAACACAACTGGGGTCAATGATATTGTTGGCACTTTAGGTTCAGGTTCAACTTTAAGTTTAGGTTCGGTTTTAAGTTCCGTTCCTGTATCAGGTTCCTGGGATGATGCGTCAGTAATAGAGCTACTGGTCCAGAAAGAAGGACTGCCACCATGGTTTTCAGAGCTATCAGTCTTTACCCATTTGGCATATAGTGTTATGTCCCGACTTACAGTATCTCGGTCAAAATTCCAGGGAAGAGATAATGCCGAATCTATGTACCATCCATCAAATGAAAACCCGCTCTTGCTGGGCTGAGTGGGAGGCGCTATTGCTTGATTATTCCTAGTAATAGTAGAGGAAACGGGGCTTCCGCCTTGAGAATCAAAAGAGACGGTCAAAGCGGAAATGGGATTTTCCTTATTCGTATATTTGGACGCAGTTGTCACTGAACTCGTCCACTTGGCGTACAGCGTGATGTCCCCAGTCACGGTATCTCTGGCAAAATCCCAGGGAAGGGAGTATATCGAATCCATGTACCAGCCTTCAAACAAAAACTCGTCCTTGGTAGGCTGAGTGGGAGGTACAATGGTTTGCCCATAAGTGGCTTGAGTGACCGCAACCGGGGTCCCTCCATTGGAGTCGAAGGAGACGACCATATTCAATTTTTGAAAGGGAATGCTATAAAAGTTAGCGAAGTTTTGAGCCTCTGAAGGATCAAAACCCGTAATAATAAGGGATGAGTTACCATCAAACGCTAAGAAACCAATTGACAAGACACTAGCTGGAATGAAGATAGTCGCCAACCGATTGTCCGCAAATGCCATCGCCCCGATAGAGGAGACACTATCCGGAATGACGACAGAAGTCAGTTGATTGTCCATAAATGTAGCATGTCCAATGGAAGAGACACGATTTGGAATAACAATGGAAGTCAGCTGGTTAGATGCAAACGCCCAGTATCCAATAGTTGAGACATTCTCTGGGATAACGACAGTAGTCAGTTTATTGTTTGTAAATGCACTATTTCCGATCGACATAACAGTCTCGGGAATAACGACAGAGGCCAGTTGGTTGTTAGTGAATGTGGAGTTCCCAATTGTGGATACACTGTCCGGAATGACGACAGAGGTTAGCCGGTTGTATGCAAATGCCAAGTCTCCAATAGTCGTGACAGTCTCTGGAATGACGATAGAAGTCAGTTGATTGATTTCAAATGCCCTTTCTCCAATAGTGAAGACGGTATGCGGAATAACTACAGAAGTCAAATGATCGCTGTAAAATGCTTTTTCACCAATAGAAGTAACTGGTTGACCGCCAATGGTTTCGGGAATAATGACATCTTTCGAAGTGCCCACATAGTCGTTTATTGTGATTCCATGAGCATTAGCGCTCGTTATGAAGTCTTTTTCTTTATTCGGCTCAGCATACATAGCCATCTGTCCCCAGGGTACGAGGAACATTAGCAGAGCAAAGACGAAGATGCTTGCTTTTTTCAATCCAATAACCTCCTTATATTTATATTAAGAATTTTGAAGTTCTTTTGGTTACAGTACAACTGTTAGATGATATTAACAATACTGAATCTCCAATAGGTGACCCGAGGGGACATGGGGGCGCGGTATTTGAATGACGGCACTCATATTCGTTCTCAGAAATGGAAGATGTCAGTTCCCGCATGTATAATGGTGGAAAGCCATTGAATACATAACTCAATGAAGAAACGGGGACGAATAATTGGAAAAGAAGGCATTGAATATTCCGTTGATTACAGATGCTGAGGAACTGCAAGGCATGGTGGGTGAACCGCATGAACATGTGCGTAACAAGGCAATTTCATTTGTGGATTCACATGTTCAGAACTTTCTATCCATGTCACCGTTATTTTTCCTCTCCACCTCCGATCGTGATGGAAAAAGTGATGTGTCACCTCGGGGTGATGGAGCAGGATTTGTGAAAGTCTATGATACATATCGGCTCGTTTATCCCGAACGCCCAGGCAATCGGCGGATAGACTCGTTGTTAAACATGTTGTCGAACCCTGGTATTGGTATGCTCTTTTTGATTCCGGGTATGAATGAAGTGCTGCGTATTAATGGCACAGCATCCATTACTAAGGATGAGGAATTCATCGCCAGTATGGGCTGGAGTGGTAAAACCATAGGTGCGGCTGTCATTGTAGATGTGGAAGAGTGTTTTATCCATTGTCCGCGGGCATTCAAACAGGCTGGATTATGGGCCACAGAAACATGGGTGGATGCTGAGAATTTGCCTTCATCTAGCGAGATGTTTCGAGCTCATTTGGAGATTAACGGGTTGTTATAAAGTGAGTGACTATCGATTTGTTTTTCTATAAACAGGGTACTATAATTGGAGTTGCACAAAAATACTAAACTCCATTGGAGGCGACAATAGATATGAGATCTTTCCAATTCTATAATCCAACCCGGCTGATTTTCGGCAAAGGACAACTGGAAGCATTAAAGACAGAAGTGCCGAAATACGGTAAACGGGTTCTGCTTGTATATGGTGGCGGCAGTATCAAACGCAGTGGTCTGTACGATCAAGTGATCGGTTTGCTTAAGGAAGCTGGAGCAGAAGTGACTGAACTGGCAGGTGTGGAACCTAACCCACGTCTTTCTACGGTGCATAAAGGGGTAGACCTCTGTAAAACAAATAACATCGACCTGATCCTCGCTGTAGGTGGCGGCAGTGTACTGGACTGCTCCAAAGCTATCGCTGTAGGTGCCAAATATGATGGCGATATGTGGGATTTTGCTCAGCGCAAAGCCGTGGCACAGGACGCTCTTCCACTCGGTACCGTATTGACCATGGCGGCAACTGGTTCGGAAATGAACTCCGGTTCGGTTATTACGAATCAGGATACACAAGAAAAATTGGGCTGGGGTAGCGCATACTCATTCCCTGCATTCTCTATCCTGGATCCAGTGAATACATACACTGTTCCACTGGACCAAACGGTATACGGCATGGTGGATATGATGTCCCACGTATTGGAGCATTACTTCCATCTGGATGCCAATACACCGGTTCAACTCGGTTTCTGTGAGACGATTCTGCGTACTGTCATGGAAGCAGCGCCTCGTCTGGTTGAAGACCTGGAGAACTATGAACTGCGCGAAACAATTCTGTATTGCGGAACAATGGCACTGAATGGCGTGCTGAATATGGGTCTCGCAGGAGATTGGGCAACACATAATATTGAACATGCGGTATCCGCAGTGTATGATATCCCACACGGCGGTGGACTTGCAATCTTGTTCCCACACTGGATGAAACATAACCTGGACGTGAATGTGGATCGATTCAAACGTCTGGCAATTAATGTATTCGAAGTGAACCCTGAAGGCAAGTCGGACAGACAGATTGCCGAAGAAGGTATCGATGCGCTCAGCAAATTCTGGACATCCATTGGTGCCCCTAACCGTTTGGCTGATTACGATATCGATGATAGCCAGATCGACGTAATGGCAGACAAAGCGATGCTGTTTGGACCATTCGGTAATTTCAAGAAACTGCAACGGGAAGATGTTGTATCCATCTACAAGGCTTCTCTGTAATTCTATAATCACTGCAAAGTGAAAGGACACATCAAGTTGTCCAATAACCGCAAGTCTCCTTCATGGGGGCTTGCGGTTTTTTCATGTATTCGGGCTGTACACGTGAATAATGGAGAAACATGAAGCAAGGAGAACAGAATGTCGTGATAATACCCATTATCGGGTTCAGAATACATTTGAGGAAAGATTTTGAAACATTTTGATGTTAGTTACGTATTTATTTACATGTGGAATGCTCAGTTAGGATGAATTTGCGGCAGAGAGAGGAGGAACAGGGGATGGAGACAATTTATTGGGGGTGTCTGATCGGAGGAGCAATATTTGCGGTTGTCAGCCTTGTGCTGGGTGACTTGATTGACGGCTTGCTGGACGGAGCCTTCGAAATGCCAGGTCTTGATTTTTTCAAACCCGTAGTGCTAGCTGGTTCCATTACAACCTTCGGTGGGGCAGGCATTATGCTAACACGTTATAGTTCATTAAGTGCCATGTCGGGTCTAATATTATCCCTGCTTATAGGTATTGCTGCAGCCATGCTGGTATTCTTCGCATATATCAAACCGATGCGTAACAGCGATGTCTCGATTGCATTTTCAATGAAAGAGTTATCTGGGAAAATTGGGGAAATTACCATTCCGGTGCCGGAAAAAGGTTTTGGCGAAGTGATGATTCGTTTTGCTTCCGGCAGTACGATTCAAACGGCATCCAGCTTTGAACACCTCCCCATTGCGGCGGGAGCACGTGTAGTTGTGGTGGATGTTGTAGATGGTGTACTGCGTGTGTCGGAATGGGATGAAAATGTACTTAAAGATTTATAAAGTATTCTTATCACCTAAGTAGTTTAAGCACTCATCATGAATGAATAAGGGGAGAGATGTGGAATGGATAATTTGAATTTGAATTGGGATGTATTGCTGATTCCTATAGTTGTAGTCGGTGTCATTCTAATTTTAGGTTTGGCTTTCTGGGCGAGATACAAAACGGTTGGACCAGACGAGGCGATGATCGTTACGGGATCATTCCTGGGCAGCAAAAATATCTCCGATGATGATTCTGGCCGAAAAATTAAGATTGTTCGTGGTGGCGGTGCATTTATCCTGCCGATATTCCAGCAATCCGAATTTATCTCCTTATTGTCCCACAAGCTGGATGTCTCCACACCTGAAGTGTACACGGAGCAAGGGGTTCCGGTTATTGCTGACGGTGTAGCTATTATCAAGGTTGGAGGCGCTGTAGAAGACGTTGCTACGGCAGCTGAGCAATTCATCGGTAAACCTGTAGAAGCGCTGAGAAGCGAAGCACAGGAGGTACTGGAGGGGCATTTGCGGGCCATCCTCGGTACAATGACGGTGGAAGAAGTATATCGGAACCGGGATCGGTTTGCGCAAGAGGTTCAAGGTGTAGCAGCTAGAGATTTGAAGAAAATGGGCCTTCAAATTGTTTCATTTACCATCAAGGATGTTCGTGATAAACAGGGCTACTTGGATGCTCTCGGTAAACCGAGAATTGCTGCTGTGAAGCGTGATGCCGAGATAGCTGAAGCGGAAGCGATGCGTGATGCACGTATTCAGAAGGCCAATGCGGAAGAGCAGGGTCAAAAAGCAGAGTTGCTGCGTGATACCAATATCGCTGAGGCAGCCAAAGAGAAAGAACTGAAAGTAGCCACGTTTAAGCGGGATCAGGATACAGCCAAAGCGGAAGCCGACCAGGCTTACCATATCCATGAAGCTCGTGCGAGACAGACCGTGGTGGAAGAAGAAATGAAGGTTGAACTCGTTCGTAAAGAACGTGAGATTGATCTCCAGGAAAAAGAAATCGTCGTACGTGAGAAGCAATACGATGCCGAAGTGAAGAAAAAAGCAGAAGCGGATCGTTATGCGGTAGAGCAGGCTGCCGAAGCGGATAAAGCCAAAAGAATGCGTGAAGCCGATGCAGTACAGTATTCCATCGAAACACATGCCAAAGCAACAGCTGAGCAGAAGCGACTTGAAGGTCAGGCCATGGCGGATGCGGAACTTGCCAAAGGTACAGCAGATGCAGAAGTTATTCGTTTGCGTGGTCTTGCAGAAGCAGAAGCAAAAGAAAAACTGGCCGAAGCGTTCCAGAAGTTTGGCGAAGCAGCTGTACTCGATATCATTGTCAAAATGCTGCCTGAACTGGCTGGTAAAATTGCAGAGCCAATTGCATCCATTGATAAACTGACGGTGGTAGATACAGGTAAAGGTGAAGGTGCAGCACGAGTGAGTAACTATGTTACTGAACTTATGGCGACCGCTCCAGAGATGCTCAAAAGTGTATCCGGCATCGATGTAGAGCAGCTGATTAAAGGCCTTACGAAGTCTAAAACACCTGCGCCAGATGCCATTCAACAGAGCGAGGCTGTTACAACTCCTTCGATAATCGACAAGATTGTGGAAAGAGCTGGAGTTGAAGAGTAAGAAGCACTTCGAATCTTGCATGGTTGCTCTATTGACCTTAAGGCGAATTTTTGTTACTTTTTAAGCGAGACGTCCGGCGCGGTTTGCCCGCTCCGGGTGTCTTTTCGTTCGTAACAGGGTGTGACTTAATCACACCTAAGATGGTGTGAAAAAGAGGTGCAAACAATGAGCAGCTTGCATGTAGATAAAGCGCTAAATAATAATGTAATCATTGCACAGCATCCAGAACACGGGGAAGTCGTTGTTATTGGTAAAGGCATTGGCTTTAACCGAAAACCGAGTGATCACATTCCATTGATGGCTGTGGAGAAAATGTTCATTTTGAAAAACCAGCAGGAGCAAGAGCAGTACAAACAGCTTCTTCCACAGGTGGATGAAGCACTGATCGAGATTATTAACGAAGTTATTACGTATATTGCAGAGCGTACGGACGTTCCTCTGAATGAACATATCCATATTGCATTAACCGATCACATTTCTTTCGCGTTAAAACGCAAGGAGCAGGGCATTATCATACAAAATCCATTTTTATATGAAACCCGCGAGATTTACCCTGAAGAATATCGAATGGGAGAATACGCTGTTCGTCTGATCAAAGAGAAAATGGGTGTAGATCTGGGGATGGACGAGATTGGTTTTGTTGCCCTCCATATCTATAGCGCAATGACCAATCAAAATATATCCCAGGTACGTGAGCATTCACAATTGATCACTGATTTGGTGAACCTGGTGTCTGATCAACTCGATTATTCGTTTGAAACGGAATCGCTGGATTACTCTCGTTTGCTGACTCATCTTCGGTTCGCCCTTGAGCGTGTTCGCCGTGGAGACAAAGTGGAAGAGCTTCATAAGTTGGATTCCCTACTTAAGTTAGAGTATCCCGAAATGTACTCGCTTGCATGGAAACTGACCAAAGTAATGGAGAAAAGACTGAAACTGCCGGTTTATCCTGCGGAAGTAGGTTATCTGACCATTCATCTGCAAAGGCTGAATCAGCGGAAGGAAGAAGAGAATAAGTGAGATCATTCCAGTGATGGAATGCGGAATTTGTTTTTTTGGTGTAAAGGCTTGCAATAGATTAGAACTGGTGCTACAATGGTTTCCGTAATCAAGCAACTGAATAAACATAAGCGACGTGTTACTGACTCGATCAGGCATGAGTTAATTAAAGTGTGATTGTTCTTTCCTTGTACAGGGTATGCTATACCCCAAGGTTGGCACAGTTTACTTTATTAATTCATGCCTTTTTTTGTGTTCCCTTGCTTGCATCACAACATATAAATTAGACGAAAGGGAGAAACGACGCGATGTTCAAAAAGCTTTTTGGTGTATTGCAAAGAGTAGGTAAAGCTCTCATGTTGCCTGTAGCCATTCTACCTGCGGCAGGTTTGCTGCTTGGAATCGGTAACATGCTGGTTAATCCAGATTTCTTGCAGTATGTAACGGCGCTCGACACCCCTTGGGTGAACTCGATCGCAACAATTATGATGAACGCAGGTCAGATCGTATTTGATAATCTGGCATTGTTGTTCGCCGTCGGCGTAGCTGTCGGATTGGCTGGTGGCGAAGGGGTTGCAGGTCTTGCAGCGATCATCGGTTACCTGGTCATGAATGTTACATTAGGATCTGCGGTAGGTGTTACTCCAGCAATGATCGGTGAAGTACCGGGTTATGCCAGCATCTTGGGTATCCCAACATTAAGTACAGGCGTGTTCGGAGGTATTATCATAGGTATTGCCGCCGCGCTATGTTACAATCGGTTTTTCAAAATCGAACTGCCGTCTTACCTCGGTTTCTTTGCAGGTAAACGTTTCGTTCCGATTATCACATCGGTAGTATCCCTTGTAATCGGGTTGCTTCTGGTGATTATCTGGCCTCCGATTCAAAATGGACTGAATGCTGTATCTCACTTCATGGTAGATACAAGTCCGACCTTGTCGGCGTTCATCTTTGGAGTTGTGGAACGGTCATTGATTCCGTTCGGTTTGCATCACATTTTCTACTCCCCATTCTGGTTTGAGTTTGGTGAGTATGTGAATAAAGCCGGAGATGTTATTCGTGGGGATCAGAAGATTTTCTTCAGCCAGTTACGTGATGGCGTTGCTCTCACAGCAGGAACATTCCAAGTTGGTAAATTCCCGTTCATGATGTTCGGTTTGCCAGCAGCGGCACTTGCGATGTACCATGAAGCAAGACCGGAGCACAAAAAGTATGTTGCAGGGATCATGGGTTCAGCTGCGCTGACCTCGTTCCTGACAGGGATTACAGAGCCACTTGAGTTCTCGTTCCTGTTTGTAGCACCAATCCTGTTTGCAGTACACTGTATCTTTGCAGGTTTGTCTTTCATGACCATGCAAATTCTGGGTGTAAAGATCGGTATGACCTTCTCCGGTGGGTTCATTGACTTCCTGATCTTCGGGATTATTCCGAACCGTACACCTTGGTGGGACGTTATTATTGTCGGATTGGTTCTTGCGGTGATCTATTACTTCGGTTTCCGGTTTATCATTCGCAAATTCAATCTCAAAACACCAGGACGTGAAGATGCAACGCCTGAAACCGAATCTGGCGGAGGCTCTGGTTCAACGGATGACCTGCCACATAACATTCTCGAAGCTTTCGGTGGCAAGGAAAATATCAAACATCTGGACGCTTGTATTACTCGTTTGCGGATCGAAGTTAATGAGAAATCCAATGTGAAAAAAGATCGTTTGAAACAATTGGGTGCATCTGGTGTCCTTGAAGTGGGTAATAATGTTCAAGCCATCTTCGGAACACGTTCCGACACGATCAAATCTCAAATGCAGGATATTATCGCAGGACGAACACCAGCACCAACGCCAGCAGCTGCCAAACCAACTCCTGAAGAGGAAAAGGCACAAGGTGAGCAAGGCGAGCGCATTGTTGCTGAGGATATCGTCATGCCAGTCAATGGTGAATTGCTGGACATTACAAACGTACCTGATCCGGTCTTTGCTGAGAAAATGACAGGTGATGGGTTCGCAATTTTGCCACATGATGGTACGATAACTTCTCCTGTGTATGGTAAAGTGTTTAATGTATTTCCAAGCAAACATGCCGTGGGCATCATGTCCGATGGTGGCAAGGAAGTGCTTGTTCATATAGGCGTTAATACGGTGAAGCTGAAAGGTCAAGGCTTTAACGTACTGGTACAGGAAGGTGATCTGGTATCGGCAGGTCAGCCGATTATGGAAGTGGATCTGGAGTATGTCAAAGCAAACGCTCCTTCGATCATTTCTCCAGTTATTTTCACCAACCTGCCAGAGGGCTCCACGGTAACTCTGAAGAAGAGTGGAGTGCTGAAAGTTGGCGAACAGCCAATCATTGAGATAAAATAAGAAGTGTTACGATGATGGCAAGCAAGTGTAAATATATGCAATGCCTAAACCAAACTACTGAAAGTGAGATGATTGTAATGCAACAAACATTCAGAATTACAGACGAAGATGGTATCCACGCACGTCCGGCGACAGCCCTGGTTAATACAGCAAACAAATTCAAAGGTGCAGAATCCTTTGCAGAAGCTAACGGTAAAAAAGTAACTTTGAAATCCATCCTGGGTGTTCTTTCCCTCGGATTGGAACAAGGCGACACTATCAGCATCATCGTTGAAGGCGAAGGCGAAGCTGAAGCTCTTCAAGCTTTGACTGACGTTATGGTTAACGAAGGGTTGGGCGAAATTAATGCTTAATGTCTCCGGGATCGCGGCTTCGGCGGGTATTGCTATCGCCAAGGCGTTTATCTTGGAGCATCCTGACTACTCTGTAGAAAAACGCCAAATTAACGACGTTGACGCAGAGATCGCGAAACTCGACTCAGCTCTGGGTAAATCCCAGGCTGAGCTTGAGGCGATCAAAGAGCGTACTTTACAAGAGCTTGGCGAGAAAAAAGCAGAGATTTTTGCTTCGCATTTGCTCATTCTGAATGACCCGGAACTAATTGATCCGGTTAAAGCTAGAATTGCGGATGACATGATCAATGCAGAATTTGCTTTGAACGAAACGGCATCGCAATTTATCTCCATGTTTGAGAACATGAAGAGTGCTTACCTGCAGGAACGTGCTGCAGATATGCGTGACGTTACCAAACGTGTGCTAAATCACTTGCTTGGTATCGACTTCATGAGTCCCGCTGAGATCAATGAAGAAGTGATTGTGCTTGCGGAGGATCTAACACCTTCCGACACGGCTCAATTGAACCGCCAATTTGTTAAAGGTTTTGCAACCAACATTGGTGGACGTACTTCTCACTCGGCAATTATGGCTCGCTCTCTTGAGATTCCGGCTGTTGTTGGAACCAAGGACATCTTGGCTCAAGCGAAACAAGGCGATATGATTATTGTTGACGGTCTGGATGGTCACGTACTGGTTAACCCTACTGATGAAGTTATTGCTGAATACCGTGCCAAACAGGAACAGTATGATGCACAACGTGCAGAGTGGAGAAAACTTCGTGATGAGCCAACGGTAACGGTGGACAACGTTCATGTTGAACTTGCAGCTAACATTGGTACACCAAATGACGTAACGGGTGTTCTGGAAAACGGCGGCGAGGCTGTAGGCCTGTACCGTACCGAGTTCTTGTACATGGGCAGAGACAAGCTTCCTTCCGAAGACATTCAGTATAATGCTTACAAAGCGGTACTGGAAAAAATGGAAGGCAAACCTGTCGTTGTTCGTACACTCGACATCGGTGGAGACAAAGAGCTTCCATACCTGGATCTGCCAAAAGAAATGAATCCATTCCTCGGCTTCCGCGCAGTTCGTCTGTGTTTGGACCGTCTGGATATCTTCCGTACACAATTACGTGCATTGCTGCGTGCAAGCGTACATGGAAACCTGCGTGTCATGTTCCCAATGATCGCAACACTCGGTGAATTCCGTGAAGCAAAAGCTGTCTTGCTCGAAGAGAAAGAAAAGCTGGTTGCTGAAGGTATTGCTGTTTCTGACAGCATTCAACTCGGAATCATGGTCGAAATTCCTTCGACTGCAGTTCTGGCGGATCAATTTGCCAAAGAAGTGGATTTCTTCAGTATCGGAACGAACGATCTGATTCAATACACGATGGCTGCTGACCGCATGAACGAACGAGTGGCTTATCTGTACCAGCCTTACAACCCAGCCATTTTGCGTTTGGTTAAAATGGTTATCGATGCAGCGCATCGTGAAGGCAAATGGGTTGGCATGTGTGGTGAGATGGCAGGAGACGAAACAGCAATTCCATTGCTGCTTGGTCTTGGATTGGATGAGTTCAGCATGAGCGCAACCTCCATTCTGCCAGCTCGTAGTCAGATTACCAAGCTGTCCCGTGCGGATATGCAGGAACTGGCTGCTAAAGCTCTGGATATGCAAACGGCTGAACAAGTTGTTGAATTGGTTCAAAGCATTCAAGCGTAATTTTGCCGGGGTTTCCTCCGGATTTGAGGTTTTTCTTTTTCCGATAATGAGCTGTATTGATGCAGCGATTTTGCCGGTATCCGCTGTTACAGCGGGTACTGGCTTTTTTTGTTGCTCGAACGTATAGGAATTAGAAGGGGAGTACGAGGAGAAAGGTCCTGTAATGTCTAGCCAAAAAAATGCTCTTACTGGTGTAGTTAACATCAGCAAGAGCATGATTAGTAATACACGTAGTGCTTAACTGCAGGCGCAGTTCAGTACAGGTTTGCGGGCAGCGGTGGTCTCATCGAGTCGAGTAACCGGTGTGCCATAAGGTGCGTTGAGTACCAATTCAGGTGTCTCTTCCGCTTCTTTGGCAATCCGTATCATCGTATCAATGAACCCATCCAACGTTTCTTTACTTTCGGTTTCTGTCGGCTCGATCATGATGCATTCCTCCACGTTGAGCGGGAAGTACACTGTCGGCGGATGATATCCAAAATCAAGCAATCGCTTGGCAACGTCAAGTGTGCGCACACCATATTGCTTCAACCCCCGACCAGACATGACAAATTCATGTTTGCATACACCCGGATACGGAATCTCGTAGTAAGGTGCGAGACGGGCCATCATATAGTTAGCATTGAGTACCGCACATTCAGATACACGGCGCAATCCTTCCGGTCCATAGGTACGAATGTAGGCATAGGCACGTACCAATATACCGAAGTTACCGTAGTAGGCTTTCACCCGGCCAATGGATTGATCGCCTTCACGATCGAATGCATACATACCATCATCATTCTTGATCACCATTGGTTTAGGCAGGAACGGAACCAGGCGATTCTTCACACCAACTGGTCCGGAACCTGGTCCACCACCGCCATGAGGTGTACTCATCGTTTTGTGCAAGTTCAGATGCACCACGTCAAAGCCCATATCACCCGGACGGGTAATGCCCATAATGGCATTGGAGTTGGCTCCATCGTAGTACAACAAGCCACCAGCCTGATGTACGATGGATGCAATCTCCTGAATGTCTTTCTCAAACAGACCAAGTGTATTCGGGTTTGTCAGCATCAATGCTGCCGTATCCGAACCGACTGCTGCACGGAGTGCGTCCAGATCGACCAGTCCGTCTGCGCGGGATGGAATCGTCACCGTTTCAAATCCTGCAACGGTTGCACTTGCCGGGTTGGTACCATGCGAAGAATCGGGCACGATGACTTTGGTACGTTGTTCGCCACGACCTTCGTGGTAGGCACGAATCATCATAAGTCCAGTCCATTCTCCATGGGCACCAGCGGCTGGTTGCAAGGTCACAGCATCCATACCTGTCAGACCTGCGAGGTCGTTTTGCAACGTATATAACAGTTCTAGTGCACCTTGAATGCTGGATTCATGCTGGTACGGATGGATTTTGGCGAATCCATTATAACGGGCAACATCCTCATTGATCTTCGGATTGTATTTCATCGTACAAGAGCCAAGTGGATAGAATCCGTTATCTACGCCGAAGTTGCGGCGGGACAACGCAGTATAGTGTCGAATAACATCTACCTCAAACACTTCCGGCAGTGCCGCTGCTTCCGAACGGAGCATTTCCCGGGGAATCAACGTATCGGCAGCCTGACGAGGAACGTCACATTCTGGCAAGGAATAAGCGACACGTCCAGGGCTGCTGAGTTCAAAAATCAATGATTGTTCAGGAGCAGGAGATAAGGTCTGTGCACTAAATGTTGTATCCTTCTCAGGTTGAACCGAAGTGGAGACAGAGGTACCTGTTTCCGATTGTCCTTGTACCGATGTTGTCGTTGTCGTCGTCGTTTCCTGAGTCACAGCGATCCCTCCAATGCTCGTGCGAATTCGTCAATCTCTTCCTTAGTGCGCCGTTCGGTAACAGCAAGCAGCATATGTCCGGCAAGCTCTGGATAATCACGTCCGAGTTCGTAGCCACCAATAAAGCCTGCATCCAGCAGTTTCAATTGAAGAGCATCCACATCTGTTCCCTCAGGAAGCTGAATAACAAACTCATTAAATGTTGGTGCATTAAAAGTAAGGCTAACTCTAGGAATCGCAGTTAATGTATTGAGGGTGTAATGACTCTTTTGCAAATTCAGATCCGCGACATCGATCATGCCCTGTTTACCCATGATAGACATATACACAGATGCGCTGAGTGCAAGCAAAGCTTGGTTGGAACAGATGTTGGATGTCGCCTTTTCGCGGCGGATATGCTGTTCACGTGCTTGCAGTGTGAGTACAAAACCACGCTTGCCGTTGCGATCCGTGGTCTGGCCTACGATTCGGCCAGGAATTCGGCGCATATGAGGCTGGGATACAGCGAAATATCCGCATGTTGGACCGCCGAGTGAAGCGGCGATGCCGAGGGGCTGCGCATCACCTACAACGATGTCGGCACCCAGCTTGCCTGGGGCTTCCAGCAGACCCAGCGATAGCGGGTTGGCACTTACAACGAGCAGGCCCTTGTGCGCATGCACGAGGTCGGCAGCCTGCTTCACATTTTCCACGGCACCAAAGAAGTTCGGACTCTGGATCATGACAGCAGCGGTATCGTCGGATATGGCTGCTTGCAGGGCATCCCAATCAGTGACGCCATCCTTATAACCAATCTCGACAATCTCCAGACGGAGTCCGTGCGCATATGCCTGCAATACCTGACGGGCTTCCGGATGAACGGTACGGGATACGATAAGCTGTTTGCGACGTGTTGCTGCTGCGGCGAGATTACCGGCTTCCGCAAAAGCTGTTGCGCCGTCATACATGCTGGCATTGGCTACAGCCATACCGGTTAATTCACAGATGTAGGATTGAAATTCGAAAATGGCCTGTAGTTCACCTTGGCTGATCTCAGGCTGATAAGGTGTGTAGGCAGTGTAAAACTCGGAACGGGAAATGACATGATTGATGACGGAAGGAACATGATGATCATATATGCCAGCGCCGAGGAAGCTGGCGTGTGTTTCGAAATTGGCGTTGGCGCCGGCTTGTTTGGACATGTGACGTGTCAGCGCATATTCATCAAGTTTGGAGGATAAGGGCAGCTCGCCCTGATAACGTATCTCTTTTGGAATGTCCTGAAACAGATCCTCCAGCGTATCTACACCGATGGTTGCGAGCATGGCGCTCTGATCTTGCTCAGTCATGGGAATGTAACGGTGCTTGCTCATGCTTGATCAGCTCCTTGAGTAGGTGTCTTCGACGTACGTGTCCGTTTATGAAAAGGGGTCTTCACGACCTCGGCTCTTAATTTCTTGCCGCGGATCTCAATCTCAAGCGGGGTTCCCAGCGCAGCGTATTTGCTGTCGATGAGGGCAAGCCCCAGATTACGTTTCAATGTAGGTGATTGCGTACCTGTTGTCACTTCACCAATCCGTACGCCTTCGGCGTAAATCGGATAGTGGGGGCGGGGAATACCGCGCTCCAACACTTCGATGCCGACCAGTTTGCGGGCGGGCCCGTCAGTTTTTTGCTGTAACAAGGCTTCGTGTCCGATAAAAGGTCCGGCATTCAGCTTCACAAACATACCTACGCCAGCTTCGAGTGGAGAGATAGTTGCCGACAATTCCTGTCCATACAGAGGGAGCTTTGCTTCAAAGCGCAGTGTATCCCGGGCACCAAGTCCGGTTGGTACGAGTCCGTGACCTTCACCGGCTTGCATTAATCCATTCCAGACCACAGCAGCCTGGTCCGCAGGAACATATAGTTCAAAGCCATCTTCACCGGTATAACCGGTACGGGACAACAGTAATTTTACTCCACATACTTCAGCATCCTGCACAAAACGAAACGGTTCAATCGAGGATAGATCCGTATCTGTAACTTTCCCGATAATGTCTACAGCCAGTGGACCTTGCAAGGCGAGCAGCGCTGTCTGCTCCGAATCATTGGTCATGCTCACGCCAGGGATCAAGTGCTCTTGCAGCCACGCCCAATCCTTGTCGATGTTGGAGGCGTTAACCACAAGCATATAATGCTGATCTTCCAGCTTATACACGAGCAGATCATCCACCACACCGCCATTTGGATAACACATCAGGGTGTACTGGGCTTGACCGGGAACCAGCGTGGTCACATCATTGGTCATCATTTGTTGCAAAAAAACTTCAGCCTGCTCACCCTGTACTGTGAATTCGCCCATATGGGATACATCGAACAGTCCCGCGCGCTCGCGTACTGCTTCATGTTCTTTCTGGATTCCGCTAAATTGTACCGGAAGCTCCCAGCCTCCAAAATCAATGCACCGTACGCCTTCGTATTGCTGATACAGTGGGAAGAGTGGTGTTCTAAGCAAATCGGACATCAAATCACCTCGTCATGGGCCGTCAGCCGGCCGGATATACAATCGTGGATCAATGAACCAGGGTGTTTTTAAATTTTCAGCTAGATATTTTCATCACATAAGTATGGTAAGGGCAGCTATGGCAGCGCCGTTCTACATCCTGTTTTTCGTTTTTTGGGAAAAAGGAAAAGGACAGGCCAAAGAATCGGCATGCCAAGTAGCACGCTGTATTCTAAGGCTCTGTCCCTTGTACCTGAGAGTTACCCCGCTGCGTTGCGCAGCAGGTTTCCCCTTGGGTGATCATAACGCCCGCACAGGGCGAATAGATGCTCTCCAGAGTTGCGTCCCGTAAAAGTCCTTTTGCCTGAGAGATTCACCCCCGCTTATCGGTGGTTTACTCCTTCGGCGTTACCTCATGTACATCCCGAATCGGGTGTCACGGGTAATCTCTCCCTTTACATTCATCCGCGGGTATAACATAGTCCAATAAACACATTTACTCCTCTCATTAAAACGTGAATCCACTACTGATGTCAAGAACGATATCATAGATAATGATTTAAAACCGAATATTTAATTTATTTTTTATTTTATTGTTCGTGTATTTAAAAAGACTACGCTTACTATTCTAATATTCACCAGTATATGAAGAAAGAGTGTAATCCGGTTACAGGATTTAGAGGTGTTCAGCAAATAAATTGTGAGGTATCTTGACATTTGATTCAAAAATGTCATACGCTATGTTCTGGGAAAAAGGTTAAGGTCAAAGAACGCATGTACTCATTAATGAAAAGCGAGGCGGATATCGATGAGCGAATTGAAAAGTGATTTCCTGTACAGTGAAGAGCACGAATGGGTGCAAACCGTAGGGGAGGATACTGTACGTATTGGCATTACCGAGTTCGCGCAGCATCAGCTGGGTGACATTGTGTTTGTGGAATTGCCTGACCTTGAAACCAATGTAAAAGCAGAGGACAGCATTGGAACGATCGAATCGGTCAAAACGGTGTCGGACTTGTTCTCTCCCGTCACTGGTTCAATCATTGCGGTGAATGATTCGTTGCAGGACTCCCCTGAACTTGTGAACAGCTCTCCTTACGAGGAAGGCTGGATGATTGAGATCCGTGTTGAGGGAGATCTGACAGCAGCATTGTCTACATTGATGAATGCAGACGCGTATCGGAAACATACGGAAGAATAGTATCAACGAACTTGTACTTATTAACATATATTTTATAATTAAATGATATGAGCTTCATATTGTTTCGACCTGTGTGAGCCGGATGCTTGCACAGGTTTTTTGTGCTTTCCAAGAATGGTTTTGAATGTGGAATGAAGCAGATTGTGGATGTAAATCACCTGATTGGACCAAGCTATAGTTTAGAAAATGATTCTGGAAATGACAAAAGTCATAGGCAAGAAAATCCTTGTGTACCAATGGGTTCAGCCATTATGCATCAAGTAAAACGATTACATAACCTAATGTTGTCATCATTGTTCATGACGAAAGTACGCTTTCATTTCATTGAACAGGAGAGCATTCTCGCTTAGGATTACAGCAGGGGAGAAATGATACCCCTTTCATAAATCATAATCACTTGATCCAAGGAGGATAATACAATGAGTAATTTGGACCAATCGTCCAATTCCAAAGGTGGGCTACGGGTAGGTGTTCAGCGTTTTGGCCGATTCCTGAGTGGTATGGTCATGCCGAATATGGGAGCGTTCATCGCCTGGGGATTAATTACGGCTCTGTTCATTCCAACAGGCTGGTTCCCTAACGAGACGCTTGCGCAGCTAGTCGATCCGATGATCAAATATTTGCTGCCACTGTTAATTGGTTACACCGGGGGTACGATGGTGCATGGTCAGCGTGGTGGTGTCGTGGGTGCCATTATGACCATCGGGGTCATCGTGGGTAGTGATATCCCGATGTTCCTCGGTGCCATGATTGCCGGACCACTGGCAGCATGGATTATCAAAAAGTTCGATAAATCCATTGAAGGTAAAATTAGAGCCGGATTTGAAATGCTGGTTAACAACTTCTCAGCTGGTATTATTGGCGGGATCTTGGGGATTTTTGCGCTACTGGGCATCGGGCCTGCTGTAGAAGCGATTAGCAAAGTATTATCTGCCGGTGTACAGGGCTTAATGAATCTTGGTTTGCTGCCGCTGGTCAACCTAATCATTGAACCAGGTAAAGTATTGTTCCTGAACAATGCAATCAACCACGGGATTCTTACACCAATTGCAACAGATCAAGCGAGAGAATTAGGGAAATCCGTATTATACATGCTTGAATCAAACCCGGGTCCGGGACTTGGTATCTTACTTGCTTACTGTTTCTTCGGACGCGGAATGGCCAAATCTTCTGCACCGGGTGCCGTAATCATTCATTTCTTCGGGGGCATTCATGAGATCTACTTCCCTTACATTCTGATGAGACCGATTCTGATTCTTGCCGCAATTGCGGGTGGCGTCGCAGGTACATTAACATTCATGCTCACCGGAGCAGGACTTGTTTCAGCACCATCACCGGGTAGTATTATCGCGTATTTCTTCTTAACACCAAAAGGTGGATACCTGCCGATGTTCGCAGGGGTGCTTGTAGCAGCCGTCGTTTCTTTCCTGGTTGCAGCAGTGTTGCTGAAAACGGGTAAACAAAAGGACGAAGATCTGGAGTCCGCATCCAGTCGGATGAAAGACATGAAGAGTCAAGGAACCGTGCCAAACGCTGGTATTACGGCTAATCAACGTGAAGCAGACAGAGCCGCAGATATGGCTTCTTCTACAGTCAAAACAGACGTGAAGAAAATTGTCTTCTCCTGTGATGCAGGCATGGGGTCAAGTGCCATGGGTGCTTCCATTCTACGCAAGAAGATGAAGGCAGAGGGGATTGACGTTACGGTGACCAATACGGCTATCAGTGATATCCCACCGGATGCAGACGTGGTGATCACACAACAAGTATTGACCGATCGTGCCCGCTCCGTTGCACCGAATGCAGAACATATATCCATCGACAACTTCCTAAAAAGCCCGGAATACGATGCGCTCGTTGAACGTCTAAAGTAATTGCACGCATTTGTTTTCCCTGAGCCGGAGGCTGAGATATGAGTATTACCAAAAGACAACGTGAAATCGTGGAGTTCTTGCTAGAGCATCCACATGAAGTAACAGCCGGCGAAATCGCCGTTGAAGTAAAGGTCAGTACCCGAACGGTTCACCGGGAGCTGCAAATGATTGAACAATGGCTTGAACCTTTGGGTATGAAGCTGGAAAAAAAATCAGGAACCGGTATCCGAATCGATGCCGGTTCCGATGATCTGGCTGTATTGCGCCAGCAACTAGAGGGTAAAGAATATGTAGAGTTTACGCCAGAAGAGCGTAAGCTCTTCATGCTTTGCATCCTGCTGGATGAACCGGAGCCTGTAAAGTTACTCGCCTTGGCTTCGGATCTGAAAGTGACCGTATCCACCGTAACCACTGATCTGGACGATCTGGAGTCACGAATTCGTCAGGCGGGACTAAAGCTGGTTCGCAGACGAGGATATGGCGTCAAGATTAACGGAAGTGAGACGATTCATCGCACAGCCATAGCTGCACTTGCTCTGGAATTTCTGGATGAGTCCGACCTGTTCGGAAGACAGCCAGAACAGGGAGGCTCCATCGTAAACCAAAAATTGTTGGATATGATTGGACACGGTGATGTGCTTACGGTCGAAAATGCATTATGGCAACCAGACATCGAATGGCTGGAGAACATCCCGGAACGCCAATACATGAAGTTGCTGATTCAATTATCCGTAGCGGTTGTACGTATTCGTAAAGGCTCTGGCATTGGCCGTATACCTCCCCTGGAGAACAATGGAGATGAAGTCGCAGAGCAGGATGAGATGAAGGTTCCACCTTATATGGCTTCCCGCTTGTGTGGTGTGTTATCGACCCAGCTGGGGCTGACATTCTCCCAAGATGAGCAAGCTTATTTTCACAGACTATTAGTTGAGACAGAGCAGCGGATTCATTCTTCGCGGCTGTTGCCAATAGACGATTTGATTTTACTGGACAGGGTACATTCACTGATTGATCAGATGCAGGCGAGAACGCATTACGCCTTTCATGAGGATCGTTTGCTTCGTGAAGGTCTGCTTGGTCATATGCAACCTGTCATGGAGCGAATTGAAGGACAACAGATGATTCGTAACCCGCTACTGCAGCAGATTCGCAAGGATTATGATTCCCTCTTCGAAGAGGTCAAACAATCCGTGCATCAAGCTTGGCCAGGTACAGACGTTCCGGATGAAGAAATTGGTTTCCTGGTCATGCATTTTGGGGCTTCCATCGAGAGGTTACGTGCATTGAAACGGGAGATCAGGGCGATCATCGTGTGTACAAGCGGAATCGGCTCATCACGTATGCTCTCCAGCCGACTGTCCAAGGAGATTCCCGAGATTCGGATCATGGATAGCGTGTCCTGGTATGAAGCTGCCCGGATGCCTACAGATCAATATGATCTGGTGTTATCCACTGTTGATCTGCCGATGGATGAGCATCAGTATTACAAAGTGAGTCCACTGCTTACGGCAGAAGAGAGCGAACGTCTGCGTCATTTTATCCGAACAACAACATTACAACGACAGCATAATAAACCCCGTGAAGCCGAGGTTCAGACGACAAGTCGTTACTCGGACCCGGATGGAATGGAAGCTATTTTAGTTGAAATCGTCCGAATTATTGGCAAGTTTCAGGTGTATCCGTTGGATAACCAAGATATCGGTTTCTATAAAACCGTATATGCGATGTGCAACGTACTCCATGGATCTGGTGTGTTGAAGGAACCGGGGGAGATCGCAAAACGGTTGGAGGCACGTGAGGCAGTGGGGAGTCAGAAGATTCCCGGCACAAGACTTGCGCTGTTTCATACACGCAGTGAGGGGATCTACAGGCCGTCCATTAGCTTGTTTCAGCTCACTGAGCCACTCCTTCGTACGCCGGATGATCCGGCAGGAGTTACCCATGTCCTCTTGATGCTCGGTCCCAGAGAATTATCCAAGGAAAGCCTGGAGGTTCTCAGTGAGATCAGCGCCCTGTTATTACAGGAGGAAATGATTACATTGCTGGAAAAGGGTATCAGGGATGAACTCATTCATTACCTGTCCCAGGAACTTGTTGGATTTTATCGCAGTAAAACCGAAATTGGAGGTCAACCATTATGAGTATGTTAACAACAGATAAAGTCATCATGAATGCGACGGCTCAGGACAAATACGAAGCGATTCGTATGGCAGGACAGATTCTAAAGGATGCGGGACATATTACCGCTGATTACATTGAGAAGATGATTGAACGTGAAGAGATTGTCTCGACCTATGTAGGGAACGGTCTGGCTATTCCGCACGGTACAAAGGAATCCAAAGCTTTCATTTTATCGACAGGTATCTCTGTCATTCAGTATCCACAGGGTGTTGATTTTGGCGAAGAAAAAGCCTATATGGTCATTGGTATCGCGGCTCAAGGCGGGGAACATATGGAGATCTTGACTAGCATCGCGGTGATCTGTGCTGAGGATGAGAATATGGAGGCCCTGCGTCTGGCGAAAACAGCCGAAGAAGTTATTGCTATTCTGGAAAGTGAAATGGAGCTATGAAGGCCTTACACTTTGGCGCAGGTAACATAGGACGTGGGTTTATCGGATTGATTCTCTCCCGTGCAGGGTATGAGGTGATTTTCTCTGACGTGAATCAGACCTTGGTAACAGCTCTCCAGCAACGGGGGCAGTATACGGTGGAACTGGCCAACGAGAGCAAGGATCAGGAGACCGTCACAGGTGTAAATGCAATCAATGGAACCCAGCTGGAGACGGTTGCCCAAACCGTGGTGGAAGCTGATCTGATTACAACGGCGGTGGGCGTAGGCGTGCTGAAACATATTGCACCAGGTATTGCAAAGGGACTTGAGAAAAGGTTGAATTCGGGTCCGGCACAAAACCCGCTTCACATTATCGCTTGCGAGAACGCCATTGGAGCCAGTAGGCAATTGAAAGAGCATGTATATGCTCTGCTTAATGAAGAGGTACGTTCTCTTGCAGATCAGTATGTCTATTTTCCAGACTCGGCCGTAGACCGAATTGTGCCTATTCAGCATCATGAAGATCCGTTGCATGTACAGGTGGAGCCTTTTTACGAGTGGGTGGTGGATCGTTCCCAGATGGCTCCTGCATTCAAACCGGTTGAAGGCATTGTATATGTCGATGATCTGGAGCCGTATATCGAACGGAAGCTGTTCACGGTTAATACAGGACACTGCGTTGCAGCATATATCGGTAATGTGCACGGGTATGACACGATTCAGAAGGCTATTGCCGACGAGAAGGTGAAATCGATTGTATACGGTGCTTTGCAGGAAACTGGAAAAGTTCTAGTGAAGCGTTTTGCATTCAACCCGGAAGAACATGAGCAGTATATTGTCAAAATATTGGGACGATTCGTAAACCCGTATCTTACTGATGAGGTTACTCGTGTTGGTCGTTCCCCGCTGCGCAAGTTGTCTCCAAATGATCGTCTGGTTCGTCCGGCCCTTCAGGCCTATGCGGATGGAAGCGAAACAACTTATCTGGCTATGGGCATGGCAGCAGCCTGCAAGTTCGATGTCTCCGATGATCCGGAAGCAGTTGAACTGCAGGACATGATCCGCCAGAAGGGGATTACAGCTGCACTCCACCATTATACGTCCATGGATGAGCATCATCCGGTGCTTGAACAGGCTGTTGCCCAGTATAACCAAATGTAAGAGCAGTGGTAGCGAGGCTAACAGTCTAGATAATGCATAATAGAAGAAGAGCCATACAGTTGTTAACTGTGTGGCTCTTCTTTTGGTTGGCTTTTATTGGCATAGTCGTCCAAACAGCGTTGACATATGCACGATTTTCGGCGCTGCTCTGCGGGAATGCGGTCAAATACACCTTCGGGGAAAGTAGCCCGGTTACACCAGCATTCCGAATGAGGATGTCCTGCGGCATAGGAACATCGATTAGCTTCCCCGCATAATGGGCAGACAAGAACATCGATATTGCTGCGCTCTTGGTTGTCTTGTTCTGCAGACATTGGGTTCTTCCCTCCCTGTGAATAGCTACGAGCTGAAGTTAAACATACTGGTCCCAGTATAACAGAAATACGCCGGTGATTATGGATTTCACTCTGTATATATGACTTCCAGTTCACCACATCTGTTTCTCCTATCGGCTATTCTTCAGGCGGTAATTCGATCTGTAGGCCTTCCACATGTTTGCGTCCCATCAATTTACGTTTCTTACGATTTTCCTTTGTTTCTAGCACAATGTCCAAATCATAATCTTCACCTGGATAAAGCTCATTGGCAGATATATGCAGGGTCAGGCGTTTCTTATGGATTTTGACTTTGCGTCCTCGCAGCATGACCCCGATATTTCCACGGCTATCCTCGACATCACAGACGATGCCCGACTGATTGAGATAGGCCGCATACACCCGATCCCCTTTGCGAAAAGTTTTGGCAGGAGAATCCGACTCTCTGGTTGTTGTCTTTTTGTGGAGACCGATTGAATCCTTTGACTGCTTCGGCTGATTCAGCTTGGATAACTCTGCTGGGCCGTCTGCTTCTGCAACGGAACGATCAGGCGTCAGGATCGGTTTTTCCAAAGGAGGTGACGTGAACACGAATGTACGATCTCTCGAAATACTTTGATCGGACAGGGATTTGGATCGCTCGATAATTCGCTGTGGCATGCCCAGCTTTAATGCGATGGAATAAGCATAGCTCTCACCAGCTTCTCCGATACGCAATCGATAAAGTGGCTGGAGAGATACGGTATCAAATTCCATACGGGCATTTTCGAATCCTGGTGTGGCAGCTGCAAAATGTTTGATTTCACCAAAATGTGTTGTCGCTACAACGGTTGCTCCGCGGCTGTGAAGTTCCTCCAGCATGGCGATAGAAAGTCCAACACCTTCACCGGGATCTGTGCCGGAGGCCATCTCATCAATGAGCACCAGAGTTGATGTATTCGCCTGTTCCAGTATGCCAATCATATTGCGAATATGTGCAGAGAATGTACTGAGTGCTTGTTCCAAACTCTGCCCATCACCAATATCAACCGCTACCTCGTTATAAACAGCCATCTCACCACCTTCCTCCACCGGAATAAGCAAACCGGATTGCATCATCAGGGTTAACAAACCAAGTGTTTTGAGTGCGACCGTTTTACCCCCGGTATTCGGGCCCGTAATAATGAGCGACGAGTATGTTCTGCCGATTGCAAAATCAAGGGGAACCATGGAAGAACCCATGAACGGATGACGTGCACGTTGAAGGCTGATGTGGCCCTGAGTATTGACTCGAACGGTACGCCCATCCATGGTGGCCGCATATTTGGCTTTGGCAAACAGGAAGTCCAATACACCTACCGTTTCGGTGTTGAGGGCGATTTCACGGTTATACGATTCGGCCAGAGAGGTTAAATCACCGAGAATTCTCATCTCCTCTCGGGACTCCTCGGCTTGTAGAGCGGCCAATTCCATCTGTAGACTTACTAATTCAACGGGTTCAATATACACGGTTTGCCCGCTCCCCGATTCATCCAGCACACTGCCTTTCACCTGTTTGCGAAACTCTTTCTTAATGGGCAGCACCGTTCTTTCTCCCCGTTGGCTGATGACATGTTCCTGCATAATGGAGCGATGTTTACTCACCAGAGAATCAAGTTTTCGTTTCATGCGTTCCGCATTCACCGTTATTTTTTTACGAATACGAATCAGTTCCTTGCTCGCCTGATCCTGAATGCGTCCACTATGGATGCAACGCTCGATCTCACTCAGCAAAGGTTCGATTAGAATCATGGATGCTGCATAACGACTGACGGTGGGAGCGGCCCCGGATTTGCCCTCCATGTATTTCATAAGTTGTGCACAGCTCCGCAAGAACTGAGCGAGATGACTGAAGTCGCGTTCACTGAATAGATAACCGGTGCCAAGCAGATCCATAATGGTTTCCATTCCGTCGAGTGAAGGGAGGGGGATACTGGCCCCGAAGCGAATCAATGCAGCAGCTTCTGCTGTTTCTTCCAGGCGAATCTCGATCAGGTGAGCATCTACCATCGGTTTTAGTTCTCTCGCATAACGTTTGCCCAGATAAGACAGGGCGCAGTCTGCAACATTTTTTTGAATTTGTGGATAGCCCAAACTGTTTAATGTGTTTTCATTCATGCGTAATTTCTCCTTGAATTGGAATTGGGATTTCAGTTGACGCGCTGAAACATAGTCCTGGAAAACGCAAAAAGGGCGGAGAATGAACAAACGTCATTCTCCGCCCTAAACGTATGGGAAAGCAAAGTCCACTACAGGTCTATATTAAAAAATCCGCGCTGAACTCAGCGCGGAAATAGACCCGGACAATTACAATCCCGGAGGCGATTTATGATATCCGCTGTTCTTAACTAAGTACAGGGATCTGGCGCATCATGAAATACACGTATGCCATATGGGCACAAGCGCAATGAAAGGCCAAACTCCTGAATATGAAACTTGGTTAGTTAAGAACATTCACCGACATTAAAAATCTCTCCTTTGATTGAGGAATATGCAACCAATATAAACTGGAAATTGGTTTGAAGTCAACCTTTAGAATAAATGAGTGGACTTGAATAAGAATGGGTTTTAAAATAACAATAGTAAAATAATCCAATGAAAGCGATTTATTTTAATAAACATACATATAAAGGAGGATGCTCTTCTTGCCGAAGTATTTACTGCGTTTGCTCTGTTTTACCCTGATCCTCGGAGCCCTTCCGGTCATTGTTATTGGTTCGGTCTCGTATACGATTGCATCACGTGACATTGAACAGAAAGTGCGTGAGAGCAATCTTCAGATATTGCATCAGACCCAAATGAGGGTGGAACAAGTTCTGCGCAGCCTGCAATTATCATCCATCCAGTATGTTAATTCGCCCTTGGTACTACAAGCGATGAAGAAACCACTAGACAGCAGCGAGTTTCAGGAGATTCGTGATCTGACCTCCGGTTTTAACAACTTGCAAGCGGTTACGAACATTGACCAAGCCTATCTGGTCAATCTGGATGAAGATTGGGTCGTTTCGATGCGTTCTTTTGGCAAATTGGATGATTTCAGCATTCGAGACCGAATTGGCTCCTACCTAAGTTATACCAACAGCTTGTTCTGGGTCACTCAGAATGCCAGTTCAGCCAAAGAAAGTGTACCTGTGTCAGCAGGTATGGGTGAACTAACACCCGAACAGGCACCTGCTCTTATATCATCGGATAATGTGGTCAGTATGGTATTCAAAATCCCGATGATACCAACCAATGTGAAACCAAAGGGATTTCTTGTGATTGATATCGCCGATACGGAACTGAGTACCTACTTGAGCCGGAATACGAATTCTGGAGATATGTACGTTCTGGATCGGGAGCAGAAGTATTTTCTGAACGATATGCAGCAAGGCGGGAAATATGACGCGCTGAATAAGGAAATTCAGGAAATGGTGCAAACGACGGGCCAGCCAGAGGGTTTCTTCAGTGCGGAGGTGGAAGGTAATCAAGTGGCAGTTAGTTATAGGCAATCTCCGCTCAATGGCTGGTTATACGTGTCCGTTGTATCTCTTGGACAGATCACGGCCCAGTCACAGAAAATTGCATTGGTTACCGGTATCGCTACACTGGTCATGTTATGTGTAACGGGATTGTTCGCCATATACGGCAGTCGGCGGATGTACTCACCAATCTCCAGACTGCTGCAATTTACGAAGGGTTTGGATTCCCCAGTTGCCCCGTCAGGACGCCGTCAAGATGAATTTATCTATATTGAGGAGCAATTGTCAACCTTGTTCAGTTCGGAGAAAACGATGCGTGAGCAGATGAAGGGGCAGCATGTGCACCTCCAGGAGTTTTTTATGACCAAACTGTTGACAGGTAAAATCTCGGAAGAAGATTTCAGATATCAGGGAGAATTGTACGATTTCCCGACAGGCTGGGCGAGTCTTGGTGTACTCATGCTCCAGATTGATACCTTGGAAGGGACACGATATGAGGAACAGGATCGCGATCTGCTGCTGTTTGCTGTCAACAATATGGTAGGTGAGCTCCTTCCTTCGGCAGTTCGGTTCACCCCTGTCATGCTGGATGATGCTCAGGTCACCGTACTTGCCTCCGAACTGACGGATGAGGTGCAGCTGAAGGAATGGATGCATACCCAGGCAGACTGGATTCGTGAACGTGTCGTGACCTATCTGAATCTGCCCGTAAGTATCGGCATCAGTCGTTCCTACGCTTGTATCGGCGATACGCCAAGAGCGGTTCAAGAGAGCCGAGAGGCTCTGCAAGGCCGGGTCAGTCTGGGCAGCCGTATTATTTTGCATTACGAGGATATTCAGCCACGTGGTCAGATGGAGGCCGCGTTGTATACCCAGTTACGTATGATCGAGGATCAGCTTGCGTCTGCGCTCAAGCAAGGAGATGAGGAGAAGACGGACGCCTACTTTAAGCAATATTTGAGGCTGCTTGCAGACAAAAAGCTTCATTTCAGTGAATACCCCGTCATTATGGTTCAGTTATTGTCTCGTGTATATCAGCTTGTGCAGGAGCAGGGCGGGGATGTAGCTGAAGTACTGGGTGAAAAAGCATCGATGTCACATTTGCTGAAGTTGTCCACATTGGACGAAATGACCAATTGGTTCCGCAAGCGGCTGTTCTTGCCCGTCATCCGTTTCTGGCGAGAGCAGGAAGAGTCCCAATACATGAATATTGCGAGACGTATGATTCGTTTGATTGAGGAACGTTATGATCGTGAATTATCGCTGGAAGCCTGTGCCGCTGAGCTTAATTTTCACCCTGTTTACCTAAGTCGGGTATTCAAGAAGGAAGCAGGAGTCAATTTTACGGAATATCTCGCAGAGTATCGTATGGAAAAAGCAAAGACATGGCTGCAAACAACAAATCTTAAAATATCGGAGATTGCCGAGAAATTAAACTATACCAACCCAACCGCATTTATCCGTACATTTCGCAAAATCACAGGAACCACCCCCGGCAAGTACCGGGAGCAGCAGCGATAAAACAAACCTGCTCTGCCCGCCATGGCAGGCAGGCTTTTTTATATTTGGATGAAGGAAGAAGACCACTTTTCTCCATGAAGTTAAGACAGGAATATAGAGGTTGAAAGCAGTTCATTGCGCCTTTGAACTCTGTGAGGGAAATGAGCTAAACCGTTGCTACATAAGGAAAAACAAAAGGCTAAAACGAGACGATAGCCAGTCATTCGTTTATCCTCCACAATGAAGACATGAATTCAGGAAGTGATATTTTGTAATCGTTTCCAATGTGGGGAGGAAGACAATATGAAAGCCGAAACGGCGGCTCGAACACGGCCCGCTACCCGCAGTGACAAAAACCTGCTGTGGAGGGACATTATCAAAAACCGGTGGCTGTATATCATGTTAATACCGGGTGTGCTTTACTTTGTTATTTTCAAATACATACCCATGTATGGCATCACGATGGCTTTTCAGGATTACACGCCTTACAAGGGCATCTTGGGAAGTGACTGGGTAGGGTTCAAACATTTCCAGCGTTTCTTCGGAGAACCGCAGTTCTGGACATTATTTCGAAATACGTTTTTACTTGCCATTTATAACATTGTGTTCTTTTTCCCACTGCCGATTGTACTGGCACTCATGATGAATGAAGTTCGCCGTGAACGCTTCAAACGATTTGTACAAACTCTTGTTTATGTTCCACACTTTGTTTCCTGGGTTGTTGTTGTCGGTGTGTTCTACATGCTGTTCACAACTGAGGGTGGTGCGATTAATGAATTGCTCTATAACCTGACGGGCCAAAAAGTGGCGTTCCTGCTTGAACCCGGATGGTTCCGAACGATGATTGTCGGACAATCCATCTGGAAAGAAGTTGGTTGGGGCACAATTATCTTCCTGGCGGCGCTCTCCGGTGTTGATACACAGCTCTATGAAGCTGCACGGATTGATGGTGCCAATCGGTGGCGCCAAACCTGGCACATTACGTTGCCGGCCATTCGCAGTACCATCGTCATTTTGCTCATTCTGCGTCTGGGCAATTTCCTGGATACAGGTTTTGAACAGATCTTCCTGATGCTAACTCCGACAAACCGGGATGTGGGCGAGGTATTTGATACCTACGTGTACACGAAGGGTCTTACCCAGGCACAGTACAGTTATAGTGCTGCTGTCGGGTTGTTCAAATCGGTTGTCGGGCTGGCGCTTGTTCTTGGTGCCAATACGCTGGCCAAAAAATTCGGGGAGGAAGGCGTCTACTAACCCTCGGGAGTAGACGTTCTTCACCAGACAGGAGTGAACATTAAAATGCAACAGGATAAAACGTGGGGCAACCGGATCTTTGATTTTCTCAATCACGGCTTGCTGCTGTTGATTGGAATCGTGACGGTCATCCCGTTCATTTATATTTTGGCTGTCTCATTTACCAGTCCGCATGAAGTGGCTAAGGGAGGATTCATTCTTTTTCCAAAAGAGTTCTCTCTGGCTGCGTACCGTTACATTTTCTCTACAGATACCTTGATTCGCAGTCTGGGCGTATCGGTCTATATTACCGTGATCGGTACCTTTATTAACCTGCTGTTTACGTCACTTATGGCATATCCGCTCTCCAGAAGATATCTGCGTGGACGCCAGCCCATATTGCTCGGTGTATTGTTCACGATGCTCTTCAGTGGCGGAATGATTCCAACATACTTTGTCGTGAAATCCTTGCACCTGACGGATACGTTATGGTCACTGATGCTGCCTACTGCTATTAGTGCATTTAACTTGATCGTACTCAAAAACTTCTTCCAGGCCATTCCCGACGAGCTGGAGGATGCAGCCAAAATTGATGGATGTAACGATGTCAGCGTATTGTTCCGGATTGTACTGCCGTTGTCCATGCCAGCCATGGCGACATTTTCACTCTTTTACGCGGTGGCCCACTGGAACAGTTTCTTCAGCGCTGTTATCTATATCAATGATAGTGAGAAGTGGCCTGTCCAAGTCTGGCTGCGTGAGATTGTCATTCTGGCACAGAGCCGAATCGGAGACACAAGTATCGAAGAGACCGAGATCCAGCCGCTTACCATTCGCATGGCCGTTATCGTGTTCTCCACGATCCCGATTATGCTGGTATACCCATTCCTGCAAAAGCACTTTGCAAAAGGCGTGATGCTGGGTTCGGTGAAAGGTTGAGTCGGCACATGGTTCGAAGTCAGTTCAGTATGACTGCATAAAAAAAGGGAGGTTTTCATGTTATGAAAGCAACAAAAAAGAAAGCCGTAGCTGTCTTGAGCACACTGGCACTGGTGACAGGTTTGCTGGCAGGATGCGGATCAGACGAGGGTCAGGCTGCCGAGGGCGGCGTACAAAATGTGTCCATAGCCATTGCACAGGTTGGTGATGTGCCAAGCAAAGGCAATGAAGTTCAGCAAAAGATTGAAGCGTATACCAATACCAAACTGGATATCCAGTGGATTCCGGCTTCGGCCTACAATGACAAAATTAACGTGATGATCGCTTCAAGCGATATGCCAAAAATTGTGAAAGTGCAATATAATCCAACGGTGACCAGCGCGATGCGTAATGACGTGTTCTGGGAAGTTGGCCCGTTGCTGAAAGATTACAAAAATCTGTCGGCACAGAACGAGCGTTTTTTTGACAACATCAAGGTAGAGGGCAAAATCTACGGGGTTCCTGTATTCTCTGATATTGCGCGGGCTACGGTAATCTATCGCAAGGATTGGTTCGAGAAGCTGAATCTCAAGGTGCCAGCCACACCGGATGAATGGTATGAAACGATCAAGACACTGGCAACCTCCGATCCGGATGGAGATGGTCAGGATAATACGTTTGGACTAATGCTATTTAAAAAATATAATGAGGATCAATATTCCTTCACGACGCGCCTTGGCGTAAGTTTTGGTGCACCTAACAAGTGGAAGGTCGAAGATGATGGCAGCTTCACGCCGGAATTCATGACACCGGAATATATGCAGGTGCTGGATCTGCTGAAACGTTTGTACGATGAGAAACTGCTGAACCAGGATTTTGCTGTATTCGACTCTACGGAAGCGGAGAAAAAGTATGATTCCGGTGTTGTGGGGATCCGTGTTGGTGTTGCTCAGAACGGAAAAAGTCAGCAAGAACGTCTGTCCAAAAACAATCCGGATGGTGTGGTAGATATCGCTGGGTTGCTTGGAGCGAACGGAGATCGTGTTGCAGGACAGACGGGTAACTCCGGCATTCTGGCATTCCCTAAGTCAACGGTGAAATCGGAAGAAGAACTCAAAAACCTGCTCTCCTTCCTGGATAAACTGATGGACCCTGAGATGGCGACCCTGTTGATGCGTGGTATGGAAGACAAACATTACACCAAAGTGGGCGAAGATCAGGTGGAGATGAGTGACTTCGATGCATTCCAGCGTGAAGTGAAACCTTACCGTGATAATCTTCCTTATGTCGAAGGGTATAACGTACCAAAATTGAAGGATACCGAACTGGGTGAAAAAGGTACGGCACTTGCCAAGGAACTGGCGGAGCACGCTGTGCCAAACCCTGCGCTGACGTTATATTCTCCAACGTATGGTGACCGTGGGGCGGATCTGGATCAGGTGATTGCCGATGCACAAACCAAATACATTATGGGCAAGATCGATCAAAGTGGCTGGGAAAAGGAAATCGAGAATTGGGGCAATGCGGGTGGAAACAAGATTCGTGAGGAATATGCCGAAGATTACAAAAAACAGGCTCAATAAAGAGACGGAAGCGGAGGCTTGATCATGAAGGAAACACTTCAACTCACATCGGTGCGCATGGCACAGCAATTCATGGAAAGTTATCGCAACCATGAGTTGTACGCCACTTGGCATTATGAGAACGGCTGCTTACTGAAAGCGCTGGAGGAGCTGTATACGCACACGGGGGAGCAAAAATATTTTGACTATATCCGTGAGCTGATGGATCATTTTGTTCAGGAAGATGGCTCCATTCGCTCCTATACGATCGAGGAATATAATCTGGATCAGATCAATCAGGGGAAATCACTATTTCTGTTGCACGAGAAAACGGGAGAAGAGAAGTATCGCAAAGCTGCGGAGTTGCTGATGACTCAGCTTAAGGGACAGCCACATACGAGTGAAGGCGGGTTCTGGCACAAAAAGATTTACCCTTTCCAGATGTGGCTGGATGGATTGTACATGGCTACTCCGTATCTGACCCAGTATGGGGCAGTGACGGGTGAAGAGAAGTGGTTTGACAAAGCGGCTCTGCAGCTCTTGCTGGTGGAGCAACGTACACGTGATCCGCGTAGTGGTCTCTTGTACCATGCCTGGGACGAGAGCAAAGAGCAGCGCTGGAGTTCGGGTGAAACGGGATGTTCACCACATGTCTGGAGTCGGGCGATGGGCTGGTATGTGATGGCGGTTGTGGATACCTTGGATTATCTGCCGGTAGATCATCCGCAACGCGGGCAGATTGTGGGTATCTTCGAACGGGTAGCAAACGCACTAGTGCATGTGCAGGATCAGCAGACCGGGCTATGGCCACATTTGTTGGATCAACCGGGACGTGAGCGGAACTATCTGGAGGCTTCCGGGACCTCAATGTTTGTCTATGCATTGGCCAAAGGTGTGCGTAAAGGATATCTGAGTGGCAAGTTCAAAGCGGTTGCGGAAAAAGGGTATCAGGGTCTGCTACAGCATCTGCTGCAAACGGACCGTGAAGGTGTGCTGTCCTTGACGCAGTGTAACGGCGGAGCCGGTCTTGGAGGAAGCCCGTATCGTGACGGGTCCTATGAGTATTATGTGACCGAGTCCATTCGGATTAATGATCCGAAGTCGGTCGCTCCGTTCATTTTGGCGGGAGTGGAGATTGAACTTTACAAGTCCAACTAACATGTACATGAGAACGGAGAGGGCAGAAATAATCTGAGGAAGCGAAGCGTTCGCCTAAAAGCTTTCTGAAAGAAAGCTGCATCGGAAGCATAGGCTTATCCCCGGATTTTCCCCTTTTTAAAAGGGAATCAAAAAATCTGGGGATAACAGCGATCTGAAGGTTGTTCTGTCATCGGAGTGGTCTATGTACATAACCTTATCCAAAAGGAGAGATGGTTCATGAGTCCAAAAGGTCCAATGTCCCGTTTAGGCGGAATCGTTGTAATTGGTGCAATGTCCGCTGGATTGCTTGCAGGTTGCGGGGGAGAAAAAGCACCTGCTGCAGGGGAAGGTAAACTTCCCATTTCCATCTCTTTAATGCAGGTAGGAGATATACCGGCCAAGGAGAACGGGATTGAAAAGAAGATTGAGGAATATACAAATACGGATGTCAATGTACAGTGGATTCCGCAGTCTGCTTTTGATGATAAGGTGAATGTTATGGTTGCTTCAGGCGAGATGCCGACCATTATGCGTGTGAATTATGTACCGACCACATTTAATGCCGCCAAAACAGGACTGTTCTGGGAACTGGGGCCTTACTTGAAGGATTATAAGAACCTGTCTGCCCAATCCGAAGCTTATTTTAACAATATCAAAATTGAAGGCAAGGTCTACGGTATTCCGAACTTCCGGGATATTGGACGGACTGCGATCGTATATCGCAAGGACTGGTTTGATACGTTGAAGCTGGATATACCCAAAACGCTAGATGACTGGTATGAAGTGATGCGCTCTATTCGTAAGGATGACCCTGATGGGAATGGTAAGGAAGATACGTACGGTGCACTGCTTTTCAAAAAGTATAATGAGGGTGTCTCTTCCCCACTGACCCGGATCGCTGTAAGTATTGGCGGTGTCAACAAATGGGGTGTGGATGATGCTGGGAAACTGACCCCGGAGTTCTTGACCCCGGAATATGTGGATACGATGAAACTCTTCAAGCGACTGTTCAGCGAGGGACTGATTAATAGTGATTTCCCTGCCTTGGACCCTTCTGATGCGGACAAAAAAATGGATTCAGGCCTGGTTGGCATGAAGCTGAATGGTGTGGCTCAGAACGGAAAGTCCTCTCAGCAGCGGCTTACACCTAACGCTCCGGATGGAGAAATTGATGTGGCTCCGTTCCAGGGAACCGATGGTATTCGCATCGCCGGAGAACCAGGGAACTACGGAATGCTGGTCATCCCGAAGGCATCCGTTACGGATGAGGAGCAATTGAAGCAGGTTCTCACGTTCCTGGATCAGTTGATGGATGAGGAATTAAGTGCGTTGCAGCTCCGTGGATTGCTCGATGTGCACTACACCAAGACTGCGGATGGGAAAACCGAACTTAAGGATTTTGACGCTTATCAGCGTGAAGTGAAGCCATACCGGGATAATCTGTTAAGTATTGAAGGTTATAATGTACCTGAACTGGTTGATGTTCCAATTGGTATGAAAGGTACAAAGATGGCGCGTGAGAATGAGCAGTATGCCATTGCCAATCCGGCACTCACCTTGTCTTCGGCGATCTATACCGAGCGTGGTCAGGAGTTGGATCAGATGATCTGGGATGCGCAGACCAAGTACATTATGGGTAAAATTGATGATGCAGGTTGGGAGCAGGAAATCGCAAGCTGGAGAAAAGCCGGTGGTGATCAATTGATCACGGAATTGGAAGCATCCTACAAGGAATTGAACGGAAAATAAAGCTGGGTGAAATAAAAAAAGGTTGATCAAATGGAATGATATGGTTTATTCTATGAGTGAGTTCATTTTTCCAATATCATAAGAAAGACCACACCCTTAAAGCATAAGGCTATGAATCTGCGGATTCATGGCCTTTTTTTGTGTTTTAGGCGAATGAAGTGGGTCTATGGAAGGAGGGGCGCACGCCTTGACGTGATGGGGATGGACGAAAAATAATACCAATAGCCTAGGTCGACATGGTAGAATATTGATTATTATGACAAATTTAGGTTTTGTTTGTGAAGAGAAGTGACTAGGTTGACTAAGTAAAGCATCCCCATACTAAGGTACATAGGAGCGTGAGTAGATTGAAGAAACGAATTGAAGGTCACGAGAAGAAGAAAAAACGGCATGTTTGGATCGTCGGGTTGGTAACAACAGCAGTATTGGCAGCAACACTATTACCGATGGGCCCCGTACATTTGACGTCAACAGCGAATGCTGCATCGGGAACAAGTGACACTGCCCTTAGCAAGTTCAAGGATATCAAGGGCCACTGGGCTCAAGCGACAATTGCCAAAGCTTATGAAAAAAATCTGATCTCAGGTTACCAGGACGGTACGTTTCGTCCCAATGGCAAAATCACGCGTGGGGAATATGCGACCATACTTGCCCGTGCGACTGGACTGGAGAAGGTAGAGGGGCAGAATCCCTTTGCTGATCTCAAGGGACATTGGTCTGAAGCGGCGGTTAGCCAACTTGTTGGACAAGGATTCATTAACGCTGGCGATTATGCCAAAGGGTTCAATCCGAATGCGGAGCTAACGCGTTACGAGATGATGAAATGGATTGCCAATGGACTGATCAAGTCCGGAGCCAGCTTCCAGGATGCTTTTAACGATACAAAAAACACGCTGCTTCCCACACCGGAAGTGAACCGTGGCACCATTCGTGCTGAGCAGATTCCGTATCTTGCCCTTGTCCGTGGGACAGGCATTGTAGGTGGATTCCAGGATGGCACATTGAAACCTGCAGATTCCACCACTCGTGCAGAAGTATCGGCCATTTTACTGCGTTATATGGATGTGGAGGGCACGGATGCGGGGAAGTACAGTGATCTGAATGAGATGAGAGAGGTCGGCACGACGGGTACGAATTTAACGACCATTAGTAATTATAGGTATAGTAATAACTCCGCTAAAGTAAGTGATTTAGCAAGAGAAGAAATTAAATTATCCAATAATTCCGGTGTAGTTACACTGCATAGATATATTGTTGTAGATGTTACTCAAGGTAAAGCAAAAGGTCTCTATGCAACATTATTCATTGGTCCAGAGACACATCTTTTCAAAGGCAACTATATGGCTTTTGCAGATATATCTTTCACATCAAAAATTGAGAGATCCGATCCAATCACTTTTAATGGAGGGCTATATAGTGGTTTTTTACAATTTAATCGTTTGGATCTTAAGCAAGCATTCAAGAATGGCCTAGTGACTATCCCTGAGAGATCGAGTGATTTGATTAAGAAAGATATAAAGAAGAGATTTTGGGTGACATCTGTTTTAGAAGGTAAAAATGGAGCATATTCCTTTAATCAAAAAAGTGGAAATATACTAAAAATTCAGAATATGTAAGTCAAACTTAATGGTGGTGGAATATCTTTGTGTGCTCATGTTGAGAAGAAATCCTTAATTTTTATCTCAATTTTTCTTATTACTATACTATGTTTGAATTTAACATCCTCAATAGAAGCTGCAAGTTCAGATCCATATGGACCTAAGAAGCAAAAAATATCTAATACGGTACAGTCTGAAAAAAGGATAGCAAATCCAGGTGTTTACTGGTATCAACTTGACGATGGTAATTTTAAAGCAGATCACACTACTGGACCAACTTTTTCGAATAACCTCAATCCTAATTCATGTTCTATTCCATATCCAGATGAGAAGGAAATTCCTAATGAGGTCGATTTTTCTGAATGGCCTGCAATATCTTGGCCAGATTTTCAATCACAGACTGTTACACAGAGAATGCTAGATAAAATCCGTATTAAAAACGTAGATTACCAATCAACTACACTACAGTCGTCTTATACTGGTGTGGGTAATACGATTATAAGAGAAGGAAATACAATCGTAAAAATTATTACCAAAACAGGAGGCTCACACACAGTTACTAATCGAAGGGACTATGAAAATGGTGGTAAAACAATTCGAAACTGTGTGAAGCAAATCGTTGCATACCATACGCCCATGGATATCATCTGGGAAGGCGATCTGGTTGAAGAAAAAGAAATCGATGTAACACCGGATTCGGTTTTGACTATTGGACAAACAAAGCAGATGAAAGCCGAAGTTAGCACAAGACATTATGGCGAAACAGATTTTAATGGGGGCATAGACGTATCCCGCAGGGAAACGGAGATCAAATGGTTTTCTTCTGACGAGACAATTGCGAGTATAGAGTTGAAAACGGGGATGTTAACGGCCGAAAGTCCGGGCACGGTCACTGTGCGTGCAATCTGGAACAATGGTACATATCTGATCTCGGATACAGCCACCATAACCGTTACGTCTGAGCCAGGACTCGTGGTGAATTTGCCGAACGCTTGTAAAGCCAATACAACACCACTACAGGCGGAAGCAGTTCTAACCAAACCGGATCGCTCTGTTCATAAACTGACAGCTCATCCTAAACTGACGTGGCAGAGCTCGAATCCGGCTGTGGCAACGATCGGTGCTGATGGCAAAATCACGACAAAAGGGATCGTGGGTAGCACTACCATCAAAGCTCATTTTCTTGATTCTACTCAGCAACTGGATGAACAAGGGACTCAGGTGCTTGAGGTGAAGGACTGCACGGATAATGGAGAAGGTGGTAATGATGGCGATCCGGGGGGCGACCCTGCGAACGCTTGCCCTGTGACCATCAGCCCACCGAGTAGAGGCACGGTTATTGAAGCATCGGTTATGGACCCGTCTGTTCGGGGTGTGTTGAAGGCAGACGAGCGGGGATCTGAGAAGTTCGATGTTACCCGTGGTATTCCAACTTCGGAAGATCTCTATGCCAATGTCTTGGCCAAGGAATATCTGTTTCAGCACCGTTGGGTTAACATGACAGGAACGGTCACTTACACCGTTAAAGTGAAAAGGGTTTATCATAAAACCTGGACGATCCCGGGAAGAGCGTCTAGTGGTGAGGGGGATCCAGGGACACCTCCTCAGCCCAGAGAGCGTGATGTGCCTGGGGATAAAAACATGCAAGTAACACGGACATATAGCTATTGGCAGATCGATAACCTGGAGGTAGACAAGTTAAATGAGGCAAAGGTATCTAACTATGCGCTAGGCGGTTATGGTGACACCGTGACCCTTATGCCCAATGCATATACACCACCAACTTTGCAATCGGCTATGGATACTGCGGTTACCAATCATGTGAAACCTGCGCCATGTCGAGAAATTGATCTTGGCATCAAAGGGGTTCCTGGTGGTTCGGATGAACCGCCTACGCCAGATGAGACATCATTGTTTCAATCCAAAGCTGAAGCGGAGGTTAGAGAGAACACCGTTAATAACGACAAGGTAACCTTTAATGGAGCGACAATTATGGATTCTGCCCCGGTGGAAAAAACAGCTCCAAGACCTGGGACGATCCCCCAGCCTGGCATGATTGGGGATATTGTTCTGTACCAGAACCGGCTTACGATCAAAAACACGTTGATGAACAAAGCTAACCAGCCAACCACGGGTGAGATTGCGTATGGATTGCTCCCTCTTAATGTTAACGGAGGGCAGGATCAGAAGTTCCCCATTCTGGGCATTAACTCGGTGACAGTACATACTCCAGTTGTGAACTATGCCTGGGTGTCAGATGATCAGCCTCATAATCAGAAGACTACGCCAGATCCGACCAGAGCTGCACTTATTTTAGAGCGTCCATTCATTGTGCGGATACCGACCTCAGGGCAGCATCTGGATGTAGCAAGTTACCCTGGTTATGGAAACCATGATTATGCGAAATATTTCCGGATCAAACAGGTTCGTTTCCCATTTGATGTCTATAACGGTGCCAGAAATCAGTTTATTCCGGCCATGACTTGGGTGGATATTCCGGTAAATCAGTTGGACACTCCTTTTTATCTCCCTGTATGGGTAGATGAAGGGAATTACCAGGTCGAGTTTCGAAATATCGCCGAAAATGCACCTGCAAACTTCACAGAACAACAGGATGCCAACACCAATCTGACTCATCATGTCGCAGCAGATACCGTTGCTGTAGACGTTATCGGACGATTATATGATTTTCACATCACCGATATTTCAGACTACAACTGGGAGAATGTGTTCCGTAAGCGGATAGGCAGCCCCGAACCAACGGGTGTAAGCTACTGGACCGGAGGAAACAGTATAGACGGAGATCCCCGAGGTAATTTGGCTCACTATGTCCTGCCTATTCGTCCTGGCAGTCATCCGGTACAGGGGTTCCGAAATGCTGCAGTGAAGACGGGTTACCATTTCAAGTTTGATCTGAAAACCAAGGGTAATATGTTTGGGAAACAGGATGGTATCCGAATTACGCCGACGTTCTCTTTTGTGAGTAAAGATGGCACCACCCGGCAAGAAGTGGATTTATACTACCATCGAGGACAGGAACGACTCATTCGTATCGGATCTGCACAAGATTTAGAAAAACGTTTTGTTGTCCTGAACTCACGGTTGCGGAATGTCCCCGGTACGGAGTTAGGTGATACAGCGCGTTATCAGTATACCTATGAACTGTCGGCGGAGGAACGCAATCAGGGTACAATGGCGGAACATATGGTTCGTTTCGTGGATCAGACCTCTCATCATAAAACGTGGGTAGGTCGTTATGACTGGATGATTCTTCCTTCACAGATCCGCACGCTCATTGGTCCCAAAACAGATATTCCATCTGGTGTTAATGTGGATCGGGCGAATGCAGCGATTCAGCGCTGGTATGGGGAATATAGCTTGCCAGCAGATGTATATGCAGTGCCCAAAGGAACCGATCTCGAGTCACTTGCCAGACAAAACCAGTTGGATGAGAAGGCAACGGTATTTCTGAGGGACGGTTACATTGTGGTTAACTTCAATATCGAAACATTGCGCAGTGGCAATACGAGTGCACCGCATCTGCAATATATTCATGCACCGTTGATGAATCAATGGCAAATGGAAGGTTTTGATAACAGCCCGGTAGATGGTCAGGGAAAAAGCTGGCCGATGCAAGATGGGGACGTGGTTGTGTACCACGCCGATCAGTCCAGCCGGAATGATTTCCAATCCCAGGTACCGCATTAGGGAGATATCGTTTTACCCATAAAGAAGGCAGGCGTCATGTGAATCTACATGAAGTTTGTCTTCTTTTGTGTAATTCGGATTATGGTTGGGCAGCAGAACGGGTATAAAGGGTAAGGAGCACTCGTACCATCAATTCATTAATTTTTTCAACGAGAGGGGAACAACACATATGATTGAAGAGGATAAGCAGGAACTATTGATTTCAGAAGATACATACAAAGGAAGAGATTTAGGTGTCACATTAGAAGCACAAACCTGTCACTTCAAAGTCTGGTCACCGTTAGCTGTTCAGATGGAACTACTTCTGTACCCACCTTTGACAGGGGGGAGCCCGGAGGAAGAGCCCAATCAACGGAAGCAGCAGGCGCTACCTATGCAAAAGAAAGAACAAGGCATCTGGGTTATGGAACTGGAAGGTAATTTAAGTGGCTACCGTTACATGTACAAGCCTACTTTCGAAGATGGACATTCAACTACTGCTGTAGATCCCTACGCCCGAGCAGTGACCATGAATGGAGAAATGGGTGTAATTGTGAGACTGGAGCAGACACATCCGAATGGATGGAGTGAGGATATTCGCCCGGAGTCGACCAGCCCTGTAGATGCAGTCCTGTACGAACTGCATGTACGTGATTTTTCCATTCACTCATCATCTGGTATAACGAATAAAGGCAAATACATGGCTTTTACCGAGACGGGTCTGCGTGATTCGGAGGGCAACACACTGGGGATCGATCATTTGGTTGAACTCGGGATTACCCATGTGCATCTTCTCCCAGTATTTGATTTTGCGACGGTGGATGAATCCAGGGTGAATGGTGATACGTCTGATGCCTCCAACTATAACTGGGGATATGATCCGCTCCATTACAATGTCCCGGAAGGTTCTTATGCATCACTTGCAGATGATCCGGAGACACGAATTCATGAGTTCAAATCAATGGTGCTTGCCCTTCATAACAAGGGAATAGGTGTCATTATGGATGTGGTATATAATCATACCTTTAATACAGCAGGCAGCTCTTTTGAAAAACTTGTACCAGGGTACTACTATCGTCAAAACGCCGATGGAACCTATAGCAATGGCTCAGGTACGGGCAATGAGGTAGCTACTGAACGCACCATGGTTCGTAAGTTTATCATCGACTCGGTCCGTTACTGGGCAGAGGAGTACCATGTGGATGGTTTTCGATTTGATCTGATGGGTCTGATCGACACAACTACGATGAAACAGCTTGCAGCGGAGCTGCACACCGAAGTGTCACCATCCATATTGTTATATGGTGAACCATGGGGCGCACTGGATTCGCCGCTTGGAGATGATATGACCCTAAAAGGAACGCAGCGCGGAGCTGGTTTTGCTGTGTTTAACGATAATTTCCGCGGAGTAATCAAGGGAGACAGCGATGGCATGGGTACGGGATTTGCGACGGGCGCGGACGGAAAAGAAGACGAATTGTGGACTGGCGTCCGGGGAGCCATTCAGGATTTTACGGATGGTCCATCCGAGACGATTAACTATGTAACAGTACATGATAATCTCAACCTGTGGGACAAAGTCGCACGTACACAAGGACTCCACGATACCTTGAATTTCCTCACCTATGACGAGGATGGAAGTATTCGTGGATGCCAGAGTGTGGAAGAGGCCGTAGAGAAGGCTAAGCCGTACCTGCAGATCGATCCGGAACACATTCTGGAGAATGAGACCGTTAGGCGTTGTCTGCTTGCCATTGGTATTGTTCTAACCTCCCAGGGTGTTCCCCTGATCGCGGCTGGAGATGAGCTGCTTCGCAGCAAATATGGGGATGCCAACAGCCATCAGAGTGGAGACGTGGTCAATGCCATACATTGGGAGCAAAAGCAGCTGTTCAAGCTGGTGTTTGACTATTATCGTGGGCTGATCCTTCTTCGGCGAGAACATCCAGCCTTTCGGCTTCGTACACGGGAAGAGATCGAGAAGCATGTTCGTCTAATAGAAAAAGGCAATGGGCTGTTAGCCTATGAACTGAACGGTACAGCAGCCAGCGATTCTTGGGAACGTATTGTTGTCATCTATAACGCGGCAAAAGAAAACCGTGACATCTCTGTCCCCACAGAGACATGGAATGTGATTGTAGAAAAAGGACAAGCAGGCGTTGATACGATACGCACCATACAGGACGGAAAGGTAAATGTGAATGCGATATCCCTAACGGTGATGTATTCGAATTCCTAATGAACGCAATGCTTGCCAAGAATTGAAGGGTACCAACAAACCATTAGTAAAATCGCTAACAAGGCCACGTTCTAGATATCCAATCAAATCTAATCAAATAAATTGAGATAAAACAAATCCCCCTTTCCCGTAAGAAAGGGGGATTTGTTGATGCGTCAGAAACCAATGCCTTGGTCGCAGGGCTATACATCGTCATGTCCGGAGCCTTTTTATGCTGTGCACCTGTTGGTGCATTTTAATCTCAACCAAATGACATCCTGCAATTTATTCTTGTATATTCCAAACTTTTTTTGTCAGGACAGGTACAAATGCTGTCAATCTATGGCGCTTGTTTTCATATCCTATATTTTGAAAGCGATTGCTAATTGAATACGCAAATTGAACCGATATGATGAGTACAGACAACCCCGGGTTGACAAAACACGTCCCGCTCCGTAACATCGGGACAACACGAAATCAATGGATATAAAGGCGGTGGGAACGATGCCGGAATGGACTTCTTTTTGTTACGAAGGCAACGATCTTGGCTTAACATATACTCGTGCTGCAAGTACTTTTAAATTGTGGGCACCTACGGCACAACAGGTTTATATATTGATTTTTGACGATGAAGGTCATTACAACGATAGTGGCAAAGTACATGATCATGAAGGTGGACAGGAACATTTCATGACACGTGATGCGGACGGAATATGGAGTCTGAAGCTCAGCGGCGATTGGGCAGGATATTATTATATGTACCGAATTATTCATGATAATCAGCAGATTGAAGTGGCTGTTGATCCTTATGCCAGAGCGGTAACGGCTAATGGGCAACGAACGGCTATTATAGATCCGGAGACCACCAATCCGGTCGATTGGGACCTGGATGTCAAACCTGCTTTTCTGCGTCCTGTTGATGCCGTGTTATATGAGTTGCATGTCCGTGATTTCTCCTCAGACCCACATGCAGATATTCCGTATAAGGGAAAATATCTGGCATTCACGGCTTCCGGTCTGACGGATAGAGCAGGCAATAGTATTGGCGTAGACCATCTTGCCGAACTGGGAGTTACTCATGTACATCTTCTGCCTGTGGCGGATTATCAGACGGTGAATGAACTTGCTACTGCAGAAGTGGGTTCAAATGTCAGAGCACCATACAACTGGGGGTATGATCCCCAGCATTATAACGTTCCCGAAGGTTCGTATGCTACCGACCCTCGTGATCCTGCAGTTCGAATTCGGGAGCTCAAATCACTCGTTCAATCGCTGCACAGACAAGGCATTCGCGTTGTACTTGATGTTGTCTATAATCACACGTATAGCGTGGAAGAGGGTCCTTTTGAACGGATTGTACCAGGCTATTATTACCGTTATCGGGAGGATGGCACCCTCAGTAATGGTTCTGGTGTAGGTAATGAATTGGCGACAGAACGTCCAATGGTGCGAAAATATATTCTGGATTCTCTCCGATATTGGGCAGAAGAATATCATGTGGACGGATTTCGATTTGACCTCATGGCCCTGATTGATACGGAAACGATGAATGAATTGACACGCGAATTGAAGGAACAGATCGATCCGGCGTTTCTGATCTATGGGGAACCCTGGATGGGTGGAGATTCACCTTTGGACCGCAAAACATTAAAAGGAACCCAGCGAGGTCAGGGGTTTGCTGTATTTAATGATCATTTTCGCAGTGCAATCAAGGGTGATAGTGATGGCAGTGGCAGAGGGTTTGTCACGGGTGCCGGAGGACAGGAATATGAGCTTATTAGGGGATTAGCGGGAGCATTGGATGATTTCACATCTTCACCTGTTGAAGTTGTCAATTATGTAACTGCTCATGACAATCTCAATCTGTGGGATAAAATTGCGACAACAATGAACCTTAGACATGAATTAGGATTTCCCGTATGGAAGGACGGACAGCCCGTGGGTGGAGGGAGTGCTGAGTCCGCGGTAAAAGCAGCAGATCCTTATCGGTATGTGGATGCAGATGATGTTTTGAATCATGAGATGGTTCGTCGCTCGTTACTGTCCTCCGGCATTCTGCTTACTTCTCAGGGAATTCCGTTTCTGCATTCAGGGGATGAGATGCTCAGATCCAAAGCCGGTGATCATAACAGTTATCGGAGCGGGGATGCGGTGAACGCCATCACATGGGCCAACAAATCACGGTTTAGACCAGTGTTCGACTACTATCGTGGTCTTATTCATTTGCGGCGAACCCATCCCGCTTTTCGGATGATTGATGCTGAACAGGTACGAAATCACCTACGTGTGATTCGTGCGGATGGCAATGTAGTTGCCTTTATACTTCAGAATGGTGCGAATCAGGACACCTGGAATCAGATTATGGTCATCTATAACGGAACGGAACATGAGCAGCATGTCGACCTGGGGGAAGGGGACTGGCATGTTGTGGTCAATGATCATCAGGCAGGCACAGACGTGATCGAGACTGTTCGTGGTACTGTTCAGGTAGAACGATGGTCTTTAATGGTACTGTATGACACAGAGCATGCTGGAGGCGCTGAACCATCAACAGTGGAGATTAGTTTTCCTCGCCAGGTATATAGTCCGAAGGAGACCACTCAACTACGAGCGATCGTACGGGACAGTATTGGCAATGTGGTGGAAAAAGCTCCAGTTACCTGGACTTCTTCTGATCCGAATATTATTCAGATCCAGCCTGATGGAACAATCCATGCACTGGAACGAGGGGAAGCTTCGATTACAGTCCACTGTGGGGACATAACGGCAAGCTGTATGTTACAAGTGGATTATCGTCATGCTGAACGAATCGAAATTGTGGGCGAACCTGTCATGTACATGACTCGAATCAGTCGCTTCCGTGCCTTGGTTCTGGATCAATTTGGTCAGCCGCTTCAGGATTCGAATATACGCTGGAGCTCTTCTCATCCAGAACTTGCAGCGGTGAGTGCAGCAGGGATCGTACGTGCGATGACACCTGGAGTAACCCATATTATTGCTGAGGCTGGAGGAATTCGGGCAACGCTTGGCGTAACGATTCATAAACAGATTTCGCGAACTGTCACGCTTCGATACGAACGGGAAGACCAGCATTATGAAGGTTGGGATGTCTGGGTATGGGGCACAGGTATGGAGGACGGAGCAGTACGGCTGGAACAAGTCGGTAATGCCGCCGAAGCCCGCTTCCGGGTTGCTCCGGGTCTGCATCACCTGGGATTAATCATTCGATTGAACGAATGGGAAGAGAAAGATACGTGCGGAGACCGTTACGTGGACATTGTACCTGAAGACGGGGATGTACACATTATTGTTCGTAGCGGATCAGACGAGATGCAGATCATTCGTGAAAGTGAAAAAACAGAGGATCGTAACAGCGCATAGTTTCTTTATTTATAACTTTGAATGTAGTTCGTCAAAACCTTGATAAATCAGCAGTTGGAAGAGATTCCGACTGCTTTTTTTGGTCTGATTATAAGCCGCATAACTTGCCAAAAAAAATTATTTGTCCTGTTTCGTGTTTGAGATCCTCTATCATTGGGGTAAATATAGGTATGGCCCACGATTCGGCCAAAGGAAAAAAGACCATCATGGTCTATGAGATAAGCCTCAGCGCTTTCCAACAAATATAATGTAGTGATCCCTTGAAGGAGGATGTTCAATCATGAAATCCAACGGAAAAATGGCTCAACTTACAGCAACGCCAAGAACGGAAAAGAAAGGTGCAGCACTGCGCCTGTTAAGACAAGGCGGACGAGTTCCCGCAGTCGTTTACGGCCCGGGACTTGAAGGTGCTTCAATACATGTAGATGAAAAAGAAATGCTGAAAGTGGCACGCACAGGCCGCTCCGAAATGTTCAACCTGAATGTGGAGGGCGGTAAAACGCTTCCGGTGCTGATCAAGGATCAGCAAGAGCGTAACGGACGTTTGCTGCACGTAGACTTTTTGCAAATTTCCAAGAACAAGCCAATCAGCGTAAGTGTATCGATCGACTTCCAAGGTACAGCGGCCGGCTCGAAAGCTGGCGGTGTATTCCAGACACAGGAGACACAGCTGGAAGTAGAAGGATTGCCTGCGGATCTGCCAACGTCCATTGAAGTGGATGTGAGCGGATTGGACATTGGTGATCGTTTGACTGCTGCGGATATCAAGCTGGATAAAGGTTTGACACTCGTAACATCACCTGAATCCATCATCGCTTCCGTCATGCCGCCACAAGCCGCTGAGGAAGAGCCAACGGCCTCTGCTGAGGAAGCTGAGCCGGCAGCTGAAGAAAAAGCTACAGAAGAATAAGCTACAGAAGAATAAGCCAAGCTACGGGATCTTGCCAGATCTCATGCTTAACCAAAGCCCAGTCCTAGTGACTGGGCTTTTTTTATTATGGCTTTAGCCAGTTGAGTGCGTGAAACGCGCGAAACAAAAAACCACCCGCTATGCGGGTGGAGGGATCGAGGGTTTGACCACCAAGACCATTCCGATAAAATTGAGATGTTCAGGCTCAAAAGAAAGGAATGGTCTTCGATGGCAAACAAGAGCTATAGCCTAGCTCACACAAAGTGGATGTGCAAATACCACATTGTATTCACCCCGAAGTATAGACGGAAAGAAATCTATAATCAAGTGAGAAAAGATTTAATCGAAATTTTCAAACGTCTGTGTAAGTACAAGGGAGTAGAAATTATAGAAGGTCACATGATGCCCGATCATGTTCACATGTTGGTAGCGATTCCACCGAAAATGGCAGTCTCCACGTTCATGGGATATCTAAAGGGGAAAAGTTCACTAATGATATTCGAGAAGCATGCCCAGCTCAAGTATAAATATGGAAATCGAAAGTTTTGGGCAGAAGGGTACTATGTGAGTACAGTGGGTCTAAATGAAGCAACGGTAAGAAAGTATATTCGTGAACAAGAAGCACATGATCAAGCGTTAGATAAGCTGAGTGTAAAAGAATACGAAGATCCATTCAGCAGTAATCGGAGCAAAAAGAAGTAAAACCAGTTTAACTGGTGAGTGAAAGTGACAAATAACACTGAGCCTGAACAGCCCTGCTGTCAGGCTAGCGTCTTTAGGCGCAGTTTGGCAACAGGGGGTTATACCCCAAGAGCAAACCACCCGTTGGACGGGTGGTCCTGATTTTCCGAGCAAGAGAGTTCAATAGGCACATCGTTCGCATGAAAAATGAGAATGTACTACAATACATGTTAAAGGGTAAGAAAGTAGGTTTAATTCAATGTTTGATCCAACGGTGTATGACAATCTGAAAGTCGGGTTTGAGAATTATCTCTATGATATGGATAACCTGGACGAACGTATTCAGATTACGGGGCGTAAAGATCGGCTGGAGATGGCAGTGATGTCCAGAGAGTTCACATTACAATTCTGTCTCAGGGATCGCCCGGAAGTAACAGGGGAAGTTGTATTAAGCAGTTCCCTCGAGGAGCTTGCAGCGGAGATCCTGGAGACGCCTGGTGCGAATCCGGGTTGCCGCTTGGAACTACGGTTTAGTATGGTTGTGAAGGAGCCTGAGAAGCAGTGCCCAGCCATTCGTCTGATATTACAGAAGAGCTTGCCTGAGCAGAGGATGTGCCAGAACATCCAGTATATCTTTGATGAACAGCCAAACATGTATAACGTCACGGCTCATGTTTATTTTGACCGCAGTGTGAATGAAGACCAGATGGGGGACATTGCTGAACTCTGTGAGCATATGGCAAATGTGATGAATCAATTATTACAGTTGCATAACCAGTAATTCCGAGAAAAGCCTTGTCTCTTTGTGGAGATCAGGGCTTTTTTTGTATTATTTTTAGAAAATTGTATAGGCTTTCAGGCTTAGGTTTAAGGTCTTTTGGGTTAATGTTTTACGCAAGCGAGTAAGAGAATGTATATTAAAAGGGGGTAAGAGTGCAATTGGACTATACAAAAATGGTGAAATTGCGAAAACAATATTGGGACTAAAGATTTAGTTCTGTACTAAAGGAACTAGTTTTCCTTGCCGATAAAATATCGAAGGGGAGAAACTACATGACAGAGAAATTAATTCGTCTGCTGCGTATACTTCAGGCTATACAAGCAAATCCTGGAATTTCGGCCAAGGAATTGGCGCTGAAATGCGGTACGACTGTACGCACGATTTATCGTGATCTCCGGATTTTGGATAGGGTCGCCCCGATTATGAATGAAGGATACGGCAAAGGTTACCGATTTATTGGTGAGTTTGCGATGTATCCATTAGATTTTACTGAACAGGAAGCAATGGTTTTCTCCTTGCTCCCGTCCGTAGTTGATACCTCCAAGTTACCTGCTGAGTTTGATTCAGCGTTTGACAAGGTTATGTCGGCTCATACCAAATTAAAATCAAGAAACAGTGACATTGTAGAGAATATTGCGGGAATTATTCGGATGGGCACGCCAGCTTATCGTGAGGAAGGAAAAGACCCTAATTTGCTGATTCCCATTATCGAAGCTATTCTAAGCCAGCAAACCATTCGTACTCAATATCATACGCTGACAAGAAATGAGATCACAGTCCGGGATATCGATCCCTATTATCTCATTCCACGTGATCAACGTTTTTATTTGATTGGATACTGCCATTTGCTGCAAAAAGTTCGATTGTTTCGGATCAGCCGTTTTTTGGATGTGACACGAACAAATGCCGGTTTCGACAAGGGTGATTTCAACATAACACAGTACATGAAGAACACATGGTCTATTGACCGTGGCGACGAAAATATCCATTTCAAGGTAAGATTCTCTGAGAAAGTGGCCCCCTACATAAAAGAAGAAGAGATGTTTGTTCGCCCGCGAATGACGAATATGTCGGATGGGGGATTGTTATTTGAAGTGACACTGAATAGCAGCAGAGAATTTTTGAAATGGTTGTATCAATTTGGGCCCGAGGCAGAGGTACTTGAACCTCGTGAGTTTCGTAGAGAGATACGCAGGCAACTTGTCGAGTGGTTGGAACATTATGAAACCGATGTTTCTTTGTAAAAATTTTAATCATGGAGAAATACAGGAAAAAGGAGCAGGTAATATGAGCACCAAATTATTCGCAGCTATGTATGGGATGGACCACTACCATGGAGTACAGGCTTTACATGTGGGGGATACCGTGTATCTCGTCAAAGATCCAGATAATCGTTTGGATCATCAAGCAATTAAGGTTGTTATTCCCCCGATTGGAGCCGTAGGTTATATCGTTAATGATCCCCTAATCGTACCTCATGGATGTTGGGCCGGGACGGCATTCTACGATGTATTTCATCAACTCACGTGTGCCAAAGTACGATTCATGATGAGAGATATGGTGATTATGGAGTTAATTGAGATGAGTCACATTCCTGTTCCGCAGATGGATTCTTTGATTAAGGGATGGCAATTTCGTGAAAAAGCTTGATCATCGTAACAAAAGAAGGCTCATTTACGGATGAGCCTGGTATAGGTCGCTTCCAGATGCATGGCTGTTCTTGCCCAACTGAAATATGCCCTTGCGCTGTCTCGGCCAGCCTTTCCTAACTTCTCGGTAAAAGTGGGATTGCTTGCAAGTTTGTACAGGTAAGAGGTGAAACGTTGAGGACGCTTATAAGCGGTGACAAGGTATCCATTGATTCCTGATTGAATAATCTCACGGATACCTCCGTTATCCGAAGCAATAACGGGTAATCCTGAAGCCATCGCCTCAACATTAACCAGGCCAAAAGCTTCATGTTCTTGAGACGGACAGACCAGACAATCCACTGCCCGATACAACTGATCGATATGCTCATGGTTTATCTGACCACGGAAGGAAACATGGACCTTTTGTTTATGGGCAAGCTCGCGAAGTTTACGCATGTAATACGGAGGTCCTTTGCCTGCAATAATCAGTTGAACAGGCATCTGTTGCTGAAGGAGGGCAGTCGCACGAATTAATACGTCTACACCTTTTCCAGGGATCAGCCTGCCGACATACAGAATAGAGAATGGTTTAGTTACTCCAAATTGTGTACGCAGATGAATCCGTTCTTCGCTGGATTCAACAGGCCTGAAGCGGCTTAGATCTGCACCCAATGGAACAACACTCATCCGGTGTTTTACCAACGGAAATCTGCGGCCTAACCTTTGTCGCAGGGAATGACTGTTGACGGCAATCCAATCAGCTTTTCTCATTAATGTGAGTTTGGAAGGCCCGGGCTGAGCAAACGTTAATGAGTGAAGATAGAGTACAACGGGAGTGCGTGGAAAAGCTCGTTTGATGGTAGCCATACTTCGTGGCCTGTTATCCACTTGAATTACATCGTAGGGTTGTTGGGATAACAAACGTATGACTGCTTTGGTGTACATGACAGGACTCGACGCAGGGACGCGTTGAATGGTGATCCCATCGATCTGTTCTGTGGCGGCGAGACCTTGCATTTGACGACTTATAATGGTCACCTGATGGCGTTGGGCTAGTTCACGAGCGATGCCCAGGATACAGATTTCCACGGAACCATTACCGGGCAAAGGCAATTTCTCGGGTGCAACCATAGCTATTTTCATGATCTGGCTCCTCCTTGTCCGACATCTTTAACAATCTTCGTCATATATCTTATGAGAAGTTGAAGCATTTGGCTCCTGCGAAATGGTAGGTGAGCCAACCATATAAGCGTGCAGGAATAATCTGCTACATGGCATTAAGCGAGATATTCAGCTTTTGTGATATACTGTACGGGAACAATTGAATTCGTTACATGTATAAAAGCAGGAGGAAAATAATGTTACATTCTACGCTGGGGCGCTTCCGGCTAATGTTGTGGTTGCAGGGCATTTCGTACGTGTTGTTACTGTTTGTTGCTTTTCCGTTGAGAGATGCCGGGGTTATGCCGCAGGCTGTCACATGGTTTGGGAATCTGTACGGTTTTTTGTTTTTAATGTATTTGTTATTTATGGTGACTATGTACACCTCACAGAAATGGCGTCTGCGCCGTCCAATTGCTCTGTTCTTTGTTTCTTTCATTCCACTGGGGAATATGATCTACGATGTTGTCGTATTCCGTAAGTTGTATCGTCAGCTAAATAAAGCTTGACTTTATTTAACGTTATGAAATATGATGAGTACAGGTTAAACAACCCGTTCCAACTAAAACTACATATTCCTGTTAAAGGGGAGTAGCTTTTACAGTAAAGTCGTCAGTTCGGGATTATATCCCCGGCTTTATTGGCAGCAATTTTGTTGTTAGCGAGACCTTTACCAAGTTTTCATGCTCGGTAAAGGTCTCTTTTTGTGGATATAAAAGGACCTTACCAGTGATGGTAAAGGTCCTTTTTTTTTGTACATCATAAGAATATTAAGGAGGAGTCAATTTTGGATGTTTCATTATTATTAGAATATGGGTGGGTGCTTGCTGTCTTAGTGGTCCTTGAAGGATTACTCGCAGCAGATAATGCATTGGTACTCGCAATCATGGTTAAACACTTGCCTGAAGATAAGCGCAAAAAAGCGTTGTTCTATGGTCTGATGGGTGCATTTGTTTTCCGTTTAGGTTCATTGTTCCTGATCTCTTTCCTCGTCGATGTATGGCAAGTACAAGCGATCGGTGCCCTGTATCTCCTGTATATTTCGATTAACCACATCGTTAAAAAGATACTGGGTAGTCGCAATAAAACAGATGAAGCAGCTGATTCAACCCCTAAGAAACCGAAAAAACAATCCGGTTTCTGGATGACCGTTTTCAAGGTCGAAGTAGCGGATATCGCATTTGCAGTTGATTCCATTCTGGCTGCTGTTGCTTTGGCCGTGGCGTTGCCACCAAGTGGATTGCCTCCAATTGGCGGACTCGACGGTGGACAGTTTATCGTTATCTTCCTCGGTGGATTCATCGGGCTTGTGATCATGCGTTTTGCAGCCTCATACTTTGTGAAATTGCTTCATTCCCGTCCAGGACTTGAAGTTGCAGCCTTTGTCATCGTAGGTTGGGTAGGGGTTAAGCTGGCGGTTATTACACTCGCTCACCCTTCATTGGGTGTTCTGGATGAGCATTTCCCGGAAAATAAAATTTGGAAATTCGGATTCTATATTGTACTGATCACCATTGCGGTATGTGGTTGGTTCCTGTCTTCCAAAGTTCCTGAAAAAGAAGACGAAAATCCGGTTGAAGAGTTGGAAAAACAAGCAGGACTGTAATAATCATGTTACGCTAACAACATCATTATTATTTGGGAAACAGGAGATTGTCCTAGGACAATCTCCTGTTTTTGTTTACATATGCAATCTACACCATGGACCAATTTCCAAGAAAAGGGTTGACACATGAATTCTAGTCCCCTTAATATAAGACTAACATTAACGAAGGGAGGCCGAGAGACATGATGCTTGGTTATGATTTGATTCAAACAGGGCGCAACGTAGACACAATAGCATATCCGGCTCATCGTTTCATTGGCCTCATACGGTCGACATAGGGGATAGGCATATCGTTTAGCAGGTTTTATAATCGATATGCGTTCTTCGCTTATATTATAGCGATGGATGACAGACACACAGCATGTTTATGCTGTTCTGTTCTCCGTTATTGTCATTCAGTAGAAGTCATGGGCGACTAGCCTATGGCTTTTTTTAGTTTTATTTTACAGATGAATCAGCAAACCGAATTTGCTGAACGTACAGGAAGGAATAATACACTTTTATGAATACAGAATTTAATTTATTTACCAATCCAAACGAATTAACAGGTGCCTACCGGCATGAAGTAAAATTGCCTGCAGGTAATTTAACCGTATATGCGGCGCAACAACTCTTCTCCTCGCTCGATTACAAGGTGTTTGAGATGGCAAACAATAATCTGCAGATTCCGGGAATTTCTTATATGAGTTACACGCCAGACGTACACGTCGGTGTAGGTACGTGCATCGGAACGACAGCCGTGTGGGATGCGCAGAGCGGATACGTTTCTCCCTCCATCGTGGGCAGTGACATCGGCTGTGGTATGCGAGTGCATATGACAAACTTGCACAAGGACGAATTGAAAGACATCAAGCTTCGCCGCAAACTCGTCAAGGCCATTGAGAAAGTATTGCCGATGGAGGCGAACCAGCGAGGTCATTACTCGGATATCAGACTGGAGCATATTGTTCGTAAAGGACTGCATGGTTTACCCAAAAAGTATATTCCGGACAGCTATACACCGAAAAAATCAACTGCGATGACACATGTGGAAAGCAGCAAGTTCAGTTACGATGAGGACGTGTTAAACCACGTTCCTGATATGACATGGCATCGTTCGCATCGTCAGCTCGGAACACTGGGTGGGGGGAATCATTTTGCCGAGATCCAGGCGATTGAGATCGCTGAAGAGAATCGTGAAATCGCCGAAGCTTGGGGATTGTATGATGGACAGGTCGTGGTCATGATTCATTCCGGCTCTCGTGCATGGGGTGGGTATGTAAGCCAGACGAGTTCGTCAGCGATTGCCAAAGTTATGCAGCGGCTTAACCTGGGTACATCCGATCCCAGACTGGTATTTGCTCCACTTGAGCATGCGGAAGGTCGTCATTATGTGAACATGATGTATTCTGCATTGAATTACGCTGTTGTCAATCGTCATCTGATTGCGTATGCTATTCGCGAAGCATTCCGGGATGTGTTTGGCTCCAAATGTGAATTTCGTACGTTATACGATCTGATGCACAACTATGCCTGGGAGGAATCTCACGCAGACCAAGGTTCCATTTTTGTGCATCGCAAAGGGGCGACACGTGCGTTGCCAGCAGGTCACCCGGACAATCCAAAGCCTTATCTGGCAACTGGACATCCGGCACTTATTCCGGGTTCCATGGGAACTGCTTCATATATCATGGTAGGTCAGCCGCAGGGTGCTGATAATTATTATTCAATATGTCACGGTGCGGGTCGAATCCGCTCACGGACGGCAACAAAACGATTGATTAGCGTGGAGGATTTTGCTACGGCACTGGGTGTGGGTACAGAAGATGAGATCGTGGTAAACCAACGCTCACTTGAATCCATTATTGATGAATCACCTCAGGCTTATAAAAATGTAGATGAAATTATAGACAGTGTTACCGGCGCAGGCCTGGCTCAAGTTGTAGCCAAATGCAAACCGCTTGTAGCGGTAAAGGGAGCGAAATAATGACAATAAACGAAAAACAAACAGATCCAAACCAGGCGATCTATACCTATGACGAACAACATGATACCCGAATTCGAGTGGAAGGGTACGCCATCTATTCAAGGCTGATTCGTGGAATCAGTGAGGCGCTCCTTCAGCGCTATGGAGTTGAGTACAAGCTTTATGCCAGTTCTGACCCGAACAATGAATACTGGGAGTTACTCCGGGAAGATCTGCAAAATGGAAGTGACGAAGTGGAACTGGTAGCCCGCATATTCGAGGATCTGGAACTTCAGACGTTGCATTACGACGATGATGGAGATGTACCCACTTATGGTGTGCATTACTCCATTCGTAATAACGTATTTGCTTATCCGAAATGGGGCGTAGCACTTGTGCGGGTTCCATTTTTCCGAGAGAACGGGATCTACAGTGAAGACTTTGTCTTTGCCATCGGTGATGAGGAGATGAAGCAATTTCTGGGAAGTGTCCGGGAACGGGAACGTCAGCAAAATATGAAAAAAGTAACGGTCTACATCGATGCCCGCAATGGCAGCGATCGTCATGTGGAATCCATCACTCGCTCCGTGGGAAGAGAGGATGTTGTTCTTTCGGCACAGATCAAGCAGGATATTTTCCGCTCGCTGGATCAGTTTTTTGAAGCGGATCGTTCTTTTTACAGAGATTATGATATCCCGTACAAACGGGGCATTTTATTGTATGGGCATCCGGGGAATGGTAAGACCACGTTGGTAAAATCCATTGCGGGAAGTATCCCGGGTCCGGCTGCGTATTGGCAGATTACGGAGTATACCAACAGTGAATCTGTGCGTGAAGTGTTCGAGGCTGCCAAGCGGTTGGCACCGATGGTACTGATCATTGAGGACATCGATTCGATGCCGGATGAAGTCCGTTCCTTTTTCCTGAATACACTGGATGGAGCTACGTCAAAAGAAGGCATTTTCCTGATCGGGACAACGAATTATCCGGAGAAAATAGATCCTGGCCTCATGAACCGTGCTGGGCGGTTTGACCGAGCTTACGAAATTCCGCTGCCAGATGAAGCGCTGCGCTTGCAATACTTGCGCCAACGAGGCTTCACTGTATTTGCGGGTGAAGAAGGCACAGTAGAAGCAGCTCGTCTGACCGACACGTTTTCTCTTGCACAGCTAGGTGAGTTATATGTGAGCGCTGCTCTGGAATGGCATCAGAATGGACAGACAGACATTGTGAAAGTCATTCAGTCGATGCGTGGCGAGCTGGACAAGAGCCATAAACATACTTGGCTGGCGCAGCCAGGTAAGGGCCGTGCAGGCTTTTATTGATCAGACCTGACCCATCCATCCTATAATATGACGCAATTTTATAAATAATCCTACCTCAATTGGTGATACTAACCTTGTCTGCTCTAACATACAATGACTTTCGGGAGGTACATAACGCAGCCCTGAGCTGGTGAGATGCCGGAAAGTAACGCGATCTGTTCCATACCTGACTAAGGCTTGTTTTGCAGAGGAAGATGCATGGGGACAAAAGGTAATATGCAAAAATTTTTATGCCAATTGTTTAAATGCTTCTGTAGCGGTTAATAGTAGACAGACAACAACAAAAACTTTAATTAGAGGTGAATGATATGGGTTGGTTATGGTCATTAATTATCGGTGGTATCATTGGATGGTTGGCAGGTTTGATCGTTGGTCGTGACATTCCAGGTGGTGTTATTGGTAACATCATTGCTGGTTTTATCGGTGGATGGTTAGGTGGAGTAATCTTGGGCGATATGGGTCCTGAGATGGGCGGATTCTACATTGTGCCTGCATTGATCGGTGCGATCGTTCTTGTAGCCATCGTAAGCTTGATCTTCCGTTCGATGGGACGTAGTCGCGGGTAACTTAATCAAGATAATTTCTTGAATTAGTTGTCAGCCAAATGTTTTACCAATGAAGAGGTTGATTGAGAGCCATAACCATGGCTTTCAATCAACCTCTTGTTGTTTTAAAATATAAGAATGTATGCGTAACTTAGCATCAGTATTCTATAGCTAGTTTAGATAAGAGGGGATGAACGGAATGGAAAAAGCTACATTCGCCGGCGGATGTTTCTGGTGTATGGTTACACCGTTTGAAGAACAACCGGGCATTCATGGCATTATATCGGGTTATGCCGGCGGTCACGTCGAGAATCCAACATATGAGCAGGTCAAAACCGGGGAGACCGGTCATGTCGAAGTGGTTGAAATTACATTTGATCCAAATGTATTCCCTTATGAACGACTGCTGGAGCTATACTGGCCGCAGATTGATCCGACGGATGACGGAGGTCAGTTCCAGGATCGGGGGGCACAGTATCGTACGGCGATCTTCGTGCATAATGAACGTCAACGTGAGCTTGCTGAACAGTCCAAACAGGAACTGGCAGCCAGCGGACGATTCACTCAACCCATTGTTACGGAAATTCGGGATGCAGCTATATTCTATCCGGCTGAAGACTATCATCAGGATTACCACAAGAAAAACGAAAAACATTATAAGGAAGACCGTGCGTTATCCGGACGGGACGAATTTATAGACGAGAATTGGAAATAATGCATCAGATCACATGAAAAGCCGGGAAAGTTCCAGTTGGAACTCGCCCGGCTTTTTGGCTGTATGGCGGCTGAAATCAGCCATAATGGTTATCTGATTGTTCCTACCAGTATTTCTACGTCAATGGTAATCTTCGACAAGGAAGCTTGAATGCTCACCAGGGATGATCCCGACTGATGCCAGGAAAGTGGTGTCATATGAACGAGTGAATCCAGCATGTTTTCGGTGACGGGCAGCGTGTAGGTCAGCGGAATGCTGGCGATGAGATGATGATGTTTGCGGAATCGGTCCAGCGTAAGTTCCCGGCCGTCTGCTCGATCAGGTCGATTCAGGAACAGCATTTCTCTCAGTTCAATTAAATATCGTTCACGGGGGATGACTTTGATGATCCATCCCCCATCCTTCAGAATTCGTCCAAACTCTTCATAGTTGGAAGGAGAAAATATATTCAGGATGATGTCCAGCTGACCTTCTGCAAACGGACTGCATGCCAGATCGCCGACAAACCAGATTTGCTGGTTGTAGGCAGAGGAAGCCATGGCAATGCCTTCTTTGGCAATATCGATGCCCCAGCCAACGGCTGGAGTATTCTGCGTAATCTGCTGCAGAAATGTTCCCTCTCCTGTGCCTGCATCCAGAATATGCACGGGATAGTTGATGTCAACGGAATAACGTGCGATCCACCTGCGTAGTACTTCGGTCAAAGGAGCATAAATACCGGTTCCCGATAAGATATTCCTTTTGGCTGTAAATAAACGTTTGTCATAGTTGCCCTTGAAAAAACGTGTCATGAAATTGATATAGCCTTGTTTTGCAAAATCAAAGCTATGCCTGGACACACATTGAATGCTCCCTGAGTTAATGGTTGCCATAGGGCTATGACAGATGGGACAGTTCAACATATGGATGTATGGATTAATAAGCGCAGCGCTGCGTTCTCTGCGATGGACTGACATGGAATAACACCCCATTCATTCAGATTTGGATAACTGAAGAAAAGGGTATAACAAATAAACCTCTGCACGAAATTCAAAAAAGAGGTTTATGGCTATGCCCCAAGTTATCTGTATCGAATGAACTGAATAATCATAGGAAGGTTAAGCTCCTTTTGCCTATCAAGATTAGGGTGAAGCAAGAGAACGTTACCAGTATAACAGGATGAGAAGAAATGACAAGTAAGGGGAGCCAGGCGAATGTGAAATAAAAGAGCGCCCTGTCAACCGTTTAGACGGTCATACAGAAGCGCTCCGTTCATTATTTTGCAGTAGCCTTTAATACATATTTGGACAATGTCTCATCGTTCATGGAATAGATGACATCATCCACATAAGTTGAAACACCTTCTAATGAAGGAACCGAGGCACTGGTCGTGTAGATATGCACGTCTTCCAGCGTCTGTGGATCAAGAATGTATCCTGTTTTGGCAAAATCAAGCTGATACTGACCATCCTGTGTCTGGTCAACACGCATAAGTGCAGGCTGTGCGTCCTTGAATGTACGCTCAGTCACTTTGCCTTTCATCGTGTACAGTTCCAGCTTCTGCCCTGTAAAGACTGTATAACCGTTGCCAGCCGTCTGAATGTAGGCATCACCAGCAATGGCACGTCCCCAAGCAAGCTTGCCATCGATGCCAAAGCCCATCAGTCTGTTACCGGTGTTCTCAAAATTGGCGCGCATAATGATGGAACCATCGTCGAGAATGGCCAGCGATTCACCGCCGCCATCTCCTAATGTATTTGCATTGGCAGGGAATTGGTAGAAGGACAGACGATTCAACGTACGATCATAGATCTCTACTTTGGGATTAGCTGCTTGCTGCCAGAAGTTTCCTACCTTCGTTTGTTTACTGGCATCCACTACAATTCGACCATGATCAGCTTTAAGCACGTTACCGTTGATGGTCTTTTCAGTAATCAGCTTGCCCTTTTTGTCATATAACGAGATGGCGGAGCGAACCGAACCATTCGATTGCACGCCCTGACTTGAAGCAACCATCAGCGTATCGTTATCCAATAGGGATATGCTTGCAGGTGAATTCACCGTTTTGACCCAGTTGGTTTTACCGGATGTATTGAATGAGTACAATTTTTTGGTTTTGTCTGAATATTCCATATACACATAAGCTGTACCGTTGCTGGCATATACCGAATCGGAGTAGGTGGTATAAGGACCACTTTTCTCATGGAATATCGTATTCCACTTCAATTGTCCAGTTGTAACATCGAATGCTTGGAGAGAGTCCAGTTGCCAGTCGAGTGTTGTTTTGCTACTTGTTTTGGTCACGGGTTGGGAGGCATGTACATATACAAGATTTTTGGATGGCACGGCATGAATTCCCTTGATCAGGACATCTTTCTCTGTATTAGCCTCAGATAACATCAGGGACGATGACGTCCACGCCGGTTTGGGCATGGATTCGGTTGAAGCAGCGGCGTAACCTGTTGTATTCATGGTGAAGAGGAGCATGCCGCTGAGAATGAGGGCAGCCCATGTTTTGGACTTGTGTTTGGTCAATGTATGCAAGTGATAAACCACCTTTCTTCTTCGGTTCAAAATAGAACCGATTGTTGAATTTTACCATTAAAGTCAAGCTGAATTCAACCGAACGCACTGTAACCTTTTATCATTGGTTTGTCGAAATGACTATGTTTGGAGAAGTGTAACGGTTACAGGGAATTCATCTTCTTTCGATGAAGGTGGAAGTCTGATATATTTAGTGCGGTGACAGCCGTATCTGCGTAAGACGTTGGATAGAACATAGGAAATGAAACAAGGAGAATAGCTATGAACTGGAGCGAAAATGTGACCCTATGGGTCATTGGATGTATCATCATATTGTTGCTGCTGGCCTGGATTATTCGGCGTGTTATCGGGCGCGGGCAGCGGATCCGAAGTGAAGCCAATCCTCGTAAGATCACAATAAAGGACATCGACAAGATGGAGGATGGTTCGGAATTTGAATTATATCTCTATCATTTATTCGAAGAGCTCGGGTACGATGAGGTGCATAAGACAACGAGTAGCCGGGATTTTGGGGCAGATCTGGTGTTTGTTGATAGACTCGGCAGACGAAGTGTGATACAAGCGAAGCGATATGGTGCGAACCATCCCGTAGGGTTGAGTGCTGTGCAGGAGATATATACATCGATGCGTTATTATGAAGCCGACCGGTCGATTGTATTAACGTCCGCCCGTTACACCGAAGCCTGTCGGACGCTTGCAGCGGTTAATGGAGTGAAGCTGCTGGACAGGGAAGACCTGATGGAATTAATTCTGTTATTCAAAGCCAGAAGAGTGGAAGAAGCATTGGAACTGATCGAAGAAGATGATCATGAACCAATCGAGACGTGGCAGTCTCGGCGAAAGCGGCAATCCCGCTAAGTACTTGGGTGGAAGCCTTTTTAATGATGTACATCTCATTCCAGTAGGAAGCACCTTCACTTGCGTAGCTGCACATGATATATTGAGTGTATATCAACCAAAGGAGTGTGTGATCCATTATGGCACGTACACAAACACAAAAAGCATTACGCAAAGCAGAGCGGTCAGGTCAATGGTGCTCGGAACAGAGCCGAAGAGTTAACGGAGATTATGGTGCGTTATCCCAGCATGTACGGCTCATGCCTACGAAGCAGGAAAAATTGCAAAAGGTCAAACACAAGAAGCAGATCATCCAAGATGGTGGTGCTTCTTTTTATTTTGTCCATAAGGAACGGATTGCTGGATAAGTAAGACATTGAATTCTTTCTTTGGTTGGAAAGTAATCATGTGGACTGTTAAAATCAAGGTATCTTGATAAATTGGACTATAAATCCTTGTATATTTAATGAAGGGAAGAACCTATACATATGACAACAGCGCTGCACTTGAATAAAAAAATCGTTCGGCGTTTTTTGCTGCAAACGCAAGCCTTACTGGGACGTTGGCCCGCAGTTTCCTTACCTTCGGGACCTGACCAAGTTTTGAGTTTGATTCGTTCCCTTGGTTGCGTACAGATCGATCCTGTGGCTGCTGTAACCGGAAACCAGCATTTGGTGCTGGGGGCTCGTGACCCTGGTTATAATGCTGACAGCTTAAATACGTTGCTGAGTGATCACAAGGTGTTTGAATATTTTGCAAATGCTGCCTGTGTCATTCCAATCGAGGATTATGCTCTCTTTGAACCTGTGCGTGCCCGATTAAGGGAGCGTCTGGCTCCGTCCTTACAAGGTCTAGAGAAAACAGTGCAGCATGTGTTACAGCGTTTGAAGGAAGAGGGTCCTTTACCTTCCAGAGCCTTCCGTGCTGTTGAACGGGTAAGTGGTTATTGGGACAGTGCAGATGTGCCAAAGACAAAGGATACCACACTTGCTCTGAATCTGCTGTTGGACTCCGCTGTGATTCGTGTGGTGGCGAGGCAGGGGAATGAACGCTATTTTCATATTACCGAATCCGGATTGCAGCAACAGGGACTTACGATGAAAGAAGACATCGATGTGTTGGCCCAGAGACAGGCTCTGCTGGATAAATACATTCATGCGTATCGTGTCGTAGATGCCCGTGATCCCCGTCTGGGTTGGCTGAAATCTACAGCGGCTGAAAGACGCGCCGATATTGCTGCCCGTGTGTCAGATGGGCGAATGATCCCGCTTAAGGTGGAGGACGTGGCCACGCCTTATTATATTCGTGCTGAAGATGAGGAATTGCTGCTGCATATGGAAAGGGAAGAGCCACACTATGATCCGTCTGGCCCGGTACGTTTCCTGCCGCCGCTGGACAACCTGTTATGGAGAAGAGAACGTATTGTTGATTTATTTGATTTTCATTATAAATGGGAGATTTATACGCCAGAGATGAAAAGAACCTACGGTTATTATGCCATGCCTATTCTTCACGGTGATCGGTTGATTGGACGTATGGACCCACGCCTTGATCGCAAAACTGGAGTACTTACCGTTCGTTTGTTATCGATGGAGGAGACTGCTCCACCTGTGGAAGAATGGATTACGGATTTTCGGGAGGGGCTTCAATTCTTTGCGTCCATGCATGGAGCACGTTCCATTACTATCGAGAAGACGGTACCAAAAGAGTTGAAAAAGCTGCTTAAATCAATTTGATTAGGGGATATACAAAGGAGTGTACGGATACGGAAATTGGAATTGTTAAAGGGGGGAGGATCTAAAAAGGACAAAAAAAGGAGGAGCCAGAGGGCAATGTCATTAAGTTTAGCTCAAAGACAAAACTGAGAATAAAATGAAATCTGAAACGGCATGGGAAAAAGTCCCGTGTCGTTTGTTTTTTTGTGTATGCAAGGAAAAAAGCGTACAGCAAACAAACGGATGGATGATCCGCTTAAAAAAGTGTTCAGACGAACCGAATTTATGCTACTCTGTAGACGAAGCTAACCGATGATTTATAACGTATTTTGCGCGTATTCTGCTGCCCTGGTCGAATGGGTCGAATTGGCAAAACGTTTTTTCGAATCAGTGCTTCAACATCGGGCGGGGGGTCATCGTCTCTTGAGCGCAGGAAATGTCTACAAACATGAACGGCAACCGTGAAGTTGACTTGGTAGTGGTACTGTTTAGCTTTTTGGGAAATGACGACGTGCGAGGTCATCATTTCTGCAAAATTGTACATGATCATTCTTGCAAAAATCTCTTGGATGACGGACTCTCGTCTCTTTGCGTGAAAATGGGTCAGACCGACGGTGTATTTTAATGCCCTGAACGAGGTTTCAATTCCCCACCGCATGTTATAGATGGACCTGAGTTCATCGGGTGGAAAATCTGCGTCAGATAAATTCGTAATAACGGTCTCATAAGCGCCATCCGACAGGACAAACCGAACGACTCGAAAAGATATGGGGTAGTACAGATGCTCCTTCAAATCTAAGAAATCAAAGGTAGACTTAGAAGGGATGAACTTGTAAATTTCGGGATGAGCTTTGACCTCTTTGGTTTGTTTTTTAGTAAGCACTAGATGAACCTCCTGATCAAACGAACCGCTATCGGGTAAACGCAAGCCCGAGAGAATACCACTGGAGGCCAGATCTTTTACTCGAATGACATAGCTCCACCCTTTGCGTTCAATATGTGCGAAATTGTTGTAACTTTCATAACCTCGATCGGCAATGACAATGGTTTTTCCCTCGATGCAGGAACGGTCAACCATATCCCCTAACGCTTTTCTCTCATTACTTAATCTTCGCGGTTGAATAATCGCATCCACGTAAAGTCTGTTGCAAAGGTCGTAGGTGGCGTTTAAATGCAGCAGATTATAGCCTCTTGCTTCCGGTTGACTTTGAAAATAGGTGTCGGTATCCGCAGGGTCAGTGGCGAAATGCAAATCCGAACCGTCAATGGCGAGTAACCGATACCCTCGGTAGTTCTTGAGATCCGTAACCGATTGCGTAAATTCTTGAAACAAATATGCCATGGCAGACGGCAAGATTTTATTTCTCTGTTGGACAAAAGCAGAAGAAGTGGCCGTATTTACATCATAGCCCTGTGATTCCAAGAGTTCCTTGTATAAACTGTTTCCGCCCATAGAGATCAGTAGTTGCATAACCGTTTCAAACGGTAACTTCTTCTTACGGGTAAAATCTTTTTCAGGATTTTTGACATAAGGTGCTGGTGCAACTGACATTTCTCGTATGAGAGAAGTGAGTTTTTCTTTTAGCGAATTCGCATATTCATTCATTGGCGTAACCCCCTCGTTTTCCAAGGGCTTCGCCACACCTTTTCACCTGCTTGTCAAGTCTTTTTTCTTATTTTCACACATAAAAAAAGCAGGCTATCTTTTCGATAACCTGCTCATTTTATTGATTTTTGGTCCTGCGCCTTAACTTAATGACATTGAGCCAGAGGGCCCCTCCTTCTTCATTTGATTTTAATATCATATCTCTAGCATTACATCAGAAGTGCTAACGAAAACAAAAACCTAGGTTCACGTCCACGCCAAAACTTATTTAGTTCACCAGATGAGGCATTTCAACGTTGGGATCAACATCTGCTTCATAATCCACACCATCGGTTTCAAAACCAAACAGCTGGAAGAATTCGCGACGGTAACCTTCCAGATCGGACAGATCGTAGATGTTCTCTGTGGTCAACTCATTCCAGAGCTTCGCCACTTCTTCCTGAACGTCAGCTCTCATCTCCCAATCGTCAATACGAATGCGACCTTCGGCATCGGTTGGAACTTCTCCTCCCGCATACAAGCGATCAGCGAACAGACGTTGCAATTGCTCGATACATCCTTCATGCAAGCCTTTTTCTTTCATGACTTTGTACAATGCTGAGATGTACAGCGGCACGACTGGAATCGCAGAACTGGATTGAGTCACCAGCGCCTTGGCTACAGTTAAGTACGCACGTCCACCTTTGGCACTCAAACGATCATTCAGCTTGTGTGCAGTTGCTTCCAGATGATTCTTGGCCTGACCGATGGAACCATCACGATAAATGGCATGGGTAAGTTCAGGACCGATGTAGGAGAAAGCGATCGTTGTTGCATCGTCGGCAAGCACGCCGCCTTGTTGCAGGGCATCCATCCATAGTTCCCAATCATCTCCGCCCATAACAGTTACCGTCTGACGAATTTCCTCTTCGTTTGCCGGTTCAAGGGTAACGGAGCTAATTTCGCCTGTGTGGAAGTTCACCGTTTTGTTCGTGTAGGATTGTCCGATTGGCTTCAGCACAGAGTTAAATACTTCACCCGTGTTCGGATCGGTACGGCGTGCCGATGCTACGCTGTATACGACCAGATCGACTTGACCGAGTTCACTGCGAATCAGTTCAACGGCTTTGTCTCGTGTTTCGTTTGCAAATGCATCACCTGTAACGCTGTACGATTTCAGGCCTGCTTCCTCCGCGGCTTTTTCGAATGCAGCGGAGTTGTACCATCCTGCAGAAGCTGTACGTTTCTCTGTGGAACTGCTTGGACGATAAATGCCGACTGTATTCGCTCCAGCTCCAAAAGCAGAAACTACACGTGACGCCAGACCGTATCCGGTGGAAGCACCGATCACGAGTACATTACGCGGTCCTTTCAGCTTAGGCTGGGATTTTACATAATCAATCTGTTCCTGCACTTGCGCAGCGCAACCTACAGGATGGGAAGTGGTACAAATAAAACCACGTGTTCTTGGTTTAATAATCATTTATTTGCATCCTTTCATATTCAGCTCATGTTTCAGCATTTCGATAAAATGCTCTTACACATACTTTCTTATTGTAAAACAATTACCTCGGAAACGGAAACCGTTTCGTTTGATTTCACTTGAAGGGTGGCGTTATATCACTAATTTTGCGATGATGTGAATAGAATGTACTCGCTTGTTAGGATAGAAAGGACAGGGATACCATGCTGAAGGAACGCATTGAACTGCTAAGCAAAAGAAAACAAATCTCCCGTAAAGACCTTGTGGAAGGTCTGGTCACGCAGGCCCACTTTGCCAATATCCTGGCGGATCGTTATCCGCTACCTGAGGACTTGGCAGAAGCCATCGCCGGGCGTCTTGGGGTATCCCCTTCCTATATTCTACAGGCTGCGGCTCAGGACGAGGAAACACTCGAACGGGCAGAGGTTATTTTCGAACAAATGTCTGTTCCAGCGTCGGCGATATCCGAAGATACGGTGCATGCACTGGCAGATCGGGATGACACGCTGACCGTTGAGCTGACAACGGCCTTGATGAAGGCGGTCTATTATCAGCAATTAAATGATGCAACGGCTCATGAGTATATACATACGTCCTACCTCAATTTTTACCTGGAGAAATACGGTCGTCCAGACGATATTGATCTGCCGCGTCCGTTAGTTAAGGCGCTCTTGTTCTATAAAATACAATATTATCGCTCCAAAATGGCTTTTGTGGATGTACTAACTCATGCAACTAGGCTCAGTGAGCTGGCGCTTCCTGGCAGTGAATTCTGGTTGTCTGTGCAAAATATCAAGATGGAAGCCTACATCCAGGTCAAACAGTATGAAGAGGCAAAACAGGTATTCGAGCTTACGATGCGTCATGTCTATGATCAGCGGATGTTTCATCGGTTGTCTGGATTATATGTAGCATATAGTGGGTATTGCTTCGCAATGGGGCTGGTTCAGGAGGCACTCTCGGCATTAACCATGGCGGAGGCAAACCTCGTGTATGCGGGCAACCAGGGAGATCTGGTAACGGCGATTGCCAACAATCGCATTGTCATGTTAACAATGACAGGTGAACTGGATCAGGCACAGACGGAGATTGAACGATTTGAATCGCTATTGCAGCAGGAAACGGAAGAAACACAGCAGGCCATGCAGCCGCTCGTCAGTGTGTATCGATGCGAAGTGGCTCTGGCACGGAAGAACTGGGGCGTGCTCGCGCAGAGTGTAGATCAACTTTTGAAATGTGCAACAACACAGGACCAGCAGATGAGCGCAACCTTCTACCAGAGCCATCTGGCTCTTGCGCATGGAGATCGCGAAGTTTTCATGGAGCGGGCACTTGCGTGTCTGCCTTATTTTGAATCCGCGCAGCATGTCATGCGGCTTGAACCGTTATATGAAGGGATGGCCGTAGTATCTGAGGATCAGCGTAAATACAAAGAAGCCGCGATGTATTATCGGAAACTGGTCTATCTGTTACGCAAAAAATAGAGCGGAAATCGGCTTGGAAGAGCCTGATTATGACATGATTTTGTGCATTGCCAAAGCACTTGGCACAAAATATGGCCGCCAATTGTGAAATGAAGATCGGATTAGCAGATCTTTTTTTGCGGAATTAGCATAATTCTTTACCAAAGAAACGATTATCCCGTAATTCATTTGCCGGATTTTTCGTTTTTTTTGTATGCCGCCAGAAGGGTATTCAAGGACAAGCCGCGGTGTTTATAATTTAATTATAAATACGTGTTCAAAAAGTCTGGTTTTCAGTACCGAGAAGATGGAATGAAGCTAGAAATGGAGTAGCGGAGCGTAGGAGACCTACGTGAGCAACTACAATGTTTCCGAAGGAAACATACTTCGTAAGCATATGCTTATTCGGCTGAATTTCATATTCGATGCTGATGATGCCGCTAGGCATGATTCGTAATCAAAAGTGGACTTTTTGAACAACTTCTAAAAACAAATAAAACAAATGAGGTGTTTGATATGGGATGGTTCGGTAAAAAGAACAAACAGGAAGATGCGATTGCTAAAGCGGATAAAATGATGAATAAAGGACTCACTGGCATGATGATGAAAGGTTTTGTATCAAAGGAACATCGGGAGGCCATCAACCAAAGTCTGGATTCGGCAAAGCAGGCACAATTGGCCGCGAGTGGTTCGCTTCCATTAACGGCAACAGCAACGGTGGTGACGATCACCGATACAGGCAAACTGATCAATTTTGATCCGATTGTTGTGCTTGTATTGGATGTGACAGAGACCAACGGTAACCAGTATCAGCGAACCTTGGAGACACTGGTGTCCAAAATGCAGATTCCACGAGTTGGAGATCGGGTGGGATTGGGTCAGAATCCAGCGAATCCGTCCGAACTGATCTATATGGGACTAGTGTCCATTTAGAAGGTCTTTGCTTATAAGACAGTGATATCCCATGTGTATAATACGTATAACAACGATTAATAGATACATGAAACTAAAGGTATGGATAGAGATAGTAAGAGAAGGATTAAGAGAGGGTAGATCATATGGTAGGTTTCCTGAGATTCATTGGCGTATTAACTGTGTTCGGAGTGGGGTTCTCCCCATTTCTGGCACAGAAGATGTGGAATGATCCATTTATGATTATGCAGGCATGGTGGTACACTCCTGCGATTTTTGCCGGGTTTGCACTGATCTTTGTTCCTGTGATTTTGAGCAATATTTTTGGCGTAGGTCGAGTGAAGACAGGTTTACCAGCAGTTGGGGTCATTAAGACTATACAACAGACGGGGACGTATATTAATGAACAGCCTGAGGTTCGATTGGGTCTGACGGTGTCGCGTAAGGGGCGCGAGAAATACGATACCGAGATGAAAGCCGTCATTCCGCTGACCTCCATGGCACAGTTTCAGCCGGGCAGTTTCATTCCGTTAGTGGTCTCCGTGAAGGATGAGCGCAAGGTAGGGATTGATCTGAAGGGGCAATTATCACAGGAGGATATGCAGCAATTGTTGGATGAAAAGATGGTACAGCAAGGGGTATCACCTGAAATGATGGATATTGCAAGAACAGGGGAAAAAGCGATGGCCAAGATCCTTGATGTCACTCCACTTGGGAGTGGAGGCAGTAACAAGATCAAGCTTCAGCTCAAACTCAGTATAACAAAGACGAACGGTGAAACCTTCAATGTGACAACGCAAAAAGAAATTTTGTCATCTGCGCTGCCCCAGGTGCAGCAAGGTCATATCATTAACGTCATTTATTCAAGACAAGACCCAACAAAATTGGTGTTGGCATTGAATGTACAGGAGCGACAATTAAGTGACTTATTCTCTTCCTGAGGATGTAGACAAAAGGAGGTCCCACAGATCATGTTTATGACGTGTAGGACCTTCTTTTTCATTTTGGTATGTACGAGAGATGCAAGCAACGGAAGGTTTTCAAACAATACCAAGGCGCATGCGATAAGAAAAGAGTACTTTTCTGGATTCTCCGTCAAATACACGATTAGCCAGCGCTCTGAACTCGTCAGCAGCTGTTAATAGATCATCCGCTCCGAGCTTCAACGCCGTTTGCAGGCCGCCTTGGCTCAGGGCGAGATTGACATATCGATCGGCTGTGAATGTCTCGTGGTGATGAAATACGATTTCCCGGACATATCGGAACAGCCCAGACTGCTGAATCTGCTGCAAATGCCCATCCTTGCTCCATTTGTGTGCCTGACTATCCTGGGGAGCCAGACTGGCTGCTCGTTGATCTGCTTCCTTATTCAGCTGCAGATAAGCTTGTTCTAACTGCCAGTCTAACATTGGCGGCCAGTCGCAATCGTAGGCTGCAAATATGCCCCCTGTACGAAGTACACGTGCAAACTCGCGTAGTGTGGGTTGCGGCTCCATCCAGTGAAACGATTGGGAGCAGGTCAGCACATCCACACTGCCATCTGGTAGTCCGAGGTCGTGAGACAAGCCGGACACAAACCGCAGGTTATCCGGCTTCCCGGCAGATTCCCACTTGGATTCAGCTACAGACCTCATGTCATCGCTGGGTTCAAAGCCGATGATACGTTCAGCTTCATTAAGCCAGATCCACGAGGATAAGCCGGTGCCACAGCCAATATCTGCGACCATACGCGGTGTGCTGCCAAGATATGTCGTTAGAATATCCACCACTTCAGTGGGAGCAGCTGGTCGGTTCTGATCGTATAACGTACCAAAACCTTTGAAACGTTCCACATTGTTGCGTCTAATGTCTTGCATGGATAAACCTCCTTCGGGCAGATGGATGACGGAGAGTCAGCTGTGATCAAAAGTTGTATAGGCCTATATTATATCATTCATTATTGGGAAGTTTGTTCATGACGTTCTGCAAATGTTCAACGGCTTTGATATGACGTCTGAGCAATTCCTGTCCAACATGAACAGGCTCGATTACGGTCAGCTCGGAACCAAACGACAGCAGGAAGGAGTAGAGCCATTCCCCTACATTCAGTTCGAGAGAAACACGGAGCCTGCCATCAGGCTCTTTTTTAATGAGGGTGGGTTCGAAAAAATCATACACTCGGTATGCAATGTTGCTGGAGAACGAGAGTGTAAGAGGAGTCAGGACAGGAGCTGCTTCTGATTCAGGGTCGTTTGATCCGGCAGTAACAGAGTGATCGTGTTTTCTCGCCAGAAAAGTCAACTGGGTGATCCGTTTCATCTTAAATGTCTCGAATTCTTCCCGATCAGGGTCATCATGGATATATCCTTTGAAGTACCACGTACTGTTTTTGAATATAAGTTTCTGTGGCTCCACGGTTGGAATGCTCTTCTCACCATCTGAATTAACATAATGAAACGTAATCAGTTGATTCGTTAATATAGCCTGCTTCACCTGATTGAACAGTTCTCTCTCCTGCAGAGGGATGCTGCCCCATGGTGAGAAATTGAATTCGATCCAATCCAGTTTGTGATCAAAAAGGGCGGTTAGCCGTTGTAGCATATGGGCACTGTTAAGATGGGGGATCGCACTGATGCTGTATAGTCCCATCAAAATTTCATTCTGGTCTTCTTCAGACAACAGGGACTTGTCCATGACATAGTTGTCCATCAGATGGATACCGCCGTGCTTGCCGGTCGTTGTATAGACGGGAATACCCGCAGCGCTCAGACGGTCGATATCGCGATACACTGTACGTACAGAAATCTCGAACATACGGGCGAGCTCTGGTGCAGTGGTTTTCTTTTTCTCCAATAACAAAAGCAACATTCGAAATAGTCGGTTATTTTCCATGCCATAATTATACCATGACAATAGGTGTCAGGGTATGGGTGGTACACTGGTGTAAAAGTCTTACCAAGACATTTTGACTCAGATTTATAATTTGTTCTTCATTTATTGGGGAGTAGTGAAGGGGACGATATCGATTCTGAAGAAACGAAGTGTTCGCATTTATCATGGGATTTTTCCATTTAGAAATAGGAATAAAAGAAATCCGAGGATAACAGCGATCAGAAGAACGATTCGTGACCGGAACGGCTACTCGCATAATATCAAGCACTTTATACCGAAATGAGTTAATTATTAAGGAGGAACTGGTCATGACAATGAAAGAAGGATTTTACTGGGGTGGCGCTACGGCTGCCAATCAATTCGAGGGTGGATGGAACCAGGGTGGTAAGGGGCCAAGCACGTCTGACATGATGACAGGGGGAACCCACACGATTCCACGCCGGATTACGCCTGTACTGGAAGAGGGCACGTATTATCCGAGCCATGAAGCGGTTGATTTTTACGGACATTACAAAGAAGATATTGCCATGATGGCAGAGATGGGCTTCAAAATGTTCCGCATGTCCATCAACTGGTCCCGGATCTATCCGAACGGTTATGATCTGGAGCCAAACGAAGAGGGATTGCAGTTCTACGATAATGTTTTTGCCGAGTTGAAAAAATACAATATTGAGCCGCTCGTAACAATCTCCCATTATGAAACGCCATTTGGTCTGACACAGAAGTATAACGGCTGGGCTTCCCGTGAAGTTATCGATTGTTATATCCGTTATTGTACAACCCTGTTCAACCGTTACAAGGATCAGGTCAAATACTGGCTTACGTTTAACGAAATCAACTGTCTGACGATGCCGATGGGTGCTTATATGGCTGCAGGTATTCTGTTTGAAGGTAAAGAAACACTGGTCGACGGAGTGGATGATCCTCAGACTCGTTTCCAGGCATTACATCACCAATTCGTTGCGAGTGCCAAAGCGGTGAAGCTGGGACATGAGATTAACCCTGATTTCCAGATCGGCTGTATGGTTGCGTTCATGACCACCTATCCAAACACATGTAACCCGGACGACATGTTGCTCGCACAGAAGAAAGACCAAATCTCCAATATGATCTGCGGTGATGTACAAGTTCGTGGAGCGTATCCTGGATTCGCCAAACGTTTCTTCGCCGAAGAAGGTATCCAGATCGAGATGCAACCGGGAGACGAGCAGACTTTGCGTGAAGGCTGCGTAGACTTCTACTCCTTCAGTTATTATATGTCTTTGGTTGAAAGTGCGGATGAGTCCCTTGAGAGAGCAGAAGGTAATCTGCTGGGCGGTATCAAAAATCCATATCTCGAAGCTTCCGACTGGGGTTGGCAGATCGATCCAAAAGGACTGCGTTACACGCTGAATCATCTGTATGATCGTTATCAGATTCCACTGATGGTGGTTGAAAACGGTCTGGGTGCTGTCGATGTGGTAGAGGAAGACGGCTCCATTCAAGATGACTATCGCATTGATTATTTGAAAGGTCACATTGAACAGATGAAAGAAGCGGTAGCTGACGGCGTAGATCTGATTGCCTACACCATGTGGGGATGTATCGACCTGGTTAGTGCATCCACTGGAGAGATGAAGAAGCGTTATGGCTTCATTCATGTCAACAAGGACAACGACGGTAACGGAGACTTGAGCAGAACACCGAAGAAGAGTTTCCACTGGTACAAAAAAGTCATTGAATCCAATGGTGAAGAGTTATAATTTGGTGTAAAAAAAATTAGATCGGTCTGTTCCCTTAAATGGGACAAGCGGTCCATGTGGTCCTGAACGAGTTCAGGACTACTACATATGAATATAAAAGAAACCCGGTTATCCTTCAGTTAAGGAAAGCCGGGTATTTTTTTGTGTAGTTCAATAGCGGGCCGCCTAGGCCAGCCTTCTGCTTTGCAGTTGGGACATGCGCTCCAAATGCCGCCGATAAAACCATATACATGTGGAGAGCCAGCAACCACTTAAGAAGTATCCGCCTACGATATCACTTGGATAATGCACTCCCAAGTAGATACGACTTATACCAATGGTCAGTATAAATACGGCGCTGGCAACAATCATCAGCACACGTCCGGTAACGGTGGGTACATGTTTCCAGATTAGAAAGGCCAGTCCACCGTACAGGCTAAATGCTGCCATAGAATGCCCACTGGGGAAGCTGTAACCACTCACTTCAATGATCCGGTTAATGGTAGGTCTGGCACGCTGGAATACCAGCTTGAGCAATGCATTTAACAGGGTTGAACCTGCGAGCACACAAGCCAGGAAGAGCAGTTCGCGTTTGTGTCGCAGGAAAATGTATAACACAATCATGGCGATGATGGTAATGAAGACCACTGGCATTTCGCTGCCGATCCAGGTAAAAAGGTGCATGAATTGTGTCATACCAGGGGATTCCAACCCCTGAATCCAGCCGATCAGCGTGTCATCAAATCGATGAATCTGGTTGTCACTGATGGACAGGGCGATGCTTATAAAAGCGATCATGCATAACGCTGCAACGAGCAGCGAGAATGAGATATTCTTTTTCCAGTTGTGTATCAAATGTTGAGTTCCTCCGTGATGGTTGATTTCGTATGTTGTGTCCTTGCGTATGTTGGACATAACGATATTTATATTGTGCTATAATTTTACAATAAATATAGCAGCAATAAAAATATGTAACCTTAACAACGCTTATTCAAGCAGAGAATGTAGGAGGGGAGCGGTCGGAATGAAACGACGTTTGGTGATGTGCATGTTGATCTTACTGTTGGTTACGTCTGGGTTAGCTCTATTTCCCGGAGAGAGAGTGTATGCTTGCAGTTGTGTCGAGAATGATGTTCAAGAGAGATTGAAGACCTACGCAGCAGTATTTACGGGAGAAGTGGTGAATAAAGGCAATTCTCAACAGTCGAAGCATGATGGTTTATTAAGAGAGTATACCTTTGATGTAGGTACTGCATGGAAGGGGGTTAATGCCAAAAAGATGAAAATCCTCGCGAGTGACGGAGGGTCTGACTCCTGTGGCATTCAATTTGAAAAGAATCAATCCTACCTGATCTATGCTTATCAATATGAAGTGGATCATAAGCTTCATACGAATCTGTGCAGTCGCAATGTTCCAATTGAACAAGCCGGAGACGATCTGAAATTGCTGGGTGCGGGCAAGCTTGTAAGTAAAGAAGATTTTGGAGAAACCACCGATGGGAGAAGTGAATATATCCAACTCATATTATATGGTGGAGTCATTTTATTGGCAGCGTTGGCAATCGTGTGGATATGGAAACGAAAGAAAAGAATCTGATTGCCCAACGGAAAAAAAAGCTAATCCCCGTACAGAACGTTAAGAAACATTGACGTTCTATACGGGGATTTTCAGGAGTGGCGTCAAAATTATATCCATTTGGGGTCGAGATTATCGATCCGATGGAACTAGTTCAGCTGCAACATGTATTCATAAGCTGTGACACCAAATACCCGTTTGAAATGTCGATTCAGATGGGTCAGATCGACGAATCCGCAATCGGCAACAGCAGCATAGACGTCCTTCTGCATTTCGATGGATTGACGGGCACGCTCTACTTTGCAGTTTAAGAAAAACTGGTAGGGGGATATGCCTGCTTGTGCTTTGAATTCACGGATAAATTGAAACTTGGACATGCCAAATTCGGAGCTCAGGTTGTCCAGCTTGAGCACATCTTCAGTGCTGCAAAACATGATTTCCTTGGCTTTGCGGACCAGGTTGTCCTGAGGCAACCAGAGCTTGGTGTCCATTTCCTTCTGAGCCAGCAGGTGAACCAGATCGAAGACCCGTTCGCTGCACTCGGCTTCGTTCTGTCTGAGTTGAACGGCATCGTTCAGCATCAGGATCTTACGTGCAAGCTCGGGATCATAGACGATGGGACTTCCAAAACGCAATTCCTTTTTGCCGATAATCTCCTCTACCAATTCCGGCTTCAAATACAGCATCACATAGTCAATGCCAGCCTTATCATAGGAGCTTCCATCATGGGACTGTTCACGGTTAAACAACATGACACCATTTTGGTGAGACGCCTGATATTGTCCGTCCAGGTTATATTGTTGAATGCCACGCAGGGTTACGCCAACCGCATACTCTTCATGGCAATGTTTTTTGTATGCAAAATCAGTAAAGCTGGCGGATAGTGCCAGCACGTCTTGCGACTTTTTATAGTTAAACCGTTCCATGCAGCACACCTCCCAAGCTTTAGATCAATCCGGATACTATAATGGCTGAGTATAACAAAAAAAGTGCCATGAGAATACTCAGTAATTTTTGGTGGCGATTCAGCAACGTTCTGAAAACCGTGCCAAAAACAACCCAACTGGAATAGGCCAGAAATCCAATGAATGTAATGAGCACCACGAACAGAAACGATGAGAATGAACTTTGATAAAAGGGCAATACATAACTTGGAATGACAGTGAAAGTAAACAAGACCACCTTTGGGTTCACAAATTGCATGATGAAACCGTTCCAGAATCCGGTAACTTGTTTCGGTGCATCCTCGGTGGTACCCATCTTGTAGATCTGGTACGCCAGATACACCATGTACAGGCCGCCGACAATCTGCATCACCTTCAGAATTCCGGGTAACACTCCCGCAAGAAGCTGATTAAGAAAAGCTGAAGCGGTAAGCAGCAGACCAAATGCCAACGTAGCTCCCCAGACATAACGCATTGTTTTTCGTGCGCCAACGATCTGTGTAGAAGAAAGAATTACGATATTGCTGGGGCCGGGGGTAAATGTTACGACGATGCAGTAGATTAAAAAAGATGCAAGATTCATAAGGATGATGCTCTCCTCTGGTTGTAGTTTAGTTTCATGATCATACGTCCAAAGGGAGAAACCATATAGTACATTATTGCAGCAGGTACACGGTTAGCAACAGGAGCTTGCTTTTAAAAGATAAGGGGTGGTTTTCTTTTTGAATGATTGCGTTTACAATTTAGACGATGTACAAGGTGATCAGACGACTTGAGGAAGTGAACGGAATGAAAAAAATGCTACTTGTTTACATTTTGCTAATCTCAGCATTTGCGTTGTATGTATTGAGATTCGAATACACCAGTCAGGTAAACAGTTCTTGGGAGGACCGGGGGCTGCGCGGCGATATCGGAGAGACGTATATCATGATTACATTCCAGTCCGGGCTGGAGTATTGGAAGAGCCCGCTCAAAGGTTTCGAGGATGCCGCGGATGCACTTGGCGTGACCGTAGAATATCGTGGGGCTACCCGGTATGATGCGAAGGAGCAGACCATGGTGATCGAGCAGGCTATCGCTCGTAAACCTGCGGGCATTGCCATATCTGCAATCGATCCTCAATCGTTAGTTCCAGCGATTAACAAGGCAATCGACGCAGATATCCCTGTTGTATTATTTGACGCGGATGCACCTGGTAGCCAGGCCTATTCTTTTCTTGGGACAGATAATTACAAGTCGGGTGTAATGGCTGCCGATAAAATGGCTGAACTGCTGGGTCGTGAGGGAGAGGTCGCGGTATTAACCTTGCCCGGACAACAAAATCATGAAGAGCGGACGAAGGGCTTCCGCGATACGATCAAGGAGAGATACCCTTCCATGCAGATTGTTGAAGTTGCAGACGGACACGGTGATGCGATGGTATCCAGAGACGAAACACTGAGAATGATGAAGGAACATCCGGAGCTAGCGGGTATTTTTGTGACTGAAGCTACCGGAGGAGCAGGAGCGGGTGAAGCCGTTCAAACTGCGGGGGACAGACATCCATTGCAGATTATTTCGTTTGATACAAATAAGGCTACATTGGATATGATCAAGAATGGTACGATCTCAGCTACAATTGCACAGGGAACCTGGAATATGGGATATTGGTCACTCCAATATCTGTTCCATCTGCATCACCAGTTAACGGTCCCTGCCCCATCCTCATCCGGTGAAAATGCACCGCTTCCCGTGATGGTGGACACAGGGATATCTGTGGTGACACGCTTGGATGTGGATGATTACTATGCCAAATAACAAAGGAGATTTCAAGAGTCCAAGGCCTTGGAGCAGGAGAGCGATTCTCTCCACTTTCAGGAACGGGATTCGGCGTTTACGCTTGCGTAATATGCCCCTTCGGTACCAGCTGATGCTGCTTTTTCTGTTATTCGCCATTGTGCCTTCCGTAGGGCTTGGGTTGCTTGTGAACTGGACGGTGGAGCGGGTTGTTGAACGACAGGTTGAAGGGCATACCATGCAACTGATTGGCAAAGTGAATGAAGCTCTGAACAGCAAAATGGAGAATTTGCAAAACATGACCTATCTGATTGCATTTGACCCGGATATTGATGCTTTTATGAACGACAAAATGCCACTGAATGATGAAGCAGGTATCGAACCGATGAACATGGACACCAATGCCGAAACGGAGCAAAATCGGTTATATGGCATCAAACAAACCTTGCAGGGGTTCACAACATTGTATCCTGAAATCGCCGGGATTGTTCTCGTCAATGCAAATGGTGACTATATTAGCAACGAGATGTATCCCCGAGCGGAACAGAGCCTGATCCAGGAAAATTGGTACCAAAAAGCTTCGGCCAATCCGGGCATCTTCATGGTGTTGGGTCAGCCGAAAGAGCGTAATCTCACGACACATGTACGCTACAAGGATGATGAGATTGTATCGGTTGCACGTTCCATAACAGATGAAGCGTCAGGACGTGTGCGGGGTGTTATTATGATTGATCTTAAACTAAGGTCCGTCTCTCAGGCTGCCCGTAATGTAACCTTGGGGAAATCCGGTTATGTGATGGTGACGGATGCAGAAGGTCAAAGTGTATACAAGCCGGAGCACCCGCTAATAGAACACATTCCCACAGACTGGTTCCCCTCCGGTGAGAGTGGAACATTTACCGCCGATACAGAAGGTGGAACGTTATTATTCATGTATCAGTCGTCTACCTTTACGGGTTGGAGAACGGTAGGGGTATTTCCCACAAGAGACTCGATATCCGAAGTACGCCAAATCCAGTTTTACGTGGTTAGCTTTGTATTTGTGGTGTGTTTGTTTGGCCTGAGTGCCTCTTTATGGTTCTCCCGTTCCATTGCTCAGCCTATTTTCCGGCTCATGTCCTATATGCGCAGGGCGGAGACTGGCAATCTCAGACCAGGTCGCTGGAGCGATCGCGCTGACGAGATTGGCATGCTTGGCAACAGTTATAACCGAATGCTGGCACAGATTAGACAACTGATATCACTAAATGAATTGAGGGAGCGGCAGAAGCGCGACGCTGAAATGCGAAGTTTGCAGGAGCATATCAAACCACACTTTTTATACAATACCTTGGATACGATTCATTGGATGGCACGCAAAGAAGGTGCAGAAGATGTGTCCGGCATGGTTGGCGCGTTATCTCGATTATTTCGCATAGGGCTCAGTAAAGGACAGGATTACATTCCACTGCACTCCGAGCTTGAGCATATGACCAGCTATCTGCAAATTCAGCAGACACGATACCGCGATCGTCTTCAGTATACATTGAATATTCCAGAGGAACTGCGGGACCTTTTTGTGTTAAAGCTGCTGCTTCAGCCCCTGATAGAGAATGCAATCTATCATGGAATCAAGGGCAGGCGTGGGCCGGGACACATTCGGGTGGAGGCCAGATTGGAACATAACAGACTGCTGCTGACCGTTCAGGATAATGGAGCAGGCATGTCCAACGAACGACTGGCCGAGATGCAGCAGCTGCTCGAAGCTCCTCTAGCAAGTTTGGAAGCGTCTTCGCCTGGGATGACAGGCAAAAGTTATGGAATGTTGAATGTGCAGGCCCGTCTCCGGCTGTCCTTTGGCGATGAGTACGGTATTGAACTGGAGAGCCAGGAAGGTGAAGGAACGAGTGTGACCATCATTCATCCGTTGATGCGAGAGCTCCCACCAATCTAGCAAATCAATAATGAAGAGAGGCAGGAGAATGAATGGGAAAATTCATAAAATCGACCGTGACAAATTCCACTGAAACAGATGAGACATCCGCATCGACCACAGTAATGGAGATTACGCCGGATAGCCATGTGGCGAAGAAATACCGCGTGCTCATCGCTGATGATGAACCGATCATTCGTGAGGGGATTCGGGATGCCATTGACTGGACAACTCTTGGGATGGAGGTTGTTGGTGAAGCGGAAGATGGCGAGGAAGCGCTGGAACGGGCGGCTGACTTGGGTGTGGATATTGTTCTCGTTGATATGAATATGCCATTCCTGAACGGTATCGAACTAATCCGTGCCCTTCAGCAGAAGTGCTCGGGCTGTCGTTACCTGATCATCTCGGGACATGATGAATTTGCATATGCGCAGGAGGCGGTTCGTCTTGGCGTAGAGGATTACATCTTAAAACCTGTGCAAGCAGAACAATTATATGCTGCACTTGAGCGATTACATCAGCGACTTACTGAAGAGCACCAGAGGACGGCATATGTACAACAGGCAGCTCATCAGATTGAACGTAATATCCCGTTGCTTCGCCAGCGATTTATGCTGGAGTGGCTGGAGGGGCAGGCTGAAGGGAGGGATCTGACGGAGCAGCTTGTGTTTTTGCGGTTACCCGCCGTCCCACCTGTGCAGATTGGGGTCGTACGCTGGCCTGCCGCTGAAGCTCGTCAGACGATACTGAGAGAGAATGATCGTCAGTTGTTTCTGTATGCAGTGGAAAATATAATTAGTGAACTGCTGGGGGACGTGCCACATGTCCTGTTTCGGGACGTAAGCGGGTTGATCGGCATATGTCTGTGGCAGGAAGCCCCTGAAGAAATAGAGTCCCTTCTGGAACAGCAGATCAGTTCTTGCCTGAATATTGCCATTCATGCTCATGTGGAGACACATGCAGGGACACTGGAAGAAACGCCGGATACGTACCGTCATTGCCGGGAACGGGTATACGGGGAAGTGCAGTTGTCGCCTCTGGTTCGCCGGGCAAGACAACTTATTCACGAGGAGTATGCCGAGCGGGAACTGACTCTGGAATCGCTCGCTTCCCGTCTACAAGTATCTGCCGTGTATCTTAGTCGTGTGCTGAAGAAAGAGCTGAATGATTCCTTTGTCACACTTGTCACGCATGCTCGTATTCGCAAGGCTATACAGTTATTAGATTCAACAACACTGCCGATTCACACCATAGCTGAGCGTGTAGGTTATGATACCCAGCATTATTTCAGCACTGCATTTAAGAAAACAATGGGCATTTCGCCAGTGCAGTATCGAAAGAACGGGGGAACGGCTTATCATCCTTCTGCGAATTAAATATCGTATTACAGTGGTTCATTCAGATGTGTGATAAATGAGATGGATGTGTTCTACTTCGTGTGAAGCGAAGTGGAGCATGTCCTTTTTTTTTTGACTCTGGAATGGTATCTCATGGATCACACTTGTACTTTAAGCGTTTCCATCAAAAGTTAAATTTTTATAAAAAAGGTTCAAAACGTGCAAAGACCTTGCAGTATCTCCAATGCTACTATTGGTCTCAGATAGGAACACCAAGCAACAGAATGTACCACATGCATTGTAAGCGTTATCTTATAACTCAATCAGAACCGTATGATGTGAGGAAAGGGGAACTTCATATGAAAAAAGGAGCAATGCTCATCTGGCTTCTGGTGATGACCTTGATGCTCTCGGCCTGCAATCTGGCAGAGAGTGGGCCAGGCAGCAAAGAAAAGGGATATGTCGGTATATCGATGCCAACCAAATCATCAGAACGATGGGTGGGAGACGGGGAGAACATGGTCCGTCTGTTTCAGGAGCAGGGGTACAAAACCGATCTTCAGTATGCTGAGGACGTGGTTGAAAATCAGATTTCACAGATTGAAAACATGATCACCAAAGGTGTGGATGTGATGGTCATCGCGTCCGTGGATGGCAACACATTAACGGATGTGATCAAGAAGGCACATGACGAAGGGATACAAGTGATCTCGTATGATCGGCTCATTCGTAATACGCCATATTTAACCTATTATGCCACGTTCGACAATTTTAAGGTGGGTGTGCTTCAAGCCTCCTACATCGAACAAAAGCTTGGGCTCAAGGATGGAAAAGGACCGTATAACATTGAGCTGTTTGGTGGCTCTCCTGATGATAATAACGCCTATTTCTTCTTCGACGGTGCGATGTCTGTCCTGAAGCCGTACATCGATTCCGGCAAGCTGGTCGTGCGCAGCAAGCAGATGACGATGGCCCAGATTGCAACCTTGCGCTGGGACGGTGCACTGGCCCAGTCACGGATGGATAACCTGCTGAGTGCGTATTACTCGGGTGATAATCTGGATGCAGTATTATCTCCTTATGATGGAATCAGTATTGGTATCATTTCATCCTTGAAAGGGATTGGTTACGGTACTTCGAACAAGCCGCTACCCGTTATTACAGGACAGGATGCCGAACTTGCCTCAATTAAGTCAATTGTGGCCGGGGAACAGACGCAGACGGTGTTCAAGGATACACGGAAGCTAGCGGAGAAGACGGTAGAGATGGCCAATAGTATTTTGCAAGGAAAACAGGCAGAAGTTAATGACGAAACATCATATAACAACGGAATTGAGGTTGTTCCGGCGTATCTCTTGGATCCAATCTCAGTGGACCGTACAAATGTGGAGCAGGATATCGTTGGTACACAGTATTACACGAAGGAAGAAATCGGACTGAAATAATAAATGAAAGGAGCACATCCCATGGCCGGAATCATTCTGGAAATGAAAAACATCACCAAAACCTTTCCTGGCGTCAAAGCACTGGAAAATGTCAATCTGAAAGTCCGTGAAGGCGAGATTCATTCCATATGTGGTGAAAATGGCGCAGGTAAATCTACGTTGATGAAGGTACTGAGTGGTGTATATCCACATGGCACGTATGAAGGCGACATTTTATTTCAGGGCAAAAATTGTGAGTTCAAGGATATTAAGCAGAGCGAGGATCTGGGAATTGTCATTATCCATCAGGAGTTGGCCCTGATTCCCTACCTTTCAATCGCGGAAAATATATATTTGGGCAATGAGCGTGCCAGCAGAGGAATTGTCAACTGGAAGGAAACTTATGTAGGTACACGAGAACTGCTCTCGAAGGTGGGACTGAGCGAAAATCCAAACACGCTGGTATCCAGCATCGGTGTAGGCAAGCAGCAACTGGTCGAAATTGCGAAAGCGCTCTCCAAAAAGGTGCGGCTGCTTATTCTGGATGAGCCAACCGCTGCGCTGAACGAGGACGACAGTGAAAATCTGCTGCAATTGATGCTGGAATTCAAGAAACAGGGCATCGCCTGTATCCTGATCTCACACAAGCTGAATGAGGTATCCAAGGTATCCGATTCCGTAACTATTTTACGGGATGGCAAGACAATTGAGACGTTGGATATGAAGAAGGAAAAAGTGACGGAGGACCGGATTATTAGCGGAATGGTAGGACGTGATCTCACCAGCCGTTATCCGGAGCGTCATGCCACCATTGGTGAAGTTATCCTTGAGGTAAAGGACTGGACGGTATATCACGAACATCATGCCGAGCGAAAAGTACTGGATCAGATCGATATGAATATCAGACGTGGTGAGATTGTAGGTATTGCCGGGCTGATGGGCGCTGGGCGTACCGAGCTTGCCATGAGTATCTTTGGCAAATCCTATGGCCGGAATATTTCGGGGCAACTCATTAAGAATGGTAAACCGATCCACAACAATACCGTCACGGAGGCCATTCAGAACGGCTTTGCTTATGTGACAGAAGACCGCAAGGAATACGGACTCATTCTAATGGATGACATCAAGCGCAATATTTCTTTAACGGGTCTGAGCAAGCTGACGCGAAACGCAGTAGTGAATGAGCGTGAAGAAGTACTGGTGGCGGAAAAGATGAAGAAAAGCATGAACATCAAAGCACCGAGCATTTTGCAGAAGACTGGTAATCTGAGTGGAGGCAACCAGCAAAAAGTGGTGCTCAGCAAATGGATTTTTGCCGGACCAGATATTCTTATCCTGGATGAACCTACCCGCGGTATTGATGTGGGAGCAAAATTCGAAATCTATACGATCATTCATCGGCTTGCTGCTGAAGGCAAGGGCGTACTGGTAATCTCATCCGAGCTTCCGGAGGTTCTTGGCCTGTGTGACCGGATTTATGTGATGAATGCCGGACGAATCACCGGTGAAGTCAGCCGGGAGCAAGCATCGCAGGAAACGTTGATGAGATATATGACCAAGTCTGGAGGCGGCAAGCATGGAAATGATAACAAAGCTGTTCAAAAATAATATCCGTCAATACGGCATGATTATTGCCTTGGTAGTGATTATGCTCTTGTTCGAGGTACTGACAGGCGGGCTGTTGCTCAAGCCGATTAATATTACCAATTTGATTTTGCAGAACAGTTACATTTTGGTGCTGGCGATCGGAATGGTGCTGGTCATCATTACCGGGCATATTGACCTGTCTGTTGGTTCCATTGCAGCCTTTGTTGGTGCCGTTGCCGCGATTATGATGGTTGATTGGCAGCTTCCGGCTTGGCTTGCAGTCATCGCTTCCTTGCTGGTTGGGGCTTTGATCGGTGCATGGCAAGGCTTCTGGATCGCCTATGTGCGAATTCCGGCATTTATCGTGACGCTTGCAGGGATGCTGCTTTTCCGCGGCTTAACGATGATCGTGCTGGAGGGGCAATCGATCTCTCCTTTCCCGGGTGGATTCCAGAAAATAAGTTCGGGCTTTCTGGCGGACATTCAATTCTCAGGTTTTGGTCTGGTATCTATCATTGTGGGTCTTGTGCTCACCGTTTGGTACATTGTCAATGAACTGCGGGAACGCCGTTCCCAGCGAAAATATGGATTCGAGGTCGTGTCAAAGGGACTATTTTTGCTCAAGTTGATTGTGGTGGCTGTTGTGACAAATCTGTTTACGTTTGTACTCGCAAGTTATGCAGGTATTCCAAATATCCTGGTCCTGCTGTTTGTCCTGATCGTTGTGTACTCCTTCGTTATGAATCGTACTGTCATGGGACGGCATGTGTATGCGCTTGGAGGTAATGAGAAGGCCGCAGGTCTGTCTGGGGTCAAAACAAAAAAGGTAACCTTCTGGGTTTTCGTGAACATGGGTACACTTGCCGCGGTATCCGGGTTGATCTTCGCCGCACGTCTGAATGCGGCTACGCCAAGAGCGGGTACCAACTTCGAGCTGGATGCCATTGCGGCCTGTTTCATCGGTGGTGCTTCCGCTTCAGGGGGCATAGGTACGGTATTTGGTGCCATCATCGGTGGTTTGGTTATGGGTGTGCTGAATAACGGGATGTCCCTGATTGGTCTCGGTATTGACTGGCAACAGGGGATTAAGGGATTGGTACTGCTGCTCGCTGTAGCGTTTGATATCTATAATAAAAATAAAAGATCGGCGTAACACTTGGTAAAATGAAAAAACAGACCTTGATCTCAGGATCAGGTCTGTTTTGCTGTATGCACAACTTATTTACATCAAGGCATCGAGGAAACGTGTGGCGATGCCAAAATAGATAAACAGGGACAAGATATCATTCAATGTGGTGATTAACGGGCCTGAGGCAACAGCCGGGTCGACTTTGAAACGACTAAGTAGAAGCGGGATGCATGTACCGGTCAGTGTACCAATGACCAGAGTGAGGAACAGAGATACCCCAATAATGGCGCCCAGCAACCAGTCTCCTTGCCAGAAATAAGCGATGACAGTGATCAGTAATCCACATACCAAGCCGATCATTATGCCTACCTTGATCTCCCGACCAATCAGTGCGAGTACGGTGGCTTTGTCGAGCTTGCGTCCGATCAGTCCGCGTACCACAACAGCCAGAGACTGCGTTCCTGTGTTACCGGTCATACCTGCAATCATCGGCATGAAAAATGCCAGTGCCACAACCTGATTGAGTGTATCCTCGAAGAAATCCACAATACTTCCCGAGATTAGACCAATCAATAGAAGCAAGATGAGCCAGGGAAGCCTGCGTCTGACGGCCACGAGTGGTTTGGTATCAAAGTCGATATCCTTGCTACCGCCCCCCATCTTGGCCAAATCTTCACTGGCTTCATCCATAATAATATCGATGACATCATCCATCTGAATGATACCGCATAACCTGTGATTTTCATCCACGACCGGAAGTGCAATAAACTCATAACGCTGTAGAAGCTGTGCTGCTTCTTCCTGGTCCATATCTACCGTTGCATGGATCACCCGCCGGGTCATCAGTTCTTCAACCTGGGTCTTATCGTCAGCCAGGGCAAGGGATCGATAACTCACGACACCGACCAGTTTGCCTTCATTATCGGTTACATAGAGATAACTGGAGGCTGAGATATGCATGGTACCTTGCGATTGTCGTAAGGCTTCCTTGGCTGTCTCATGAGCGAGCAGGGTCCGATATTGATCTGTCATGATGCGTCCTGCCGTTTCCGGCGGATAATTAAGCACGGATCGGATAATGGCAGAGTGATCCAGGTTCATGTTGGAAAGCAATTTTTCTCTGCGTTTGGCAGGCAAATCGTGCATGAATCGGATCAGATCACTTTTGTCCATCTGCTGCATGACTTCAAGCGTTCGTTCCGGCCCAAGTCGTTCAAACAGTTGAATCTGTTCGTGCAGCTTCAAGGTCTCGGCGAGATCCGCCAGAGCATCGGGTTTGAACAGGAGCAAAAACCGATTGGTTTCTTCTTCAGGGAACTTTTTATATACAAGTGAGAGGTCGTAGGGATGCAGTTCTTTCACCAATTTATAGAAATCGGGAAGGTTCCGGGATTGTACATGTTGCACGAGTTGTTCGGTGATCTCCTCCACGGAGAAATCTTTCTTGGTATGAGGTCCGTTCATATCGACACTCCTTTCTATTCGGTCAACTTCATATTTTTAAACGGAATGGGTTGAAAGTCAAACAACGAAGGGAAAAAGGGAGCGCCAAAAATAATATTGTAATCTTGCTCACCTATTCGATATGGGCTTACAAACAGCCGTTTCAAGGATATACTTGTTGTACAGCAACAGACGAGGAGGACATGCGCTAGTGGAAGTAGATATCAGAACACAATTGCTCAGCATGGTTGAGCCGGAGTATCAAAAATTCTCGGCCGCACTTATTCCCAACATCACGAATGTACTTGGTGTAAGGTTGCCAGCCTTACGAAAAATTGCCAAGCAACTTGCCTCCGGGGACTGGCGCACGTATCTGGAAACGGCAGAGGATGAATATTTTGAAGAAGTGATGTTGCAAGCGATGGTCATTGGACATGTACAGGCTGATCTGGACGAGCTGTTAAAGGCTATTGAAACATTTGTACCGAAGATTGACAACTGGTCGGTGTGTGACAGCTTCTGTGCGGGACTGAAATATACGAAGGTCCATTCGGAGCCCATGTGGGCGTTCTTGCAACCGTATCTGAGATCTGATCAGGAATATGAAATCCGGTTTGGTGTGGTAATGCTGTTGAATTTTTATCTGAATGAGCGATATATCGATCAGGTTCTATCCGCATTGGATCAGATTAGGCACGAGGCGTATTATGTGAAAATGGCAGTGGCTTGGGCCATCTCAATGGCTTATGTGAAACAACCTGAGGTGACTATGCGTTATCTGAACCATAATACCCTGGACGATTTTACGTATAATAAGGCACTTCAGAAAATCACGGAATCTTATCGCGTTGATCCAGAGAGCAAGCAAATGATCCGCAGTATGAAACGTAAGGTGAAGAAGCAGATTACCTCCTAGTTCTAGCATTAAGCATTCCACCGGGGAGAGGGCGATAAACGAATGAGAAAAAAGTTGATGTACACCACGATACAGTTGGACGGTCGTCCATGGGTGCTGCTCGCTACGGAACAGGGATTGTGCCGAGTGGTCATGCCAAACGAAACATTGGAAGATTGGAACGGCTGGATACAGAAAGTTGCACCTGGTGTGGAACTGGAAGAGAACGAACATGCTCTAAAACAAACAGGTATGATGGATTGGTTGCAGTCCTATTTTGCAGGAGAATTGATGGCTTATACAGATGCAATCCCACTGGACTTGATCGGAACGAACTTCCAACAGGAGGTATGGAGAGAGCTAGGGCGTGTGCCTTATGGTGAAATTCGGACCTATGGTGATATAGCTGCTGCGATTGGAAGACCTTCAGCTGTGCGAGCAGTTGGGGCTGCCAATGGGGCCAATCCAATTCCGGTTCTGCTACCATGCCACCGCATTATTGGGGCTAATCGCAAGCTGACCGGGTTCCGTGGAGGCCTGGAGATGAAGCGCAGACTGCTGGATATCGAACAGATTGAAGGCGTGACCGATGGAGGGCATGCGCGGTTTCATTTTTAATAGACTCACGTAATCAAGAAGATTAAGGTGAGTGGACGGGGCAGGCACGTATTGTGCCTGTTTTTTTACATGTATTAAGGTAGAGTAATACAAACGTTCCGCATATGGAACACCAACGTTTTACGTATTTTTGCCCTGTGAAACCGTATGGTACCATGGATCATAGATCAATCGGTATCCGGGGGACGTAATGCCGGGTAAGAAAAGAGGGATGACATGATGAAGCAGGCTTATTGGTTAACAAACGTGACTGTGGAGCGGGGTTATGCTCTGGAGGGAGAACAGGTGACGGGGACACGGACAAGCCCCGCTCATCTGCGGATTAAAGATGGAGTGATCGCAGAGATTGTGGAAGGAAACAACCCGTTGTCTAGCGATCTACCACAAGTAGATGGCAAGGGACTTCTGCTGTTGCCTTCGTTCGAGGAGGCACATATTCATCTGGATAAAACCTACTACGATGGGCCGTGGACAGCCGTTAAGCGTATCTCCAGTATTTTCGAACGTATTGAAGAAGAAAAGGTTCTGTTGCCCAAGTTGCTACCAGATGCAACGCGTCAAGCGGAGAGTATTCTGACCTTGATCCAGGGGTACGGCTCCACTCATGTTCGTAGTCATTGCAATATTGAACCCGTCAGTGGCTTGAAAAGACTGGAAGCGACGCGGCAGGCTCTGGAATCATTTTCGGGCAAAATCGCTTCGGAGATTGTGGCTTTCCCGCAGCATGGACTGCTTCGCTCCCATTCAGTGGAGCTTATGGGCCAAGCGATGAAGGAAGGTGCAACGCATGTGGGCGGACTTGATCCTCATACGGTGGACGAACAGATCGAGAAATCACTGAACGCCATGGTTGAACTGGCTGTTCAGCACCAGGCGGGCATTGATATACATCTGCATGATGGCGGGCAGGCTGGCAAACAAACGTTGTTGGAACTCGCAAATCTGACCGAAGCAGCAGGGCTTCAGGGTAAAGTTACGGTCAGTCATGCGTTCTGGTTCGCCCGCGCAGAGCAGCAGGAAGCAGAAGATATGGCGCAGCGAATGGCCTCGCTTGGGATGAGCATTGCTTCCACGGTGCCCATTGGCAGAACGATGATGCCTCTTCCCATGCTCCACCGTATGGGTGTGAACGTGAAGCTGGCCACAGACAGCCTGACGGATCACTGGTCTCCTTTTGGCAATGGGGATATGCTTGAGAAAGCGGGACGATTCGCAGAACTGTACGGATATAGCGACGAACTGTCCTTGTCTCAATCTTTGGCATGGGTAACAGGCGGTATTACACCGCTGGATTCACAAGGGGAACAAGTCTGGCCGAAGGTAGGCGACACCGCGAGTTTTGTATTGGTGCATGCGAGTTGTTCGGCGGAAGCTGTTGCGCGGCGATCTGCGCGGCAGGCCGTATGGTACAAGGGGCAATTGGTCAGCGGATCAACAGCGGATTGAGGAAAATAGAGCGGGTGCAGCCACGGGAAACCGTGGTTTTTTGGCATGGGAGAAAAAGAGGAAAGAACTGTTCGCATATACCACATTTTGGGTTATGATGGACGTAGTTAATGAAGGGAGTATTACAAATGAAGATTGAGTATGCAACGGAAGCTGACTACGACTACATCATTGAAAGAGATCGGCATATCCATCAGCCACTTGTGAAAACGAAGATTAGTGAGAAAGAAATATTCATCCTATGGGACGAGGACGAGGGATCAAGAGTTGGATGGATGAGGTACGGTTACTTTTGGGATAACCTTCCCTTCATGAATATGATCTGGATTGATGAACCCTATCGAAACGGCGGATATGGCAAAAAAGTGGTACATCACTGGGAAAATTTAATGAAGCAACAAGGCTTTGATACGGTGATGACTTCAACGCAATCAGACGAATATGCGCAACATTTCTATCGAAAGCTGGGGTATGTTGATGCAGGGGCTCTATTGCTGGATACACAACCTATGGAGATTATGTTGATCAAGAAAATCTAGTAAATAAGCTGCAAGGAGAGAGGATTGTGGGTATGGAGCAAGTGACGTTACGACCTATAACCAAAGAAAATGAACTTGAGTGCATCCACCTTAAACCACGGGAAGATCAGCTAGATTTGGTAGCTAGCAATGCGGATTCATTGATTCATGCAACGAAGGAGATTACGTCCAAACCATACGGTATTTTGGCAGAGGATCAGATGGTCGGTTTTATTTTATTTGATAACGAGATCTACAATGACGGGTATTACTGGATTCTGCGCTTCATGATGGATGAGAAGTACCAGGGGAAGGGTTACGGCAAACTTGCTATTCAAGAAGTGGTTTGTATGTTGCAAGAGAGAAGTGACTGCCAGCAGATCAGGGTATCCCATGTTCCACATAACATTGCGGCAAATGCGCTGTATAAACGTTGCGGATTTCAGGACACGGGTGAATTCGAGGACAACGGTGATATCATTTTAAGTTATCAAGTGAGGTAACAGGGAGGAGAAGCTTGATGATAAGAGAGGCAGAAGCTAGAGATGCAGCGGTTATCGAAAGACTGTATACAGAATTATTGCCAAACAACTTAAACACGAAGGTACTGGCAGAACGGATTGAAGAAGTTCGGAATAACCCAAACAGTTTCTTGTTTGTGTATGAACTGGATGATCAGGTGATCGGCACGGCTCATTTACATATTTGTCTGGATGCTTTGGTGGAAAATAGACCATTCGGCGTAGTTGAGCGGGTTATCATTACGGAACATGTGCAGAGCAAGGGATATGGATCTGAATTGATGAAACATATAGAGCATGTATGTGTGCAGAAAAATTGTGTGAAGGTGTTTCTTACGAGCGGATCATCCAGAAACGAAGCACATCACTTTTATACGAAATTGGGGTACAACGGAAGATCCAGCAAGGCATTTAAAAAGTATTTATAACTTATAACATTCATCAAGGAAAAGGAAGTAGAAGCAAAGAAATGAAAGATAACAAACATCCGGTTCAAGATGTCCGACTCATCGTTACTTTGCTCGTGGCTACTTTATGTTGTCTAGGTGTTGTGATGTATTTACGTGCCCAAACAGATAGGAATATGTATCAATTTTTAAGTTGGGATATGTTCCTGGCATGGGTACCATTTATCATCTCATCCTGCATTAGATACATATTCAATAAGAAATTAACCACAACGAGCATGATATGTATGGGGCTGATGTGTGGAGTATGGCTCTTTTTTCTGCCCAATGCGGCCTACCTTTTTACGGAGATTCTGCATTCATTCAGATATTTTGATGCTCAAGGGGAGGTTAGATTTTGGGTTAATATTGATTTTTGGTATGGACTCACCCTGACGTTTGCCGTAGCGATCATCGGATTGCTGCTCTCAACTTGTTCAATCATTCAAATCCATGGCATGTTAAACAAATTAATAAATAAGTACATTAGCATGATGGTTGTCGGTGTTATTTTGCTATTGAGCAGTATAGGGGTTTACATTGGTAGATTTAATCGGTGGAATTCGTGGGATATATTATCCCGACCTGGGAAGATCTTCGTGGATCTTGTGAATGATTTTAATGCAGCGAACAGCATAATGGTTGAGTTTGTTGTCATTGTATTTGCGGTTCAACTTTTTGGATACGTTATTATATCCTTGCTAACCGCAAGGTCGGGCAACTAATTATTCCATTTGAAAGGGTGAAGGAGGCAATATCACACGATGGGTAATCTTAATTTTATTGATAAACTTCCTCACATTAGTGAATGCAAACAGATTCTAAAGGCAGCAGCTATGCTGGATGCCATTTTGATGCCGGAATGGGAGTACAGGTATTACTCGTATAATTCCCAGTGGGACACGAATGAGCAAATGGCATCCATGAGAAATGGGCAAGGAGATCATTATTTTGCAATATTCAGTCCGAATGGGCTAATTATTAAAGGCTTTGATAAAGAGTATACACTTCAGCATAAGGTTGATAGGAGTGAGGTGGTAAAAAGCGTTCCAGAAGCATTTAATACTTTTGTGGTAGAGCCGGCATTTGTAATGGATCAGACGACGTTCTGTATCTGGAGTGTGGCGGATCAGGAAGGGTGGTCTGCGGGCACGGAGCTTGGGGATCATGAATACGAACTGTTAGAGATTTTGGTAGGCGGCGCGAAATATTATCATGCTTGGGCACAGGATTACTACGAGATAGCGTTGGATATCAATCTGGTTGAACAGGTATTTGATATGAAGCCGATCGATGAGGTCTTACTACAGCAATTAAATGATGAACTGAAATTAAGTGATATCGAAGGTGAAATTGCAGAAATTGGATACCCGGATAAGGATATGAAGGTGTGAAGGCGATAACCCAAGAAATCACGGAAGAATTATTGGCTGTGATGGATATGTACCAAAGAATCGCGCGGCAATTGATCGACCAACTGATAATGGAAACGGATCAGCCTGATCGCATGGAGATCCTGGCAGGTGCGTACGATATGCTGACCAATACGGATGTGATCCATGGAGAAGAAGAATTAACGGGAAACTGGTATTTTGATGTTCACGGGGTGGCGTATAGAAAAATGATTTGATTGCTTGGCATTTAATTAAAACTGAGGAGGAATTACGTATGGTTTTAACTGAGTGGTCTACAGATATTCTTCAATATGATCTGTCGGATGAATATTCGATTCGCAAAGCAGATTTTGCCGAATGGGGATTATATTGCACGGTTTATTATGATATGCGTTATGTCGGATTTTTCAGGGAAGAAGAGTTCAGTTCTTCCAAGATCAGTGCGTACTGGATTTACAAAGGGGAAAGCAAAATAGGTGGCGTGAGAATGGAGCCTAACCGGATGTATCATTTGTTTTTTGTCCCGCCATTCCAGCAGTGCTTTGATGTATTGAAGCTTCTGAAGCATAAATTATTACAGTGGTCGGATCGCACCAAACGCATTCTGACCTTTGAGATTCTTCCAGACCAAGTCGATCTATACGCACGAGCTGGATTCTGGCCAGTGGAGTTCAGATGTCGCTGGATGCAGCGGCCTACAGATCATTTTGAAGTCGAATGGGACAACAGGGTAACCGTGAAGAGTCCAGAGATTATTGAAAGTGAAACCGGCACCAAAAAATATGTGAATGAAGATGAGATTGCTCAATGTGACCTAGAGAGTTTTGCAGGAAGTCTTGAAGCTACACGAAGAAAACATACCACGCTTGCAGATTTTACACCAAGCGATGACCCTAATTATACCAATGAGATTTTGACCCAAGCGTCCACGCTTGTATACGACAAGGAAACGGGACAGCTTATTGCAAATTGTCGCTTGTGCTTGCAAGATAATCAGGCTGCTGTATATAGCATAGGGGTTCGGCCGGCATATAGAGGAAGAGGGCTTGCTACACTGATGTTACAGAGAGCTTTGAATGCGCTTAAGGGTCAATATCCCGTGCTGCGATTGTATGTGATGCAAGGAAATGATGCGGAGTCCGTGTATCTGAATCTGGGATTTATTCCGGGTGTGCAGGAGATTCAGACGATGTATATTCCTGAGGAGGAATCACAATGAAGGTTGCCATTTATTTTGAAGGCATTCCATGGGAATCAGTTGGAGAGAGAGGATAGTGAACGTTCGTAGCAATGTGCTGCTACTTTGGAAAGGAGAGATATACATGGGAATGATCATTATGTTGGTGGTGTATCTGTTCCTCGGTATTTATGTTGTGAAAGTTGGAATAGATAACTCCAAGAATAGCCAGCACACCAAAGAAATATTATCAGAGTTAAGGGAAATTAAGGAACTGTTAAAAGAACGAGGGTAAAGATTGATTAGGCTTGTGCTTCAAAAGTAACTGAGGAGCAGCATTTTCGATGCGTCCCTCTCCTGTAGGTCAGGAAAGGGAGAATTCTTGTGCAGCTAGCCACTTTAACCCAATACACGTATAACAATGTCCTGATCATGGTTACCAAAACCGGCACCATAGATCGTTAATCCCCCTACATTGGGGCTTTCCTCGTCAACTGTGAAGCGAAGCGTCCAGAACGGTTCGCTAAGCTTAATATCCACGAGAGTAACGTCTGACATCCACTCACCGTCCATATACGTACCGGAACCATCAATGCGAATGGTCTTCAATAAACCGTATTGATTCACATTACGATGCCACCATTCTGGTGTATATTTTCCGCGTGCTGCTCTGCCAAAGTCGGCAGGGCTTGTCCACGTTCCAAGAGAAATGCCATTGAAGGTGAAACGAATATCGGAAGGCCAATGATCTCGCAATCCCGGAGCTTCAGACGCCAGTTCCATCGAAATTTCAATAGCATCGGTTGTCTGGTCAGGAGGGACAAAGTTCGGTGTTTTATATTCAACATAGCCCTTCCCAAACCACAAGATAGCGGCGTGTACCCGCTCGGGATCAAGGAAGTAACGGGGATCATCCCATACGCCGATTTCTTTCTCAAGTGTCCCTAGCCCACAAGTAGGATGAATATCAAAAGCAGTGTAGTGTCCCACGGCTATCGTCTGTTCTCTGGTTCGTGAAGTTTGGCTTGCGGATGGCAACTCGATCTCAATCTGATTTTGCTTGAGGTAACATAATTTGTGCGTCCCTCCGTTGATCCGAACTCGCCTGCTCCCAATTAGACCCGCATCCTCCAGTTTGCGAATATGCATCGTGACAATGGAGGGGCTAAGCTCTAATACTGCGGCAATATCCTTCACATTCATTTCGCGATCTGCAATCATATCCATGATTCTCCATCTGACCTCACTTGCCAGCGCCTCATATAAAGGAAGGAACTGGGGCTCTCCATTTGCTTTGATCATCTGTACAACTCCCTATCTTCACTCTTCTAAAATCACACATATATTAATTTAATAAAATTAGCTCCAAGATGCAATCCAGATTCATTGCAAGTTCACACCCAATGGTGTTTAATTTTTGTAGTTGTTACAAAGTTGAATTCTTATATTTGTGAATTTTATGATAAGAGATGGAGTGGAGTAATGAAATACAATAACCCTGTTGTAAAAGGTTTTTATCCAGACCCTAGTGTGATTAAGGTGCACGATACATACTATATGGTGTGCAGTTCTTTTCAATATTTTCCGGGCGTACCGCTCTTTGAAAGCAAGGATCTGCTGAATTGGAAGCAGATTGGTCACTGCCTGACTCGTAAAAGCCAGATTCAGCTCGAGACGGTGAACAGCTCCGGGGGTGTATTTGCCCCAACCATCAGGCATAATGACGGGCGTTTTTATATGGTCACAACGAATGATACGACGCATCAGAACTTCTATGTCTGGACGGACGATATTTACGGAGAATGGTCTGAGCCTATTTATGTGGATCAAGGTGGGATTGATCCCGATTTGTATTTTGAAGATGGAAAAACCTTATTTATGAGTAATGGCGTGGATGATGAAGGCGTTGGCGGAATTGTCCAGTGTGAGCTTGAGATTGAAACTGGTCGCAAACTTAGCCCAAGTCGTTCGATATGGAACGGAACAGGTGGACGATATCTGGAAAGTCCGCATCTCTATAAAATGAACGGTTATTATTACCTGCTTGCAGCTGAAGGCGGCACCGAATATGGTCATATGGTTACCTATGCTCGGGGGACTTCTTCTTCGGGACCGTTCGAAGCCTACGTGCACAATCCGGTTCTAACGAATCGCAATCTGGGCGGGTATGAGCTCCAGGGCGTGGGGCATGGTGATCTGGTTCAGGATGATCTGGGGAACTGGTGGCTCTTTCACTTGGGATTCCGACAGATCGGCAGATGGGCTACGTACCATCATTTGGGCCGAGAAGTATTTCTGACTCCGATTACGTTTGATGAAGACGGATGGTTTACAGCCGGGCATGAAGGTACAACGCTGACGAGTTTTGAGACTAATCGTATCCCGGACACGGTGATCCAGCAGGACAAGAAGCATTATACGTTTGAAAATACAGACTGGAACCTCGACTGGTGTTACCTTCGTCATCCAAATACAGAGCACTATCAGCTTGAATCAGACAAGCTTACGCTAACAGGAACCGATGTAACGCTGGACGTTCCGGCATCCCCGACGTTCATTGGGTTACGTCAAAAAGACTTTAATGCCACAATTTCAGTCGATGTCAGTCTGACGACTGGAGAAGCTGGGATCACGATCTACATGGATGAGAATCATCATTATGAAGTGGCTATTCGTGGGGAGCAGGACGGCTATAAGGTGATCGAGCGTCTAAACATCGGTGATATCAAATCGAGAGAACATGAAGTGGATCTGGGAAATAAACAGCATGCAACGCTGGTAATCCGTTCAAGCCAGGAACGCTACAGCTTCCTGTTTCAAGTAGATGGTGAAGAGATTCTGCTGGGCACGGCACAGACGAGATACCTATCCTCGGAGGTGGCAGGAGGTTTTACAGGCGTACTTATTGGGTTATACACGAGCGGGCAAGATGCTTCAGCTGAGTTTACAAATTTCAAGTGTGATTATCATTAAGAAGTTAAGGGAAGGGCCTAAGGGTCCTTCTCTTTTTTTTAATTTGTGTCAAAATATAGATATATTAATAAATGCCAATAGAAGAGAGGGATTTAAACTTGCAAGTACATTATAAAATGCCAGAATCCTTAGTAGACATCGTTCGAATAGATAAGAAATTACGTGAACAACATGTTGGAACCATCGACGATTATATGGGTTTTTATATTAGTTTTAACAATGATGATGATAGATACTACTGTACGCCAGATGATGCCATCATATTTGGAAGAACAGGGGCAGATGGTGACCATTTTGCTTTTTTCACGTTCAACAGATCCATTAGTGATTTGGAAGAAGCGCCTATTATCTTTATTCAACCTACGGCATTTGGGAATCAAGTAACGTTAGTGGCCAGAAACTTTAAGGATTTTGTAGCATTATTTATTATTCTTAAGGAAGTATATGTTTTGGAGAGATTTCGATTTTATAAGAACAAATTAGATTTTATGAACGACTATAACGATAACTATATGGAAGATATAAAGATGCGAGAGAGTGATAATCAATTAATTATTGAACTGTTAAAAGAGAATATTAAAGGTATAACAGAAATTGATGATGTGTACGAATATATGGTTGAATCCCAAAAACAAATAGAACTAGGGATAAACAATGATGATTTTGCATGATCTCTATATGGCATCACTAAATAATCTACATGTAACAAAAGGTTAAAAGAACGTGTTATTTAATTATATAGCTTGATTGAATAACCAAGGAGGAGTTGTATGGAGGATCAATGGAGAATTGCAAAGTATGATCCGGCATGGCGTGATTTGTTTCTCGAAACGGGTTCGAAATTAAGAGAAGCGTTAGGAAAAAAGGCCGTGCGGATTGACCATGTTGGGTCCACTTCAATTGTTGGAATAGATGCCAAACCCATCATAGATATACAAATATCTGTTTCTAATTATGAGAATCTGTTGGACTACAAACATGAGATTGAAACAGTCGGATTTGTATTCAGAGCAGAAAATCCAGATAAGACTAAACGTTACTTTCGTGAAGAACCCGGAAACAGAAGGATACATATACACGTTAGACAAGTAGGCAGTTTCTCCGAGCAGATGACCTTGCTGTTCAGAGACTATTTAAGGGAGCATCCAGAAGATTGTTTGAAATATGCAGAAGAAAAGCACAGACTCATGTCATTGTATAAAGATCAGCGTCCCAAATATGTTGAAGGAAAAGGACCAATGGTGTGGAGCATATTACAGAGAGCACATCGTTGGTCTCAAGAAATCGGATGGCAGCCGGCAAAATCTGACGCATGAGCACATCCAATGAATAGAGATAACTGTATTGGAGTGATGAGATGAACATGGGAAGAAAGCTGATGACAACCGTTCTAACCATCATTTGTTTTACTTTGGCTGCAAGTCTCATATCGATGAATGAAACCTACAGTTTTGATTTTTACATTCTTATTTATCCGATATACGCGACTCCATTGATCCTGTTGATCGGGCTACCTTTATCGATATTGTTAGACTATCTGCTCAGCCGAATACAATTCCCTAATCATGTGTTGTATCTAAGTACGAGGATATTAGGCTATGCATGTGCTGGAGTTTTGGGCATGTACATCTATTATCTGGTCATGGGCGCAGGAGAAGCAATCTTGGATTTCAAAGAGACGTTAGTTCTGACCTTATTTGGCGTTCTTGCCGCTATCCTATTTGTACTGATTGATATGGGATTGGAAGTTTTGTTAAAGGTACGAAGAAAAAAGAGTTGAATTAAATTGATTTGTCAGGAGGAAAGCAAAATGACAACGCATTGTGCACTTCTAATCATTGACGTACAGGTAGCGATGTTTGATGAAGCAGATCCCGTATATCAAGGGAAACGATTGCTTCAGAAGATCCAGGTGTTAATTGCCAGGGCCCGTGAAGCAGGGCATTCCATCATATATATCCAACACTGCGAAGGGGCAGGCAGTCCACTGGAACGAAGAACAACGGGGTGGGACATCCATCCGTCCATTGCACCTATAGCTGGTGACTTCGTTATCGAAAAAGAGACACCGGATTCGTTTCACAAAACCGATCTGCATCTGAAATTGCAAGAAGATGGCGTGACGGAGTTGATTCTCGCGGGTATGCAGACTGAGGTATGTGTGGACACGACTTGCCGCAGAGCGTTCAGTCTGGGTTACACGGTCAATCTGGTTCAAGATGCGCACAGCACATGGAATTCAAAGACACTTCAAGCGGAGCAGATTATTGAGCATCACAATACGGTACTGAGACTGTTTGCCAACGTGCTGGATACGGAGAATGCGCTGTAATGCTAGGAAAACGTAGGCGATTCTGGTTTTTCATAGGTGTGGCAATCATGTTTCTGTATCTTCTAATCACGAGTAACCCTGATCCAAATAAGCCGATTTCGAGAAATCAAGTGATAAGCACAGAGATGAGCATAGTCGTGTACACCAGGACAGGCGACGCTGGAGCACACGTTAGCATTGACAATGTTACGTTAAGTAAAGAAGACATTAGCCGTATAGTCGGCTGGCTGAATGCAGCCCCGGAAACAGCCAAAATACCAGTAGATGATGTCACAGGAAGTATTAGTGCGGGAATTGCTTTGAAATTAAAGCATAACGCTAAAGTTACGATTCAATACAATCGGAAACAGATTATTGTATCCACAAAAAGCAGATTTAATAGAGATTCGAAATATATACTTGATCAAAAGGACTTAAGAGACTTTTTGGATCAAAAGTTGGAAGGGACGTATTTTGGTGAAGATACCGTTAGTGTTGAATAAGGGGGAGATGTATTGACGATTAACAAAAGAATAATGAATCTATCAGCCTGGCTTGCTGTATTAGCCATCCTATGTATTCCTGGAACTTTACATACTGAAGATGGACCGCTCCGAACAGAGTATGGTTTCCCGCTCCGATTTTTTACGGATTATCATTATGCTAATTCTGAGGGAACTATCTGGTTTATATCTGGCATCTATTTAAATGTACTTCTATATTTGTTCAATGTCCTGTTTATTTATGCAGGAATTCATGTAATCTTGTATATAAAAAAGAAATTAACTAAATAAATTGAACTGAATATTTACACGAAACGGAGAGGACAGAAAAAACCTGAAGAAGCGAAGTGTTCGCCTAAAAGCTTTCTGAAAGAAAGCTGCATCGGAAGCATAGGCTCATCTCCGGAGTTTCCCATTATAAAATGAATCAAAAAAATTTGGGGATAACAGCGATCGGAAGGTTGTTCTGTCATCGGAGTGGTAAGTGTAAATATTCAATAGTTTAATTTATATAGATATAAAGATGGAGTGATAACGATGAAACAACTTCCAGTAGAATGGAAGTCAGACCGACTTATTATCTCGAATGTGGAAGAATCCGATATTCCTGAACTTGAGTCCTTATATGAAACCAGTCGGTACTTGCATCAATGGGATGGACAAGAGCATGATCGGAATTATGTGAAAGAATGTTTTGAAGAAGGCCACCTTCCGCCGGAAGGCAGGCTGGAGAATTATCGAATTCAATCCATTCGCACAAATGAGGATGACCGCTATATTGGTTTGTTAAGTGTGTACCATGGGTATCCCTCCGAGGATTCAATCTATCTCGAATTTTTATATATCCAGAGCGAGATCCAGAAGCAGGGATATGGACAAGAATTAATTCAGGCGTTGACGCGTCACTTTTCCGAACTTGGTTACAAGGAAATTCGAATCAACGTAGCGCTCAAAAATTGGACTGCATTACGCTTCTGGATCAAATCCGGATTCAATCAGATTAGTAGAATTTATGGTGATCTTGAACATTCGGAGGATACCGTTGCCAATACAGAATTGATCAAATCTCTCTGAAAAATATAGCCGATAAAGGGGAATATACCAATGGAAACATTCTTTCGTTATAACTGGATGGTACGTGAGCAATGGTATGTGTGGTGTGAAGATGTGCCGCTTGAAGAATTGCTTCGGCCTCGCATGGGCGGAGTAGGCAACATATTACAAACATTATTTCATATCATTGATGTAGAGTGGAGCTGGCTTCAGTTGCTACAGGGCAAACCGGATGATGCAGAAGATTTTGCAAACTACCAGAATCTTGAGGCGGTAAGGCGACTCGATCGCAAGTTACGTCCTGATGTGGAGGCATTTGTTAGAGCCTGGGATTCGAGTATGGAAAAAAGAGCTTATATTGATCATCGCTCAGCTGGCAAGGCCAGTACAGATTCATGGGGAGAAGTTATGCGACATGTGATCGCCCATGAGATTCACCATATGGGACAGCTGTCGGTATGGGCCAGAGAATTGGGCAAACAGCCAGTATCCGCCAATGTCATTGGCAAAGGCCTGATTATACCTGACTAACAGGGAGAGAGCGGCATGACATGAATGAACGGAGGAGAGGTTATGATTCATTGCAGGAGAGCTACGATTCAGGATGGCGAAGTGATGAGCCAATTATCCCATCAACTGGGTTATGTCAGCACAACTGAAGAAATCAAGGAGAGACTAACTCTTCTCTCTTCCTTACCAGACCATTATGTATGTGTAGCTGAGATTGATTCGAGGGTCGTAGGCTGGGGCCATGTACAGGGAAGACATTCCATTGAGAGTCCATCTTTTGCCGAGATTGGTGGACTAGTTGTGGATGGGATTCATCAAGGGATGGGGATTGGTAAGATAATCATGAGCGAATGCGAGGAATGGGCTCGGGTTAACGGCTTTGATAAGATTCGGGTACGTTGTAACGGAAAAAGGGAATCTGCACATCGGTTTTATATAGCTATCGGTTATGAAGAGAAGAAATGGCAGAAGGTATTTGATAAACGATTATAATCTAATCTTGTGTATCATGGAAGGAGGAGAACGATGACGATTCAACTTAGCCAGGTGAATTGGGTAGAACTGGATGAACGTATTCAGCAGGTGATTAAACAGGAGTATCAGATCATTCCCTTGTCACCTGGACTAGAAGCAACTGTGATGAAAATCGAAATGGGAGATCAGCGGTACGTCTTGAAAGTCTGGGACAAGGATTCTAAACCGGATATCGCCAAACAATATCGACTATTGTCCAAGCTTTATCAAAGTGGAATTCGTGTTTCCAAACCCTACGGTTGGGGATTAGACGAGCAAGAGAATCAAGTGCTGTTAACGAGCTATGATGGAGAGCGGATTACCCAATTAACACAGACCAAACTGACACATTTGGCTGAGCGATTAATGGAGGTCCATCGTTATCCGGTGAATGAAGTGGGTACTGGAGAAGATGAAGAATACATATTCAGGTACGATTTTGTTCAATACTTTTTTCCTCAAATTGAGTTACATGACGATATAAATGATCTTCTGGCAAACTTGATCCAGCAGGTCCAGATCAGACAGGACCGCTTGATTCATGGCGATTATAATCTGGGAAACATTCTTGAGATGGACGACCATTACACCATCATCGATTGGACTAATGGGCAATATGGTGATCCAAGGTACGATATGGCATGGTCTGTGTTTCTGATCACCGTCTATAATGGGGAAAGTTATGGCGAGATGTATCGCGCTCAATTTGCACGTTCTGCAAGTTATACGTACACGCTGGAAGAGGAGCAGGTTTTTGAAGCTGTAGCTTGTCTTCGCTGGATTCTGTTAAAGCGCGTTGGGGATGTCCCCATGGGGCCAGATGTAATGGAAAAGGTTCACAGCATGGCTGTCCATAATCCGTATTTGAATGAACCTCTGCTGTAATCGTAATACGGGGATATACAATGACGACAGTATACGATTAAGTAATAGAAAGACCACTTTTTTTAAATAAAATAAACAGTCAGTCCTAAACTAGCGATCCTCGCATACCTATGATAGTAGAGGAGCGTGATTGATATGGAGCAGAAAGTGCAAACTTACTTTGAACTGAAACAGCAGCAAAAACATATTGAGCAGCAGTTGTCTGTACTACGAGATGAGATTGTAGCGTATTGTGCAGAACAAGGGGTCTATGAGACGCAGGTTGGTGGTTACACCGTGAAAACAGTGCTTCAGAACCGGAAGGAATACGATGATCAGAAGCTGTATGCTTCTCTTCCAGACCCGGACATCTGGCGATTGTTATCCAAGGTAGACAGCCATAAGCTGAAAAGCCTGATTAAGCTGAACATTCTGTCCGAGGAACAAATTAACCCGGCATGCACAGTGAAACAGGTGACCTTGTTACAGGTGGACAAGCTGTAAGGCTTCATATCCTCTTTGTATATGAGTTGAATTTAATTGAACAGCCCGATCACAAAACACCTTCCGAGAAATGTTCTGTTCAGATGAGCAGTCGGACATACGTGGAGGTGTTTTTGTTGTGCAAACAGGGCCGATGATCATAAATAGTTAAATATGAGGGGGAAGAAGTATAATTTGTTCATTGTAAGCGTATTCAACAAACGATATGATGGATAAAAACTGGCAGGGAGGAATTGTAAATGCCAACCGAAATTCCATCACTACATGCTACGTACGCTAATACGTTCAAAATAGGTGCTGCTGTACATACCAGAATGTTGCAGTCCGAAGGAGATTTCATTGCCAAACACTTCAATAGTATCACGGCTGAAAATCAGATGAAATTTGAAGAAATTCACCCGGAAGAGGATCGTTATACATTTGAGGCGGCGGATAAAATTGTTGATTTTGCTGTTGCCCAAGGGATTGGGGTCCGCGGACATACTTTGGTCTGGCATAATCAAACATCGAAATGGGTCTTTGAGGATACCTCAGGTGCTCCCGCTTCCAGAGAGCTGTTATTATCTCGCTTGAAGCAACATATTGATACGGTAGTAGGTCGGTATAAGGGGCAAATATATGCGTGGGATGTCGTTAATGAAGCTGTTGAAGATAAGACCGACCTGTTCATGCGGGACACGAAGTGGTTAGAGCTGGTGGGGGAAGATTATTTGCTGCAAGCGTTCAGTATGGCTCATGAAGCTGATCCAAATGCTCTTCTTTTCTATAATGACTACAATGAGACGGATCCGGTCAAACGGGAGAAGATCTACAATCTGGTTCGGTCTTTGCTGGACAAGGGAGCGCCTGTACACGGGATTGGGTTGCAGGGGCATTGGAATATTCATGGTCCTTCGATTGAGGAGATCCGAATGGCTATTGAGCGTTATGCTTCACTGGATGTGCAGTTGCATGTTACGGAGCTGGATATGTCCGTGTTTCGTCATGAGGATCGTCGAACGGACCTCACCGCGCCAACTTCGGAGATGGCTGAGCTACAGGAGCGTCGATATGAAGAAATCTTTAATTTGTTCCGTGAATACAAATCATCTATTACCTCTGTGACATTCTGGGGAGTGGCCGACAATTATACCTGGCTCGACCATTTCCCGGTACGCGGACGCAAAAACTGGCCCTTTGTTTTTGATCAGCAGTTGCAGCCCAAGGAATCATTTTGGCGTATCATTAACCCTATGTCCTGAACATCAGGGAAGTGGAGAGAATCGGTCACGATGTGGCCGATTTTTTGCTGTAGTCAATATAGATTATACGGTGCGGTTATCTCGTGCATGATTAGAGGCGTTGATTTGTATGGATGATAAAAATATGGTATTAAATGGGATTATGTGATAGGGTTGAAGAAATGGTGAACCAAATTCTTTCCTGAAATGAGATGAGAAGATGGATTGCATCCGAAACTATTTAATTACTTTTGCCGGAAATTTCATATTTAGTTATTATATTTTTGAAGAAGGTACTTTTGCCAAACCGCTGATGTTTGCTACATTGATGCTGTTACTGATCATGACAATTGATTACATGAAAAGTAGAAACAAATATACATTGGATTAGGGTATGTCCATGTTTTTAAACGATTCTGGAGCATAGGGTCGTTTTTTTATTGTATATAGAACAGCTTCCATTTACATCATGACCATTGTTCATTACACTTGATGAGTAGCACCTCATTAACTCAGTTTTCGTTAACTCAATTCAGATCATCAGGAGGATATCATTATGCATCAATCCGCACATATTCAGGAAGCAAGAGATTACATATTAAACCGAATCCATACCAAACCTGCCGTAGGCATGATTCTGGGATCTGGACTGGGAGCGCTCGCGGACGAGATTGAAAATGCGACCGTTATTCCGTATACAGATATTCCGTATTTCGCTCAATCGGAGGCTATCGGTCATGCCAATGAATTGGTTATTGGTGAACTGATGGGCAAAACGGTTGTAGCGATGAAAGGCCGCCTTCATTATTATGAAGGTTTTACATTGGATGAAGTGACTTTCCCCGTTCGGATCATGAAGGCGCTGGGTGTCGAGCAATTGCTTATCACCAATGCCTGCGGAGCCATCAACACAAGCTTTGAGCCGGGTCAACTGATGCTCATTACAGATCATATTAACCTGGTAGGCAATAACCCGTTGATGGGACCGAATAATGCTGAACTGGGTGTTCGTTTTCCAGACGTATCACAGGTATACAATCGTGAACTGCGCAGTATTGCCCTTAAGGTTGCAGAAGAGCAGAATGTTGGCCTGCAGCAAGGTGTCTATGCATGGTGGAGTGGCCCGGCATATGAGACACCAGCGGAGATTCGCATGATTCGTACGATGGGTGCGGATGCAGTGGGTATGTCCACGGTACCTGAAGCCATTGTTGCCATTCATGGCGGTATGAAGGTACTAGGCATTTCCTGTCTGACCAACATGGCCTGTGGTATTCTGGATCAGCCGTTAAGTCATGATGAAGTTATTGAAGTGGCTGCGCAAGTGAAAACAACCTTTATCGGACTTGTAAAAGGCATCTTGAAAGAGATTTAATCGCGAGATGATTTTTTATCTAGGCCACGATGGATAGGATAGAGTTTTCATCCAACCAAATCGAAACCACAAAAAAACGTATGCTTCACGAGTTGTTACTCGTGAGACATACGTTTTTTTTATTTTGCAGAACTATGAACCATCTGAGAATGATCGGCCATGATTGCTGGTGTGGACTCCCTGATGATGGGTTTGGTCACAATGTGGGAGACCTGATACGGCTGTGTTGGACTATTAATCCGGGATAACAGCATCTCCGCAGTCTTAATGCCCATCTCATTGCTATAAATATGAACCGTCGTTAATGCTGGCTCAATAATTCGAGATTGGGGTGCATTATCGAATCCGCATATCGCAATATCCTGTGGGACAGCGACATTTCTGTCTTTTAACGCCCTGATCAGGTCAACTGCAATGAAGTCATTAGCGCATACGTAAGCGGAAGGTAGGGAGGCCAGCTCTTCCACTCGCTGGTTCAACCATCCTGGCTTGGAGAAACACAGGCGATCATTATCTACAATGCAATGGGACAGGTCGACCTGCAACCCCGCCTCCAGCATAGCACGCTGATATCCAACCCATCGTTCATTAAAGCTCTTGCAGTGATTGTAATCTCCGACGAATCCAATACTTGTGTAGCCGCTCTCAATTAATTTTGTGGTTAACTGATAGATGCTATGTTCATTCTCCATGAGTAGCAGATCTGCTTTGAATTCGGGATAACATATGTTGGAAGCGCAATCGATAAAGATGGTGGGAATGCCCAGATCGGTAATCAGCTGTGTATATTCCAGATCAAATAATTCAATGCAAATGATGCCGTCCACTTTGGCTATATCAAAATTGTTGGGAAGTGTAAGTGTATCTTGATCGTCTTCACGCACGATATGAATCGAGAGATTGTATCCCTCCGCACTGATTCTTTTCTCCAGACCGCTGATTAATAACGAACCAAAGTGAGATGTATTAGGCAGGTTTTCAGTTAACAGGGCGATATTGCCCGGAGCCTTGGTTAGAACATGCTCATTGTCCATATAGGCAAACTGTTTATATTTAAGTTCAATTGCTTTTTTAATTACACGATTTCGGGTTTCATCCGGGATGTTTCCGCTATCATTTAATGCTTTGGAAGCCGTATTCCTGGAGATCCCCAAAGCATCAGCGATGTCTTGTATCGTGACTTTTTCCTTTGCCATCTAATGCTTCACCTCTAATCATCAATAGTCATCCATATTCTTCTCTAAGTCAAATGTATAATAGAACGGGACAAATAGCAATCTCTGTTTTACAAATGCACAATTACATTTACATTTAGATAGTTGAATTCTATTTTCATAATTGTTCCAGAAGTTTTGTTAATTAGTGTAACAATGATAATCTATTACAGTCATGATATAGAAATATCTATGCGGGTATTAACGATTCAGTGCTGTATATATGCAAATTTAATCCTCTTTAGTTACATTGATGCAAAGATGAAATGATCAAATGCACAAATATTTTTTTACAAAACGTATTGACTAAATCCGTTGAAACCTGATAAATTGTAAATTATCAAATAGGCAATTGTAAATATTGAAAGCCCTTACTGAAAACAATTGTCAACTTCTAGAATGAACGGGGGTATCGTGTTGGATAACATAGCCGACAGCAAAAAGGGCGAAGGAAGGGTACTGAAAGTGAGGACGACAAGCGGTCATAGGTTACAGCAGCTCAAAAAAAATTACTTTTTATATATGTTGCTTGCACCAGCCTTAATTTTGACTCTTATCTTCAAGTACATTCCGATGTACGGAGCCATCATTGCGTTTAAGGATTTCAGTCCGATCAAAGGCATCATGGGTAGTGATTGGGTAGGACTGAAGCATTTCGAGAAATTTATAGCTTCACCCAATTTCGATATCATTTTAATGAATACGCTTAAACTCAGCTTTTTGGGATTGATATTCAGTTTCCCGGTGCCTATTTTACTGGCACTCATGCTGAATCAGGTACGCAAAGCTGGGATCAAGAAAAATATTCAATTGTTTCTGTACGCACCCAATTTCATCTCGGTTGTTGTGGTTGTGGGTATGCTGTTCATCTTCCTCTCACCGACAGGGCCAATTAATCAATTAGCCACATGGATTACAGGTCAGCCGATCATGTTCATGTCTGAACCGGAATATTTCCGCTGGATCTACATTTTGTCCGATATCTGGACCGGAGCGGGCTGGGCTTCCATCATATACGTCGCGGCTTTGGCCAATGTTGATCCGGAGCTTCACAATGCGGCTAATCTGGATGGAGCGAATCTCCTTCAGCGTATTCGCCACATTGACCTTCCAACGATTCGTCCGATTATGGCCATCGTCTTTATCCTTGCAGCTGGCGGGATTATGTCCATTGGATTTGAGAAGGCCTATCTGATGCAGACGTCCATGAACCTGCCTTCCTCCGAGATTATTGCCACGTATGTCTACAAGGTGGGACTACAGTCTGGAGATTACGCTTATTCTGCGGCAGTTGGATTGTTCAACTCGGTTATCAATGTGATTTTGCTGGTGACGGTGAACCTGATTGTGAAGAAATTGAATGAAGGCGAAGGCCTCTATTAGGAAAGGAGTATTATCCATGGTTGTTAAACACACGGGAATGGATCGGTTGATCCTCACACTCAATGCCATCTTTCTCACCTGTGCTGTACTGGTTGTGGTTGTTCCCCTGATTTATATTGTTATCGCCTCATTCATGGACCCCACGGTGTTACTGAATCGTGGACTGTCCTTTAATGTATCGGACTGGAGCCTGGACGGATATCAGATGATTTTGTCCAATCCAGCCATGATCCGGGGGTTTGCAAATGCGGTATTGTACTCGGTTTCCTTTGCACTGATCACCGTGACTGTATCCATATTTGCAGGTTATGCATTGTCGGATGATAGGCTCGCGGGACGTGGGTTTTTCATGATTATCTTTATCATTACCATGTTCTTCGGCGGGGGATTAATCCCTACTTATCTACTCATACGTAATCTCGGCATGCTGGATACGGTGTGGGCGATCATCATCCCTGGAGCCGTTAACGTCTGGAACATCATTCTCTCCAGAACTTTTTTCAAAGGAGTCCCTCGAGAACTGAAAGAAGCTGCTAACGTGGATGGCGCCTCTGAGATGAAGATTTTCTTCCAGATCGTCATTCCGTTGTCGAAACCGATCATTTTTGTACTCGCACTTTATGCGTTCGTTGGGCAATGGAATTCCTATTTTGATGCAATGATCTATCTCGATAATCCGAACCTGCATCCGTTACAGCTCGTTCTGCGTTCCATTCTGATTCAGAATCAGGCTGCACCGGGCATGATCAGTGATCAGCTCGCGATGGCAGAACTGAAACGGCTCTCCGAGATGATTAAATACTCAGCGATTGTCATTTCGAGTCTGCCACTCATCATCATGTACCCGTTTTTCCAGAAGTATTTCGAAAAAGGTGTCATGGTCGGTTCCCTCAAATAGTGAACAGCCTGCGATACAGTAAGTTGATCCAATCCAACTCATGGAGGTCATTATTATGAAAAAAGTAAACAAGTCCAGAAAAGCCGTTACAACGGCGTCCATTTCCATGTTATCTGCAATGCTCTTTCTAACCGCCTGTGGCGGAGGTGGAGGCGGCGCGGCAAGTGAGGCGCAATCCCCTGATGGCAAGGTGACATTGAATTTTATAACACAGAGCTCTCCGCTGGCTCCCGCTGATCCAAACGACAAGCTGATTAACAAGCGACTCGAAGAGAAAACCAATGTGCATATCAACTGGAAGAACTATACGAGTGATGTGTTTGCAGAAAAAAGAAACCTGGCGGTCGCCAGCGGTGATTTGCCGGATGCCATTTTTGATGCAGGTTACGGGGATTATGATCTCCTGAAACTGGCGAAGGACGGGGCGATCATTCCACTTGAGGACATGATTGAACAACACATGCCCAATCTGAAAAAGGTGCTGGAGGAAGCTCCCGAATACAAGAGCATGATCACGGCTCCAGACGGACATATTTACTCATTCCCATGGATTGAAGAACTCGGAAGTGGCAAACAACGGATTCAGGCAGTGGATAACTTGCCCTGGATTAATGTGGAATGGTTGAACAAGCTTGGACTGAAGATGCCAACGACAACCGAAGAACTGAAAGAAGTATTGATCGCGTTCAAAACTCAAGATCCAAACGGCAACGGTAAGGCCGACGAAATTCCGTTATCTTTCATTAACAAACCGGGCGGAGAAGATCTGACATTTCTCTTTGCGGCATTTGGACTCGGAGAGAACTGGGATCATACCGTGGTAACCAATGATGGGAAAGTGGTCTTCACGGCAGCTGATGAAGGCTACAAGGAAGCGGTTAAATACATTCATGAGCTGGTTAAGGAAGGGCTGATCGATGTCGAATCGTACCAGCAGGATTGGAACACGTATCTTGCGAAAGGCAAGGATAATAAGTACGGCATGTACTTCACATGGGATAAGGCTAACATTACAGGCATGAATGATACGTATGATGTTCTGCCTCCAGTTGCCGGGCCTAACGGAGAGGTTAATGTCACAAGAACAAACGGGATTGGGCTTGATCGTGGTCGCATGGTCATTACCAGCAGCAATAAAAACCTGGAATCCACAGCGAAGTGGGTAGATCAACTGTACGATCCGCTCCAATCTGTGCAGAACAACTGGGGTACTTATGGAGACGAGAGTCAGCAAAATATTTTTGAATTCGATGAAGCCAAAGGGATGCTGAAGCATCTGCCGCTGGAAGGATCTGCACCTGTGGAACTCAGACAAAAAACCAGTATCGCCGGACCATTGGCCATTCTCGACAGTTATTATGACAAATACACAACCAAACCGGAAGATGCGGCTTGGCGGATGGAACTTCTCGACAAGGTTATGGTTCCGCATATGAAAGCGGAGAACGTATATCCAAGTGTGTTCTTCTCCATTGATGAACTGGATCGCTTGTCCACGATTGAGACCGATCTCTTCGCCTACGTGTTACGTCTGCGTACAGAGTGGTATCAGAACGGGAAAATAGATCAGGAATGGGATGCTTACTTGAAAGAGTTGGATCGCCTTGGATTGCAAGAATGGCTACAGATTAAACAAGCGGGATATGACCGTAATAACAAATAAAGAAAAGTACGGAGGAGAAACCATAATGTCGACAATTCTTAAACAAGATTACAGAAATGAATACCATTTTTCACCGAAAGAAAAGTGGATGAACGACCCAAACGGCATGGTGTTTTTCAATGGGGAGTATCACTTGTTCTATCAGCATCACCCACATGGAACCACATGGGGGCCCATGCATTGGGGCCATGCAGTGAGCAGGGACCTGATTTCCTGGGAGGAACTTCCGATAGCTTTACTCCCCGATGAGAATGGCACTATATTCTCGGGAAGCGCCGTAGTGGATTGGAATAATACGACCGGATTCTTTGATGGTGAGCCAGGATTGGTTGCTATTTTCACCCATCATCTTGAAGTTAAAAACCAAGATGCCATACAAACCCAGAGTCTGGCGTATAGCAAAGACAGCGGCAGAACCTGGACTAAGTACGAGGGTAATCCGGTATTGAAGCATGAATCCTTTGTTGATTTCCGTGATCCCAAAGTGTTCTGGCATGAGCAGACCAAGGAGTGGGTTATGATTATCGCTTGTGGTCAAACGGTATGTCTGTATCGTTCTCCCAATCTGAAGGATTGGACGTTAGGAAGTGAATTTGGCGCCGGGATTGGTTCTCACGATGGCGTGTGGGAATGCCCCGACCTGTTCCCGCTTGCAGTGGATGGAGATTCAGGGCAGGAGAAATGGGTGATGCTTGTTAGCATCGGTGCAGATCCTGCTTTTATTGAAGGCTCCAGAACACAATATTTTACCGGAGATTTTGATGGAACTACATTTGTCCCAGACGAGGCCTCCCATACGGTTCGCTGGATTGATTATGGTCGGGATAACTACGCAGGAGTTAGTTGGTCTGACGTTCCTGAGGAAGATGGAAGACGCCTCATTATCGGCTGGATGAGCAACTGGATGTATGCCAACCAGACGCCAACCAATAATTACCGTGGAGCAATGACCATTGCCCGGGAGTTGACACTGGAGACAAGAGCGGGAGAAGTTATATTGATTCAACGTCCTGCACGAGAACTTGACCAAGCCCGTACGCCAGTACTGTCCCTACAGGATGTTTCGATTCAGCAAGTGAGTGAGCAGTTGAACACTTTGCAACTAGTGAACTATGAGATCCATGCAGAATGGGTTCAGGATCAGACGTTCCATTTTGCACTAAGAAGCGGCGCAGATCACGAGACGGTCGTTGGTGTAGACTCGATCCGAAGTGAAGTGTACGTTGATCGTAGTCGATCGGGCATCGGCAATTTTCATGAACTTTTCCTGAGCCGTCATACAGCTGAGTTAAAAGAAGTGAACGGAAATCAAAGTTTGCGTATCTTTGTAGATCATTCATCTGTGGAGGTATTTGCAAATGATGGTCAGGCGGTTATCACGGATCTGATCTATCCGGATGCGGATTGCCAAGGCATCTCTGCTCATGCCGAAAATACAGATCTGGTTTTCTCTTCACTTCATATCTATGAGATATCATCAACCAAGGCTAAAGGTTAATTGTAATGAAGGAAAGGAGCCCAGAATGATGCGTATTGGAGCTATAGAAGCGGGCGGAACAAAGTTTGTATGTGGTGTAGGTAATGAGCATGGACAGATTGAAGATCGGATCAGCTTTCCAACAGAACATCCGGAGACTACCCTTGCCAAGGTGATCGACTATTTCAGGGATAAAGATGTGGAAGCCCTGGGGATCGGCTCCTTTGGTCCGATTGATCTGCAACCGGATAGTCCCACCTATGGTTACATTACGACCACACCTAAGCCTGGGTGGGAAAACTGTAATGTGGTTGGAACCTTGAAGCATGAATTTCCGGTTCCTTTTGGATGGGATACGGATGTGAATGCTGCCGCGCTCGGTGAAGTGACGTGGGGAGCGGCGCAAGGACTGGACAACTGTGTATATTACACGATTGGTACAGGCGTTGGTGTCGGACTTGTGGCAGGGGGCAAACGAGTACACGGATTGTTACATCCCGAGGGTGGACATATTCGGACAAGACGCCATCCAGACGATCACTTTGCCGGATTATGCCCATATCATGGCGATTGCTTGGAGGGAATGGCAGCAGGTCCAGCCATTGAAGCTCGTTGGCAGATCCCTGGCAATGAACTGCCGGCAGATCATCCGGCGTGGGAGATCGAATCCTTTTACATTGCGGAGTCGATTACTACGGCCATCTTGCTTCATTCGCCGCAAAAGATCATCTTGGGTGGTGGTGTGATGCAGCAAGATCATCTGTTTCCTATGATCCGGGAGCAGGTAGTGCGGAATCTCAATGGTTATGTGAATGCAGCCCCAATCACGCAACATATCGACCAATATATTGTGCAGCCCGGATTGGGCCAGCATGCAGGCCTATGTGGTGCGTTAGCATTGGGTCTGGAAGCATTACAACATGCGGCACAAGCTTCACATGTTTCATAGTTTTCTATAATAATCTACATCCCAGAAGGGATGGCTGCGGGTTCGCTTATTGGTATAAGCAAGACTGCACCGTCCTTTTTGGGCTTTTTTATTTTTTTGAGGAGTTCAGTATGTTTGAAAAATATAGTGCGTTCTAAAATCCGATGTTGCTCAAGTGAGCTGCCAAAGGTATGATTTTTAGTGTTCTATAGTGCGATAAGACATTCAAAAATTAACGTGTCTCTAATGGAAAGGAATTCAACAAATGAACCCAATAACAATGCGTCAAGCTGCACAGGCGGACCAAGAGCAACTCGCTGATTTGCGAGCCTTGGTATTATACGATGATCTAACCAGACTGGGAAGGTACGATGATGTGAAGGTGCGTGAACGTTTCCGGAATACATTCAATCCTGCCCAGACACAGATTATTGAAGTGGAGGGTTCAATGGTAGGTTGTGTAGCGTTAAAGCCCAAGGCTGAGGCATATCTATTGGAACATTTCTACATACATCCCGATTATCAAGGCCAGAGAATAGGAACTCAGGTACTGAACATGCTGCTGGAACAGGATGAAGTTCAGGGGAAACGTGTTATTTTAAATGTTTTGCAGGGAAGCCCTGCTCGTCGATTGTATGAACGATTTGGATTTGTGTTGGATAGTGAAGACGAGGTTGATGTGTTTATGTCGGTCCAATTGTCGGGATAGTATGATTGCGATATGTAGTAGACCCATTCATTTAATTCTTGAATGGGTCTATTGAACTTTTCTATTATACTTTCCATTGGTCGTACCCTAATATGGATGATAACCTACTTTTTATATAGGAATTATATAGTATGGAGAATGCCAAGATGCCACAATGGAAGCGAAATCTGTATATTCTGTGGTTCGGCCTGTTTTTTAATCATATGGCGTACTCGCTGTCCGTTCCGTTCTTTCCTATATTTCTGCAAAATGATCTTGGTATACAGAGCGGTCTGGAAGCTTGGTCCGGTATTTCGATCTCCATCAGCTTTCTGATCAGCGGATTATGCGCACCCTTCTGGGGATCACTGGCTGATAAATATGGCAGCAAACTGATGCTGGTCCGTTCTGGTGTAGGGCTAGGCGTTGCACATTTGGCTAACTTCTTTGTTTACGATCCGTATACGTTTATCGCGGTGAGGGTCTTTCAGGGACTCATGGCTGGTTTTCATCCCGCCTCGATTACACTGATTGGCACCAATACTCCGGAGAAACAGGTGGGTTATGCACTTGGCGTGATCTCCACGGCCAGCGCTGCGGGTGGGATTCTTGGTCCTCTGGCCGGTGGTGTGTTGAGTCACTGGATCGGACTGCGGGGATGTTTCATTGCATCGGCCGTGATTACGTTACTCGCGGCTCTGATGGTTCTCGGTGTTAAGGAGTCACGACAAGCTCGTACGATCGTTCCAACAAGGATCATAGGGGATTTGAAAAGAGCGGCTTCCACGCCGGGTTTGATGCGAATCTACGGTTTGATTCTCCTAGTCTCGACCTCCGTGCTCATCATCGAACCGGTGCTGACGCTCTATGTGGTTCAGATTGGCGGAGATGTTGGCAGTGCAACACTCAGTGCAGGGATTGTCTTCTCGGCGATTGGTGTGGCAACCGTCATTATGGGGCCGCGCTGGGGCAAGATTGGTGGAAGGATCGGATACGAGAAAACCCTGTTTATTGGTCTGATTGGCGGTGGAATTGGCAGTCTGCTTCAAATGACAGCAACGAATCTGATTTATTTTGGCAGCCTGCGATTTGTTTATGGTTTGTTCTTTGCCGCAGTTTATCCGGCGCTTAATGCGCTGATCATCAAATATGCTGATCACGACTTTCGTGGGAGGGCTGTCAGTCTGAGTCAGACGGCGAGTCAGTTCGGTATTGTGCTTGGACCGTTAATCGGTGGTTTTCTCGGTGGATGGATCGGCATTCCGTTTATTTTTCTCTTCACAGGAATTGTATTGCTTGGAGCGGCGTGGGCAGTGTCATCACCACAACATAGGGAGGAATATATATGTCGCAACGACAATTGAAGTTGGGAGCTAATCTGAACGGAGTGGGTAACAGCATTTCCTTTTGGCGTCACCCGGATATTCCCATTAACGCGAGCGTTAGCCTGGAATTCTACAAGAAGCAGGTGCGTATCGCGGAAAAAGGGAAGTTTGATCTGCTCTTTATTGCAGATGGCCTCTTCATCAACGAGAAGTCCAATCCTCATTTTCTCAATCGCTTCGAACCTTTGACGCTTCTGTCCGCACTCACCGGGGCAACTTCCCACATCGGGCTGGTTGCTACATTATCTACTTCCTATAGTGAACCCTTCACGGTTGCGCGGCAATTTGCCTCGTTGGATCAATTAAGCGGTGGGAGAGCCGGATGGAATGTGGTTACTTCACCTCTGGAAGGATCGGCCCTTAACTTTGGCAAAGGCGAACATCCCAACCATGCGCTGCGCTACGAGATTGCGGAAGAACATCTGAATGTGGTCAAAGGCCTTTGGGATTCCTGGGAGGACGATGCCTTTATCGGAGACAAAGAGCAGGGCGTATTCTTCGATCCTGCCAAGTTACATACACTGAATCACAAGGGAGCGCACTTCTCGGTACAGGGTCCGCTTAATGTGGGGCGTTCGAAGCAGGGGCATCCGGTCATTTTCCAAGCGGGCTCATCTGAATCTGGTAAAGATCTGGCCGCCCGATCGGCGGATGCCGTCTACACAGGACATGAGACGCTGGAGGAAGCAAGGGAGTTCTACCGCGATGTGAAAGCAAGAGCGGTGGCTTATGGACGCAAGGCAGAGGATATCCTGATCTTCCCGGGCATCGGCCCGATTGTGGGTAGAACAGCGGAAGAGGCGGAGCAGAAATATCAGGAAATTGCCGAACTGGTGAATATTCATCAGGCGTTGAATTATCTGGGGCGGTACTTCGATCATTATGACTTCTCCCAATACGCACTGGACGAACCTTTCCCCGAGATTGGGGAGATTGGCAGCAACAGCTTCCGCAGTACAACAGATAAGATTAAGCAGCAGGCACGAGAACAAGGGCTGACCTTGCGTCAAGTGGCATTGCTGGCATCCACTCCACGTACATCGTTCATTGGTACACCGGATCAGATCGCAGATCAGATTCAGGAATGGTTTGAAGGCGAAGCGGCAGACGGATTCAATGTTCGTACCGTGGTGCCCAATGGATTGGAAGATTTCGTGGAGCTAGTTGTTCCGGTTCTGCAAGAACGAGGGCTGTTTCGTACGGAGTATGAACATGAGACGCTTCGGGAGAATCTGGGTCTTGAGATTCCACGTAATCGGTATACGCTGGAGAGTGTGAGATAGAGATGTTAGAGCGGTAATGACGTTAATATAACGTTGTTGCGGCTCTTTTTTGATGGTTTCTTTTTCGGAGAGTACTGCTATTATAAAATGATAAAGAAAATGATACACAAGCTGCAATTCCAGACGAGTCACAGGAGGAGATTGGGATGATTAGAGGGTTAACGAATGCGGGACTGGGCAATATCGAGTCTGATGAACAATATATCATAGATGCGGCCAAGCACGGATTCGGATCTGTAGATTTGAATCCGCTCTCATTGATTGAAACGTATGGCAAGGAACAGGCGCAACATCTGCTGGAAAGCAATCAGGTGATCATCGGTTCATCGGGCCTGGCGGTAGAGTGGCGGACGACAGATGAGCAGTTTCGTGAGGGATTGCAATCGTTGGTCTCTATGGCAGAAGCCTCTGCTTCGCTGGATTGTTACAGCTGTTGCACGTATATTTTACCCTCAACGGATCAACCGGCAGCGCAATATATGGCCGCGGCTACGAAACGCTTGAGACTTTGCGCAGATATCTTGGACACTTACGGCATTCGATTAGGGCTGGAGTTTGTTGGCTGCCACCATTTGCGGACGCAATGGAAGAATCCGTTTATCTGGCGTGTGGAAGATACGCTGGACTGGATCGAGACGATCCATGCGCCTAACGTAGGTTTACTGGTAGATTCCTATCACTGGCATACGAATGGTTTACCGATGGAAGATCTGCTGAAGCTGAAGAAAGAGCAGATTGTTCATGTCCATATCAACGATGCTTATGATTTGCCGATCGAGGAATTACTGGATTATGAGCGTTTATACCCCGGCGAAGGGGTTATTGATCTGAGTGGATTTCTGAGAAACCTGCAGGCGATTGGCTACAATGGTGTGGTGGCTCAGGAAGTACTAACTCCAGCGCCGACCCTAAGTTTGAGTGAAATATTGGCTAAGTCGAAAGCAGGTTTTGACAAGGTATTTGCGGCAATCTAAGTTACTGAAAAAAGGAGGGGGTGTTCCTAGCTATGTTTCTGGCTTATGGAACACCCCTGTTCTTGTTCAATTAATCTAGCACGCCGTGATCTTTCATCAGTTGTTTCGTAACGATCCATAGTCTGTTTTGCATGGCCTCATCTCCACCAGGATGTATAGGAACAATAGATGCTCCAGTTCCCACATTAAAATATCCTCCTGAAACCTCGCCATACTTCGGTTCCACAGCCAACCGAGTAATGATATCCGCACCCCGGCGCGGGTCGCCAATGTGCAAAAAGGTTAACATGCGTTCAAGCACACTTGCAAACCATAGCTCTCGTCCTAGACCCGTAACATTAAAGCCAGGATTCAAGGCATTTACGCGAATTCCGGTTTCACGCCATTGTCTCGCTAGTTCACCAGTAAACATAATATTGAGCAGTTTGGTTTTGCCATAGATTGGAGAGGAACCACGTGCAGTAAAAGGAGTGATATCCGTTAAGTCATCTGGCAACACCAGAGTGCCGTGATTCCGCGAAGCTTCAGATGCAACATTGACGACTCGGGCATGGCCGGATTGAATCAGGGAAGATTGCAAGGTGTGCGTTAATAGCCAAGGCGCCAAATAGTTGACGGCTATCATCTCAGCATATCCTTCGGACGTGACTCTCTGTTCAAAAGCATGAAGTCCGGCATTATTCAAAAGTACGTCTATACAAGGATAAGCGGCTGCAATCTCAAGCCCAACACGTTTTACATCACTTAGTAAGGACAAGTCTCCATAGAAAAATTCGATTTTGGCAGAAGGCATGATTTCCTTGATTTTGTACTTGGTAGCCTCGGCACGTTCCTTGCTTCGGGCTGTGAGTATAAGATGTGCCCCGCGTTTGGTGAGTTCCATGGCAGCAAGCTGCCCTAAACCGCTTGTTGCTCCGGTAATTACAATAATGGGATGTTTAGTTCTCATAAGAAGATCTCCTTTTGACACAAATAGATTCGGAATTATATAATGGACATAAATCAACTATAAATATTAATTGATATTTGTCAACTATATTTCTAGAAGTCTACTTTCATGTATCGAGGAGAGGGAGTTAACAATAATGAGTGAAAATCCAGTCAAAACCAAAGATAGAGCAACCCTCGAGCTAGCGCTGGGTGAGCAGATTCATGCACTGATCAGTGCTTCGCATGCGCTTAACGTTCGATCTGCCGAACGTTTTGATGCGAACCTGCAACCTGCCGCTTTTCAACTGGTACGGTGGCTCTACTCCTATGGCCCAACAAGTGCCGCGGCTTTGGCAGAAGCGAATGCAATGGACCGCAGCTCGGTCAGCCGATTAATCAAACAACTCGAAAAGTCGGGATATGTTAGCAAAGAGCAAGACCCCAAGGATCGGCGCGGGGTGTTACTATCTCTTACGGAACTTGGTCAACAATCGACGGTTGGTGCGCTCAAGGAGAAGGAGTCCGCTTTTTATGACCGTATATCCAGATGGGATGATAAGGAACTGGAGCGTTTCACCGCCATGCTCAGGCAGTTTAACGGATTGGAAGAAAAGTGAGAGGTTCTATAGTGTGGATTGTATTTGATACCCGAACCATAGGACATGTCACCATTGAGCGAGGTAGACTACAAATTCATAGCAAAAGCGGACATCCGGTGATGTCCGCTCGTGAAGTTCCCAGATCATTTTATAGTTTCCAGAGAAGCTGCGGGATTTTATATCGGAAACCCTGATGGTTTCCTTTTCTCACATATATCCAAGGTGGTGGGACAGGGGTGCCTAGTGCTTTATACAAGACATTCCCTTCATCGCTTACGGAATATTCTTCGATACTATTTTGCATATCCTCCCAATGAACCTTACCTTGGTAAGACAGTGTCTGCCCTTGAACGATAACATGAGGTGCACCTGAAATAACTCTCTGCGTTATGTTGAGAACTCCAACCTTTCCTGAGGACAACATCATCAATTCGCTCATGAAAAGTATAATAATCAAAATGACTATGCTCACAATCCATCGCTTTTTTCTCATTTTGTGATCTCCACTACCTAGGGATCATTCCCTCATAGTTAATGTCTTTTAATGACATAATCTCGTCAGAGATGGTATTGATTTTGACTGAATAGGGCTTAATAGCTTGCAGGAGTTCATTAATGATTTTCTTGCGATCCTTATTAAAGACGGCAGATGTTATGTGATTCTCTTTTAATACGTTATCGTTCATTATGACTTGTTTAGAATAACTAACTGAATCACTATAATCGATTAGATGCCTAACCCCCGTGAATTTGCCACTAGTTAATGTACCTTTGGAGAATTCGGATGGTTTAATCCCAATATATTTTTCAGAAGAACCGTGTTTCTTTTTATAATTGATAATCGTGTCAAAAAAGTCCTTATCTCCGGTTAACTTTTCGTTGAAATAATCATTTTTGAGAGTAATCGTAGTTGTATGATCAGTATATCCTAGTGAGACAGTATCTGAAGAGTGGATTGCGTAATATCCCTGAGACATCTTGCCCTGATTGAATGTTCCATCGTTAATGGTGTTGTTGTAACGGTCATGTACAGGGTAAACCTTGCCATCAGAAGTAAGATACTGTACTTCTAACCATTGCGTAATTTCTTTTCCTTTACCATGATATGTATCATTAATCCACGATCCTGTGTAGGTTTTTGTAGTGAATTCACCTGTTCCATGGCCCATATTAGATTCATTGTAATCCTCAAAGGGGACACCTCCACCTTCAACTAATGTATATGTATACTTGCCTTTTCCTTGCCGCTTACCACTCACCCAATCTCCAGAGTAAACTTCGGTTTCTCCCCATCTTGCGGTTCCTTTACCATGAGGTTTCCCGTTTAAAATTTCACCATAGTACGTCGCTCCATCTGACAATTTTAAGGTTACTTTCTTCGATGCTGCTTCTGTTGGAGTAGAGCTTGATAATAGTCCAATGATAATAGTGATCGTTAATCCAAAACCTAGATAGAATCTTTTCAAAAGTGTGTAACTCCTTCTATGAATTTGATCTTTACGTTGTTAGCCATCTCCAACATTATCGGTTTATGTATCGTATTTTTCCAGTTTAAATATAAAGTGGAGATAGGTCGGATTTCACAAACAACTCGCCCCCATTTCACAAAAGTAAAGATGTGAAGGCTGAAACAAAATCCCGCTCAACCCAAAGTACCTGCGGCTTCAGGGCATATTATGCCTATGATTCGTGGGTACTTTTTTTCTATACTCAGCGTATACGTAACCCTGATCTTTTTACAAAACCCACTATTTTCTCCTTATCATCATTTCTCCTACGCTAGTTCTCCTCCTAATGATCCACAGCAGTGGTGGAACTTTCCTGAATCGTGAACAATCTCTGAATTTTGTATCACCTCCTATTTGCAGCGTTATCCCTAGATTCACTCCCCCAATATGGAGCAGTATAGAGTATAACTTCGTTAGGATAAGTTAGAAAAACCTTTAACGGAATATGAAAGAATGCAGGTATATGTAAAATTTTAAATACATACTTCCAGGCCGTTGACCCTGCCCCCAAAAGTCTCTTATATTTACTCCCGACACAACAACTCAGAACGGGTGGTGGGATGATTTTGTTCAATAATAAAGGCAAGAAAGTGCTCGCTATGCTTACACTTATACCCTTGGCTACAGGGATGGTGATGGGAGCTTTCCCTGCTGCGATAACGTATGCAGATGCGGGGGACAACACATCGATCAACAGCTCGGCAACAGGTTCTTGGCAAACGGGAGATTTGCATGTACATACGTTTGAGTCTGATGATGCACAGGTTTCACTGGAGAACGTGCTCGACGCGGGTTTAACCAAATATGGGCTGGACTGGATTGCGCTTACGGATCATTTGCGGTTATCCAAGCGAGATCACAACGGGAACGACATTTCGGGTGGACCAATACCCATGTCCCAAGGAATGAATGAATATCAGGTACCACAGATCAAGGCACTTCAGGATGCAGGCAAATACGGAGGTAAAACGATCTTCTCCGGTTTCGAATGGGACATGCCGACACATGAACACGTTGGGGTGGGGATTCTTACGGATGAGCCAAACTCAACCGAAGCGCTGAACGCTGCCAAGGAATTCGAATACCGTTTCACGAATCGTGCAGCGAACCTGTTTAATGCGGCTGACGTAACAAAATGGGATCAGAACGGAGCGCGTGCGTACACGACTCATCAGGATGCGCTAACCGCTATCAACTGGCTCGCAACGAACTATCCAATGACAAGTTATGCGATGATCAACCACCCTTCACGCGGCAAAAACAAATATACTATCGCGGACTTCCGTGAGTTCAACGATCTGGCTCCACAAGTGGTATTTGGTATCGAAGGCATGTTGGGTAACCAGATGGAACCGGATCGTGGAGGGTACAACACAAGCTACAATGTAGCTAATCCGACCGCAGATGATGGATACAAATACCGTACATACGGCGGTGTAGACTATATGGTCGCCAAGGTTGGCGGACTATGGGATGCATTGCTTGGAGAAGGACGTCACTTCTGGAACTATGGCAATTCGGATTACCACTTCAAGACAATTGGCACGAATTCCAGTGGTTATTTTCCGGGCGAATATGCCAAGACGTATTCCTGGGTTGAGGGCACAGGCATGCAGGCAGTACTGGATGGACTGCGTTCGGGGAAATCATTTTCCGTATTCGGCGACCTGATCAACGCACTGGACTTTACAGCTTCCGGAGCGGGTGCTCAGGTTGAGATGGGCGGAGACCTTCATGTGACTCAAGGCGATGAAGTAGAGCTGAAGATTCGCTTCAAGAGTCCAACGGCGAGCAATAACTATGAAAATCCAATCAACAGCGGCACGTCTGCTGGACAAGTACCCGTGGTGGATCACGTTGATCTCATCGCTGGGGATGTGACAGCCAAGGCCCAGAAGGGTACAGCCGCATATACCAAAGACACCAACGACTCTACCAAAGTACTGGCTACCTTCACATCCAACGATTGGACGACAGATGCCGAAGGCTATAATGTCATCACAACCAAGATCAAAGCCACAGACCAGGACAAGTATTTCCGCCTGCGCGGTACGAATCTGGGCATGAACGTGACAGGTGAGACTGTAAATGGTGAACCACAGCTTGATCCGAAAAATACGACAGCTGATGCAACGACCCGTTTTAATCAAATTAACGATAGCAACTATCGCGATCTGTGGTTCTACTCCAACCCAATCTTTATGAGTGCCACACCTTACAGTGATGCACAGGCGGTAACCGATACGCTTCAAGCAATCGATCTGGGCGATCTGAGCGCGGTCCATTCCGATCTTATCCTTCCTGTTGAAGGGAAACACGGGGCAACCATTAGTTGGTCCAGCTCCAAGCCGGAACTAATGAATAACGAGGGCAAGCTGCTAACGCAACCGGACAATAATGAGCGACTGGAACTGACGGCAACCGTGCAACGTGGCACAGAGTCACAACCCAAAACATTCACTGTCATTGTGGAAGGCAAGAATAATCAGGCGCTGGTGTTAAAAAGCAACATGACTACCGCTGACGGCCAGCCGTATCACACGGATACATGGACGAACCAGTCTGTAACGGTTAGTGTAACTAGCGCATTATACGCGCCTGCTACTTCCGCGATCATCGAGTTGTCCCGTGATGGAGGGCAGACGTATGAACTTTATACAGAGAATACACCTTTGGAGGTAACGGAGCCGGGAGAGCACAACCTTTTATTCCGAGCAACAGACGATCTGGAACAAACGTATACTTTACCTCTGGTCATTAAAATAGACCGTGAGATTCCCGTCATCACCCTGCAAGGTAGCAGCCAGATGACGCTGAACGTAGGAGATACGTACAACGAGCCTGGAGCACAGGCTTCTGATAATGTCGGCATCCGTGGTTCCGTGCAGGTGGATGGCACGGTGAACACACAAGCAGCAGGGATCTATACCCTTCGGTATAACGTGAAGGATATCGCTGGTAATGCGGCACAGGAAGTTATCCGTACCGTGACTGTACAAGCACGCTCAGGCAATGGTGGCGGGGGTTCAGGTGGAGGTACTGGAGGCAACTCTGGTGGCAATTCTGGAGGAAACACACCAAGTGTGCCAACAACGCCTACCGTTCCAACCACACCAACCAATCCGGAAACGGGGTCAGATTCATCCACTGAAGTGAAGGTAGAGGTGGAAGCGAATCAGCCGGTCCAAACGAGTTTGAAAGACATCGTGCAATTCAATGTTCCATCGGGAGCCATTGGTTCCAAGGATACACTGCAAGTGTCTGTGGTTGCCAAGGACAAGTTGCAGAATACAGCTTCCCTGAATGTACTTGGACAAGCTGTACAGATCAGCCGCAGTGGCGGAAGAACATTGAATGATCAGGCGGCATTGAGCCTGAATGTGGATTCGGCAGATCTGCCTAACGGTACCCAACCTGCAATCTATTACTATAATGAAGCTCGTCAGAGCTGGGTATTTATCGGTGGCAAGATGAATGCAGCAGGAAGCATAACGGCCAATGTTAATCATCTGGGTACATTCGTTGTGTCCAGTTACACACCGGTGAATCTGTCTGATCTGAATGGACACTGGGCTTCCGGCTACGCAGATCGTTTGTTGGGCATGAACGTGATTCAAGGTTACACAGATGGTACGTTCCAACCATCGAAGAAGATCACACGGGCAGAGTTTGTTACGTTGCTCAGTAAGGCGCTGGCATTGAAGTCCGTGGAGTCGGATCTGACATTTGCAGATCAAGGCAGTCTGCCAGACTGGGCAAAAGGTGATATTGCCGCAGCCGTGCAAGCCGGAATCGTGAAAGGCTATGGTGATAACACATTTAAGCCTGATCGGACCATTACCCGTGCCGAGATGGCTGTTATGATGGCGAATGCGCTGAAAGTAAGTTCAGATGCACAAGCCGGAATGTCTGGTAATACATCCGTTAAACCAAACTTCACCGATGCATCGCAGACGCCATCTTGGGCACAAGAAGCACTGGATACAGCGGTGCAGGCCAAGATTGTGAGTGGGTATACGGACCATACGGTTCGTGCAGGAAGTGAAACGACTCGAGCGGAAGCTGCGACGATGATCTATAACTTGTTGCTGGCCATGTACGTGTAAGAAGTAACAAAGAGAATTAACCGTATTTACAGCAGATATAATGTAGATAAAAAACTGATATCCTTTTGGGGTATCAGTTTTTTTGAGATTAAGAGTTGCTCATCTCTTCGGGGGTGGCATGTAAGAAGGTCCATTGCTGTAATTCACGAGACGAAAGGGCAAGTTACTGTGATAGAATGAGTTAGGTTTGGATGATGAAACGGTGGGGGCTAGAAAATGAACAAAACGGAGCGGCAGCTTGCGATTACGCTTGAATTGCAGCGAAGAAAGATGTTAAGAGCAGAAGATTTAGCTGCTCAATTTGAGACAAGTGTACGTACGATATATCGAGATATTCAGGCATTAAGTGAGGCTGGTGTTCCGATTATGGGTGCTCCGGGTCATGGGTATTCCCTCATGGAAGGATATTTTCTGCCCCCGGTAAGCTTCACCGCAGAAGAAGCCGTATCCCTGCTCATGGGAGCTGATTTTATCGAACAGAGAATGGATACAGAATACGCGATGGAGGCTAAGTCGGCTCAACGAAAAATTGAAGCAATCTTACCAGAATCCGTTCGTAATGAATCAATACGTGTTCGGGAAACGATGCGACTGCTTCATACGGTTGAATCTTTAACCCGAGCGCGGGTGAAAACATACCTTAACCAGATACGTAATGCCATTCTGGATCAACGTAAGATCAGCTTTATGTACCTGAAAAAAATGCCAGGAACGGATGGCAATCGGTATAATATGCGTGAGGTTTCACCCTACGGACTCTCACTGGTTCAGGAGAATTGGATGTTAATTGCACGTTGTGATATGCGACAAGACATTCGTCATTTTCGTTTGTCACGCATGACTGAACTTTCCGTGCTGGAGGATCAATTCCTTTTGCCACCGGATTTTGATCTAAACAGTTATAGACCTCCTGATGACCGTAACGAACAAGTATTAATCAGAACAAAACCTGAAATTGCTGACAAAGTTATGGAGGTCCTTCATTTTTATATGGATGCATTTGAGGAGCAAGAGGAAGGTGTCATTTTTCATTTTCGTGTCCGTTACCCGGAAGAAATATTGCATTATTTACTTGGCTGGGGTGGAGATATCGAGGTCTTGGAGCCGGAGTCTCTACGCTTCCGAATGCATGAAGTAGCCAAAAACATCTTAAAACACTACTGACATACACCTGTCAGTAGTGTTTTTTTATACTTTGATATATCACAGATCAAGAGGAGTGGGTTGAAGGATGAGAAGTACAACGGAAGTATTGAAATCATTGGAAACGGCTGTAGAACGATATTTGGCAGAACTGAACAAATTGGATATGGGGAGCTTACATAAAAAACAAAGTGAAGAGGAATGGTCCATTGGACAGATGTATGTACATTTGATTCAATCAGCGCTTTTCTTGCATCTGCATAATATTGAGCAGTGTTTGAGCAGCGGGGATTCAACATTAAACTCGGGTGAGGAAAAAACAGAACTGGGCAGGCAAGTGTTTGAATTAGGACAATTCCCTCCCGTGCCTGTTAAAGTCCCTGCTTCCCCGCAGTACACCCCGCAACCACCCGAGAGTATAGAGTCCTTGATCGATGGGCTTCACGAGGTAGTGGATCGGATGAGAAGCACGGCATCTGTTTTACACCAAGCGTCCGTAAACAACAAAATACGTCATCCAAGGCTTGGCGCTCTAAATGCTCAGGAGTGGTTTATGTTGATAGAGATGCACTACAGACATCATTTTTTGCAATTGGATCGATTGAAATCCAATCTGGAAATGTAAATGAGAGAAGGGAATGGAATGTATCCATGAAACCAAATCAGGACAGTAGATATTGGATTGGTGTTGTATCTGCTTCTCATGTAAATGTAGCCGTAGAGGGAGGGTTTGCTCAGTTGTGCCATGGCAAGTCAGCACTTTTGCGACAGATGTCCGCGGGTGACTGGTTGATATACTATTCTCCACGCACAGACATATCAACAGGGCAGCCACTTCAGGCGTTTACCGCTATTGGTCAAATTACCGATGACAGGATATACCAATATCAGATGTCGGAATCCTTTATACCCTTTCGCCGAGATCTCCGTTATCTTCCGTGTCGAGAAATAAAGATCGCAACGTTGTTAGACCAGCTCAGTTTTACACGCGGGAATCGCAATTGGGGGTTTCCATTTCGTAAAGGTCACTTTGAAATTGGGGCTGAAGACTTCATGATGATTGCTTCCTCCATGTTGGAAGATGAGACACAGTCACTGCTGGATATTAGCTTAAGCCAGAAATGTTAACCAAAGCAAAAGGCCCATAGATTGACTATGGACCTTTTTGCTTTATGGATAATCATAACCTCCACCGTTGATATTACATTTGCGAAGACGATGAATGCCCAAGGAAAGACCTTTAATCGCCCCGTATTTCTCAATAGCTTGAATCATATACACAGAACAGCTTGGTTCAAAACGACATTTGTTCCTCACCTCAATGGGGGCAAAACGTTGATAAATTCTAATACTCCATATCAGGATCACTCTAACACGTCGTAGAGCTATGAATAACATACTTGCTATGAAAACAATCTGGGCACTTAGCAAAGCATATCCTGGAATGAATGGATTCAAGAGATAAAAACATATCATAGAGATGATTAGCCCTGCGAATAATGCAAGTGTAACGTTAAGTAAAGACTTCAACCAATCGATTTCTGGAATAACATGAGTTCTTATATAGAAGCTGCTTCGAGGGTCGTTTTCTTCATGATGTGTATGTAAGAGTCTAATAAGTTCTTCTTCGGATGGCATGTTATTATAAATCAGTTCATCAGATTCTGAGTTTCTCATGATTGTTGTACGATTATTAAATCTCTCTGTAGAAAATCAGCATATAATGATGCGTTGTAACAGGTTGCTGAAGACAACCGGGCTTCTCAGTGACGGATAGCGACTCCATCGATTGATAGGTCCATCCAGATTGTGCTTTGTGATTAATGATATCCGCAAATAAATTAACAGCAGCCTGAGTATCACCTCGGTTTACTTGAACATTTTTCGGACCTGGAACGACTGTGTACTCTCTCATTTAAATCATCCTTTCTTATGTTGGAATTATGGCAATAGACATTCCATTATTTTACTATGGGTATAGTGAACTGTCGATTGAAACTTATTAGAAGAGATTGGATTAAACTAAATTGGATTAAACTATAGGCCATCTAATATGGTCTTTGTTGTTATTAAGGTTTAAATTCACTTGGAAAAGTCAATAAAAGCTCTGTAAGCAACGCTGTACAATCCCTTGAAAACCAGTACAATTGAACCTATAAAACCATGAGATAAAGAGAGGTATTTCTCCATGACGGATACAAGTGTGAATCGTAAAGTTGACGGCTATCTAAAGAAACTCAAAACGTGGAAGGAAGAGTCCACAAAGCTGAGAGAGATTATTCGGGATTTTGAACTGACAGAGGATATGAAATGGATGCATCCTTGTTACATGCTGGATGGGAAAAACATCGTCTTAATCCATGGATTCAAAGAATACGTGGCTATTCTGTTTTTCAAAGGTGCTCTACTGAAGGATACACACGGCATTTTGGTCCAGCAAACGGAGAATGTACAGGCAGAACGCCAGCTTCGCTTCACCAGTCTGGAGCAGATTGTGGAGCAGGAGGCTATGATCAAAGCCTATATCCAGCAAGCGATTGAAGTGGAACAAGCCGGACTACAAGTGGAGATGAAAAAAACTGCCGAATATAGCGTTCCCGAGGAACTCCAGCAGCAGTTCGAAGAGAATCCTGCTTTCCGAGATGCATTTGAGGCACTGACACCTGGACGTCAGCGGGCATATCTCTATTATTTCTCACAACCGAAGCAATCCAAAACAAAAGTGTCACGAATCGAGAAGTACATGCAGCCGATCCTGGAGGGCAAAGGATTGAATGATTAAGGTGTTTGCTTAAAGGTATCTACCATCCAATCAAAAAACCTTTGCTTCTCTTCATAATGTGGATAGTGAGCCGAGTTCTTATAGGCAATGAATTCCTTCTGATTGCCTTCAATCTGGTCAAAAAACACCTTGGCGGTATGGGATGAAGTCATAAAGTCGTAATCTCCCATGACAAAATAAAAGGGTAGGTCCAGCTTCGTAATCAAGGATGGCAAAGGACGGCTCATGGCTTCACTTATCAGTATTTCTTGTGAATAAATGATTCCTTTATTATAACGAATGGCATCAAGCATATTGTATTCATGGCTGAACGTTATTCCGAGAAAGCTGGTGTCCGGGCTGTCCATCAACCTCGAAGCGCCCCCATAACGTTTAACGATATCTCGCGGCGTGAATGCCTGTCCTTGTTTGATCGGTTCATAGATCTGCTTCAACTGGTTTACGTCTTCATCATTCTCATCCAGCTGGGCTTGCTCCATAACGTAATTCCATCCGTCCATCTCGCTCTGTTGTGTATCTGCCATCTGCCCGATTCCAATGTACGCTTCATAGTTATCGGGTGCTCGATGCGCAGCAAGAGTTCCTATGTATGTTCCGTACGAATGACCCATCAGGATCACCTTTTTCTTCCCTAGACGTTGAGTAATATAATCCGTGACGGCTAGTAGATCCTCAACCAGCAAGTCAGCTGAGAGATTGGAATAGGCCTCGAAAAAATGATAAGATTTGCCGCTTGCTCTCTGATCATAGTTCACAATCGTAAACTTAGATTCTAATAAATCTTGGTACTTTTTCGCGTACGGAAGTTCAGATGCACCAGGTCCCCCGTGTAAATAAAGGATAACTGGGTTGTCCAGATCCTGTCCTCTGATCATGATTTCATGTCCTGTACCGTTGATTTCAACTTGTTCCAATACATGAATAGGGTTTGTGCCTTTTATTTTTGGCGTCCATGTTGGAAAATAAAGAACTACGAGTGATAGTGTTAGAGTCGTAACACCTAGCCACAAACCTGTTTTTTTCATTTTGTTCATAGGATATGTCTCCTCTGGTTCAATGTCTTGATGTAACTATTATTCATAAACTCATAATTCTATCTTACGTGACTCTTCATTGATTCAAATCGTACGCCAGATTGACTTTGTTCTCCGTCTCAGGTTGGACATAAAAGACATCAGCCCTGATGAATTCAGGACCAAGGCCGCCGCTTAACTATCTTTTTATGTTTATGGAAAGACCTCAGTATGCTTACAATTTCACTAGGAATTTTCTCATAATCTATACCCCATTTCTTTCTCTCTTTGTTAATAACTATTTAGTTACTGATTCTATTTTCTTAATGAATTCTTCTTCGTTGAGCACTTGAGTGTTAGTCGTTTCATTGAGATTTAAAGTATGGTTGTTCTCAACATCATAAAGTTCTTTGTCAATATACCCTAATTTTTCAACAGTGTTATTTCTAATATTTTTATACATATTAGTCTCTTCACCCAGTATCCAATAAAGGTTTGGATATTCTTCTGCCACAGAACCAACAGCTTTTTTCAAGAATAGAATATATTCTTCATTTTCTTGGAATAACGGATTATCATTAAACAAGACTTCACTATTACCTTGTTGCATGATACTAATAGTTTCTGATACTAGTGTAGGGTCACTTTTTTGTGTACTTAGAATTTGAGCATTAAATATACTTTTAGGCACGGGTTCGGTAAGTTCACCAAGGTTTTCACGTAATACTACTTTGACAATTAAATCTGCTTGTTTAACCCCATCCTCGAAGGGAAATACCTCTAGTTGACCTTTGAAGGTTTTCTTTTCATCCGTTTCTTGATTATTAATAGGTCCTGAAGTCTGAGCATCCCCATTAACGACTGACCCTGAATTCCTTTGATCAAGTGTACCTGAGTAAATCATTCCTCCTGCCATTAAAGAGAGTATGACTGTTGAAAAAACTAATTTTTTATTCATAAAGCTAACCTCCAATCTAAATTTATGTTCTTTCCAATAATTAGACGGTGGAACTTCTAGAAATGGTTCACATATTTATATAAAAAATTGAATTAATGATTTTTATGTTGGAAATCTATAATAATAATACTTCATAAAGCCGCATGTGTAGCAGGCAAAACTTAAAGATTACTATAAATTCAGTCAAATAGATGATTACTGTTAATAAACAAAGATGCGATTAGGAATACAATGGTACGTTCTCACGTACCACATCTTTTCTAGTGATATGTTACCCTCTCATTATAAAAGGAGAGGGTAACATGACAAGTACCAACAGCGAAGACCTGTCTTCCCGGTACGCACAACTAGTCCGACAAGAAGACGATTACGTTGATCAACTCGTTACATGCAACAAACTCATATTGGACGCCATGGACATCATCGCCAAGCGGGCAGGGGTGCTGCATATGGACACGGTGAAACAGGCTGCATATCACCTGCATTCCATGGAACAGGATCTGAACCGAAAGTTATTTAGAGTCCGACTGGAGAAAAGCATCTTAGCAAATCAAATGAGTCAGTCTACATAAAATCACCTTAACTAAAGGACAGCGCAGGATCATATATGGTGATCTTGAACTGTCCTTTTGCCTTTCCATCCAAACGTTTTTCTCCTTCAATTAAGCATTGACTTTCCTCCCAAATCCCCCTACACTTCAATTATTAAAACACTTTTAAAAACTTTCATTGAATAGTTCGAAATGAACGAAAGGAGGCATATAACTAACGATGTTACCTACATCACACAACACCCAACAGGTGAAGCGGATCAACGTTGAACTGGTGAAGAACACGCTCCGATCCATGGGCGTAGGCACCAAGGCTTCCATTGCGAACCTAACCAAACTCAGCGTAGCGACATGCGGCACGATCCTGAACGAATTACTCCAAACTGGTGAGATTATCGATCTGGGCCCGGATGAATCGAGCGGGGGAAGACCTGCGAGTCGGTATCAATTCAATGCGGACTACGCCAGTGTACTGTGCCTGATTATTCGAACAGAGGGCGGCGTTCACTCGATCACACATACATATGCCAATCTGAACGGAGAGATGGCGGACGAACAGACACTATTTTTGGATGAGATTAATGTCCCGGTGGTAGAGGATCTAATTGCAAACCTGATCGAACAACACCACAATGTGCAGGCGATTGGTATTGGTATACCTGGGGTGGCGCACAACGGCGTTATTGGGATCTGTGATGTACCGGAGCTAATGTATCAGCCACTCGGCCCAAGGCTTAAGGAGCAATATGAAGACGTGGAAGTGGTCATTGGCAACGACATGAACCTGACGGTCTACGGACTGTATAACCAGCAGCAATTTGAGGAAGAGAAGAACTTTGCGGTGGTGACGTTTCCGGAGAATCATTTTCCGGGTGCAGGCTTTATCATTGATGGTCGTCCGCTGACCGGGAATACGCAATTTGGGGGCGAGGTGTCTTTCTTACCTTTTGGTGTGTCACGGGAAGAGCAGCTACGCATGTTGAAAACGGCGGAAGGGTTGCAGGAACTGGTAGTACAGACGCTGGTATCCATCATCGCGATCATTAACCCGGCTACGATTGTGGTTACAGGGGATACAATGGACCCGGCTATGCGGGATGGCCTAACGCAAGGTTGTCTGGATCGAATGATTCCACTGGAGCATTTGCCGGAGTTGATTATCCAAAGAGACACTCGGCGCGAGTATGTGACTGGGCTAGTCGCAGTGACCCTTGAGAGCCTGACCTACCGTATTCAGGTGATTGAGAAGCAGTGGTAAAGGAAAAAGGAGCTTTTTCGAGTATTCTATTTTTAGGAATAAAGCTTAACCATGTTTCCTATTTCAAATGTACAAATTATTGACACGATAACGGAGAGGGCAGAACCAATCTGAAGAACGCCTTTATCACTGTATTTTCACCTTTAGAAAAGATTCAAAAAATACAGGGATAACAGCGGTCGGAAGATGGTACTGCAATCGTAGTTATAACGTGCAATCATTTTCCTGAACACACTGGAGGAACTTATTTTGAATCAGCAAGCAGGTACGCAAGGGAACAAACGAAAGTTCAACAAGCTGTACGCCATGCAACTGGCAACGATCTTTTTGGGATTTATCGTATTTGGCATATCGGAAAATATTAAGGGGCCCGCCATCCCGCGCATTCAATTCGACTTCAATCTGGATGAGAAACAGCTCGGGACGTTATTGTCCCTAAATGCACTGGGTTACCTAATCGCGTGCTCCTTCACGGCTATTCTGGTTCGCAAATGGGGCATCAAGGCGGTTAGCATCATATCATTTGCATCGATGATCCTCTCGGGTGTGTTCATTTATGTGTCTCATACTTATCCACTCTTTGCTTCATCATATTTCTTCATGTACATCGGTAACGGCATGCTGGAGATTGCCTTGGCAATTCTGGGTGCACGGATCTTTGTGAAAAACACAGGTACGATGATGAACTTGTCCCATTTCTTCTATGGGCTGAGTTCAACAGTAGCGCCTTTGCTGGCGACAGGTGTGATGTCTTTGAGTGTGTTTGGACACGAGCTGGATTGGCGCGGTATGTATCTGGTGATGTTGTCACTCTGTCTGCTGCCGATCATTGCGGCGCTGCGCAGCAAATTTCCGGGAGATGATCTTCCTCATGAAGATCGGACTTCACTCAAGACGTTAACACGTGATCCAGCCATCTGGCTGATGGTACTCATTCTTTCTTTTGGCGTGGTATCAGAATTGGCGGTTGGGGGTTGGCTGGTTAACTTCCTGGAGAAAGCCTACACGTGGGACACCGTGAAAGCTTCGGGGTTACTATCTGCGTTCTTCCTCAGCTTCTCGCTGGGACGTCTGCTGCTTGGTCCATTGACGGACCGGATCGGATTTGTATTGTCATTGATTCTGTTCTCGGCTTTCTCGGGAGTATGTACGTTCGTTGCGCTTGCAGGGGGAGAACGACTTGCGATTTTCTTTGCGATATCTGGCGCGGGCATAGCGATGATCTATCCAACCGTTATGGCGTTTATCGCACGCAGATATCCAAACGGGAGTGACACCGCGATCACATTCACGGTTACCTTGATGGGGGTTGGTAGTGTCATCGGTAACTATGTAATTGGTTGGGTGATTGAAGGTGTGAAGAATCTGTACGGTCCAACGACTCAGTTGGGTCTGCTACGCGGACTTCAGGCAGGGTATGGATTCATCGGTTTATGTGCTGTGATCTGTGGGGCATCTGGCGTAGTGTTGTATGTGTATTTGAAAAGAAGGCAGGAATTGATTTAGAAATCAATTGAACTGATAAAGCCCCACTGATCGCCATGATCGGTGGGGCTTTGCATATGAACATACGATTAGATTAGTACGGTATATCATCTATCACTAGTATCTTAACAAATCATAACCACAGGCCATGTAGAGTAAGGATTTTTTTCATCAATACCAGCTACTCTACTATACAGCCCGCATTTCCTCAGCAAGCCTATGACTCGCTTTGAGCCGTTCTTCTTTTCCAACGTTTCAAAAGCACGTACAATCCAAAAGCGCTTAAGAAAACCACCGCTGCCGGAACGATATAAGGCTTAACAATCTCATCCACATGCTCCCATTGAGAGCCTAATTTGAAGCCTAAGTAAATGTACAATGAGGTGATCGGAAGCATGGCCAAGAATGTAAAGATACTGAATTTAAACACATTCATTTTCGCCATTCCACATGGGATTGAGATCACCGTCCGAATGCCGGGTACAAAACGTCCATAGAAAGCTACCCCGCTGCCATATTTCTCGAAGAACTTATCGGAAGCGTCCAGATGGTGGGGGCGAATCAAGAAATACTTGCCGAATTTTTCGACCATCGGTCTGCCACCGTATCGTCCCAGGGCATACAACGTCAGAGGTCCAAACGTTCCGCCTACGGTACCAGCCAGAATAGCCAGCCAAAGCTTCATATCCCCAAGATACACCCAATATCCCGCCATGGGCAGCACAAGTTCAGCAGGTACGAATTCAAACGACAAGGCAATAACGAGACCTGCGTATGACAAATCTTTAAAAAAGAGTATAAATTGCGTGATCCATTCTGTCATGCTTTCCCTCCATGAATCTATCTTTTTTTATATATAAAAGAAACACTCCTGTACAAAGAGTAACAATAGCGAATAGAGCTTGTCAAAGTTCACATGAAAGGCCATTTCAGGACACACTGCGGCAATATGTTTACCCGTACATAAGGCATGGATTCATTGACACTTCATACAGAAGTGGATACCAGGCAATGATATGCTTATTTTGCTTTATACCAATGGTATATCTATTCATAATCATAGGCTGTACAATCATTATTTTATGGTTGTATACAATGTATCCTTTTATTGTTTCATGTATATCATATAGATATACAACTGTAGGGAGGTGAGGTATAATTGGAGCATCAATCAAACGAAAGGCGTGGGATTGCCATGACTACAGCCACACTTAGCAAATGGGGAAATAGCAGTGCAATTCGCATTCCTAACCAATTGCTTAAGCGTCTTAATCTGGAAGAAGGCTCGGAAATCGAGATTTTGGTGACAGAAGATAATGAATTGTTGTTGCGTCCAAAAACCAAGCCTGTAGAGTCCAATGAGGAACTACGTAACCATCTAAAGACTTTGCTCTCTAAAGTGAAACAGGATACAAGACATGAAGAAATAGACTTTGGCACTGAAGGGAACGAGTTACTTTGATTATTCCCAAACGAGGCGATCTGATATGGCTTGACTTTGATCCTCAAGCGGGTCACGAGCAAGCCGGGAGACGACCGGCTATTGTTCTATCGGAACTTGAATTCAATGAAATAACGGGTTTTGCCGTTGTATGTCCCATAACGAGCCAAGCCAAGGATTATCCTTTTGAAGTTACACTACCAGAAGAGCTACCATTTTCAGGTGGTGTTTTGACGGATCAGTTGAAGAGTCTTGATGTGCGGCAACGACGTATCCAAATTGCGGGGCATGCCGAACCAACCTCTGAATTTATGAAATCAGTTCTACGCAATGTCCGTTCTATATTGGCATAATTGAAAATTAGTAGCTGATCATATTCCTAAATCCACGTCTAACTAAAAGACGTGGTTTTTTTCTTTCATGCCTAAATAGATTCGTCCATCCTTGACGCTTCTAACAAGAGCTTCCGAAAGGCACATATAAGTTGGAAAGAAAGATTTTTAATTCTCTGAAAATGCTTCCATTTATAGTATGATAAGACTATCGCTAGCTTCTTCAAACATGGCCTGTATTATCTCTGCGGCTATCGGGCAAAGGCCATATCGAAAGTTCACAAAGACCATCCTATAGATAAAGATAAGGAGATCCAAATATGACAGTAACTTCGATTATTGATCAAATCCATATTATTGAATACGATCCCTCTTACGCTGCCGCACTCGCGGATATGTGGAACCGTAGTAATGAAAGCTGGGGAGGTGGCACCAACCTTAGAACAGAGGAAACCGTTCGCCGGGAGATGGAGAGTTCGTCCAATCTTTATGCATTTCTAGCTGTTCATGAGAAAGAGGTTGTTGGCTTCTGCAGTTTTGCTCATTACCGCTATGACGAGAGAGCGCTATATGTACCGCTACTTAACGTACGCCCAGACTATCACGGTTATAAGGTCGGACGTAACCTGATCCTGAATGCTGTGCGCAAGACCGTGGAGGCCGGATGGCCCCGCCTGGATCTGTTCACATGGGCAGGCAACACGAAGGCTGTACCGATGTACAAGAAATGTGGATTCTTCTGGGAGAAAAAAGACGATAATGTGCATCTGATGAATTTCATCCCTACCATTTTGCAGACCGAAGCACTTGCTCCTTATTTTGAGGAGTTGGATTGGTATGCAGATAGCACGCGTGAACTCGTGGTCGAGCCAGATGGCCGACGGGAGCGTGGTTTTGATTTCTTTGACTATACGTGGAAAAAGGGAGATGTCTCCCTGCGGGCTGAATTTGAAAAGTCGGGTCGCGGGCTGACTGCCCTCGAAACACCAGATTACGAAATCTCAACAGACGTCGATGATCATGATCTGGTATTCGGTTCCAGCTATAAGGTTCGCTATCGCATTAAGAACACTTCTACGTCCGAATTGGCAGTCGAGATCAAGGGTGAGGATAACAAAAAGATTCGATTTGCGCTGGACGTTGCACGAGCAGTGGCTCCGGGAGAAACCATCATCGTGGAAGGTGAGTTTCACCTTGATCCGATTACAGAGGAACAGAATAACAATAAGACTCATCCCGTTATTGCCAGCACCTGGTTGATCGGCGGTAAGAAAGCGGAGTTCAGGTTGGGTATTGCCCCGAAATTCCCGGCCAAGATCAAGACTATCCTGCCTGTGAAGGAGCTTTATCCAGGCGTCTCGGCGGAGTTGGTTCTGAACGTGGAAAATAATGTGGATGCCGAAACGGAGTTCAGCTTAGACCTGCCTGAGGATGAATTCCTTGAATGGGCGGAGCGTGCGGTGCGCTTTACGGTGCCAGCCAAAGGTAAAATGTCTGTGCCGGTGCCTTTCACCTTGCGTTCATATGGTCTCTATTCCCAAGAAGTAGAAGTGACGGCTGTCCCAGTGGGGAACCATGCGATCTCTTTTACAAGCAAAATTTCTGTACTGATGAAGGGAATCGAAGGGAAATATGGCGGGCAGATTGAGGATCAATGGGTGGCTGTTAATGGTGCATTCTCTCTTCATATGAGCAAGCAAGATAATAACATGTGGATTGAATATCCCGGTTCCCGTCATTCATTCTGGTGGACTTATCCGAAGCTGGGTAAGCCGTTTGCCGAAGAGTTATCCAAGAAACAAGCAAAAGAAGTGAATATTTATCCCGAAGGTGAACGTCAGGTTCTTGAAGCACTGTATGATTCGGAGGATTTCCCTGGCTTGCAGATTAAGTCCGTGGTCAAGCTGTCTGCGAATGGAGTCGCCGAATTCCACCAAGAGGTTGAAAATACACGAGACACCGCCTGGGAAGAAGACCTGTTTCTGATGAATAACTTCGGTTTCTACGGAAACCAGCTAATCCTCCCTTACCAAGGTCGTTTTGTGGATATGGGGGATTCTTACGCTGGCGATCCGAGCCATTGGAATAGCTCACAGATTACGGAGAACTGGCTGTTCTGCAAAGAAGAGTATGGTGCCAGCGGTATCTATTGGGACCCTTCTCTGAAGCTGCTTCGCCCGGAATACACGCTGGGGTTGCAGCATGAGCTTGGCCGTATTGCCGCAGGAGCCGTTGTACGGACCAAAGCAACTGTATATGCTTTGAACACGTTTGCCAAATGGTATGATTTCCGTGCGTTTGCACGGAAGGAGCGTAACCCGGTCATTCCGTTGCTGGACAGTCATCTGGATCTGACACTGAATGAGGGGAATCCATTTGGCCCGGATGTGCTAGAAGCAACGTTGACTGAACACAAACTGGTTCCGCTTGCGGGCAAGCTGGAGCTGTATGTGCAGCAGGGTGGCGAACCGGAGGTTATGGCAAACGCTAAGGAATTCAATCCGGAGCAGAATCTAAACTCCGCCAAGCTGACATTTTCACCAGACGAAGCGGACCGAGACCAGCACGAGAGTGGTTGGAAAGTTCGTGGGATATACCGGGGCGAAGATCGGGTCCAGGAGCGAACGGCCCTTTGGTTCCCGCAGAGCGGAACAGAGGTGAAGCAGATGATTGAAGAAGGTTCGTCTGGCCCTGTGTACACCGTAGACAATGGAGTATTGTCGATCTCCGTTGCTCCTGACTTCGGGAGCGTAGTACACTCTCTGAAATATGCAGGAGAAGAATGGCTGGATAGCTCATACCCTGAACCGGCTCCACGCTCGTGGTGGAATCCGTGGTACGGCGGACTGGGTGTGGGGGTTCCGGGCATGAATGGTTTCAGCCGTCAGTTGGAACAAAGAGTCGCTTCCTGGACTGAGCACAAGGATCAATACGGTAATGTCTGGAAAGGCATAAAACTGACCACCCGGATTGAGAAGCATGAAGCGAATCGGGGAATTACGATCCACCAGCATTATTTGATGCTCCCGGGTGTTCCTGTGCTATGCACGCTGCTTGCCGTGACCAACGAAAGCGGCCTGACGCTGACGGATTACTCGCTTGCGGAGGAACGTTTCCTCCAGCCTTCATCTGTATTTGCGGAAGGTTGGATAGAGCAACCGGGTAAAGATCGATTCCCGCTGGGCAAGGTGGATGTGGGCCTGCCACTTGAAGACCTTTTGCGAGTAGGATCGGTTTCGCGTGAAAACATGCTTCATGCGGTCCATCGTTACCCGAATCAGAGTGCGTGGGGGTTTGCCAATAATCAGGTGACGGGTCTGAATGTACATCATCATCTGACACTCCAGCAGGGGAAGACGGTCTTGACGGAGCCGACATATCTGGTTCTGGGACAGATCCCGCTGAGTTCAGCGGATGTGCATGACCTTCTCAAACTGAATTTTGTAACTTCTAACGATGAAAAGGAGGCTGCACATGTCGATCATTGATATTCACATTCATCTGTCGGACATCGACAGCTTTCACCGAACAGCGATCGATCTGTCTAAAGTGGATTACTCTGCCGCTGGTCTTAAAGCGGAGTTTGATAAAAACGACGTCATTATGGGTATCGGAATGGGGGTTACGGAGCAGACGAAGGGAGCGTTCCCGGATTCCAGTTCTCCTAACCCAATGGGACTTGATCTGGAAGAGAAAGTTCCGTCATTCCTCATGGAATGTGTGGGGATTAATCCCAATGCGCTAGATGGTAAAAATGCGCAGGACGAGCTTGACCGGATTGAAGCAAGACTGCAATCCCCTGAAGTAGCCGGAATCAAACTCTATGCCGGATACTATCATCACTATGTGTATGACAAAATCTATACTCCGGTCTATGAACTTGCAGCCAAGTACAACTTGCCTGTTGTCATTCATACGGGTGACACGTACTCCATGAATGGGTTGCTTAAGTATTCGCATCCACTGACGGTGGATGAATTAGCCTTGCAACAGCGCGGTGTGAACTTCATGATCTGTCATCTGGGTGATCCTTGGGTGATGGATGCTGCTGAAGTGGTGGCGAAGAATCCTAACGTGTATGCGGATTTGTCTGGTCTTGTGGTGGGAGATCGGCCTCATTTTGAACGGTTCATGAACGAACCTTTATTCATGGATCATTTCCGCCGGGCCTTAGTCTATTCGGATCATTACGAGAAGATGCTGTTTGGCACCGACTGGCCGCTTGCGCCCATCGATCTGTATGCCGAATTTGTCCGTCGACTTGTACCGGAACAGCATCATGATAAAGTCTTTTACGAGAATGCCTTTGGGCTGTTTCCTCGTATTGGACAGCGGATTGCCGATCTGGGTTAGAACCTAAATATCGAATTCTTAATTTCTGAGGGGATGTAGACCATCCTGTTATGGAAGCATGCGATGGTTATATTGAATCTCTGTGGTGTAAGCTCCTGCCACTTTGCTGGCAGGAGCTTTTTGGTCCAGGAAAACAGTGTTTAGCCATGACAGACTCCATACTCATCTGTTGTCTCCTTCTTGCCTGTATTTGTTTTTACGAATAAAGAGAACTATAATGGTGGATGCACAAAATTTCAGATTTCTTTGGAGGAACATACGTTATGAGATCTTTTCAGTTTTATAATCCGACCCGGCTGATTTTTGGCAAAGGGCAACTTCAAGCACTACAAACCGAAGTTCCAAAATACGGAAAGCGTATTTTGCTTGTATATGGTGGTGGAAGCATCAAACGTAGCGGGCTGTACGATCAGGTAATCAGCCAGTTGAATGAAATCGGAGCAGAGGTTACGGAACTGGCTGGTGTGGAACCGAACCCTCGTCTGTCTACGGTTCATAAGGGTGTAGAACTATGCAGAACACATAACATTGATCTGGTTCTTGCGGTTGGCGGCGGCAGTGTGCTTGACTGCGGGAAAGCCATCGCAGTAGGAGCCAAATACGATGGAGACATGTGGGATGTTGTTGTGCGCGAAGCAACCCCAGAAGGCGGCCTTCCACTGGGGACAATTCTAACGATGGCAGCGACAGGCTCCGAGATGAACAACGGTTCAGTAATAACCAATCAGGACACGCAGGAAAAATGGGCATGGTTCAGCGAGTATTCTTTCCCAGCGTTCTCCATTCTTGATCCGGAGTACACATACACCGTACCACTGGATCAGACAGTATACGGCATGGTAGACATGATGTCTCATGTGTTTGAACACTATTTCCATCTGGATACGAATACACCGGTCCAGCTTGGATTCTGTGAGACGATTCTTCGTACCGTTATTGATACGGCCCCTCGTCTGATTAAAGATCCAGAAAACTATGAACTGCGTGAAACCATTCTCTACTGCGGAACAATGGCGCTTAACGATGTCCTGAATATGGGTCTTGCCGGAGATTGGGCTTCTCACAATATAGAACATGCTGTATCGGCTGTGTATGACATTCCTCATGGGGGAGGTCTTGCAATCCTCTTCCCACACTGGATGAAGCATAATCTGGATGTGGATGTAGATCGATTCAAACGTATGGCCATTAATGTATTTGATATTAATCCTACTGGAAAGTCGGACAAACAAGTTGCTGAAGAAGGGATTGAAGCGCTGCGTACATTCTGGACTTCGATTGGTGCCCCTAGCCGTCTGGCGGACTATGACATCGACGACAGTCAGATTGACGTAATGGCTGATAAAGCTATGCGATTTGGTCCGTTCGGATTCTTCAAAAACTTGCAGCGTGAAGATGTAGTACAAATTTATCAAGCTGCACTGTAATTGTAAATCTAACAATCACTTTGTATAATGAGTCACATTAAACAAGGACCTTCCTGTAATACATAGGAACGTCCTTGTTTTTTTATTATGACATCATATCTTGTGCGCTCTCCCTTTTTTTCTAGGCTTCAATGTCATGTGATCGCTTTTCGAATTAATTCTTCGGTTCAACTACGGCTTCATTGACAGGGGTATCCTTTCGTTTCAGATACAACTTGCTTGGACGATGCAAGAGCACGATAAGCAGGGCAAAGAGATGAATCAGGGTGAACAGGTTACTCTCATTTGGAATGGAAACGAATAGCGCCAGACTCAGAAACGTCACGGTGAGCTTGAACTTTCTTTTGGTGATGAATATAACAGCAAGCAGGCTGGGACCGATGATAAACAACATTCTGGCTAAGATTACGCCAGAGGCGTAAGCCAGATCATCTCCTTTGCGTAAGAAACCCAGATAGGTCTCCAGGTTCTGGTTGAAGTCAATGAGGAACACGATAAAGGACACAATCACGTAGATCAGTTTTACACTCAACAAAATGCGCACGACATTTAATAGCGTAGGTAATGCTGTTTTTGCCATATCACTTCTCCTATTCGACATTTAATAAAGTAGGCATTTTCGGATTCAATGCGTTGTCCCTCTTCCTGCACGATATGTATTTCATATAGTATACGATGTTGATGTCATATTTTGTATTAACCCAAAGTCTTCATTTTCCAATCGTTTGCAGTGGCCTTTGACCTAGTATAACTGGCGAAACAGCTTACAGATTATTTGATATCGACCGATATAAAGTAGATACATAGAATTTGGACTTCATAATGATGAAAATGAAAATGGATGGTGAATGTAATCATGGTATTTAGCAAGGCAAGAGAACGCATGCGCAACATGTCGTTCAGAGTCAAACTGCCACTTATGATCAGTCTGCTGGTGTGTATCGTACTGGCGGTAACTGCAGTAGTATCCTACACTGTAGCGGCTGTCATCACACTCGACAAAAGCAAAGATGAGATTAAAGCAACCTCGGACCGGGTGGGGGCAGGTTTGTATGCTTCACTAAGTTTGGAAGAACAATCCACTTTTTTGATCACAACACATCGGACCTTCCAGGATTTGCTGGAGATTCGAAATACGGATGGACAGGAAGGTGAGAACTTTTTCTCGGAAAACAATGAGCTGCTGGATAAGGCAAGTGGTATTCTCGCGGACAGTCTGGCAGGTATGGAAGGTAACAACAGTCTGATTTTGTTGGATCGGAATGGCATTATTATTGCAGCGAATGATCCGGCAGTTATCAAGGCAGAACGCGGAGATCGGGCATATTTTCAAGAAGCAATTCAGGGTAAAAACGTGATTAGCGAAGGGATTGTAGCCAAGTCCTCAGGACAATTAGGTACGGCTTTTGCCATGCCAATCTACAATGAGAATCAAGAAGTACAGGGAGTGCTCGTATCTGCAGCATCCACCTCGTTCTTCGTTAATCAGCTACAAAATATCAATATTAATGATGAGGGAAAAGTGATCATTCTGGACCGTGTAGGTACGGTCATCTACGATTCAGCGGATGAGAAGTTGGCAGGCCAGAAGATGGAGTCCGGCGAATACCAATCATTGATAGATCTTGCTCCTGGCGCTGAACTGCAGCAAGGGGATATTAGCACAGATGAGAAAGTCGCGTATTACTCCAAAATCCCAAGATCCGACTGGACCGTCGTTGTTGAAGATAAACTGAGTGATGTGCAGAAACCTTTGCGTGCGATGGCAAAACAGATGTATATTGTTCTGTTTAGTGCTATTGCGGTTTCCGTCGTAGCGGGTATTCTGATCTCTTTGCTGGTAACCAGACCAATTACCAGACTAACTGTGTTGTTCAGACAGCTTGCTGACGGCGATCTGACGGTGCAGGCTCAAGGTAAATATAGCGGAGAATTCAAACAATTGGTGGACAGCTTCAATACCATGGCAGCAGGTAATAAACAGCTGATCTCCAGCATGAACCATTCCATCGGCATCCTGAAAACAAGTACATCCGAGCTGGAACAGTCCACTCAGCAAACTTCGACCACGATTGCCGAAACAACGACAACAGCATTTGAGATTTCACGAGCGATGGAGTCCCAGGCGAACGATACGGAAGCCATTGTGGACAAATTCATGAATGTTGGTAACAAGATTGCCAACGTGAATGGAATGTCGCAGGCAGTGAAGTTCAAGGCAGATGAAATTACGGATGCTTTCCAAAATAATCATGAAGTTATTGATGCACTCATTGCGGTGAACGGACAGAACGAGATTGAAGTTGGTAACATCTCCAAAATTACAGTGCAACTCGCCGAAAGCTCCTCCGGCATTCACCAGATTACAGGTACGATTGCCGAGATCGCAAATCAGACGAAATTACTTGCGTTGAATGCCTCAATCGAGGCGGCGAGAGCTGGTGATCAGGGACGTGGCTTCGCAGTCGTTGCTTCTGAGATCCGCAAGCTGGCAGAGCAGACGACAGCTCAATCGGAGGATATCAACCGAATTGTGATGCAGACCATTGATCACGTGGAGCAGAATAACCGGAGTGTTCAGGCTATTGAAGCGATTGCGGAACAGCATAAGAGTAGCGTTAGCCAGACGAAGGAGACATTCAATTTTGTCACCGAGAATATGAATGAGATGATGAGCCAGGTTCAAGCTATTGCCACAGAGATCGAATCCATTGAACGTGATAAGGATGACGTCATTGGGGCGGCACAGAACTTGTCTGCTTCCGGTGAAGAGGTGTCGGCTTCTGTTGAGGAAGTCACAGCAACAATGCAGGAACAGTCCGGCATGACGGAACATTTGACAGATATGGTGCAGAGAATTGATGGACTGACCAAACAACTTGCCGAAGAAGTATCTCGCTTCAAAACAAAATAGGAATACGAAAAGAAACCCTTTTCTCAAAAGAGAACCGGGTTTCTAGAACAAAAAGAGCACCTGTACCCATCTATGGCTACAGGTGCTCTTTGGTGTGTGTTACTCTCCTCGAATGGAAGGCGCATACGCCAGCACTTCCATTTCAATTAAATAAGGGCCTAAACCGCTGAATACGGTAATACGGGCGGGATAGGGTTGTTTAATCATTCGCGCATACACTTCGTTGTATTCGGGTTGATCCTCGACTCGGGCCAGATGAGTGGTTACCTTCACAATATGATCGAGTGTAAGTCCGGCTTCTTGCAGGATCACCTCAATATTACGAATGCACTGCTCCGTCTGCTCCTTAATGCCGCCAATGGGCTCAAGCGTCTGTGGATCGACACCTACCTGACCTGCGACGTAGAGGAAATCTCCTGCGCGGACAGCATGGGAGAAAGGAAGCGGGAACTTGGGTGCTGCACTTGCATGTATGATGGTAGACATCGTAGCGGTCATTCCTTTCCTAATGAATGTGTATGATTGGTGTTAACTGATGCCAGTTCGTAGCCTGCTGATAATGATGAGCGATGGACAACAGGCGGTCTTCTCGCATGAGTGGACCAGCAAGCTGCATGCCGATAGGTAATTGCTTCCCTGAGGTGGTATCAAACCCGATGGGTACGGTGATGGACGGTAGACCCGTATTGGTGAACGGTCCGTTAAAAATCGGGCTCCCCGTCTTGTAGCCGTATGGGGCCACATAGGGTGTTGATGGAGTCAATAACACATCCACTTCATCGAAAAGCATCATCATCTCGCTCCGGAATATCGTTCGGATGCGTTGTGCCTGCAAATAATCAACGGCACTCGTCTGGTAACCGAGTTCAAGCTGCTCCCGCATCGTGTGGCCGTAACGATCAGAGGCTTCCGCGAAGCGTTCCTGATGGAAGGCGGCAGCTTCTGCCCGCATAACCGTACGATGAGCAGCAATGGTCTCTTCCATATAAGAGGGCAGGTCAACTTTCTTCCATTGCATGCCCAGCTTCTCAAGCACAGCGATTGCCGACTCTACCGCTAACAAGATCGCTGGTTCATCGGTTTGGAAGAAGTTGCTCGGTAGCCCGATTACCATTTCTGAAATAGGATGCTCAAGAGCACTTGTTAAGTCTGGCTTGCCATAAGGAAGCGTGAAGGAGTCCAGCTCATCTTGCCCGGCCATTGCTTCCAGAACGATTGCGTTATCTTGTGCGGACCGAGTGAATGCGCCAATATGATCCAGGCTCCAACTGGCTGTGATGACACCATTACGGCTAACTCTGCCGTAAGTGGGTTTCATACAGGTTAATCCGTTGTAAGCTGCGGGTCTAAGCAGAGATCCAAAGGTCTGTGTCCCGAGCGTGAAGGAAGCCATGCCAGCCGCTACTGCAGCGGCAGAGCCGGAGCTGGAACCGCCCGGGGTATGTTCTAAATTCCATGGGTTGCGGGTTGGTGGTTCTCCTCCCTGAAAGGCGTATTCCGTCGTTGTTGTCTTGCCGAGCAGGATAGCTCCTGCAGCTTGCAACTTATCAATCACTGTTGCATTCGTTCCGGGTACGAAGTCTGGAAAGGTACTTGATCCAGCGGAGGTGCGTATGCCAGCGGTATGGATAATGTCTTTGGCTCCATAGGGAATACCATGCAGAGGACCGAGATATTCGCCATTCATCAGTTTTTGTTCAGACTCTCTTGCGGCCTGCAAAGCCTGTTCGGCGGTGACCGTAACAAAGGCTTGCACAGAAGGCTCTACTTTCTCAATGCGATTCAAATAGGATTTTGTAAGCTCGACAGGAGATATCAACTTATTTTTAATCAGTATTGCGGCTTCAGCAATCGTCAGCTCGTTAAGTGGTTTCGTAATCATCGCAGAGGCACGCTCCTATGCGGGGGATTGGGCCCTACTTCTTCTGGCAACTTGAAGTTTCGAATCAGCTCCAAGTCTGTTGTAAATAGGGCAAGCTCCTCGCTTGTAATAACTCCGTCCGCATATTTGGCGCTTTCTGTACGGCGGTGTGTGAGATATTCGTCCTGGTTCAGAGTAATCACCCTTTCTCTCTCTATTTGGTGGTGAAGCTTGAATCGATAATCTCCTCGTAAGCGAGGTCTTCCTTCAGATTGCCGATGAAGCGTTGCATATCGATTGCGGTCTCGAATGCTGATTCATTGATGAGTCCTTCCGCAGGATATACCTTGCTGTCGATCATGCGTTGTACCGCTTGCTCCACGACGTTTTTGTCCAGATTCGGGAATTCCTTCACGGCAACTGCTTTTGCGCCTTCAGGATTCGATTGAATGTAGTCCAGGGCTTGTTCAATAGAGGTGACAAAGCGCTGGGTGAGATCAGGATTTTTTTCAATGAAACTTGCGGTTGTATTCATCGTTGCAAAGGCAAAGTCAGGGTAATCCTTTGTGAAATCATGGACAATATGCAGTCCTTCTGCAATGCCTTGATCCAGCTGAGGTTCGTAAACGATAGCAATATCGGCTTTGCCAGCTAATACAGCACCAAGCTCGGAGCCATTCTGAACCTCGGTGATCGTCACATCCTTGTCGATATCGATGTTATTGTCAGCGAACAGCTTCCGCAGTAAGCTGTTCGAACTTGTAGGTGCCAAACCCACCACGATGGTTTTACCTTTGAAATCCGCTGTCGAGTTCACGGTTACTCCTTCTCGCGCAACTGCCCAGACTGGGGCACTGCCGGATAGAAGGACCAGTGAGCGAGCATCTCCGCCCTTTGCATTAGCAAATGCGACATGCTCAGGACCGTGGAAGGAGAACGCCGACTCGCCTGAGATCACCGAAGACAATGCTGTTGGACCGCTTCCGGCAGCACGTATGGAAGAGAGCTCAATGCGATTCTCCTTTAGAAAACCTTGGTTGTTCGCTACATACAAGGGAAGGTAGAGCAGGTTGTGATACACCTCGGAGACCATAATTTTGTCCACCTGCGTATTTGCTTGCCCCCCGCTATTAGATGCACCTGCACCACTCGCGGGTGTTGTGGCATTGCTTCCGCATGCACTGAGCAGTGTAGTCAAAATAACCGTCATCGTTGCTAGAAAAGCTATCTTTTTGAATGTACGCATTAGTCATCAGTCCCCTTTAATCGTTGTAGGTCAGCTATACAGATGTGGATTTGCTGCTGGTCTTGTTGTCATTCCATGGAAGGAGACGGGATTCGATATAACCGACACAGGTGTAGAGGAGCATGGCGACCAGCATAAGCATGAACACGCCGACCCATACGGCCGGAAGGTTGAACAGGTTACCTTCGACGAATACCATGTGTCCAAGTCCTTTATCTGAAGAGATGAATTCTCCACCTACAACAGACACCAGTGCCAAACCGATATTGATCCGGAAGGCTGAGATGATCCATGGCAGAGAGGAAGGAATGATAATTTTGCGGAAAATTTGTGATTTCTTTGCACCGAAGGATTTCATTAGATTAATCTGGGATTCGTCGATTTGATGCGTCGCTTGGTAGGCGGATAATAGCGCGACGATAAATGTCGCCACGGAGGCCAGAGCAATCTTGGAGAAGATGCCTGAACCAAACCAGATGATAATCATGGGAGCAAGTGCGATCTTCGGAATACCATTCATCGCTACAATGAATGGATCGAGTACACGGGCAACGGACTTGGAATACCACATGAGTAGTCCTGCCAATGAGCCAATTAAGCTTCCGGCTACAAAGCCGATAACGGTGGCATTTACCGTTGCAAACGCGTCTGTAAGCAGTTGTCCTGAGCTAGCCATGGTGATGGCGGCATCAAGAATGGCGCTTGGTGATCCCATGAGGAATCCGTTAACGAGTTTCAAGCGAACAGCGGATTCCCAGATCACCAGGATGACCGCTACAATAATGAACCGCCACAGCATCGTCATCAGCCATTCTTTGGAGAAGGTGGGCTGTCTGCGTTTGCTTTTCGCAACTCCAGCAGGCTTTCCGGCAAGGGTAATTTCAGGTGATGTGCTCTTCATTAGCTGATCCTCCCCATTTGGATATCAAGCTCTGACCAGATCGATTCAAAATATTGTTTAAACTTCTGGTCGGAGCGGGCTTTCAGTGCTGAGCCATATTGCGAGGCGAGACCAATGTCATACACCTGCTTCACAGTTGTTGGTCGTTTACTCATAACGGCAATGCGGTCGGAGATGGCGATGGCTTCCTCAATGTCATGCGTGATCAGGACGCCTGTCTTGCCCTCGGATTTCAGGATAGACAAGATCTCATCTTCCAGAATGAGTCTGGTCTGATAATCAAGTGCGGAGAAGGGTTCATCCAGTAATATAATATCGGGCTGGGTAACGAGGGTACGAATGAGGGCTACACGTTGGCGCATACCACCTGATAGTGTGGAGGGATAGGCTTCTGCGAATGAGGCCAGGCCATAGCGATCCAGATAATCCATGGCAATATCGCCGCGATCCTTTTTGGACATGCCCTTCACTTCCAAGCCTAGCGTGACATTGTCCAGGATGCTTCTCCAAGGAAGTAACAGGTCCTTCTGCATCATATAACCGACATGCCCGGTGGTCTGATCGATCTCTTCGCCACAGACGATAACCTTCCCATTTGTCGGCTTAAGCAGACCTGCGATAATATTGAAAATCGTACTTTTGCCGCAACCGCTCGGTCCCACGATACTGAAGAACTCCTGTTTCTTGATTTGCATCGAAACCTCAGCCAGGACCTGAATATCTTCTCCGGTTGCACTGACAAATGATTTGGATACGCCTTGTATCTGTATAGCCATGATAGGTAGCCCCTTTCCAACAGCCTGATGTTTTTTCGTTTCTCGATGTAATTCGATGTTAATTAACATGACATTAATGAATATATTCCTAATCATATAGACTGTTTGCATCATTGTCATTAGTTACTCTGAACATAAAAATAGAATTAAATCAGTTAAAATGCACAAATGAAGATTGAACGTGAATTGAATATGAAAAGAAAACAAAAGAACGTGTCATTATACATGACACGTTCTCGATTTAAGACGTATGATTAGCTTCACTAGGAGCTGGATTAACATTCAAAAGGGACTCAAGTGCGAAGGCAAGTCGGAAGCGAAGGCTCTCCATTGGGTCCTTAATGTTCCTGCCGGTTAGTTTCTCGCATTTCTCCAACCTATAGATCACTGTATTGCGATGTACAAAGAGCTCTTTCGCTGTATCGACGATCTGGCAATGATTCTCATAGAAGGAGGACAAGGTTTTCATCAGTTCGCTGCGCTCGTTTGGATCTCGGTCGTTGAAGGGCTTAAAGGTTTCTTGATGGAACTGCAGCATCTCATCGTGGGGAATCATGCGCAGCAGACGGCTTATATCCATGGTTTGATAGGAATGAGCGAAGCGGGTCTTTCGCATCTGATAACCGGATTGGAGCGCCTTGACTGCTTCTTTGTAGGAGAGTCCAATATCCAATACATTCGTGTAGGAATTACCTATGCCGAAGGATAGGCTGAGCTGCGACTCTGTATACAGATTGATCGCCATCCGCTCAAGCTGCTGAACAACGGTGTGTTCGTCCCAAGACGATTCAGCCAAAAAAACGAGTATGCCGAACTGGTCGTTCTTAGTAAACATGACAAAGGAGAGATCCAATCTGGCGAATTCCTGTTTAATCAGCTCATAATTAGCGTCTCGTTCCGAGATGAATCGCTCTTCCCCAGAGGGAGTAGAGTTCTGCTTAGGTATGCCCGCTAAGGATTCATCCTTTTTGGCGATGATCAGAACGGAACTTCCTTTGGCTTGCAGCCCATATTTCTTGCCGCGATGCAGCGCTTCTTGTTCCGAACGAATGAAGCCCTGAATGAGATCGGAGAAATATTCATTTTTGTAACGGCGGGAGCGCTCCTTGACGGCTTGCTTCTTGGTTAACTCCAGACCGATCACATTGACCGCTTGTTCCAGTGCTAGAGTGGAGAGCTTAGAGCTTGCGGAACTGTCGTATAGTGCGATCAAATAACCCTCGTGCCGATCCGTGAAGATGGGATGAAGCTCGGCATGTCGATATTTATCAGCAGTAAGCAGGCAGATCGAGATTGCGGTATGGAAGGAAGGGTGCTCATCTATAAAAGTCAGTAAGGGCGCGGCGAGAGACTGGTGATCCATCTGTTGTGCATAATGGGAGCTTGCCGTAATCTGCTTCTTCGAACCAAGCAGAAGTACAGGTGAGGATAGCAACTGAGACAACGTATCTACGATGGATGGTATGCCTTTTCCCTGCATCACCATCGTGGAAAATTGCTTGTGAATAGACAAGGCGTAGTGGAGCTCATGGGTTTTGTTCTGAAGGATGGCACTGATCGAATGTTGAAATATCTCACCGAGTGTATTGTCTATCTCAGACAGCTCGATGATCGGGAAGCCCAACCTGTCGGCCGTTGCAAGCAGTTGCGGAGATAATTCAAGAGAGAAACGCTGTGTCTTGACAGCAAGCGCTGCACAACCAATTGCATGCATGTCTGTAATGAATGCAAGATGCGCATCAGGGCGGTCCTTCAGGATATAACCGTTGGTCAGCAGCATATCTCCCGGCTTCAGGAATTGTACAATATCTGGGGCATCCATAATATTAATTGATTGCACCAAGCGATTAAGGCCGCGATGTCCGGCAATAACCTTTGCTTTGGAGAGAATGGGGATAGTCAATAACTGTTGCAGATCCATCTTCAACCCACTCGCTTTCATAATGATATGTTATAAAATCTAACATTAAGTGAGGTGGGCGTAAAGAAGTGTTTGGATAAAGAGGTTGAAAGATAGATGTAAACAAATTTCTCATAAATATAAAAACTTTCCAATAATTCAATGCGTTATACTAAATAGATCTAAAGAAAGTTTGATCGCTATTACCAACTCTATCACTAAAAAGGAGTCCTCAATCCATGAAAGGAAAAAGAATAGTATCGCTTTTACTTGCCAGTGTTGTTGCTGGTTCTATTAGGGTATGAAATTGTGTAAAGCAAACAAATCAACACAGATGAAGTTCAATTTTATGTAGTTCAAAAGTATTCAGGACAAGGATATGAACAGTCACCACCACTTCCATATAAAATTTTCAAAAGCGAAAATGGATGGAAGGTTTTAGTAGAGCCACTAGAAATCAATACATTGACAGGTGAAGTCACTAAAGGTACACCGATTCACGCTTTGCAGTATACAGATCAGTAGTTGTTTTATCTGGTTTCTACTAAAACACAGGTCCCATTCTATAGAAACGATTGAGGAGTGACCACCAATGAAAAAATTCTTTATCAGTACGGCATTATTAATGACTGTTTCGGCAGTGACTGCTTTAAGTATTTATGCGAGTAATTATTATGATGATGCTAAAGCGGATAATCCAAACTATCCGGATTTTGGTCCTGCAGTAAAATTATCAGAAGAGGAAATTAATAGAGCTCTAGAAAATGTCAGTAGTATAACGACTTCTTTTGGAACATTTAATAGGGTACCCGAGAAAGACGCCTTCATTTCCGAAAATGAAACGGTGGATAACTTAGATCATTTAACTGCTGATACCAAACAGATTCTTTCTCACGGTAATTACTTTGTAAAAAGCGATTCCTAGAATGAATTTTTCAGAAAATTAAGCTCGGAAAGGCGGTGTAGCAATGCCAGCGACCTGGACATTTAATGCAAATAAAAAGAGACATTCTCCCTTTTAAGAAACAATCTTATACAAGGGGATGGTTGTACAATGAAAATTTCAGACCGACTATTAAGACAATATCTAGATCACGTTTATTGGATATGTGGAGGCCCTTGCGGCGGCAAAAGCACGATGACAAAGTTACTTTCTTCAAAATGGGAACTGAATTATTATTCCTCAGATGACCACACTTTCGATTATCAAAAAAAGGCTAATCGGCAGGATCATCCAGCAATTTTGCGACACTTCATTGATTGGGAATGGTTCTTTTTAGGGAGTGGGAACGATAGAAGTCACTGGTTGAATTCAGTGTTTGATGAAAGCGTTGAGTTTATTATTTTGGATTTGTTACAGATGGGGAAAGAGAAGCCAATCGTAGTAGATACTTTTATGGAACCTGCTTATCTAAGGGAGATTGTTAACCCCAACCGTGTTGTTTATATGTTTGCAGAAGATGACCTAATTCGAGCGGAGTATCTGGATCGAGATCATCTGAGAGGCATGGAGGATGTGTTCCCTAATTTATCAGATCCACAACGTGCACGGGACGAAACATTAAACACGGTGGTTCGAGCATCGAATCATTACCTGCAACAAGCAGAGCAGTATCAATTAAAATGGTTTATGAGAACATCTCAGTCCAATAAAGATCAGATGTTATTGGAAGTTGAAAAGCATTTCGGTTTTCGATGATACTGAAGTATCAAATGATATCAGTCGTCATTTGTTACACTAAAAGTATACGGTAGCTCAATAAACCTCAGACAGCAGTCGATCAACCTGATCGGCTGCTTTTGTTCAGCAACGGGAAGGTAACTCAATGCCATCTTGTGAATTACAGGTGTAACTTTTATTGATTGATAGCGTTGTTAACAACGAGGAACCTCTTATAGGTTTTTAGAATAACTAATAAAAGAATACGAGGAATGAAGTAATGAAGAAAAAGAGACTATTTTTTACTGTTGTATCATTAGCTTTAACAACAGCGACCGTAACTGCCTGTGATTCAACAAGTCCAACTCATGAGAATATGTCTAATCCAAAAACTGGTGTATTATCAAGAAAGTCCGAAAGTACAACCCTTTCTAAGTCTTTAAGCGAACAAGAGAGCAAACCGTCCCACTTTATTGCTTCTGGAGGCGCAACGGTAAAGCAACCCTTTTCCGTAAATCCGGAATTTATACATATAAAACTGCTTATGAAAAACAATAGTAGCCATGAAGTCAATGTTAGTTTAACGCACTTAGATACTAGTAAATTGTATTTCGCTAGAACGATTGCTCCCGGGGAATCTTTGAATTGGATAAATAGTAAAGAAGGTTTCACACAGGGTATGAGTACTGGAGACTACTTGCTTCAATGGAGTGGTGGCGGTTATCGCGTTGAAGGGGAACTATGGGGATCAGCTGGTGCAGACCCGGACGAAACTGTTCATCTAACTTATTGAACTAACGGGCAGGTTAGTGTAAGGACAATGGAATAATATACTATCTCATATAGAATACTTTATCTTTAAAAGGGAGGGGAACACATTGCATAATATGATGAATAAGAGAAAATTTATTGAGATGACAGTTAAAGAACAACATTCTGTAGTATTTAAAGTTAATAATCGAGATGAATTTTTCCGTGGTGTTGCTAAAGAATTAAAGGAAGACTACCTATTTGTTGAAACAGAAGAAGGTAAAAACTTTAAATTTAAAATGGATGATATCATTGAGATTTATGCTATCAAGTCTTCATCTCCAAAGCATAGTGCTATCCAATCCCACAGTTTGATGAAAGGTAGCAAGGATGACCTTGAAAGACTTGTACTCCAGTTTGGAAGTTTAAATGACGATGTAAAGAAACAAATTACCTCTTCTTTATCAAAAGTGCTTAGTAAGCAAGTGATCATTTCGAAAATGGATATAACTTCATACAATGTATCTGAAATTGAAATGATTACTAACACGATAAATGGATATCTACTCACTATTAAAACACTGGATATTCGTTCCGAATTTTTCGAATCATACAACCGAAAGACTTGTTTTGGGAAAGGGCTAGATCACAATCAAGAATAGCCTAAGGGAGGAAAAATTATAAACGCTAAAATAGCAGGTCGGGAACTGTCAAAAATCCCTGGGAGGTGAGTATGTGAAAGAAGGAATTAAAAATGTTCTGTTAGGTACTGTAGTTTTTGTTGTTGGCTTTTCCATTATTCTGCTTCTTACAAGCTCCGATATTGAAGCTGAACTTACATATTATGCTGCCATAGCATATGCTCTTTTATACTTAGCCAGTGTTATATCTGTTTGCACTGCCGTACTCCTGAAAAAGATGACTCAATTAAAAAAGTGAAATTACTCTTAAGCTAGCGGGAAACGTTAGCTGAATAAAACAAAGAAAGCAGCCGATCATTTTTGATTGGCTGCTTTTATTCAACTAATGGGCAGTTTAGTTCAATAAGTGCCATTAATTCCCATAGAGCTACAAGAAGCAATTTATCCTAATGTCCGTATTACACTAAGCGCTTTATTGCTCTTTTTAAAGTAGTATTCCAAGGTCTTGATTCAATCAATTCAATTCCATTCCTCTTACAGGTATCTGCTATCCAATCTCCATACGATATACTTACTTCAGCTCTATCATGTTGTAATTTGCCACCTTCTCTTGCTAAATAATTCTGCACTATTTGATTTTTATCTGATTCATGTACAAATATTGATTTCACCTGTGGGTTATCAAAAGATAATGTTAATTCGGGATAGATAAAATCGCCTTCAATAATGATAGGTAATTTATCTTCAATATGCCGGTTTGCAAGCTCTTTTAATACTGGAACCATTTCTTTGCTGACATCAATCAGCCAGTTTACCGTGCCGTCAACTCCAAAGTATTTCCCATCTATATCAGAATCCCAATAATGAATTACAGGAAAATGCTCCTTTGTTGTAACTGTTTTTACGGATAGGTGAACATCATCTACTTCCAAGACATTCACACCATAATATCGAGCAATCTCATAAGCAATACTTGATTTACCTATTCCTGATGCTCCACCAATAAATAAAACTGTCCAGTTTCTATGACTATTCATTTTGCCAACCTCATTTATATCATCGATTATTTTAATGATTATGTAGTTGTTCAATATTATTCTACTTATTCCCTTTTTCTCTCACATCAAATTTCAAAACGGCACACTGAGAGACCATGAATCAAAGGTGAATACTTTATTAGACGAAAGTTGGTAAATGAGCAAAATTATATACTTGACTTTAAAGTACTATAGTGGGTATTATTTCCATATATTGATGATTAGGAGAATGGCCTATGTTGATTTTAGAATTAAAACAATTTCACCATCATGAAAAGCGTTAATCCATTCCTAAAAAAATTTGGGATGGGTTAACGCTATTCGCGCTTCCCATCCTGTGATATATGACGCGCAGGACTTAGGTCTAGCGCGTTTTTTTATTTTTGTTACAAAAGAAATGGAGGAGTAAAAATGGCAATCATGACAGATTCAAGAGGTAACATTTTTTTGGAATTTATTCGTATCGAGTACGATAAGGTCATTACAAGCACACTGGATGCTCCACTAACACATGCTCTAATTGTGGTGAAGTGCCAAGGAAAGTATCTATTCATGCATAATAAGTGGAGAAACAACTGGGAACTTCCGGGTGGTATTATTGAAGCTGGAGAGAATGCGGAGCAATGTGTAATTAGAGAATTGTTTGAGGAAACCAATCAAAATATGGATACGACTGAATTCAAAGGGCTAATGAAGTTTAGACTCCAGCCAAGTTTTCATGGACCCGAACGGACGGAGTATGGAGCTCTGTTCATGGGTGAATTGTGCCAACTTGATGATTTTGTTGAAAACGATGAAGCTTCTTCCATTATCCTATGGGATGGTACATCGGAGATTGGTGATATCGCAGAAATAGATAAGAAGTTAATTGAATTCGTGTGATATATGATTGAACTAACAGTAAACGATAGTTCAGGAGAATCAAGGAACAAATTGAGCAACCCTTTCTATACATCATTCGTTAGAATATGAAAGAGGTGATATGAAATTAATAAAATGAGTAATAACATCTTAATGTTGGTATTAGTGGTATCCATGATATTTGCGGGATGTTCACCAAAAGAAAAAAATGAAGATACAATTACTGAACGTGTAGTAACATCTGATTTTATTCTCGAAGTAACAACACCAACAGTTTTAAGTACGGGTGAGATATTGAAAGTAAAAGGAACATTAAAATATACAGGTATTAAACCTGTTGAAGTATCTCATGGAGAACCAATCATTCGTTTTTCCTTCTCCGGTAGTAACGAGCAGCGTAATTATGCGGATGTGGGATATGTAACTGAGTTTAAGTCAGGTCAAGTGGTTGAGGTTGAAGATGAGTGTATAGTAACCAAAAAAGGGAAACAAAACCTCATTGTGGATATGACCGCGGATATCTCTATGACCATGAACTCAATTGAAATTGTTGTGAAGTAATCTTAGTAATATTTAACTGACAACAAACGTTAGCTCACATGAAATGTTTACGAAAATAATGCCTAATAAACTCATTAGAAATGATAAAAAACCTCCCGTCCCGCATGACATCTGGGCTTGGGAGGTTTTGATTATAGTGCTAATTAAACGTTTATCGTACAAACCATCCAGTGGGCTGAGGGGCTACGTCTGCGGTATCTCGTAAATCATGGACTTTGACATTACTGCCATAGATCATGGAATCGCTGCTCAGTCGGAATGAAGGGAAACTGTGCTCGGATTGCAGACGCAGAGACGGTTCAAAGTAAATCTGCTGCTGTTTGTTGATTACAAAGGGAAGCGACCCCGCTTCTACGGTAACATCATCGCTATCCGGCTCGTTTAAGATCAGAAGTACCGCAATTCCGTCACAACCGCATCCATCGGTATCATAAAACAATTTGAAATAGCCTGGTCGATCTCCCAGCTTTTCAGTAAGTCTTGCTTCTGCCAGCGGACTGACTTGAATGATCATGACGTTGTTCACACTCCTCTAATCTCCAATGAATTCGCTTACAATTTAATATATGGACCATAAACGCAGATTAGAAGGTGAAATAAAGAAAAGCAAACATGTCCTGTATATATTGACGCTAATGCGTAATGCAAAGAATAATTTACGTATGAATGTTATACCCGGAATTTCTATGGGTTCAGTGTGAAATCATTCGCCCGTCAATGAAACCCATTTCATCGCCATTCCTTATCTGGTATGATAAGCAGGGAAAATAGGGAAAATTAGAGAAAAAGGAAGGTTCCGCTATGACACCGATCACCATATACGACATCGCCAAAGAAGCAAATGTATCTGTAGCGACGGTCTCCCGGGTACTGAATGATACGGCACCTGTGCGTGCAAGCACCCGAGAGAAGATTATGTCCATCATTGAAAAACACCAGTTTCAGCCCAACGCGCAGGCGCGCAGTCTGATCAAGAAAGAGACGGGCACTATTGCCATCATCCTGCCGGACATTACCAATCCCTTCTTCCCGGAAGTGTTCTGGGGCGCGGAGAATGAGGCTCGCGGATTGGGGTATACCTTCTTTCTGTGTAATACCGCAGGCGACTATAACAGGGAATCTGAATATTTGTCCATCCTACGAGAGAAGCGGGTAGACGGGATTATTTTTCTCGGCGGGCGTATTAACATGCAGGTCTGTCCGGATGACATGGCGCAGGAATTGATTGATATGGGCAAACGTATGCCAATCGTTCTGGTCAATGGCAATATTGCCAAAGGCGGGTTCCACCGGGTGTACACGGATGAAGGTGCAGGGGCAGCCCTTGCAGCGGAGCATTTGCTTGAACTGGGGCATCGCGATATCGCCTTTGTTGGCGGCCTGAAAGAGTTATCCACCACCATGGTCAAGGTCAGAGCTGTGCAGAAAAAACTTCGCGAGCATGGGCTCGAAATCCCGAAAGAGCGTCAGCTCCTCGGCAGTTTCTCCATCGACGACGGCAAACGGGAGATGTCCAAACTGCTGGATCGTGACAATCCGCCCACCGCAGTCATCTGCGTCAATGACAATACAGCGATTGGTGCCATTAAGTCAACGATTGAGCATGGGCTCTCGATTCCGAAGGATATATCCATTGTGGGTTATGATGATACGCCGCTCGCCAGTGCCGTTATACCGGAACTGACAACCGTATCCCAGAACACGTATCAGCTTGGCAAACAGGCTGTAGATGTGCTGCATGAGTTGATTAACCAAGGCAAACCGAAGAAGCAGATCGTTCTGCAACCGGAGCTAATTGTGCGTCAAAGTACAGGACCTGCTGCAAGATAAAGGGCCTGTAATTGGAAAAGAAAGCGTTGACATTTTCTCAAAGGGTGAAATATAATGAGTGCGTGAATGAAACCCCTTTCATAAAGTGGAACGGGTTTTATGTTTCAGCTTAATGAAACCCATTTCATGAAACGGGTTTCAGTGTAGTCATCCATTCATTATATCAAGGGGGCGTAACGTATGAGAAGAAGTCTAAAGGTCATTTCGTTATTGATGCTGGTCATGGTAATGGGTCTGACAGCCTGTAGCAGCGGGAGTAAAAACGGTTCTTCCGGCGAGTCCGGTGGCAAGGTTGATTTGAGCATGACAATCTGGGGCTCGGAGGATGAGAAGAAGATTTATCAGGAACGACTCGACATTGTGAAACAGACGTATCCCGATATTAACGTGAAGCTGAACGTGGTTGCAGGGGATTATGACCAGAAGGTACAGACCATGATCGCCGGAGGAACGGCACCGGACATCATGATGATTGCCGAGAACTATCAGGCTTACGCCTCCAAGAATCAGATTATACCGCTGGATGACATGATTCAGGCGAACAATGTGAACATGTCCGAGCGTTATTCCGATGATATCGCAAACCTGATGAAGTATGATGGCAAACAATTTGGTTTGCCGGATCGTGCAGGTGCGATGGTCCTCTTTTATAACAAAGATCTGTTCGACAAGGCTGGGGTGGAATACCCAACCAAAGATTGGACGCAGGATGATCTGATGGCGGCAGCTCAGAAGCTGACGGTGAAGGAGAACGGCAAAACGACTCAATGGGGTTACTATCCCGGTAGCTGGTGGCCGCAATGGATGCAGCTGATCTACCAGAACGGTGGCTCACTGTTCGATGAGAGTGGCAAACCAACCTTCAATACAGAGCCTGTGCGGAAAGCATTACAATTCATGAATGATCTGACCTTCACACACGGTGCGGGACCAACGCCAACCGAGATTGCCGACATGGGGAATATCGGAGCTGATCCGCTGTTCGCTCAAGGCAAGATCGCCATGGAAACTACAGGGTTCTGGAACATCGGTTCACTTGCCAAGGTGGAAGGCATTAATTGGGATATCTCTCCGGTATGGGGTGAGACGAACGCATTCTTCAACGGGTTAACGATTACCAACGCATCCAAACACAAGGAAGAAGCATTCAAAGTCATCGAAGCACTGACCACACCGGAAGCACAGATGCCAATGGTCAAAGCCGGTCAGGATGCTCCTGCAACCAAAGCGGGTCTGTCCAGTGATGAATTCCTCAATGCTGAATACGGTGGCAAAAAAATCAACATGGCTGCGTTCAGTGAATCAACGATCTATGCGGAACCATTCAACCCGCAATGGAACGAAATGATGAAGCTCATTAACGATAAGCTGGGTGTCTACTTCAACAACAAAGCCACGCTTGATGATACCGTAACCGAAATTCAGAGTGGACTGGAAAGACTCTACAAATAGAGGATTTTCTGAACATGCACAAATAGCAGCGACAGCAGGACAGGTGGAATCGGCGTGAATGCGGGTTCCATCTGCTCTCTGCGTCATGGGAGGGCTTAACGTGAGAAAAAAGGACGGGAAATGGTTCTACATCTTCATCTCGCCTTGGCTGATCGGGTTTCTGGGGCTGACCCTGGGTCCGATCCTGTTTTCCATCTATATGAGCTTCACGAATTGGGATCTGTTCCAGTCCCCTGAATTCATCGGTATCGACAATTACAAAACGTTACTGACCGATGATCCGATCTTCTGGAAATCTGTCGGCAATACATTCTTCTATGCGCTAATATCCATTCCGCTGGGCATGTCGATCTCGCTCTGGATTGCATATTACCTCAACAAAAAAATCAAAGGGATCACCTTCTTCCGTATTCTGTTCTATCTGCCTTCCGTTGTTCCGGTGGTTGCGAGTTCATTGCTCTTCATCCACTTGCTTGCGCCGACGGAAGGATTGATCAACCAGGCACTTGCGATCTTCGGTATTCAGGGTCCTGCCTGGCTTCTTGATCCCAACTGGGTTAAGCCTGCATTGATTCTCATGTCCTTATGGGGTGTGGGTGGTGGAGTGGTATTGCTGCTTGCAGGGATGAAAGGCATTCCACAGGAGCTGTACGAGGCCGCTGCCATCGATGGGGCGAAAAGTACACAATCGTTCTTCCATATTACATTCCCAATGCTGACTCCCGTCATTTTCTTCAATCTCGTGACTGGCATGATTGGAGCGCTCCAGACCTTCGCGCAGGTATTTATCGTCACTGCCGGGGGACCTGACAATTCAAGTCAGATGGTTGTTCCCTACCTATTCCAGAATGCATTCCAATTCTACAAAATGGGATATGCATCGGCGATTGCCTGGGTACTATTCATCATCATCATGGTGTTGACACTCGTTGTATTCCGTTCATCGGCGCTATGGGTGCACTACGAGGAGGGAAAAGCCAATGAGTAATCCATCCACTGTGGAGAAGACGATATCCTATATTTTTCTGATTCTGGTCGGGGTGCTGCTTGCTTCGCCTTTCTTGTACATGATCTCTATTGCACTGGCAAGTGACGCAACAACCGTCAAATCAGCCTTTACCTTTGTTCCAATGGAGTTCCAATGGTCGAACTTTTATACGATCTTCACGAATAACAATCTTGGCACGTATCTCAAAAACTCGGTCATCATAACCATCTTTACGATTGTCGGATCGGTATTATCAGCTTCGATCGTATCCTACGGCTTTGCCCGAATCAAAGCAAAAGGCAGCCGTTTCCTGTTTATTGTGTTGCTCAGTACGATGATGATTCCGGGTGAGGTGACGATGGTACCGCAGTTCATCATCTTCCGTCATCTGGACTGGATTAATACATTCTACCCGCTGATCGTGCCGAGTTTCTTCGCCGGAGCGTTCAACGTATTCCTGATTCGGCAGTTTGTCATGAGTATTCCAAAATCACTGGATGAAGCGGCCATGATCGATGGTATGGGACACCCGGGAATCTACTGGAAGATCATCATGCCACTGACTTATCCGATACTTGCGGCCATTGCGATCTTCTCATTCTCCTATAACTGGGGCAACTTCATGGGGCCGCTCATCTATATCAATGATCCGGAGAAAATGCCGCTGGCACTTGGGGTGCAGCTGTTGACTACGGTAGGTGGCGGGCAGATGCCGCCATGGAACCTCGTGATGATCGCTTCCCTGTTCCTCACCATTCCGATGGTGCTGGTATATCTGTTCGGACAACGTTATGTCTATGAAGCCAACATTAGCGGCGGAAGCAGCGGAATCAAGTAACCGAAGTGTCTGTAGTGGTTGTATGTATTGAAATTGATGTTCAGGGTCAACGGAATAATCAACGTACATGGAGAAAGGATTGTATAGCCCATGGCGCATAAAGAACAACGCAGCAGAGGCAAACGGAGTTATATCCTCATGGGTGTCGCTCTGATTGCTCTGCTGGCAGGAGGAGGAATTGTTATCAATCATTTTGCCAATGAATCATCCAAAACACTTGAGTTCCAAGGGGAACCAGTACGTCTGAAGCTGGATCAGTCCTATAATCATTTTGAAGGTTGGGGTACGTCACTTGCCTGGTGGGCCAACGATCTTGGAGGATGGAAGGATCAGGCGAAGGTGAGTGAAGTGATGGATCTGGTCTTTGACCCGGAGAAAGGATTAGGTCTGAACATCGTTCGTTACAATATTGGCGGCGAGGAAAATCCGGAGATGAAAGCTCTTCGTCCCGGCGGGGATGTACCTGGCTTCCAGCCTGAACCTGGAGAGTGGGACTGGGATGCTGATGCAGGTCAGCGGGCTGTATTACAAGGCTCGATGGAGCGTGGCGTGAACATTACCGAAGCATTCTCCAATTCACCACCTTACTGGATGACGATCAGTGGATCCGTTACCGGAGCTGTGGATGGCAGCAATAATCTGCGTGACGACCAGTATGATGCGTTTGCCGATTATTTGACTGAAGTCGTGAAGCATTATCGGGACGAGTGGGGGATCACCTTCCGCACACTGAATCCACTCAATGAACCTTCCTCCGACTGGTGGAAGAAGGGCAATATGCAGGAAGGTAGTCATTTTACCAATGAGAAACAGGCCGAGATTATCAAGAAAGTTGCTGCATCGTTGAAGAGCAAAGGACTGGATGGAACCGTCATTAGTGCCGCGGACGATAACAGCATTGATGAGACGGTGTTTAATTTCAACCTCTATGATCAGGACACGCTGGACGTAATCCAGCAGATCAATACTCACTCCTATAATGGTAGCAAAATGGAAGAGCTGCGCACGCTGGCAGAACGCCAAGGCAAAAAGCTGTGGATGTCCGAGTACGGAACCGGCGGCAGCGAGCCGCACAGTCATGAGGATATGACCTCGGTGCAAGAATTGGCGGAGCGGATCATGTTTGATCTGAAAATCATGCAGCCATCCGCCTGGGTATACTGGCAGGCCGTTGAAGATGAAGGTGCCAATAACAATTGGGGCTTCATTCATGCCAATTTCAACGGAGAAGAGCAGTACGAGATGACCAAACAGTATTATGGTATGGCCCAGTTCACGAAGTTTATTCGTCCCGGCGCGACAATTATTCCAACCGATGGTGGACGCACACTGGCTGCCTATGACGCGGAACGTCAGAGACTGGTGCTGGTGATTCGTAACGAATTGTCAGCGGGTACAACAGCGTTTGAACTGGAAGGGTATACGTATGGAAAATCATCCACCGCTCAGGTGTATCAGACTTCACCGGATCGGAACATGGAACAGCTTGAAGACATCCCGGTGTATGCCAACGGACTTGAAGTGCCTACGGCCGACAATTCCATCACAACGGTTGTACTGGAAGGCGTGACGTTGCAGGGGAACTGATAGCAGCACTCGGAAGGTTGTTCTGACATCTGAGTGCTGGTGTGAATATGAACAATATAAATTGAACTAATCATTTACACAGAAACGGAGAGGACAGAAATAACTTGAAGAAGCGGAGCGTGCGCCTTTATCCCCGGATTTTCCCTTTGAGAAAAGGGAATCAAAAAAATCTGGGGATAACAGCGATCGGAAGGTTGTTCTGTCATCGAAGTGTGCAGTGTAAATAATCTTTAGTTCAATTTATATCAATAAAGAGAAGGAGGGGATTACTTTGACAGAGAAAGCATCCCTTTTGCTGCAGGAACAGGAGAAGAACATCGCCAGGGCTGAGAATGGTGTTCTATCTGAATTAACATACGATGCACGCAGCTTTTTCCTAAACGGAGAGCGTGTATTTCTGAACAGTGCCACGATCCATTATTTCCGAATGCCGAAGGAGGAATGGCGTGAGGTTCTGCTGAAGGCGAAGCTGGCAGGTATGAACTGCATCGACACTTACTTTGCGTGGAATGTGCATGAACCGGAAGAAGGACAGTGGTCTTTTGAAGGGGACAACGATTGCGGCGCGTTTCTGGATTTGTGCGCAGAATTGGGCATGTGGGTTATCGCGCGTCCGGGTCCGTTTATCTGTGCAGAATGGGATTTTGGCGGTTTTCCATACTGGCTGGGTACGAAGGACGGCGTGAAATTCCGGGAAAATAATGAGACGTATCTGCACTATGTGAATTTGTATTTTGACCGGATTGTGCCGATTATTCGGGAACGCCAGCTGTCCGCTGGGGGCACGGTCATTCTGGTGCAGGTGGAGAATGAATACGGGTATCTGATGGATGACGCTGCTGCAAGTGACCATATGAATACGCTGAGAGATGGATTGTTGCAACGTGGCATTGACGCTACGCTGATCACTTGCGTTGGCGGGGCGGAAGGCACGATTGAAGGGGCTAATTTCTGGTCAGGTGCTGACGGGCATTATGAGAAACTTCGAGCCAAACAACCGGACACCCCGAAGATGGTCACGGAATTCTGGACCGGATGGTTCGAGAATTGGGGAGGGCCTTCGGCTATTCAGAAGACAGCGCCTTTGCTGGAGAGACGTATTATGGAGATTCTGCGTGCCGGGTATACCGGAATCAGTCACTACATGTTCTATGGTGGCACGAACTTCGGTGGATATGGCGGCAGAACGATGGGTAGCAGTGACATCTTCATGATTACGTCCTATGACTATGATGCACCGCTGAACGAATATGGACGGGTGACACCGAAATATGCAGTAACCAAGAATTTGTCCTATTTCGTCCATGCTTTCGGGGCCCTTCTGATGGAAACAGAGGAAATTCCAGAAGAACAGATCGTTGTACGTCATCCTGAAGGCATATCTGTACGAGGCAGACAGGCTGACAACCAGAAGATTTGGTTCCTGGAGAGTCACAAGGATGAACGCGAGACGATGCACATTACACTGGAAGAAGGGCGTACTCTTCCGGTATCGGTGAATCCGGGTCAGATTGTTCCGTTGCTGGATCGGGTACAGATTGCTGAACACGTATACCTGACTGCGGGTACGATGATTACGGGCAATGAAATGATAAACGGAGAATTGACCCTGTTCATCGTGGCCGCTACGGGACAGCGTTCAGTTGTCGAACTGGAAGCCAGGGCACTATACGTCACGGGCAGTACGGTGCAAGTGCTGGTTGAACATGATTCAGCCAGGAGCGTATACCGCTTCGATTTATTCCATTTCCAAGAGCCGGGAACGATCCAGCTGGAAGCAAACGGCACACCGATCCGATTCATCATTCTGGATCAAGAAACGATGAATCGAACATGGCGATTGGAAGCAACAGATCAGAAGGGACTACGTTATGTGATCGGTTTCGATGACGTGGACGTATTGCCAACTGGTCAGGTCAAGGGCATGATTACTGATCCGGATCGCACAATTACGCTGCTTGGTGACTGGACCGATGGAGAACAAACGTTAACAGGTTGGGAATTCTATGCCAGCGAGGAGTCTATTGCAGGTATACAGCAGCAGCTTCCGTGGACATTACCGAGTGCGCCGACATTGTCTGATTCTCCTGAGCTGTCACGTGTTACGTTAACTGCGAAGCAGCGTCCGGCGAGTGGACAACCAGAAGACTTTTCCCGATACGGACAAGATTTTGGTTATCTATTGTACGAATGTGATTTCGAGAGTCCAACCGAAGGGGTCACTAACCTCATTTTGCCGGATATCCAGGATACTGCCAGAATCATCGTTAATGGTGTTCAGCAGGCACTGGTTCGTCAGGTAGGGGCAGCAGGTGTGCAGTTGCAGGTGGCCAAAGGGAAGAATACACTTCAGATTCTGGTACAGCATATGGGCAGATTGAACTTCTCCCCGTATTTGGGTGAGAGCAAAGGTCTGGCTGGTGCTGTGTATCTGGATGGCAAGGTTCAGGATATTCGTCGGGATTGGCGTATGGAGCGTGGACTTGTGCATCTCGATGAGGTGAACTCTCTCCAAGAATCTCCACTTCTGAGCAGAAGCTTTACACTGGATAGCATGGATCGGGCGATTCTTGTGGGTGCTTTGAGTAAAGGTCTTCGTATCAATGGTATCGAAGTTCCGATGGAAGGATATCAGGATTGGTTTGCCTTCCAGACGTTAGACATATCCTTGTATATCAAGACCGGAGAGACAAATACACTGGAAATGCCGTATAGCCGCTCTTCGCTGAATCGACTGGAACTGATCACATATCCGAGTCAGGGAGAACTGAAGGATTGGCGTATGGCAGGGACGGATGCATTGCTTCCGCAACAATGGGAGAGCTACGAGGTAGGACAGGAATCGATCCATCCTGGAGCACAGGGGTCAATCCAGCGTGCAGGACAGCCTGGTATCGCCGCAGGTGGCAATTGTACTGCCAATCTGGTGCCCGACACCACGAATGAATCGGTCAATAGTGCTACATTGAGTGAGAAATCTCACCCTGTATCCAATCATACTCCAGTCCGAGGATCGTATGGTCAGCCGGTCTGGTACCGCTGGCGTTTCGCGAAACCTTCTATTTCCGAGCACCATAAGGTGAACCTGATGCTTCGCCTGACCGGAATGAGCAAAGGAACCATTCACTTAAACGGACATCATCTGGGCCGTTACTGGCAGATTGGTCCGCAAGAGGATTACAAAATTCCAGTAGCATGGCTACAGGAAGAGAATGAATTACTTTTGTTCGATGAAGAAGGCAGAACACCAGAACGTGTACGATTCCTGTTGGACGCATTATCCCGTTATCCGTGGGTTGCGGTGGAATAGTTCATGTATGGATCGTTAGCTGTCTTACCGATCCAACTATGGTTGAGAACAAGAACTGGATCGAGATAGTTCGAGTCGCACGCAACATTTCATCTTTTACCACAGTCACACTACCTCATTTTCTTAGTCAAATAACCCGAGCTTGTGAATCTTTGGATTCAGTCTTGTGAGTGAATTAGCTAAGGGAATGGGGCACTGTGGTGATCAGGTTGGTACAACGAACTAAGGTAACACTTGTAGTTTAATTAATTGTAACCGTTTACATATATAAAGAGTGTTCATTCATGATCTTTGAAGGGAGTGATGCTTCATGTAATTGGAATTTGAACAGGTAGTCGTGAGGTGTTGCTCATCAGTGGCAGTCCCAGGTACGCTTTGTCATTGGTAATACAGTAAGGTATTCCTCTGTTCATCACTCATGGATAAGGAGATGACCCAATGTTGACGAAGAAGGAAGAGGGAATAGGAATAGGAGTAGGAGTAGGAAAGTCCAAAGGTTTCAAGGCCGGAATGATTCTGCTGCTCGGAACATTACTTCTATTAACGATGTTATTCCCCAATACAGCCAGAGCAGCGACAAGTGTATATACGATATCCGCTTTTACGAACACAAGTGAGTCCAATATGTACATCTATGAATCGTATAATGCAACCCACTATGGTTTGCTAAAAGGGCCAGCCTATACACCTCCGGCCAATCTGATCCGTGATCCCAGCATCATGAAGCACACAGATGGTCTATATTACGTTGTTTACACCACGAACTGGTCAGGTAACACCATTGGCATCGCCTCCAGCCCGGATAAGGTAAACTGGACATTTGTCCGTAACATTACATTATCCACACCTACCACAATTGCACACACCTGGGCACCAGAATGGTTCAAAGACAGCAACGGCAGTCTGAACATTATCGTGTCCCTCTCACCAGGCAACTATCAGAATTTCAAACCTTATGTACTCACAGCTTCAGGCAGCAATCTAACATCTACCTCATGGTCTGCACCTACTGAACTGGCAGGCATTGCTCCCAATTATATCGACACTTTTATCGTGAAGACAGGCTCAACCTATCATGCTTTTAGCAAGAACGAGACCACCAAATACATTGAATATGCGACATCCACCTCGCTAACGGGTCCTTATACCTTTAAAGGTACAGGGGATTGGGCAGGTTGGGGTTCTTGGGTGGAAGGCCCGGCGCTTGTTCAGCTGGATAATGGTTCATGGCGAATCTACTTTGACGGCTATGCAACACAAAAATATTATTACAGCGACTCTGCTGACAACTTCCAGACTTGGGGTGCCAAACAAGAGATTGCAGGTCTTACCGGACTCGTCCGGCATATGACTGTATTGAAAGAGTCCGGACAACCGGGGGATATCCGCAAGCTGGAGTCATTCAATGTGCCTGGCAGCTTCATTCGTCACTACAACTATCAGGCACGGATTGATGCAAGTGTCAGTCCGGCAGAAGATGCACAATTCCGTATCGTTCCCGGGCTGTCGAATGCAACAGGCATTTCGTTTGAGTCCATGAATTATCCGGGTTATTTCCTGCGCAATAATAATGGCAGCATCACACTCGTGAAAAATGACGGCAGCACTACATTCCGAAATGACGCCACGTTCAAACGTGTAAGTGGACTTGCTAACGCTAGTTGGACATCGTATGCCTCGTTTAGTAACCCGAACCTGTACCTGAGACATTATAATAATGTGCTGAAACTGGAAGCTGTAGTTAACGCAATCGATAAGTCAGACGCGACCTTCCGAGAGATCGGGCAATAATGGGTGTTCGTGTTTTGAAAAATGATAAGGAGTGAAGCGGATGAAGTGGTTAAAACGAATGAGCTCGCTGTTGCTGGCAGGAAGTCTGCTAACAGGCAGTTTGGGTCTGGGAACAGAGGTATCTGCTGCGGGAGCCTACACGGCTGTTGCCGATCCATCGAAGCAATATCAGACGATGGAAGGCTGGGGAACATCCCTCGCGTGGTGGGGCAAAGTGGTTGGAGAATATTCCAATCGGGATGAGTATGTGGAGAAAATGTTCAATGCAAATACCGGACTGGGTCTGAATATCCTGCGGTACAACATTGGAGGCGGGGATAATCCGTCATCCAATATCCTTGAATATCGCAAAGCCGTTCCTGGTTACCAGCCTTCTCCGGGCGTGTATGACTGGAATGCAGATGAAAATCAACGATATATGCTGCAAGCTGCCAAAGCTCAAGGCGTGAATGTCATCGAAGCTTTTGCGAATTCCGCACCTTACTGGATGACGATCAGTGGTAATGTGTCCGGTTCGGCCAATGGTGGTAACAACCTCAAGCCTGATTACTACGATGATTTTGCTGATTACTTAACCGAGGTTGTGAAGCATTTTAGGGATAACTGGGGGATCACATTTGATAGTGTAACTCCGCTGAATGAACCAATCTCGACATGGTGGAAGCAGGGCAATGACCAGGAGGGCATGCACTTTGACCGGGCGGATCAGAACACGATTCTGAATCAGGTACAAGCTTCGTTGAATGCAAAGGGCCTGTCCACCAAGCTGAGCGCACCGGAAGAATACAGTATCGATGATACCGATGTGTCGTTCAACAGCTACAGTAATGCGGTTAAATCAGCGATCACTCAGATCAACACTCATACGTATGGCGGAAGCAATCGTACTGCTTTGCGCAACACAGCGACGTCTGCGGGCAAACATCTGTGGACCTCGGAATATGGAGACGGAGATGCAAGCGGACTTACGATGTCACGGACCATCCTCAAGGATATTCGCAATATGGGCGCAAGTGGATGGGTGTATTGGCAAGCCGTCGATAGTGCAGAAGGATGGGGATTTTTCAAGAACGTGTTGAACAATACACAAACGACCAGTTACACCGTGAACCAAAAATACTATGTCATGGGCAATTACAGCAAATTTATTCGTCCTGGATACAAGATTATCGGCATGAATGATGCCAATACCCTTGCAGCCTATGATGCAGCCTCCGGCAAAGTTGTGCTGGTAACAACCAATTCGGAATCGACGGATACAACGGTAACCTATGATCTCAGTCGTTTTACTAACACAGGCACGTCTGCTCAAGTATATCGGACCTCTTCAACGGAGAAGTTGCAGCAACTGACCAATATTTCGGTGCAAAACAAAACCTTTACCGCTACGGCCAAGGCCAATTCGGTCACAACCTACGTCATTTCCGGTGCAACTTACAATGGCGGTACAGGATATGAAGCCGGGGCCATCTACAAATTAATCAACCGCAACAGTGGACTTGCACTCGATGTTAACGGTGCTTCTTCTACGGGTGGGGCAACAATCATTCAGTGGAATGATAATGGAGCAGCCAACCAGCAGTGGAAGCTAGAGTCCGCAGGTAACGGATATTACAACATCCGCAATGTGGGCAGTGGGCTTTTGCTGGATGTGAATTCGGGTTCTACACAAGGCGGAGCCGCTCTGATTCAATGGCAGGATAACGGAGGCAACAATCAGCAATGGCTGCCAATTGATGTGGGAGGATATGTGGTACTTGCGAATCGAAACAGTGGCCTGACGGTTGACATCAATCAAGGGTCTCTAACCGCAGGTGCCTCCACGATTCAGTGGGCCGACAATGGTGGGGCCAATCAGCAATGGAGCCTAGTCAAAGTTAATTAGTGTGAGTACGCATGAATTAAACGTTGTTACGTGTCCTTCTTTCTTGGAGGTGCAGTGCTCTAAGCGACACTGCACCCTCAAGGAAAGTAGCTATTTTAGACATACATATATTCATCCACCCAGCTGGTACTTAACGAAAACGGGATAGGGTGAACCTGCTAATATCCTGATCCGTGTGCCCCGTTTGCACCAAGTCGGATAGAATCTGCCCAATGGCACTTGCAAACTTGAAGCCGTGACCGGAGAAACCGCCTGCGAGCCACACACGTTCATGGGCAGGGTGTCGGTCGATAATAAAATCTTCATCCGAAGTGAATTCATACTTGCACACACTACCACGTTTCAATTCCCCAGCTGCCTGAGGCATATGAAATTCGAGCAGCCTGCGCAGATCCCCCTCGTCCGTTTCTTCCTTACCAAAAGGAGCCATTGTACTTCCTGGTGTCCACATTTGGCCCGTATCATGACGACCCATCTTCAGACCTGATCCGCCAATGCTTGGAAATCCATAATATGTACCTTCTTTTCCTGCCAGTGTAAAACCGGGGAAGTGTGCCTCGCCATACAAGGCTTCTGGTGCATCAAACCATCCAACCGTTTTACGCACTGCCTGAATGGGGAGATCCACAAAAGGTTTTAATGTCTGAAACCAGGCGCCAGCGCTCAGGATGATTTGATTTGCATGGTATGTCTCACCACCTGAAGTCTGAACTGCAACGGAATGGGGTCCGTATTCGATATGCTCCACAAGCGTGTGCGTCAACAAGGTGGCACCGTGAGTCTCGGCTGCTTTGCGGAAGGCACGAATACAGGGTTCACTATACAGATAACCCGCATCAGGCTCATACATGCCCTCGTAATGTTCAGGTATTGTAATACCTGGCCAGCGTTTCATCACCTCGGCTGCGTGCAACGTTTCATACCGAATACCTGCATCATCTGCATGGCTCAATCGGTTGTGGAAGGAATGAATCTCTGGATCAACCAAATTTATTACACCGGAAGGAACAAACAGTTGGTCTCCGGTCGTTTCCTCCAGCTCGTGCCATAACTTCTGTGCAAGTAATGCCATGGCAATATAGTCAGGCCCACCACTGTACACATGGCGCATCAGTCTGCTATCCCCGTGATGACTTCCTTCCGTATGCGGAGGATCAAAGGCATCAATTAATAAAGTTTTGCATCCACTGCGCGATAGATAATACCCAGCACTCATACCCATGGAGCCGGCTCCAACGATAATAACGTCATATGATTGTGTGATAATAGCACGTCCTCTCCTTATCAATCCTTTTCTACAGTAATGCCTTAATAGAACATATTAATAGTAAAAGCTTGATGAAGGCAAGTGTAGTAAAATGGACTTCTACAATAAATGTTGGCAAAGGAGACCTCGCATGAGTGAGCAATTTAGGTTTGATCTATTTCCATTAATTCAGACAGAACGATTCATCCTCCGGTCGGCAGAGGCTGGAGACAGCCATGATCTGCTCGCGTTATATTCCGACGAAGCTGTGGTTCAATATATGCCATTCACTCCCTTTGAATCCGTGGAGGATGCACAGGGTGAGATGAACTGGTATACGAAGATTTTCAAGGAACACACGGGTTTACGCTGGATGATTGAAGACCGTGAAACTCGTAAAGTGATCGGAACCTGCGGGTTCCTGAACTATGAAGATGTACATAACCGTGCAGAGATTGGATACGATTTGCGTTCCTCTTTCTGGGGCCGCGGTGTGATGACGGAAGTGGCACATGCTGTGTTACATTTTGGATTCACAAGCATGCAGCTTAACAAGATCGAAGCGAAGGTTGAACCGGAGAACGAGGCGTCAATTCGCCTATTACACAAGCTTGATTTTCAACAGGAAGGTGTACTGCGGCAGCATGAGTTCGAGAAAGGCAGATATATTGACCTTGCGGTGTTCTCCAAGTTACGAAGCGATATATAGGCAAGCTAACCCTATAAGGATTCCAATGACTCCATCTCATTCCAGAGCCGTAAGGCTTGTCCCTCTGAATGAGCCCATGCTATATTGGAGAGATGTGAGGAGATGAGGATATGAAGCTGGTGTCCTGGAATGTGAATGGCTTAAGGGCATGTGTGACCAAAGGATTTATGGATTATTATCAGGAGAGTCAGGCGGATATTTTCTGCCTTCAGGAGACCAAATTACAAGCTGGACAGATTGAGATGGACCTGGGGGAAGATGTTTATCAATATTGGAATTATGCGATCAAAAAAGGATATTCCGGTACGGCTGTATTTAGCCGAATCAAGCCTATATCCGTTCGTTACGGGATGGAGGAGGACAGCGAGCCAGAAGGACGGATGATTACACTGGAGTACGATGAGTTTTATCTGGTGAACGTCTATACACCTAACGCAAAGCGGGATCTGACCCGGTTGCCTTACCGTCTGGAATGGGAAGACCGATTCCGAGCTTATATTCTGCAACTGGAGCAGACTAAGCCGGTTATCGTCTGTGGTGACCTGAATGTGGCTCATCAGGAGATTGACCTGAAGAATCCGAAGCCCAATCTGGGCAATTCCGGATTTACCCTTGAAGAGCGTGGCAAGATGACCGATTTGCTTGCTTCCGGGTATGTGGACAGCTTCCGCCATCTGTATCCGGATCGTACGGATGTATACAGCTGGTGGTCTTATATGCCGAAGGTTAGAGAACGGAACGTGGGCTGGCGCATTGATTATTTTCTCGTATCCAATCAATTGGCACCTAAGGTGGCAGATGCGCATATCGATTGCCACGTGATGGGCAGTGATCATTGCCCGGTGGGTCTTACTTTGCAACTATAGGTAAGGATCGTTGTGAGATAGATTGAGGTAAGAGTTTTAGAATACAAGTATAGATGAACTGCAAGTTTCCTGAATGGGAGATTTGCAGTTTTTTTTGCGTCACAGGTAGGGGAGGGACACTGGACTTTGGTTGGGGAAAGAACTGGACTCGGGATTGTTTCAATCCCGCTATTTCTTGGGTACGATTGAAGCATACATATATAGATGAACCTTTGGGGTAAGGGGTAGAGAAGATGAAGAAGGGGTTACGGAGAGGGTTAAAAGTGCTGGGAGGCATCATGCTTGCCACAGGACTTTTGCTGCTGGCAGGTACAGCGTATGAAGCGTATCAATCCACGCAGGATATGAAGTCCTATCCCCCGCCAGGCAAGTATTATGAAGTGAGTGGTCGCAACATGCACCTCTACACTGCTGGCAAAGGAGAGGTAACCGTGGTGTTTGCCTCAGGCTGGGGTACACCCAATCCGTATGTGGATTTCAGTCCGCTATATGACAAGTTGAAATCACAGGTAAAAATTGCGGTATATGATCGGTTCGGGTACGGATACAGCGACTATACGGATGAACCTCGTGATGTTGATACCATCTCGGAAGAGATCCACCAATTGCTGCGCACATCCGGTCAACGTCCACCTTACATCATGGTTGGTCACTCCCTGGGGGCGCTGGAGACACTGCGGTTTGCGCAAAGGTATCCTGATGAGGTGGCCGGCATGGTCATGATCGATGGCGGAAGCCCGGAGTATTACAGTCGTACAGACTTGAATACACCGGAATGGATGATGGATTGGTCCCGTTTTCTGGTGAAAACAGGCATCGCACGAACATTGCTGCAATCGGATCGTATGATGGCATCTCTGGTCATTGACCCAAATCTGGTAACGGAACCGATGAAAAAAGCCGTTACGATATCCACGCTGAGACATGCGTACAATGACAATGTCATGGAAGAGGTTCGGAATTCCAGAACAAATGCAGCGTGTGTGCTTGAGAACAAAACGAAGTTTGGCTTCCCCCTGACGATCCTCACAGCCGGTTCGGAGGAGTCGGATGAGGACAGTCATGCTTGGCAGGCCGACCAAGCGAATTTTGCTTCATGGTCAAGACACGGAACACAGCTGACAGTTCCACAAGCGACACACAGTATCCACAACAGTCAACCGGATATTGTCGCCGCCGAGATCATGAAATTAGTGACACCGTCCAGTGACCTATGAGTAACATGATTCCACAAATACATGATGAACAGGAGGAGGAGGGATGGATGAAAAAGTTTAAAGTAATCACCCGCTTCCTGTCCATTCTTGTAGTCAGTTGTCTATTGTCTCTTAGTGTATTATCTGTATCTGTGATATGGGTTAAGAATAACGTTCATGCGGTGCCTGTGATCCAGCCGTTTGAACGTGATTAGCACATAAAACGAAGAAGAAGGAGTGGTAACAGATGGTGAAGAGAAGGAAATATGTATTGGCCTGTGCGGCACTGGTGATGATGGTGGCCTTGAGTGCTTGCAGCAGCGCGGCAGACGAACCGAGTGATACGGAGAAGGTGGACACTGAAGTTTCCTCCGGAACTGGTGAACAGGAGACTAATGAAGGTGCAAGCGAAGCAACAACAAGTACAGTGACCGAAACGGAGGGTACGACTGCACCAACCGACTCGGATTCAGATCGTGGTGAGGAAGCGACTGCTGGAACCAATGAGTTGCCGGAGAACTTGCCAAGTGATTTCCCGTTGCCGGAAGATGCTACGATTCGTTTAGCCAATTCAGGTGAGAATGAAGGCAAACAATCGGCCATGGTGATTTTCTCCACTGAACAAGATATGAAAACCGTATCCCAGCTGTATAAAGATTACTTCAACGCCAAAAAGTTGACGGATGCAGGTCAGACGATCGATGACAAAAATATTATCATTCAGGGAACCGATTCGGAGACGCAGGATGTCTGGTCCTTGATTGGAGGAACATTGGCGGGACAGGAAGGCGTGATTGAACTGACGTTGACCTGGACAGAATCATAAGCAGAAGATAAGGGCTATTTTTCTTTCCTGCTTTTTTTCTTCCTAAAATAACGAATGAATGCCATATTACCTTGCATACGGAGCCGCATTATTGCTGCACCGCTGCAAGGTATTTTTATTTCGAACTGGAAACCTGACAGGTTACATGGTATGTTATATCATTATAAACAGAGTAATAGACAACTATAGAAGAAGACAGGAGAGGATTGAACATGATTAGAGTGGGTATTGTTGGTTACGGTAACTTGGGTAAAGGTGTAGAGAAAGCCATTTCCCAGAACGAGGATCTGGAACTGATTGCTGTGTTTACACGTCGTAATCCGGAGCAGATGGTCGCTGAAAGCACAGAAGTACGTTTTGAGCATATCTCTGCAGCGGAGCAATACATAGGCAAGGTTGATGTTATGATCCTCTGTGGTGGTTCTGCAACCGACCTTCCAGAGCAGACACCAGCCATCGCCAAGTTGTTCAATACGGTAGATAGCTTCGATACACATGCGAAGATTCCTGAATTCTACAAGGAAGTTAATGCTGCGGCAGAGCAAGGCGGTCACGTAAGTGTCATTTCCACAGGTTGGGACCCAGGCTTGTTCTCCATGAACCGTCTGCTTGCACAGTCCATCCTGCCAGAAGGAAAAGAGTACACGTTCTGGGGCAAAGGTGTGAGCCAAGGCCACTCGGATGCTATTCGTCGTGTTCCAGGCGTTAAGGCGGGTGTACAGTATACTGTACCTGTTGAAGAGGTGATCAACCGCATTCGTGCAGGAGAGACACCAGAGCTGTCTACACGTGAGAAACATCTGCGTCAATGTTATGTGGTAGCTGAAGATGGTGCTAATCAGGATGAGATCCGTGAGACGATTGTGTCGATGCCTAACTACTTTGCAGATTACGATACAACGGTAACATTCATTAGCGAAGAAGAATTGAAATCCGAGCATGAAGGTATGCCGCATGGTGGATTTGTTATTCGCAGTGGGGTTACGGGTGCAGGTCAAAAGCAAATTATTGAATTTGGTCTGAAACTCGACAGCAATCCTGAATTTACAGCAAGCGTACTTGTAGCGTATGCAAGAGCCGCGCAACGCTTGAGCGTGGAAGGACATAAGGGAGCGAAAACGGTATTTGATATTCCGCTCGGTCATTTGTCTCCAAAATCGGCTGAAGATCTTCGCCGCGACTTGTTATAATTCTGATTCGTTCCAGTGATTTTATAGAAACAGCTCGTCCTTGGATGTATAGGACGAGCTGTTTTTTTTGCTGTTGCTGTATACGATTCATACATTCATATGAATTGGCAGGTACTATCCTGCCTGTATCCCTGCACGTGCTCTTGTGGAAATGGCACCCTATACCCAGTGTGAGGGAATGTTAAGATGATCCGGCAACTTGGTATTCACATTACCTTTGGCTGCATTAATCTGGGATTGCGTCAGGAAGATGCCACCTCTCAGGTCTGCATCGCCCAGATCCGTATCCCGCAAGTCCGCGCCAATCCAATCCGCATTTCGTGTGTCTGCATTTCGGAGATCGGCTGCGATCATTAAAGCCCCTCGGAAGCTTGCGCCCCGCAGGTCAGCCCCTTTTAAATTGGCACCAAAAAAGTCACTTCCGGTACGTTTTTTACTCTTCTTCGACTTCCCTTGTCCATGAGCGGTGGGTGGCACATTCGCGCGTACCATCTCACTTGCCTGGACCAAGAGTTGATTCACACTGGACCGATAATTGGCGATGTCCAGACGGAGGAGTGCCGCAGGCTCCAGATTGCTCAAGCGCTCAACCTCCTCATATAACTCACCAAATGCCGAATGAAGGGATGACGTCTCCGGTCTCATCATCATTTCCTTCATATAACTGAGCAACTCGTGAAGTTGTCGCAAGGCAGGCAGACAATCGAACATCTCGTTTGCAGACTCTGGATGATCACGCCAATCTTTGCCCGCGTAGGTCACTTGGGACAGCTTCTGTCCAGCTCCGAAACAGTCGTATACCGTGCAACCTTTGAACCCTTTCTGCCGAAGCTGGGTATGGATACCGCAGCGATTGTCCGTGCGCAGATTGGGACAGGGGGTGCCGCTGGCCTTGTCAAAAGCAAAGTCCGATGACTTGCCATAGGGCAAGGCAACACAGCACAGGCCAAAACATTGCTCACAGTCTGCGCTAAGATGAGGACTCGCAGTGCTGGCAAATGGTTGGTTAGACAATGTAAACACTTCCTTATAATAGTACAAATAGATGGAATTACGTCAGTACCACTTTACCATTGCCTTGCCATTAGAGCAATTGAAGACAAGGAAAAAAGGGCAGTTACCCAAATAGATGGGAACGCCCTTTGATCGTGGAGAATCACGTATTTAAATTAAACTACACCTTGAGCAATCATGGAATCCGCTACCTTGAGGAAACCGGCGATATTCGCTCCGGCTACGAGGTTGCCTTCACAGCCATACTCTTCAGCAGCTTCTACACAGCTGGTGTAGATGTTCTTCATGATGTCATGCAGCTTGGCGTCTACTTCTTCAAATGACCAGGACAACCGCATGCTGTTCTGTGACATTTCAAGAGCAGACACGGCTACACCTCCGGCATTAGCCGCTTTGGCTGGACCGAACAGCACGCCTGCACCGTGGAAGACGTCAATGGCAGCCAGGGTGGAAGGCATATTCGCCCCTTCGCCAATGGCCTTCACGCCACCTTTGATTAGAAGGGCCGCAGCTTCTTCATCGATCTCATTTTGCGTTGCACATGGAAGAGCAATATCACAAGGGATAGACCAAATGCCTTCACAGCCTTCGGTATATGTAGCATGCGGATGTTCGTTGATGTATTCGCTGATGCGAAGACGATCAACCTCTTTCAGACGTTTCACGGTATCCAGGTTGATGCCTTGTGGATCGTGTATATAGCCACCTGAGTCACTACACGCCACAACTGTAGCTCCAAGCTCCTGTGCCTTCTGAATGGCATAGATGGACACATTACCAGAGCCAGAGACAACGACTGTGCTGTCTTGGAAGCTGAGCCCCTTGGATTGCAACATCTCCTTCACGAAGTACACACAGCCGAAGCCAGTAGCTTCCTTACGTGCCAAGCTTCCTCCGTACAGCAGACCTTTTCCTGTCAATACGCCTGCCACATGTCCGCCATGGATACGTTTGTATTGGCCGAACATGTAACCAATTTCCCGTGCACCTACACCAATGTCACCTGCTGGTACATCGGTATCGGAACCAATATATTTGTAAAGTTCAGTCATGAAGCTTTGCGTGAAACGCATGACTTCCAGATCCGATTTTCCTTTGGGATCGAAGTCGGAACCGCCTTTACCACCGCCAATGGGCAGACCGGTCAAAGCATTTTTGAAGATCTGTTCGAAGCCAAGGAACTTGATGATGCCCGAGTATACAGAAGGATGGAAGCGAAGTCCGCCTTTGTAAGGGCCAATCGCGCTGTTGAATTGCACCCGGAATCCACGGTTAACCTGAACTTTGCCCTGATCATCTACCCATGGGACACGGAATGTGATTACACGTTCAGGTTCAACAAGCTGTTCCAACAGACTATGGTTCTTATACTTAGGGTGTGCTTCAATAACAGGAATAAGGGAATCCAGAATTTCTTTGACAGCCTGATGGAACTCATCTTCGTGCGGATTTCTGGCGACAACCGACTCATAAACGGAATGAACATATTCTGCGGCAGTAACTTGAACGGACTCTTTAGTTTCTTTTGTTATCGTGGACACTTTTTCGATGCACTCCTTTATTGTGTTAAAGTCTGTAGAGGCTTATTTGCATAAATTGAATAAAAGTTTGTAGTTAAATATACAGGAAAGCAAATAAAAATACGAGATGAAAATTCATAAAATGTTTTTTATGCAGTAATTAAAATGTTCTATGGATCTATCATATGATGTGAAGAATTAAGTTATTAAATGGAAGATATGACCACAAATGATAATAAAAAAGCAAGTTAGACGAATATACTGGATTAAAATATTAGTTTTGGTAAGATGGTAAGAAGGTCTCGTATCCCGGGGTCTTTTTAAAATATAAAGGAGGAAAACAAGATGATGAAGAGAAACATGCCAATCAACATGGAGAACAAGGCTTGTATAGGGGGGGAAATCTACTATGAACCATAGGACCTCCCGCCATAATTGCAGAGAGAAGCTGGTGAGCCAGCTGTTTACATTCGGTGAAGAGAAAAGAACATTTCTCGACGCCTATTTCGACGCGCGTGATCCAGAGCGGATACAATTGGAAAAACAATTGTCCGCATATACAGAGTATGTGGAAAAACTGCTCCTGGGTCCTGATGAAGATCTGGACTCAGCTGTATTGATCGGCAGTCATATTGATTTTGAATATCTCGATTTTCATACGTCAGATTCGTTCATGATTGTCATGCCAGAGGATACTAATCCTGATGAGGGTCGTATTTCTTTCCTCTCTCCAGTAGGGAGTCAATTACTGCTTGGCAGTAAAGGGGAAGTTAGGTCTGTTCATACACCATCAGGTTCCATGAGAATCCGCATTACGGGGATCGAGCTGAGGAGCGAAACCTTGAACGAGCCGGCGCTAGGGGGTGCAGATCATGCACTTTAAAGAGACGGACTTACCCGGGATTGGACGTAAATACTGGCTGCATACCCGTAGTGGTGAGCATTTGGTCATAGTGATTCATAACGACGAGCGACGTGACCTGTTCCATATGGAGTCAGGGGATACACCTGAAGAGGTGGGTGATATGGTATCTCTGGTCACCCTGGACGATGATGAAGCCCGGGCGGTAGCCGCTATTGTTGGTGGTATGACCTATAAACCGAAGTTTCAGGATGAGCGTGAAGTGATGCTTGAAGGGCTGTTAATCGAATGGCTACGGATTGAGCCCCACGCCGCAAGCGTAGGCATGACGATTGGTGAACTGGATATCCGTCAGGCTACGGGCGCCGTAATTCTCGCTGTTGTGACCAAGGATAAGGAGAAGCATTTTAATCCAGGCCCGGATTATGCTTTTACCGCTGGGGCTACAATTGTAGTTGCCGGTGAACGGAATCAGATCAAACATCTCAAACAATTGTTGACTGATGGACGGACTTAGCCTATGGATATGCTCATATTCGAAGTGGGAATTGCCGTTGCGCTGATTACACTTACTGGGCTGATATCTTCACGATTACGATTTTCAGTCATTCCTTTCTATATCCTGATTGGTATGGCTGTTGGACCACATGCACCACAGATTGGCATAGTGGATTTACGTTTTATCGAAAGTTCGACCTTTATTGAATTTATGGGCAGGCTTGGCATTTTGTTTCTGCTATTTTATCTGGGTTTGGAGTTCTCGGTCTCCCGGTTATTAAAGTCTGGCAAAGCCATTCTGACCGGGGGCATGTTCTATGTTGGTCTGAATTTTGTCTCTGGATTGCTGTTGGGGTGGTTCATGGATCTGCCCCTTCAGGAGACACTTGTTGTCTGCGGGATCATGACCAGCTCTTCTACAGCCATTGTAGCTAAAGTGCTCGTTGATCTGAAACGCACGGCAAACCCTGAAACAGAGATTATTATGGGCATGATCATGTTTGATGACTTGTTCATCGCGATTCATATCTCCATCCTGACCGGGCTTGTGCTCAGCGGGGCAACTTCATTCTTAAGTGTTCTGTTAGTATCGCTGTCTGCCCTGCTGTTTATTGTGCTGTTCCTGATTATTGGCAGGAAAAGCATCAAATATATTGATAAGGCACTGAATATCAAGTCATCAGAGTTGTTTCTGCTTACCGTCATGACACTGCTCTTCCTGGTAGCAGGTTTCTCGGAGACGCTGCACGTAGCGGAAGCTATTGGAGCGTTGATGATGGGGCTTGTCTTGGGCGAATCAAGACATGTGAGTCGGATTGAACATCAGATCATGCCTTTCAAAGATTTTTTTGGTGCAATTTTCTTCTTCAGTTTTGGCCTGACCATTGAGCCGGCTTCACTTGGCGGAGCTGTTGGGATGACGATTATTGCCGTTATTCTGACGATTGCCAGTAACTATGGTGCAGGTATGATCGCTGGCAGACTGGCTGGAATGAGCCCTAAGGCCTCGTTGAATGTGGGCTTTACCCTGGTCTCCCGGGGCGAATTCTCCATTATCATGGCGAACATCGGCAAGGCCGGAGGGCTGATGGCATCCATCCAATCGTTTGCCGTGTTGTATGTGTTAATTCTGGCTGTGCTGGGGCCTATCCTGACCAAAGAATCTCCGCGGATCTATGCTCAGTATGCGCGGCTAAGGAAGCGGATGAAACGAAGGGAAACGGGTTGAGTCAAACGCTGGCTGTCCTTGGACAGACCGGGTATTCTGACTGTAGTGTTTAATAGGCGTCACACCATTTGGAGAGCGAAATTACTCCGGGGTGTGGCGTTTTTTTATTACGGGGAACCCATCGAATACAGCCTTGTTATTATACCTACTTCACCAAATTATGGTATGTATCCATATCTTGTGCGTGGTCGTGAATGTTCAAATCCACGGGCAGGACTAAAGATGTGATTTAGTTGAGAGGGATTGAAAATAAGAAGTTATTATGTAAAATAATGTTATATTCAAATCTAGCAGTTGAATGGATCATTTACACGAGAACGTAGAGGACAGAAGAAACCTGAAGAAGCGGAGCGTTCGCCTTTATCAACAGATTTTCACCTTTGTAAAATTGAATCAAAAAATCTGGGGATAACAGTGATCGGAAGGTTATTCTGTCATCGGAGTGGCAAGTGTAAATATTCTTTAGTTCAACTTATGTTTCAATGTAACAGAAGTTAGAATGACGAGGAGGAATAGCTTATGAACAAGAAAAGTAGATTTCAACGGTTAAAATGGGCCGGTACAGGGATGTTGCTCAGTCTCGTATTATTTGCTCTACCTGCATCTGCCGCATGGAACGATACATATCAGGGTTACGCGACGTATACAGGCTCAGGCTACTCGGGAGGTGCAGTGTTGCTTGATCCCATCCCGGCGGACATGAAGATTACTGCACTTAATCCGTTCCAACTCAATTATAACGGTGTCAAAGCCGCTTTAGCGGGAGCCTATCTCGAGGTGCAGGGTCCTAAAGGTAAAACAACCGTCTATGTAACAGACCTTTATCCAGAAGGCGCCAGCGGAGCGCTGGATCTCTCACCGAATGCCTTTAACCTGATCGGTGACCCAAAGGCAGGCAAAATCGATATCAGCTGGAAAGTGGTCAAAGCTCCAATTCAAGGCAATGTCTCCTATCGGATCAAGGAAGGCAGCAGTCAGTGGTGGGCAGCCATACAGGTTCGTAATCACAAATATCCGGTGCTGAAGTTCGAAGTGAAACAGAAGGATGGCACGTGGCTCAATCTTGAAAAGCAAGACTATAATCATTTCCTCGGAACTGGACTGGGCAAAGAAAAATTAAACGTTCGTATTACCGATATTCGCGGTCAGGTATTAAATGACACGATCCCGGCTCTGCCTAATGATGGGTCAGGTGGTGCATATATCGTACCGGGCAATGTACAGTTTCCCGATTGACAGATATACGGAGTTGTTATAAAAAGAAGTATGGTCATAGAAGTATTCTTAACGAAAAGTCGTACACTGTACGGCTTTTTTTGTATACAAAAAGAGGAGAATGTAACGTATGAAAAAAAGTTTGCCTTCATATCAGACAACACATCCCTATTGGAAACAGTATCAGGCCTTTTTCCCGGAAGAAGTGAGGTTAGGGGAGCATACAGCTCCTGAGGAAGAATGGTGGGAGTCAAATGGGGTTCATCTGCATATCGATCGCTTGCCTGCGTCGGAGTCTTCAATCAAAATTCTGTTCATTCATGGTGCGGGAGGCAATGGCAGGTTGCTCGCTCCGTATGCCCGCATGTTGCAGCGACATGGATACGAGGTGGTATCGCCAGATCTTCCGCCGTATGGGTTAAGTTACGCAATGTCTGGTACACGTATTAACTACGAACTTTGGATAGAGCTGCTTGTGTCACTCATCGAACGGGAACACAAAAAAGATGGCAAGCCAATCGTTGTATTGGGAAGTAGCATCGGAGGTATGCTTGCCTATCACACCAGTGCACGCAGTAAGCGTGTTAAGGGTTTGATCGCAACTACATTTGTAGACACGAGTAATCCGAAAATGCGAGATCAGCTTGCACCGAATCTTCTGGTAAGCCGGGCGGGAAAACGGATGATGGATCTGTTCCCTGGTCTGCTGGATCATGTACGTATTTCGGTCAAACAGGTATCCCGAATGCAACTGATTACTAATAACAAGGACTTAACCCGGCTTATTATGAATGATCCACAAGCGGCAGCTACACGTATTCCGTTGGAATTATTAAGAACATTCCTTAATAAAAAACCGGAGGTAAGCCCGGAACAGTTCAATCAGTGTCCGGTCCTGTTGGTTCACCCTGAACTGGACCCCATGACACCGATCAGGTTCAGCCAATCTTTTTTTGATCGTCTGGTGGTGGACAAGGAATGTGTGATCTTGGAAGGGGCAGGTCATTTTCCTATAGAGCAGCCAGGACTGAACCAGTTGGAGGTAGCGGTACTACGATTTTTACAACAAATTCAATGATGACCACAGGCTACTACACTGCTTCGCATAAGATAGTTTACATATCCTAAGTACGTGAAACACCTTCCATTAAGGGAGGTGTTTTTGAATGTTTCTGATATGAACTGCGCTACCGCCAACCTGAATCTGTGTGATTTCATTAGAGCTGTTCAAAGTTAATCTGGCTCGGATCTCAGAGGGGCGGTTCATGGTATACCCTTGTCTGATCGTGTACGTGTGAAGATGAGGATCTGAAAGCTGGTTGTACTGGGATAAATAACAGAGCATTGCACCATTGGATGTGCCCGTCGCGCTCTCTTCCGGTATATCATAAAGCGGTGCAAAATTACGGCATTCTGCCAGAACGTCCTCAGCATCTGATTCGAGTGTAAACACATGATAACCTACGGCATGATGAGCCTTGCATATTTCAGAGATACGCTGGAAGTCAGGGTCGATTTTGGTCAGAACATCAACATCCCTAACAGCTATCAGGATATCGGGTAACCCGGTAGACACGATCTGTACAGGTAGCTCGGAATGCAAATCCTCCATAGAAATACGTAACGAATCGGCAATCTGCTGTCGATCCACGATCTCCCCAAACTCCGGCAACGTCTGAGACAGATAGACTTCTCCATTGACTTCGATATCAACTTTAAGAATACCGGCCAGTGTCTCCAGTGTATATGTACCAACATTAACGAGATGTTGTGTCTTCATTAGATAAAATAAAGCAATTGTAGCATGTCCACATAGATCGATTTCATCACTTGGGGTGAAGTAACGTACTTTGAAATCAGCCTGATCCGACGGCATGACAAACGCAGTCTCTGAAAAACCGACTTGTCTGGCAATCTCCTGCATCTGGGTTTCAGACAAATGCGCTGCTTGTAAAACAACACCTGCGGGGTTTCCGCCATGAGCCTTGTCCGCAAATGAATGTAATGTACTTACTTCTACTTCCATCGTGTTACCTCGCTTGTTCAGTTATTGGGTTAAGATTTAACGTAATCGATAATCGACATTATATCACGATTGTTGAACGGGCTTGTGAATCCCAGATTGCTGTGAATTTTGAATGAATAGGTCAAGTGATCGCCGGGAAAGGGTAATGAAGGGAGAGAGAGTATAACGATAAATCAATGGAAAGGCTGGGATTTCTAATGAGAGCAATTGTGATTGAGGAATTTGGTGGAGCGGAACAATTGAAGGAACAAGAAGTAGCCAAGCCAACATGTGGAGTGAATCAGGTATTAATCCAAACGTATGCCACGTCGGTGAATCCGGTCGACTTCAAAATCAGACAAGGTTATATGAAAGAAGCAGTGGAGAATTTTCCGTTGATTCTGGGCGGAGATGTTGCCGGTATTGTGGCTGAAGCAGGCTCAAATGTCACGAGGTTCAGAGAAGGTGATCGGGTATTTGCGCGTCCGCGTCAATTCGGAACCTATGCAGAATATGTTGCTGTCGATGCGGATATTATTGCCCGTATACCGGAACAACTGAGTTTCGAGGAAGCGGCAGCGATCCCGCTAGCGGCGATGACGGCATGGCAGGCACTTGTGGATCACGGACGTTTAGGCAAAGGACAGAAGGTACTTATTCATGCTGGGGCAGGTGGTGTGGGAACGTATGCCATTCAGATTGCCAAGTCCCTCGGCGCTGAAGTGGCTTCCACGGCGAGTGAATCAAACGAAGCGTTGCTTCGTTCGTTGGGTGTAGATCATTTTATCAATTATAAAAAAGAAGATTTCTCGGAGATTCTCTCCGATTATGATGTTGTGCTGGACACCATGGGTGGTGATATTCAGCGCGATAGCTTCAAGGTGTTAAAGTCTGGCGGGCATCTGGTATCTTTGGTGGAACAACCGGATGAGAAGCTTGCCAAGGAAGCCGGAGTAACGGCCAACGTCTTCATGATGGAGCCCAAAGGGGATCAACTGGATCAGCTGGCTGAACTGGCTGCGGAAGGCAAGCTCAAATCGATTATTGATGGAACATACCCGCTAACTCAACAGGGAGTAAGGGAAGCACATGAGAAGAGTGAAACCCATCATACCCGGGGGAAACTGGTTATTCAGGTGCAATAGAATTCATTAACTCGTAGAAGTATTTGGACTCATGAGTCTGATATAGATTGTACCAGGCCTGTAAGGTTTCTGGTGTATAGACATTCAACAGCTTCAACACATGCATTGTAAATTCTAACGGAGCTATTCCAGATGCAGTAACTAGATTTCCATCGGTTACTGCAGGCTCCGTTACATAATAGGTTTCTCCAGTATAATCTGGGCATATCATCTTCAGGTATTCTAAATCATTGCTTGTATGCTGTCTGGAATCCAGTATTCCTATTTTTGCAAGTGCAACTGTAGCACCGCAAATCGCCGCAATAACCGTACCCTCTTCTATAGAGGCAGCAACTTTTTTCAATAGGGGATCATGGATGGTGTCCATCCAGGTGTTTCCTCCTGGAAGAATGATGAGGTCGTCACCTTTCAATGTACATTCATCAATAGAAATATGAGGAAGGATGTTCAATCCTCCCATGGTAGTTACCGGATGTTTATCCACGCCTACGGTTACGACCTGTAAAGGCTTAATCTCTTTCCTGAAATACCTTCCCGAGTTCAATTCAGCAGTTAGATATCCTACCTCCCAGTCTGCCATCGTATCAAATACATATAGATATACGTTCTTTGTTTGCATCATACATGCTCCTTTTGTTTTCATGATTGAATGGATTACTCTTGTATTATAAATTAACTTCACTGACATCTACGGTCAGTGAAGTTTTTAAATTTGAAATTTATAGTCCTAAGAACCAATATAGGGACTGCTCCCCAATTGTAGTGGAATAAGATATAATAGGAGAAATTTATTCCATTTTGTGCATGAGGTGATCAGGATGTCCAACGAACTCATTCAAGCCATTCAGTTGTTAAAAGAAAAGAAATGGGTGGATCTGACCCATACGTTTGGTCCAGGCTCTCCACATTTTTCAGCTTTTGAGGCAGCACAATTCGATACACTGTTTGATCACGATCAAGGTTTCTTTGCTCAGAGCTTCAAGTTCCCGGGTCAATACGGGACACATCTTGATGCGCCGATCCACTTCGTTCGGGATACCCGGTATCTGGATGAACTAGGTTTGAAGGAGCTTGTGCTCCCGCTTGTGGTCATTGACCAGTCTGCCGAAGTAGAGAACAATCCGGATTTCACACTGAATGTGGAGCATATTCTTGAATTTGAAAGAGAGCATGGCGTGATTGAAGCTGGAAGCTTTGTAGCCTTACGTACCGATTGGAGCAAACGCTGGCCTAACCATGAAACATTTGATAACAAGGATGCGGAGGGCAACAGTCATGCACCTGGATGGTCGGTTAGTGCGCTTATGTTTTTATTTGAGGAAAGAAAAGTGCAAGCCATTGGTCACGAAACCTTTGACACGGATTCAGCGGTGGATTATCAGAAGAATGGAGCACTTCTGGCAGAATATTATGTACTTGCCCAGGATACATACCAGGTCGAGCTGTTAACTAACCTGGATCAAGTGCCGGCTAAAGGCGCGGTAATCTTCAACATTGTACCGAAGGCGGAGAAAGCATCTGGTTTTCCAGTCCGATCTTTTGCCATTTTGCCGTAAAACGGGTAGATCAAAAGCTGAAATAGTTAAATCAGGCACAGAACTCAGAATGATACTCAAGCAGACAGCCGGCTAAATAGTCGGCTGTTTTTCAGCTAAGGGGCAGAATAGTTGAAAAAGGTATTTTAATTTAAACCTCGAATATTTAATGTAATCGGATAGCTAAAAATTTGATGATAAACAGGACTTAGATACGATGATAAAGGTTTCGGAGGAGTATTTTGGAGAACTAAGAATCTTGAAGTTATAAAAAAGGTACAGTCTTTATCGAGAATGACAGTTATTTTCCAACAGAACAACAAGTGATGTTAAATTTCCAAGTACATAATCTAAACGAGACTATGAAGCATCTTGAACAGATTAGTGTACTTCTTGCAAAGAAAAAAGAGATTAGTGAATTTGGAAAGTTTATTTTGAATGAAGTTCCTGAAGGTCGACTGGTCGAGCTTTGGGAGAAATAACGGCATTAATTTTAAGATTAGAACAGGTATTCCATAATTTATATTATATATAAGGGGTAAGTGTATGCAGATTAGAGCTTTTCAAGAGTCCGATAAAGATTTCATTGTAAGTCTGGCTTTACGATTTATGGACTTTGAGCTGATGAGCTGGCGTGATCCAGACAAAATGGAAGAATCACAGCTCAGCCTAGCCCAAGAATCAGTAGACAATCTTTCTCCTGGTACTGAGATTTTTGTGGCGGAAGATGAAACAGGAGAGCTACTGGGTTTCCTTGAAGTACAGCCGCATAAAGATAAATTGAACGATATAGAACAAGGCTATATTGTGGCGATTGCGGTTTCTCCACAAGGAGAAGGAAAAGGGGTCGGCAAGGGACTCATGACCAAAGCAGAAGAGTGGTCAAAGCAAAAAGGCTATCGACAGCTTATACTGAATGTCTTTAACAATAACCTTCGTGCCGTAAATTTCTATAAGCATTTAAATTATGAAATTGAAGTTGTGAAGATGGTAAAAGAGCTATAGAGACCCTTACTTATAAGCTAACGGGAAACGTTAGTTCATAAAGCACGGGGCAGACTGCAGGATGGCAGGCTGCTCTTTTTTCATTTAGCTAACTGGCAAGAGGCAAGTAAGCTTATGAGGAACCAAGTTCAGCTAGGATTTGATTTATTTAGAAGCATAAATGTGTGCTTTGGCAAACTTATGGGTTAAGTCACAACTAATGAATTCTAAATAATTCACTTATGTAAATAGCAAGGGAGGCGTATTCCGCCTCCTTTTTATGTTGTTACTTTTGATCCGAGTGAGGATCTTGATTAAATCTTTGAGAGATTTTTTTCTCTGTTTTTTTACGCCGTATCCAGCGCTTGAGTAAGCCTTCTTCTTTGCGTTCTTGCAGTGTTTCCTTCAAACCTTGGATCATAAATTCCGATCTTCGTCTGTCATCCCGACTAATCTCGCGTAATTCCTTAATAAATTTGTCGTCCATATCTGCCTCTCGCTTATTCAGGATAATCCCATTATACCGAACGTACGTTCTTTTATCAAGTTTTTCCATTACGAATGATTTTCGAGATCTATATAGTGAAAAGAAGCACAGGAACAATACGCGGCATGTGTGAGAATGGTACTAGAGGGTTTGAGTATAATCCTCTTGCCAGTTTTTTGTTCCCGGGGATCATCCTATTGCTAGTTCTTGGCGTGATGCCTACAATGATTGCTATTTCGCTCATCTGCTACATTCATTGGGGGCTGGGTGAGAGACTGAATCTCTATCCTGACCGCTATTGGGCTTGAACTTTTTCGTTGTATACGGGGTTTGCTCTCATCATCTGGATTATGGCGCAGGTGTACTGGATTCAGGATGTCTCTATCATTCGCTTGGTCTATTTTGCATGGGGAGTGGGTATCCAAGTTGTGAGCTTATTGCCCGGGGTACAGCGAATATATTCAAAATAAACTGCTTGTATATTGAACAAACGGCTGCCGAAAGAATCGTTGAATGATTATTTCGACAGTTATTTTTTATGGGCATCGAGATAATACGCGTTGTTGTAGTCATGTTGTCCACATGTTCCTTGGACTGAAAAGGGCTCGGATAAATCTAAATCATATTGACAAAGAACTATTATCCTCGCATACTTACGTAATATACTTTATAAAGTTTGTTTATTAACTAGAGAAATAGTCACATGTGGTAAGTATCGCAAAATCATAATCCACATGAAACGGGGAGGTAAGTATGGATGGTCTACGTTATTATGGCAGTTATAATATGGGCAGGTACCTATGCAAGTATGGTCTTGTCAAAGCAACCGATTGAAGTGAAGCCTGTGAAATCGATAGATGATTTGTTTGAGTGAACAAAGTAGCTCGGCCGATTTCGATCCTTTTCCAGCACGATGGAACTCATGTGTTCGAGTAAGGCATTATGTTATGATATGGTGTGAATGACATCCATACCATTGCTTTGGCTCAATTGAACCAGAGTAGAAACGAGAGGGTTATGAAAAAAGCCAACGCTACAATGATGAAATACATCAATTTGAATAATGTGCGTGAAGTCATGCAGCAGATTGAGACGGCGACCAAACCGCAATTAGCTTTATTAACCAATCTTAGTGTTGTTACCATTAATGCGCTGATTCAGGAATTATGTGATGGCGGAGAGTTGTTCCAGGATAAGGTGGTTCCCTCTAACGGCGGTCGTCCTGCTCAGGCATATCGATATAATTATAACTTCAAGCTTGCTTTGGTTCTTTACATCAAAGAGATGAAAGGCCAGGAGTTGATTTCGGCGACGGTCATGAATCTGGAGAATAAGGTTGTGTTGAAGGAAGAGCGCATCTTGCCTGCTTTTGATAAACAGCATATGCTGCAACTTATCGCGCGTTTCATTAAGGAATATCCCTCCATTGATATGATCGGCATCGGTATTCCGGGGCAAGCCGTGGATGGGGACATCACGGTGAGCAGTCATGAAGAGCTTATCCATTCACATCTGATACGGGAGATCGAGAGTGAGTTCCAACTAAAAGTTCTCGTGGAGAATGATGTGAATGCAGCGATTAGCGGATACTGTACACAGCATGCGGATATGAAGGAACAGAGTGTAGCAGGAATTTATTTTCCGAACCGATACCCGCCGGGTATGGGGATGATGTTGAATGGACAGATGATCCGTGGGAAAAACGGGATGTTTGGTGAGATCAAGTATCTTCCTTATTCACCTGATTGGAAACGTGACATGAGCAAAGATGATTTTGTAGTGAACGTATGTCACATCTTGCAAACGATTAATGCCGTCGTTGCCCCGCACCAGATTGTCATTTATCAGGAACGGGTGGAGAGAGAAGAGCTGGATATGGCGTGGAAACAATACGGGAAGGATCACCCCATGCCGTCGTTGCCCGAGATCGTACATCAGGATTCGTTCCAACATGATTTTGATGCTGGGTTACGAGGAATGGTGCTTCAGGCGTTGAAGTCAGGCATTCTATCAGAAGCCTTATAACCCACAGTTCATGTCTGTGGCTTTTATTTTATAAGCTAACTCTTGTAGAGGAGGATTCATGATGCGTGAAGAAGAGAGAATCATGAAAGGCGTGTTGTTCAGTCCAAGTGATCCCGAATTAAAGGTCATCAAAAGGCGGGCCCATAATCTCAGTCAGCGTTACAGTCAGACCTTTGAAGAACAGACTGAGGAAAGGAATCAGATATTGCAACAGCTACTGGGAGAGATTGGAGAAGGCGGATTCATGCAAGGCCCCATCTTCTTTCATTATGGTGTGCATACCCGAATAGGCGAGCATTTCTTTGGTAATTACAATCTGACGATACAAGACGACGCACAAGTGACGATCGGAGACTATACCAGTTTTGGACCCAACGTTACGATTGTTACCCCCATTCACCCCATGATTGCCAGCGAGCGGAGACAGATGGTGGACCAGAACGGTGATGTGAAGTCACTATGTTATGCCAAACCGGTCACGATTGGTAACGATGTATGGATCTCGGCAAACGTCACAGTGTGCGGGGGCGTAACGATTGGAGACGGCTGTGTGATCGGAGCAGGTAGCGTGGTGACTCGTGATATTCCACCGCATTCTTTTGCAGCAGGCGTACCGTGCAGAGTTATTCGCAAAATAACTGATGGGGACAGCATGCGAAACTATCCCGATGTTCTGGCAGATTGCCGTGTGCTGGAAGAATGACAAAAGGCTGCTATCAGGATCAAACACATGATAGCAGCCTTTTTGTTGGTATGCGTTTACTTGGAGGCGTTGTAGTTACTCAAGAATTCTTTTACTTTTGCAGGATCAGCTTTCAATTCATTCCCGGTCTGAACGAGCGGGCTTACTGTAGAGTATGCTTTAAGTTTGTTGTTCTTGTAGAAACTCAAAATCTCATCCTGATTAATGGAGTACAGCACGGCTTTTCTCAGGTCACTGCTCTTGGCAACTTCACGATTGGCCGTATTAAACAACAGATAGGAGACAGCGTTACTTGGCAGACTTTGCAGTTTCAGTTTGCTGTCATTTTCGATGATGTCATACTTGGTTTCAGGTACACCGTAGTATAAGTGAATTTCACTGCTGCGAAGAGCAGAGAGGGCGCTGTCTGCATCCGCGATGAATCGGACGTTAACCTGAGCAATTTTTGGCTCATCTTTCGTGCCTTTACGGTAGGCCGGATTTTTTAAGAATACACCTTCATAGTCATTTTTATAAGACAAAATATAAGGTCCGCTAGTATAAAGGGTGTTATTGTATGCTGCGCCTTCAGTCACCGTGTTCTGATCACCGTAAGGAATATCTTTGTTGACATCAAAGGAAGCTACATCATATGTGTTGATGCTCTCCACCTGTTTTTTGGACACGATGCCCGCAGATTGGTGAGCCAGGTAGTTCAGTACTTGCGGGAAAGGTTCAGTTGTGGTCAGTTTAACGACCTGATATTTACCTGCGCTATTATCTGCTTTGGTTTTGTCCGTCACGAGTTCTGTAATTTTGCTGCCCAATCCTTGTTCCAATGCTTCGAGGATTGTGCCGTTACCGCTGGATTGTTTGATGGATTGCAATGCACTCAGATCCGTTACAACTTCAGCTTCTTTGATGTGTTCATGCAGACTGTACGTCCGGTGATCTGGAACGGAATCTTTATTTTTAGCACGATCCAGGGAGAAGATCACATCATCTGCACCGACACGTTCTCCTGTATCTACGGCTTTTTTGTTATCAATCTTCGCAAAGTTGATATCGTCTCTGAGAATGAAGTAGTAGTCCGAATTACCTTCAGCAATACTAAAGTTATGGGACAGTGATCCATCTGCTGTCAGCTGATCGTCATCCGTCAAGTTAACGAGACGTACATACATATTGGTGTTCAACTGGTTGATGGAGCCGTCGTTTCCTTTGATTGGATCAAGGGAAGTCAGTACGGATGCACTTTGCGTCAGAATCAACGGATCTTTGGCATTTTTGGAGCTGTCCTTGAACTCAATCGGTTCCCAAGCCATGGCGCGGGATTTGGAGAGACGAACGGTGTCGACATTCAGAATGTCTTGGTTCACAGCCTGACTTTTCAGGGAAATGTACAAAGGAGCGATATACGCCTGATCCGTTACCAAGCGATCTTCCAATTGTTTGTACGTGTCTTTGTACTCATCTGGAGTTTGAGTAGCTGCCTGATCGATGAGTTTATCAAGTTCCCCATCCGCAAGGATACTGTAATCTCCACCTGTTTTGAAAAGGGAACGCACCGCATAATCGGGATTTCCCGTTACCGTTGTCCAGCTGGACAAGGCAATGTCATAATTCCCTGCATCCTGCTGGGATTTGAAGCTGCCGTAATCCGGCTGAAGGTTCAACTTCACATTGAAGCCGTTTTTAGTCAGCTGGTCGCGCACAATGTTTACATCATTTTCGGAAGAACTCATGGCGAGCAGTTCAATGTCAGCCGGTTTTTGTGCAGTTTCAGTTGTGTCCGCTGGTGTGGTCTCCGCCTGGGATTCAGTTTTCGTTTTTACACTGCAACCAGAAATCACAATGACGAGAATTAATAGTAATGAGATCAGTGTACGTTTTTTCATGGGATTACCCTCCATATCTTGAATGTGTGATGTGTGAATTCTTTTTCTATATCATTCATTTTAATGACGAATCTTTTATGCCTTTTCCAGCTTGGGATCAAGCGCATCACGCAGACCGTCACCGAGAAAGTTAAACGAAAGAACCAGCAGAATAATAGCCAAGCCTGGATAAATCGCCAGATAAGAGTGGGTCTCCAGGTATGTACTGCCGAGCTTCAGAATGTTACCCCATTCCGGAATATGCGGCTCCACGCCGAGTCCCAGATAACTCAAACTGCTGGTAGCAATAACTGCTCCACCAATCGTGAGTGTGGACTTGATAATCATGGGCGCAAGGGAGTTGGGAATAATGTGTTTGAAAATAATCGTACGATTGTTGTACCCCAGTGCACGTGCAGCTTCCACAAATTCAAAAGTAGATACATAGAGCACACTGGCTCTCATGGTACGGGCGTAAGTTGGGATCGAACCCAGACTCAGCGCCAGAATAAGATTGACCGTATTGGCTCCAAACGCCGCAATAATGGCAATGGCGAGCAGAATTCCCGGAATCGCATAGAGAATATCCAGCAGCCGCATGATGATGTTATCCGTATGCCTTCCGTAGAAACCGGAGAATGCTCCGAGGACTCCACCGATCAACACAGGAATGATGGTCGACATGCAACCTACGATTAAGGAGATCCGGGCACCAAATACAATCCGGGAAAATAAACATCGTCCGAAGTCGTCCGTTCCCAAGGGATACGCAAGGGAAGGGGGTTGAAGCAGAGCGGAGTAGTTGTTTTCCACAGCCATGCTGTAATCAAAAGTAAAGAAGCTGCAAATCGATATCGAGAAAAGAAAAATGATAAAAAACAAACCGGACATGGCAGTCATATTCGGAGCAAGTCGCTCCCACAGATCATTCCAGAAGTTTGATTTTTGTTTCCCCTGTCTGCGAATGCGCCCAATAATGGAGATGCCGAGCAATAGGGCAAATACATTACCTGTGATTGAGGTCAGAATCAGCACTACACTGACACCGATCATCCAGCGAGGGAGGATAGAGGTCGCGTTATATCGGGATACGATAATCAGTACGACCAGGTCGATGACCAGAATAAATATGAGCACCGCCATAGCTGGCAGAAAGTTGTCAGCCACATAAGGTTTGAAAACATTTAACGCAGATACACCGATGACGAACAGCTGGGTTAACAGCATATATACCGCAAAGGTGTACTCCACATTCCTGGCTTTTCGAATCAGATGAAAGGCTGCCGTTACGATAAATATGTTGCCAGAAATGATGGCAAGTAGCTGAACCCAGGCGATCCTGCGAGTCAGAGCAGTGACCGTACCCGTACGAATCAAGTCTTTTCGAATCCGAAGGGTGATGACACTTTGGACCAGTGTGAAGAATACATAGATCCCAAGTATCGTTAGCAGAAATGGTTTGAACGTCTGCCCACTCCAGTCATAACTGTTGAATAGCAGCAAGGCAGTCAAGAGAAGGGACGTGATCCAGGCGAAGCTGGCCTGACTGTATTCTCGAGAAGACTTAAGCCGGAAACGCATTTCTTGTGTTAAGGACGAGTTTGTCATAATACACCTGCTTTAAGAGGTAGTTCAACACACACTTTAATATTGTTTCATCTTGGAGCGCACTCTTGGATCAATAAAAGCGTACAGCAGATCAACCGCTACATTGATAATGGAGATCGTAATTGCTGTGTAGATTACTCCGCCCATGATACTCGGAATATCGGGGATGAATTGTTTATCCACAATATAGCTGCCGAGACCGCTGATATTAAACACTTTCTCCGTCACTGCTGCCCCGCCAAGCATGGCTCCGAATTGAAGTCCAACCACAGTTACGATTGGAATCAATGCATTACGTACAGCGTGTTTCAGCATGACCTGACGTTCGCTTAACCCCTTGGCGCGGGCGGTCATCACATAATCCTCATGAATGACTTCCAGTGTAGAAGACCGGGTCATCCGTGCCACCGCAGCCGTAAGTCCTGTGCCCAGCACAATGGTTGGCATAATGATCGACAGCCAGTTCTGCGGGTTGAAGGTGGCGGGAAGCCACTGTAATTTGATCGAAAAGTTCAGAATGAAAATAAGTCCTTGCCAGAAATTCGGGATCGATAATCCAATCAGAGCGATGAACATAAACGTATAATCGAACCATGAATTAGGCTTAATCGCTGAGATGATACCGATGGGCAATGCGATGACGAGTGCTAGCAGCAGGGAGATAACCGCCAGCGTCAATGTAATTGGAAACTTCCTTGCAATTGTTGCTGTTACGTCTTCATTTCCTGCAAAAGACTTGCCAAGGTCGAAGAGAGCAACTCCCTTAATATTGTTCCAGAGCTGTGTAAGATAAGGCTGATCCAAGCCATACACCTGATTGAATGCTGCAATCTGTTCCTGCGTTGCTGTCTCTCCGAGAATGTTAGCTGCCGGGTTGAACGGAGACATATACAAAATCGTAAATACGAGTGTGGCTACGCCCAGAATGACAAATACGGTCATCAGTATTCTTTCAAATATGTACTTTAGATAAGGATTTCCATACAAAAAGAGGATGCCATACATCAGACAGCCAGGAATAATGGATATCGCGAAAAACCACGGTTTGTCGATAAGGGTGTGGAATGTATCGGCCATCGTAAGACGTTGACTTCCCTGTTCCTGAAGTATGCGAGAAGTCCGCTCCTTCAACTCTTTCTGAACCGTTTCTTCCAACCATTCCTCGGTCTGACGTCTGAATTCTTCCTCACTGACCTGCTGCTGGAAAAAACGATGTTTGCGTCGCAGCTGTTCTTCGACTTCCAACTTCATCTTGTTCCGATAGGAAGAAGCGAGCAGTTCTTGCTCAGCCGTCTGCCTGGCAGCTACCCAGCCGTCATTTTTTCGATTCGAACGCCATATTAGAAACACGACCAGATTGATCGGTAATCCAAGAATGAACAGAACATATCGGTAGGAAGGATGAAGCAGCATTTTGCCATAAATAAAACTTAAATTGTGCACCAACCGCGAGAGTCTGCTGCTTTCTGCAAGATTCAAACCAAGCGTGCCTCCTTTCATTCAGGTTTAAATTGCATTATTCCGATTGATATAGTATATATTATTTAGGGTCTAAACAATTGTCAAGGAATTAAATGGTATACATATGAGATAAGTGAATGTGAAATACGGATGAGAGCTGGTGATAACATGGAACCTTTATTGAAAGTTAATGATCTCTCGGTCTCTTTTCATTCTGGAGAGAGTGAGTTTCATGCAGTACGAGAGGTAAGTTTTGAAGTGCGCAAAGGAGAGACACTAGGCATTGTAGGCGAATCGGGCAGTGGCAAGAGTGTAACCGCACGTTCCATTATGAGGCTGCTTGCATCGCCGCCTTCGCAGATGAAAAAAGGAGAGATTCTGTTCAAAGGGGTCGATCTGGCCAATAAAACGCAGAAAGAGATGGAGAGCATTCGTGGGCGTGATATTGGTATGATCTTTCAAGACCCGATGAGTTCTCTTAATCCGACCATTAAAGTAGGGAAACAGATCTCCGAGAGTCTGATCAAACACCAGAAGGTATCCAAAAGGGAAGCCAAGAAACAGGCGATCGCGATGATGGAGCGGGTGGGGATAACTCGCAGCGAAATCCGCTACAACCAGTATCCGCACGAATTCTCCGGAGGCATGCGCCAGCGGGTCATGATTGGTATTGCACTTGCTTGTCGTCCTGAATTGCTCATTGCTGATGAGCCGACAACCGCACTGGACGTTACAATTCAAGCTCAGATTCTGAATTTGATGAAAGATATGCAGGACCAACTGGGCACATCGATTATCCTGATCACGCATGATCTGGGCGTAGTGGCAGGCATGTGTGATCGGGTTGTTGTTATGAAAGAAGGGCAGATCGTGGAAACCGGGACTACAACAGAGATTTTTGCTAATCCCAAACACCCGTATACGATCAGACTTCTGAATGCATTACCACGTCTGGATCAGAAGAAAAAGCCCAAACCGGTATCGTTGGTCCCGAGAGATCTCGAGGATGATCAGCCGTTGCTTGAGGTGAAATCGCTCAGACAACATTTTAATCTGGGGAAAGGTAACACCTTAAAGGCGGTTAATGATATTAGCTTTCATATTCGTCAAGGAGAGACGCTTGGCGTTGTAGGGGAATCCGGTAGCGGAAAATCAACCACGGGCCGTGCGATTCTGCGATTGCATGAGCCAACAGGTGGAGATGTACTGTTTAAAGGAGTCCCGCTCAATCGTTTGTCGGCTTCGGAGATGAAAACGATGCGTAGACATATGCAAATCATCTTCCAAGACCCCTATGCATCTCTGAATCCCAAAATGAGGATTATGGATATCATTGGAGAAGCGCTTGATATTCATCAACTTGCAGGCACTGCCGCTCAGCGGGAAAAGCGTGTGGAGGAATTGCTGGAGATGGTGGGTCTTGATCCCACCCATGCGCAGCGTTATCCACATGAATTCTCGGGTGGGCAGAGACAGCGGATCGGTATTGCACGAGCTCTGGCTGTGGAACCTGAATTCATCGTATGTGATGAGCCATTGTCTGCACTGGATGTGTCGATACAGGCTCAGATCGTACAATTGCTTGAAGAGTTGCAGCAGCGACTCGGATTGACGTATCTCTTCATCGCTCATGACTTGTCCATGGTTAAACATATCAGTGATCGAGTGGCGGTGATGTATAACGGGAAAATTGTAGAGCTGGCCGAGAGTGAAGAACTCTATTCCAACCCGCAACATGCCTACACCAAGGCTTTGCTATCTGCTATTCCCGTGCCTGATCCGGCGGTAGAAGCGAAGAAAAAGAGACATGTTGTCAAAGAAACAACTAGAGAAAATGTTGAAGTAGAGGACCGTTATAATCTGGAACATTCCAAGTGGGTAGAAGTCACGGAAGGGCACTGGGTAGCCATATCTAGTTAGATAGTGCAATATATAGTCTGTTTCATCGACAAAAGAACCCCGATGATGATCTCCACAGATCGTTATCGGGGTTGAGTTATATGTTCTTCGTATAATGGCAGTAATCAAAAGCGATTATTTGAATTGAACCGATTTCTTGATGGTATCAATCTCGGCTTTGGTCTTATCATCCACGTAAGTGAATATGAAGTTGAAAGCATATCCTTCAATAATTGTACTATAGTAATCTTGAGTAACGGTTGAACCGTCACCTGGATCCATCGTGATTTGCATCAGATCCATCTCTTTACCACCGATGGTTTCCGTTGTCATTTCCTTATAATCGTAAGGGAACTGGCTATCCACCATGAATTTTTTGGTTGCTTCCAGGTAGTCTTTACCTGTACGAATGCCTTGCAACAAGCTTACTTTCTCAGCAATGGCCATAGCGGAAGGGCCAACTTGACCTCCGTCCAATGGGTACTTTGAAGCCATAAGCAGATTCAATGTTTTGGTCTGAGACAGTTCAATTTGTTTTTTCTTCGTTTCATCATCACCAGCAATCGCTTCGGATGAAGCACTTGTCAGCTCATTCATGCCTGCAGCATCCTGGAACTCCCATGCTTCCGGGAATTTCAGAGATACGCCAAAATAGTCATTGGTGTAAGAACCTTTTTCCGTAGTCCCCAGCTCAACGTCTTGGGAATTATCAGTTTCTTTGGGCTCTTCGCTTGCTGGTTCGGTGTTCTCTGTTTCTTCTGTATTCGCTGTATCAGAATCAGTACCAGTCGTTGTTTCTGTCGGGGTAGTCTCTTCTGTTTCGGCTGTGTTATCTGCTTTGTCACCGCAAGCGGCTGCAACCAGCATAATCATAATGAGCATGGCGAATAAAGAAGCTTTTTTTGGAATTGTCATATTACCCTCCTGAAATGTGTGTGTGTTTGTTTCTCTCTCTCTACATGTTGCCTGCTTCCTAAATTGTAGCACAAACGTTCTCATATACTACCTATAGGAATCTATAGGGGTCTTCTATACATAAGACATTCGGCTGGCAATTGAAACAGCTTCTGTGCTGGATTGCACACCTAATTTGTTAAAAATCACTTTTTTGTGATGATTCACGGTGCATTCCTTGATCTTTAATTTCAAAGCAATGGCTTTTACCGTGAGGCCTCCGGCTATCATCTCCAGAATGGTTAACTGACGCTCGGTGAACTCCACCGCCGGTTTGTCGCACACTTCAGCAGTCTGTTGACTCTGATAACAGTTCTGCATGTACGCTGGAATTAGCTTGGCAATGGCGATCAGTTCACCTTGCATATTTGCATTAATGGTGGACACATCCAGATAACCTACATGTTGCGATCCCATGAACAGAGGTGCGGCGTAACAATGCCAGCTTTGAAAATAAGGACTTTCATGCTGCTCGGGCAGCAGCACTACAGGCTCGTTGCTGTCCATCGTTACAGATATGGCGTTAACTCCACAGCTCTGTGCAGTGAAGAACATGCCCGGACGAATGGGAGAATCTTCTACTACAGCTTTAAGATCTGAACTGTAATTCATCGAGAGGAGCACACCGTTGCTATCTGTGAGTAGAAACAGATAAGTGCCCGTTAAATTCTCTTGGATAACCGAGATACTGTTCTGGAATGCATGAATCAGGAAATGATTGATTTTACGAAGCCTGTCCAGACTGGGTTTTGGTAAATAGTCGAACGGAGCCGTTCCTGCTGCATGCGAGCAAGTCGGAGACTCTTCGTGTCGTGAGGCAAATGTAATGGCAGGCATGTTGTTTCCTCCTTGCTGCACAGTTCTCATCCAATCGTTTGAATGACGTGTCCTTCTTGGTCCTTGATTTCTGTTCTAACAATCTGAACGAGAATATGATCCAATGAAGTTATCTCGAATGTTCCTTCAAACGGGCGAAGGTTCTCTGCCAGCTTATCAACAATTTGTTTGTTCACCGTCAGGGTAACTTGTCTGTCCGATTCCAATACAGCTGGATGTTCTCCTGCTTCGAACAGAATATTAGTATCCGGTCCGATCAAGGATAGAGAGGCACCTTTCGAAATTCGGCTACGAAGGATGGTGCCAACTAGTACGGCTTGTTTGGCTCCAAGCTGGAGTTTGGCCGGAACCGATTTTTGCAGCAATTTTTTGCGAGGAGATTCCCAAGCCAGTTGTTGTATGAATAAAAATGCTGTGCTGGACCCGTCCTGTTCCATTCCATCCTCAACCGCTTGTATAACCGAAGGAATATCTGCGTACGAATTTCTCATCAGATCCGTCACATATTTGGGCATGAACATGGAGGAGGCAGACAGGAAGCCACGAGCATTCCAACTTTGAATCATTTCCAGTTCCCGACCTGTAATGCCAACCATCTGAATAAATTGCACTGAACCATTAGGCGTAGAGATCGCGGGTAGGTCCGGATCTTCAATAAACGAGAGAGCAGTCAGCAAAGTATCGGATTCCAGACAGATGGGGCCACTGGCGTCCATGTAATCTCCTGGCTGAAAGATATTTCCGCTGTTGAACACGTACCGTCCTACATTCTGTAGCAAATTCATCACCCAGGCTGGCGGATCAGTCTCTGCTTCACTGCGTGTAAGACGAAAGGTGAGCTCAAATCCATACCCGCTCTTGGATGCATCCTGCATCTCTTTTTCATACAATTCAGAGAAACCGTAGGTAACAAAATGCCAGTGAGGCATAGGGTAATCGACAGCATAAACGCTAATGCCATCGAGTGGATCGGGACCTCCAAGAATATACGGAAGGGCAGTACCGTAGTGTTTTGGCTCTTGTGCCCCATACAATTCACGCATGGATTGATCAATCGCATCCCAACCGGATGTGTTTTCTTCCTGAGTCATTATTGAATCCTCCTTGACTGTTCTTTCCCCCGAAAAACATTTAAAATTAAGTCTACCTGTTACAGCAGTGGTTTCAAGCGGCTTAAGGATGAATTGTGTCAGATAGGACTTCGGTGTTATTAATTGCAATCCAGGGAGTGAAATTACATGAGTATGAAAGGTATCTATTTAAAGGAGTTTAATCAGGCAAGCTGGGACTCATTTTCCGAAGGGTTTGAAGAACTTGGACAAAAGATGGACCCCACGTGGGTAGAACGTGCGCAATTACAAGGGATTCCGGCGGATATAAGTCGGGTGCTTTTGTGTGAAATGGGGGAGTATGCTTTTGAATGGATGGCGAAAGATATCCCGGCTTTAGGGGACCAAAGTCCCGCCGCTTACCTGGAAACGGAGGAAGGAGCGCAGGCATTAAGGGCAGCCATTATGCGTATGCCACGTTAATTTTTTCCATGGTGAGAGTGTGCGAGCGATCATATGAACCAGTGAAGTTGATTTTGCAAAATAGATATGTTACGCTTACATTACAAGAGCAAACACAACAGAATATGCAATAACATCTTTTGATGGATTGTAACTGTGAAGACAGGCAAAACCTAAACTGATGGTGAAATGAAAGCTCCTTTTTTTGGTGCTATTTTACCTTGAGTTTAGGTTTTTCTTGTTTTCTGCTCTAAATCACACCATTTTTTACCTGGAAAAACCAAAATAAATTTCGAAAAGAGGTTGTTGTTCATGACCACGGCAAAAAAAGGATTCCCCGAAAACTTCCTATGGGGCGGCGCTACAGCTGCCAATCAATTGGAGGGTGCATTCGATAAGGACGGCAAAGGGCTCTCCACAGCGGACATGATCGCTCATGTTCCCAAAGAGAAGCGTACAGGCGGACATGCTATGGAAATTTCCTCTTCCCGAATCGAAGAGATCCTCTCCGGCAAATTTGAAGAACGTTTCCCGAAACGTTTTGGTATCGATTTCTACCATCACTTTAGAGAAGATATTGCATTGTTCGCTGAAATGGGCTTCAAAGTATTCCGTTTGTCCATTCACTGGGCACGTATTTTCCCGAACGGTTATGATCAAGAGCCGAATGAAGCAGGCTTGAAATTCTATGATGAAGTATTTGACGAATTGTTGAAATATGGCATCGAGCCGCTCGTTACATTGTCTCACTATGAGACACCGCTTGGCTTGACGCAAAAATATAACGGCTGGGCTGGCCGTGAAGTAATCCAGCACTATGTTCGGTATGCAGAAACGGTGTTCAACCGTTATAAAAATAAAGTGAAATACTGGCTGACGTTTAATGAAATTAACGTAATGCTGTTCAGCCCATACACTGGCGGCGGCATTCTGATCGATAAAGTGGACAACAAACTGCAAACCACTTATCAAGCGCTGCATCACCAATTTGTAGCAAGTGCATTGGTAACGAAGCTTGCTCACGAGATTATGCCTGGTTCCCAAGTGGGTTGTATGCTTGCTCGTATGGAAACTTATGCAGCAACATGTAATCCGGTAGATGTTCGTCTGGCTCAACACGAGAATCAGATTAACCTCTTCTTCACGGACATGCATGCTCGTGGTAAATACCCGAACTACATGGCTCGTTATTTTGAAGAAAACGACATCGTGATCCAAAAAGAAGCAGGCGATGACGAGATCTTGCTGAACAATACCGTTGATTTCATCTCCTTCAGCTACTACATGTCCGTAACCAAATCTGCATCTGCAGACAAGGAAGAAACATCGGGTAACCTGACTGGCGGCGTGAAAAACCCTTATCTGGAAGCATCCGACTGGGGCTGGGAGATCGATCCGATCGGTCTGCGCGTAACCTTGAACAACTTCTGGGATCGTTACCAGAAACCATTGTTCATCGTAGAAAATGGTCTGGGTGCATATGACCGTGTTGAAGAAGACGGTTCGATCCATGACTCCTATCGTGTGGATTACCTGAAAAAACACATCGAACAAATGAAAGAAGCCATCAAAGATGGCGTCGATCTGATTGGATTTACAGCATGGGGCCCGATTGACCTTGTGAGCATGTCCACTTCCGAAATGTCCAAACGTTATGGTTTCATCTACGTGGATCTGGATGACGAAGGTAACGGAACACTCAAACGTTCCAAAAAGGATTCATTCGACTGGTACAAAAACGTAATCTCCAGTAATGGTGAGCAACTGTAGTTCTCACGTTTTCTGAGCGGGCAAACCTGATATAACAGTTAGTGTTTAATGGAATTTAATGTTCCTGAGGGCCTGCTGATTAGCGTTTGTCCGCTTTTTTATGTGCTGCAAACATTACATATGGAGGGATATCTTTTGAAAAGATGGAGTATGAACACAAAAAGTATGGGATGGATGCTTGCCCTGACACTAAGTCTGAGTGTGATCTGGCCAGCAACCGTTGGTGCGGAAAGCACCCAGGTTACTCAAATCCAGGCCAATACCTATGTTGGTGATCCTGGAGAGATGGTAGAGTCCTTTGACATTACTGTAGCGAATCCGGAGAAATATCAGAATCTGAAAGCTTCAGACTTCGAAATTACTGGCAATTATGATGGCTATCCTTTAAATGAAGCGGAAGAGATCATACAAAATGAGTATGAAGATGACGGAATAAAATTGACAATTACGGATCATACCATCCATATGGCGGTAAAGCCTTTTAAATATCCAGGTGGATTTAAGTCAGCATTTGCAGTCAAAAGCAAGGCGTATCCTGAACTTTCTTTTGACGATAAAAATGTAAATGTAGTCAAAACGCGTACGGTCGATGAGTTTGAAAAAGGACAATTTAAAGGCAGTAACGGTGCGAACTTGTCCTATCAACTGAAACGAAGCACGTCCGAAGAACCGAAGCCGCTCATGGTATGGCTTCATGGAGGGGGAGAAGTAGGTACGGATGGTAGAAGTCATCTTACGGCTAATCGTGGAGCAGTAGTCTGGACAGAATCGGGGTATGATACTTCCGTGCTTGCTGTACAGTATCCCGAGAATTACAGTTTCAAAATTTACGATAACCCTGAACAACTGGCTAAAATGCAAGCATATTTTGTTGCACAATATGAGTTAATCCAGAAGCTGGTTGCTGAAGGTGAAGTTGATCCGAATCGGATCTATCTGTCTGGTGTTTCCAGTGGCGGTGGTGGTGCCTTCCGTTTCTTGACACAATATCCCGATCTGTTTGCTGGAGCGATTATTGTAGCGGCCAAGGATACGGTAGCGGATTATACCGGATCTGTAGAAGCATTCAAAAAAGAACTGAAAGATATTGTGGATGTCCCAGTATGGATTATGCATGCCAAAAATGATCCAACCACTGACAGCCGGACAAGCTCTTTGGCTTATCAGGCTTTGACTGAGCTTGGAGCCAAGCATGTCAATATGACGCTGTATGACGATGCATACATGGATAGCCAAAGACTGTACGGTGGCATGAAGCATTGGTCATGGGTACCGGCTTTTGACAACAAAGAAGTACTTGCCGACCTGTTCCAACTAAGCAAAGGAACTTCAGGGGAACAGGATGGAGGTAACATAGAGCATGGAACAAAACCAACTGAGCCTGTGACAAGAGCGCAGATCGCCCTCGTGCTTGCCGACAAGTTAAATCTTCCTAAAGTATCCGAATCTGCTTACCCGTACACAGATTCTGCCCCTGAATGGGCTCGTCAGGCCATTGCAACAGTGACCAAGGCAGGGTTGATGAAAGGTGTCAGCAATCAGATATTTGCCTCGGGAGAGGAAGTAACACGTGCACAGATGGCAGTGATCGTAGACCATATTTTGATGAGTCGCGGCTGGAATGCTGCAGACGAGTCAATTGTAGTATTGTTCAAGGATTTGAATGATAAGCATTGGGCTTATGAAGCCGTTCAAAATAGTGCCAAAGCCGGTATTATGTCCGGTATGTCCAAAGATCAATTTGAGTCATCGAAGTCGGTTACAGGTGCTCAGCTGGAGCTGATTCTGCAACGATTGGAACAATTGTCAACAAACTAAGTTCAATAACCAACTTTATAATGATAAATAATGAGAGGAATGATTGATATGACTACACCATTTCCGAAGGACTTCCTATGGGGCGGCGCTGTAGCAGCCAACCAACTTGAAGGAGCTTATAATACAGATGGTAAAGGCCTGTCTGTTCAAGATGTAATGCCACACGGGATTACAACGCCTAGAACGGAAGCACCTACAGAAGATAACCTGAAACTGATCGGTATCGATTTTTACAACCGCTACAAAGAGGATGTTAAACTGTTTGCTGAAATGGGCTTCAAAGTGTTCCGTACATCCATCGCTTGGTCCCGTATCTTCCCTAAAGGTGATGAATTGGAGCCAAATGAGAAAGGTCTGCAATTCTACGATGACCTGTTCGATGAGTGCCACAAATACGGGATTGAACCACTCGTAACGATCTCTCACTATGAGACACCGCTGCATTTGTCCAAAACATATGATGGCTGGGTTAACCGTAAAATGATCGATTTCTACGAGCGTTATGTAACAGTGCTGTTCAACCGTTTCAAAGGCAAAGTTAAATACTGGCTGACATTCAATGAAATCAACTCCATCCTGGAGGAACCATTCATGAGTGGCGGCATCTATACGCCAAAAGCTGAACTGTCCAAACAGGATCTGTACCAAGCGATCCATCATGAATTGGTAGCCAGTGCGTTAGCTGTGAAACTGGGTCATGAAATTATGCCTGAAGCCAAAATCGGCTGTATGGTACTGAGCATGCCTACGTATCCGTTGACTCCAAACCCGGATGATGTGGTTGCAGCGATGCATGCGGAACAGCGCAATGATATCTTTGCTGATATCCATGCACGTGGATATTATCCGAAATACATTAATCGTTATTTCAAAGCGAATAATATCAATATCAAGTTTGAAGATGGCGATGCTGAAATTCTGAAGCATACCGTAGACTTTATCTCCTTCAGTTATTATGTAAGTATCTGTGAGACTGGTGATCCCGAGAAACGTATCGAAGGAAAAGGAAACCTGTTCGCAGGTGTGCAAAACCCTTATCTCAAAGCGAGTGAATGGGGCTGGCAGATCGATCCGCAAGGACTGCGCGTAACCTTGAACAAATACTGGGACCGTTATCAAAAACCATTGTTTATTGTCGAAAATGGTCTGGGCGCAGTCGATGAGCTGATTACGGACGAAAATGGCAATAAAACGGTAAACGATGATTACCGTATTCAATACTTGAATGACCATCTGGTACAGGTGGGCGAAGCTCTTGAGGATGGCGTAGAAGTGATGGGTTATACGTCATGGGGCTGTATTGACCTGGTGAGTGCTTCAACAGCAGAGATGAAGAAACGTTATGGCTTCATCTATGTAGACCGCAACAATGATGGTTCAGGAACATTGGATCGTTACAAGAAAAAATCATTCCATTGGTACAAGGAAGTTATTAGTACAAATGGCGTAAGTCTTAAGAACAACAACGAGTAAATACTAGTTCTATAAGCATAGTTGTGCAAGCACCTTCTGATGTCACATTAACGCACATTAACCGCTTTCACAAAAACATTGTCATATGGATAATTATATGGTAAGATGGGCCTAAGGCTAATGAATACTGGATTGTTACTGTTCAATCAGGCAAAACCAGAAGCGGGGCATATTTCGTGACCTGCTTTGGTTTTGCCTTTTACTACTTTGACGGTGCAAGGTGATGTGGAGAAATGAAAATTGAGAAGGTGCTGAACAACAACGTAGTTACCGTAATTGATCCGGGAGGAAACGAACTGGTCGTTATGGGACGTGGAATTGCCTTCAAAAAGCATACTGGTGAATCGATTGACGAGAGTCTCGTCGAAAAAATATTCTCGCTTGAAAGTAAGGAAGTATCACAGAAACTCAAAACGCTTCTGTCTGATATCCCGGTTGAATATGTCGAGTGCTCGGATGAGATTATCCGTTATGCCGAGACGGTGTTAGGTGAGAAGCTGCATGAGAGCATCTACATTTCACTGACGGATCATATTCATTTTGCCATTGATCGACATCGTCAAGGATTGCAGATCCGTAACGCATTGTTCTGGGAGATCAAGCGCATGTACCGGAAGGAATATGCCATTGGACTCAAGGCGCTACAGATTATTGAGGAAACATTAGGTGTTCTGCTACCCGAAGACGAATGCGCATTCATTGCAATGCATCTGGTTAATGCCCAGATGAACGGTGAGATGAGGGAAACGATCAGTATTACGAACATCGTTAAGGACATACTTAACATCGTAAGACGTAGCTTTGTGATTGAACTTGATGAAGATTCATTGAGTTATTATCGATTTTTAACTCATCTGAAGTTCTTTGCTCAACGTGTGTTGCAAGGAACTGCGATTGAAGATAAAGAAGTAGATAATCCGCTTCATGACTTGGTGAGCAAGCAGTATCCGGAAGCACATGCATGTGCAGTAAGGATCAGTGACTATACGCGTAAGATCTATAATCGGGTATTGTCCAAGGAAGAAATACTGTATCTGACCATTCATATTGAACGAATTGTCAGAAATGAACAAACAATTGAATAAAGTTGGGATTGTTACTGCTAAAAAGGCAAAACCTAAACGTTGAATAATGATAAGCTTTCCTGCTTTGTCATTATTCAGTGTTTAGGTTTTTTTTTAACCTTCATTACACATAAAAGGAGCAAAACACAATGGATAAACAACAATTGTCCAAGGACATTTTGAAGCTTGTTGGTGGGGAAGAGAATATCGATCAAGTCACACACTGTATGACAAGACTCAGATTTAACCTGAATGACAACCAAAAAGCGGACAAAGCGACGCTGAAAAATACACCAGGCGTTATGGGCGTGATGGAGAACGGTGGACAGTTCCAGGTTATCATCGGTAACGATGTGCCTATCGTGTATAACGCACTCGTTGGCAACATGTCCAAATCACCAAACGCAGATAATGCAACCTCAAGCGCTTTAACTGGGGAGAAGAAAAAGAGAAATCCAATAAGTGCGCTGTTCGACTTCATCTCAGGTATGTTTACACCAATCCTGCCTGCAATTACGGGTGCAGGTATGATCAAAGGGATCGTGGCTATCCTTGTCGCACTTGGATGGTTGTCCGATACTAGTTCAACCTATATCATTTTGTCGGCAATTGGTGACGGTGCCTTCTACTTCCTGCCAATCATTCTGGCGATCAGTGCTGCACGTAAGCTGGGTAGTAATATGTATATTGCCGCGGCGCTTGCTGCGGGCATTATGCACCCGACCATTACAGCATTGCTGGCCGATGGTCACAATTCATCCTTTATGGGGATTACAGTCATAGCGGCAACGTATTCTTCTACAGTTATTCCGATTGTTCTGGCCGTTTGGATTGCTTCATACGTAGAGAAAGCCGTTGATCGTGTTATACATGCTTCACTTAAGTTACTCATTGTTCCAACGGTTACCTTGTTAATTATGGTTCCACTGACGTTGATGACAGTAGGTCCATTGGGTACGGTTCTTGGTAATGGTTTGTCCGGTGGTATCTCATGGTTGTTCGATAACATGTCCATCTTCGCAAGTATCTTGATTGGTGGTACGATGTCACTGCTGATCATTACAGGTATGCACTATGCGTTGCTGCCAATCGTTGTAGGTTCAATGACAACACTGGGTTACGACTTTATTATTCCACTGATGTTTGCAGCTAACTTGGCACAAGGTGGTGCAGCATTTGGTGTAGGTCTCAGATCGAGAAATAGCAAAACCAAATCCCTGGCCTATTCCACTGGTCTTACGGCTATTATGGGGATCACGGAACCAGCGATGTATGGTATCAACATGAAGTTCAAAAAACCATTTATCGCAGCTCTCAGCGGGGGTGCTATTGCTGGTGCATTTATGGGGATCTTCAATGTTAAATCGTATGTTATTACAGGACTTGCGGGTCTGCCGAGTATTGCGGCATTTGTCAGTCCAGCAATTAGCACATTGATTTATGCTCTGGTTGGTGGTTTGATTGCCATCGTAGCAGCAGCAATCATTACGTATATCTTGGGCTTCCAAGAAGAAAATGTATCAGAGCCAGTAGCAGCACCAGTAGCTGAGCCGGCAACAACAACAGCAACAACTTCTGCAGCTGTAACTGAAGAAGCAAAAGCGCAAGATGAGCAAGTATTCAGCCCGATCACAGGTGAAGTTAAACCGCTGAGCGAAGTGCCAGACCCTGCATTCTCTGAAGAGATTATGGGTAAAGGATTCGCGATTCAACCATCTGAAGGTCGCGTCGTATCTCCGATCAACGGAACCGTGTTCTCGTTATCGAAGAGTGGACATGCCATTGGTTTGGTAAGTGATACAGGCGCAGAGATGTTGATTCATATCGGGATTGACACCGTGAAGCTGAAAGGTCAATTCTTCTCTCCTAAAGTTCAAGCAGGTGCGAAGATAACCGTAGGTGATGTACTGATGGAGTTTGACCGGGAACAGATCGAAAAAGCCGGTTATACAACGATTACACCAGTCATTATTACAAACATGCATCAGTATGAGTCCATTGAGTCTGCTGGTCGCACTACGATCAAAGAAAAAGACTTGTTGTTCACAGCTAAAGCTTAACCATAAAAATGAAACAGCAGCTTCACTGGAATGTAATCCGGTAAAGCTGCTGTTTTTTTTGCTTATAGCCTTTTACACGGGAAGCATACCCTGCACCAGTTGCACAAAGTGTTGTGCAGGCTTGGACAGATAACGGTTCTGCAGCCAGACCAGCGCCGAACCGACCGTGGAATGCTGATCCTGGATGCGATATACGTGGAATGGGTGCTCGTGATATAGCTGTAGTACCGTGTGAGGCACGATGGAACTGGCGAAGCCGAGTCGGACCAGCTCGAGTAACATATTAATGTCTGAGCACTCACCCATGATGGAGGGGGTAACCTGATGCTCCCGAAACTTGTCCAAAATTAGCTCGAACATACCGAGTCCTTCTGTGCTTGGAAGCAGTAGAGGGATACCTGTAAGCTGCTCAAAATAAGTCCCCATCTCCACTCCTGGTCCCATCTCTGTCGGACTATCAAGCGGTGTTGAAGAAATATAGAAAAGGGGCTCCTGTGGCAGATGCAGCACCTCATAACGTTCAGTCTGGACAGGCATGCGTACACAGGCAAGTTCAACTTTGCCATCTTCCAGCAATCGGCATAATTGCGCAGATTCATTTTGTTGAATTTTATAGGTAACCTGTGGGTGGGTGGTGCGAAACTGTTGCAGTGCTTGCGGGATCAGGCGATCCGATATGGTATTGATGCCGATGGCGAGTTTGCCCCGTATGCCGTGACGGAAACTTTGCATCTCCATTACAGCTTCCTCCATATATTTGGTCAAGGTAACCGCATAATCATAGAAGCTGCGACCCGCCTGCGTTAGCTCCATCATGCGCCCTTTGCGTTCAAACAAAATTACGCCAAGCTCTTCCTCCATTAACTTTAGCTGCTGACTTAAGGGTGGCTGAGCCATGTGCAGTCTTCGAGCTGCGGCTGTAATCTGTTTCTCCTCAGCAATGGCAATGAAATAGCGACATTGTTTGATATCCAAGTGGTTGTTCTCCTTCGCCTGCAATGTATATGTAATTCGTATGGAAAGGCAACAAAACATGTATTTTTAATATACTACGATCTTATGTTACCATACATTAGATTTGCATACCTGAATAACAGAGTTTGGTTTCTATATGAATATTACTGCATGAGAAAGACCTTGAATTGGAGGATAAAACAACGTGGTTAGAACAATACATGATGCTGCTCAAGCGGGCCATACCGATGAGGTCATTCGATTTATCACACAACAGGGTAACCGGTTGAACGAACGGGATACATTGGGGCGGACACCTCTGCTGGCAGCGGTGCACGGTAACAAGATAGACACGGCAAGGATGTTAGTGGACGCCGGAGCCGACATTAATCTTCGGGATGCACGATTGGACAACCTGCTGTTATACGCGAGTGCTGAGGGTATGTATGACATGGTCGAATTGGCGATTACAGCAGGTGCAGATACGAGGTTAACAAATCGTTTTGGCGGCACAGCTCTTATCCCAGCAGCGGATCGGGGCCATGTGGACATTGTGGAGCTTCTGCTGACACGCAGTGATGTGGATGTGAACCATATCAACAACCTGGGGTGGACAGCCTTGCTGGAAGCGGTCATTTTGGGAGATGGTGGGCCGCGTCACCAGCAGATTGTTGCCTTGCTTTTGCAATATGGTGCAGATCCAAAGATCGCGGATCGGGACGGGATTACACCGCTTGCACATGCGAGCCGTCATCGGCATGCCGAGATGGAACGACTATTAACCCAAGTCTGAAAAGGCTATACATTTATGATACAGAACAGTGAAAGGATATTCCAAACGAATGAACAGACATCAAGAGCATTTTTTACAAAAGAATATGAAGGACGTATCTTCACTGATTTTGGCAGGTATACAGTGGTTTTTCTTCCTGTTTACCAATACCGTTGTTGTTCCGCTATCCATTGGACATAATTTTCATCTGTCTCCGGATGCCATCGCTGCCTCCATGCAGCACGCATTTATCCTTACCGGAGCAGTGTGTATACTTCAAACCGTATTTGGTCATCGATATGCGATTATGGATGGTCCGTCAGGGTTATGGTGGGGATTGACGCTAAGTTTGACGGTATCTGCTTCATCGGCCGGTATGAGTCTGGAGCGTATCGGCGGTGGGCTGGCTGCAGGTTTTCTATTAGCGGGATTAACGATGGTGATTCTGGGCTGGCTGGGAGCGGCGCAAGTGCTGCAAAAGCTGTTTACACCCATGGTGAAGAGTGCCATGTTGTTTCTAATGACGATTCAATTAACCATGAATTTTTTCAAAGGTATGATTGGATATACGGAGTTTGGCCGCTTTAATCTGCCTGTTGCCGCATTGTCCGTTGTCATTGCATTTTTGGTGGCATGGATTCAATTAAAGGGTAGGGGGAAACTGGGGAACTACGCGATCCTGATTGGGATTGTGGCAGGCTGGATCGCTTATAGTCTATTGTTTCCTGGACAGCATAGCGGACAGCCTAATCAGGCCCCGGCTGGTCTCGAACTGTTTCCGTGGGGAACACCCAGATGGGAACCGGGTATTGTCATTACTGCATTTTTCGTGGGACTGGTAAATATGACGAATTCGATCACCACATTAAGCACAGTTGAGAAACTATACCGGACAGAAACAACAAGTCGTCAGTATAGGCATTCCTATGCACTAACGGGTCTGTTCACGATGTTGTCAGCCTGTGTAGGTGTGCTGCCCTTTGGTTTATTTGCATCATCGATCGGATTCCTGGAGAGTACTCGCATTCTGCGTCGTGCTGCCTTGATAATTGGAGCGGGCATGTTGTGTGTGATAGGTCTTACACCTTCAGTGACAGCATTTTTTGCACAAATACCACCAAGCGTCGGCAGTGCGGTTTTGTTCGTGGCTTATCTTCAGATGTTCGGCACGGCACTTAGAACGCTTGAAGGTACGACGTTTAATTCTAAAACGATCTATCGTGTAGCGTTGCCGGTCCTCACGGGAGTTGCGGTCATGAATATTCCTGCTGAGGCCTTTCAAACTTTGCCCATGTACCTCATTCCGATCATAAGTAATGGTCTCGTCATAGGGGTATTGGTTTCACTGGTTCTTGAAAAAACCGTGAACTGGTCCAAAATGGAACAACCAGCGACAGTTAGTAAAGCGGCATAAAGAGTTTCATCTTGCGACAGTCCAATTTGATTGGGCTGTTTTTTTGTTTTTGTTACAGGTTTTAAGGCTATCTAACTATTTCACGATAATTTTGCCTTGTCCTGCAAGCATTCGCATCTCTCTAGAGAGACGGTCCTGGTTCCCATCCTGCATTTCGAGTTGAACACCATAGTGCCATGAGGTATTTTTTTCTTGACCCCAGCGGAGAGTGCCTTCCATATATAGAGGGTCTTCAAAAAACAGCATATTCATTCCAATCCGAATATCGTTATTCTCTACAGGAAGGGATAGCGGAAATGACAGCTGACAGCCGGATCGACTGATGTCACAGAGTTCAGCCTGAATGGGCTTGGCTGGTGCGTTAACCCCGTTGATGCTGAGAATATAGATCTCAAAGTGGATGGGTTCCTTCAATGTGTATCGAAAGGGTTCTTTTCTATTGTTAATTGACATGGCTTGGCTTCCTCCATCAGGTTCAAAAAAAGTCAGTTATGCTTATATCGACCATTTGGAGCGAGAAATGAAGAGTTGCGCAAGCAGAGATGGTCCGTGGGTTCCTTTTACACGTGTATCAGGCTTGATATAATGATGGAATATATTTCTGAGGTCAGACTTGGATCAGACAGAAGGGACGGGTGAATATGAGAGGAACATTTCAAATGGTTACAGATACGGCAACATTGTGCCTGTATGATCTGGCAGCGTTAAAGCATCGTACCCAGGATACTTCGGATTGGTGGTCCATTCCAGAAGATGAGCTGACTGAGGTGAACGCAGGCCATTGTCTGTTCCTGAATCTGGGTGCGGATGGAGTGTATGAGGTGGAATGGAGCCTGGAAGATGCAGAGGTGAAATCAGATTCAGATCACGCAGCGGAACGGGAAAAGGTGTATCATTTGCAAGTTCCGTCTGGGCACGTCTATCTGGGAGCGGCGGATGATGTTACTGGCGGTGAACTGGAGCCGGATGAGACGTGTGAAGGGGTCCTGCTTCAGTTAAAGCCCGGAAACTATGCGTGTATCTTCTCCAGAGAAGCCAGTCGGATCACAATTGTCATGACACCAAGTATTCAGGGAACTAACACGCTGGATGAATTAATCCGGATTTAGTGCACATCTACGATATACGAACAGGAGGGATTCATATGCAGGTTTGGAATGACACAATCATGATGAATGCAGATGCCCTGCGTAAACGGATGAGAATACTCGCTGCTTTGGATATCATCTTTTCGGAGGAAGAATGGCTACGCGTTCATCATTATGAAGCTGAACTTCAGCCAGGTCTGGCATGGGGAAGCATCAATAACGGTGCAGGTGATCATCTGCATGTATTGTTTACGGATTCGGGCACGTTGATCAAAGGATTTGATCATGAGTCACCCTTGAGCCCACATGCTCGTGAGGACGGAAAAATCTATCCGGGTATGTACGATGAAGTGCCGGAGACGTTGATGGCTGTTCTGCGAGATCAGGAGGAAACATTGGATCTGGAGGATGTGACCTTTTGCCTGTGGCAGGAAGGGAACGACTTGCAGTGGAAGGTTGGTAACTGGATTCAGCTGGCGATGACCGAGGAAGACAAAGCGGACGCCAGAGGTGGTGCAGAATTTTTACTTGGATATATAGAGAAGAACTCGGAAGATTACGTTGATTGGGCAAAAGGGTACTACGACTTGCTGGATCTGTCGTTGAAAGCCGTAGCTGAGATATATGATGAAAAACCGGTGACAGTGAGCCTGATTAAGCAGTTGTGTCCTGAGCGAGATGTGGCGGCCGCATTGAATGAGTTGCAGCAGCGTGGGTACGCGGTGGAACAAACATAATAGAGTAGCAAAGGAGGAGCGGTAGATGACGTACACTGCACAACTGGAGCGAATACGTGAAAAGTTGATCACTCTTCGAAGCCTGGACCCGGATCTGGAGCTGTTTGGCGCAGAGAACCACGAATATGAAATGGCGCCTGTGTGGACGCAGAAGGATATCGCGCAATTTGAACAGAAATGGCGAATTGAGTTGCCGGAGGAGTATAAGGTATGGCTTCTTCATATGGGAGCGGGTGGTGCAGGACCTTATTATGGTCTGGAAAACCCGGATGACGGCGTATACGCTGTGCTTGGTTATGATGATGAGCTGAATGAAATCTCGGACCCTTTTCAATTCACGGAAGCATGGAACTGGAACTATGATTGGTTTGATGACAGCAAGGAAGAAGAGGAATGGGAAGTGATGGAACACGAATATCTTGATCCAAAATGGTCAGCAGGCATGCTGCGCATCAGTGATTTTGGGTGTGGCATCTCCATGAATCTGATCGTTAAAGGAGCTTCCTACGGAGAAATCTGGGTTGATGACCGGGCTAACCGAAATGGAATATATCCTGATCAGTATTGGGGTAATACGAATCGACTGCATTTTCTGGACTGGTATGAGTTGTGGTTGGATCGTTCGATTCATCAAATGCACGAACAAAAGCAAAATTCTGAAGCGAACGAAGTCTGAAGGAGGTTGTACATATGGGCTGGGAATATGGAATCAGAGCAACAGAGCCTGTGATTTTACCTGAAGTTGTGAAGCGTCTGGCAGGTGCATTAACGTTTACCGACATGTATAGTTTGGAACACCAAACCAAAGGCTTTGTATTGGAACGTGAAGATCCTTCCTGGCCTATAGCTCTTGAAGTGTGCATAGAAGAGGCCTCTGGTTTAGAAGAGATTGTGGATGGGGAATTGTATATCTACTGTTTGTTCCATATCTGGGGTGAAGAGGGGCGGAGCTGGATGCAACAGATGGAGCAAGAAAGCAGGCAGGTTGGTGGTGGATTAATCTGGTTTGAACTCTGATCGGTAGAAGATTTGCCTGAAACAGGAGGAGCATATATGGCTAAAAAATCAAAGAAAACAATTCCTGCGCTCATCTATCAGTATCAAGGTCCACAGCGGAATGTGGGTTTTGTTTTATCCCCTTTATACATAGAAGAATCGGTTGAAGTAGAGATGGAAGACATGCTGTTCATATATAATGAAGACTTTGACTACATTCGTCCTGCATTGGATCGCGCATTTCCCTTAACTGACCCGCGAACTGGAGAAGAGATGAAGACATTTGATCCCTGCTGGGAGAATCCGATTACAAAGGAAGTGTGGGTGGGGATTTTATCAGAGTTGGATCAACAGGTGGTTGCAGAGCCGGAATTCCGGATGTTTTTGAATCAGTTCACAGCTTGGGTGAGGAACCATCTGCAATTGGCTGACGGGATCGAAGTTACCGGCAACTTGTAAGTTAGTTGATCTTGGATTGTCATGCGTGTACGTAATTCAGTATATCGGCGGCCGAATTGTTATGTAATCAAGCTCCCTCATGATGATGGCGGAGCTTTTTTTGATGAACAAATATTAAAAACCGTTTGCTTCACTCACCCGTCTTATACCACAGAAAGAGAGAGAAGGAGGGATGCGGGGTGGAAACAAAAGCAGAGATGAACCAGAGGATCTATGTACAGACCGAAGACGAGACGGCATTTGTGCAATCCATTATGGAACATCAAGATACGCTCATGTCCATTGCCTATAGCTACCTGCGTAACCAGCAAGATGCGCTGGAAGCGGTACAGGAGATGACGTGCCGGGCTTGGATCAAACGTCGTACGCTGAATAATGAGAAGGCGTTCAAGTCGTGGATCATTCGGATTCTCATCTATGTCTGCATCGATGAACAGAGGCGCCGCAAGCGGGCGACACCTCTGGCGAAGGAGGATATGGAGGACAGCATTCCGGCATCTTGGATGATTAGTGTTGACGATAATCGAATCGCTATGGAATCTCTTTTGCAAAAGGTGAAACCGAAATATCGCCATGTATTATTGCTGAAATATTATAACGACATGACACTGACGGATATTGCCTCCATCCTCGGCAAACCGGAAGGGACGATCAAGACCTGGCAGCACAAGGGGCTCCAGCAGTTGCGCAAGTTGATGAGGAATAGGAGGGATTGGCATGACCACTAACCCGGAGGAGAAAGCACTTCTTGCAGACGCATATCAGGTGAAAAGAGAGAACCAGCAATGGAATCCGGCGGACACGACTGCGGCAATTCAACGTGGTCTCGCAAAGGCCAGAACAAAACGATCAGGTAGGACCTTTCGTATCAAATGGATCACGGCAGTGCTAGTCACGGTTCTGGCTGCAGGTTGGTTTCTTATAGGTCCGCTTGGGAGTTATGGTCAAGAGCAGGCAACATATACTGAGCCTGTGACCCATTGGGGAGTACTTGAACCCTTTCGTGAGTTGGCAACCGATGTGGAAAAAACCACGATAACATCAGCAATTAATAATGGGTATGTGCAACTTGTAGATCAGACGGTTACATCGGGCATATATGCGTTTACTGTGAATGCAGTTATGGCAGATGAGAATAGAATAACGGTATTGTATACTGCCAAAACGGATGCTTCGCAGGAGATGTATTCGACTGTCAATATGAAGATGACGGATGCATTGACAGGCGATTTGCTTGACAACGGAAGCTCAGGCGGTGTGTATTTTTCGAAGGATAAGCATATAGTGTATGGTCGAAGTACAATTGATCGAAATCGAAATAAACCATTGCCTGATCAAGTGAATCTACAATTCCAGCTGTCTTCAGTTGTGCCAGATGTGGGGGATTATACAGACAAGGGGGAGAAAGAACGAAAATATCAATTTTCCAAAAAAATGAATGTTTCTTTCCCTCTGGATCCCAAGTTTTCTATCCCCAAAACGGAAGTCATTAACGTTAATCGGACTTTTACTCTTGGAGGGTATGAGGTCTTTTTGTCGGAGGTGGAGGTGTCTCCGTTGGTAACTCGGGTCAAATTTGTCCATGCACCTGATCAAGAAATTGATTACAAAACGAAGTTGTCGCTCAACGAGATTGTTCGGCCTATCGAGATCATTTCGACCTCCCGTAATGGGAAGCAGACCAAGTTATCCATGGTAGGTGGAAGCGGATCGGAAGATGGAATGATGTATTCTTTCAGTAGCAATCTGTTGGACCATCCAGAGTCCATGGTATTAAAACTTAGTGGTAAACCAGATAAGGTCTATGATGATTTGCAGGAAGCCAAGAATGATGAACTGGAAATCAAAATCAAATAAGATGAACTAACTGGCAATACTCTTATTCAGATTAGGTGTTAGTGAAAGCAAAGAAGGGATGTCCCTCAAGGTCGTAAGCCTTGTGAGACATCCCTTTTTAAATATGAAAACGGCTGATCTTATACAGTTAAAATATCTACTCCCAGAGCTGGAAGGGTCAACTTCTGATCCAACCTCTCGCTGGTCAACAAGCTGCGATAAGGAACGTCCAGCGTAATCTCTCGTTGCTCATTCGTCAAATTGATCAGAAACAGGAAGTTTTGCTCCCCCTTCGTTCGAATCGACAGCTCGACACCTTCCGGCAACTGGATTTTGGGCGCCAAATCCTTTTCCTTCAATATGCCTTCAAACAACTGATAGAAATACGATGGCTCCGGCCAAGTGCCGACATAATACACTTCACCTTCACCAAACTTATTGACAGTAACTGCCGGTACACCCTCGTAAAAGTCGTTGTCATACCAGGCGATCGGCTCTGCCCCTCGCAGTTCCAGTAGATCACACCATTGCTTCGCAGCGAATGTCTTGCCCTCCGCGTTCCGTATCCGATGCTCACTGTTGCCGATGGCATCATATTCACTTACGACAACACCCGCCGCTTCACCCAGTAGCCCCGGCAGAGGCAACATCTCACATACATTCCTCATGTTCTTCACGCCAGTCCGATTGGTAAGGACAACCGTACCACCCTTGGCTGCGAATCGCTCCAGCCGCTGTGCTACTTCTTCACTTAACAGGAAGAGGGAAGGGACAATGACCAGCTTGTACCCATCGAGCTCCTCAGTCCAGTTGATAACGTCTGTACCGACGCCCATTTTCAGAAATGCATTATGCATAGAGGACAAGTTGTCTAAGTAGTGCATTCCCCCTTCCGCCTGCGGCTGAAGGGAAAGCGCTGTGTGCTGATCATGCGAATGCAGAATAGCAACCTGGGTAACAATGGTTGAGTCGGCCAAGAGTTCTCCTAACTGGTTCACCTCGCGAGTAAGTTCCGCGAACTCCCTGAACCTGCGTCCAGGAACATTGCTGTGGTCGATCAGCCCATGCCAGAACTGTTCCGCTCCGACGGTAGCACTCCGCCAGCGAAAATGGACAACCATATCCGCACCGCGAGCGATTGTCTGCCAGGAGCGAGCTCGGATCAGTCCAGGATAGGGCGTGCGCTGAATCGGCATCCAGGCGCCCTGTGCCCCGCTGAGTTGTTCCATTACCCAGAAATTCCGGCGTTTGATGCCGCGAACCAAGTCCAGCGTAAGCGCTCCGTTCCTCGGAAACCGATCGCCATAATCGCGATACAGCTCATTCGGATAATAATCAACAGAGACGAAGTCCAATTCGTTGTGCATATCATAATAGTCCAGGCTATTCGGATATTGCCACATGTTATGCGTCACAAATTGGCCTGGACAGTTACGGCGTAAAATCTCAAGCTGCCATCCCAGCAGATAGCCTACGCTGTCAGAACAAAATCGCTTGTACTCCAGAAGATAGGAAGGATTCATCGGTTTGCTGGCACCGAGTGGCGTTGTTACCTCAGCCCAGCTGCTGTACTCACCACTCCAGACGACCGTACCCCACTCCCGGTTCAACTCCTCCAGATTGGAATAACGCTTTTGCAGCCAAGCGACAAACGAACGATTACATGTATCACAATGGCATTCCTGGTAGTGCATCTCGTTATCGATTTGCCAGCCAATAACGGCGGGATGCTTAGCGTAGCGCTGTGATATCGCTTCCACAAATTTGGAGCCCAGCATTCTCAAGGAAGGGCTGTTGTTGCAACGATGTCCACGCACACCTGGCCGAATGATGTGGCGTTGTTCATCCATGGGTAGCACATCCGGATAACGGGTTGTCATCCAGTTTGGCGGGGTATTGGTGGGAGTGCATAACACAATTTCCATACCACTCGAAGCGAATACTTCTATGGCCGCATCCAGCCATTCAAACTGATAATTACCCTCAGTCGGTTCCATTCGGCTCCAGGCGAACTCCGCCATTCGCACAACTGCAACCCCTGTCTGTTGCATAAGTATGGCATCTTTCTCCCATAACTCCGGGGTCCATTGCTCTGGATAATAATCAATTCCGATCTTAATTGTCATCCTGTGATCTCCTTTATTTATCAATATATTGCGATTATATGTTATATTAATTCGAGTGAATATCTTAAATAATTAATATGATATAACAATATTAAGATTAGGAGAGTTAGCCGTATGCCTCATCCCAATCGTAATTTTCCGGTGTTATCTTCCCGAGACAAGCTGCTCCCTTTTTATTTACTTGGCATCGGCCTGCATCATGAACAGGAGCATATACGCCGAGACCAAGGCATTGAGGATTATCAGTGGATACAATGCCGCAGCGGTGTGGGTAAGCTCAAGCTCAGTGAAACGGAACATATCGTCAAGCCAGGTATGGGCATGCTGTTATTCCCTGGACAGAAGCACGAATACTATGCGCTATCCGACAGTTGGGAAGTCGACTGGATCATTTTCGATGGCAACGGGTCAGCAAGCTTGTTTGAAACCGTTGGCATTGTCGACACATGCGTATACACGCTTGCACAACCTGAATACCTTCTATCCCGAATGCGGGAGTTGCTGCAAGCTGCCTTAACACCACAAGAGCAGACATTAAGCAATTACGCCTGCTCCGCCATTCTCTATACCTTATTGACAGAGATTATTCAACGCGTATCTGTTGAGGGCAGCGATACGGTCGGGCAGCAGTATGAGCGATTAAAACCGGTTCTGGACTATATTGAACAGCATTATGCTGAAGAGATCACTTTGCCAACGCTGGCTGGATTGATCTGTGTCACACCAGAATATTTCTGTCATTTGTTTAAGAAAACGACAGGTATTCGTCCCATCAGCTATGTTAATCAGGTAAGAGTCAACAAAAGCAAGGAACTGCTGCTCGATAATGTGCAACGCGGGATGGAGGATATCGCTCGTCAAGTCGGTTTCGAATCGACCAGCTATTATGGAGCCATCTTCAAGAAGCTGGAACGAATCACACCTGGCGCCTTCCGCCGCAGCTATCAGAAGTCGTGACATATTATTATCCGCAAGCGAATGGTTTTTCGTCAGAGGCTTTAGGAACTGATCCAAGGGTGGATCAGTTCCAAGTTGGATCACATAGTACTCGTTAATAGAGCCGCTAATTAGCGGCTCTATTTTGTGTAAAAAAATGGCCTGGTTTTACGTTTTTTCACTATATCTGATCTGCTGTTGCATAAAAGTGATAATTGTTGTCTTTTTGCAATTTTTGTATTGTCACAGCCAAAGTTACACGATATAATCGAGTTGTCTTTGAGGATAATATTATAAAGGATGGTGAAATTTTGAAGAAATTTTCGATGCTTTTACTCGCTGTAACTCTATTGTTGTTAACTGTCTCCACAGCCCCGTCTACATATGGTGCGGCCAGTTATCCAAACACAGGTACGAACGGGTTGACTGGTTTTGCAGGCAGTGCCAAGAATGAAAATGGTGTATCCAAGTCGGCTACGACAGGTGGCAAGAACGGTCAGGTGGTTTACGTTAGTAATCTCAATGATTTGAGAACACATATGGCGGGCTCTACAGCTAAGATTGTCGTCGTTGAACAGAATATTTCTTCCTCCACGCTGCAAAAGGTTGAATTCGGAGCGAACAAGACACTTGTAGGTTCCTTTGGCAAACATACATTAACGAATATTCATTTCAGATCCACAAGCAGTTCAAGCAATGTGATTTTTCAGAATCTGACTTTTGAACACGCTTCCAATATTAATGCCAATGATGATATCCAGATGTATATCACTTCAGGCTCCAATTACTGGATTGATCATGTGACGTTTGCTGGTCACAGCTACAGCTCTGGTGGTAGTGATTTGGACAAACTTCTGTATATTGGTGATCGCGCCGATTATATTACGATTAGCAATTCCAAATTTGCTAACCATAAGTATGGCGTTATCCTCGGTCATCCGAATGATGGTAACAGCAGTTACAATGGGGTACCTCATGTGACAATGTCCAACAATTACTTCGAAAACTTATATGTACGTGGTCCTGGACTTTTAAGATATGGTTACTTCCATCTCAAAAACAACTATGCAAATAACTTTAACCAGGCCATCACAATTGGTGAAAAAGCACGGATTTATTCCGAAAACAACTACTTTGGTGCTGGCGCTGAAAAGGGTGGCATCCTGGATGACAAGGGAAAAGGTGAGTTTACGGATACGGGAAGTACACCAGCGCTTAATAGTCCGACTTCTCCTAAAACGAACTGGAGACCAAGCTCCAATTACAGTTATCAGGTAGAAAGTGCCAGCTACGCGCGTGAGTTCGTCACCAAGTATGCAGGCTCCTCTAATACGACACTTGTATTCGGAAAGTAATAGTTGCTGCACATCCTTTCACGACCCAAAGGCCTGTCTTGTGCGCCATAACGCATGAGACAGACCTTTTTTATTTGTAAAATGATATGCTTAAATATCATTTTATATTTCATATTCATTTTAAATGTTGAATACCGATATACATAAAGTAGCGCTGGTTTCATACTTATGAAGTTAATATGTACTATGCTAAGGCGCTGCGTATTTGCGATTTGCACATAAGCAGGACCAAAGACTACTAGATGTAGTACAGAAAGGCCCTACAACTCACATTTAACCTACTTAAAAGGACGGGGTATACATGGATCGTATGGACGAAATTATTTGGAAAAGGAACAAATTAATCGGTATCATTTTGTGGATTATTATTGCCATTGGTATGGGGCTGGCCTTTACGATGCCGAAGTTACTTGTGTCCAATGGAGTAGCTCTAGTCTTTGTAGTTTGGATTACATACGCTAATGCGAAAAAGAAACATATTCATCTCATTCCATGGCTGATTACTGTATTACTTACAATATGTGGAGTCTATGTCGGTTGGGGAACGGTCAATTTTGCCTTAAGTTTGGTTATAACCGCAGTTCTACTGTTATTTCCTAACAAGAAATTTTTTGTGGTTGGATTTTCGGTATTACTAGTCAACAGTGTTCTTCAGTTATTTGTTATGAATACCGTTGACTCTGTTGAGCTAATAGGTAATATCGTTAATGTGGGACTATTCGCTCTCACGGGGGCCATTCTGATGCTGGTCTCACAGCTGAATCAAAGGCTCTTCCATGAAAGTGAAGTGCGCCAGAATGAGGTGGAGCACTCTAAACAAAGAGTGGAAACCATGCTGGAGCGTGTGAAGGAATCGGTCGAAGGTTTATCACGTTATACAGATCAATTGAAGGAAAAAGTGAATGCGACTGGCTCCATCACCAATGAGGTGACGCTTGGGTTCAGTGAGGTTGCAAAAGGTGTTGAGTTCCAGGCGACCAGTGTAGCCGAGATCTCGGAATCCTTATCTGTGTCGGATCAGCATATCAAGGACGTTGCGTCCTATTCCCAGCAGATGAAAGAGTTGTCCGCAAGTATGGCAACGAGCACGCAAACTGGAAGCACACAGATGGACCAGCTAAACATCCAGATGCAAGATCTATATGAAACGATCAATACAACTGCAAATGACATGCGAAAGTTCAACGAGGAAAGTGAATCCATGACGCTTATGCTGAACAGCATAGCGGATATTGCGAGTCAGACCAACCTTCTCGCGCTTAATGCAGCCATTGAAGCCGCTCGTGCGGGTGAGCATGGACGCGGGTTTGCTGTTGTATCAGAGGAAGTTCGCAAGTTGGCAGAGAACTCGGGTCAGTCCGCAAGTGATATCGGAACCATCCTGTCTCGATTAAAAGGACAGACGCAGGCACTGACAGATCGATTCGAACGTATTCGTCTATCGTTACAACAAGGAAGAGATAGCGTCCATACAGCAGAGGAAGTATTCCGTACGATCAACAGCAACTCTCAGCATGTGTTGAATCAAGCGACAGATATCGAGACTAGTTCGGCTACAATGAAGGAATCTTCCACCAGAGTTGTGAATGAAGTTTCCGAGATTTCGAGTGTAACGGAGCAATCCAGTTCAGCGACAGAAGAGATTCTGGCGAGCATGGAAGAACAACGTAACCTGACACAGAAGATGGTAGAGAGCTTTGGAGAATTGGAGCAACTGATTGTAGACCTGAATGAGTTAGTCTCGGATCATCAGGTTTCTTCCGTTGAGAACAAAAATTAATAATTAATAGTTGAGAGCCTGTCGGTGCGTATTTAGCGTACTGGACGGGCTTTTTTTTCATCTTCCAAACAGCTTGATGCCGACATTTTTTTCCTATACAGTGTGTTGTATAGAGTATGAAGAGAGTAGAACTAACAATGTAAATGGTAGTTAAAAGAAGATGTTACCTCATGGGGGAGTAAAAGGTTGAAGAATAAAGGAATGAAAGACAGCTCGGCCTACGATGACCGTACATATGAAGTTAGGAATGATAATCGAACTGCACGCGTGCAGCTGTATGATCAGCAATCGTTCGAAGGCATGGACTGGCCCGATACGGAGGATGGAAGATATGCCAGAGCCTATCTGGAACCTATGATGCTGGACGGGACCCGAAGCTTTATGTCCAACGTGGAAACGACATTGTTGCTCGCCCGGATTGATGATCTCGTTATTCCGTTGACGGTGAATGATACAGAGTATGATAATGCTTACGTTTGTTCGCCATATACGCATTATGTGAGTTACGCCAAGCAGGAATTGACCATGTTGCAGAAGCCCGTGTTGGAAAAAGGTCTTTCTGTGCTGCTCAGTCTAATAGGTTGGGGAATGAAGCAATCGCAGATCAACAAAGTTGTGCATGTGAACAACTGGTTGTTGTCCACCAATCTGTATCCCGCCATGTCCGGTGAACAGGCGGAATGTTTGCTCGCATCGGTACAAGAGCGATACCCTGAGCATGTCATTGTGTTTCGCTCCTTGTGTCAGGGACTTCATCCCGATCTGACGGCGAGGCTAACGGAAGTGGGGTGTCGACTAATTCCGAGCCGACAAATCTACCTGTACCATGCGCATGATCCGAATTTTGGCAACTCGAAATCGCGTTGGCTGTTGAAGCGGGATTACGAATTATTGGGCAAGCATGGATACGAATTCGTTTCCGAAGCAGATATGACGGATGCAGATATTCCGCGAATCGTTGAGCTGTACAAGCTGTTATACCTTGAAAAATACTCCTACCACAATCCCCAGTTCACCGAGCGGTTCATTGCTGCTGCAATGGCATCAGGAACACTCAGACTCTATGGACTGCGGAAGGAAGGGTGCCTGGACGCGGTGATGGGTTATTTCTGCCGAAATGGAATCATGACAACGCCACTGTTCGGTTACGATACAGCGGTGCCCCAGTCCATCGGACTATACCGCATGTTATCAGCTTGTCTGATCGGACAGGCTCGCGAGAACGGCCATCTGTTACATGAGAGCGCCGGGGCTGCGCAGTTCAAGCGCAATCGCGGTGCTGTGGCGGATTTTGAATATTCCGCTGTGTATGAGCGCCATCTTCCGTGGAGCAGACGCTGGTGCTGGCTGCTGCTTGATCGGTTGTTGAATCGCGTAGGCGTGCCGCTGATGCGCCGCATGAAGTTGTAAACAGACAAAAAACGTGCTTGCGCTGCCCGATGTAGGTGTGAGCTTGCATCTGATTTGACTGCACACTTGCACACACAACTGATCATCCTGATACGTACACTTAGTGCTTAGTTACACTCGCCTAATTAGACATGCTCTGAGAGTTGCACCTCGAAGCCATCTGGATCTGTAATGTAAATAAACCGCAGATGCGGATTGGGCTGGATGGGGCCACGCACGATCGGAATATTCAGCTCTGCCAGTCTTTCCATGGCTTCATCCAGCGAGTTCACCTCATAACCGATCGACACGCCAGCCTCTGGTTTAAGAATGGATTCACTGCCCTCAATCAGTTCCAGCTTGGCTTCATTCTCCATGCCGAGCATTGCAATCTGCCGTCCACGGCTTTCGAATCTGCGCTGAATTGGAAGTCCAAGCATGTCGTGGTAGAACCCGAGTGAAGCTTCCAAATTACTGACCCTCAGCGTGATCCAGTTTAATTTGATCAACATAGGTGAATCTCTCCTTTTGTTTTGCATGATATGTATTTTTGTTACGTTCATTATACGATAGGCTTAAAGTTGAATGAACATAGACACACGTTAATATGGAGAAGGGTTCGTTTGGACTATTTATTTCTAAATTTTTTTTCTCTTAATAGGAAAAAATAGGTATAATGAACTTGGTAATTATGATAATCTTGGTTTGCAAGAAAAATATTGAAGTATAACAAGCATACTTTGAGTTGGGTATTTAAATTTAGTATCAAGTGAAGACCGTAATTTAGTTAACTACTATATATCTTTAGGAGGAGCTATGGCAACATTTTTTACATCTACAGAATTCGCATGGGGTTACATAGGTTTAATGGTCTCGATTTTCGTACTATGTTTGTTTTTTGTCCTCATACCTTACTGGAACAGCAAAAAAGCTGAATCTGACATCAAGGCTAAGCTTGATGAATTATCTAATATTACTGAAATGACAGCAAAGTTTCATAGCTTCAATGATTGGATGGAAAATCAGGATAATAAGTACATCAAGGGACATTTACTCCCCGCATGGAAGAGTTTCTATGTTAAGTATATGAGTTATCAACAGAAAGGCATACTCTACACACCAGATGTATATGACTTCTTTTTTGAAGAGCCTCTAGTACATAAATTTGGAAAAAGAAAGTTTGCAGAAGTTGTTGCGGGTATTTTTCTCTCCATGGGAATTGTAGGAACTTTCGTTGGGATTGCATTTGGTGTATCTCAAGTGCATGTCAATGGCGACTCAAGCACGATGCAAGACGGAATTAGCTCATTGCTTACGGGGATGAAAGTTAAATTTGCATCATCGATTGCGGGAGTTCTGCTGTCTCTCATTTGGCAGTTAATCGACAAAGGAATTTTCTATCCAAGGCTCACCAATGCATTTGGCAGTATTCGTCAACAGCTTGACGAGTCATTTCCAACTCAAGATCAAAGCACGTTATTGTTCAGCATGGACCAACGGCAAGAGAAGCAGATGCAGGATTTTCAGTCTTTTTTGTCAGATGTACTTATCCCTAATATGGTTAACGGTGTGGCAGATTCCATTCAGAAATCACTCGCACCTCAGATGGAACGAACTGAGAAAATGATGACAGATTTAATGCAGACATCGACAGTGAACCAATCCGAGGGTATGCAACAGATGGTTAATCAATTCGTTACTCAATTGAATGAACTAACTGGAGATCATATGAAGAATCTCGGAGAAGCATTGAACAATACCGTGGAATGGCAGAAAAAAGTGCATGAGGAAATGGGTGCGCTTGTGCAATCCATGCAGGATTCGGCTGCGGGACAGTCAGCGATGGTGGACAAGACCACCGTTCTTACGGAACATATTCATAATTATACAGAACGGATTACGGATTATCAGACAGTGTTGGAGAAAACCGTATCGGAATTGAACGAAACAACGGAGAAAAACAGCGAGCTTCAGAAGGTTACAGCAGATCTATTGGACAAAATGACGGAAGAACGCAATACGTTTAATGGTTATTTTGAAAACCATATGAACACGCTTAGAGAAAATGTAGATTCGATTGTGACCCAAACAGGATTACAAGTTACTTTCCAGCAACGTTTAGAAGAGAATTTACAACGGATATCCAGCATTACACAGAGTCAACAATCATTGGCTGTCACATTATCTCAGCAAGCTGAACTTAGTCAAAGGTCGAATCAGGAACTGGAACTTATCTTTGATAAATTCACAAATAATAATACAGAGTTTGTTCATATCCAAGAAGATATGCAATCCTTGATGAGAGAAATCCAACATGAACGTGAAGCAGTGGGAAATATATCAACTAGGGTGCAAGACCAATTAGCTGAACAACTGGAAAGCATGGATCAGCGAGTGGAACATTTGCAGCAAGTGTGGACTTCAGCAAGCGAATCGATGTCCAAGACGAATAAGCATCTGGAAGTTTCCATGAATCAGTTTACAGATGATATGCATCGTGGTCTTCAAAACACGTTTAATCAATTTGACCAAGAACTAACCAAGTCAGTTCAGCATTTGGCGAGTGGCGTTGATGCGATTCAGGAAGGTTTGATCGATTTGCCTGATGCCATGCAGACATTGAAGCAAACGGTGTTGGAGATTAATCGTCAATCCAAACGGATCATGAATCCGGTAACTTCAGAGTAAGGTGATGATGCATTTTGGCTAGAGGATTTCGCAATGAGCGGCATATGTCACGAGCGCATGAAGGTGAAAAGGAGAGTTTTTGGGTATCTTATACCGATCTAATGTCGGCGTTGCTTGTCATTTTTGCCCTCGTACTCATGATTACCATATATAATACGCAATCGGCGTATGAAGAGAAAGAAGCAGCAATCAATGAAAAAAATCAGATGATTGAGGAAGTCATCGGTGTCAAATCGGAAATTATTCAGGAATTAATCAAAGCATTTAAAGATTCGGACCTAGCTCTGGAAGTCGATCCCCAGACAGGAGCAATCCGCTTCTCTGGCGGGGTGTTCTTCGATTCGAATAGCAGTCAAGTTTCGGCTAAAGGAAGAACGTATTTGGAACAGTTCATTCCGCAGTATATCAATATTCTATTGTCCGACCGTTTTCGCGATGAAATATCGCAAATTATCGTAGAAGGCCATACGGATACCGCAGGCGGATACCTATACAATCTAAAACTTTCCCAAGACCGCGCACTTTCTGTTGTTGAGCAAGTATTCCAGCCTAATTTCCCGGATTTTAAATATAAAGAAGAGCTAAAATCAGTCATTACGGCTAATGGTCGTTCCTTTAGTATACCGATCTTGAAGAAAGATGGGAAAATTGATGCAAATAAGTCCAGACGGGTGGAATTCAAATTCCGTTTGAAAGACGATCAACTATTGGATCAACTTCAAGGGTTGGGTGAGAAAGATGGAAATTAACCAATACTTTTATCAATTCTCGTTTAAACCACAACTGCTTACCGAAGAAAGAATTAAAATGGAACGGAAATACAAAAACAAACAGGCGGATATTATCCGGCAGCGCAGTAGAATGTTGCTTCCGAAATTGCTAGAGATCATTCGCGCTACCCCCATGGAAAATGTTGAGGAATTGGCGCACTCACTGAAGAAAATGGAAGTGCTGATGCTGATCTATAGCGAATATCCATTTCCTAATGAAAATAAGGATACGAGGCAGAAAATTAATCGTATTTTAACAGCGCGTTACTCTGTGGAAGTAGGAAAGACCGCATGGGTAATTTTCCAGCATCAATATGAAGAACCTTACTTGCTGGATCTTTTGCGCTCAATCTATCAAGTCGATCAATTTGGGTTCCTGTTGCTAGACGATAAGATACAGCACCATATGGAAAATGCGATGTACCACGAGTCCGGTATGGTGCAGGGAATTACTTCTGCTCTCCTACTAACGGGAATCAAAATGACAGATACATTTCATGCACTGAAAATCGAAGAAGAATCCAAGCTTGAATCGACTTTGATGCGAAAAATATTGGAGCAAGGACTCTCGCAAGATCATATGATTAATCGGGATGGAACCGATTTTATTGTTCGACTGCTAGAGAATTATTCAATGCACGAATACAAACAGCTCATTAAAAACTATTTAGAGCCACGTAAATACACTCAATTTCATGTCGCAATTGTTCAGCAGGCCGTAGCCAGGTTGAGAGATCCCAGGGAACGCGTCACGGATTGGCAATTTCTAAGTTCCGGTGCTCTTGAAGAAGTCAAACGCTGGCTTATCCAGAAGAAACTGCAGATTCTATTCGAAAACGACCAAGATAACCAACGATTGAACTATTGGAAAAGATTCATTGATTATATGCAGGACGTAGAGCTTGTCCAGGATCCCATGATCGCTTTTATACACTTCGATAACTTCGTTGTGGTTGAATACGGTAAGATGGGGGCGGCCTATTTCTATCATCGTGAAGGATTTGAGAAAATCATTCGTCCGATAAGCACATCACCGACTTTTAGAAACAGCAGGAGCCGCAGCAATAAAGAAAGCATGCTTAAAGTACCTGAATCCAGTCGAGCAGGTGTCCAGCTATTTATAGAGAAATTGGGTCATCATGGTCGAAGCTGGGACGATAAGTTCGATAGCTATATGAGACAGTATTTAAACGGAAGATTTTAGAGAATAGGAAGGCGAAGGCAGATGGCAGGTCTCTTTGGTTTCTTGAGCAAGCGTCGAAAGTCGACAGATTCTATAGTTTCGGACATACAGGTTGAGAAGGAAATGGTTCCGAACGGGCTATTGTATTCCATTGTCAGAGAAGAAAAGGCACTACAATTTCCACTTGGTCTAAGAATCTCCGAACTTCGACAGATCAGTAACGCTGAGCTGTTAGAGACTCTGGAAGACATGTGGTTCGAGGGATATTTGGATAAACAAGATAGCAATTATGTATTAAATACAGATAAATTTGACGATGTACCACCAGAACTGCGGGAGAGATTGGGCATTCCTGCATCGAAGAAGCTTGACCTGAAGTTAGGCCACGAGAGCGCAGTGGGAACGGCTCATTTTAAATTCGTGCTGGAAAAGGCTTGTGGTTCGTGGAGTCATTTGGAGCGAACTGCAAAAAGGATTGGGCCATGGCTGGTGTTACCCGATCAGCAGGTATTGCTTATGGATTCGGAGCAATATCAATTTCAACAGCTGATTGATAAGGCTCCTAATCCATTGGATCAGGAACGTATCTTCAGCTATATTGCGGAAGTTCGTCATTGGGCAATACATCATGAATATCCTATGGATGACTATTTGCTGCATCAGGAATATCTGTTTGTTGATAAAGTGGATCTTGGATTGGAATACAATTCGGAAGGTGTTTCGTTTCATCCGGAGTACCACTCATCAGATCCAATTAGCCCCGATTTGTTAAATGAAATGGGTTCTTCCGCTAGTCGTTATGCCGTGGATCGTCAGCGGAGAAAAGTATTTGTGAAGCCCTCAGTTGTAGATCATGCCGATCGTATTCGAGAATTACCAAAGATTCAAGGAGCGGATATCCCGAAATTTGCTGAAAATCCTGAAGCATATGTACCTGAAATGGAAGGTATTGATTTGTCCCTGTTTGGTGAACGGGTAAAGTCACTAGGTATTCGAGTCTATAAAGCCCAGCCATTTGTGCATGCTACTGAACAAGAGCGAGGATGGTTCGAACTGGATTTTGGCTTTTCCGCGCAAGACGAGACTGGGGAAGTACAGCAAACGTGGGAAGCTTCTGACATGTTGGATTTGATCTCAAAGGCCAAGGAGCAAGGCGAGGACTACATAGAATGGAATGGCAGCTGGCTTAAATTGCCGCAAGATGCTGAGGCCTTTGTAGAAACTACGGATACGGCAAAACGAGAAATGTTTAGTGAAGGTAACTTGGTAGATATAACGAAGCTGCCGTATGTGTTGGAGATTTACGAGAACATCAGTCAATTGGAGTTTAATCAGCCGATTCTGCAAGCGCAGCAAGAGATGCAGGATCTGGGAGTGTTCTCAAACCAGCCGCCTGAAGCATTTATTGCTTCCCTGAAACCATTCCAGGCAGATGGATTCGTATGGATGAAATCACTCCATTATCGCAAATTGGGAGGTCTATTGGCTGATGATATGGGGCTTGGGAAAACGATACAAGTGATTTCTTTCCTGTCTTATCTCCAGGAAATCGGAAGACTTACGCCAACATTAGTTGTGGTGCCCAAGACACTCATGGACAACTGGGAGAAGGAAGTGCGCAAATTTGCTCCTTACTTGCTGAAGTCGCTGTACCTTCATAGGGGAACGGAGCGGTTGAAGGATGCGGTGGAACTGAGGCACATTGGCATCACAGTAACAACGTATCATACCTTAGTGAAAGACCAACTGTCGTTTGGACAAGTGAACTGGCAGGTGGTGATCTGTGATGAAGCACAGGCCATCAAAAATCCCTCAACGGCTGCCTCCAAGGTGCTGAAAGCGATGAAGTCCAAATTCCGTCTCGCCATGACAGGAACCCCTGTGGAGAACGGATTGAGTGAGTTGTGGTCTATCATGGATTATGTGCAGCCAGGATTATTAGGCAGTCTCAGTCAGTTCAAGGAAGAATTTGTGAACAAGCTTACTACAGACTCAAGAGACACTGATGTCGAGCAGCAGCTTCTGGCTCGAATTGCGATGGTGTACAAGCGCCGCACGAAATCAGAAGAACTCGGGGATCAATTGCCGACCAAGCAGGCTGTCATTACCAATGTGCCTTTGGGAACGGAACAGGAACGTTTGTATAGCGAAGTAATCACCTTGGTCAAAAATAAAACGATGGACGGTTTGCAGGCTATTCAAAAACTAAAAGCGTTGAGCTCTCATCCGGGATTGATTGCTGACCAATACATGAATATACCGTACCAGCAAGTACCCAAGCTTAGAGAAACGGTGGAACTGATTCGTCAAGTCAAAGCAAAAGGGGAAAAAGTCCTTATCTTCACCGAATATATCAAGATGCAGGACATTTTACGAACAACGGTACGTGACTGCTTTGAGATCACGCCAATGATCATTAACGGCATGACCGATCGCAGACAAGAGCAAGTGGATCGCTTTAACAGTAACGTTGGATTCGATGTGATGATTTTGTCTCCGAAAGCTGCAGGAACAGGACTGACCATTACTTCAGCCAATCATGTGATCCATTACACGCGCTGGTGGAATCCGGCAGTTGAAAATCAGGCTACAGACCGCGTATACCGAATTGGGCAGGACAAGCCTGTAACGGTATATTACCCTATTGTTGCGGACACACAAGGCATGACCAAACAAGGTTCAGTTGAAGAGATCGTGCATCGGATTTTAAGTGAAAAACAGGAGATGGCTTCATCTGTCATCGTATCCAGTAAGAAATTAAGTGTTGAAGATGAAGTGTTGAAGGGGATATAAACTGAGTTATTCTATTTTTATGGGCTTATTTTAACTGCATATTGTAGGTGGAATTTTATTTGGAAAGGATGTATCAGAATATATGATTAATACTCTCAATTTAACGGGGGATTTCTTTACATATTTACAAAAAAAGAATAGTTATTCCTCTGAGTTAATCGAATGTATGGAGCGGACAGTCAAAAATTTACTCGATATAAAAACAACGGTAGACCGGCCAGGGATGCTCCTTGGGAAAATTCAATCAGGAAAAACCAGGACTTTCCTCGGAGTGATGTCACTAGCCTATGATAATGGGTATGATATTGTTATTGTACTGACAAAAGGTACAAAGGCTCTTACACAACAAACTTTGGAAAGGTTAAAGTCGGAGTTTAAGGATTTAAATGATCAAGATTATATGCAAATTTATGACATTATGGTAATGCCAACATTGACAAGATATGAGCGTAATCAGAAGCTTGTCTTTGTAGTGAAAAAGGAAACAAAGAATATGGATAGGTTACATCAAGCGTTCTTTGAAATTTATCCTGATCTTGTAAATAAAAAGATACTCATAATTGACGATGAAGCCGATTTTGCTAGTATTGGTTTTTCTAAAAAGAAAGATGAAGAGCCGGAGATTAAGAAAATAGCAGGGAAAATTAATGAATTCAGAAAATTAGTAAAGGATTGTAGCTTTCTACAAGTAACGGCTACTCCTTATTCGCTATATTTGCAACCTGAGGATATTGTTGTTGACTCGGAGGTTTTTAAACCGATTAAACCTGTTTTTACAGAACTTGTACCTATTCATGACAAATATATTGGTGGAGAATATTACTTTAAAGAAAGTGAAGAAGAGGGCACTATTGCTTATCATCTATTTGAGAAGGTTCCTCAGGAAGAATTATCTGTCTTGAAAAAAGAAGATAGGCGTGTTTTCAAAACTGAAGAATGTTTATACAGTAACAAAATTAAATCGCTTCGAGATGCTATTGTCAATTTTATAATAGGGGGCTGTATACGTCGCATACAAGATAGACAAAACCAAAAAGTTATAAAAAAATTTAGCTTTATAATACACACAGAGCTGGGGAAATCTGCACATGAATGGCAAGAGAGCATTGTAGATTCTATTGTTTCTAAACTAGCAGATGAATCTAAAGAAAGTTCGCCTCTTTTTGATCGACTTGTAAAAGAGGCATATGAAAATTTAAAAGACTCAATTAAACTTTCTAATTTACTAATGCCAGATATTTTGCAAGTTAATACTGAAGCAAAACAAGCTTTAGATGAAGGTCACATTATGATAACCAAAGTGAATTCCGAGAAGGATGTAAGTGAGTTGCTTGATGCATCTGGACAATTAAAGCTGAGAACACCTCTTAATATTTTTATTGGAGGACAAATACTAGATCGTGGAATTACTATAGGAAACTTGATTGGTTTCTATTACGGGAGACGACCAAAGACATTCCAGCAGGATACGGTCTTACAGCATTCACGTATGTATGGGGCAAGACCTATCGAGGACCTAACAGTGACACGGTTCTACACAACAGAAGGTATTTATTCCGTGATGCAACGTATTCATGAATTTGATTCAGCTCTTCGTGAAGCTTTTGAGAAGGGGAGCCATGAAAACGGTGTTGTATTTATACAAAAGGATTTATGGAGTCAAATTGTTCCTTGTTCACCTAATAAAATATTACTATCTAACACTACTACATTAAGACCAAAGGCCCGGCTCTTACCGGTTGGATTTAAGGTCAGAGCTAAAACACATGTTTTAAAACCAGTTGAGGCAATCAACACAATCATTGAGAGATACTGCAAAGATGTAAGTGATTCTCCAGAACCTTTTCTTATGGGGATGGAGGATGTATTAAAAATAATAGATTATGTTGGACAAACATTTGAAGAGGGACATTCTTGGAATCAAAATGCGTTCATGGCAAGTATTCAATACTTAACTTCTATACCGAAAAATGAAGAGGATAAAGGGAAGGTCTGGATCATATTAAGAAAAGATAGAGATATATCGAGAGAGAAGAAAGATGGGCGATTAGAAAACTCTCCAGATTCTTATCAAGAGAAAGGTCTTGCAAAAGAAATAGCGGTAAATATTCCCGCAATTATACTTCTTAAACAGAATGGTACAGCCGAGGGATGGAGAGGTCATCCTTTTTATTGGCCAGTCCTTGTGGCCCCTCAAAAAATGAAAACAGTTGTATTTGCTAATCATTTGTACACAGATTGAGAAACGTATCACTTTAACTTTAAAAGATGGTCATTACAGTTTAAGATGGTTTGAGATAAAGCGGAACCTAAAATTCTTCATAAGAATCTAGTAATAAAACTAAAGCCTTAAACGTAAAAACTGCCGAGATTTTACCTCGGCAGTTTTTAAAGAGGATTCTTCATAGGTCAGGCATGCTCTTTTTTTATTGAATCAGATCAACGGCCGTTTGTGGTACAAATGCCTCTACGCCGTTATACACAATGACACCCTCCAAAGTTGTCTTTTTGCCGTTCACCAGTGCAATATTTTTGTAGATTTGCAGTTCCAGTTTGGTGTTGCCTTTTGTAACGAGAATCTTCGGATTTTTGGCGTCCGTCAGGTCCAGTTTGTACGTCGCGCCTTTGGCCGTAAATGCTTGTTTGGCAGGTACAAACAATTGTTTGCTCACGCTGTCGAGATCCAGATCCAGTACACATGCCATATATTTGGCGACATCCGTGTTATCAATCACACCGAATGGACGGTCATTGTTCGGAGCATACGTGTACAGCACAACATCTCCACCTGTATGACCACCGGTTGTCCAGCCGATCCCTGCACGTTTGCTAATCATTGGACCGATTGCATAGTTAAGACTGCCCGGCTCGGCCGCTTTAATGGTGGCAATCTCCTCGGAAGTAAGATCGATAATGCCATAGTATTGTTTCATCACTGCTTTGATGTTTGTACGCTTGGCATTCAGCTTCGCTTCAACGCCCTCGCCTGTCAGTTTGGCCTTTTTCAAAGGTCCGATAAATGTGGACAACGGCTCTTTATCGTATGTGCCGCTAGTTGCGTTGTTACCAATGGTGAGTCCACCATTACCGTGGTCCGTAACAGCCACAACGGCAGTCTCTCCATCCGCTTTGGCAAAATCCATGGCTACCTTTACGGCATCATCAAAAGCCAGCACGTCACTGATAATACCAATCGGATCATTGGCATGAGCTGCCCAGTCGACTTTACTGCCTTCGACCATCAGGAAAAAGCCATCTTTATCTTTGGACAGAACTTCAATGGCTTTGGATGTCATCTCGGCAAGGCTTGGCTGTTTTGCAGGATCACGGTCCATATTATAAGCCATGCCCGCTGGCGCGAACATACCCCATAGCTTGTTCGAATCGGATGCTTTCATTGCAGCTGGTGTAGTGACGTAATCGTAACCCAGTGCCTTGATAGACGAAACCAGATTCTCGCCGTCTTTACGTCCGGCTGGCTCAAGGTATTTGCTGCCTCCACCCAACACAACGTCCATACCATTGTAGACTTGTTGTTTGCTGAGTGCATCGTAGTTTTTACGGTCCGGATAGTGAGAGGAGAAGTCCGCTGGTGTGGCGTGCATAATCTCGGATGTAGCGATAATGCCGGTTGCTTTACCCGCCAGTTTGGAAGCTTCCAGTACAGAAGCGATCGGTTTTCTTTCGTCTCCAGGCGCAATAGCCTTTTGCCCAGGCATGGTAGCCTTGTCCGGCAGTACACCAACAAATCCGGTATGAGATTTATAACCTGTAGCAAAAGCGGTTCCGGCAGGGGCCGAGTCCGCAATCGGCGCATCGGCGGAGTGTGTCCGAACCATGCCACTTGCCATGGAGTCCAGCGTCAGGGACGAGCCCTTATACCAACGAGCCAGAGCGGTAGCATCGTTAGCCATACCGTCAGGAATCAGAATAATCACATTTTTAATCGGTGATGCAGATGTCGTTGAGGTGGTATCTTCCACAGCCCACGCTGCACTGCTTCCTCCGAGTGTAGCCGTAACAATTGTTGTCACCGCGAGCATCATTTTGGCTGCACGGACATTAAACCGGTTTAACATGAATGCATCCTCCTAGAATATATGTATAGTTGGTATCCCAAACCAAGTGTATACAACAATTGCTAAACTAACGTATGAAATGGGTTAACTATATGTAAAATTTACGATTAGTGAAGGGTGCTGGAATTCAGGTGAACTGGACAAAATGAGGACCACTCTTGTATGTTAAGGAGAAAATCGGGCTAGGGAATGCCCCTCGTCTAATGATCGGCTTTGAGGTGGTTTGTAATGAAAGAATGGTCAGAAGCCATTCAGTGGTGGAATAAAAATCAGGTGAAGCTCATGGACATTCGTCATCTGGTCTTGAAGCCGGGACAGGCAATTAAGCCGTATGTTTTGCCAGCCCATGCTTTTTTGCTGATGGTCAGAGGAGAAGCCATTGTTCATTTGGGTAAAGAAAAGCTCAGGTCCAACCAGACGCAGGTTCTGCATGTTGGCAAAGGCACAACTATACATATCCATTGTCTGGATCTCCCCTTGGAATATTATCTTATTTTATATAAACCCCAGCCAAGCTCCACTGGTACCGACCCGTCGAGAGTAGAAAACGTACAACAAGAGTATGAATTTTCCCCGCAGCAGTATTATTTTGCAGCAACATATCCGCTGTCGCTAATTCCCATAATGGAGAGAATGCATGAATGCTGGGCAAGCAGCGAAGAATTGGACAGGTTGCAGGTTACAGGACTGTTGTATCAGTTTGTATACGAACAGTTTCGTCAATGGAAGCAGGCGAGTGATCAGGTAGCTGATCCTCCAGAATTAGCCGAGCAGATTGCAGCATACATTCAGGAGCACTACGCACATCCCGTGTCCATGGAGGATATGGCGGCCCAATTTCATTACAGCAGTCATTATCTGGCACGGGTATTCAAGCGAAAATTCGGTTGCAGTCCGATGGAATACGTCATCCAAACCCGGATGAACCAAGCCAAAGTATTGCTAACAGAGACAGAGGCTCAGATTCGTGATGTGGCTGAGAGCGTTGGATATAAAGATTTGTACTACTTTAGCCGAATCTTCAAACGAATAATGGGAGAAACTCCCGCTCAATATAAAATGCACAGTCATCTGCTTAAAGGTTCAAATCGTACCAATAAGAAGTCGGAATCGTTCATTGCTGGAGAACTCACACAACGCTATATTGATAATAACGATAATCATTATCAATACAACACTTGGAGCGTGAATAACTTGAATGTTCGTTTTAAGCCTACTTTGGCGGTCAGTTTATTATTTAGTTTATCCCTGCTATTAGCAGCTTGCGGGGGAGGAACTGATCCACAGTCAACAGCAAATGAAGATGCTTCACTGCCTGCAACCAAAATGTATACCGACGCATCGGGGAGAACGGTTGAGATCCCAGCCCAATCAGCCAAACCGGTTGTGATCACATATGGGGGGTATTTGCTGCCACTCGGAATGAAGCCGGCGGGTGCCAACAAGGAAACACTGGATCTGTACCCGGAAGAGATGGCTAATGTGCCGGATATCGGATCAGGAACGGGGAACGTAGAAGTGGTCTCGGATCTAGAGCCAGATCTGATCATCGTACCTGATTATACAAGCACGGAAGTGATCGGCACCTATGAGAAAATTGCGCCTACGATTACGGTAGCCTGGGGCGGTGACCCAGATGTCATCAACACCCTGAGAACGATGGGTGAGATTATGGATAAAAAAGAGGAAGCAGAGCGATGGATTGCTACTTTCGAAAGTAAATTGAATGGGATCCGGGATGAACTGAACATCAATATTGAACCGGGAACAACGGCCATGTCCTTCGTTATCTACAATAAGGAGGTATTACTTGGGGGAGAAGGCGGCACATTGGGCAAGTTGATATACCAGGATTTCGGATTTGATATGCCTGAACAGTACAAAGCCTATGCAGATGGTGGAACCGTGCTCTCATTGGAGAAGCTGGCGGATAAACCTGCAGACTACTTCTTCACTCAGATGGACGATGAAGAGATGGAGCAGATGATGGAGCTATTCAATGAGCCGGTGTATCAGAGTATTCCTGCGATCAAAAATCATCGGATCATTAATGTTTCTCGCAACTATTGGAATTATGGACCTTATCTGGTCGACAAGGGGCTGGATAGCCTGATTGAGCAAGTGAGCAAGCTACAGGAATAAAAAAACATTTCATTCTACAAATTTGACGCAAATCACGTTATATCAGAGCAGGTTCATAGGTGGATGCGCCTATGGCCTGTTTTGTTATGTCGGCGGTTCTGTATGATTAAAGCTTACAACCTCTGGGCACAGCGACCGCCATGCTCAATATTTATGGGCTTCTGGCTAGGCAGATACCCGAAGCAATGTAGGTTCCGATTCGATATGATATGGAACTTGCAGAGCTTGTTTTTAATGTTACCCATTCAGAGAGATATATTGACGATTAAAAAAAGATATTGCGAACGCTTACATTATGTGCTAACATCACCATAACAACAGGATTGTAACCGTGTTTAGGGCAATACCTGTTTCAGTTCATTCGTTGGTTCTTTGTTCATCAAACGATTGATTGCGTTTACATTATTATATGGAATGAACCTCATTCCTCAGGGTTGTTACTGATTGCAGGCAAAACCTGAATTGAGGGCAGTAGACCACGCTAAAGCGATGTCTGTTTGCCTTCGATTCAGGTTTTTTTATATAAAAAAATGCCTGATGGCATTACCGCAAGCGCCGTAGCAGATATTTCGAGCAGAAAGGAGCGCAGCAGATTTAATTTTTCATAAATAGAGATATAGACTCATCCAGACATTGGAATACTGATTCTTAGATACGCATTTCAACTGAACATTTCCAATGAAATTATCCCATCACACACTATTCGACAGCGAGGAGATTTATGACATGAAAACCATTAAACGTTCGATTGCCGTGGCAACAATTCTGGGGTTATGTGTATCCGCTCTACCAGCTTATGCAGCAGGGAACACAACAACTTCTTCTTCAGCAGCGATGGACAAGTTGATTCAATCCGAGCTTATTCGCGGCAGCGGTCAAGGTGTTAATGCAGCTTATCTGAACAAAAAGGCAACACGCATTCAGGCCGCAGTACTTTACTTGCGTTTGTCCGGATTGGAGAAAGAAGCACTCGCTTATCAGGGATCGGAAACGTATGACGATGCGGCTCAGGCGGGCAAAGTATTACAACCGGTCGTTGGTTACTTGAAGCAGCATCCATATGTGTCTGAGATCGTAACAGGAACGGAGAAGTTTGAACCTAATGCACCCCTTACAGCGGAAGGTTATGCCGAAATGCTGCTGAAGGTGCTTGGATATGAAGCAGGTACGGATTATGAGCAGGGATCGGCTTCCACCTATGCAGCTGGTAAAGGAATCAAGGCGCTTCAAGGGAAGGGCGCGAGTCAACTTACCAACCGCCTGATGGCAGAGGCAACCGCACAGGCATTGCAGATACAGCTCAAGAATGGCAGTGGAACTTTGGAGCAGAACTGGTTGAAACATAAAGAAGCTGGAGCGTTCCAACCTCAAACGGTGCAACAGACCAAGTATGGCGCGATTGATGGCAAAACCTATGAGCAATATGGCACACTCGGCTGGCTCGGTGTTCCATACGCGGCACCTCCGGTAGGGGAACTGCGCTGGAAAGCCCCGCAAGAACCGGAATCATGGACAGGAACGAGATCGGCTAAGGAATTTGCAGCGAACAGCTTGCAGATCTCTGGTAAAAATACTGTAGGCAGCGAGGATTCGCTGTATCTCAATATCTGGCGTCCCGACACAACCAGTTCGAAACTTCCGGTTATGGTGTTCCTGCACGGCGGCGGGAATATGACCGGATCAGGTAAAGATTTTCAAGGTGAACAGCTTGCACGGAGCACCAACAGCATTATCATTTCAGTGAATTACCGTTTGGGAGCCCTTGGATTTTTCGAGAATGCAGCGCTGAAAACAGGCAATGCCCTGGATGACTCAGGTAACTATGGTCTGCTTGACGCATTCCGTGCATTGGAGTGGGTACAGGATAATATCGAAGGGTTTGGCGGAGATACAGGCAATGTTACATTAGCCGGACAATCTGCTGGTGCACGTGATGTGCTGGCAACTCTGATCTCGCCACTTAGCAAAGGATTGTATCAAAAAGCAGTTGCTTTCAGCGGAGGATTGACGACAGCATCACCGGAAGAAGGCGAGCAAAAATCCGAGGATGTACTTGTGAAGCTACTCGTGCAAGAGGGGAAAGCGGCTAATGCAGAAGAAGCAAAAGCATGGATTGGCAAGCAATCTCAGGCACAGCTGGAGAGCTATCTGCGTGAACTGCCTGCGGACAAGCTGGTCACAGCGTTTGGTGCAACCGCAATCCGTATGGACCCATTCCCGCATCTGTTCCGTGATGGCACAGTGATTCCAAAAGAAGGATTTGACGCCATCAATAATGGCAATTACACGAAAGTCCCTGTATTGCTCGGCAGCCTGGAAACGGAGTTCTCTGGTTTTGCCTTCGGTGATCCAAACTTCTCTCCATCCATCACGGATGAGACTCTGTTTACTGATAAAACCAAGGCGGAACAATATGCTGCTGCGTTGAAATACGGTAGCGAAGCTTATGCAGGCTTTAATGCAGAGCGTGTAGCGGAGCAATTGACCAGTGAAGCAGGTCAGCCACCGGTATATGCGTATCGTTTTGCATGGGGCACACAACCTGGGGTCATCTCTGAGCGTTTGCTCACGTTACTGGGCGCACCACATGGTGCGGATATGGACTTCTATACAGGACACGCAGACGGAATTGCTGCCTATTTCCCTGATGGGTACTTTAGCGATACAAACAAACCAGGACGTGATCAGTTGTCCGCCGCGATGGCAGCATATCTGAAGCAGTTCCTGTACACAGGCAATCCAGGCACGGGTGGATCACCTGATCTAGCGGCATGGACACCTTGGACGAAAGATGCTCAAGCCCCAATCATGCGTCTGGATGCTAGCAATACAACGGCAGAGATTGGCATGTCCACACAATATAATCAAGGCAAAGACGCCGTTATGGCAAAGATGAAAAAAGAATTGCCTGAAGAAACGTATAAACTGTTGACGGAAAAAGTGTTCGCAGGTCGTTTCTTCTGGGAATAAGGATCACCGGATAGGAAGGTATATATAGATAAATTGAAAGCCAAGGGAGCATGCTCTCTTGGCTTTTTATACTGTTCGTTATGCTTAATTATGGTATTGTTGTAAATATAAATTAATAAAATGTGGGAAAGGGGAAAACGTACATTATGAATGGAGTTAGTAATTTTGGTATTGCTGGGATTATAACGCTATTAATTTTCTTTATTATGATTGGTCTTGTATTATATCTGGTTTTCTATCTTGGGATGAAGAGGTCTGGCGTCAAAGAGGAAGTATCCGCATTAAGGATGGAAGTACGAGTGTTACAAGAGGAAGTAGAGCGGAACAGGCGGGAATTGGAAAATATGAAGCGTCGATAACCTTACACCACTAGTTTTGGATACACGGAATGGTGTGGGGACAACAGTAGGAGAGGACAGGGGCTCTACGCCCCCACCTACTCAATACAACGTGACACCGCTCAATTCAGACTTTACATACCGAGGGCACTCGAACTATTTCTTGGCAAAAAAACTAAGTGTTCCCGTGCTTTCATCTGCACTCACAAACAGGCTGCGTCCGTTAACACGATGAATTCCCTCTGGTGATTCTCCGGCTGTAGGAATCAGACCCAGGTAGTCCGGATTGACCGGATCAGCAAGATCAAAGAACAAAATGGCATCTGCCCGTTCGGAAGCTACGGCTGCATACGTAGTGCCGTCTACAGTAGCAACGGTCAGGTTCTCCACTTCACTTCCCTTGTTGGGACTGCGATCATCGGGATACAAGCCGACCATAGCGGTTGCCTCGTCAATGAGATTCTGACTATCGTACATCCGCTGGCCTTGCAAATTCCAGACAGCAATATTGCGTCCGCCTGCTTTTACACCATCCTCAAATTCATTCTTGCCTAAGTCCCCTTCGTTAGCTGTCAGCAGGTATTTGCCATCTGCCGAGAAAGCAATCCCATCCGGTTCATAACGAGCGGTCATCGTCTCTTTAAACTGAACGATACCATCATCTTTCAGATCCGCTTGATGTGAAATAGTACCCAAAGCGAAGATTGAGCTGATTTTTTTTGTATCCAGATCTACGATGGCAACGACATTGTTTTCCTGTAACGTGATGGCTGCTGTTTTACTATCTGGACTAATGGCAACATACTCTGGTTGTGGATCATGCGGATAGATGGCGCCTTCTACATTGTCCAGAGATACTGGCAAGTTGGTGATTTCACCCTCAAGTACGTTCCCGCCAGCAAAAGATACTATCATAATGCTACCCGGACGTTTGGTGTTGGCATAGTCAATTTCATCGGCAGCTGTATTCAGCTCTTCATCCTCTATCGCGATAACCGCATGCAGACCGTCAGGTGACAGTGCAATCGAGTCAGGACCAATGCCCAGTTCATACGTTTTGACGGTTTTGTAGGTTGTCAGATCCACAATGGCAAGTAACCCTTTGTTTGCTTCGCTGTCTGTATCCCCTGTACGAATAACAGCAAGACCGTATTTACCATCTTTGGACACAGTTACGCTTGTAACTTCAGCTTTGGCGGAGAGGTCATGGAAGCTGACTGTCTTTAATACGTTAATGTTTTTCAAGTCAGCAATATCCAGTATGGCAATGCTACCATTGTCCGCTTCGGTTACGAGCAGGCGCTGTCCATCTGGCGTGGAGGCTGATATTTCTGCTTTGCCACCAGGCATCTGAAACGATGCGGTCTGTTCAAAACCGGTTTTATTTTGTTTCAGGATCAGTTGATCCGTAATTAATTTTAGTGTTTGTGAAGATACATACGTTGTACCTTTGGTGATGTAGCTTTTACTGTCCAAAGGGGTTTTCACACCGTTGATGGTGGCTGAAGACGTCCCTACGGGAAGTTGTACTTTAGTATCTGCGATCTGGATATCAACACTGCGACTGCTTCCATTCCATGTGACCGTACCCTGCATATTTTGGATGGCTGTGCGCAGTACGACATGATCGTTGGCGGGTTTAGTTGCGTCAGCGGCATGAATCATGGATGTGTAGCTGGTTGCTCCTGCGGTAAGAATGGCAGTCATCGACAGAACGGCGAGCCATTGATTTCTCTTTTTCAATGTTCCAGATCCCCTTTATCGTTTCGTGTGTAATGAGTTGTACAATTGTTTTAGTATAGGGAGCTAATGTTAAGGTAAGGTAAGAGAAGTCTGCGATTTGTGTAAAAGGTTAGATAAGAGATATTTTTCCAAATTTGATATGTAAGTTAGTGTATAAAATGATGTTGTCACATGAAGAAAAAAGCAGACGTGAACCTTCATATATATAGGACTGGTCGAACGGGCGAAAATACGCTAGAATTATAATTGAGAATCATTATCAATTAATTCAGGCTTTCTTTAGAGGATAATCTGATCAAGATATAGGCGAGGTGAATACCCATGCGCACGGATGATGCATTAGGCGTAGTATATCAGCATTACCTGACCCAGGAACCTTACAGTCAGCAAGATGAACACACATATCTGCTCTCTCCCAAGGCGGGGAGCGGTAAGGTCAAAAGAGTGACAACATACAGTGGCATTGAGATTTTGTATTCCCAGGTTGAATATCATCAGCCTTATCCTACGTATTTTGCGTCGGAGACACCCATTGTGGAATTGCAATTTGCATTGTCAGGAGAGCGACATGTGGATATATCCGGTCAGGATTATTCATTATCGATAGGGCAAGGGGCCCTTATTTTTATGCATGATTTCGAAGCATGGTTCCATCCTCCGGCAAGGGAGCTGTATACGTCCTTTTCGCTGGGGATTCCGGTTTCTCTGTTCAATTATGCTGCGGCGCAACTGGGCAGTTTTAAGCCGATTGCGTTTAATCAGGTGTTGGGACGAAAAATGTTTAAGCCAATTGTATTTCAATTGGATGACCGGATACGAACGATGATCGACAATTTGATTGTGGAATTAAACAACAGTTATCGATCATCCTTAATGATGGAAGCGACAGCGTTGGAGATCTTGAATCGATTTATGATCCAACTGTTTGATCTGGCGCCAATCCCCGCGGGACTCTCCAGAGAGGACATCCGGAAGTTACATACGGCACGGGAGATTATGGAGGCCTGTATGATAGATCCTCCCTCTTTGCTAGCATTGTCCAGACAAGTAGGACTTAACGATTTTAAATTAAAAAAAGGATTCAAGGCACTTTTCGGAAGCACGGTCTTCGAATATTTGCGTCAGGTTCGTCTCGACAACGCCATGAAGTTGCTGCGCAATCAGAATAACAACGTCACCGAGGCCGCGATTGCGGTCGGTTACAGCAATGTCAGTGCCTTTTCGCAGCAATTTTATCGCAAATTCGGCGTGAAGCCCTCAGAGATGAAAAAGATTTATTAAGTAAGATGAACTGAAACATTATACGAGAACGAAGAGTGCAGAACCAGTCTGGAGAAGCGGAGCGTTCGCCTTTATCACCGGATTTCACCCTTTAATAGAAGGGTGAAATCCGGTGATAACAGCGATCGGAAGATGGTACTGTAATCGTAGTGGTCTGGTGTAAAGTTTTAAGGGTTCATCTTTTTTAAATAAAATTAATAAATCCGTCTTGCCGTGAATTGTTCCGTATAGAGGCAGTGGGGATTCATTCCGCCTTGTATACTCCAGGTACAGTGGGTACTGTACTGAAATATAGAGGAGTGTACAAACATGAATAGAATCAGAGGAAGTATTTTTTTTAGCGTATTTGCAGCCATGTTGGGTCTGATGCTAATTGCACCCATTATGCCACCACTTATTCGCGAGTTGGGCATGAAAGAAAGTCATTCCGGTCTTATTATCTCGCTTGGGTCCATTATGATGGCTGTCATGGCTCCGGTATGGGGCAGATGGAGTGATATAAGAGGAAGAAAACCCATCATATTGATTGGATTTATAGGTATGTCTGTGAGCTGTGCATTATTTGCACTGGCATTGTACGGTGGATTAAATGCATGGATCGGAGGGGGGCTCCTGTTAACCCTTCTGATTGTGACGCGCAGTCTGATCGGCATGTTTATTCCGGCGGTGCTGTCTTCTGCCCAAGCCTATATGGGTGATGTGACAGAAGGGGAGGAGCGGGGAAGTGGAATGGCGATTATCAGTGCTGCGAATGGACTTGGCCTAGTATTTGGACCTGCGATTGCAGGAGCATTTACCCTTATCGGTCTGCTCTGGCCGCTTTATTTTGGCATTTTTATAGCGATAGCTGCGTTTATTATTGCCTTGCTGTTAATCCCGTCAGCCAAACCGGTCATTCAGGCAAAACCGCCTAAAGTCAACCCGTTCCAACGTGGTTTACGAATGTACCTTGCTGCCGGCTTGGTCACGATGATGGGTATCATGACACTACAGGTTGTCGGGGGATTTTATTTTCAGGATCAACTGGCTCTATCCTCAGCGGCGACGGCCCGAATGGTTTCGTTTGGACTCATGTTCTCTGGAGTAGCGATGTTGATCATGCAGGTCATTCAGATGAAATGGTTGAAATGGCAGCCACGCCCAATGATTTTGCTCGGGTCCCTTTTCCTGATCGCAAGTATGATCCTGTTTTTGGTCTTTAATGTGTTATCCATGTATTATTTCTCGTTTTTCCTGTTTGGCATGGGTTCGGGTCTGATGATGCCGGGGTTCATGGCAGGTGCTTCGCTGGCAGTTAGCAAAGAACAGCAGGGAGGTGCAGCGGGATTGGTAGCAGCGATTCAGGGGATATCCGCCGTCATTACGCCTTTACTTACAACGACACTTTATCAGGTGGACAAACATGTTCCATTTATGTTCGTAGCTGTTCTGGTTGTCTTGCTGGCAATCATGATGATGGGAATGCGGAAGAATGAATCCAATACTGTAACGGACCCCATTCATTCGTTATAGTCAGACAAAGTCAGAAGATCAAGTAAGGTCAAAATAAAAGAAAAAAGGATCTATTTTAAAATAGTGAACCATGATGAAAGAAAATCGGTTTTTTTCGTCTTTTACAGACTTTGAGCCTTATTTGCAAGGGTATTATAATAATCAATGTAAGCAACACCAATAAACCAACCACACAAAAGGAGCTGATTTTCATGTTTGATCTGATTCCGTTTCGTAAACGAAATGAAGACCCGTTCGGACACATGTTGAAATCCTTCAATGACATGGTTGAGAACTCATTCCTCTCCCCTTTTGGAACTGGCTCCCAGCCATTCCGGACCGACATTCGTGAGGAAGAAGACAAATATTCGGTAGAAGCCGAGCTTCCGGGCATCGCCAAAGAGGACATAGACATTCAGGTTCAAGGTAATGAGTTGATTATTCGTGCCAAACGCAATGATGTAGTGGAGCAGAAGGATGACTCCAATCGAATCATACGGCAGGAACGCCGTTCCGGCGAATTTATCCGTCGATTCTATGTTGATCATATTGATGAGGAGCACATTAAGGCCAGATTGGAAGAAGGTGTGCTGAAGCTCGAGATTCCGAAACGTCCTGGTGATGATCAATCTCGCAGACGCATTCAAATTGACTAAACCAGATGCAAAATGTGTAGCTGAAGAAGTTGAGCTATCCCTTTATGGTAATAGGCATGGAAGAACATCTGTAAAGATGTTTTGTCATGTTGTCCCATGAAGGGATTTTTTACATAACCGGGTTAATGGAATTGAATATGAATTGTGCTGCATAGGAATGTAGCGGAGAAGCCGGATACGGCATCCAAGTTAACACGAATCTGATCGGCTGCATTAGTGAAACTTAGCTGTAAACAAACGTTAGATGCCTCCACAGGGGAGAACATCTCTTGCTGAATATGTTCAAAATGGAAGTGCACCTGCTGTTCCCATTCCTGATCAGCATTATGCGTTAGCACAAGAGAGAGGGATTGTATATTTTGGACTGTTTCCAGCTGCACATCCGTAATTTCGTCATAATGGAAGGGAGGGAAATAGCCCAGAGTTTCGATTACATGTTGCGCTCCGAGAATGGAAGCCAAAGGAGAAAATTCACGTTCCAACCTCCGAATATCCATTAACTGTGCCTCGTACTGAGGACTTGTATAGAGCAGGAGAGAGTCTGGTTCGCATTCCACGACTGTTCCGATAAAAGCAGCCCAGTTCGCGGTACCTTCCTCACCAACGGTAACAAGCAGTTGATCTTGAGCAAGCAAGTCGATTGCCCTATTGGTATGGAATTTCACTCGAAAACCTTGTCCCTGTATCTGCCAGGGAGTCTGGGGTGCATACCAGAATGGTTCCCGCTCTACGGATCGGACGCTGACGTTTAATGTCCATGCTCTGTTCATTAGACTACCTCCAATTGCCACAAGCTGCGTGGCATCATCTCCACCTGTCTGTATTATTTCTCTGCTGCTGCTTGCATCAGGGCATAGATCTTACGTGTGGTATTCACATTTCTAACCGTCATATAAGCATAGACTTTGGAACCCACAAGCTTGTTCATGCCACTTTTGGATGCATCTTCTCTGCTGACTGAGTATAAAATCGCTCCGGGAACATAGATTAGTGTGCCGATTCCCGGTTTGATGGGCAGTTGGTTCAGCACGGAGGGATCATTGATCTCATCCCATAGGAACATCACATCACTTTTGGCTGTGTCATCATTAACCCATTCTTCTGGCAGCGCCTGAATAACGCTATGGATTTCATCCATATTCCGCACCATTACCCTGATCTGTAAGCCAAAATCGGCGGCGATGGCCTGTTCTAACACATGGGATATCTCCCTATTTGCATCGGCACGTTCCTGATGATCGGCAAAAATAATATTGCCAGAATTGATATAGGTAACGACATCTAGCATGCCTGCTTGTTCAAACGTTTCTTTCAGCTGTTTCATATTGATTTTATTGTTCCCGCCTACATTAATGCCTCGTAGCAAAGCCACATAGATCATATGGGCGCCCCTCCAATTCCTTCAATTCACCGTTTTAACAAAAGGACAGATACTCGAAAAGATGAGCGGTATACTCTTCTCCCAACAGATCTTGCAATAAAGGTTCCACTTGTTCCAGATACTCGGGCTTAGTTTCATAGGTTTCTTCATCTTTTACTTCTCCGGCATAGGTGCGCGCCGCCTCAATCAGGATGGCTAGTGCACTGAAAAAGTCTGACAACGAATCAGCAACACGGTTTGGTTCTCCACCTGTAAAAGCGGCATATACGGGAGAGTTTGGTGCTTCTACATCTACAATTAACGGATCATCGTTAAAGTTTGCGATGACAACGTGATTTTTTGGCCAGGTGGAGGACTCCTCATAAGGTTCATTCATGCCAATCCAGCGGAAGCCCAGTTGCTGACGAAGCAGATGTTCAGGTGCGACAAAGGAGATCAGTGCGGCATCACCGATTTCGACGGCGGCATTTTTCATTTTAAGTGTACCTTCCGCATCCATCATTTCATAATGACTGTACAGATACTGAAGTTCTGGAGAAAGAGGTATTCGTGTATCCACTTCCGGCTGGTGATGTTGTTCGCGGGGACGCAGATCATGATTTTTGAAAAGTCCATAAGCTTCATTATATAAATCCTGCTGTTCCACCAAACGGCTCAAGGCCGCATCCAGTTGTTGCATGATGTTTGAGTCCTCCTAATAACATTGATATAATAACAGGCCGATTCGTTTGATTCTTGGCTATAAGCATTATACTATATCAAAGATAAATTCAAAAAAACATTTGAATACGTTTACATTCATGAGTGGACATGATATACTTTCACTCAAATAAGGATTGTTACTGCTTCGGGCAGGCAAAACCTGAACATCACTATGCGTGGACTTTGTTCCATTCATAATGTTGTTCGGGTTTTTTTGCATTCTACGGTCCATATTAAGGATAGAAAAACAGAGGACGTACTTATTTCCAACCCAACTAACATCACGCTGTACAGAAGAAAGGGGAGCATTATGAACAAGAGAAAATGGTTAAACGGTTTTGCCGCAGGTTGTCTCAGTATCATCCTGGTGATTAGTGGATGCGCATCCAAAGCGCCACAAACCGCGAGTGACACACCAAATCAGGCGACAGAACAGACAGAGAATGAAACCCAGAAACCTGCAAACAACCAAGCTGCCAAAGGCAGAACAGTGATTACAACTGACGGTGAAGTGGATGATATGAACTCCGTCATTCGTTTCCTCTTATATTCGAATGAGATGGACCTTGCCGGAATTGTACTGACCAGCTCGGTGTATCATTATGCTGGAGACGAGGAAGCGGGGATCCAACCGTTCCGCTGGACAGGCACACAGTGGGTGTACGACATGATCGATGCCTATGGCGAGATCTACCCGAACTTGTCCAAACATGCGGATGGGTACCCGGAGCCGGAACAGCTTCGAGCGATGACCAAGATCGGTAATATTTCCGATAAAGGGGAGATGGAGAAGGAAACCGAAGGTTCCGAGTTCCTCGAAACTCTTTTCCTCGATGATGACTCCCGAGACCTGATTGTTCAGACATGGGGTGGCACCAATACCACAGCCAAAGCGCTGAAATCGATTGAGGAACAGTACAAGGATACGGCCGAGTGGGATACGATTCGCAAAAAAGTCAGTGACAAACTGGTCCTGTACATCATCCTCGATCAGGATGACAGCTACAACGAATACATTGCGAAGAATTGGCCAGATATCCGCATTCTCAACGACCAGTCGAACTTCTGGCATTTTGCCTATGCATGGAAGATGCATGCCGAAGAAGTGAACAGTAAGCTTCATGGCGACTGGATGGTCAAGAATATTCTGAACGGACATGGCAAGCTGATGGATATGTATGCATCGATGGGTGATGGTAAAATGATCGAAGGCGAACTAGCCGAAGAACAACGGGGAAGTGCTGAGTATCTGAAGAACAATCCACAATATGACAAGTACGATTTTATATCTGAGGGTGACTCTCCTTCCTTCTTTTATCTGATTGATAATGGGCTGCGCAGTATGGAAGACCCTTCCTACGGTGGTTGGGGTGGACGCTTTGGCGTTGTGAACGACAAGCTGTTTAGAAACAATGTGCTTGATTACGATCCGTACACCAAACGCTATGAAGCCGAATACTCTCTGATGAGATGGTTTGACGATGTGCAGGATGATTTTGCAGCACGTGCAGACTGGGCAGTTGCAGACACTTACGAAGGTGCCAACCATAATCCGTCTTTAACGATTAAGGAAGGGTTGGATCTAAGTGTAAGTCCTGGGGAGGAAGTTACTCTTCACGCGGAGGGTAAAGACCCGGATGGAGATCAACTGACCTATACGTGGTGGAGATATTTCGAAGCGGACACTTATGAGGATTCCAAAGTAACACCGAACAAAGTTCAGCCTGAAATGGCGGGTGACCTGCAGCTTGGATTGCATCGTGAACTTGCCAAGGATGAGCAGGTGGATACGATAAAATTACAGGGCAGTGACACCGAAGCGGTGACATTTACCGTTCCTGACGATGCCAAATCGGGTGATACCCTTCATATCGTTGCCGAAGTACAGGATGATGGAGAGCATCAGTTGAAGCATTATCAACGTGTGATCCTAACCGTAAAATAAAGAAATAGAGGGGCTGTCCCAAAAGTCATCAACATGGCTGGTGGGACGCCCCTCTTATTTGTGTAGTCTCATCTTAATCGATTCGTTAACGCTGGATGCCTGACCAGAAGACATTCCAGGTGATCGCCAAAGCTTGTTCATAGGATTGCCGTGTCTCATACACGAGCTGTACATCCAATCCATCCATCACGGTAACAAAAGCTAAGGTGGCTTCTTCCGGACTCAGGCGTATATCGGAATGTCTGGTAAATACGGCTGCCAGCTCTTCCTTCAGTGTCCCGAGGTACGTTCGATACTGGGCCAGTACAAAATCATGTACCTCCAGTGGTGTGATAAAGGACAAGATATACATAAAAGCAACGTTTGGGTGAGTCAGAAAGCGATTTTTGTGTTCATGCAAAAAGCCATATAGCTGCTGATCCAGCGTTTGGGTAACAGACTCACTGAAAAATTGGCGTACAAACTGTTGTTCCTCCTGCACAACTTCCTCATATAACTCCAGCAATAACGCTTTTTTGGATGAATAATGATAAGCCAGGGATTGCTTGCGAATGCCTGCCTCTTCGGCAATCTGCGCCATCTTGGTCCCCTCGTAACCCAGACGATTAAAATGTTGAATGGCAATTTCTTTGATTCGTTTTTTACTCAATGTCTACCTCCAGTTGGCGAGCTGTATACCTCTGCTGTTTTTGGGAGTATACCAAATATAACAAGATATATACCACAAAAATGCCTATAGAGATAGCATACACCACCGTATAGGAAAATGCAGAAGCCACAACGCCCAGGATCAACGAACCACCGCCAATTCCGAGGTCAAAGAAGTTAAAGAAGGAAGCCATCGCACTTTCGTGCTCATGTTCTTCTACAAGATTCACACACCAGGTCTGAATCGCCGGGAATATGGCACCAAAACCAAAGCCGTATAACGCACCGGCGATCAGGAATTGCACATCACTCTGGGCGATAATCAGAACCAGTAGCCCCGCGATTGCAAACACGGCAGAAGGTAACAACACGGAACCTGGTCCCCATCGATCAAACATTTTCCCCGAAAATAGTCGAACGGCGAAGCTGGCGATGGCAACGATGAAGAAATACCAGGCTATATTCTCGAACCCTCTTTCGGCGGCAAATAAAGCCACAAAGGACATGATTGAACCCGCTGCAATGCCAACGAGCATAATGAGAAGGGAAGGGAAGAGTACCTTCTTTTCAATCAGTTTCACCGAAGGGACATGAGTTTGCATAGACTCGCTACTACCTTCTGTTTTCGGCTTTCTGGATACAAACACTGTCATTAGGAGAGCTAACAGCAAAATGCACATACCTCCCATAAACAGGCTCTGGTAGTCGTACCTAAACAACAGGCTTGTTCCAATCAATGGACCGATGGATATAGCGACCGTCTCCCCTACGCCGAAATACCCCATACCTTCTCCCCGGCGATCTCTTGGTATGTTTTCAGTGGCAATCGTTGCAAAATATGTCGTTGCCAAACCAAATCCGAATCCGTGGATCACTCGAAATACAAGAATCATCCAAATACCTGACGATAGGTAGTATGCGCCTGTCATTAATGCACAGATAGTGATGCCGATAATCAATAGATATTTTTTATCTATCTGAGCTGCTAAAACAGAAGTGAAGGGTCGAATCAAGATGGCAGAAAACATAAATACGCCGGTAACAAGCCCAATTTGGGAGGCTTCGCCACCAAGACTTGAGACAAACAAAGGCAAGGTGGGAAGCAACATTTCAAATGCCATAAACAATAATGCGTTGGCTAACATGATAAATAGGAATGATCTTCCCCAGAGTTGCTGAGGTGTAGAGCTATGTGTTGAAGTACTCATGGTTTTCCTCCGTAATGTTGATCTCAGTCGCGCGACATGTTGAACTGATTTTACCTGACGATGGTCAGATTGTAAAGCGCATATTCAGAGCAGGGGTTCATGATTTTTTGGTGGATGAGAGAAGTTATTAATTATTTTTAATTCATATCCCAACATTTTCCGGTATAATAATCAGATAAAATGATTCAAGTGAATACTACCTCGGAGAGGTGATATGCAATGACGGTTGATATACTTGTAAGAAATAATGTTAAGGTACTTGGCGCGGGTAGCCAAACGATTGTATTTGCTCATGGTTTTGGATGTGATCAGGATATGTGGCGTTACATTATTCCAGGTTTTATGGAGAACTACCGTGTGGTGTTGTTTGATTATGTTGGATCTGGCGAATCTCAAATTAACTATTATGATGCTATCAAATATAGCAACCTTCAAGGATACGCCCAGGATGTGCTGGAAGTTATGGAAGCGCTCGAACTAAAGGACACCATATTTGTCGGGCATTCCGTCAGTAGTATGATTGGTATGCTGGCATCGATTCAGAACCCCAAATATTTCAAAAAAATTATAATGTTAGGACCCTCCCCACGTTACGTGAATGATCTGCCGAATTATTATGGAGGTTTCGATCGGAATGATATCGATGAATTACTTGAGATGATGCAGATGAATTTTATTGGGTGGGCGAGTTATCTGGCACCCATTGTGATGAACAATCCGGAACGGAAAGAGCTGACGGAAGAGTTGGAGAAAAGCTTCTGCTCCAGAGATCCGCATATTGCGAGACAATTTGCCGAAGTGACGTTTTTATCTGACTGTCGTATTGATCTGGAGCAGGCAACTGTGCCAACATTAATCCTTCAGTGCTCGGATGACAGCATTGCCCCGGTAGAAGTAGGGGATTATTTACACGCTCATCTGAAGAATAGCCGATTGCAACAGATGACGGCCAAGGGACATTATCCGCATCTGAGTCAACCGGAAGAAACCATCCGAATGATTAAGGATTATTTAACGAGCGCATAAAACGCGGAAGAAAGGCAGTTATTCCATGGATATACAATTAGATCTGGCTCCCTGTGGATACTTCTCTATCTCTGATTCGGGCGTTGTACAGTCGATTAATCAAACTATGCTTACGATGCTTGGATATGAACGCGATGAGCTCATAGGGCAACATATTGAATCCACCATGTCGGTGAGCAACAAGGTGTTTTTCCATACGTATTTCTATCCCTACATCCAGTTATATGGACATGTGGACGAGATGTACTTCACGTTCCGTACCCGTGATCAGCAGGCTGTTCCTGTTCTGCTTAACGGTGTTCGTCAGACACGTAACGGGGAAAGCGTGGTAGATTGTGTCGTTGTAGTCATGCGTAAGCGAATCGAACATGAGAAGGATATTTTGCATACCAAAACGAAGCTACAGGAGCTGTATCAAGCGACGCAAGAAGCGAACAAAGAGCTTGAACGACTGCATGAGGAATATAAAATTAAAGAGCAGGCGTTAATCAAAGTGAATGATCAGTTGGAGACACTGGCCTCCACCGACTTGTTGACAGGGTTGAAGAACCGCAGGTTTTTCCAGGAAAAAATGCTTGAAAGCTTAATGATGTTCCAGGAGAAACAACGTTATTTCTCCCTTCTCGTTGTAGACATTGATCATTTCAAAAGCATTAATGATACGTACGGACATCCGATCGGAGATCTGGTGCTCGGCAATCTGGCAGGGCTGCTGCAAACGGTATCGCGAAGTACGGATGTGGTTGCACGTTACGGTGGAGAGGAATTTGTTGTCATTCTTCCAGATTGTGAAGAGGAGCAGGCGATTGGTATTGCAGAACGATATCGTTCACAGATTGCTTCAGCCGACTGGGGTGAATATAACATTACTGTGAGTATCGGTGCAGCTACTGTAGTAGAGGAAGATACGGAAAAATCCTTGTTCCAAAGAGCGGACAACGCCCTGTATGCCTCCAAAACCGGAGGACGAAACCGGGTGACACATGTAGCTCAGATGGTAAAAAGTTAAGGATTGAATTGCATCAAAAGAAAGCAAAAAGGAGCCTGTGCATGATGAGGGAGATGATCCCACATGCACAGGCTCCTTTTATTTGCATGAAAAAGATTGACTACGTTGAGATGGCAGACTCAGGGTTAATTTATCGCGGAGCAAGGTAACCATACGCCTTAGCCGGAGAGTTCGCCTGAGGACGAAAATCTTCGCTCGGTTCATCCATAAATGCCGGGTTCACATAAATGGAGTGTGCATCATTGCCAGATCCCTTGATGTAGGCAGCGATGCCGGAGTAGGATTTATTTTTCCAAACCCACAGGGCATCTTCCTGCTCACCTGGTGAGTAATAGACATTATGGTCAAACACATTGCCGGTATTGCTAGTATATTCGTTGTATATTAGTACTTCCGAGCTGCCTGATACGAGAATGTTACGCATGAATGTATTGTTCTTTGTCCGTGACTGCATGAATAACTGTCCATTGCCTGCATTCAGGGTATCATTTCCCACAAGCGTATTGTACATAATCTTGCTATCCTCGGTAGCTCCTCGTTCCTCGTCATAACCTCCCATGGCAATACCCGTCAATCTGTTGGAAAAAATCAGGTTATCACGCACAGTAATGTTGCTGGTTGAACGTCCGGCATGCTCTGAGGCAATCTCAATTCCGATGTCGCTCCGGTATACCCGGTTCTGGTCGATGATATGATCTTTCCCGCCATCTACATAGATGCCGCCGGCCGAGTTGGTATCATTGGGCAGGTCTGTACCGTAGGAGGGATTGTTATTGGACGTAATATCGTATACTTCGTTGCCTCGTACAATGCCGTTCCGAGCCTGATCGTATGTGTCGTCCTCGGACGTACCCTCGTACCCGATCAGATCAATACCAATATTGTCGGAATCATGGATGATATTGTCCTGTATGGCAAAGGTATCAACATTACCGTTGACTGCTAGTGACTCGCTTGAACCAAGTGTAAGATCATACAATTCATTATCCTTGATGATGATATCGCGTAAAGCTTGAGGGTGCTCTGTGCCATATATGGCAATGCCGTGGGCATCCCTGCCCCGCAAATCAGGGCCTTCAGGAGTTGCGTAACTAGCGATCGCGTGTATGGTGTTACCTAACAGCTGAATATGCTCACCTGCTCCGTGGACATAGATCCCGGTTGGAACTTGGCCCCCAAGTGTGGTTGTGAAGTTACGAATTTCGAGATTCTGAATCGTGATATAACTGGCATTTTCAATTTCAATTAACCCTTCAATGCCCCGGACAGATAAACCTTTACCATCAATGATAACCTGCTCCTGAGGATAACTTGAAAATAGGGTTGGATTAGCGGAAGAATTACCGCTTTTGGTGATTTTGACTTTCTGATGATAGACACCTTCACGCAAATAAATCGTGCTTCCTGGCGAAGCATGGTCGGCTGCGTGCTGCAACGTCTTCCAAGGAGATTGAATGGTTCCTTTATTCGAGTCGTTTCCTTGGGGTGATATGTAATGGATGACCTGGGGATCAGACTTTTGAACAGAAACGGGTTCCTTCATGGCAGATGTATGATTCTGACAACCGGATACAAGCACCATCAGAATCGGAATCATAAGTATAACTACGCGAATCAAATCGTTTCCCCCTTGAATTTAGCTTTGAAGATAGATTATAGCAGATTTGAACGGGTTAATAACCCATGATATGCTCTTATAAAATCAGCGAGGAGACTGCTCATGAATACATTAACGATAGCTGAATTAGTAGATCGGGAGAATCACGCATGGGAAGAACTCAAGGAACTCCTGGATAGTGGGCAAAATACATATGTGTATGTTCCAGCAAAACAAGAGGCTGGAGAGGATACCCTCTATCGTCTGCAAATAAGCACCAAATCCTATTTGGGGGCTGTTGCTTATGAGACAGAAGGTATTGTACTGGACCATGGCTGGATCACGTTGCTTGGTGCGGGTGGTGACAGTACATCGGGGAGTCTCACCAGTTGGAATGGTGTGAGTGAGCAACCTTGGGTAGATGTGCTGGAAGGTATGATGGTCGTTGCATATGATGCGGCAGGCGGTTTCTTCGGACTGGATACAGGCAAGTATGGCCGCACGGGACACATATATTATTTTGCACCGGATACACTCGAATGGGAATCGACAGAACTGGCATATTCAGGTTTCATCAACTGGCTGGCGAATGGTGATCTGGAGCAGTTCTATCGGACCTTTCGCTGGAAAGGCTGGCAAGAGGATATGTCTCAGCTCCAGACAGGACAAGTATTTGCGTATTACCCACCACTTTGGACGCAGGAAGGTGACGGCGAGAGCAGTAATAAAGCCCCAATTAGCATAATGGAGGCCTGGAAGTTCGCACTGGACGGTAAATAGTTGGCATGCTGCTGTAGGATGAAATCAGGAAAGTAACCGGTAAGTTCAAGTTCATTGAGTGATCTACTTTAAAAAAACGGTATTCTGTTCCAAACTAAAAAAGGCTCGCGCTTGGCGCGGGCCTTTTTGTTCTGAACTTTAAACTCAATTATCAATTGTCCAATGTAACAGGTTTAATGCCTGAGCGTGAAGCTCTGCTATGCCAGACGGTCAACCCGAGTGAAACAACGCAGACGAGCAACAGACAAGCATACACCACATGATAAGCTTGCTCGACCGAGACTCCCGGAATGCTGTGCAGCAGCAGCCCACACACGGCTACAGACACCGAACCACCGAAGAACTGAATCAGTTGTAACATGCCCATACCGGAACCGATTTGCGCTTTGGGCAGCACACGTGACGCTTCATTATTCAGTGAAGCCATGGAGGCTGACAGTGCCGGTGAGAAAAAGAGATAACCACTGGTAATGATCAAGGCGGACTGATCCAGTCCGAGCATGAATAAAGCAAGTACCGCTGCGAGCAGGGTGTGTCCGATGATCATAAATCGCATATTGCCATAACGGTCGATCCAGCGTCCAACGAAACGGGTGCAGAATGCTGCAACGATTGCCCCAGGAGCAATCAGCAAACCAATGGCGAGCGAAGAGCGTCCATATAGATCAGCGAGCACAAGCGGCATCAAAAACAGATTGCCCAGATTCACCACCAGCACGCAGAATCCGATAAGGATTAACCGGGTATATCCTGGCGTTCGGAACACTTGTGGATTCACAAACGGAAGACTTGCTTTTCGAATATACAGGAGATGTGCAACAAGTGAAATAACGCCAATGGCAAACCACAACCAGGACTGCTGGGTGATCGCGACCAGAAGTGTAGTGGCGTTAATGACGGTTAATATGGCACCAATAACATCGAACGGCTGATCTGTTTTGACGGATTCACGGGGGAGAAAATAGAGCAATACAGGCAGAGTGAGCAGGACAAGCGCGGTTATGGCAAAAAGTCCGTTCCAGCCCCAGTACTCGCTAATGAGTCCGCCGACAATGGGGCCAAGTCCAAAAGCCATGGCACTACCTGATGAGATCAGCGCGATGGCAGCTCCGCGTCGTTCCACCGGGATGTAACGACTTGCAATGACGAGACCCAGCCCGGCCATAACTCCTGCACCCGCAGATTGTAGTATGCGTGTCAGCAACAGGATCGCGAAGTTATGCGCGAACAACCCCAGCAATGAAGATAACCCCAGGATCAGGAGCCCAACCGTTAACAGTTTGCGTACCGGGATACGGTCTGACAGTCGACTGTAAATCACCGTCGACAGGGCGTAACCAATCGAATAACTTGAGATGACCCAAGACCCCAGGTCTGAGGTGATTTGAAGATCTTGAATAATGACTGGCAAAGAAACATTGAACATGGTGGTATTCATCACAACGATGAACAAGCAGCATGTCCAGAGTGGCATGACAATTTTATCTTTCACGGTACCATTCCTGTCTTGGGTATGAATATGAATTCGGATTGAGCTTTGATGAAAATGTGATGAAAAGCAATATATAATTTTACGCCCAAATTTATCATATGGCAATAATGTCATACTAATTCATTCGGATGTGATGAGCATAGAAAGATATTAATAATAAACAATAGACGGATTTCCTGAATTTAACTAAAATGATCATTGAACATACATAAGCAGATGGATCAGCGGTTAGGTAACTAGATATGTAAGTAATTAGCATGTTTAAAATGAAGGAGATTATACCCATGACTCACTTATTATTAATGTCCCACAGCGTATTTCCGACGCTTGATATGAATCGAACCGCGCAGTTTTATGAAGAAAAGATGGGCTTTCGGGTCGTCGAATATCTCGATGCCGCGGAACCTCATATCTGCCTGTATCGTGATCTTACCGAGATTATTTTAACCCAAAGCAATGGACAGAAAGTTATACCCAACAGAGAATTATATGGCTATGGATATGATGCATATTTTATTACCCAGAACCAGGAAGAGCTTCAACAGGAATTGATCAACGCAGATGTGAAAATCGTACGTGCCCTCAATCATACAGACTATAATAACAAGGAGTTTGTGATCGAGGATATCGATGGACGCTGGATCGCTTTTGGCATCAAACAAGGGTAATTAGACGCAGAAAACGGACTTATTAATCGCTAATGATGTTCAAATTGATAGCGGAGTATGTGAGGGAGTAATCTAAATGGTAGAAGGATTTTTATTGTTGTTTGCCCAGATCGGTTTAATTGTTGGAATAGCTTTAATAGCATCCGGATTAACAAATGGTTCAAAAGGGAAAGAAAAGTTTAACTGGTCGGCGACCATCCCCTCGGTATCCTGGGGATTATGTATCCTTATCCTGTCCATCTGTTGGTTGGTATATAGATATCAGCTTAATGCTTAAACATTTTGCGAGGATGTTTTAGAAACATCAGTATGTGTGTGGACTGTTCTCTTTGTGTAAAAAAAACTGTAAATAAACAGGCGCTCCGATAACGGGCGCCTGTTTGTGCATGTTATAACTGCAGATCTTACGCCGCAGTAACTTGTTTGCCGCGATTGCGAATCCACTTGATGACATCCATCAGAATGACGGCGACAAGAGCAAGTCCGCCTGCAATCAGGAACTCATTCCAGCCGAATGTATCCGGGATGGCGAAGACACCGCGAACACCAGGAATCAGTGTGATTGCATAGAGACAGAGACATACCAGAATGGAGCCAAGCACGAATTTATTGGTCGTAAAGCCCACCTGGAAGATGGTTTGTGTATTGGAACGTGCTGCAAATGTTTGCAGACTGCGTGCGAGAATCAAGGTTGTGAAGGCCATAGCCACACTGATTTCCTCCGAAATACCAAGTCCAATATATTGGGATACGATAACAGCTGCACCAATCAGGACACCACGTGTAATCACGGCCTGCAGGGTTCCACCTGCGAAGATGCCTTCGTTAATGTCACGGGGTTTACGCCGCATGACATCTGGCTCGGGTTTCTCTGTACCCAAAGCAATGGCAGGCAGGGAGTCGTTCACCAGATTGATGAACAGTAGCTGAAGGGCCGTAAATGGATTAACCCAGCCGACAATCAAGGCAAACAAAATGGCGATAATCGCGCCGAGGTTACCGGCAAACAGGTATGCGATGGCTTTTTTGATGTTATCAAATACCATCCGTCCAACACTGACCGCATTTACAATGGAGACAAAGTTATCATCCGTCAGAATCATGGCAGCCGCATCCTTGGCGACATCTGTTCCGCTACCCATCGCTACGCCGATGTCGGCTTGTTTCAGCGCGGGTGCGTCATTAACTCCATCTCCGGTCATGGCTGCCACTTTGCCTTTACGCTGCCAAGCACGCACAATCCGGATTTTGTTTTCAGGAGATACCCTTGCGTAAACCGAGATATGTTCGAGTTGTTGATCCAGCTCCTCATCAGACATTTTGTCCAGTTCGGCTCCGGTAATGGCGAGATCATCCGGTTCGGCAAGGCCGATATCCACACCGATCGCCTGAGCCGTTGTTTTGTGATCTCCGGTGATCATGATGGTGCGAATGCCCGCTTTTTTGGACTCTTCAATAGAACCGTATACCGCTTCACGCGGTGGGTCAATCATCGCTGTCAAACCAACCAGTGTCAGATCATGCTCGTCATCAATGGTGACCTGGTTTTTATCATCGAATTTTTTGTACGCGTAGGCCAGCACACGGAAGGCACGTTTGGAGAAGGCCTCATTTTTTTCTTCAAATTGTGTGCGAATCTCGGGTGTGAGGGGCTGAACCTCACCGTTGATAAACACATGACTACAGCGACTGAAAAGCACATCCGGTCCACCTTTGGTCAGCAAAGCCGTCTGTCCCTCAAAGGTATGCACCGTACTCATGAGCTTTCGATCCGAGTCAAAAGGAAGCTCAGCTTCACGCGGGAACTGGTCACGGATTTCATTGTAATCCTTGTTCACCCGGTTGCTGAAGGCAATGAGGGCCACTTCGGTTGGATCACCCAATTCCTTGCCTTCCTGGTTAATATTCGAATCATTGCAGAGCACTGCAATATGTAACAAACGTCGTTCCTCTTCTGACCACTGATCAGGATCATCCGGGAATTCGTCCTTGGTGCCATGGGGAATGTAATAATCAACAACAGTCATCTTATTCTGAGTTAGTGTTCCTGTTTTATCCGTACAGATGATACTGGCAGAGCCGAGCGCCTCAACGGCAGGCAGTCTGCGAATGATCGCATGTTGTTTGGCCATCTTATTTGTTCCGAGTGACAATACGATAGTCACAATGGAGGATAACGCCTCAGGAATGGCAGCAACTGCAACAGCTACAGCAAACATCAGTGCATTCACGATGGATGGTCCGATATTCTCCGTACCTTCGGTCAACCATACACGACCCGCTTCAATGCCAAAGATGAGAATCGACAAGCCTAGGATGAAAAAGCCCAGTTTTTTGCTGAATGATTCCAACTTGCGTTGTAATGGCGTGTTCTTGGCTTCGGCATTTTCAATCAATTCGGCAATTTTGCCGATTTCGGTTTTGAGAGCCGTACCTGTAATGACAAGCATACCCCGTCCATATACGACGAGTGAGCCACTGAAGGCCATATTGCGACGATCTCCGATTGGAGCCTCATCCGGGATGGTATCGGCGTGTTTCTCCGCAGCTTCGGATTCTCCGGTCAACATGCCTTCGTTGATTTTCAGACTTCCTGATTCCAGGATACGCCCGTCTGCCGGGACATAATCACCTGCATCCAGCATAACAATATCACCGGGAACGAGTTCCCTCGCTGGAATGGTTTTTTTCTGCCCGTCACGAATGACTTTGGCTTCGGGTGCAGACATTTGTTTCAGCGCGTCAAGCGAACTCTCGGCTTTTTTGGTCTGCACTACACTGATCACCGCGTTGAGCAAAATAACCAGGAATATGATCAATGATTCAATCAGATGTCCAAGTACAACCTGTACCGCGGCTGCAATCAGCAGCACGATGACCATCGGATCTTTGAAATTTTCGAGGAACAGTTTCCAGACGGGTGTTGCATCTTTACCTTTTAACTCGTTATATCCTTCCGTTTCAATTCTCTTGGCAGCTTCGGAGGTCGTAAGTCCCTTGGAGGAACTCTGTACATCCTGAAGGGTTTCCTCCGCACTGTGTCTGTAATGTTGCAATTGACCAGCTCCTTGAATATTAGATTTCTCTGTGTATTACCCTTACGGGCAAAATCTAGAATCGTTTCATTTTCGTATTTTTTTAAGATTATGGATTTATACGTTTTAGCTGTACACAGTATTTTTCATAATGATCCGAGATATGCCTTTTTTTGAATGTTATTATTTCCAGTTTGGATGATAGTCTGGAGAACCATATATAGATGTTGGATCAGAAACTGTGTGCACCATCACACTAGCTCATATCAGGGTCTGTTACGCTATTACATAACGAACTGCGTTTAATCTAAGTTTGGAGGGGAAACCATATGTTTTGTTATCAGTGCGAACAGACGCCGAGTGGCGGGTGTACCGTGGTAGGGGTATGCGGCAAAAACGAAACAATCGCAAGTTTGCAGGATACGATGATTTTTGCGTTAAAAGGCATCGCTGCTTATGCGACACATGCACGCCAGTTGGGATATTCTGATCCTGAGGTGGATCGGATTACACATGAGGCATTATACATGACATTAACGAACTCGAATTTTAATGTACAGGAACATCTGGAGATGGCGATGAAGGTAGGTAATGCAGCAATCCGCATTATGGATGTGTTGGATCGTGCGCACACGGATCGCTTTGGTGTACCGCAACCGATTACGGTTAGCCAGAACCAGATTGAAGGACAGTGCATCGTGGTAACAGGGCATAATCTGTATGCATTGGAGGAGTTGCTTCGTCAAACTGAAGGGAAAGGAATCAACATCTATACCCACTCGGAAATGTTGCCTGCGCACGGTTATCCGGCGTTGAAGAAATACGCCCATCTAAAGGGTAATATCGGCAAAGCCTGGTACGATCAAAGAAGACTTTTCGAACAATTCCCGGGTGCTATTCTTGCAACAACCAACTGTGTCATGCCGATCAAAGGCACATATGCAGACCGCTTTTACTCTTACGAAGTGGCGGGTCTGGACGGTGTGGCTAAGATCATGGATGATGACTTCTCACCGCTGATTGAACGTGCATTGTCTCTGCCTGCGGCTAATGTACAGTCGGAGCAAGTCTTAACGACAGGATATCATCATGAGACCGTAATTGGGCTTGCGCCCGAGATTATTCAAGCGGTAAAAGACGGTCATATCCGTCGATTCTTCGTTATTGCAGGTTGTGATGCGCCGGGGAAAGGTGGCAACTACTATCGTGAACTCGCGACATCCTTGCCGAATGATACTGTAATTCTGACGACTTCCTGTGGTAAGTTCCGCTTCAACGATGTGGATTATGGTACGGTTGGAGACACGGGTATACCGCGTTATATCGATCTGGGTCAATGCAACAATTCCGGTTCTACGGTGAAAATTGCAATGGCTTTGGCGGATGCTTTTGGCTGTACCGTGAACGAGTTACCTGTCAGCATTGTGCTGTCCTGGTTTGAGCAAAAAGCAGTTGCAATCCTGCTTGGCCTGTTTAGCCTTGGCATTCAGGACATTCGAATTGGACCAAAGCCGCCTGAGTTCATATCGGAAGGTGTCTTGGATGTACTCGTAGATATGTTTGGTCTGAAGTTAATTACAACGGCAGAAGAAGATATGAACGCGATGTTGGCACTGTCATAGGATGAGGATGTATATTTACGTGCATCGCCATCTGATGACTGCGAATGTCGGTTGTGAGTATGAAGAGTATGACTCATAAGTACAGATGGATAAGAGCCTACATAAGAGTAGGCTTTTTTGCTTTTTCGACTTTCATAGGTCCATATACCTTGTATAAATGAACATGCAATGTCAGGGAAATTAGTTTTTTTATCCTATTGAAGTTTTTTCATGGAAATGTGTATATAGATAGAGGCATATTAGATCATAACACATCACAAAACACGGGTTTACCGTAATATGAGGAGATCGTACATAATGCATGACACACAGATTGAAGATTGGTTGAAACTCGCAGGAGGCAAGGAGAACATCAAGCTCGTAGAACACGTTAAGGGCACGACGACGCTAGCACTGAAGGAAAGTACACAATTGAACATGTCGGTTCTTGCCTCCGCAGATGTTGTAGCTGATATTCGGGTAACAGGTGAGCAGTGCCGTCTGGTAATAAGAGATGAATCTTCACTTATCTACAATACGTTACTGGGTATGAACGCTTGGGAATCTACAGGGACAGCGTTGCAGGAAGCGGGACACGCGAAGAAAAACGGATTCTCGATCTTACATTTTGTATCCGATGTATTCAGGCCCTTGATGCCTGCGATTCTCGGAGCCGCTGTTATTAAAATTATAGTCGCCATTATTGCGTTAATGGATACGTACAGTTCTGCGGACTCTTCTGCGTTGATGGACAGCCAGACCTTTACGATCTTCAGGATCATTGGAGACGGTGTATTTTATGTACTGCCTATATTGGTAGCAATCAGCATAGCTTATCGGTTGAAGAGCAATATCTATGTTGCAGCATCTATTGGCGGACTCATGTTTTATCCGGAGATGACCATGCTGATGTCAGGGGAAAAAGAGGTGCATTTCCTGGGTTTGCCACTTGTGTCTCAGCCTGCTTTTTACTCTACGCCCATCTGGGTCATTCTAACGATCTGTGCAGCCGCCTTCTTGGAAAGAGTCGTTGAACGATGGAGCCCAAAATTCTCCAAAGGGATGGTTGCTCCATTCCTGACGTTACTGATTCTTGTTCCGCTAGTATTGATGATACTTGGTCCAGTCGGAACCTGGATTGATGAGTATCTTCCGGAGGCATTGGATTCACTAGTAGCTAATGCTCCAGTGTTGTCGGTGATGTTACTGGGAGCTGTCTTCTCACTGATGTTAATTATAGGATTACACTACTGGCTGATTGCCATCATCATTAATGAAATGGTTATGAATGGTGGTTCTATGGTGATTGCTGCCATGTTAGTGGCGATTGTTGGACAAGCGGGGGCTGCGCTTGCAAACGGAATCCGCTCGAAAGAGCCAACATCCAGAAGACTTGCTTTCTGGGCTACTGGAACAGCCCTCCTTGGAGTTGTAGAGCCTGCATTGTATGCGGTCAACATGAGAAAAAGATCCTCTTTCTATGCGGCATTGCTGGGTGGAGCTGCGGGTGGACTATATTTCGGATTGTTATCTGTCAAGGCATTTGCTATGGTGGGGAATCCGAGCTTGGTCAGCCTCCCGCTCTTCATCGAAGAGGGTAGCCTGAATCTGTTACACACTTGCATTGGTGTGGTTATCGCGTTTGGTGTCTCAGGTGGACTAACGTATTGGATGGCAGGAAAAGGACAGAAACGGGGACAGGGGTCACCGAAAGCCAGCATTGAGTAATACGTAAAACGTAGCATTGAAAAGTAGTATTAAAGTTGTAAGAAAGAGCCTGTGCCTTGTGGTACGGGCTTTTTTGTTGTGTTTTTCTGATTAATGTAATTATGAAATGTATAATCGCTGTCCTCCATGTTATTCAAGCCATACCTTGTTGGTTATGGAGTTGTCATGTATTTTGATATAGTGAAAACTATAAATCTGGATTACTAATCCCTTTGAAAGGATAACCTATGTCTGACAACATGGAATGGATTGCTCAATGGAAGTCAACGAATGCACTAAGCAACGCATGGATAACAAAAGGCGAGCTGCATCACTTTTTCAGTCACACCTTGATATTTATCATTGATGGAAAAGCGATCTGGAATATAAATGGACACCGAGTTCACGTCTCCTATGGAGAATTAATTGCGGTTGAAGAGAACTCCGTAATGGAGGTCATTGAAGGTGGCAACCTGGATCTGGCAGGCTGGCATGTTCAGTTCGATACATATTCGGTGCTGCATGATAGACGGGAAGCTCAGAAGTTCGAATGGCGGTTACCGTCAGGAGAGGCGTATCAGAAAGTGCAACTGTCCGGTGGAGGTTTGGCAAGTATCATTCAGCATTGGAGTGAAGTGCATTCACAGGATCAGAGTGCAGAAAGGGTTGGCAATCAGCATTTATTATATGAGTTGTTAAGTAATCTATATCGGAAACAGCCGCATGACGAGTTGAAACCAGAACACGGTATACTTCGCTCCATTGACTACATGCAGCAGCATTATGATCAGGTCATTACACGTACACAGTTAGCTCAGATTGCCGGAATCAGTCCATGGCATTACTCCCGCAAATTTAGTGAGCGATATGGTAAGCCACCTCTGGATTATCTGGCCCACTACCGGATCTATCGCGCGCAGGAAGAACTGATATTAACCGCTGCAACCTCACAGGATATTGCCAAAAAGTCTGGATTTGAAGATGCTCATTATTTTAGCCGGCGCTTCAAACAATTGACTGGCGTATCACCTAAGATATATAGGCAGACGATGACGCAGCGCAAGATGGTGTCACTTTCTCCAATCTGTGCAGAAATTATGATTCATCTGGGTGTCATCCCCCATGCCGTAGTGGTCACCCCAATCCTGCTGTCCCCACATCACCATGAACAATTTACAGCGTATGGAGTAGAGATGCTGGAGGTAACACAGTATGAGGTGGAGATAGAACTTGTTCGACAAGTTCAACCGGAAATGTTGATAGGAAACGTATTGATGGAAGAGGTTAAAAGGGAACTGCGCACAATTGCACCGATTCTAACCGGACTTCATCAAGATGTAGAACCAATGCTCGATCAATTGGCAGCCTGGTTTCTTAAAGAAGAAGATGCTCATAAACTGCATCAGCAGATGAAACACGAAGTCAGCGTAGCTAAGCGACAGTTGCAACCCTTCATCCAATCCGCGGCCACAGTCATGTTGCTGAGGGTAGAAGCGTTTGGTTATCGATATCTGGGTGGGCATTCACACGGGGTATCACACTTGTTATATGAACAGCTTGGATTAACACTGCCGCAAGCACTGGATTCAGGTACAGCATGGTTTAACCCTTGTTCGCTTGAACTGCTCACACAAGCCAATCCCGATTACCTCTTTGTGGAGAAGCGGATCATGCAGCACTTCAGTGCTGAAGAGAATATGAGGAAACTATGGGAGAGTCCGCAATGGAACGAGCTGAAGGCTGTGAAAAATAATCGGGTATTTTACGTAGATACTCACCTGTGGGTAGACGGTCACGGAATAACGGGACACACTCTGATTCTTAATCAGATCATTCGCCATTTTACGGAATCTTTTCATGAGAGAGCACAATAATCCAACGGAATACGCACGATATGCTATGGAAGCAACACTTCTTATTTGATACTATTTGATAATAATTATCATTATCAATATACATAAGGGGCGAAGTATATCATGTCACGAAGATTTAAAGGGTTGGGCATCATGCTGTTGGTGATCAGTATGATGTTGGCGGCATGTTCCGGTGGAACCAAGGAAGAGAATGCTACAGCTGGAACAGCAGGGGCTTCAACTGAAGGAGCAGCGAGTACTGCAGAAGAAACAGCGACTGAAAGTGGGACTAAGGTGGTGAAGGATCAGTTTGGAGAAGTAACGATTCCAACTCATCCTCAAAATCTGGTTGTGTTTGATTCGATTTATGCCGAGTATCTGATTGAAATGGGTGTTACACCCCAAATCGTTTTGTTAACTCCAGAAGTTGAAGCGGAATACCGCCCTAATTATTTGAAAGAACATGGAGTCCAGATCATTGAAGTCGAGCAATATCAATATAATTATGAGCAGTTGCTTGCGTTGTCACCGGATATGATCCTTGCAGCTGGCGAAGGTATGGAACAGGGCGTATATGATGAATTGTCCAAAATCGCTCCTACGGTGGCACTGGATGCCAACAGTGAAATGAAACGTGCTATGCCAAAGCTGGCTGCCATATTCGATAAGACTGAAGAATCTGCCAAAGTACTGGCTGAATTTGATGAGAAAGCCTCACAAGCGAAAGAGAAAATTGCGGCAGCCCTGGGAGACAAGACCGTATTGGTTCTCCGGGTAGAGCACAATCGTTACCGTTTCATGGGTCCCAAAGGAGGAAGCAGCAGTGTTTTCTTCTATGATATCCTGGGTCTGAATAGTCCTGAAGCGATCAAAGACTCTACAGATTGGTTTAGCCAGTTCTCCCTGGAATTCTTGCCTGAGATGAATCCGGATTATATTTTCCTGGAAGACAGAACCCTCGTAGGTTATGACACGAAGAAATCTATGGAAGATCTGAAAGCAAGCCAAGTGTGGTCGAATCTGGAGGCTGTGAAAAATGATCATGTCTTCCCGTTGAAGACAAGCCAATTCGTATCGGGTGTGGGTCCGATTGGATCTGTAAAATTGATGGACTATGTTGTTGAAAAGTTGGTGCCTTAAATGACAACGGAGACACAATTGGATATCTACGATATTACTATTATTGGTGGTGGGCCAGCTGGCATGTATGCCTCCTTTTATAGTGGCATGAGAGCCATGCGTACCAAGATCATCGAAGCCAAACAGGAACTGGGTGGATTCATGCGTACGTACCCGGAGAAGCTGATCTGGGATGTGGGCGGGATTGATCCGATTCGCTGTGAGAAGCTGATTGAATCGCTGGAGAGACAGGCGAGAACGTTCGATCCAACGATTGTGTTTGGGCAGGAAATTGCTGAGCTTGAACGACGTGAGGATGGTGTATTTGTACTCATGTCTAAAACAGGGGAGCGCCATTACACACGTACCATCCTGTTATGTGCGGGCAGAGGCATGACCCAGGTGCAAAAGCTGGATGTCGAGGGTGCCAATCGGTATGAGCTGACAAATCTGCACTATACGATAACGGATCTGTCCCGATTTGCCGGGAAGCGTGTTCTGATCTCGGGTGGTGGTGATTCCGCAGTCGACTGGGCGAATGAAATGGGCAAAATAGCAAGTGAAGTTACGGTGGCACACAGACGTCATGAATTTACCGGACACGAGTCGCCAGTTGCTCAGATGAAAGCTCAGGCCAACGTCATGACGCCATTTAACATCTCACGCTTATACGGTACAGGTGATAAAATCGATCGTGTTGAGTTGGCCCATGTAGAAACTGGTGAGATCACACATGTTGAAGTGGATGAAGTTGTCGTAAGCCACGGATATGATCGTGATTTCGGTAACCTTGTGCAATGGGGACTGGCGCGTGAAGATTACGGCGTGTCCGTTGATCAGCGCATGCGTACCAACATTCCAGGCATATTCGGAGCAGGTGATTTCATTACTTATGGAAGCAAAGTCAGGCTGATCGCAGGTGCTTTTAACGATGCGGTGCTCGCAGTCAACAGTGCCAAGACGTATCTGGAACCTGCTGCTTCCGATATGGCAGGGGTATCTTCTCACAATGCCCGGTTTTATGAGAAAAACAAAGCGCTCTCCAATACGTAGATAGGTTTGCGTGAATGGAAGGCAATCTGAAGAGCCCGACACAATTTCGAGATCTCCTCGAAATTGTGTCGGGCTTCAAAAAAAGTTTACACAAACAGCGCCCACCAGAACGAGGTGGCGCTGTTTTATTTGGTTTGAACATGTCACTATTATCAATAAGGATACGCTGAGATGGATAAACGGTCTTGAATCTCCAGACTGCCGATCTTGGCGAATGGATAGATGATTTTCTAAGGAACTCAGGACATCTTATTTGGCCTTCAGCTCATCTTCTTAAATTGTAAGGTCCATCAGACACGTTATCTACCAAAATCCCCTTATAAAAAAACTGAAAACGGCTTGTTAATCGGATATAGAGTGTCTCAAGTTCTTTAGGTTTCTGTAGGCGCTTCAAATCGTTGAATAAGACGTCTCAGATTCGTCAGTGCCTGCTCGCACTTGAAAGGTACGTTCTCATACATTCAGGATTCAGTGCGCTTGCCTACGCTGAACACGTTCAGGTTCGGTTTCGGGCCTCACTAGAATTGAAAACTCGCGCTAATTCAGCTCAGTCTGTCCACTTGCGAGTCGATCTGCGATCTCTTCGGCTTGTAGAATGGAGGTATAGGGATCAGCAGTGAAATATTTATGAATATCCAGTTTGTAGATATGGTCGTTCTGCACCGCAGGCAGATTGTCCCAGACGGTAGGCAACAGGGAGTGATCTTTCGTGCCTTCTGTAACCATCATCAGTAGGTAATCACCTACATACTCTCCAAAGACCTCCGCGCTAGCTTCCAGGTTTTCTTTGCCTTGGTCCAGAAGATCTGATTTTACCTTGGGTGCCGGAGTTAGTCCAAGCAATTCATAGGCTGCTCTTCCACCACGATTGGCGCTGTTGCCGATAATGGCTGGGTTCTTCAAAAAGTTAAAATCGGCAACGGTGAAGGTGGCACCATCCGGAATGACACCTTTAATTTTGGCCTGAGCTGCTGCGATCCGTTGTTTAAATGATTCGTTCCAAGTTATAGCTTCTGCTTCGCGGTTCAGAATCTCGCCCATGGCTGTCACTTCTGCTTCCATGGAAGCATACTGATCGGGTACGAATACGACAGTCGGAGCGATTTTGGAATAGGTCTGAAATTTCTCCTGGTCCCATGTGATAATCAGATCCGGTTCCAGCTCTACCATTTTCTCAAGTGAAACCTCACTGTGGTTACCCAAATCCGCGCTATCCACAAGTTTGTCACGCAGGAATACTCCATAATCCAGCAGGCTACTCGGCACACCAACTGGTGTTACGCCGACAGCCAGAACATGTCCTATATTCCAATCAACGACAACCCGCTCCGGGTTGAGGGGGACTGTAACGTCTCCCATCATCGTGGAGAGTGTTCTTGTTTGCGGTGCGGTGTTTCCTGTTTCTGTCGCCCCAGGTTTCACGGTCTCTTTCTGGGTACAACCACTAATGAATACGGCCATGATCAGCAAAACAGGCAGGGTGATACGATACCAAGCTTTCTTAAACAACATGACGAACCCTCTTTCTAATTGATAATGATTTTCATTTAATATAACTCTAGAGACAATCTAACGATTGCACAATAACCAATTCGGAAGCGGAAGCATAACCATTTCAGAACTCAATCGACAGGTTGAACTGAGAATGATTATCATATATGATGAGGCGAAGCTTTGGATGTGGTAACGAGGAAACACAAAGAAAGGTCCATGACGATGAACATAGAAGAATACGGGGCATTATGGGAGCATATAACAATCCGATTACTGGATATTCGGATTATGACCGTTAACATCAGTGAAGATCCTAATACGTGGACGCTTCCCTCGAATGCTTTTTTACTAATTACGAATGGCAAGGGGAAGATCTGGCTTGGTCAGGCGATGCATCACATTAAAGGGACATATATTCTGCACGCCTCCAAAGGAACGCGCCTGGATTGTCTGGCTAAGAAGCCGATGGAAATACATATGTTGTCTTATTCGTCACCAGAGTCAGAGAAGCCAAATACTGAAAGATCCCAAACATATACTGGGTCGGAGTCTTTGCAAGTAAGTTTTGGTTTTGAACCAGCGTGTCCATTGCCATTAATTGAAATCATGCAGTTGATATACAGACAATGGAATGAACTACAGTCAGCAGGCCGGATTCAAACCAAGGCGCTGTTCTACCAATGGCTCGCCGAGATGCTGAAACAAATGCAGGAGCAGAAGTTTAACGATGCTAAGCTGGATCGGGTAGATCAAGCGGTGCATTATATGAAACGTCACTTCGGGGAACCACTCAAGATAGAACAGGTAGCTGAAATGCTGAATTGTAGTCCAAGGTATCTAAATCAATTGTTTCAGCTTCAATTAAATACGAGTCCCAGCCGTGTGCTGTCACAGATTCGGATGGAACAGGCATTAAAACTACTGGTGAGCACGAATGGGACCTTACAGGAAATCGCGGAGAGAGTAGGCTATGAGAACGGCTACACGCTAAGTCGTTATTTCAAGAAACATTATGGTGTATCTCCTGAGTTTTACAGAAAGCGTCGAGAGTGCAGTGCTCCAGATGTAGCCCTGCAAACATTCCAACCACTTGCCGTTCTGGAAAGTCATTATTCGGGATGGAGCGAACGAACGGTACCCATACTTGAAGCCGACCAGACCTGGCCAGAACAGGAGATTGTAGATTTGAAAGGAGTCCAAGTGAGGAAACCCCCAGCGCCCGCGGTACCAAGAGCCAGAACTCGGATGCTTGCCACAAGCATGGGCGAGATTACGATACCTAACAAGCCTAGCCGTGTTGTCGTCGACTGGAATTTGGGAGAAGTACTGGCATTGGGAGTGACGCCTCTCGGAGCGCCGCATTCACTCATTGAAAGTAACCAAATGCTGGAGCCTTATATCTATGATCAAGTACAGGATATCGGCAATCATAATTTTATCTCGCTCGAAAAAGTGCTTGAACTGGAGCCCGATTTGATTATCACCTGGAATCGTGCTGCTTACGCTTCCTATGCCAGAATTGCACCAACGGTGGTCTATGGAGGGACTGGTTACGGCTCTGTCGCGGAGGAGATTCGAGAGATGGGACGTATTCTGAATCGCCAGACAGAAGCCGAAACATGGATTAACGAATACGGGCGGAGAGTACATACTTTGCAGCAAACGATCCCGGGCAAGGTCTCCGCAGAGAAGACATTTACCGTCATTGATCCGAACTGGGGAGAACATATTACCCTTGTGGGAAATACGGGAACTCGTGGAGGTAAGGCAGCCTACGGATTACTGAACTTGAAGCCAGCAGGCAAGGTTCGCCAGGAACTATTGGAGCCGGGCCTGGAATACCTGGATATTGCGCGGAGTGCGGTAGGTGGGTACCTGGAGGACTACCTGTTGGTGTTGGATAATGGTCCAAGACACGAACTTGATCAAGCTTCAGGCAAACCATGGCAGAAGTCTATCGAGACAGATCACTGCCAGATTATTAGCCTTGACTGGAATAGATATTTCCTCTCCGACCCGTTGTCTGCGGTGCTGCAAGCCGAGGAAATGGCAGACCGGATTATGGCACCTTGAGATGGAATACAGTATGAGAGTGAAAACAACAGATTGGTTTAGATTTGTGGATTAACTTTGACATAACAGACAAAAGGAAGCACACATTATCGGTTATCCCACAAAAGCCTGTCTATTTGCTGATTGAAAGAGCTTTCATTTCATCCGTATACTAAAGGTGTTAATAGATTGGGTGTCGTAATGAGGCACTCATCGTAATAGGAAAGGATGATATGAATGGGCAGATTAACTGGAAAAGTTGCAATTATAACCGGTTCCGCAAGTGGAATGGGATTGGCAGGTATTCAATTATTTGCAAAAGAAGGAGCCAAGGTAGTGGCTACCGATGTGGCAGTCGAAGCTTTGGAGGAACAGGTTAAACAGATCGTAGCTGGTGGCGGTGAAGCCATTGCGTTGAAGCTGGATGTGTCCAGCCCAGAGTCCTGGAAAGCTGTTGTGGAAGAAACCGTATCGAAATACGGCAAAATAGATATTCTGGTCAACAATGCGGGAATTCATATGGCCAAAGGCATTTTGGAAGCTGAGTTAGAGGATTGGGACAAGGTTATGTCCATTAATGGTACAGGTGTATGGCTCGGCATGAAGGCAGTCATTCCTTATATGCAGAAGAATGGACAAGGTTCGATCGTTAATACCTCTTCCATTGCAGCAATCATTGGTGGAATAGCGGATGCCCAGGGCGCGGCTTATAGTGCTTCCAAGGGATCTGTACGTTCATTGACCAAACACGGGGCACAGTGGTTTGCCAAAGACAATATTCGTGTGAACTCCGTACATCCGGGTGCTGTGTTTACGGGTATGGTGGAGAAAGCAGGCATCAAATCACAGGTGGAGATGGGGGAGAATTACAAAAATCTTGCTCCATTGCCTCCACATGCTGGTGAATCTATGGATATTGCTTACGCCTACCTGTTTTTGGCATCTGATGAATCCAAATTCATTACAGGTGTTGAGTTGCCTGTAGATGGTGGATGGATCAGCAACTAATTAAAATAAACGTTTCGACATATTAAAGAGGTACTGTATCTCAAGCTTCAAGGGAGACAGTACCTCTTTTTAACAACAGATCCCACTACAGAGTTATGGCGTAACGTTATCTTGATGGACTCGTTGCAGAATGGAGATTAGACCGATAAATCTCTTGGGATCGGTTCATGCGTGTGAATTCCAACAGTTGTTCAGCCATATAGGAGGCGCTGTATTTGAAATTGCTTTGCACCCAACCCGTAACTAAACCAAGAACGGCATTAGCCTGATAACAGGCGAGAAGTTCCTTATCCAACCGTGGATCAGGCGACAGATCGGTTACATCCTCCAGATACAAGTTCTTAAGTGTTATATAGAGTGTATCCCTGAAATCCAGTAGCACGTTAGAATTAACCAGCAATGTATAGAAGGAGGCATGAGCCAGCACATGGTCAAAAATTTGAATTGCTGAGGCGTTAAGGTCCTTAATATCGAAATCTCGGAAATGCTGATAGGGTGCTCGATAGGCTAATTTTAGATCGTCAATCACGTCATTTAACAATTCATCAAACAGGTCTTCTTTGTATACATAATGCTTGTAAAATGTGCTGCGGTTCAAATCGGCGGATTTGACAATATCGGTGATGGTTATACTGGCCAAGGGCTTACGGGACATCCATTCCAGAAGGGCTGTTTTCAGAGCCAGTTTGGATTTGTGTACTCTTCGATCGGTGTCAGATACAGATGGAGACTTAAACATATACACAACCTCCCTTACTTATCAATGATACAGTGCACAGGCAGCAAATTACTCTTGCTACAATACAAAAATGTGAATATATGGTTACTTTGGTGTCGTAAACTGTCCGTATCACTGTGTTCTCCCTTATAATAAACCAAAACGGACGAGGAGATGGACTCCAAATGAAGAAACAAATGTGGATCATTGCAAGTGTTGCAGTTGTGATTGTAATCGGAACCTATCTGTTTGCAAACAATACGGGCAAGGATGAGGCGGGCACAGCCAATGCGCCCAACATCCGAAAATTGGTGGAAGATATCAGCACAGGAAAAGAGACACCGGAATCTGCCTCCATTAATGCCAAACAGTTAATCGTCACCGATCAAGATGAAAAAACCATTACATATGATTTGCCTGAAAATGAATTTTTCCTTTCCATTGCACCCTATGTGGACCAGACCCATCCCTGTGCAATTCATAGCTTGACCGGTTGTCAGGGGGAAATGAGCAATAAGGAATTTAGCGTTACCATTCACGATTCTCAAGGCAACACTTTTATGAAAGATGCAGTGATGAAGTCTGGTGCAAACGGATTTATGGATTTTTGGGTGCCTAGAGACAGAACCTATCTGATTCGTATTGTTGGAGATGGAAAGGTTGCAGAAACGCAATTGTCTACATACGAAAATGATAATACATGCATCACTACGATGCAGTTGAGTTAACAGCAATCAATAGAAGGGAAGGATGGCTTTTGAGCTATTCTTTCCTTTTTTATTTGATAAAAGAATGGGAATAAGGTACTTTCCATTGACAAAAATTCATTCCTACGGCATAATCCAATAGTGATAATGATAATTGTTATCATATAAATACATATTAACAGGGGAGAAAAGAGATATGAAAAAAGGGTTGAATGGACTGTTGATTATGCTGGCCTTTGTGCTGGTTTTGGCGGGTTGTGGTAAAAGCACGACTACAACAGATACAAGTCAAGGTAGTGGCTCGGATAGTGCTCCGGCTGAAGAGACAGCAGGTCCTGTTACCGTGAAGCATAAACGTGGAGAGCTTAAGTTGGACAAGCCAGCAGAACGTGTTGTTACGCTTGAATGGACATATACGGAAGATGTCGTTGCCCTGGGTGTTCAACCAGTAGGTAACGCAGATAACGCTAACTATAAAGTGTGGGTAACATCCGAAGCAGCACTGGATGACAGTGTAACGGATATCGGAACACGCAGTGAACCCAATCTGGAAGCTATTGCTGCATTGAAGCCAGATCTCATCATTGCTAATGCAGATAATAACACGGCGGTCTACGATCAGCTGAATGCAATTGCACCAACGATTGAATATGATCCGTATGATGGTGACGGCTATGATTATGACAAGATGACAGAGATCTTTAATAACATTGCAACGGCTCTGGGAAAAGAAGACAAAGCAAAACAAGTTCTGAGTGATCTCGATCAACACTATGTAGAAGCCAAAGAAAAACTGGCTGCTGCGGGGAAAGAAAACTTCAACTTTGCACTGACACAAGCGTTCACATATCAAAATGCAGTCAGCCTGCGTATGTTTACCGATAACTCGGTTGTGATTGGTACCTTGGACAAAATCGGACTGGTTAACGACTGGCAGCCGGACAAAGTTGAAAACTATGGCTTCTCTACAGTAGGCATTGAATCCTTAACCGATGTGAAGGACAGTAACTTCATTTATATTACACAACCAGACGATGACGTCTTTGGCACAGCTATGAAAGATAACTCGGTATGGAACGGACTGAACTTTGTGAAGGAAAAACGCACATATCAACTCGATAGCACAACATGGACATTTGGTGGACCGATCTCCTCCAAAGTATTGGTTGATGGGGTAGTCGAGGCGATTACCAAATGAGTTCGGTTCAAGGATCTAAGCCAGCTATGAATTGGCGCACAATTAGCATATATGGGGGCGGTCTAACCGCTCTCATCGTGCTTTTTTTTGTAAGTCTGTGTTATGGAGAAGCTTCCATTCCTTTGCATGTTGTTTGGGACGCTCTTACAGGCAGACAGGATTCATTAGAGCACAATATGGTCTGGGACTTGCGCATGCCGCGTACAGTGATTGGTATCCTTGCGGGTGGCGCACTGGCTGTTGCGGGCGCTTTGCTGCAAACGATTACTCGTAATCCATTGGCTGCTTCAGATACGCTGGGCATTAATGCAGGAGCGTACTTTGTGGTGGTGCTGGGAGCTATCGCTTTTCCAGGTCTATTAAGTCAGTCGCCTTTTCTTTTCGCAGCACTAGGTGGTTTGCTGGCAGCATTTGCGGCTTATTTCATGGGCGGCGGACGAACATCAAGCCCGGTTCGACTTGCGTTGTCCGGTATGATTGTATCGATGGTGCTTGGTTCATTTACAAGTGCATTACATATTTTTTTCTCCATGGAGACACAAGGGTTGTTCCTTTGGGGCTCCGGAACACTTGTCCAGAATGACTGGAGTGGTGTGTTTTATGCTTTGCCTTGGGTGGTTGGTATTACCCTTCTCGCGTTAATCCTGTCCAGACAGTGGGATATGCTGGAGTTGGATGAATCAACGGCTTCTTCCTTGGGACAAAAGGTTACATTGGCTCGTGCAGTAGGGTTAATTCTTGCTGTATTGCTGGCCGCTGTGATTGTCAGTGTAATTGGGCCGATTGGCTTCGTGGGACTGGTTGCACCACATCTGGTTCGATTGAGTGGTGTACGTTCTAACCGATTACTTTTACCCGGTGTGTTCATATGGGGCGCAGCGCTCCTGGTTGGAGCAGATGTCCTCGCCAAGATGGTGCATAACTCCAGCATGGAACTGCCAACGGGTGCTGTTATGGCGATCATTGGTGCGCCGTGGCTCATCTGGCTTGTTCTTACACGCATGAAGGCTGCGAACGGATCAGGCATGTCTACTTCAATGAGCACAGGAGGAGCTGCGCGTCGCTTTGCATTTGGCCCGATGGCTGTATTATTCTCAGTCATAACGGTGGTGCTTATCTTGCTCAGTACGATGTTTGGCGGTATGCGAATTCCGCTGGCCGATTGGTTACCAAGTCTGTTCCAATCCGATGGACTGTTCTCCGCGCTGATTCAGCTCCGGATTCCGCGTACACTTGTTGCCGCAGGTGCAGGAGCTGCACTGGCAATCAGTGGTGTGCTCATTCAGATGGCGGTACGTAACCCGCTGGCAGATGCTTCAATTGTTGGTGTGTCCTCAGGTGCAGGGCTTGGAGCGATGATGGTCATCATCTTATGGCCGGGTCTTCCGATATACTTGCTGCCAATTGCGGCAATCATCGGTGCAGCCATTGCTGCAGTGGTGGTGTTCTCCCTCGCCTGGAAGAAAGGACTGAACCCTTCGGCGGTTGTGTTGCTGGGGATCGCGATGTCTGCCATTGCTGGAGCAGGTATTCAGATTCTGATTGTCCGTGGTGCGGTATACGGTAGCAGCGGATATATCTGGCTGACAGGAAGCACCTATGCTCGTACCTGGGAACAGGTGAGGGTTATCGGATTATTTTTAGTTATTTTGGTACCGGTGGCTTGGTGGCTGGCACGCAGATTCGAACTGCTGGTATTTGACGACAACAGTGCATCCGGGCTTGGTCTAGGAGTACGTCGTACACGATTACTGGCCATGACAGTGGGTGTATTACTTGCAGCAGGTGCGGTTGCTTGTGTAGGAACCGTTGGTTTTATCGGCCTGATTGCACCACATATGGTTCGGTTACTGACGGGGAATAAGTTAAGACGTTCGATGTTCCTATCCGCATTAGCGGGTGCAGTCATGCTGGTGCTCGCCGATACAATCGGCAGAACCGTCATGGCACCGACAGAGATTCCATCAGGTATACTCATTGCGATTATTGGAACACCGTACTTCCTGTATCTGATGTATCGTTCCAACTGGCGCAAGTCTGTGTAAAAAGTTCAAACCTGAAGCCTGCTCCCCGAGCAGGCTTTTTGCTGTCATGTCCACTCCCGCACCAAATGACAAAATCCCTCACGTCTACAAGAAGTAGAGTCCACGTTATCAAACGTGAAACTCTTACTCCCTGTGGACCTTGAGGGGATTTTGGCTTGAGCACATTCGAATTGTGCTCCCGTTAGCTGGATTTCAGAATCCCGCTGTCATCAACTGATTGTACCGCTTGTTGCAATATTTCATTATCCTGAACGAGGGCGAAGCGAACGTAACCTTCGCCTGAAGGACCAAAGGCACTGCCTGGCGTTGCGATGACTCCTGCATGTGTAACCAGATCCATGGCAAATTGCTCCGAGCTGTCGTAGTGCGCCGGAATCCGGCTCCAGACGAACATCGTTGCTTCAGGTTTAGCGATGGGCCAACCGAGATTGCTGAATCCATCACAGAGGATGTCTCTTCGCTGTTCATAGATTGCTCTGACCCGTTCAACCTCGGATTGATCACCGGTAATGGCGGCAATTGCGGCTTTTTGGACCGGTAGGAACATCCCGTAATCCATATTGGATTTCAGCTTTTTCAGCATGGAGACCATGGTTGCATTGCCCACACAGAAGCCGATTCGAGCTCCTGCCAGTCCGTACGTTTTTGACAGGGAATTGAATTCCACACCGACGTCCATGGCGCCAGGGAATGCGAGGAAGCTTCCACATGACTTTCCGTCAAACACGAGCTCGCTGTACGCATTATCGTGAAGCACGATAATATCATACTTCTTGGCAAAGGCAATCAGGTCAAGATAGAACTGATCCGGTGCCATCGCAGTTGTTGGATTGTTAGGATAGGAGACCAGCATGAATTTCGCTCGATGAGCGATATCTTCCGGAATATCCTGAAGCTGAATAACATACCCGTTTTCTTCTTTTTGCGGCATATAATACAGTTCTGCACCTGCCAGTAACGGTCCATCCGCAAAGACTGGATAGCAGGGGTCAGGGACTAACACCAGATCACCTTCATCGACAATGGAGAGGGATATATGTGCCAGCCCTTCCTGTGAACCGAGCAAGGAACAGATCTGTGTTGCCGGGTCTAACTCGACCTGATAGCGTTGCTTGTACCAATCGCTTGTAGCTTGCAGCAACTCACTCTGATCATTCACAGCATATATATAATTAGCCGGATCAGCAGCGGCCTCGCATAGTGCAGTTATAATATGCTGCGCAGGTGGGATATTCGGCGTACCCACACTGAGATCAATAACGGGCTGACCGTTCTCCAGTCTGCGGCGTTTGATCTCCAGCAACCTGGTGAAAATTCCTTCGTTGAAATGATCCATTCGTTTGGCAAAGTTCATGATGATGATTCAGCCTCCAATCCTCTTCGTACGCATATTCATTAATAATAAATGGACAGCGACTAAAAGAGAAGAGCAGGGGAAAGCTTGCGGATCATGACTTTACTTTAAACTGGCTTAGTTCGTCTTGCAGTTTGCCAGATAGCTGGTTCAACTGTTTCGACAGATCCGCTACCTGTTCGATACTATCCAGCTGATCCTGCGTGCTGGCGCTTACTTCTTCCGTCGATGCCGAGTTCTCCTCTGTGGTGGAGGAGATTATCTCCAGTGCCTGGAATATCTCATCTTTGTGTTTGTGTACATTGGCGGTATTAGTGGTAATCTGCATCATACGTTGCTGTAGATCTTTCAGGTCTTTGTTAATACTGAAGAAAACATGTTTGGTATCTTCTACGGATTTGGCATTCTCCTCCGCAATCTTCATACCGCGCATGGTATGTTCAACAGACAGGGTTGTTTTCTCTTCAATAACATTCACCTTTTTGTTGATTTCCTCTGTTGCCTGAGCCGTCTGTTCTGCAAGTTTGCGGACCTCTTCGGCAACGACGGCAAATCCTCTTCCATGTTCGCCAGCACGTGCAGCCTCGATGGAGGCATTCAGGGCGAGCAGGTTCGTTTGAGAGGCAATCTGTTTGACTGTATCCACAAAACTGGATATTTCATTCCGACTCAGGTCAATCTCCTGGATAATAGAGGACATTGCTTGGGTGGACAGGTGGTTTTCCTCGGACCATTTCGATAATTGTTCCACGACCGCAAGTCCTTGGCTGCTTTGATCAGCAGATGTCTGCACGACCGTTCCCATAGCCTGCGCATCGGTAGCAATTTCATCAATTTGGCTGGATAATGAGCCTGTTTTGCGTAAGATATTTTCCGTTTCGATGGACTGATAATTCGTTGCATTGGCAATCTCGTTGATGGCTGTTGATGTGTCATTCATGGTCACAGCCGTTCGTGAGGAGATGGCCTGCAGATCATTCGACGACTGGTTCAGGATTTGCGCCGAGCTACCGACCATTTGCAGCATGCCCTGAATTTTCTGCACCATGGAATTCAGACCTGTGGCGATCTGTCCAATTTCATTATTAGATTTGATATCCAGTTTGACAGTCAGGTCACCTTGTTCAATCTGTTTAATCTTGGCCAGCAGCTGTGGTATGGAGCGTAACAGACGGCGAAGGGTAATATAACAGATAATCACAAGCAGAAGGGTGGCTGCAGCAAAACCGCCAAGCGTAATCCACGTGAATGTTTTTAATTCCGCGAGAACTTCTTCTTCGGATATGGTCAGACCAACGGACCATCCCGTATCTTTGCTGGTAGCGTAGCCGATATATCGACGTTCCCCATTGTCGTTCATAAGTTGTACGCCGTTTTCACCGGCAAGCATTTTCTTGCCGATGTCTCCCATGTCCCCCGTACTGTTCAGGATGTTCTCCTTCAATACCTTCTCTTGATCCGGATGGTACAGAATTTCCCCGCTCTTGGATAGCAACATAGAATAACCTGTGCTTCCAAGGGAATAACTCTCCATAATCGCCGGGATATCCTTGAATGCAATATCCGCTGCGGCAAAGCCGATCGTGTTGTTGTTTTCGTCTTTGATCGGATAGAAGATACCCATGAGTACATCGCCTGCTGCAATATCAATGTACGGATCGGAGAAATAAAGTCCGTCTGCGTCGGTAACCGGCTTGTAGTATGGACGTGATTGGATATCAAAGTCCGGCGCAGATACGACACCATCATTTTGAATCCAAAAGCCTTTTCCATCCAGACCCGCGACCCAGGCATCTGCAAACGAAGGCTCTGCTTTAACAATAGCGGCGAGTGTCGCCTGTGTTTCCGCAGCGTAGGTTGAACTTTTCGCATCCGCAGCAGATGCTGTTGTTTCTATGTATTGCTGAAATAATGTGTTGGTGGACATTTGCTTGACCAGTGCGCCCTTTTCCTTGAATAGTGCATCAAATTCACTAACAATGGCTTGTGTCTTGGTCTGGAGCATGGATTCCTGCTGTTTCACCAGAATGTTTCGTGTGCTTGCAAACATAAATGTTCCCAGCACGGCAAAGACAACTACGATAATGATCAGCAGCACAATGGACAACGTATTTGCCATACTAGATGTCCGTGCTCCCGTTTTCCCCCACTTGTTCAACATGTTCGACATATTCCATCTCCCCAGATGATTAATAAAAAGCTCAAAACGCCTAAGTTATATGTCGGCTTAATCTATAGTTTTATGTAGATTTCTGTCGAATAATCCTGAAAGCGACGGAAAGGAAAGGTATGAGTATGAGCAGGGTGAAAGGGGAGGGATGAAAAAAGAGGAAAGGAATGAAAAACGGGGATCGGTAGTGGTTCATCCAGGCGATCTTGTTTATAATGGAATGAATTGGAACTATGGGTGGAAAAGGGGGATTATTTGTGAGTGAGTTATGGCAAGCTTCAATACAGGGGGTTCCATGGAATGCCGAAAAGATGCACCAGGCGGTGCATCTGTTGCGTCGCAGAGCAACGGTTCATTTTCGCGTTGACGCGGATACATACGAGGACCTTGCCGAGCTCGATGCCAAAGTATTCTTTGCCCGGCCGGATCTGATTCTACACATATCACATATGGACCCTAAAGGGGTATATTCATCCGGATTTTTGGGGCGACTGGCACAGTTGAAACATGTGTCTGCCTTGCAGCTTGATCTTTCGCAGGCTCAGGATTTGACGATACTGGGTGCGATGGAGCAACTGCAGTTCTTAAGATTGAATTCACCTGCAAAGGCGACTGGGCTCGATTTTATTAAACACTACAAACGATTGACCTTTCTTGAACTGCGTGGCAAATTCAACGGATTTGCTTCCATTGCGGCATGTCTCCAACTACATACGCTCATTCTGAACTGCACGATCGAAAGTGCTGATGTGTTAGCGGAACTGCCTATGCTTCAGTATCTGTCCCTGGATCACTGCGAGTTAAAAGGCGGACTGGATGTATTGACACAGTCGACCATCTCGATGTTGAAGCTCAGCTCTGTTCGCAAACTGACGAGTATTCAGGGACTCGAACAGATGCGCGGGCTGGAATATCTGCATCTGTCCTTGCCCAAGCTGGAGCAGTTATGCGACTTTTCCCATATGACCTCTCTCAGACAGCTCGAACTGGACTATATGAAATCGTTGCGGGATACGACACATCTATGGACAGCCCGTGCTTTGGAGTCTATTGAACTGAAAGAGATTAATACGGCGCTCAAGGCGGATTCGTTTGCTGGACTGACCGGGCTGGAGCATTTGCGCCAAATCGATTTTCGTTTTATTGATGTTAACAAAGGACGAATTGCAGCTATGCGTGATCACCTGGACAAGGCCGGAAAATCCCATTTGTTATATGAAAATATCCCTGAGCATGAACGTCTGAATTCTATAGGTATTGCGCACTTATCGCATGTATTAATGTAAACGGGCTTCTGTCCAGCATGTGTATACAGAGCGCACTCCGGTGAACGGACCGATCGAGGCGTGTAGATGTCATTGCTATCTAGGTGTTCGTATCCGTTAATGCAGGCATGTTGATCTCTTTTACGCAGGCCGCTTTGGACAAGCTGATGATACATCGAACGATGGAGACCATATCCTGCAGGGGAATGCGGGTCCCATCATACTCGGCCAGTGCACGTTCCATCCCGTCTTCATACGGAATTTCTGCCGCCAGTTCTCCCGGGTTGATGCATGTCACCGCGATGCGGTCATTCCTCGTATGTTCTCTTAGAGCTTCCGTAATACCCCGTATGGCAAATTTGGAGGCGACAAAAGAAACCTGGCTGCTGCCTGCATTGCTCAAACCGGCTGTTGAACCAATCAGGATGATCTTGCCTGCTTCAGACTGGCGGAGCTGAGGCAGTAAAGCCTGTATACATACAATTGTAGAAGTCACATTCACATGGATCAGCTGACTGATATCTGCGGGTTCATCCTTATCAAACGTGTAGTGCTCTTCAAATCCTTCCTTTTCCCAGATCCCCACGTTATAAATAAGCACATCCAACGTCTCGCCTTGAAGTTGGCTGGCAACTTGCTCTGCGGCCTGAAGCTCGGAAAGATCAGCCTGAATCCATATTCGCTCGACGCCATCCTCCACGGACAGACTTTCCGGCTTGCTGCGGGAGACCACCCAGACCTTATCACCGGATTGTGGCACACCTCTGACAAATGCATCGCCCAATCCCTTGCTTGCACCAAAGACAATTATATTTTTCAAATAAAGCCCTCCTTATCGATTAGAAATTAATAATATTTACATTAATCTATATCTTACTATAAAGGTGATATATGGAACATGAAGTTTACATGAGGTATGCTTCATCCTTATCAAGAAAAACCACCTCTGCCCCGCAAGGACGGGAGAGAGATGGTTGGAGAGATCATGATAACATTAATGGTAAAGTTTTAACTCGGCGATGGACCACCACCACTCGGGAGTGTCCGCGGTCAAGGCAATTTTGATGTATCGCGCCGTTTGTTTGGAGAACGTATGTGAGATGACAGGTCCTGTTCCCAGTGCTTCCGTAACCCCTTCCCAACGTTCGCCATCCTCAGAAGTGAAGAACTGGAAGCTGCGAGCATAATCGTTGCTGCTGCTGCCTGAGTCCATTGTCAAGCGGCTGAAGCTCTGCTTGCTTCCCAGATCAATCTGGACCCATTGATTGCCATGTTGACCAGATGAAGAGGTCCAGCGTGAATTCAGATCGTCGTCGAGCATCGCCGCAACATCTTCAGAGGTGGAGGCAGTCGCTGTCCATGATGTTCGATCCAGTTCAACAGGTAGCAGATGATCCTGTTCCCCGGATATCCAAGGTGTCTGATCAGCGGTATAGACCTCTAATTCAGCCACGGACCACCAATGAGAATCGGTACCTGTCTGTACGACCTTAATATAACGTGCCTCATGCGGTGTAAAAGCGATAGAAAGTAGCGCATCTGATCCTTCACCCGAAGCCAAGGCTTTTCCCCAATGCTCTCCATCCAGAGAAGTATATATTTCATAACCGCGAGCAAAGTCTTCCCGGCTGTGCGCGCTGTCCAGCACAATCCGATTCACTGGCTGCGAGGCTCCCAGATCAAGCTGAATCCATTCGCCGCCTGTTTGAGTCTGACCGGAGGTCCAGCGTGTTTGGTCCGAGCCGTCGAGTATAGCCGCTGCATCGTCTCCGGAGGAAGCTGTCACGGACCAGCCATCTGGCAGCAGCCTCTTTTGTTTGCCCGTTCCATTATGATGAACAAACAACTCGGAGATCGACCACCATTGATCGGAATCCCCGATCTGTACCATTTTCACATAACGTGCCTGCTGTTCAGGGAAGGTGATGGACATGCGTCCAGGCGTGCCTTCGCCGCCCGCAATGGATGTGCCCCAGTGTTCACCGTCATCCGAGACATAAATCCGATACTGTCTCGGATAGTCTTCTTTCGCATGGCCCGGGTCCAATTCTATGGCATCGAAAAAACTCTTTTGGCCGAGGTCAATGGTAATCCATTGTCCTTTGGTTTGCTTCCTACCGTTTGTCCATAGTGTATCTGAACTTCCGTCCAGCATATTGGCTGTAACATCTGCTCCTTGAGTAGAGGAGGCGGTTACGATCCATGAAGAGCGATCTGGAGGCGGTACGGGCTGTGGGAGCTCTGGTGTTGCTTCAAGTTTGCCAAATCGGGCAAGCTTGAGTTCAGAGATCGACCACCAGCTGTCTGCAGAGGAAGTCAATACAATTTTGACATAACGGGCGGTTTGCATGCCCAAATCAACGGACAGACTTGGAGATGTTCCTGCTCCCTCTGCAATAGGCTCGCTCCAGTTCTCGTTATCTTTGGATACGTAGATTTCGTACCCGTGAGCATAATCACCGCCGTTGTTGCCGGAGTTCATGAATACCGTATCCATAAACTGTTCGCCACCCAGATCGATATGCAACCAATCGCCAGGTTTCTGAATCTGTCCGGATGACCAGCGTGTAGTCAGATCACCGTCCACCATGCGCTCTACCGGCTCCGAACTGGAGGATGCCGTAATGGTCCATTGGCTCCGATCGAGATAGACTACACCCTGAGAGGCATCCGGCTGTTTAACGACGGAATGTTCCAGCGGGTTAACCTTTACTTGCGCTTTGGCATACACGGTAGCCGAACCCAAAGCGCCATGGGCATTGTAGAAATGAACTGTTTTGACAGTGTCGGACGGATTCCAGATTTGCGCTGTATAGACGCCGTCTTTTTCATACACGGTTGCTGCCGGATCATCTGCCCATATATCCATCGTGCGTGTTCCCGTAGAAGCCATGCTGTGCATGAACCAGTACGCGTTAAAGACTTCATTTTGCTGCATCTCGCTCGTATTCCATTTGGCTAGAGCACCTTGCGGGTCTCCAATGGACTGGAATGGCCAGATAATATGCTGCCATGTGCGCTCCTGCTGACCACCCAGGTCCTTAATGAGACCATTGTAGAGAGCCTTAGTATTCTGCGGATCACGTCCATAATAGGTCATCCATTCCGCTGGCGGCAGCCAGTGAATACCGTAAATATGCTCCGCCTCATTAGAGAAGTACGTTCCATACAGGTAGGCGCTGCCGTACACATGACCTATCGTAGCGTGTTGGTAATCCTCCAGCCAGTTATCCCCGTCATAGTTAAACCAGTATTGCTCGGCAGCTTTCTCTTCGGTCATGAAGCCCCAGATCCCGGTGTCGCGATAGGCTTTGTTGCCTGTCACCTCACCCCACATATATTGGCCGACCCAACTAAAGAGCGCTTCTCCTGCGGCCTCCTGGTTATTCCCGCTGCGATTATCGGCGTAACCACCTGCCCAGGAGTGACCAGCGTACGGATCAAAATTGCGAAGCCATGGAAACTGATCATCTGTCCGTGAAGGATTGGCATAGTCCCGAATCAGAAGCTCAACCATGTCGCCGTAATCTTGCAAGAATGTTTTGTCATATGTGGCCAGTACAGCCGATGCAAAAACGTAATAACCGTAGGTGAAATGATGATCTGTCAATCCGGTATTAACACCGAATCCGCTACCGTAAGGGAAGATGGTTCCCCATTCATCCGAATAATAAAAATAATACGAGTGCAAAGGTTCGTCCGGCGAATAGGTATACCAATCTGTCAAAATGGTTCGAAGCAGGGACAGATAGTTGTCTCGTCGTACCGTATCTCCTATCTGGTCGCTGATGAGCACACCCAGCGCAAGCGGATGAAGCTTTTTCCCTTGCCAGTAAGGATCCTCGCTCATCAGATTGCCTGCCGTATCCGCGTCAAGCTGATCCAGATAGCTGATTAATTGTGCACGCGAGTAGGTTGGATCATCTGGCTCCACAAATTGCGGAATAATGCCATAGAATCGATCCTGTGTCGTAAACGTATTGCCTTCACTTACTTTCATCATGCCGCGAATGGAAGGGTAAGCAAGCTCCGTTACCGGAGTAGTCGCTAGTTTCCATTGGTGCGGCAACAAGGCCATCACTGTCTCGGATGAAAAGCCTGCCCGCTTCGTCCGGGTTACCGAGTTGAAGGTAGTCGTTACCAGTGAAGTGCTCTCATTATAATTGTAGTCCACTGTTGTATCGGTTACAAAGGCGTAGGCATGCCGGTAATAATAAGACAGTTCTGCCGCGGACGGCAGGGTAGCGAGTGACAGATAGTCTTCGCTCTGGCCCAGCTTGATTTTGAGCGTATTGCCAAGTTTCATAAATACGGTTCCTTCAGGTGCAAAGATCCCGTAGTTTCTTGTAAAGGTCTGAGGCGTGGGCGCTCTGTCCTGATTGGTTACTTCAACACCGATATGATCGGCCGTCAGCGATTCTCCATCATTCAGAACAATTTCACGGTTCTGATCATCGAAGAGACGTGTGATGTTGGGAGAACGAACAATAATGGTATCCGGGTTATCGAAGGTGTTGTACAGGAAAGGGGAACCTTTCACAAACGTGGTATTCATTTTGGCTGTGTCATCATCGCTCATGATGATCGTTGCGGAATAATCCCCATATCCCGTCACCTTGGTATTTACCTCAGCCGGGTTCATATTGCTGGTGCTCATGATCAGATCCGGTTCACCGTCAGCGTCCATAGAACCGCCATCAGCCGAAACGTAACCAGCTCCGGGATTCAGAAGTTGAAGTCCTTGTTTGGTATATCTGCTTTTAAGCGGGAGTGTGACCAAACTGTTGCCATCCCCCAGATCGGATACAAGAATAGACTGCCACCAGTCATTGGAAGGGAGGGGCGCTGTGATGTCAGCCGTGCGATTTTTCGGGTTTTTCGGCTGCAGCATGGTGATGTCATTTACAGCGTAACTCCCGGAACCCACCTTTACCGAGGACGGTTCAGGGATATTCGGAATTGTATGCACAGGTTTGGCATCGCCTTCGATATACTCGTAGACGTCGAATGCGTACAGGGAGTATCCGTTGGTTGTTCCTCTGCCAAGTCCGGCTAATTTCACATACCGTGCTTCGGCGTATACCGGAATCTCATCCCGTCCACCGTCGCTGTGCAGTTCCCGGTATAATGTAGTCCACTGGTCTGCATCATTTGATACTTGAATATCGTATGCACGTCCAAAAGCGTTTTCCCATTGTAGGGATACGTTCCCGATCTCCCGGATTAGTCCAAGGTCTACAACAATCCATTCCTGATCCTTGTAGATGGAAGACCAGCGTGTATCCGGACGGCCATCCGTTACATTCCGTGCTTCGTAATTCCCTTTTTCCATTTTGGCTTTATCCTCGGCTGAACGGCTGGGCTCATCAATTTCTTCCGAAGACGCTGTAACCGGTTGTCCTAGTGCAAGGTTCATTGCTAATGGTTTGGGAGGTGGATTTGCTCCGCCCGTCCCATATACATTGAATTCGTATACAGAGACGCCATAGGCTGGCTGCGCTCTTTGATGACTGAACAAGCGCACATATCGTGCCTCCGCTGTGACCTCAATTTCTGTCAGGCCGCCTTGCCCCTTCGTTGTCGAGTAAACAGACTGCCAGTTGACCTCGTCGTTGGATACTTCCAGATTAAAGGCGGAAGCATACGCATTTTCCCACTGGATGGAGATGCCCGAGATGGAGGCCACCGTGCCTAAGTCAACATAGATCCACTGCGGATCTTGCTGCCATATGCTTTCCCAGCGGCTGTTTTTGTTGCCGTCAACCACAAGATCTGCCGTATTGCCGCCCAGAGATGACGAACTGTACACAGGCCGGTTCAGGGATAACAGATGATGTTCCTCATCTGCGGCGTTCACTTTTGAGACCGGCCACAGCGGGATGCTGCTAATCAACAACAGAACAGATAACAGCAAGTTCATGTAGATGTTGTGTGTTTTTCCTCTTTGACTCGTTCGTACCTTCATATGACTACTCCTTTGTTAGCCCTTGCCATCTCACCAGACAGAGCTTCTCTTCTTCTCTTACTCGCTACCGTATGTATCATTTTGTTTCCCGTGTTGCTTTTGTGAGATGTGAATCCAATGCTCAACACGGGATATTCAGGTGCCCCATTTTGTATATCGATCATTTTGTCTGGAATATAAAGGTTTTTTAATCGTTTTCGTGGAAAAAGAGACATATGTCCTACATAATGTATGGGGAATGTGCAACTGTGAAATCAAGATTCGGAATCGTTGTTCTCCAACAATACGATATCTTCGCCCCGTTGTTGCCTGAGAGCAATATTGTCCCTCCCCCAAGCACACATGACATCCACGATGGTGTTGGCGGTAACGCCATATTCTGTAAGTCCATATTCTACTTTGGGAGGCATCTGTTGGTAGACATGTCTGGTGACAAGGCCGTCCCGCTCCAGCTCGCGTAATTGTTGAATTAACACTTGTTCCGGGATTTTTAAAAGTTAAAAGCTGAAGCTCTTCATAAAAAATGTACTGAAAAGGACCTGACTCCACACATGGTGAAGTCCAGGTCCTGATCAATAAACGAAAAATTAATAACCGAATAAAACTACATTTATTCTACGCGGAAATAATCGAAATCTGCATATCCTCCGGTAGACTTCGTTGCATAATTGAATAGTGCAAACCGGTATCCCATAAAGTGTGGCAGGGTGTAAGACATTTGAAGTGTATTGCCAATGGTTGTCCAGTTGCTACCATTCAGGCTATAAGCAAAGTAGGCTTTGTCGGTTTGGTTCGTAAAATCACAGATGACGCGTAGATAGATTCTGTTCTGGTTTAATGGCACAGTTGCTACTTCAGTCATGGTGCCGGAGCTGGCATTAGCCATAACGATGGATTTGGTGCTGCCCGTCATTTTTACGCCGACAAAACCATATTTGGCCTGAAAAGCAGCGAGTCCAGCATAATCACCATCCTTCATGCCGGCTGTATCCAAAGCGGTCATCCCCGTGCTTTTTGGACCAAAGGTTCGTTGTGTCAGGGTGTTGCGGGCTTCTAACAGGTTTTTGCTGATTTTGCCTGCGGTTAACCGCATGAAACCGGGCCGCTGGAGCAGGGACCAGTTGGCAGCATCAGGGTTATGATTCCACTGCCAGAAAGTACCGAGACTGGATGTACCGGAAGATGAATTGCTCGTCAGGGAGACGTCATCTACATAAAACGCCATCAAATCATTGGTCGGGTCCGGATTCGAGTTATACGGTGTTTCCACAAAAATAAAGCTTTGGGACAGGTCTGCATTTGACGGAACGGTATACGTACCTTGAATGGTACCCCACTGTCCGCGAGTTAACGTCGCACTGCCCATAATGGTAATTCCGGTATAACTTGCACCGTTCTGGATGCTAAGATTGAACGTTTTGGTTGCAGGACCAGTAGTGTATTTGATCTTTGCCGAAAAAGAGTATGTTCTTCCAGGTACCAGCTTGCCTGTAACCATCTGTTTGGCTCCGCCTGCTGTCTGCTGTCTGCCGCTGACGAGCAGGCTTTTTGTACCGCTGAATGCTTCGGCATTTGTTACGGTGATGTTCGCCGTATTGTTGCTGGTCCACGGCTGAATGCTGCTTTCCTCAAAGCCGCCGTTCACTAACAGTTGCGTTACTGAGGGTGTGCCTGATGTGGTTGCGTTGAACTCATCGGACCCGTAGATTTTGGCAGCAGGCTGACCTTCAACGGGCATATTCATGTTAAGGGGAACCTTGCCGTTCACCCCAAACACAGGCCAGTTATCAGACCACGTCACAGGAACGAGATAGGGGATGCGTCCAATGGCTCCGCTATCACGAAACAGCAAGCCGTACCAAGCGCCGGATGCGGTATCCACGATGCCTCCTTGGGCGATTCCCGAGTCTCTGAGTACAACTTTACCTGTGTATGGACCTGTCAATGTGTTTGCACGATAGGCAAGCTGAATGCGACCATCACCCGAAGGCCAGGCAATCAGGAATACATAGTACATACCATTGATCTTCTGAATGTGTGCTCCTTCTGCCTTTACAATCATGTTGGAGCCGGCTACACTGCTCGCGTTTGGAATCAGGACCTGATTGAGCCCGCCGGATTTAACGGCTTTGGCATCAGGTGTCAGCTCAACGATACTGATGTTATCACTGCCATGAACAAGAAAGGTTCGATTCCCGTCAAACAAAAGGGAGGGGTCATGGTAATAACTGTTCAATGTGTAAGGTGTCCATGGTCCTGTTTCAATATTGCTGGTTTGGTAAATATACGTCTTGCCCGTAGAAAGCGAGCCAAAGGCCACATAATATATACCGTTGTTGTACCGCAAGCTGCTCGCCCAGGAACCACGCCCATACTCGTTTTGTCCATTGTTCAGATTCTGTATATCCCCGTTTCCAAGCGTATCGTATACATAGTTTACGATGCTCCAGTTGACCAGGTCGTAAGACTTCATGACCGGGACTCCCGGATTCATATGCATCGTTGTGCTTGTCATATAAAATGCATTGCCTACCCGAATGACGTCACTGTCAGGAACATCCGCGTAAATAACCGGATTGCTGAACGTTGCGGCCGAAGCTGCCGGACTTGTCAAAGGGAATGATGTTATAAGCAAAGGAAGAGCGAGTAGAAGAGCACTGATTTTTTTCCACATATTCTATCCTCCCAATTGATCATGTCCTATGAATTAAAGCGAGTACTCCAGATAATCAATGTAAGCATCCCAAGTGCCATTATCCGTTGTTACGACCAGCTTGATTTCCTGATTGCCTGTAGCGTGAGTGATGCCGGTAAGGGTTTGAACGGTCGGCTCCGTTCCCGTGAAGTAGAAAGAACCAGCGGTTACACCCCCGATGACCAGATCAACACGGGCTGTACTATTATTGTTGGAAGCGCCGCGGACAGAGAATTGATGGGTTGGGAATGCAAAATATTGATTGTATGCTGCATAATCATTGTTCCCGTAAAGAGCGACTCCATTAAAAGGGGAACTGATTACGCCAGCGTATTGGCCGCCAAGAGTCATATTCTCGGCTTCGTAACGGGTAACGTTTGGATTGGGATTAGGATTTGGGTTTGGGTTAGGGTTGCCGCCCGAACCGGATGTGAACTGCCAGTAGTCCAGTTTGAACAGATTTCCATTGCCCGAGCCTGTAAACACCAGATACAAACGATGTACCCCTGTAGCATTGGTAACATTGGTCTCCATCTCGCGCCAAGTTTGCGAACCGCCAGTTGAACTTACGTTAAGTGTTCCAACTAGTGGGCCTGTCGGACTGTCCACTCGAACCTCGATGTTGCCATTTCCGGTAGAAGCGACATTGGCCTTGAACTTGGAGGCTCCAGCTGAGCCAAAATCAACATTGCCAACCGCGATCCAATCCCCGTTATGAATATTAGTGACATTCTGATTGGCTACAGGTCCACCGCTCGCTTGACTCGGTTCAGTGTTAATTCCTGCTTGCCAGCCAATGGTTTCGGCTTCCACGCGGACATACGGGTTGAGGTTAGTGGTCTGAGGTACACCTGTCATATTCCCCTGAACTTCCTGGATTGTTCCATCCGCATTATGTGTCAGTTTGTTGATATGTGTGGAACGGTACCCTTTACCATCACCGAGGAATGCCTTGCTTACCGTTTGCGCATGGTACGCCACATACCATTCGTTGTTGAATTGGAACACGGCATGGTGGTTATTGCCGCCTACACCGAAGAACGTGCCGGGATTTTTCAGAAAGTGTCCTTTATACGTGAAAGGCCCCATCGGGCTGTCGCTGACCATGTATCCGATCTCACCTTTTGGATATGCAGTGGGGTGTGTTCCCGCGAAGTTGATGCAGTAGGAGTAATAATATTTGCCGTTATACTTGTGGATGCCAGAATCTTCGAACATATAAGGAGAATCAATAGTCACAGCACTGCCCACCACACTGGTCATGTCGGCACCGAGACGAATGACCCGAGCTGTTTTGGGATTGGCAATGGAAGCAGCGTTGGTATCGTTCGGAATGCCGCCTCCAGCATACAAGTAAGCAGAGCCATCATCATCGACAAGTACAGCCGGATCAAAGAGCCAGGTTACGCCGGACATACCCGGTGTACCGTGAGTCAGGAGGGCACGACCAATTGGATCGGACCACGGTCCAATGGGGGAATCAGCCGTGAGTACGCCAATACCTCCACCCGAGTTGGCAAAGTACAGGAAAAACTTTTCTTTGCCAGCAATGGTTTTCTTCGCCATGGCAGGAGCCCAGGACTGAGTAGCCCATTTGGCAATTCCTTGTCCATTATTGGCATTATTCGCACCCGCTACCGGGATGGAACCATGGTCTGTCCAGTTCACCATGTCAGCTGAGGAAATGACGTTAATTTTCCCAATCGTGCTATACTGGTTCTCTCGGACAGAGCCGTCACTGTTGTACAGATATGCATCACCTGTCATGTAGACATAGACCCGATTGTTATGGACGAGCACATAAGGATCGGCTCCCAGTTTATGATCGATGAGGGGATTAGAGTTTCCAGGAAGTTTGGCAACGGCTGCATTGGCTGCATGGCTCGATTCAACGGGCAGGGTGACAAAGATTAGCAGACACGACAACAACAAAACTAGCGGTTTACGAATCATACGTTTCGCCTCCATGAGATTGGATTAGTTGGTGAGCTGAAATTCAGAATAGCTGAGATGATGAAATGCCGAAAAAACGAAAAGATTTTCCTCATGTCACCCCCTTCTTGAAATAATGGTTAGGTTGGCTGTTAGGATAAGTCTTCATGTTGTCATATATGGTTTAAGCCAGACAACCTGTGCACCGGGTATGTGGTCACGGCAGCAAGGGGAGTGGCTATAACCCGAAGTAAGCCTGCATCTGTGGTGCGATTAGAAAAGCTATAATCTGTCAGGTTTCTTTTTGTAATCGCTTTCAATAAAATAGGTTAGAACACTGAAATTTGGCGAAGAAAGAGATTTGGTCACATTTAAATGTAATTATTTTTCATATTTTCTTTTAAATGTTTATTAACTTGACGATATCATATCACAATTTTAAGATAATACAATCTTTTTCTATTTTTTAGTAGAGGATGAAGAAGACCATTATTATTCTATGTGTTTAACATTGGGCTTGATGGTAAAATACGATCTCGTATTCTATAAAACTACACTTTCAAGCATAGCTTTACTCGCCCCATGAGTTAGATACGAGAAAAAGACGTCTTAAGCTGTGACCGTTTCCCTGGAATCTCCCAGGGGGACGGTCATTTCGTTTTTTTCGGGAATCGATCCTGGTTACATAACAAAATCTACTCTTACTTGCTGACCAACTTTGACATTGCATAATTTCTTCTCTTTGTTGTACATATTCCAGTTTTTGTATAGCTAAAGCCCTGAGCGTAGAAGGTTGTTAAGTGATAATGGTGGGGTGCCCCCTGTGTTTTGTCCACACCGTTGATTGAGTGTTTGAATATTACTATCGAGTGAGCTTATGCCAAATACTGCTAGAGTCAGAGGTTCATAAAGGTGGGATGGGAAAAATGGCTATTTTGTCAACTGGGCCGATTGAAAACAATCCGGTTTCCGGGGTTAGACCGACCCAACAGGTAACGATTAGATTGGTAAGTCGGGCTGAGGTGGATTCTGTAACAGTATCCATTCAGGGGTATGTGCTAAGCACAACAAGAACGCTGTATGTGAGTGAAGTAATCAGTATTGCTCCTAATGAAGCAGTGACCAGAACTTATTTTGCAGATTTAGCTGCTTTTGAGTTTGTTTTTGGAACAGACGTGGAAGGTGTGGAGGAAGTAGGGATTTCAGTGTGGGGCAAACAAGCCTCTGGACAATTGGTTGATGCACACCGAGTGGTAGAGCACGAAAAAACAGTTAATAACATCTAGCAGATCAGAAATCCCTAAAAGAGGAGATGTAGCGATGAGCTTTTTATCAACAGGGCCAATAGAAAATAATGCTGTTAGCGGTGTAAGACCGACTCAGACAGTTACTGTCAAAATTGATAACCGTAGTGATGTGAGTACCTCAACCATACAAATACAAGGGTATTACATGAGTGGTGGAATGAGGGTCCTGTATGTCAGTGAGTCTTTTGACATCGCACCCAATCAAGTAGTAACCAACAACTATTTTGCGAATCTTGATGCCTTCGAGTTTACTTTTACAACGACAGCGACGGTTAATGATCCTGTGCAAGTATCCGTATGGGGTAAGAGCAGCACAGGCGCTTTGGTAACAGCCCATCGTTTGGTTTCTTCCGAATTGCTGGGTGAAACCCCAAGCATCACGGGAGTCACAGGTGCAACCGGGGCTACGGGGGCGACAGGCACAGCAGGTACAACGGGAGTAACCGGAGCAACAGGCACAGCAGGTACAACGGGAGTAACCGGAGCGACAGGCACAGCAGGTACAACGGGTGTAACAGGTGCAACAGGCGCATCAGGTACAACCGGAGTAACCGGAGCGACAGGCACAGCAGGTACAACGGGTGTAACCGGAGCGACAGGCGCAGCAGGTACAACCGGAGTAACGGGAGCGACAGGCACAGCAGGTACAACGGGTGTAACCGGAGCGACAGGCGCAGCAGGTACAACCGGAGTAACCGGAGCGACAGGCACGCCAGGTACAACGGGTGTAACAGGTGCGACAGGCGCAGCAGGTACAACCGGAGTAACGGGAGCGACAGGCACAGCAGGTACAACCGGAGTAACGGGAGCAACAGGCACAGCAGGTACAACGGGTGTAACAGGTACAACAGGTGTAACAGGAGCGACAGGCACGGCAGGTACAACAGGAGCAACAGGAGCAACAGGAGCAACAGGCGCACCAGGTACAACGGGAGTAACCGGAGCAACAGGCACAGCAGGTACAACGGGTGTAACCGGTGCGACAGGCGCAGCAGGTACAACGGGAGTAACGGGAGCAACAGGCACAGCGGGGACAACTGGAGTAACGGGAGCAACAGGCGTAGCAGGTACAACGGGAGTAACGGGAGCAACAGGCACAGCAGGTACAACGGGTGTAACAGGTACAACAGGTGTAACCGGAGCAACAGGTACAACCGGGGCTACGGGTGCGAGTGGTTCTGGAACAATTATTCCTTATGCATCAGGACTTCCCGTTGTGTTGACTACAGTTTTGGGTGGACTTTTGAATACTTCCAGTTTAGTTGGTTTTGGCAACAGTTCTACCGGAGTAAGTGTTAACGGAGGAATTATTGATCTCACAGGCGCTGCAGGCACATTGCTTAACTTTGCTTTCTCAGCATCGCGTGCAGGAACGATTACTTCACTGGCCGCTTATTTCAGCACAACAGCCGGACTTAGTTTGGTTGGATCTACAGTAACCTTAACTGCACAATTATTCCGATCCACTACACCTAATAACTCCTTTACAGCTGTACCGGGTGCATTGGTAACTTTAGCTCCTCCACTGACCGGCATTTTGGCACTGGGTACAATATCCAGCGGGGTGACTACAGGACTGAGTATTCCGGTATCTGCTGGTGACCGCCTGCTTATGGTGTTCTCAGCATCAGTAACAGCCGGAATTGATGTGGCTACAACGGTAGCCGGATATGCAAGTGGGGGCCTTACCATCACTTAACGGAAAATGGGCTATATAACAAGTTTAAAGACAGGGACTCTTGCCAACATGGTGAGAGGTCCCTGTTTATGTGTGTGCTTTTGTTTTCAAACTCTCTTCAAATGAAAGATAAGGACTATACAAAAACATAAAAAGACGAGGATTGCTCCTCGCCTCGTACATACCGTGGCCTACTCAATTTCACTCTGTTTTGGTTAGGCTGTCTATGACAAATTTAAGTTGGGCTTCCAACGAAATTGGGTCACTAAACACGAAGCCACGGCTTTCCTCGCGATAAACGTGATTATTCTGGACAGCAGGGAGGTTATCCCAGATAGGACCTTCAAAAACGGAATCTCCACTCTCATCACCTGTCCATCCACTTACAAAGATATAATCTCCTGCATATTGTGGTAACAATTCAAGTGATAACTTGGCCCAACCTTTGCCGCTATCGATGGCTTCCTTCTGAATGATCGGCGGTGCCTTCAGGCCAAACTCTCCATAAATAATATCTCCACCTCTACCAAAGCTCCCGTAGGCATAAAATTCTTTGGCACTTCCCGTATCAAAAATCGAAACCGTGCGATCACCTACCGCTTGCTCCACGAGTGGTTTGTATTCAGCGATTTTAGCATCCCACTCTGCGATCCAGGCCTTCGCTTGCTCTTCTCTACCAGTCATCTTGCCAAAATCCATCAATTGCTCCCGTAGAGGTATTCCATATTCAACAGCGACGGTCGGCGCAATTTTGGACAGCTTTTCGATCGTTTCAGGGTCATTCCAAACGACAATTAAATCTGGCTGCAACTCCATGATTTTCTCGTAGGGTACATCGTTACCGATGTTGACAACGTCATCGAGCTTTCCTTCTGTATAACTGTTAAAGGACTCATCACCAGTTCCAACAGGCTTAAGGCCAAGAGCTAGCAAATGACCGGTAAAGGCTCCTGCAACCATTACGACCCTTTGAGGTTTTTTGGGGATTTGTACTTCACCGTTAACCGCAGAATAGGTTACCATCTCCGAGCTTCCGTTTGTGGTGTTACTGATATTACTCTCTGCACCTACAATTGGACTTTGCGTACTGCCAGTGCTTCCATTCGTGTTTGCTGGCCTGGAACATGCGCTAACCAATAGAGTTAGGCACAACAGTAGGGTAATTCCTACAGGTAGTTTGCTTCTATACATCCGTAAATCTCCTTTTTCGCTATGTTGATAATGATTATCATCTCTGATATCAATATAACGACGGAGTTTACGCGGAGCAATGGATGATCGAAGCCTAAGGATAGGACGATAAGAACCTTTTGTCACTTGTCCGGACTCATCCTTGAATTGCTTTGGTGTGACTCCCGTATGTTTTTTGAACATTCTTATAAAATAGGATACATCAGCATATCCGACGCTTGCAGCGACTTCTTGCAGAGATAACTCGGTCTTTTGCAACAGCGTTACTGCTTTGTTCATCCTAATACCGATTAAGTAATCGATTAGACTTGCGCCAGTTTCACGTCGGAAGTACTTGGACAGATAAGGGACGCTGTAATGGAATGTATGAGCGAGGGTTTCCCGCGTCAGCGGCTTGGCGTAGTGCTCCTGCATATAGCGAATAAGCTGAGAAGCAAGGTTAGGCCTAACAATGCTTACCTGCTGTTGATCCATTTGTCTGAGCAATTCATATACAAATTGATAGAATAGTGTTTTGGTATGGAGTCGCTCCAAGCGTCCCGGTTTATTCCACTCGCCCAGCATTCGCTCAGTGATTTCGTAGAGGATGGCAGGATGATATGGAATAAAACCGTACTGGAGGTGGAATGGCAATGGTTGATCCGGTTGTTGAAGTGTATGCTGCTTGCCAGGCGGCGGTAAGGAGGCTTTATAGAAAATCAGGTAATAATGAAAGGATTCGTCCGTTAGGATGATGTCCAGACGGGTGTTTTTGCCCCCATGAAGCATATAAAATGGTTTGGTAGCATGCTCATTTCCGTCTAAGATCACGGTTGCATTGCCATCCGTTACGTACAAAAAGGCGCTGGCAGGGAACAGGTAAGGACGTACGCACTCGTCGGCCTGTATGACAATATGTCGTACATCCATGATTTTGAGCGATGCACAATTCCAGATGAGTATGTGTTCTTGTACATTCAAGGTTGCTTTCAATAGAGAGTTGTCTTCCTTCCATGAGCTGTTGAAGCCAGCCTTTTATGTGGTGAGGTTATTATATAATAATATTAGTGGCTTTTTGTCACTTTCCAGAACGTTCCCCGGTAGTACCGGATTCTTCTCATAACTTTCGAGTATAAAGGCGAAAAATGTTTGATGTCATGACCTCTCCATGATCTAAAGAAAATCGCCGAATTCTCCATGTGCATGGTCTTTATTGTGGCGGGATGTGGCACACAGGCCGATAGCGGTTCGTTCACCGGAAACCAGGCACCCGAAACATGGGGTTCGTATTGCACAGCGCATCGGTGCCCCGTTTCCTTTATAGTCTTCCAAAGGCTATGATCAATGCCAGAACTATAAAGAAGATATTAACGCCGAGCTCCCGGTACTCTTTACGCCGAATATGAAACAGCATCCCGAACAGGGTGACCGTAGCCAAAGCGATTGCCGCGATCGGCGTAAGCACCGGAGTGATGTTCAGTGCCCAAGGCAAAACAAGGCCCAGCGCTCCTAGTAGCTCCGCGATACCGATCCAAATAACTAGACTTTTTGGCACATCATTGACCCAGGCCCAGGTCTTTTTTGACGACTCGATACGAATGGTTTTCATCCATCCTGAATATATGAAACCTAGCGCCAATATAAGTTGTACGATCCATAACGTTACATTCATCTTTTCTTATCCCCTCACTTGCTCGATTTTAATATCTGCCTCTATACTAAAGTGAGAAGGCCCAATCTGGAAGTAGGCACTTAAACCTAACCAGGTAACCAAAAGTATACCCGGGTATGGTCAGAAAGTGAGGAATAAGAATGACGGTATATTGCAAATTCGGAACGGCCTTGGATATCCTTACGGGTAAATGGAAATCTTTGATTCTTCTACGACTGCTGAGCAACGGTACAATGCGGTTCAGCGAATTACAAAAAGCCATTCCAGATATTTCGAAAAAGATGCTGACCCAGCAGTTAAAAGAACTTGAGTATCACGATATTGTGCATCGCGAAGTATATGCTCAAATTCCGCCTAAGGTCGAATACTCGATTACGGAGTACGGACAGCTCATGAAACCTGTGCTCCAGACAATGAGCGACTGGGGAGCCGGCCATATGCAGCATATGGAGAAGCTGTACAGCGAAGAAGACGAAAAAGGAGCACACCAATCCGAACCACGGAGAATCGATTCCTTGGGGGGATAGGGTGACAAGGGAGAGTTAGTTTTGAATAAACAAAAAATTGTGATCATTGGTGCAGGGATTGTTGGGGCGTGTATGGCCTATCATCTAGCCAAACGAAATCAAGATGTAACTGTTATTGAACGCCACTCAGCCGCGGCGCGTGAAGTCACGGAAAAATCATTTGCCTGGATACATACGACGCATAGAGTGGCTCCTGAATACTGGCATTTGTACGATGCAGCTGTGGAAGAATATCACACACTTCAGCAAGAGTTGTCCGAACTGAAAATTCATTGGAATGGCGCGCTAACTTGGGACACTCCGCCTCTAAGGGAGCAACACTTTCAAAAATTAAACCGGGAGCAGCTTGAGGCATTGGAGCCCAATCTGAAGGAATATCCGGATGAAGCCATGTTTGTCAGCGAAGAAGGTGCGGTGGACCCTATAGCGGTAACGGAGCTGTTGTTGAGCAAAGCGCAAGAGTACGGAGCAAAGATTCAGTTCGACACCAACGTTACACAGCTGAAGCAAGAGGGTTCCCATCTGGTTGGTGTTCATACATCCAAGGGTTTTGTGGAGTCAGATGTTGTGGTATTGGCTGCAGGAACAGGTACACCCGAACTTTGTAACCCGTTAGGTTGTCACGTGCCGGTAACTTCGTCACCTTCAATTCTGATTCGGATGAAAACTGCTAATAAACGGATACACACATTAATCTCCAATGAGCAATTTGAAGCGCGTCAACTGACAGATTATACGCTACTGGCTGCGGAAGACTATATTGACGAGTCGGAGGCAAATGGACCACAGGCGGTCGGTAAGCGAGCTTACGACACATTGCGTCGCAGTCTCAAGCACGGTAATCAACTGGAACTGGAGAGTATAAAAGTTGGATGGAGACCCATGCCTGAAGACGGTTATCCGATTGTGGGCTTCCATGATCACATGAATGGACTTTATCTGACGCTAATGCATTCTGCAATTACGCTGGCGCCGCTGATTGCGAATCTGGCTGCAAGTGAAATTATTGATGGCAAATCAAGAAATGAATTAGACCCTTGTCGCCTCTCACGGTTTTAGAATCACCACACAACGAAAAGGACATCGCTCAAGTGGCGATGTCCTTTTCGTTGTGTATATTTGTTGGAGTCTTCTACACTTCCCCAGTGGCCACCGGATTCTCCTCATAACTATATTCGCAGCCGCTGGCGATTGGCAATTCTATGCTAGCCATTCATCTACCTGTGAATCTCGCTAGCGGATTTGGCACCTTGACTTTCAAGCCACGGGATCAGTTCAGCTGAAAAATTGCGTTTTGCTGTGTCTAGTGGAGTCATTCCATCCCAGCTGGCAATCCAGTTCAGTTCGGCGCCTTGGTCAAGCAGGCATTCGGCTGTTTCTCTTTGACCTCCATGGCAAGCACACCTGAAGGCAACGGTTACTGCATCGGGAGGAGAAGGGGAGGTGCTTGTTCCCCAAGGATAACGTTCCGGGAGTTTGGATCCTTTAAAATGTTCTTGTATGGCGTGAATATCTCCAAGGGCGGCGGCATGCCAAAGGGCAAAGATCGCGCCGCGCTCAACCAGGCGCCGTGCTGCATCCCATTGTGCAAAAGCAATAGCATCGTCCAGCGGCGTGCCACCGGCGATCACCGCGCCAGGCGCTTCAATGTCTGAGCCAGCATCAAGAAGGGCATCAAGCACTTGAACATCATTGGAGCTTGCAGCCCAATGCAAAGGTGTCTCGATGTTTGGACCGACAAAAGGAGCGTTCGCTTCCGCACCAAACTTGGTCAATACTCGCACGGCATCGGCTCCATTAGGGAAGTGCCCCGGCCAATCCGTCACCACGTGCAGCAGCGTTCGAGAGATACTAGAGTCTGCATCTACGTTGTCAGGCTTTCTTTCCAATATTCTTATCTTTGCCAATCCCGGATTCTCTGCCAGCAGTTGCTCTAACGTTGGAATATCTCCAGTGTGAATGGCTTGAATAACGCTCACTGCAAGTTTTTCATCTTCGTGAATAAACTCCATGCTCAAATCTCCTTCCAGGCTTATATCCATATTCATGAAAGCATTTGAACTGCACATCTGGCATGATACTCTGCAAGCCCTTTAGCGAATTGCTGATCGGGGAATTGTCTGTGAAGCAGTTTCAGTCCTCCTGATATCAAGGACAAATGATGGCAAAATCGATAAAATGTCATCCGCTCCGGGTCGAGATCGTTATTTTTTAAGTAATGATAAAAGTCTCCAAATCGAAACTCCAGAAAGCTATGCTCATGTTCGAGATCGAAGAATCCTGCGCCCTCAATATCAATAAGGCATGGTTGCATAGCATGATCTATCCATATATGATCTGGACCTAACTCTCCATGAATGAAACTATAGAGATCTCTGGGTTGAATTGCTGCTTCCAATTCGCAAAGTTTCTCAAGCAACCTTTCGTCATTTTTCCTTATATCTGTCATGTGTTTGGATGCATAGGATAAGGCTGTTTCGGCATCCAACCGTTGAACTTGGTAGCAAGGCCCAGCTTTTTTACTGTTATCGTTGGCGTTTCCATAAACGTTTCTTTGGATGTTATGCATATTAGACAACATATCCCTGATCCGTTGAAACAACTCATCCCGATCTTTGTGATTTCTATGCTGGAAATACGCTTCGGCTTTCTGTCCATCCACATACTCAACAAGAGCAAAATCATAAGAGTGCCGGTCTCTATCGTTATTTAGATCATACAAGATTGGTGTTCGAATTCCATGTTGAGCGAGAAAGCGAGTATTCAAAGAGAAAAGTTCGCTGCCATAGGAACTGTGGAAAGTGGGTTCATTCAAGATCTCTTCCTGAAAATAGTTGCTGGAAATATCCCAAACGTACAGCATACAAGTGAAACCATTCGTGCAGTCAATTTTGTAAATGACTTTTTGTGCGCCTCCATGTATTCTTGCGATCTGCGTTATGAGGTAACTGGCACCAAATACATTGTGCACATAATCCTGTAATTCTTCATGAGTAAGATGGTTGTTGGACATCATCGACTTAAGCTCCGTTTCAACTGTATTTTGCCGGCCAGCAACCTAAATATATAGAATATTTTCCCAAAAATATAGACTGTTTCTTTTCGATCTGTTAAAGTGTTGATTAAGGTCTGTATATTCATATGTATATTAAAGAAAGGGGTCGGGTACTCACGTTAGTGGGTGATCCGGCCCCTATTTTGCATGCAAGTTGACTCTCTGTTGACTAATATATGACCAATGATTTTAAGGAGCTGGGAAGCCATCTTACATTTCAATGAACATCTTTTAATATGGAACAAGGCATCTATTAAAATAATGGATATTCGCCATATAACTATGCAAAGGAAGGAGGGACTTCACTCCTATCGATTCCCTGCGAGCTGTTTCTTATACACGGTGCGTGGCAATGCTGTTATACGGTTGGATGGAAAAGATCATCAGGTCTCACGATTCCATGTTTTGCATGGTGGGAAGGGCTGTTGCCTGAACATTTTGCCTGTTGAAGAGTTCCTTGAATATTATATGATTTATTACAAAGCCATCATTCCGCTACCTGAGCGTCAGGATATTTTGGCTTTGATGGAGCACCGTAATCCCTTCAAGCTTCAATACTGCTTTGCACCTGATCAGCCTGTTTCCTTGTTAAGCAAAGTACAATACATGATGACAGCTTGGGAAGAGCAAGAGGCACTGGAACAGTTCCGTGTAAAGTCATTATTTTATCAATTTGTATACGAGTTGTTATGGCAGATCCACAATGGGCGCGTGCCAACAATAAAGCCAGACCTGGTTGCACAAATGAAATATTATATGCAGGAACATTACGCTGAACCCATCACAATGGACTTGTTAGCAGAGCTTATGGATAGCAGTTCACGTCACTTATCAAGGCTATTCAAACGCCAGACTGGTTATAGTCCGATTGATTTTGTCATTCAAATCCGGATGAACAAAGCGAAGGAACTGCTGCTTGCTACAGATGCTACTTTACAGGAAATTGCCAAGGCTGTTGGTTATCCGGATGGTTATTATCTTGCTAAAATATTTAAGAAATATATGGGGATTGCACCTATTCGTTATCGAAAGCAGCATGAAAGTCCTAATGTACCATCGACTGTGGCACGATTAGGCATTGTACAGGATCTAACTTCCTTATATATTGATAATGATTATCATAATCATCATATATTTGAGGAGGAATTATTGATGTACAGAAGTAGAAAGACACCCTTGGCTATCACATTATTACTTTGTTTAACCCTATTGCTTAGTGCTTGTTCAAATGGTGGGGCAGGAAGTCCTGCAGCCAATGAAGGTTCTCAGAAGCCAACGAATCAGGTAGCGGCCAACAACGCTAACCATACAGATACACAATCTCAAATGAAGACCGTAACCACCTTAAAAGGGGATATTGAAGTACCGGTTAATCCACAACGAGTAGTTGTCCTGTATTTAATGGGTGATTTGCTTGCTTTAGGCGTAAATCCTGTGGGGATCTCTTCTGTAGAAGAAGGAGCGGCTTTTGCGAGTGAACTGGAAGGTGCCACCTCATTAGGAGCATTTAATCCGGACCCGGAAGCAGTAACTGCGCTTAATCCCGATCTCATTATTGTTACCAATGAAGAAATATATGAAGGACTTAAAATGATTGCCCCTACAGTATATATTCCTTATGACCTGCCAGTAGAAGAACGTATGAATTTGCTTGGAGAAATTCTGGGTAAAGAGGGACAAGCTCAGGAAATGTTAGATAACCTTCACAAAAAGGTTGAGCAAAGCAAGGAAAAACTTGAACAAGCAGGTATCTTGGATAAAACCGTCACAATTATGGAAAGTAACAAAGGTTCCATGGCTGTAATGACAGGCTTGGGTTATGGCCGGGGGTCGCAGATTATTTATCAGTATTTAGGGATGAAAGCACCTGAAGTCTTGCAACGTGAAATTGAAAATGCAAGAAGCGATGCAACAAGCAAGGACGTTTCTTATGAAGTATTACCTGAATATGTGGGTGATTATATATTCCGTTCTTCCTTTGAAGGAATGGTTGATCTGTCAGACAATTCAATTTGGAATAACATCCCCGCAGTCAAAGAAGGACGTCTGATTGATATGAGCTTTGGTTTATTTTTCTACAACGATATTTATTCGTTAGACAAACAGCTTGATTTTATTGTGGATAACTTGCTTAAAACCGCGGAGTAATTGGAGGGGCCGCTTAACCTGTATAATTGATTGAAAGGAACTTTATTTGGAAAGGAGACATCATTCTTTTGAACTATTATTTTCTGGAATCTCAATATCCACGTAGAGGGTTTATTAGTGGCGGAACAACTTTCACTCCCCAATTAGATATGAATTATTTGGCGATAGAGAATCCGTTGCCTGAGGGGACAACGGCAGAGGTTGAGCTACTGTCTACGGTACGCAACCTGAACGTAGATTATTTTGAGACGATCACAGGAACGAGACACGTATCAGATCGTTTTAAAACGCTGTTGGAGGAAACGAAAACAAATACACAGTTTATTCCGACAACGGTGTGTTACCACGACGGTCGTGCGGTTGAAAAAACCTATTGGACTGCACATCAGCTCGATCGTTTGGATGTTTTTGATTATGAACGTTCGGAATATGGGCGCAAAGCGGTCATTGCTGCATCTGTACAACAACCTCCACGTAAGATCGTCAAAGTTGTATCTCGAATCTGCCTTCATGAAGAGCGAATTGGCAAGCATGAATTTTTTATGCTGGATTATATAAATATCTTCAAACCCATTGTTTCAAAAGATTTTTACGAAGTATGCCGAAAACATAAGCTGAATCTAAACGTTACAGAAGTCGGAGATGTAAGCACCTAAAATGTATGGATATAATGGAAGCACAAAGAAGCCCACGCAAAACGTGGGCTCTTTAGTCTTTATTTTTCCCCGGTAGCCACCGGGTTCTCCTCATAACTAATCCAGTAACTCCAGCTTCCGGAATACAACTTCACATTTGAGTATCCCGCTTTTTCCAGTGCAATCACGTGCGGACAGGTGATTAAGCCTGAACCGGAGTGCAGTAGTATTCCTGCGGCGGGTTCAGAAACATGAAATACATACATAATTTTCCTAAAACTTATTTCATTTGTTCAAATCGCTGAAGAAGGATCATTAAGTTTACTAAATGTATTTAAGTTTTATATGACTTATAAATGTTAAGTGTACTTACATATCATTTATATTTATAAGTTTTTTCTTGATATGCAGCTCGTTAATGTTATGTTTGTTAACGAAAAATATTGTTGTAAATGTATTTATATGTTAGTGTTTATTTGTGTCAGAAAATATTACATAATACAGAGGGGGAGCGTAATGTTTATTAACCGAACGATTAGGAGATTTGGAGTTTCAGTAGGGATTATAGGTATGCTTACATTTGCTCTACCTTCAGTGGGTTTTAGTATGCCACTGCAACCAACAACTATCGATAAGGTAGAAGGTGATTATTATGTAACGTCTGCGATTGAGAACATTCGCTGGGGATCACTGCCTAATCGAGACAGCTCTCCGATTCTTACTGTGCCATCAGGAAGTGCTGTAACATTTGATACGGTATCGCATGAGGGATTGATAGAAGATCAAGGGAGAAATCCAGTGGAGTACTTCGGCAAATTCGGTATCTCACCCGATGGAGTGTTGGATGATGCGAAGGCAATTGCGGCTTCTGCGATTAAGCATGATTATGTAAAAGACGGACCTCATATTATCACTGGGCCAGTAGCGGTTGAGGGAGCGGAGCCAGGAGATGTTCTTAAAGTAGAAGTCCTTTCGCTGCAAACTCGAGTTCCATATGGTGTCATTTCTAACCGCCATGGTAAAGGTGCCCTTCCTAACGAATTTCCAGAAAATACAGGCCCACAAGAGGGAGCTAGCGCAACAAAACCAGAATTATATAATAATGTATCTATATTTACGCCTATTGAAGAAATCAACGGCAATTGGTATGGAGTATTACCAACAAAAGCTGGCAAAAATGTACGTTTCCCAATTAACCCGTTTCTAGGTGTTATGGGGGTTGCACCAAATACCAGTGAAGTTGTGAGTTCTATCCCACCTATTGAAACAGGAGGCAATATGGATATTAATGAGTTGGGTGTTGGTGCAACTATTTATTATCCGATTCAAGTTAAAGGTGGGCTATTCTATACTGGAGATCCACACTTTGCTCAAGGAGATGGAGAAGTAGCGTTAACTGCATTGGAAGCTTCCTTAAGGGGGACAGTTCGGTTAACGGTGTTAAAGAAAGGTGATCCATCACTACCACATAGTGGAGAATTCACGCAACCCTTTGCTGAAACAGAGGATTATTGGATTCCAATTGGACTGGACCCTGATTTGGATGAAGCAATGAAAGAATCAGTACGTGAATCGATTCAATTCTTATCTGATAAGCTTGATATGGATAGAAGTGTAGCTTATGCGTACCTATCGGCCGCAACGGATTATGAAGTATCTCAGGTCGTAGACCGAACAAAAGGGGTTCATGGACTCATTCGAAAGACCGATTTCCTTGAATATGTTGACGTTGCAATGAACGTAGGTGGTACGTTAATCAAACCGGTTGTTCATAACGATGAGTTCTACGTACCGATTCGAACCATTTCGGAGCTATTGGGCGGCACAGTAGAATGGGATCATAAGACGCGTACAACGCAAATCAAATTAGGCACGAAAAATATAAGTGCTCAAATTGGTTCAGATGTGTATTCAATTAACGATAAACTAGTATTCAATAGTAACGTACCAAAGCTTTTAAATGGCGAAACCGTAGTTCCGGTTTCTGTTATTAATGAAATACTAGGTGCTTATGTCAACTGGACGACGATCGACAAGACGTTAACAGCTAATGTATCGTTAAGTAAAAAGCAATAATAGATTTCATTATTCAACCGTGGTGGACAGATGTCCATCACGGTTTTTTGTTATCATGAATCAAAAAAAGCTGCCACGTAATGTCTACTTCTGTATGCTTGTAAATACTTACTGGGTTGTGTTGTTGACTCGATGTTGGCTCCAAACATAGAAAAATACACCGCTGGGGCAGATAAGCCACCTGGCGATGTATTCAAATCGATATACTGCTATACGTCTTTGTCCGCTTCCGCATTACCAGTAGCCACCGGATTTTCTTCATAACTAATCCAGTCGCTCCAGCTTCCGGAATACAATTTCACATTCGAGAATCCCGCTTCTTCCAGTGCAATCACGTTTGGGCAGGCTGATACGCCGGAGCCACAATACACGATAATCGCACCATCCTTGTCCAGCTTACTGAAACGCTCTTCTAACACCCCAGTATCTGTCCAACGTCCATCCCAATCCAACACATCTTTCCAAAAATAATTCACTGCACCCGGAATATGTCCGGCCTTGGCATCGATCGGTTCCTCCAGACCTGCATAGCGGCGAGCATCACGGGAGTCAATTAGCATGGCACTGCCACTTGCCGAAGCCTGCTGAACATCTTCAACACTTGCCAGCATGGCTGGCTGCACATTCACCTCAAAGGAAGATGGGATCTGAACCGGTACATCCGTAGTCACCGGGAATTTGGCGTTTTTCCAAGCGGAGAAACCTTCGTCCATGATATACACTTGTTCATGACCGATATAGCGAAGCAGCCACCATAGCCGAGATGCATTCATCCCGCCTTGATCGTCATAAGCAACAATACGACTATTGGAGCCGATGCCAGCTTTGGAGAGACGACTTGCGAGCACAGCCGGATCAGGAAGCGGGTGACGTCCTCCGTGCGCAGACACAGGAGAAGACAGATCTTTTTCCAAATCGAGATAGACAGCTCCTGGAATATGTCCAGCTTCATAGGCTTGTCTTCCAGTCTCCGGCTGACCGAGCAAGAATCGGCAATCTGCAATAACTACATCCGGTTCATACATTCTGGCGAGCAGCCAGCGCATGGATACAATATTTTTCATCAAAATACACCGCCTTATGAGAGTAGTAGAGTCGTTTATTACTATGCATTAAGAAAAAATACGTTATACCGTGGTAGGTTCAACAGGCCCTTTGCCAGCGATAGGAGCATCAGCAGGAATGGGTTGAGGTTTGGTTTTGCCATATCGAATGAAAATCCATACCCCGAATATAATGACAACCCCGGCAGACATCTGTAATGCACTGAGGGATTCGCCGAGCAGCATCCAGGCCAGTAATGAAGAGAATACGGGTTCCCCAAGTACGCCCATGGATACCGTCGTGGCATTCATATATTGAAGCAGCCAGTTGAAGAGATAATGTCCAAAGATCGTTGGCACAATGGCGAGCAGCAGGAAGATTCCCCACTCTGACGCAGCGTAACCTCCGAACGGATGGCCCATGATCAGATTATATACCGCCAGCGTGCAAGCAGCCACGAAGAACACCCAGAAGTTATACGAAAATGCACTAAGCCCCGCACGCAAAAATTGACCCAGCAGCATATGAACGGCGACTGCGATTGTGCCAAGTAAAGACAGGACATCACCTTGCAGGGCAGTACCTGCCAACTGGAAATCTCCTGCGCCAATGACGATTGATCCAAGCAGGGCGATGCCCATGCCGATGATCATCATGCGGTTAATTTTGGCTTTGAACAGCCATACCGAACCGGCAAGAATCAGTATAGGCTCCAGCGCGAGAATAACTGTGGAACTGGCAACACTGGTGAGCCGCAGCGAACCCATCCAGAGCAGGAAATGAAGGGCCAGCATCACACCGGATGCAAGCAGCAAGCCCCACTGCCGTAAGCTCAGACGCATCATCTCATGTCTGTATTTCCAGACAAAAGGCAACATTAGCAGATTGGTCAGAAATAGACGGTACATGGCAATGACCGCAACATCTGCGGTAGACCAGCGTACAAAGATCGAAGAGAAAGAAATGGCGATAATGCCGACAAAGAATAACAGATAGATGGATCTGCCGGCACGGTTCAAGCTTGTCATGGGTGTAGCTCCTTCTTGAAGTCTGATAGCGTAAATCACTTCATTATACAGGAGAAGACAACCGCAGGAAAGATAAAGAGAACGAAGAGATAAGTAGATTGTAACCGGGCTTGTAACTATTCTGTCATTCTCCCGATCCATTTTTCTATTAATCTTCTATATAGAGACATGAAACGAGATAATATACCAATAATCGGGAAAAAATGAAAGTAAGGAAGTGGCATGACAGTGAGAGTTCAACAAGAGAGAGCGGGAGAGCGTGGCAGTATTCCGCCTAGCACAAGTCGCACGAAAACACATAAACGAAGAAAAATCCGGTATGGAAGGGTAATCATAGCTCTAATGCTCTTGGTACTGTTCGTTACCGGTATTACATATGTATTCTTTGGCATGACGCATTGGATCAAAAGCGTTGTGGCGCCGCCTCCGATTACTGTAATCGAACAGCCGGCCAAGCTCGGCATGATACAAGTTACTCCGGATGCGAAGGAGGAGCCGGCACGGTTCCAGGGCCAGGTTCGCAAATTGGCATACATAACGTTTGATGATGGGCCAACTGAATATACAGAACAACTGCTGGATATATTGAAGCAGCATGAGGCGAAGGCTACCTTTTTTATGATCGGACGTCAGTTGAATCAGCATCCAGAAGCAGTGAAACGGCTGTTGAAAGAAGGCAGTTATCCTGGACTCCACAGCATGACGCATAACTATAAAAAGCTGTATAAGAGCGGCAGTTCTGCAAATTTTGTGAAAGAATTCAAGAAGGAGCAGAAGATGGTGCAGGACCTGATTGGTTTTACGCCTCATCTGATTCGTGCACCTTATGGCAGCAGTCCACAGATCGGTGAAAAGTTCAGAGGGGACATTGCTGCGGCCGGGTTCAAACTGTGGGACTGGACGACAGATTCACTCGATTGGAATCTTCCCGGTCAGCCGGACAAGATTGTGGCCCGGGTGAGCAAAAGTGTACATCGGGATAAGGAAGTGATTCTGATGCATGAGCGGGAGCAGACGGTTCAGGCTTTACCACGCATTCTGAAGTTACTCGAAGATCGGGGTTACGAGTTCGAAGTATACGATCCGGATGCACACTGGGTAGCCAATTTTAGCGGAGATACCCGCTTGTAATATAACAACAAGATGATGCAAGAGAGGAAGGACTTTGGTGCTAACGAGTAAAAAAGTGGCGCTTGCGGCAGTTAGTGTATTGCTAATTCTGCTGGTGAGTGGTTGTGGAGATCCGCAGGAGCCTGCGGCAAATCAGATAAACCAATTGGTGCTCAGCGGTCAGGAGATCGATCAGAGTTTGAAGACGCTGACCAGTCATGAGCAGGAAGATATGAAGTTATACAAGTCTATTTTAGACAAAGGCAAGAACAAAAACAGTGATCTCGAAGCACTGCTGGATCAGGCAGCAGATCATATCCATGAACGAAGAACGTTGTTGAAACAGGCGGAAGAGGCCATGGAACAGACCAACGAGAAGACGGTGGCCTTGCGCAGTTCCCTTAAGGAGCTATCATTTGAAAAAGAAGAAACGTTGGCACAGGCAGAAAAGGTGCTGAATCAATATGAAGCTAGAGCACGTGCATTGGAAAATTTTGTTGCCTCGTATCAGCTGAGTCTGAGTGCCGATGAGCAGTTGTATGATCTGATGAGAGAAAGTGCAGAACCTAATCTGGTTAAGATTAAGCGAGCCATTCGGGTACGGAATAGCGAATATGCGAAGCTTGCTGAATTCCGAAAGCAATTTAACCTCCAGACCAAAGCGTTTAACGGAGCCAATGCCAAACTGGTACAGATGGATCAGGCCAGCTGAGCAGAGGATCTGAGCAACGATTCAGATATTTTGCATGATTGAGCTGCCTGTCTCCCGTGTAAGTACTAGTATACAGCCAAGCCAATGGATGAGAAGCAACATGGACAAGCATCATTGCGTATAAGCTAACGGAGGTGTTCATATGCGAAAAGGAAATACAATGAAAGTCAGTGCATCACTCCTGGTTTTACTTATGGGATTCTCGCTTGTGGCTTGTGGGAACAGTAATCCTGCTGCACAGCCAACAGTGAATAATACGGAAGAACAGTCACCAGCACCGGAGCAACAACCAAATGAAAGTGCTGCAATAGAAGCAGAAGGTATTCTGACTGGATGGGCTGATCCGCATACCGTTGAGATTCGAGTGAATGAGAAGCCGATGTCATTCCAGGTGAGCGAAGATATGCAAAAGTCTCTGGATGATATCGATGACGAAGATTCCGTTCGTTTCAAATATGTAGAGAAAACGATTGATGCAACAACGAAACAGTTGGTACTTACAGAGATTGCAAAGATTGAATCGAGTGATGACAATAACGGTTCCAATGCAGGCGGTACAGTAACGTCCGATCGTCCGAAGACATCGGAGCTGGAAGTGACGGTAGAAGGAATAACCGAGAAACGTCCAGTGAAATTGGCACAAGCGAAAGGTTATTCACTTTATGTGTTTGAACCGATGGCTTTTGACGCTGAAGACCATGAATTAACAATGAAGATTGATCCGGATTATGAGGTAGAGATTGAGAAGCTGCCGGCGAATTACAATCTGGATACGTTGAAGATGGATGCCAAGGAAGAGTTGTCCGAGACCGGAGAAGTGAAGCAGTTAACGGCTGAACAACTCAGCAACGGCCCGATGAAGGATGCAAGATTATACATGATGTCCCAGAATGATAAGAAAACAGAGTACTTTATTGTCAAAGAACTGGACGGCAATGGTTTCATTTTCCACATCCAAGCGCCTATTGGTGAACCTTCGGAAGGTTTCCTGCCCATGGCATATGCATCCCTCAATTCCATTATGAATGAGTAGAAAATTAAATTAAAAAGATTCCCTAAACAGCGTGTTTCCTTGAGAGAGGAGATGCGCTGTTTTATTAACGTTACTACAATATAGATAGATGTACCGTGCCGTGCATAGACAAATAGCCGGAAGGAGCGATGCTGCTGCATAGGTTCCTCCCGGCTTCTTGGCCGTGCTTCTATTCAGTTTGCAGGATCGAACCCATGCCCTGATCCGTTACTCAGGTTAGTATGGTCGATTCCTTGCGCCCTCTGAGTTCCTGATAACGGGCGATTACATTCTGATGAACGGGATGTTCGTCGGGAATTCCCATGCGTTCACGGATGAAGGCGGAGACGCCATCTTCGCGAATCATGTGTTGTAGCTTCATGGCTTCCTCGTCGCGTTTGTCATTAAACAGCATTGCGGCCGCCATAGCAGAAGTTAAATGAGGAATTTCAATTCCGAATTCACTGGCCTGCAGCGCTGGGCGAACAAGCCGATCATGAGGCGAAAGCTTGCGAAGGGGGGAACGTCCGACCCTGGTGACCTGATCCGTCAGGTTGGGATTGGCGAAGCGTTCCAGTATGGTGTCGATATATTTGTTATGCTTCTGAGCGTTGAATCCGTGCTTCTGGATAAGCATCTGACCGGTCTCTTCCATAACATGGCGCACTTTGGCTCGAAGGGTGGAATTACTCATCACCTGGCGGATCGTCTTGAATCCTTCGAGATAGCCGAAGTATGCGGCGACACAATGGCCTGTATTGACCGTAAACATTTTACGCTCGATATAAGGTTCAAGCGAATCCACATAGTGGACGCCATCTATTTTCTTAAATCCATCCAGAAGTGCTGGACGATGAACGACCCATTCGTAAAAAGGTTCAACAGTGACCTGCAGCGGGTCTTTGTGGTTTTGAGCCGGAACAATCCGGTCCACAGCTGCATTGGGGAAAGAAACATAACGTTCGGCTTTTTTGCGAGTTTGTTCATCCAAAAATGGATAAATGCGTTTCTTCAGCCTGGTGCTACCACCGATGGCATTTTCGCAAGCGATAATATGCAGTGGAGCCTGATTATCGTTTTTCATGCGAAGTTGAATGCCTTTGGCGATCGGTTCGGCGATATCTCCGAGTGCAGATACACCCACCGCGGTTGTGATCACATCGGCTGAAGCGATCTCTTCAGCAACGAGATTCTGCTCATTCACATTGATAGCCGTCACGTTGTTGACAATCGTAGTGTCCTGATCTCTATTGGCAAGTGTAATCGGATATTCCTGTCTCTCTTGAAGCATGGAGATTTTCTTCGGGTTACGTGCGACAAAGCAGACTTCGTAGTCGGAAGCGGACAACATATGACCGATAAAACCGCGGCCTATATTGCCCGCACCAAAATGTACAGCTTTCATGTGTGAACTCCCCCTTTAAGGATTAAATCGCGAAATTCGTGCAGACCTTAGACGGTAGTGACGAGTGGCTTCGAAATCAAATCGTTAAATGTAAGGTCAGTCAAGCAAGACAGCCGTTGGTGAGGCATATCGAATTCCAGTGTTCCTGTGATGGTATTCGATATGACTACGCAGTGCATACCAGCCGCAGCAGCTGCACGCGCGCCGTTAGGTGAATCCTCAATCGCTACGGCTTCGTCTGCAGTTACTCCAAGGGCTTCAAGTGCTTGAGTATAGAGTTCCGGGTCAGGCTTCACATTTGCAACATCATCTGCCGTACGAATGACTTCAAAATAATCTTTCAGTTTCAGTTGTTCCAGATGTTGTTCAACCCACTCCCGTTTGGAGCTGGATGCTACAGCGAGTTTCAGTCCGGCTTCACGTGCTTGTTCAAGATATTCCTGAATACCAGGACGCACCTTTTCTTTGTTCATCAATGCAGCGTGCTGCAACTGAACGGATTCCCTGAACTCTTCCCGATCGATCGGAAGATTCAAATCTGTGATGAGGTACTCATATGGATTAAATGTTTTCAGACTGGTACCGATGCATTGTGAATACATCTCCAGGGTTAAATCTACGCCGTGTTCCTTGTAAGCATCACGAAAAGCAATATACCATGCTGTCTCTGTATCAATAATCGTTCCGTCGAAATCAAACACCAGTGCCTTAATCATAAATTTGTTCCTCCTGTTTCAGAATTAGTTTGGGGATAAAAAGTGAAAATTTTCTGCAAATTCATTCCCTGTATTCATTAACCTGCGGGATATTAGTTGACGCAATACACCGAAAACGAATATTAATTTGGGAAAAAATATGCGTTTGAAGCTAATAAAACCGTAACATAGGACAAACCAAAGGGTCAAGCGCGTCATGATTGTTTACATTGAAAATTTTCACATGTATGATTTGTTTTCAGAAAATGATGAACGTTGCAAACCGTTAACCCTTTTGCATGTAAGCGGTGTACTGAATAAACTGTTTTTACAGCTCAAAAAAATAAAACTTTTTTTATGAAAATTGGATAGTCTGGCCGTTCAACAGCTTTCGACACTTTTATAATAGAAGAAATGGAGCTGAATTTATTGGATTTTATTAGCTTTACGCCAGATCAGGCCCTGTGGGAGAATGGAAGAAAGATTGTAAAAGTATATGGAGTAAGGGAGGAAGATAAGCATGTTGCAAAAGGACCGTTTCAATGGCTGCTTCATCGGGCTTGCAGCGGGTGATGCGTTGGGAACTACCGTGGAATTCAGTAGCCCGGGCGCATTTGAACCCGTAACGGATATCGTGGGTGGCGGCGTATTCGGGCTGGAGGCAGGGCAGTGGACAGATGATACATCCATGGCTCTGTGTCTGGCAGAAAGTCTGGTACGTAAGACAGACTTTGATCCTGCGGATCAGATGCGCAGATACACCAATTGGTACAAGGTCGGGTATATGAGCAGCACAGGCGATTGCTTTGATATCGGCGGGGCCACGCGAAGTGCCTTGGAGAGGTTTGAGATAACTGGAGAAGCTTACAGCGGATCAACCGACCCGATGACGGCGGGCAATGGCTCTATCATGAGGCTTGCACCTGTCGTGATGGCTTACGCTAATCAACCAAACGAGGCGGTCCACTATGCTGGGCTGAGCTCCCGGACAACACATGCTGCAACGGAAAGCGTGGAAGCATGTGAAGTGCTGGCCGCCATAATTGTTGCCGGTCTGCGCGGAGCGGACAAGAGCGTCATGCTGATGCCGGAGACATGCAGACAGTGGAGGGAAGAACCTACTTTTTCGCCTGCTATTGAAGAGGTTGTTATGGGTTCCTATCAGAGCAAAGAACCGCCGGAAATTAAGGGCAGCGGCTATGTGGTTCGTTCACTTGAAGCAGCACTATGGGCGTTTCATAAGTCATCAAGCTTTGAAGAAGGCGCGTTGTTAGCTGTTAATCTGGGTGATGATGCGGACACTACAGGTGCGGTGTATGGGCAGATCGCAGGTGCTTATTATGGATTGAGTGGTATTCCGGCACACTGGCGGGACAAGCTGGCTATGCGTGGAACGTTCGAACAACTAACAGATGCCTTGTGGTTGAAGGCGACAGAAAATCGTTGATTAAGAGACAGGAGAAGAGAACATCTATGAGCACGATTGGACACACAGTACAACCACAGGTTTCACCGTCAGGTAAACGAGGGGCGTTTCCATTATCCCTGTTATTTCTGACGATAGGAGCTTTTGCGATTGGTATGACTGAATTTATTATTATGGGTCTGCTGCCCAATGTGGCAACAGACCTGAATGTAAGCATTCCGCAGGCTGGGCAACTCATTACGGGATATGCGCTTGGTGTAGCGGTAGGTGCGCCGATATTGACCGTATTTACACACAAGATTCCGCAGAAAAAACTGCTGGTGCTGCTGATGTGCATTTTCATTATCGGTAACGCATTGTCTGTCATTGCTCCTACTTACGGGTTGCTAATCTCAGCACGGATCTTAACGGCATTTGCTCATGGTACGTTCCTTGGTGTAGGTTCAATCATGGCGACGCGGCTTGTTGCGCCCGAGAGAAGGGCAGGAGCGGTATCGGTTGTTCTCGCAGGGCTAACGATTGCCAACATTATTGGCGTTCCGTTTGGTACATTTATCGGGCAACAGCTCGGATGGCGGTCATCTTTCGGGGCGATTACGATCTTGGGCATCGTTTCTTTGATTGGTATCATTCGTTTCATTCCCATCCTCCCGCAAGGAGCACCAGCGAACCTCGGACAGCAATTTCGGAATCTGGTTCGTCCACAAGTGTTGCTGGTTCTGCTTATTGGGGCGTTGGGGTGCGGAAGTTTGTTTACAGTCTTCACCTATATTACGCCGATGCTTGTGGATATTAGCGGCTTTGCGGAGCAAAGTGTGACCTGGATTCTGGTGTTGTTTGGCTTCGGTGTAACCTTGGGCAATTTGGTTGGCGGCCGTCTGGCAGACTGGAAGCTGATGCCTTCGTTAATCGTCAACTTTGGTATCCTTGCTGTTCTTCTGGCAGTGCTCACGCTGACACTGGAGAATCCGTATCTAGCAGTGCTCACGATATTTTTCTGGGGGGTTGCCGCTTTTGGTATTATGCCGGGACTTCAGATTCGGATTATGAATATGACTCGTGAAGCACCGCTACTTGCGACAACCTCAAGTCATTCGGCATTTAACCTGGGAAATGCCGCTGGTGCCTATATGGGTGGGTATGCAATTACGCATACGGGACTTATCTCAGTGCCTTTGTATGCCGCAGTAATTGCTGCACTGGGTTTGCTGGGATTGTTCATCAGTCTGTTGATGAAGGACAGACTGACTTCACCCGAGGGTGCAGAGGTAGTTAATCCAGTATCCGTATACTAAACAGATGTCAAGAAAGCCTCAGCCATCCTGTGTAACCAGGGGCTGAGGCTTTTTGGGTATGCTGTTTTAATAGATTTCAAGCTCATTGATTCGCACATAGGTTGGCTGATGCGAAGGACCTTTACTCGCTACGACACGGATCTTGGAGGTACTGACTGCTGAAAATGTGTGTGAACGCGTTAACTCTTGATTGCCTGTAATCTGTACAAGATTCACCCAATTTGAGCCATTCCAGTATTGCAGATCATAATTGGCAAGCGGGTATCCCTGTGTGGTATACAGATCAATTCGCTGGATTGAACTCGATGCCGGCAAATCAATGACGACATATTGGGGAAGTGAGGAATTACGGTTATTGGCCCAGCTATAACTTTCCCCCAAGGCCGTGTTACGATCCCCGTCATTGATTCGGGCTGCTGAATACCCGGGATAGGTGGAAGTTACCGTTATGGCAGCATTTCGTGCCAGGTTCTGTCCGGTTCCCGGATTGGTAGGGGTTTTCACCAGATTCACCAAATTCCAGCGCAACTCGAAGAGTTTGAAGGATTTATTAAATACAGCTCCTTCTCCTTTGACGAGAGCATCAATCTTTAGAGACATGGTACTGGGCACATTATTGCTGCTTGTCCATTTCCCTGTGCCTTCAATGCCGGCAAAAACACTTACCTCAAGTATTTTTTTGCCGGCAATTTTCAGACCGACTTCCGCTTTGGCTCCTGCCCAAGCAGTGATCTGTCCTTCAATTTTATGGGTTACCGTAAGATATCTGTTCACATTGCTGTAAGGCTGGATCTTCACGGGAATAAAGACACGTGTCTTCCCTTTGACTCCCGCGGTAACCGTGTATCCCTGATCGACCTGAAATTCAAAGGTGACGTTGCCGTCAATACCAATGACCAGAAAAACGCCGACAGATACGGCTCCGAGATTGCCAGCACCAACGTTGAAGCCCATGATTGGAACTTTGACTTCTTTTTTGAACTTGGCATCACCTTTGATATAGATATTGGCTTTCTCACCAGCAGTAAATTTCAGATCATATTTTCCCCAAAATCCGTATTTCCCCGTAACTTTGGGTGCAATCAAGGTGAGCTTGCCACCTGCTTCAACGAACACTTTGTTACCGTTTGCATTTTGTTGATTTACAAGTACCTTCTTGAAATCACAGACAAACTCATTGCCGGATTTTTTGCAATTGGCAAAATCACCTGCTCCAGCAGCACGAATCACATCATTCAGATCCATGGGTGCGATATCCGTGGAAGCGATATCCATTGTTTCTGCATCCGCAACAGTGTCCATATTTGCATCTAAATCATTTTGAATCGTGTTGTCGATGTTGAACTGTCGCATTTCAGCATCGTCAGTTATATCGGTCTCTAACAAGGAAGGGGTTTCCTGAACAAGCCATTCCTTGCTATCCAATACCATCTCAGGATCAGGCATGACGATATTACGCTCTTCGAACGAGACCTCCTGCTCGGGAATATCATAGTAATCGAACAATTCCTCCACACCCGGAGTGGTGTAATCTACCCGCATACCACCAGAGCTTCTATTGACGCTTGTAACTTTGATAGCCCGGGCAGAGGACTGATCGAGAAAGATCTGACCAGGAGCTAGGTTATTACCGATCTGGGCAGCCTCTTGGGTGCTAAGTTCTATAGAACCTTTCTCTTCCACCGTTTCAAAGACGGCATTTACCACGGGAAGTCTCTTCACCATGGAAGCAGGCATGGGTTGGGTTGGTTTTAACTGATAATCGACTTGCTCGAATTGACCTGAAGAAGAAATGGGGTTGCTAATAGCCAGTCCATCTTCGGAGACGTTAAATGAGATTCGAAAATATGCTTCTGAAACTGGAGCATTCACATTGGTCTTGCCTGCCCAGATCCAGCGTGCACTGGTCTCCTCTGGCATGCCACTAATCTGTTTCCAAGGATCACTGCCATACCGTCCGAAATCAGTAGCACGTGACCATGACGAATCATCGAATTTGGGTTGCTCCCAACCTTCGATATATCGTTCAGATACTTTCCAGTTGAAATCCGTAACCAGATTCTCATCTCCGTAGCTAAGGTCTGCCAGCAGTCCCGCATAGAGGCCTATATCCTTCGCTTGAACCGCAATCACATTGATGCCAGATTGAATCGGCACAGGGAACGTATAGGCTTTGGCCCAGTCGGTGCCTTTTCCCGTCTGTCTGCCGTTTATAAAAAGTGTGAACTCATCATCTGCGGTTATAGATATTTTTCCTTCATTGTTAGATGCAGCATAGACATTGGATGGCCATAATCCTACAAGTAAAGGCAGCAATAATGTAATAACCAGGAATGAAGCCCATGCTTTTTTGATCGACAAGCGTACATTGAACATCATCATTTTCCTCCCAGAAAATAAAGTAGTTGCAAAAGATATTGGCGGCCGAAACGTTGAAACTTTTTCGTAAGCATATCTCAGAAGAAAAATATTATGAATCTATTGAAATTGTTCATTGACACCCCCCTATGGAAGCTATAATAAGGTAAAATATTCAATTTAACAACAGTATTTTACAATTTTAATTGTGATTCGAGAATAAAGAAGAAAGAAGAAAGAAGAAAGAAGAAAGAAGAAAAACTCTGACGCTATAAGATCATTGAATTGAATCGCTAGAAATGAAAATATTGTTGCAAAAAATGGATAAATAAGTTTAAATATACTATATAAGTAATTCTATGTCGGAAAAACAGAGTGGAATCTACATGTTTCAGTGTTTTTCTGAAGGGAAGGGAGGTGATCTAACTCGTTTGTTGTAAGGGCTTTCAATATTGGATTGAGAGGAAGCTTGCTTCACCGCGTTAGAAAAAAGTTGAACTTCAGCATCAAGCGTAATCCAGTGAAACTTCGAGAAACGCATACTTAAGTTTGACAAAATTGAGAGGAGAAATTGAGATGAAAAAACGTATTACAATCCTTTTAAGTCTTTCGATGATCGTTGCCATGATTGCCCCAACAATGGCTTTTGCTACGGATTCCAGCGAGGTTGGTGCTCAGAACACAGCGTATGAATCTATGAATGTATCCGGAAATGACGCAAACAATGCGCTGGCTAACACTCCGGTGGTGCCTGCACCACCGGGTTTTGATGGCTATCGAAACAATATTCCGCACGGAAATACCAATCTGATATCCTATTACTCCACAACGGTGGGCAATACACGGAAAGCGACCGTGTATACACCGCCAGGATATTCTCCGAATAAAAAGTATAACGTCTTGTATCTCCTGCACGGCATCGGCGGGGATGAGCATGAGTGGGTCAATGCAATGAAACCCAAGAACATTTTGGACAACCTGTATTCGGAAGGCAAGCTGTCCCAGATGATCGTTGTCATGCCGAATGGCCGTGCCATGAAGGACGACCGTCCAGTCGGTGACATTTTTGCTCCGGACAAAGTGGCTGCGTTTGAACGGTTTGAGCAAGACCTGATCAAGGATCTGATTCCTCATATCGAGGCCAATTATCCGGTGTACAAAGACAAGAATAGTCGTGCGCTAGCCGGACTGTCCATGGGTGGTGGGCAGTCGCTTAACTTCGGATTGAAAAATCTGAATACCTTCGCTTGGGTAGGGGCCTTCTCGGCTGCACCGAATACTCAATCTGTATCGCAGCTGGTTTCCAACCCGGGACAAGTCGCTAGCCAACTCAAATTGTTGTGGATCTCCTGTGGATCGAGTGATGGTCTGTTATGGGTCAGCCAGAATTTCAAAAATGGCTTGAGCAGCATGAACATTCCGCATACCTTTTATCTGGATGTAGGTGGACACGAACCATCTGTCTGGAACAGCGGCCTGTATCAGTTCTCACAACGAATCTTCAAGTGATTAACCGGTATTCCTAGAAAATTTAATGGGATTCATATTGGATATGCCGCAGCCTCAGTTCTGTTTCCTACAGAGCTGGGGTTTTTGTTATGAATCAAGTCATCGGAAAGGAGCACATGGGTATTTTTAATTTTGGAGATGGGGTTAATGAGAGTGTAAGTATTGGTTTAATTTATTACATAGGTACTGTTATGAAGGAGAGGGATCTGATGTTTTATTACAAAGGTGCGTTTCGGGAAACGGACAATGTGATCTATTTTAAAAGCGATGTTTCATTAGCCCAGAATGATGTTGTCCTATTTGGTGAGAAGAAGTATTTTATCGAAAGTGTGGAAAGAGAATTTCTCCTACTTCAGCGGGTGGGCTCCATAGTTTCTGTGAGTCTGTGAAATCTTCGCAAGATCATCCCCTTTTTCAAGTGTACGTGCACTTCTGGGCCTCTGCCTACATACAATAGATCGACCCTGTTCCCACATGTGCTCAGGCCAGATCGTTGTAAAACTGCAGGAGGTGTCATCTGTGCCCGGATTGTTTACCGCAATTGCTCTATTCATTAAAGAGTTAACGTTACTCGTCTCGTATGTCAAAAATAATGCGTTCCCCCAGCCACTGGCTGAGGGTGATGAAGCCAAACATTTGCGCCTTATGGCTGAAGGCAATGCCCACTCTCGCAATCTGCTCATTGAACACAATCTGCGCCTCGTCGCGCATATCGTCAAGAAGTTCGACAATACGGGTGAAGATCAGGAAGACCTGATTTCCATCGGAACCATTGGTTTGATCAAAGCGATCGAAAGTTTTCAACAAGGCAAAGGCACGAAGCTTGCCACATTTGCGGCGAGATGTATTGAAAACGAGATACTTATGCATCTGCGTTCCCTGAAGAAAACACGCAAAGACGTATCCCTGCACGACCCTATCGGTACGGACAAAGAAGGCAATGAAATTACATTAATCGACATCCTTGGCACAGAAGCTGATGATGTTGTAGATCGGGTACAGCTCAAGATTGAAAAAAGCAAAATTTATCGCAATCTAGATATCCTGGATGACCGGGAGAAGGAAGTTGTAATCGGTCGATTTGGCCTGGAAGCAGGCGGGGAGGAACGAACTCAACGCGAAATTGCGAAGGAACTGGGCATCTCACGTTCTTATGTATCACGGATTGAGAAGCGAGCGTTAATGAAGCTGTACCACGAGTTTTATAAGCAAAAGTAGTTGTTGGATAGATAGCGCTTTTCGTTAAAAAGATGGTGCTTTCTGAACCTTCCGCATTTGTAGGGAGATGCATTAAGATCGAAAATTTGATACACTGCGCTCTCTGAAAATGGCACGGACAAAGAGGGCAATGAAATTACACTAATTGATATCCTCAAAACAGATTGGAAAAGAAAAAGGAATAGATTAACAGACCAGAGGGCGCCTTTATCGGGAGCCCTTTTTACTGTGAAGATACTTAAAACTGGATCTAAATAGTATTAATTATTTGGGATTATGACCTAAATAAAGGAATTTCCATTCCCGTTGAAGAATATCTTGTACACAGACCAATTTAATATATAAGGAGTACATCATAATGAAGCAGCTTTTTCAGAAGATTCCACTGTGGTTTTTGTTAATCTGGATTGTAGGATTTATGATGATCGTGTTCAACTCGTTTCAATCAAACTCGGGTACCATTAACTTGCTTGCATTATTCATAATTAATGTTGCTAATGCTATTCGAATTTGGAAAAACGAACGTTCATTAGCGATTACCTTTTTAGTTGTTGCCGCTCTATGCTTGACTTTTATTTTAAAATACTTCTATAGATATGTATTATCAGCATAACTTGGCATGAGAATAACAAAGGAATGTACATAGGCTGATAATAGTATGGATCGGATGTAACTTAAGATTGATAAAAGCCCAGGGCATGAAATAGGAGCATATGAAGTGGTCACCTCTTACAAAGGTGGCCTCTTTGCTGTGCAAAAAAATATATAAAAGAGGGATATGTATTCTGGGCAGATTATTATATGATGAGTAATAATATTTTGCATCGTAGAGAGCATTTGCAGAAAGAGAGTGGTGGTTGATCATGCAGCAAGAAACGTTAACAAGGGGATTAAAGAACAGGCATGTGCAGTTGATGGCGATCGGAGGTGCGATCGGTACAGGTCTGTTTCTTGGAGCAGGAAAAACGATCCAACTGACAGGGCCGTCCATCTTGATGGCCTACATCATTACGGGGGTTGTATTATTCCTGATCATGCGTGCATTGGGAGAGCTGCTGTTAAGCAACTTGCAGTATCATTCCTTTGTCGATTTTGTGCGTGATTACCTGGGAAATATGGCGGCATTTATTACAGGCTGGACCTATTGGTTCTGCTGGATCTCCATTGCCATGGCTGATATTACGGCCATTGGATTGTATACACAGTTTTGGTTTCCGAATGTACCTCAGTGGATGCCGGGGTTAATTGCGTTGGTCATATTGTTAATCATGAACTTGGCGACGGTCAAGTTGTTTGGTGAAATGGAATTCTGGTTTGCCCTAATTAAAGTCGTGGCTATTCTGGCACTTATTGTTGTTGGTTTATATATGATCTTCAAAGGTTTTACCACGGATCAGGGTCCAGCAAGTTTCACCAATCTGTGGAGTCATGGGGGATGGTTCCCGAATGGAATGCATGGATTCATCATATCGTTCCAGATGGTGGTGTTCGCCTTTGTAGGCATGGAACTGGTGGGACTCACAGCAGGGGAAACGGAGAACCCGGAGAAGGTTATTCCGAAAGCCATTAACCAGATTCCGATCCGGGTACTGCTCTTCTATGTTGGCGCACTGCTGATTATTATGAGTATTTACCCGTGGAACGCCATAGTGCCTACTGAAAGTCCGTTTGTACAAGTGTTTGCCGCTGTGGGTATTGCGGCTGCTGCAGGCATTGTGAACTTCGTGGTACTGACTTCCGCAGCGTCAGCGTGCAACAGTGCCATTTTCAGTACAAGCCGTATGGTGTTCTCCATGGCAAAGGATCACAACGCACCTGAATCATTTGCAAGACTGAACAAGAGGAAAGTCCCTTCCAATGCGCTGTTTTTCTCCACGATCGTTATTCTGATCGCGATTGTGCTGAACTATATCATGCCAGAGGGTGTATTTACGCTGATCACGAGTGTGTCGACTGTGTGCTTCATCTTCGTCTGGGGCATCATGGTAATCTGTCACCTGAAATACCGCCGTACCCAGCCGGAACTGGCGAGTCGCAGTCGCTTCAAGTTGCCACTATATCCGTTTTCCAACTACTTCATTCTGGCGTTTTTGGTTTTTGTGTTGGTGGTCTTGGCGTTGGCTGAGGATACGCGAGTGGCGCTGTTTGTCACGCCGGTGTGGTTTATTCTTGTTGCGGGGATCTACCTTTTTAAAAAGAAAAATTTGAGTAATAACAGACAGTAGCCTTACCATCGTTGCCAAATAAAGCCGCCCAATGATATTGGGCGGTTATTCGTATTTAAATTCTTGCAGCCTCTTTGCCTTCACGAATGCTCGCGTAGATGGCAGCACAGATATCGGTTGTATACTGGCCCGACATCCCTTCAAGTGCCGTGTTGGTGAATGCTGCAACACTAAGTTCTTCTTTTGGATCAACAAACCAGGAATGACCGTATGTTCCACCCATTCGCCACGTACCCGGGGATTCCGGTGTACCGGCTGCGACAGGATCTTTAAGTACGGTAAAACCAAGGCCAAACCCTCTGCCTGGCCAATATGGCATCACGAGATCACCGATTTGATTGGTAGACATCTCAGCCGCAACGGCTTCTGTAAGGAGAGGCTGTCCTCCTTGTCGCAAGGCTTCAAGTAAAGTAAGAAAATCTCCGGTACTTCCAACCATACCCGCTCCGCCCGACAAGTAAGCAGAAGTACGATTCGCACGATTGGGTGACAGTCGGAAGCCAGCAGTGCCCTCAATAAAAGGAATCAGCTCCAACACCTGATGAAGGAGACGCGGTTCTTCAGAACCATTAGCATATGCGGCTGTTAATCGTTCCGAATCCACCGCAACAAAGTCAGTGTCGGTCATGTGGAGTGGATGAGTAACCAGCGTTTGGACAGCTTCTCGTAGTGACATCCCAGTTACCTTTTCGATAACGGCACCAAGTACATCTGTTGCAATGGAATATCTCCACATGTTGCCTGGCTCATACAGAAGAGGAGCAGAAGCCAGCCTTTGCAGATTCTCCTTCAGACTAATTTCAGACCAATCCATTCCGTCCGATACTCCTGCAAGCTCATAGGTTCCCTGATCTTCTTGGAAGAAACGGTATGTCAAGCCTGCGGTGTGTGTCATCAACTGATGTACTGATATTAAAGCGTCCTGGCCATTAGCAAGTTTGGGCCGGAATGCAGGCAGCCAGCGTGTCACCGGATCATGCAGACTCAGCTTTCCTTGTGAGATTAATGCCAGAGCCGCTGTCGAGACAATAGGTTTGGTTACGGAAGCAAGTCGAAACAGAGCGTTTTCCGACATGGTGCGTTTTTGCTCCCTGTCTGCGAAACCAGCAGCCCGGCTATATACCAGTTCCCCTCTTAATGCAACCTGTACAACTGTTCCTACGATTCTTTTTTCGCTTAGAGCGCGGTCAATGGCTTCATCCACATAATTATGCAATGTCGTCATGTCTTTTTTTCTCATGTTTATCTTCCTCTCACCAACTGATGTATTTGATTTCTCGTGATAACTGTGTTTATTATATAAATGATTGATCTTGTATTACATGGTTTGTTAAAGGCATTATAATGAATTTGCGAATATACTTAAGGTAATTTCTGAATATATCTTATGTATTTAAAGGAGTGGATCACATGGACGAAATAGATCAGCATATTCTGTATCACTTGGAGAATCAGGCGAGATTGTCCATGACCGAACTCGGCAAACTGGTGGGGTTATCTCAGCCCGCCGTTACTGAACGAGTCAAACGAATGGAAGAAAAGGGAATTATCGAGGAATATCGAACCGTAATCTCCCCATCCAAATTGGGCAAGCAGAGCACAGCCTATGTTCTTTTTCGTACGCGGGATTGTTATCCTTTCCTGGATTTCTGTCGTGCGTCACCTGAAGTTGTGGAATGTTATCGGATAAGCGGAGAGTACAATTACTTGCTGAAAATCCTCACAGATACCATTCAGGGACTCGAGGAGTTTCAGAACAAGTGTGATCCGTACGGTACTTACATGACTTTAATCACCATGTCTTCTCCAATTGCACATAAGAATCTAGTGGAAGGACCAAATCTGTTGGCACAGGCAGAATAAAATTCTGGTCTTTAAAATGAAAAACAGAAGAGGAGTCCACATCAAGTGAACTCCTCTTTCCTCCTGCGTGTAACTCATGCAAAATGCCTTCCTGTTAATTTGCTCTGGTAAATCCATATTTATAAGCACGCATAGCTACAAGCAAAGCAGGAATAAGCAAGATAAACAGCGCCCCAGAAAGGTATCCTGCTCCAAATAGCTCAAGAAGGATGCCCCCGATGATGCCTCCTCCGCCAATCGCCAGATTCCATGCTGTAACCAGCATCGATTGGGCGACATCTGTACTTTTGCCTCCGGCTTGAGCGATGGCAGTCTGTAACAGTGTCGCGGCTCCGCCAAACGTAAGTCCCCAGATCATGACGCCAAGGATAATAATCATAGGTTGATGAGTACCGATTCCCATCACGACAGACGCGAGAGCGAATGCTGCCAAGCTAATGATTACTAATCTCCTCAAAAATCGGTCAATGAGCATTCCGGTTAACCAAATTCCAACAATGGAAGTAATACCGAAAATGAGCAAAATCAAGTCTACTCTGTTAGCAAATACGGTCTGGGCTAGGTAGGGAGAAATATAGGTGTAAAGGATATTATGGGCAAGCATCCAGGCCAGAACAACAAACAGAATAGGCCTAACTCCCGGAATTAAAAACACCTTATGCAGCGGAAGACGTTCACCAGCTGGCTCTCCGGCAAAATCCGGCATTCTCCAGAGAACCCATACGATTAAAGCTACGGTTAGAAGAGATACCATCCCGAAGATGAGGCGCCAGCCGACATAAGAACTGAGAAAACTACCGATTGGGACACCCAGGGCTAATGCTACCGGAGTGCCGACCATAGCCACAGCCATGGCTTTACCTTTTAACGAATCCGGAACCATCCGACGAGCATAACCTGCTGTCATGCCCCATAACACACCCGCAGAGACTCCCGCCATGAAACGAGCAGCAAGTGTAAGGATATAATCTGACGATAAGGCGGTAACGGTGTTAAAGACAAGAAAACCACTAATGCATACTAACAGTAGAGGTCGGCGTCTCCATCCGCGTGTAGCAGCAGTCAATGGAATGGCAGCAACAAGTGATCCAATGGCATAAAGAGTCACCAACTGTCCTGTGAGGGCTTCTGTGATCCCCAAGTCTTTTGCGATTTGCGGCAGCAGTCCCGCAGGCAAGCTTTCAGTGAGGATGCAAATAAATCCCGCCATGGCTAATGCAAGAAGCCCAGCCCACGGAAGGCGTTCTGAAGATATGGAAGGTAGCTCCCTTTGTTTTGGGAGGGGTGTGTTAATGGCCATGAATAAAAACCTCTTTTCTTATCGTTTAATCCTATCCAGAACTATGCATATAAGCTTATCTAAAAAAAATAAACTTTTGCATACAGGATTAAAGGTAAAAAGGAGGTATTAACATGGTATTTATTTTATTTTGTGAGTTTTTCCGTTAATTCAAAGGGGAATTGTCTGTTCACCCATTCAAGGATGATATCGACAGGTTCCTTGTACCGTTGGCCTACCAGTAAACCTGTATGGGTCGTATCCCACAGTCCGGCATATTCAGCATCCAGCTGTTGGGCAGTTAATTTGCCTCTCTGATCTTCGTCTTCACAGGAAACAGCCTTAATCACCAAGCTGGGGCAATGGATCAGGTCGCCATTAATGGATACACCGCCATCTGCTCCAAACATCACGGAAAATGTGCTAAATGCCTTCGCAGACTCCATCTGAAGATATTTACGCTGAAAAGCAATGTCTTCTGCCGTCTCATCTATACTGGTTAGTTCATCACGGACAGGTGCAGGCATGATAATTCCAGGTGTGATACGATTACTTTCCGGGTAGGGGATTAGCTCATGCACTTCCTTGCTCAGACTGGCGTCGATCACAACCAGGCCTGCCAGAGTAACGGTTTCTGCAATCTTTTGACTGAGAATTCCACCCATGCTAAAGCCAATGAGGACGGGAGGCTCGTTGAACTCGGCTAACACTTCACGAATATCCTCTAAATAATCGTCAAACGTAATCTTTGTCATATCCATGACCCGACTCTTGTAGTGACTTCTCAGGTTCATGACATAACAGGTCCAACCGTGCTTGACAAAGTGGGGGATATATTTGCTCCACATCCAGCTGCCTGTGTATGCACCGTGAACGAACAGCAGTGGGGGCTTCTGGGTCGTTGTTTTTTCGTCATGAGGCGGGGTTCCTGCGAATATCTCCAAGTGTAAATCATGTTCTCCGATCTTCTTTACCTCATGTTCCGGTAAAAATTGAGTGTAGTCCGTCATACCAAAAAACTCCTCTGAAATATTAGTTTTATATCAAACTATTTCTCCGAAAAAAATTAGAAGTTGCTATGGATTTTCATTAAAATTCGTAGCAGTTCTTTTTTCTCAGCTTCCGTAACGTCCGCATAGAACGCGTCCAGCATGCGCTGAGATATCTCTTCAAAAACAGGCTTTAATTGTTCGCCTTTTGCAGTCAAAGCCACATGAACAACTCGTGAATCTGTTGCATCACGCTCCTTGAGGACGTATCCTGTCCGCACCAATTTGTCCACAAGTGCAGTCACCGTGGATTTATCCTTGCCAATTTTTTTGGCGATTTCAGCCATGGTCATCCTGTGATTGTTGTACAGGGCATAGATGATATCCCCATGGGACGTGGCGAGATCCTGGATTCCCTGCTCAGCCATCTCAGTAAGGATGAAACGGTTGACCTTCTCTTTAATTTTGGATATGAGTGAAATAGCGTCTCTTGTTTTCATACGTGTAATATAGTTTGTTATCAAACTAATGTCAAGCTTTGATCCGTGATTTCTTGCACGCCCAATATAGCAAAAGAGCAGGGAGAATGTCTTCTCCTGCTCATTGGCTCAAGTCATTACTTCATCGGATTAGCTTTCATTTCCTGTCCCATTTTCTCAATGCCATCCAGAATTTGATATCCATAACCCCAGAACTGGCTGAAATCTGTGACATAGATCTGTTTGTTCTTGATCGCGTTCATGCTTTGCAGGGCAGGGTTGGCATACAGGTTCTCAATTAGCTTATCGATATCCGGTGAACCGGCATACGCGGACAAGAGCAGGTAGTCCGGGTTCGCTGTGATCAGTTGCTCAACACTTACCTCACCTTGCACACCATCAAACGTATTTTTCAGCTTCAACAGGCCAAGTGCATCAAGCTGATACGTATCGTTCTGCATGCTGCTTACCGTAATGGTGTCTTCTGTAGCGGGTACGATATAAGCAAAACGTTGCTCAGGCTGATCCGCTACACTTGCCTTAATGGCTGCAACACGAGTCTTCAGACTTTCCGTGAAAGTTGCGGCATTCTCTTGAACGTCGAAGATCTTTCCAAGTTGTGCAATATCGCTATAGAGGCTTTCGAGTGTGCCTTTGTGATTCGTCGTTTGCAGGAACGTGCGGATATTCAAGTCATTCAATCCATCGACGGTACCCACGCCCCAGTCTGCATCAGCGAACAGGTCGCCCCGTCCGAGAACCAGATCCGGGCTTGCACCTACAACCAGCTCTTTACCTACATAATCCTTGGACAATACCGGAATTTGGGCGAAATCATCAGCCACATCCGGTGTAACGGAACCATATAGAGCAGCAACACCGACCATTTTATCGGTCAGACCTAATTTGATGAGCATCTCAGCCGCAGATTGGGTATTCGCAACAACACGTTCAGGTGCTTTATCGAATACTTGCACTTTGGGTTTCCACTCGCCACCCTCACCCGAGATCGTGAAATTTTCAATGGTGAGCGGGTACGTCGTTTTATTTGTATTCTCAGCAGGAGCTGAAGTTTCTGTCGTGTTAGTAGGTGAAGTTGTTTCTTCGGCAGGGGAAGAAGTTGAAGCGTTCGAACAGGCTGCAAGCAGCAGTAACAGGAGACTTAGAGCAGCGAAGCCAATGGTTCTGGATGTGAATTTCATTAAATGATGAACCCCTTTTCTATGTGTTTTAAATTGACAAAGATAATCATTCTCAATTATAATCCGAGAAAACACATTGTAAATAGCTAAATTTAATTTGTTCTACATTTTACGCGAATTGATGGGGGAAGAGATGGCACAGACGGTTCAGGTTCAGACACAGCGTATGGGGAAAAGAGAGTCTCTGATTCATAGTAAATCCGGGTTTGCTTTACTGATTGCAGCTTTAATCATGATTACGCTTATATCCGTAGGTATTGCAGTTTCCATTGGACAGGTACAAATTCCACTGGCGGAATCATATCGTATTCTATTATACAAATTAACGGGATTTCAGTGGGGGACAACACCCATTGAGGCAGGTTCCTTTACCGATATCATTTGGCAGATTCGTTTCCCGCGTGTGCTGATGGCGATGTTTATCGGTGCAGGCTTGGCCTTGTGCGGTGCTGTTATGCAGGCTGCTGTGCAGAATCCGCTCGCTGATCCTTACATACTGGGTATATCCTCAGGTGCTTCACTTGGAGCAACCTTTGCAATTCTTATTGGATTTGGTGCGATTGGGTGGCTTGGTCAGACGGGGGTTGCTTTCTGGGCCTTTGCCGGTGCGATGGGTGCGTCCTTACTGGTCCTGACTTTGGCAGGGATTCGGGGGAAAATGACGTCGGTCAAGCTGGTGCTTGCGGGAATGGTGATTAACGCGTTATGTAGCGCTTTTTCGAACTTTATTATTTATTTTGCCAACAATGCTGAAGGCATCAAAACGGTGACATTCTGGACCATGGGCAGCCTGGCGGCTTCCGGATGGAACAAGCTTCCACTCGTGGGTATCGTCGTGCTGGTGGCGATTCTATTTTTCCTTTTACAGTCCAGAGTTCTCAATACGATGTTATTGGGGGATGAAGCAGCTGTTACGCTGGGCATTAATCTGAGTGTGTATCGCAGACTGTACATGCTGTTAACCGCTTTGGTGACAGGTGTTATGGTGGCGAGCTGTGGCATGATTGGTTTTGTTGGACTCATTATTCCGCATATTGTCAGAGGTCTCGTGGGTTCCGACCATCGTAAAGTGATGCCTGTATCCGTGCTGTTTGGAGCCATTTTCCTCATCTGGACGGATGTTATTGCACGATCCCTCATATCCAGCGTGGAGTTGCCAATCGGTATTATTACGGCCATGATTGGTGCACCAATGTTTATGTATATGCTGGTCAAAAAAGGCTACGGTTTTGGAGGAAATTAAACATGAAGCTGAACGTAGAAAATGTATCCATCTCTGTGCTGAACACGGACATCATCAAGGATATTTCATTACAGGTGAACGGTAAACAGTTCGTTGGGCTGATCGGACCGAATGGTTGTGGCAAGTCAACGCTGCTCAAGAGCATTTATAAAGTGATCAAACCGCAGCAAGGCAAGGTTTTTCTGGACAATACCGATATTCTCAAATCCAGTCCAAAGCTTGTTTCCAGACACATGGGCGTTGTTGGCCAGTTTAATGAATTGAGTTTTGATTTTACAGTACGCGAGATGGTCATGATGGGCCGTACCCCACACAAAAAAATGCTGGAGACGGATAATGAACGGGATCACGAAATCGTCGAGCAGGCTTTGGAAAAAGTACATCTGACTGGACATGCAGACCGCAATTACGTGTCTCTGTCTGGTGGGGAGAAACAGCGTGTCGTCTTGGCGCGTGTCTTGGCACAGCAACCCCAATTCCTGATCTTGGACGAGCCGACGAACCATCTGGACATCAAATACCAGCTTCAGATTCTAAATATTGTCCGTGGACTCGGCATTGGTATATTGGCAGCGCTGCATGATCTCGAACTCGCCGCAGAATATTGCGATTATCTCTATGTGGTGAAAAAGGGCCAGATTGTGGTCCATGGCAAACCGGCTGATATTCTGACTCGCGAGATGATTGGTGAGGTATTTGATGTCGATTGTGAAATCTATACAAATCCAGTTACGGGCGGCTTAGGCATTGCTTACCTGAGTACACGTTGATTGGGGCTATATCTTTGTTTGGATGACGTGGAGAAATCTTTCGAAATAATCAATTGAAGTGAAAATAGACCGTGCCTGTTGGAGCGATGTTGTTGAGTGCTCACAAGGCCGGTCTTTTGTTTTTTAGGTGGGGGTAGGGATCAACTATTGAAGCTTGGGATCAACGGGATGAGCATGAGCACCTTTGCTGACTTCTTGAAAAATATCTGAGGAATTATCGCTATGCGTTGAAGACTTGTTGCTGTTGTCTTGTTGGGGGTGTTCTCCCGTTGCTGGACTACTACCTGTAATCGCATAACTTCGTAGGATCTCTTCCAGATCTCCAATCGTCACGGGACGAGCATGTCGTTTCAGGACATAACCAAGTTGACCATTGGGTTCCACCGTTGCTGTCTCCAGATCGTCTACACTTGTAATTCCGTGCTGTCGCATATGCATCTCAAGCTGATCCATCGTATAACGCATACGTTTCAGATTCGGGATAATGACCTTTCCGTCCTCTACCACGATTTTGGAACTGCCACTCATTAACCGTTCAAAAATATTAAATTTCAATTGCAGTTGTTCCACTACAAGCAATGTCAAAATGAAGACCGATGCTGATCCAATCGCTTTGCCAAGCTCATGATTTGCGATGGGTTGTACAATCGTTGTTCCGATGGAGATCATGATGACCGTTGTGGCGACACTCATCTGTGAGATCGACTTGCGTCCTGCAATTCGCAGCAGAATCATGCCGATAAGTACAAGTAAAACAGATTTCCATATCCAGTCCATACGTATATTCCTTTCTATTCCAGTATGCGCTTTGTTTCTTAGACTGTTCTGGAGTTGGAGGAATTATGCAGATGGCCAAATCCATAGCTTTCATTCCGCCCACCAGATCGTTTACAATAGGGTATTGATGAAGTGAACAAAGGAGCGGGTTACAGTGGCAAAACAGAAATATTATGTTGTCTGGGAAGGCAAGAAGCCGGGTGTGTATAACACATGGGCAGATTGCAAAGCGCAGACGGATCATTATACTGGAGCAAAATATAAATCCTATGAGTCCAAAGCAGCCGCAGAAGAAGCGTATCGTGCTGGCTGGAAAGGGAACTGGGGTTCAAGTGCAGGCGGAGCGTCGAAGACAAAGTCGGCTGGTAGCGGAAGAAGTGCTGGCATGGAAACGTCAGAGGAAGTGGATTACGACAGCGTCTCTGTTGATGTGGGCACACGTGGTAACCCCGGACCTGTAGAATACAAAGGAGTAGACACCCGCACCGGTGAGGTTATTTTCTCCGTCGGACCGATCTCCAAAGGCACGAACAATCTGGGCGAATTTTTGGCCATTGTACATGCCCTTGCACATCTGAAAAAAGAAGGCAGTACCAAAACGGTGTATACCGACTCGGTCAATGCCATGAAATGGCTAAAGCAGAAAAAAGTAGCCACGACATTAGCACGGGACAACTCCACGGAAGAGATCTGGCTGATGATTGATCGTGCGGAGCAGTGGCTCCAGACGAATACGTACAGCAATAAAGTGCTAAAATGGCAGACCAAACAGTGGGGCGAAATCAAGGCAGATTACGGCCGGAAGTAGGAATTTTTCCAAAGGATGCCTCCTTTATTTCTGGTCTATTAGAATCGTTATTTACAATTTCCAGTTTCCGCTCTATAATCATCTGAATATGATTAGTTAAACATATGGAGGAGCCTGTCATCTGCAGGCCCTCTTTATCTTTTTGGTCCACTGATTAGCAAGTCCATTCAATAGAATGGGGTATTTGAGTATATATTGCAGGAGGCAGACATGAGTTCCATTTATAGAAGTGAAGAAGGCAAGAGCAGCATACTTGAAGAGTATGAGATTTATTTGAACGAGTTGGGTGAGAAATTTACTCGGGAGTATGTAGAGACGCGTTTTGGAAAGACGCATGTTTTAATGACGGGTCCTCTAGATGGCAAGCCGTTATTTATTCTCCAGGGCGGTAATTGTGTGAATCCGATGACATTGTCATGGTTCTCTTCTTTATTTAAAGAATACCGGATTATAGCTCCTGATACGATTGGTCATCCTGGTTATAGTGAGGAAGCGAGTATCTCGACACGGTTTGATAGTTTGGCATTATGGGTATCGGATCTGCTGGATCACTATGATATCGAAAAGAGTGCATTTATCGGCCCATCGTTTGGAGGAGGCATTATTCTCAGACTGGCTACCTATATTCCGGAACGCATCTCGTGTGCTGTATTGGTTGCTCCTGCGGGTCTTGCGGTCAATTCCAAAATTAAAACAGCTCAGGATATCACGTTGCCACTCGTCAAGTATCGCATGACGTCTTCACCATCTTCTTTGCAAAAAATTACGGACAACATGTCGTGCAACTGCATGAAAGAAATGGATAAAAACATTATCGGTAAACTTTTTAAATACGTCAGTATAGATCAGGATCTGCCCAAGCTTACGGAGCGGGAAGAACTGGTGAATTATACGTCACCAACCTTGTTATTGGTAGGAGAGAAGGATGTCTTTTTCCCTGCGGATAAGTGTATTGAGCGAGCTCAAAAGATTATTACGAATGTAGAAGCCATCAAGTATGATACAGGACATTTTCCTTCACAGGACGTATTGGTTCAGATGAACGAGGAAATCGGGCGTTTTTTACAGAATAATTATTAATAAAAGCTGCAAATGAAGGATGAGAAATGTTATTCTCCAGTTTAATAAAGTAATTACATCCATCTGTCGATACTCTATATAAGAGAATGCTTTTCTTCTATAGAGTAGTGTGGATAGGGATTAGCAGTATATCGCAGAAGGCTTGATATCATTAATATTTAAATATTTCGCGTTAAGGTGTTTCAAATTGCATCATTTGGTTTATATGTATAGTTGGCGATGAATTGCTGACTGGTTAAACCAAGTGATGCATTTACGCGGAAAGTCTTCCGATCGACAAGGTTGAAAAGAGGTCTGTTATGAGAAAAGACAATTGCAAAATGGCATTGCAGCGCAATGTGATTATAAATGATACATATCAGGTAAGACAGGTATTAGCCAGCAGTGAGTTGGCTATTGTATATGCAGGGCGAGATCGTAACACAGGTGCCAAAGTAGCCATTAAGGAATTTTTCCCACAGAGAATGGCTGAACGGCAGGCAGACAAGCGAGGGGTGTTCTGCTCTTCACGAGGATACGGTGGGCAATATCAGGAGTTACTGGCTGCATTTCTACTCGAAGGTGAACTATTATCGAAACTGGATCATCCCCATATTGTATCGTATATGGATCATTTTGAAGCAAATGGTACGGGGTATCTGGTTATGGAATACTGCACGGGAATCACATTGACCGAGTATTTGAATGAACATAATCATGCTCTTGATGCTGCTTTCATAACGGAGACGCTGCTTCCACTGGTGGATACATTGGATTACATACATAAGCAAGGCATTCTTCACCGGGATGTGAAACCTTCCAACATTATGGTTATGGAGGATGGTACACCCAAACTTCTGGACTTTGGCTCAGCTACCCGTTGGCCTATGCAATCCGGAGAGAAACAGGTGATATTCACATCGGCAGGTTATTCTCCACTGGAGTTTTATTCGGAGAAATCCAGTCAGGGACCGATGTCGGACATCTATAGTTTGGCAGCTCTGCTCCATTATTGGACATGCGGGCAACCTCCTATGGACGTGAAACAGCGGTTGTTCCAGGATGAATTGCCATCTGTTCGCTCACATAATGAGTATGTGAATCCTTGGCTCGCTCGTGTTATTCATTGGGGGTTGACGGTTCGTTCTGAGAAACGCTGTGCTTCCTTAGCTTGGGTCAGAAGCTCGCTGCGAGTTCAAGCCTGGGTATGGAAAGTGCGCAAGCCAGGTACAGTGGAATGGTCTTTAGCCGAGAATGAACATACGCAGGTCTATGAAGTGGAGTCGAAAAAGCAACATGAGATGGCTTGAGTTATAACACCTCTTTTATAAAATGGTATGCTAGATGAGCATATTCGTACAATAAATTAAACCAAGTCGACTTATAAAAGAGGAGATTTGGTTTTTTTGTTATTTATTATGTTATAGGGAATCGGATGTAATTGAATGACGTTATATTTTATAGAGTTCGTCTCGAAGTTAGCCAGACGATAAATCATGCCGTGATTAACAGCTCCACCTATAGATAGAATTTGAAACGAACACCCCAACTCCGATACAATGTTCTCATAGAGTCTAAGAGAATGGATCAAATACGGTGCAGAAATGGAGAAAACCAATATGACTGATTTTATCAACGCTGACGATATTAATGACGTAATTCTGTCTGCGGCAGCAAACGAGTTGGAGCAGATGGTGGACAAAATGTGTGAGCTGATTGGCACGCCTTTGGAACAGACAACAGAACTGGAGCGTCAGGTCATGGCTGCTTTTGGTTTTGGCGCGGTGTATGGCATCACTCATCGGGATCAGCTGGCGGAGCCGCAGGCCCATGCCTTGAGCATTCGGATGTTGATTAAACCATTTAATTACAGTGAGCAGCAGGCGGTTGATTTTGCCGATGATCTGATTCGGGTGGCTTCCGATCGTGAGGTTCATCCGGTGATGAATACGATTATCCAACGTGGGATTGATGGACACCGCCAATTCAATCAGGAAGACGATGAAGGATTGGAACGTAACATTCAGGAGATTTTAACCGCGGTTCAATCGCAAAAATAGACAGTTTTATTAGATGTGGGAGATGATTGTATTGGATCTGATGAAATTAAGCAAGGAACTCTCATACGCTCTGCGACATGCACCATGGGAGTATGAGCTGGAACTGGACGAAGAGGGTTGGGTGGAAATCTCGCAATTGCTGGTGGCTTTACATGAAAGTCCGCAGTGGAAGGAAGTCACACAAGCCGATCTGGAGCAGATGATCCAAACCTCGGAGAAAAAGAGACATGAAATCCGTTCTGGCCGTATTCGGGCATTGTATGGACATTCGACACCTCATAAGATATCGAAAATATCTGCTGAGCCACCGGAAACCCTGTACCATGGGACCCCGGCACGCGCAGTAAATTCTATTATGGAACATGGCTTACAGCCGCGGCAAAGGCAATATGTACATCTGTCCGCAGATATTGATACGGCCAATCAGGTGGGACGAAGACGAGATGATCAGCCTGTCATTTTGAAAATCAATGCTGCTCAAGCGGCCACAGACGGAATCCTCTTTTATCATGGAAACGAAAATATCTGGCTGGCTGATCACATTCCTGCACGTTATATTCTTGAGCAGTGAGCAGTGACTGGTGAGCAATGAGTGATGAACTGTTGTGGAAAGCATAAATACCTATCTCAAATTGCAGCAGTCGCAATGAATGGGTTGAGTGTACAGTCATCCGTTCAACGGGTATATCGTTATATTGATCGTTAGCCACACCAAAAAGGGACGCATCCAACATTTGTTGGTGTGTCCCTTTCTCATATTCAAAACTTACTTGCCTACAATTGCTTTAATACTTTCGCTAAGTGGCTGAGCCGGACGGCCAAGCAATTTCTCTAAAGTATCACTTTCTACAGCCAATGCGCCTTCACGGATGGCACTTTGCATATCAACAAGCATCGATACGACAAAGTCCGGTAGACCTGCACCTTTCATGATGTCAGCGTAAGCGGCATCGTCCACGTTTTGCACGTTGATTTCCTGCCCAAGCACTTCACCAACAATGGCAGCCAGTTCAGCTTGCGTGCGTAGTTTGCCGGACAATTCATATACGGTATTCTCATGTCCTTCTCCTGCGAGAACAGCTGCAGCAGCATGGGCGTAGTCACTTCGGGTAGCCCAGCCTACTTGGCTGTTGTTGGTGGCATGAACCCAAGGTGCACTTTGGGTAGCTGCTTGCACACTGCCTGCTTCATTTTCCAGGTACCAGTTATTGCGCAGGAAGGAATACGGAATGCCGGATTCACGAATAGCTTTTTCTGTAGCGCGGTGAACCTCCGCCAGGGAAAGGGTATTTTTCTCTGCATTCACAACGCTTGTATAAGCGATGAAACCCACGCCTGCGTTCTTGGCAGCGTCAATGGCAGCCTGATGTTGGCGAATACGCGTTTCATTGTCACCATCAGTTGAGATGAGCAACAGACGGTCAACACCGGCAAAAGCTTTCTCCAACGTCTCCGGTTGATCGAAATCACCATGACGCACGTCAACCCCTTGAGTGCGGAGTGCTTCCGCTTTCTCTGGATTACGTACACTTACTGCCACATCCTTGGCAGAATTGTTTTTCAACAATGCCTCTACAACCAGTGAACCCAAATGACCTGTTGCGCCAGTAACCAAAATTTTCATTTTCTTTTCCTCCTAGGATATGTGTTTTGTTTGCATATGGTTGTAATCGAAAATGTTATAACAGGTGTGATTACAACGAAAGGGTTAAAAAAAGCTCATTATGAGCTTTTTTATTCAGAGACATGAATCTGATCCATCATCTGTTGTATGGTTACACGATTCAAGCGCTGTTCCATAGCTGTCTGAGCCTCAATGAGTTCGGCACGCAAGGTGTGTTCAATCATGTTGCCGACCGGACATTTCGGATTCGGATGTTTGTGAAAGTTAAACAATTCCCCATCCTCCACGACCTCAAGCGCTCGATATACATCAAGAAGGGTAATGTCGGCTGGATCTTTCAACAAGGAAGCACCACCCACACCGGGTCTGACGTCAATCAGTCCAGCCTGTTTCAGCTTGGACATAATCCGCCGAATAATCACGGGATTTGTATTCACACTCTGCGCGATCACATCCCCGGTGCATTCATTGGGCATAACAGCGATCAGGGACAGGGTATGAACCGCAATGGAAAAGCGACTGCTGATTTGTCTCATGGGATAATCACCACCGTTGTAACTATAATAGTTACAAAGAGATCGGATGTCAATTCCTTTATATTATATTTTAATGGATAGTTGCTGTTGTTCTGTAATCGTAGATGATCAAACAGAATGATAATTGAACTATCAGCTATGTCAAATAAATGAGTTGTGGTTCTTTTGAAGCGTTAAAAAAGAAGTAGGTTTCAAACCTTTTAATGTAATAATAGGTCTAAATTACTATTATTTTCAAGTTAAATGGAACTATATGGTTTTCTTGTTTGCGTACAGAAGAAGAAAAATGACAAAAGCTTCGACAAACTAGAAAATTATGTATGAATTGACAAATGTAAAAGCGATTATATAATGTGTTTAACTACAAGATTGTACATTTAGTTACAAATGATTCCAAATAAAAAACGGCGGGAGTGGGACAGGCATGTGGTTTTTGGTTCTATGGTTGTTAGGTCTAATTTCAGGGGGAGTACACCTATATGTGTTAGGTTTTCCCGGGGAAATGAGCGAGATTAGCAGGGTGTTGCTGCTTCATCAGTTTGTGGTTACGTTTGGATTGGTTGGAGTGATTGGTTATGTTGTCAACATTGCCAGAGCGGATCAGACAGCCAAAATGTTAGGATGGCCTGGTGGACCATTTCAGGTTAAATACGGTTTTTCCCAGGTAGGGCTTGGAGTTATGGGGATTATGGCCATCTGGTTCCAAGGGAACTTTTGGGTTGGTGTATTGGTAACGATGTACATATACGGATTAAGTGGTCTTTGGTCACATACTTATGTCATGATTAAAAATCGCAAGGCAGATGGAGACAGTATCGGGAATCTCATTATGGATGTGGTGTATCAAACGTTTATCACGGTTCTCTCCGTATTGGCTGGTGGAATCTGGGTAATGCACTAAGCTGTAACTGATTTTTTGCCTTACACAGCTTGAATCTCAATTAAACGATGAGGTGTGGTCGTGATGGTACAAAAAACCGTTGAACTTTCCGAAACACAAAAGGGAATCTATTTTGATTGTCAGGTGAATGATCCCACTTCGTATAACATCTCAGCTTCAATGCAATTTGATCATCTTCAAATGGAGATATTTCGCCAATCCATCGAATTGCTTATGTATGAGCAAGTGGTGCTGCGTACTCGGATTGAGATTCAAAATGATGTACCCGTGTTATCCGTTCATGAAGATATGGATTATTCACTTGCCTTGTGGGACCTAAGTAGCGAGAATCAGGAGAATCCAAAGGAACAACAGTTAGTAGCACTGGTGGATGAATGCATCGGGACACCTTTTGAGCTGGAGAAAGGTCCTCTGTTCCGTATAATGATTGTTCAGATGGATAAGAGCCGATATATTCTGACCTTATGTATTCATCATTTAATATGTGATGGCTTGTCGCTTGAACTGATGAAAAACAAACTTATCCAGTCATATACATGTCTTCTTGAAGATCAGCCTGTGGATGTCAAGCTGGATGAAGGATTCATCTCTTATGTTGAGGCAGAGAACAAGAAACTACACGAAAACAAGTACTCCAAAGAGCGGGAATACTGGTTAAACAAAATGAAGGGAGCGGAACCTCTTTCTCTAAAACATGACTTTCCAGCAGGTTCTGTACAAGAAGGGATTGGTCATGAACTGCGATTTGATATTTCGGAATCGTTAATGGCTGATATTACACAGATGTCCAAAGATAATGAAGTAACCGTTTTTATGTTCTTTATGGGTGCCTTTGGCATTCTTATGAGTAAATATGTCGGTACAGACGATATCACCTTTGCCTCCCCATATTCTCATCGTCCCGGTATGGACTTGGAAGAAACGATTGGATGTTTTGTCCATATGTTGCCTATGCGATTCCATATTGACCTCGAATCAACTCTAAAACCTCTGCTGCAACAAGTAGCTACAACCTGGATGGATACGTACAGGAACATCGGATATCCCAATAACCTCATTGTCAGAGACAGCATGTTACAGGCTCAACCCGGATCACCATCGTTGTTTGATATCTCCTTTGTTTATGATTCCTATGAGGAAGATATGCTCGGAACTCGTATTCTGGATCAGGATAAGGTTACGTTTCCAGGAGATCTAATGGTGGTGTTGAGCCGTTTACCGCAAGGTGCTCAGTTGAAGCTGCAATATAAACCGAGCTTGTTCCGTGGAGATTCAATGGAGCGAATGGGCCAACGATTTCTATACTTGCTGAATCAACTAGTAACCAATTCTGAGCAAAAAATCAGGGAGTTCAGCCTCCTGATGCAGGATGAGAAAGAAAACTTACTGTACCGATTCAATCAAACTTCTTATTTTCCCTACACTCCACAACATATTATGGATATATTTCACGATAAAGTAGCACGTTTCCCGGAGCGGGTAGCTCTAATGGAAGGCAAGCAGCATCAGACCTATGCGCAAGTCAACGCAAAAGCAAACCAATTAGCTAGGCAGATCGTTGCGAGTAAAAAAAGTGATAACGCGGCAGTTGGCGTGCAGATGCCACGTTCCTCGGATATGGTCATTGCCCTATTGGCTGTATTAAAAGCCGGATGTGCTTTTGTGCCTGTAGACCCTTCCTATCCTTTGTCCAGAAAGGCCTATATTTTATCGGATGCAGACATATCCATAGTGCTGGCTATGCAGCCCGAAAAAGATGACGAGACTCTGGATGTCCCGTACATCTACGTTGAGGGAGATCAGGCCTATACGGGGGATGTCTCAAATCTCGAAGAGGCGCTGAATCCGCATAGCCTTGCTTATATCATGTACACGTCCGGATCAACAGGCAAGCCAAAAGGAGTCATGGTTGAAAATCATAGCGTAGTCAATACACTGCTTGATCTGGAGCGTCGTTTTCCGATGCAGGCGCAGGATGTTTACTTGCTGAAAACAGCATATACCTTTGATGTGTCTGCCACGGAACTTTTCGGCTGGTTCATGGGTGAAGGCGCACTAAGCATTCTTGAGCCTGGAGCAGAAAAAGACCCTGCTCGTATTGTGTCTACGGTGGCATCACATAAGGTTACACACATCAACTTTGTTCCAACGTTGTTCCGTCTTTTTCTGGAAACGATGGAGCTTCGCTCCGATCTGTCAGCATTGGAAACGCTGAAATGGATGTTTGTTGGCGGAGAGGCAGTCACGCCAGACATCATTGAGAAATTTAACAGGTTAGGCATTAGAGCAAGTCTTGAAAATGTTTATGGTCCAACCGAATGCACCATATGGGTTTCTCATTATCCATTAAGCCATTACGAAGGCTTGGGCAATGTACCGATTGGCTACCCGCTCAATGAGTCCAGATGGTATGTCGTCGGAAATCAAGATGAGCTTCAGCCGTTAGGTATTCCAGGGGAGCTTTGTCTTAGCGGTGTTGGGCTTGCACGTGGATATCTGAATCTGGAACAGATGACCCGAGAGAAGTTTGTCCCTAATCCTTTCTTTCAAGAAGGACAGGACGCAGAGCATTTCAGGTACATGTACCGTACAGGGGATCTGGTACGTTCACTCCCAAGTGGTACGATCGAATATCTAGGACGCATTGATTTTCAGGTTAAAGTTCAGGGAGCCAGACTGGAGACAGGCGAAATTGAGAATACCCTGTCATCCTATCCGGGTGTCATCCAGACCGTGGTAGTCATGAAATCATTTGAAGGTAGGTCCGATTTGCTGTATGCCTACTATCTTTCAGAGCAGGAGTTGCCTTCTGTCGAATTGAGAGAGCACCTGTCTCGTTTGTTACCGGCATATATGATACCATCCGTTTTTGTACATAAATCCGAATTTCCATTGAATAGCAGTGGGAAGATTGACCGGAAGGCACTCATGGCAGATATCACGCATGCTCACGCTTCCAGTACGTTCTATACCGCCCCGTCTTCTGAGCTTGAGAAGGTTATAGCCGAAGTGTGGGCCGAAGTGCTCGGTGTTGAGAGAGTAGGGCGCGATGACCATTTCTTTGAATTGGGCGGAAATTCATTTTCTGTCATTCAGGCTCACAATAAACTTAAGCATTATACCGATGTGGAGTTCCCTGTGCCTCGTTTTTTCGAATGCCCGACATTGCGTCAATTTGCCGCACTGGGTCCGAAAGATGAGGGAGTTCGGATACCGACTGAAAGGGAACAATTGTTTCAACGAAAAGATGGCATTATGCGTGAGGACATTGCAATTGTGGGCATGGCGGTGAATGTGCCGGGTGCTGAGGATATAAGGGAGTTCTGGAGTAACCTTGTTGAACGGCGGGAAAGCATTCACTTTTATAGTGATGATGAATTGAGGGAGCTTGGCGTGGAGGAAGCACTGCTGCGTTCACCTCGTTATGTCAAGGCAAAAGGACGTGCCAACGGCATCCATGAGTTTGATGCAGGGTTCTTTGACTATACTCCCGGTGAAGCCAAAATGATGTCTCCCCAATTCAGACTTTTGTATCAGGGAATATGGGAAGCGCTGGAGGATGCAGGCTGCAGACCGGATGAAGCGGGTAAGGTGGGTGTGTTCCTTGGCGGGTCCGATGACTTCGAATGGTACCGTCAAGTGCTTTTTAATGATGCTAACTATAGCAGTAAATACGAAGCATTTACGCTCAGCACCAATCATTTTCTCGCTACCCGAATGGCTTATAAGCTGAACTTAAAAGGGCCGGCCTATACCGCTCTCACGGGATGTTCTACTTCATTGGTTACACCTCATCTGGCATGTCAATCTTTGATCGTTGGAGAATGTGATGTGGCCGTGGCTGGTGGGATCACCGTGGAGTTGCCCAATGAAGGGGGTTACATATTTGAGGATGGCATGATGTTCTCCACAGATGGACACTGTCGTCCATTTGATGCGTCAGCCAGTGGAACCGTCTTCTCCAATGGTATGGGAATTGTGGTGTTGAAACGTGTAACCGATGCTCTGCGGGACGGAGATCATATCTACGGGGTCATCAAAGGCTCAGCAATTAACAATGACGGACAAGAGAAACTCAGTTTTCTTGCTCCTAGCGTAAGCGGACAGGCTGAAGTCATTCAGGATGCTTATAAGGTAGCCGGAGTAGACCCGGAAACGGTGAGTTATATCGAAGCACATGGTACGGGAACGTTGCTTGGTGATCCAATTGAAGTAAACTCGTTAACTCGGGCCTTTGCTTCCGACCAAAAGCAATTTTGTTATCTGGGTTCGGTCAAAGGCAATGTGGGACATATGGATACAGCCGCAGGTGTGGTTGGTTTAATCAAGGTAGCGCTCAGTCTTGGACAAGGTTATATCCCTGGAACAGCGAATTATGAGCAGCCTAATCCCAAAATTGATTTTTTGAATACGCCTTTTAAAGTTAATGCACAAGGGGTGGACTGGAAACAGGGCAATGTTGGAGTCATGCGCGCAGGAATCAATTCATTTGGTGTGGGGGGCACGAATGCTCACATGGTATTGGAGGAGGCTCCCGAGATGGAGAAGTGCAGTCCGGATGATGACGTAAATATATTGCTTTTTTCCGCCAAAACAGAGTACTCGCTGAACCGCACCGCTGAACGCATTATGGAACATCTGACTCAGCAGCCAGATCAATCTGTATCGAACGCAGCGTGGACCTTGCAATCAGGTAGATCTGTTTTTGCGTATCGTAAGGCACTCATTCTGGATAAGACATGGAAGGATAATCCGGACAAGCTGATACAGCAGCTGGGGAAAGCACGCGTATACCATTCGGCTCAAGGCACTCGTCCCGTATACTTTATGTTCCCCGGACAGGGCAGTCAGTATCAGGGAATGGGTGCAGAACTATACAGATCTACAGAGCAAACAGGCCTGGCTCCAATCTTCAGAAGTTATATTCAGGAAATATTGGACCTTCTGCCTGCGGAAGAACGAGAAGATATGCTGTCTGTTGTATACGGGGATCAGCACCCTGAGCGAATAAACCAGACGGAGTACAGCCAATTCGCACTGTTCATGACAAGTTATGCGCTGGCCAAGTCGCTGCTGGATCTGGGCATCAAGCCAGATGGCATGATCGGGCATAGCATTGGTGAATTGGCTGCCGCAGCGGTAGCGGGTGTATTCGAACTCGGAGATGCTGTCAAGTTAGTTCGACTTCGCGGACGTCTGATGCAGCAACAACAACCCGGGGTCATGCTTGCCATTATGGTGGATGCACAGCAGGTGAAGTCACAACTGGAGGAAGACATGTGGCTTGCCCTGGTGAATACTACAGGTTCCAGTGTGATTGGCGGGACAGCTGAAGCCATTTCACGGATGGAAGCCAAGGCTGAAGTACTGGGCTGGAAGTGCATTCGTGTGAAGACTTCCCATGCATTCCATACGCCAATGATGATTCAGGCCGCCGAGGAATTTAGAGGTTATTTAGCAGAGCATTCACTTCATGCGCCACAGATCCCTTTACTGTCCAACACCAGTGGAACATGGGCGCTTGGAGATGAAATCACACAACCTGACTATTGGTCCCGTCATATTTTACAGCCGGTGTTGTTTGAATCAAACCTGGCTGAAGTATTAAAGGATGAACGGGCTGTATTAATTGAAGTAGGTGCAGGACGAACGCTAAGCTCCTTTGCCAGACAGCACAGTCTATCAAGAGATTCCCAGACGGTACTGAATATGCTACGTCACGTAAGGGAGACGGAGCAGGACAGTATCTATGTGAACCGCAGACTTGCGGAGTTATGGTGCGAAGGCATTGAACCGGACTGGAAGGTGCTCAAAGGGCAGACGGTACGACGCAAATGCTCTCTGCCTACTTATGTTTTCAACAAACAATCCTATCCTGTCGGTGTTTCTCTTTCTGGCTCATCAGCAGTGGAAGGAATGGGTACCGGGGATGATAGGCAGCATGCAGATCTGGGTAAGGGAAGTGGCTCTACTCTAATAAAAGGGACAGTTTATACTGGTGGTTCAGACCAACTGAAACAGATTGTCCTGGACGCATATCGAACGATTTTTGGCATCGATGATCTAGATGAAGAGGTTAATTTCTTTGCGGTTGGAGGAGATTCTCTCAAAGCAGTCAGCTTGTCTGCATGGATCCGATCTCATTTAGGAATTCAGCCTGAGGTAGCAGATGTTTTCAATCATTCAACGCCTATTCAACTGGCGGAGCATCTCTATGTCATGGCGAAACCAAAAGTGGACCAACAGACAATTCAATCTGCACCCACTATGGATGCGTATCCAATCTCTTCTGCACAGATGCGTATGTTCACACAAGCGATGCTTGATCCAGGAAATACGGCATACAACTTACCGTCTGCAACCATTATTGAAGGTGAATTGGACCGTATAAGAGTTGATGCTGCTTTGCAGAAGTTGATGCAGCATCATGAGGCGCTCAGAACATCGTTTGAGATACAGGGTGGTCAGATCGTTCAGATCATCCAACCTTCGGTTCGCTTAAGTATGGGCTATGCAGAGCAGCATGTGGCAGATGACCAAGATTTGCCTGCGATGATCGAGACATTGATTCGTCCTTTTGATCTGGGGAGAGCTCCGCTTATGCGGGTTGAACTGATTAAGATAGGCGAGCGCAAGCACCTGTTATTCTTTGATATTCACCATATTATCGCGGATGGTACATCTGTCGAAATCATTACTCGTGACTTCAATGATTTATATTTTGGCAAAGAGCAAGCAGTCCGATTGCAGTACAAAGATTACGCGGTATGGCAGCAGCAACGTCTTGCTTCACAGGAATACATTTCACATCAAACGTACTGGCTGGACCATCTTGGCCCTTCTTTACCTGTGCTGGAGCTTCCACTTGACCATGAGCGTCCATCACAGCGATCCATGCAAGGGGGACGTCTCCATTTCACGTTGAATCGTTCGTTAACACAAAACTTGCACGAGCTGGCTTCCTCATCGGAAGCATCCATGTATATGGTAATGCTAAGTGTGTGGAATCTTCTTCTTGCACACCGCTCAGGTCAGCAGGACATTGTGGTAGGAACGCCTGTTGCAGGAAGGATGCAAGAGGAGTGGAAAGAGACGGTAGGCATGTTTGTCAATATGATTGCGATGCGGAATTTCCCAACGTTTGATCGTACGTACACTGATTTTTTGCGCGAACTTAAACAACATACACTGGATGCTTTTGCGTATCAGGAGTATCCGTTTAATGAGCTTGTGGCACAACTGGGCGTGACACGTGAGTTGAATCGAAATCCGGTATTTGATGTTTGTTTTGATTATCAGAACATGGATTTGCATGGACTTGAACTTCATGGCTTGCAATTCAGTTCTTTTCCGGTGGAGACGGGTACGTCTACTTATGATCTGTTAATGACCTGTCAAGAAAACAGGGAGAAGCAGGTGATTGAAGGATATATCGAATACTCGCTGGATCTGTTTCGCCAGGACACAGTTGAAGGTATGATGCAGGAGTTTATCGGACTCTGCCAAGAGGTTGTACAACAGCCTAATCTGTCTCTGAGCGAACTGTTTGAGAGAAACATTTCTCATGAGCACCCAGTCCATCGTCTTGCTGGTCCACGTCTGGATTACACTCCTGCGGTGGGTCTGCATCGGCTGTTCGAGCTGCAGGCAGAACACACACCAGACAAGAAAGCTCTCCTTGTATCATCTGGAGCTTCTTTTACCTACAGGGAGCTTAATGAAAAAGCTAATACGCTGGCTTGGAAGCTGATTGATCAAGGTGTGCGCCGGGATGAACCTGTAGGCATATTATCCAGACGAGATGAATCGTTGATCATTATGCTATTGGCAGTGCTGAAAGCTGGGGCGGCTTATGTGCCTCTGGACCCTGCTTTTCCGCCGCAGCGCATCGTGAATATGATCGAAGATAGCCGAATGAACGTATTGCTGTGTACGCCTGATGAAGAAGGCACAGTGACTTTTAGCGGAGAGCGATTTGTGTATGATCCCACTGCCCAGGATGTGCGCTCATCCGTTAACCCGGACGTAAACTTCCTGTCTTCGGACCTGTCCTGTGTGATTTTTACCTCAGGATCAACAGGGCGTCCCAAAGGGGTCATGATTACTCATGAGGCGATGGTCAATTTTGTTGAGGACATTAGGCACCGACATATTTTTGCACATGAGACAGATCGCATCATCAGTGTAACGACCATATCTTTTGATATTTTCGGATTTGAAGTGTGGACACCATTATGCACCGGATATTCCCTGTATCTGGCCAATGAGCAGGAGCAGCTTGACCCGGCTCTTGCTTCACGTCGAATACGTGAACATGGTGTTACACACATTCTTAGCACGGTCTCACGCATTAAGGCATTTGTCGAAAATCCAGAATTCGCTCAGGCGCTGGGCAATCTGCGGTGTGTTCTTACCGGAGGGGAAAATGTCCCTGTGGGACTCCTCACCGATCTGAAGCGGCTTACGCCCGCTCGAGTCTTTAACATGTATGGACCAACGGAAACTACGATCTGGTCAACGACCAAAGAATTGAATGACACAGCCGCGATTACCATTGGCAAGCCCATTACCAATACAGAGATTTATATTCTGAATGATGAAGGTGAAATACTGCCACCTGGAAGTTATGGAGAGCTGTGCATTGCAGGAAAAGGATTATCCCGCGGTTATCTGCACAACGCTGCTGAGACCGATGCCCGATTTATTGCAAACCCCAATGTTTTGGGAGGCCGTTTGTACCGAACTGGCGATCTGGCCCGTATACTGCCGGATGGGGATGTTGAGTTAATGGGACGGTTAGATCAGCAGGTGAAGATTCGTGGCTACCGGATTGAACTGAACGAGATTGAGCAGGCAGCGATGAATTATGAACGTGTAAGAGAAGCTGTCGTTAAGGTAGAAGGGGCCGAGTCACATTCATTGCAATTAATCCTTTTCTACAGTCTGAAGCCTGGGATTGGGCCTTCCGTTATGGGGGATGAAGACGTACAGCTTCGGACCTGGTTAAAGCAGCGGCTTCCACAGTACATGATGCCTTCTCGCTTGATTCGTCTGGAAAATCTGCCTGTGCTGCCTAATGGCAAACTGAATCGCAATGCCCTTCGTCTGGCTGATTTTGAAACGGCAGAGAGGGATAACCCGGCTCTGGTTTATGGCTCATCGATTCAAGGAATGGAGCGGGCAAAAGTTGATCTGGAGCAGATGCTCATTGCAACGTGGAAGGAAATATTGAATCTGGATACGGTTAATATCCATGATCACTTTTTTGACATCGGAGGCAACTCGCTGGGGCTTATTCTGATCAATAATCGGCTGAATGCCTATCTGGATAAAAGCGTTCCGCTGGTGCAACTGTTTGAGCATTCCTCCATTGCATCACTTGTTAATCATCTGGTGGCTGAGCAGATGCTGCCGACAGTTACACAACAGGTTCAAGAGGAGAGCGGGCATATTGCTTCAGCTGGATATCCTGTTACGAACCAGGACACGACAACAGCTCCAAAAGAGTATGTGAGGAGCACAGTTGAACACAGCAAAGTGGAGCAGAGCAGAGCGGATCAGAACAGACTGGAACAGAGTATCCCGTTTGCTTCAGAACACAGTAGCAGAATTTCTTCTTCGACGGATATCGCAGTCATTGGCATGGCAGGGCATTTTCCCGGCTCCAGAAATATTGAGGAGTTCTGGGATAACCTAATGGCAGGTAAGGACGGTATCACCCGTCTGAATGAGGAGGATCTAACCGCTGCGGGTGTACGACCGGAAGACTTCAAACATCCTGATTATGTACGGGCCAAAGGTGTACTGCAAGATACTGAGTATTTTGATTCCGGATTTTTCGAATATCCGCATCAGGAATCCAATATGATGGATCCGCAAATACGGCTGCTGCATCAGTGCTCATGGGAGGCGCTTGAGCATGCCGGGTGTGATCCTTACAGTTATGAGGGAGCTATAGGATTGTTTGCCGGAAGTGGATTGAGCTTACCATGGATGGTGCAATTTCTCGGTCGTTCCGGTAATTTGCTACAGGCTTTTGAAGCCATGACTTTGAATGAAAAGGACTATATTACAACCCGAGTATCTCACAAATTAAATCTGAGAGGGCCGAGTATGGCCGTACAGACCGCATGTTCGACTTCTTTGGTCGCTATCCACCAAGCTACTGAATCGCTGATTCGGGGGGAGTGTGATGTGGCACTTGCGGGAGGTGTCTCTATCTCCTATCCGCTCAAAGAAGGTTATCACTGGCATGAAGGCATGATTTATTCAAAGGATGGTCATTGCAGACCGTTCGATGAGCAGGCATCTGGTACTGTGTCTGGTAATGGATGCGGAATGGTTGTGCTCAAGTCACTCCGCGACGCGCAGAGAGATGGAGATCATATCTATGCAGTCATTAAAGGTTCAGCGATTAATAATGATGGCATGGACAAAATTGGATATACGGCACCGAGTGTGGCCGGGCAGGTCAAGGTTATTCAATCAGCCCTGCATCGTTCGGGAGTGTCTCCAAAAGAGATCTCCTATCTGGAGGCGCATGGAACAGGAACCAAACTGGGGGACCCGATTGAAATTGAAGCGCTCAGGCAGTCATGGGGAACAGATCGTAGAAATTATTGTGCTCTAGGTTCTGTGAAAGCCAATATTGGGCATCTTGATGCGGCAGCAGGTGTCGCCGGTTTTATTAAAACCGTACTGACGCTTTATCACCGGGTGGTTCCGCCACAGATTCACATGAATCGGACGAATCCGATGTTGAAGCTGGAGCATAGTCCCTTCTATATCAACAGGGAGCCACAGCCATTAGAAGACGCGAAGCGTATCCTGCGAGCAGGTGTCAGTTCGTTTGGGATCGGGGGTACCAATGCTCACGTCATTCTGGAGCAGCCGCCCGTCCAAGAGAGCCAAGCCAATTATGAATCATTGCTTCTGCTACCCTTCTCGGCCAAAAGTGAATCTGCGCTGGAACGCACGTATGATTCGGTTCTACAGGCAATCCATGCATTGCCGGAGCAGTTGCCCAATGCTGCGTGGACGCTACAGAAGGGAAGAAGCAGATTCGTTCATCGTAAAGCACTAATCGTTGTAGACGGTTATATTCCGCCAAGCGAGCAGTCTGTAGAGTTTGAGACACAGGCAAGTGTGATGAATGGGAAGCCTAAGGTCATGTTTTATCTCAGCGGAAATGCAAGTTGGGAAGCGCGCAAGATTCGGGAACTATATGCTTCTGTGTATCGCAGCCAGGTCTCGGAGATATTCAAACAGCACTTTGAAGAGATACTGAACCTCTTTGAGTCCAAGGAACAGTATGCCATCCGCCAAGGCATAGGGCGATCGTTAATCGATTCAAGGCTTGAGCGCATGCAGTGCTTTGTTGTGCAATATGCTCTTTATAAAACCGTGATGCAGCTTGGTGTCAAGCCAGATGCTGTCTGTGGACAAGGCGTTGGCGAACTCGTGGGGTTGGTTATTAGTGATGCACTTGATCCAGTACATGCCGTGGGGCTTCTATACAATTTGGAGCATTGGTCACTAGAAGAAGGAGCATTGTCAGATGCTTTGACAGGAAGGATGACAGATGTAACTGTAACAGACCTTGCGTCGAGTATTGCACCACTGTTATCTCCAAATTTCCTGTTTACGCTGCTAAATCGCAAGACGCTTTCTGAATCTGATTGGCATACGTTGTGGATCGTTTCGAATCAGCAGCAGGATACAGAACAAATAGCCCCGGATTCATTTTCAGAGCCAAACATCATTGCTCTTACTGGAGATCGTCAGAGCTTGCTTGAGGCAGACGTGTATTTAATGAAAGTACTTGCTTTTTGCTGGTGCTCTGGCATGGAGTTGGATTGGGAACAGTTAAACGGAACGGGCCGTAGGCAAAAAATCTCCCTGCCGACGTATTCCTTTGATCCCATTGTTCATCAACATGATGTTGCGTTGTATCAGCTTGCAGGTATGTCGCAGGTTGCAGCGGGTTCTATCGCAGCATTAGACCAATCTCCATCCGGGAAAGTCAGGGTTCAACGGACTGATGATGAGATAAGGCATGTATTATCGCAATTGTGGCAGGAGTTGCTTGGTAATGGAGCAGTCGGCCTTGAAGATGATTTCTTTGAGCTTGGAGGTCATTCATTAAAAGCGATTTCCTTGGCGTCGAGGATTAAAGAAATGTTTGGATTAAATTTGGGGCTGGAAGAGGTTTTTGATCATTCTGTATTTGAACACATGGTTCAATGGATTGCTGAACATCAGGTTACAAGTGACTCTGATTCAGTGGACCCAATCTTGCCTGTAACTAAGAAAGAGAAATACAAGACCACTTCTGCACAGCGAAGAATGTATGTGGTGCATGAGTGGATGAAAGGTGAGAGTACGGCATACAATCTCGCCAGCTCTTATAGGGTAAGGGGAAAACTTGACCCTACGCAATTCAGATTAATAATGAATGCACTGGTAGAGAGACATGAAGCATTCCGTACCAGATTTGAAATGATTGATGGTGAGCTTTTCCAAATTGTGGAGGATCAGGTTCCAAACGTGGTGGAGTTGCTGGAATTAGAAACGGCAGGGTTAGAACAGGTCATGGAATGGATCAAGCCTTTTGATCTGACCAGCGCACCATTGGTTCGTGTTAAGCTCATTCGCCTTTCTCAAGAGGAACACATCTTATTCATCGACATGCATCATATCATTTCGGATCAGAGTTCCATTGCTATCCTGATGCAGGATTTTGCTCGCATGTACAGAGGAGAAACATTGCAATCTCTTGATATTCAGTATAAGGATTATGCGGAATGGCGTGATGAAGCTGCGTCACATGCACAATCTGTTGAAGACGCCGAGTTTTGGATACGGGAATTCGAGGACATGCCTGCACCGGTTGAATTGCTTACAGACTTCCCAAGACATGGCGCGTCATCCTACAGCGGAGACAGACGTTCCATTGAACTTGGTGAGTCGTTAAGCACACAGGTCAATGACTTCTGTACTCAACAAGGGCTTACACCCTATATGTTGTTTATGGCAACTTTGAATCTATTAATCTGGAAGTATACGGGTCAAGACGACTTGGTCGTTGGTACAGCGGTTGCGGGGCGTGAGAAGCCAGAACTCAATAACGTTATGGGTATGTTCGTGAACATGCTTGCCATTCGCACCAGCATGGACAGAGAATGCTCCACAGAGGCGTATTTGAATGAGATGCGAGGCAAGCTGTTATCCTGTTATGAGCATCAACAATATCCTTATGAAGCACTGGTGGAACAACTTGGTCTATTCGGTGATTTAAGCCGCAACCCCCTATTTGATGTGGTGCTAAATTACATTAATATGGGAACCGATGATCCTGAAGCCGGGGAACTGATGCTTGAACCATGGGTCGAAGGTAAGGTGGATGCCAAATTTGATCTGACTTGGACACTGGTCGAACATAAACAATGTTACACGGTTGAACTTGACTATCGCTCAGATTTGTTTAAAGCCGAGTCCATGGAACTGATGCTGGATAAATTCCGGTATATCCTGTCTCAGATCACAACAGGGGATAATGAACGAATTGGTCAGATTAAGCTCACTACACCGGAGGAAGAGGAATGGCTGCTGTACGGAGTCAACGATAATGCCGCCCAGTATCCGCGAGATGCGACCATTTCCCAATTATTCGAGGAACAAGTTCATGTGCATGCACAGAAGACAGCATTGGTCTGGGAAGGCGGTGAATGGAGCTATGCGGATCTGTATGACCGTGTTCAGTGGCTGGCGTTCAGGTTGCTTGGACAAGGGGTGAAATCAGGCTCTAGTATTGCTCTCATTCTGGACCGTGGACCGATCCAGATGATCAGTATTCTTGCTACACTCCAAGTGGGTTGCAGTTATGTTCCGATTGACCCGGCTTCGCCTCCATCGAGAATTGAATTTATTTTGCAAGATTGCGATGCGGCTGTGTTATTGACTGAAGCGGCGTATGCCTCTACGTGGCAATCTGTAGTTCCTTGTATCGTGCCAGCAGATGAACTGGCAGCATTTGATTCAGGAGACATGCAGGAGCCCGTTGAACATATGAACAAGACTGCTCTTGACCCGGCTTATATCATTTATACATCAGGGTCAACAGGAACCCCGAAAGGGACTGTGATGAGTCATCGCAATGTGACCAAAGTCATGAAAAATAGTAATTTTGTTACCGTCGTGCCAGAGGATCGTATCCTGCAAATTTCTAACTATGCGTTTGACGGTTCCATTTTCGATATTTTTGCTTCATTAATAAATGGCGCTACTCTTGTATTAATCTCAAAAGAGACCATTTTGGATATGGCTCGTTTGGCGGATGTCATCCAACAGCAACGGATTTCAGTATTTTATATTCCGACATCCTTGTTTAATATGCTGGTGGATTGGGATGCTGATTGCTTGAAGAATGTGCGTAGAGTGATGTTTGGTGGTGAAGCTGCATCGGTGAGTCATGCCAACAAAGCGCTTGCATGCGTGGGACCGGGCAGGCTGTTAAATGGATATGGGCCAACGGAAGCAACCTTTTTTGCCTCCTACCACTTATTACAGCAAACAGAGCCTTATACTGGCTCACTGCCCATAGGTCAGCCCCTGTCTAACACAGCCTTGTATGTTCTGGATGATGAGCTGAAGCCTGTGCCACCGAACGTTCCAGGTGAACTGTATATCAGTGGGGATGCGGTAGGTATTGGATATCTTAACCGTGAGGATCTTACCAGAAAACACTTTCTTGATGATCCCTTCCGCAAGGGAGAACGAATGTATCGGACAGGTGACATCGTCAAACGTCTGGCTGACGGCAGTCTGATTTTTATTGAACGTTCGGATTTCCAGGTCAAAATTAGAGGTTTCCGCATTGAGTTATCGGAGATAGGCAACTGCGTGGAGCGTCTTTCGGGAGTTCGTGATGCCTTTGTCATGACAGCTACAGAATCATCAGGAAGTCTATACATTGCCGTTTTTTATACAACCGATACTGGAGCAGATGCTGAGTATATTCGAAGAGAACTTCACCAGCAGCTGCCAGAGTACATGGTACCTGCACGCATTATTCGAATGGATCATCTCCCGATTAATGCCAATGGCAAAGTGGACCGAAGAGCATTGTCCGAGCATTTGGTTGAAGAGCAGCAGGAGATGAGTTCACCTCGGACAAAAACAGAGCGTGTCATTCTTGCCGCCATGCGACAGATCCTGGGTAATCCAGGCATTAGTGTGGAAGATCACTTCTTTCAAAATGGGGGGCATTCGCTCAAAGCGATTGCATTCACTCAAATTTTGGCAAAAGAAGGAATTGCCATCAATGTGAACGAATTATTCCAATATCCGACAGTTAGAGGACTTGCCAAATTGGTAGATATTAATCCTCCGGCGTCAGTTTGGTCCGAAGATAGCCTGCATATTCAGTCCCCGATAGTCATACCACAGGACATAACACTTCATGAGAAACAACTGGACAGCCTGGTCCTGCATGTCTTAAACAGCTGCAATCAGGTTTCATCTTTTATGGCGGGCATGACCCCTATGGGTCAATTCCCACTATCTCCAATTCAACAAGCACATGCTTCTACGACTTCACGAGCAAGCGGATTTACAACAACGCTGGAAGGCGAATTGAATGAACAAGCTGTAAAACACCTGATTCTTGGGGTTATATCCCGGCATCAGTTGCTGCACAGCATGATATATGAGGAAGAACAATTGTATTGGCATCCATGTGATATGTCGTTAGCGGCGGACATGCTGCAACAGCTTATCCCATATCTTGATATTCGTCATTATGCTTCGGCTACGATTGAGCAGTTGGAGTACAAACTGGTTCAGTCTCTGTTACACAAAACGTATACGTTGAAGGAACTACCTTGGCGTCTGTGTATTTTGCGTACAGGAGCCACAGAGCATAAGCTGATTTGGAGTTTTGATCACCTTGCGTTTGATGGTATGAGTGCCCAGATCATCAAGCAGCAACTTGAATCGAAGGCATTATATAGACCGCAAGGTATAGAGATCGAGAGTGATCTTCTGTACCAAGTACGAAATTATGAGGATTATGTAAATTTTCTGTCTCAAGGCCCCATAGGGGTATCAGAAGATGAAATGGAGAAACAATTTTCGCTTCAGGCATGGAATAGATGTAACACCATCGTCATGAACAAGTTGAAGGAAACAGAAACATTGTCGCCTTCAGCGATGACTGTCGAGTTGTCCCTTGCAGGGAAGGAGCCTGCAGATGTTTGGTGGACATGCTTTGAAACTTTTTCCAACATCATTGCGGCTTATCTGAACATAAGCCAATTGCCAATAGCCCTGGTGCATTACGGAAGGGAGTATGGCGAAGAATCCTACTATGATTATGTGGGAGAATTCCTAGATCTGATTCCAGCGCTGGTAGACAGTGAATTCACACAGGAAGATCTGTTGGAACGTCTGGAATTTACGAAGCGACACAGCATTAACTTTATGGCACTTACACATGATTCTTCCCTCTCGGCACAATATGATGGCATACAGGAACAATTGGGAACTGCCTACAGGCAAGCAGAACAGGAGCCGCGTCAGATGATTCTGTTTAATTATCAAGGCTTCATCTCCAGCAGCGAAGCGATCTCAATGTCGTCTCAGTCGTCGGATGACCAAGATTCGAATTCGGGACTCGCCCAATTCGAATGGGTTATTCGCTACGACGAAGAGTGTCTGTACGTACATCTGGCCTGTCAGGCTGGTCTGGACATCAAACGTATGAAACAGCTGATTGATGACAAGCTTGGTAGCGATGTGAGAGTGGTAGTTCACAATGAGGCAAAGGAGGTGCAACATGTCCAGTAAATCCATACAGCGAGGACCCGAGCTGATTGTGCCAGAACATTATTCAACAGTGGCTGAGATGCTAATCTACATTGCAGATACTCATCCAGAAAAGGGAATGACCTATATCAGCTCTTCAGGTGACGAACAGTTTGAATCATATCCTGAATTACTGATGCAGTCGCGCAAGTACCTGCAGTCTCTTCAGGAGCAAGGCATTCAACAAGGACAGGTTGTTATTTTGGAAATTGACCAGTCACAGGAATTTTACCGTACCTTTTGGGCTTGTATGCTGGGGGGCATTATTGTCGCCCCGGTTAGTCCTCCGGCTGCCTGGGAACCAGGCTCAGCCGGTCTGGAGAAATTCACGAAAGTGTGGGAGGTACTCGGGCGTCCAGTCGTTATCGTCGAGGAAGCCTACATGCCCAAGTATAAACAGCTTGCGGAAAGTCCGGTATTCAAAGGTCTTATGTTGATTAGCGTGAACCAGCTTCAAGCAGGCCAGCAGATGGCTGATCTATGCCCAACCTCTCCTGATGACATTGTGTTCCTGCAATTCTCATCAGGAAGCACGGGAATTCCCAAAGGTGTGCAGTTAACAAATCACAATATTATCGCCAACAGTATTGCATGCAAGACTTTTCTTGGAGCTGAAGAAGGAGATAATGTGTTTACCTGGTTGCCGCATACGCATGATATGGGGATATTTGGACAGCATCTGACACCCGTCCTGAGTGGAGCCAACATCATGGTGATGTCACCTTATACCTTCGTACGGTCGCCTTATCTGTTCTTGCGCAAGATTACGGAGCATCAGGGAAAATGGTTTTGCTGTACCAATTTCGGTTTCGAATGGATGGTTCAGAAGATCCCGGATTCCAAGCTCTCAACGCTTGATCTGTCTTCACTGCGTATGACCTTGAATGGTGCAGAGCCTATATCAACGTCTGTTATCGAGCGATTTGTCAAAAAATTCAGCTCTTGTGGCTATCGTCCCAATATGATGTTTCCTGCATATGGCATGGCAGAAGCGACAGTAGGTGTATGTACCTCCAGACTGGGGGAAGAGCCACGAATTGAACGTATTTCGCGTACACGGCTGGTGCAGGAAGGACTGGCTGTGCCAGTCCAGCTACCTAGCAGTGATAGCCATACTTCGGATGTGATCGAATTTGTTCATGAAGGATATCCCATGACAGGGATTCAGATCCGGATTGCGGATGAACAGGGTGAAGTGCTGGATGAGCGGGTTGTTGGCGAAATCCAGATTCGTGGGGAATCGGTAACCTCCGGATATTACAGTCTTCCGGAGATCAATCGTGAAATGTATGTGGATGGGTGGCTTCGCACTGGAGACTTGGGTTATATGGCTGACGGCTCCCTGGTTGTAAGCGGACGAATCAAGGACATTGTGTTTATTCGGGGACAGAACCATTATGCGCATGATCTTGAAGAAATTTTGTACCAGAATAGCAGCATTCCGAGAGGGAATCTGACGGTAGTCGGGCACTTTAACAGCCTCAAACAAGTAGAGGAACTGCTTGTATTTGTTAAATACAAATCGGGCGCTCCACAGTTTCTGGAGGTGCGACAGGATCTGATCCAACGTATGAGGGCTGGATTGGGTATTGAGATCACCCATGTTCTCCCAATCAAGGTTATTCCCAAAACGACGAGTGGCAAGGTCCAGCGCTTCATGCTGAGAAACGAATATGAGCGTGGAGTATTTACCAAGGACATCGCGGCCATTGAAGAGCTGATTCGCGAAAACACACAACAGCAAGGACACGAGACGGTTTCCGCATCGTCTTTGGAATATACCGTACGTAAAGCCTGGGCCGAAATTCTTCAATTGCCCGCAGGAAAGATTGAGATGGATACTTCTTTTCTCGCACTTGGAGGCAATTCCATTCTCTCTTATCAATTACTTGACAAGCTGTCTGCACATATGGGACGTGAATTAGGACAAGAACTACTTGTTTTTTGCAGTACAGTACGTGAGATGGTGGAATATCTGCAGGAACTTCCAGCAGAAACGAAGGGCTTTGAACAAGCTGAAACAACAGATAATCACCTGAATGTACATCGTGCTATTGCTATTACCGGACTGTCTCTGCGTCTGCCTGATGCCGACACCCAAGAGCAGTTCTGGGGCAATCTGGTTAACGGGTTAGATAGTGTTGACCGGGTTAGCTTAGAGCGTGCAACACGTTCCAAGCAACCCGGTTGGGATGACTGGATTGGGGAACTGAAGCAACCGGATACGTTTGATCATGAGTTCTTTGAAATCCCGTCTGAACAAGCTGCATTTATGGATCCGCAGCATCGCAAGCTGCTGGAAGTTGCTCATGAGGCGCTGGAGGATGCAGGTATGCTCGTGGATCATGAGGATAAGCGTGATGTGGGTGTGTATGTAGGGATTAACCCAAGCACATACTTCGATCTGGTTATTGATTATATGAACCGGAGTCTTGGAAAGGCTGTTCATTCTCACGCTATGGTAGGCAATATGTCCAATATTGCAGCGGCCTCCATTTCACACATGTACAATTTTACAGGGCCGGCACTGTCCATAGATACAGCATGTTCTTCTTTTCTGGTAGCACTGACACAAGCTGTGGCGGCCATTCAGGACAAGCGTATCTCTGGGGCAGTTGTAGGTGGAGCGAACATTTTGGCTACACCGCATGTTCATCAACTATCACGCAATGCTGGAATCTGTTCTTCCACTCAACATACGAAGGTATTTGACCGGGAAGCAGATGGTTCAGTCTTGGGAGAAGGTGCTGTTGTTGTATATTTGGAGCCGCTAACAGAGGCAATTCGCAACAATAAACATGTTTATGGTGTGATTCGCGGGACAGCGGTGAATAACGACGGATATTCCCTGGGCATTATGGCACCCAACCCTCAGGGGCAATATGAGGTACTCCGTGCCGCTTATCGCGACGCCAACCTAAACCCCAGCGAGATTTCTTATATTGAAGCACATGGATCGGGGACAAGGATTGGAGATCCGATCGAGGTGAATGCCTTGCTCCGACTGTTCCGGGAAAAGGGATATACAAGCGACAATTCGATTGGATTAGGTTCAGTCAAAACCAATATTGGTCATTTATTTGCAGCCTCCAGTGGAGCCAGTCTTGCCAAGGTTCTGCTCAGTATGCAGCATGGGGAACTGGCACCAAGTCTGCATATGGATAATCCGAATCCGGCCCTCCGACTGGAGCAATCGCCGTTCCATATCGTTAGCGAGCATAAAACGTGGGATGTACCTGAAGGAAAGACACGGAAGGCAGGCATCAGTTCTTTTGGCCTGGGAGGTACGAATGCCCACATTGTGCTGGAAGAATGGAAAGCCCCTGTCCGTACAGCTGCCCCGGCACGTGGCCAGTTGTTAACGTTCTCTGCGAAATCAGAGCAGGCTTTAAAAAAGCTGATTGATAACACGGAGCAATATGTGAAGAAACATGCGGACCTAGCACTAGAGGATCTTTGTTTTACCCGAAACAGATATAGAAAACATTATCGGTATCGTGCAGCAGTAGCTGTCAGCTCAACCGGAGAGTGGAACATCGAAGAGATGGAATTTGGCTTCAAGCCTAGAAACCGAGCTGCTCGTGTCAATATTGTGGTTGGGGGGCATGAGATTCGCGGAGAAGATGAGGCTCAAGCTCGTAAGGTAATCAGGCCAGACGATTCTAATGAAGATACGGTATCAACCTTGAACTACTGGGTGACTTTGCTTGAGACACTTGTACGTCTGGTCCCTTCCATTCAAGAGATTCGAGGAATAGCTGCAGGAGAGGAACTTGTATCCAGTTTACATCTGGATGGCGAGGAACATCACAGCGCTCATGCAAGCCAATCCACTCCAGTGAACAACAGAGTGACGTTAGACAGTCTGCAAGACACACCTGGCAAGATGCCAAACGCCGACATTGTAATTATGATTGCTGCAGATCAGACAGTGCAGCAGCTTGAATACAGTGGCAAGGAGAGCTTCATCCGCCTGTCTACCGAGCCGACACTTACCATGGAGGATCAGCTTGCTTTATTGCTGGGACAGCTTTATGTACGTGGTGCTGCGCTGGATTGGGAACAGTTACATCCGAATGGCTCTGGCCAGATCGTACATCTGCCAGCACACCCATTCGAGCCGTATGTACATTGGATAGATGTGAATCAGGGAACGGAGGTCATGATATGACAAAAGAAGAAATTGAGCTTTTTCTCAAAAGCGAGATTGCTGCAGCGTTGAATCAGGAGCCAGAGGACATCGATGAAGAGATGAATTTTCTGAAAATTGGTGTCTCATCTGTGCAGGCGCTCAAGATCATTAACCGTGCGCGTAAGCATCTTCAAGTTGACATCAGTCCGGTTGCGTTGTTTGAATACAAAACAATTGCCGAGTTCGCCGCTTATCTCAATGAATCTCTTCTTCAAGAGGGGGTTGCCGAATGATTGAAGCGGATGTAGAGCAAGAGATCATTCATGAAGCTGAATTGTTTGCTGCCCGTGAAATTCGTCCTTATGCTCAACAGATTCAAGAACAGCAAGCCATTCCCAGAACATTGATCCGTGCCATGGCTGAAAAAGGTTACTTGGCTGCCTCGATCCCGGCTGAATATGGCGGCATGGGTCTCGGCCCTAAGGCGTACGGGCTGTTGACTGAAGTATTTGGCAAGGCTCTTCCAGCCGTTCGCAGCTTGTTAACGGTACATACTTCACTTGTAAGTGAAACTTTGGTACGTTTCGGAACGCCTGAGCAAAAATCGTCCTGGCTGCCCAAGTTGGTGAAGGGAGAATGGATTGCTGCCTTTGGCCTGACTGAACCGGAAGTTGGTTCGGATGCCAAAAGTGTAAAGACCGAGTGGAGAGAAGAATCGGACTGTTATGTTTTGAATGGAAAAAAGAAGTGGATCACGTTTGGACATCTGGCAGATGTATTTATCATTATTGCCTCGAATCAGGGACGAAGCACTGCTTTTTGGGTCGAACGCCAGTTTGAGGGTGTACAGACCCAACCTATTGAAGGTGTCATGGTTGCGGGAGAGACAGGTATAGCTGAGATTGATCTCCATGAGGTGCGTGTACCAAAGAATCACATTATTGGACGTCTGAATGAAGGTTTTGAGTACATCGTAACCGGGGCGCTGGACCAGGGCAGATATAGCATTGCCTGGGCAGGGCTGGCGATTGCGCAGGAAGCGCTGGATGCCATGGTGACTTACTCAAGGAAGCGGAAGCAATTTGATCAGAAGCTGAGTCATTTTCAGCTGATTCGCGGCATGATTGGAGATGCGGTGACAAAAGTCCATGCAGCACGAGCATTATGTTTACGTGCAGCCGAGCTGAGAGAAGCCAAGGACCCGCAGGCCGCCATGGAGACAACGATCGCCAAATATTTTACGTCCAAAGTTGCTGTTGAAGTTGCAAGTGATGCGCTACAGGTTCATGGTGCGAACGGAATTAGTAACCAATATCCTGTTGCCAGGCTGTATAAGGAAGCCAAAATTCTGGAGATTATTGAAGGTTCCTCTCAGATGCAACAGGAGATGATCTCGCATTACGGATTAAAAGCCTATTACAAGCGTGGCGGTAGCGTATGACGTTCTGTGCGCTATTTCCCGGCCAGGGCAGCCAGTATATCGGAATGTGTAGCGAGTTGTTGGACAGTGAGCCGGAGGCGAATCAGATCTTTGCGGAAGCGAGCGAGGTGATCGGATTTGATTTGAAGGCACTGGTTATGGAAGGGACCCTGGATCAATTGACGGTCTCTGAATATGCTCAGCCTGCTGTACTGACGGCAAGCTACGTTTTATTTGACTCATTTGTTCGCCGGACTGGAATGACTCCAGATTATGCAGTAGGTCACAGTTTGGGGGAGATTTCGGCTTTAGTAGCGGCGGGAGCATTGCGATTTGCTGATGGAATCCGTTTTGCAGCTCAGCGTGGTGCGTTGATGCATCGCTCCATTCAGGAGCAAAAAGGGAGAGCGGGTATTGTCGTTGATGTAACCCAAGAAGCGCTTGAAGAATTAGTCGGGAATATTCGTCAGAACGAGTATGTGACGATCTCCGGTTATAATTCACCGGGACAGTTTGTCGTCGCAGGTACTGCGAAGGGTCTTCAATTGCTGGATGATCAGGTGGATGGCTACGGTGGGGAATTCATTCCTTTTCGCATGATGCCAATGAAGGCAGATGCACCTTATCATAGCGAGTTGATGCAGTTCATTCAGCCTGAGCTTGAAGAGATGCTTGCAGGGATTTCCTTCTCTGCACCGGTGTTTCCCATATGCTCTACAGTACATGGTGAGTTCATTCGCGGAGCCGAGGACATTCCTAAGCTGCTGAGCAGCCAGCTTTTGCAACCCATTCGCTGGAATCAGGCATTGGCACGTGTTCAAAATCTGGGAGCGACGGTATGGATCGATATCGGTCCAGGCCAGAGCGTAAGAAATATGCTGGCTGAGAATAAGACCTTGCCTGCAGCCTATTCGCTGGATGATCCGCAAGATCGGTCCAGGTTACTGGAGCGATATGAAGCAGTAAACCAGACAAGTGGGGGAGGCGATAAGGGATGATCACGGAGATGATGCAGTACAATCAGCGGGTGAAACAATGGCTGCCTGGTGGTGTGCACTATAATTTTCACCTTCCTTGGGAAGAGACGCCGCTCCATTTCAAGCATGCTTCCCGAAGCAGAGTGACGGACATGAACGGCAACGAGTATTTGGATCTATATGCCCGCTTTGGTGCCCTCATTGTTGGCCACGGCAACGAGGAGTATAACGAGTGTCTGAAGGATACCATTGACCGTGTTCTTTCCGTAAGTCATTGCGATCTGGATGCAGAGGCTCTGGAACTGATCCATCAATATGTACCTTCAGCAGAGATGATTCGTTTTGGGTTATCAGGCACGGAGATTGTCCAGAATGCACTTCGTCTTGCCCGGGCGTGGACAGGTAAAAATCGCTTTGTACGTTTTGAAGGCCATTATCATGGCAATGCGGACAATATTATGGGTGGCAAGACTGCACGTACAGGTCTGCCTGTACCTTCAGACTATCCTGGTGACATGAAAGGAACAAAGGGGAGGGCAAGGGATGCCATGGAATCTCAATCCTACCTCTTGCCATGGAATGACGCACCCCGCCTGGAGGAACTATTTCGCCAGCATGGAGACGACATTGCAGCAGTAATCATGGAGCCGGTTTGTGTAAATGGAGGCGGAGTCATGCCTGCTCCGGGTTATCTGCAAAAAGTCAGACAGTTATGTGATCAGTACCAGGTCGTGCTCATTTTTGATGAGATTATAACAGGATTCCGTATGGGTCTCGGTGGTGCCCAACAGTTATTCGGTGTAACGCCTGATCTGACTACACTTGGGAAGGCAATCGCGGGTGGCGGAGTTCCGGTGTCAGCCCTGGTTGGCCGAGCGGATATCATGAAGTTGCTTGTAGACAAAAAAGTAATTCATGCGGGTACGTTTAATGGCTATCCATTAGGTACAGCTGCTGTAAAAGCTACGCTGGAAATGTTGGGACGCAATGGAGGACAGGCGATGCACAGCATGAACCGCCACGCTGAGATGATGCATGACATACTCTGCCAGGAAGCAGCGAAGGTAGGTCTGCCTTTAATTGTTCAAGGGCCGTCTGGCTGTGCTTCTTATCACTGCTGCACGGAACCGCTAACGGATACGGCTGATTATACGTTTGAATTGATGTCTTTTGATATTTTGTTAAATAGCAAGCTTGCTGAGCACGGTGTTCTGGTATCTACGCTCTCGCGGATGTATCCGAATATCCTGCTTGATATGCAAGATGTTGCCTGGTTCGGTGAGCGTGTCCCTGCAGCGCTTGCAGAAATGAAAGAGATCTACGACGAGCTGATCTAATGGTAGCTCAATAAGGAGGTGATTAGGTATGCATAATCGACTCATTGCAATCATTGGCGCAGGGGTGATGGGATGCGCCACAGCACTGGATGTCGCGAGGGCTGGTTATCGTGTAATTTTGCAGGATATTTCGGCGTCGGTCATCGAACACGCCCCTGATGTTATACGTCGTGAATATCGTTCAGCTTGCTTTCTGAAGCAAGGGTACGGTCAGGTGCCCCTGGATCAGATCATGGAACGGATCTCGTTCCAGACACAAGATGAAGGGGTGGAAGAGGCAAGTATCATTATTGAAAATGTAACCGAAAACTTGGAGTTGAAAAAGGAAGTTTACGCACGACTATACCACAAGGTTCGTCCGGATGCTTTATTTGCGCTAAATACAAGCTGTATTTCCGTGACAAAGCTCGCTTCATTTTTGCCTGACCCAGGTCGAGTCATTGGGGTGCATCTGATGAATCCAGTTCCCGTTAAATCCATGGTGGAGGTGATTAAAGGACATCATACAACACAGGGTACGGAACATGAGATGGTAGCGTTTTTGGAAACTCTTGATAAAAGTCCAGTTGTCATAGAGGATCTGCCCGGGTTTGTCTCTAATCGCCTCTCGCACTTGTTAATGAATGAAGCGGCGTACATTGTACAGGATGGAATCGCTACACCCGAGCAGGTGGACGCCATTATGAAGAAGGGCTTCAATTATCAGATGGGGCCGCTGGAGACGGCGGATCTGATTGGTCTGGATACGGTCGTGCATTCATTGAAAGTATTGTACGACAGCTATCAGGACCCCAAATTCCGATGCTGTCCGATGTTGCAGAAAATGGTTGATGCAGGACAGTGGGGGCGGAAGACGGGTCAAGGATTCTATGCCTACTAAGATGAAGGGTGGCATGACCATGGAAAAGCTCAAGGATATCAAGTGTATCGTTTGGGATCTGGACCACACCATATGGGATGGGGTTTTGCTTGAATCTGCAGATGTGCAACTGAAGCCGGGCTTAAAGGAGGTGATTGAAAAACTGGACCAGCGAGGTATTTTGCACTCTGTTGCCAGTAAAAATGATGCAGAGCTAGCTTGGGCGAAACTAAACGAACTGGGCATCGCCGAATATTTTCTATATCCCGAAATCCATTGGGATGCGAAGTCCGTCTCTGTTCAGCGGATTCAGCAGAACATTAATATCGGCATGGATGCCATTCTGTTTGTGGATGATCAACCTTTTGAACTGGAAGAAGTGCAAAGTGTACATGCTGACATCCAGGTACTTCATGCGGATCAATATGAAACCATGCTTGATGACCCAAGGCTGATGCCTCGATTCATTACAGCCGACTCTGCGTGCAGAAGGCAGATGTACCAGGCGGATACACTCCGTAAACAGGCTGAGGAACAGTATGAGGGACCTTCAGAACAATTTCTGGCTACGCTTGGCATGAAATTTTCCATCTACGAGGCTACTGAGGATGATCTTCAACGTGCAGAGGAACTTACCGTTCGCACCAATCAACTAAATGCAACGGGAATTACCTACAGTTACGAGGAACTGCACCAACTGATGACCTCGCAGGACCATATGTTATTGGTGTGTGAACTCGAAGACAAATACGGGACGTATGGCAAAATTGGGCTTGCACTTATTCACATGCAGCAGAAAGTATGGCGGCTAAACATGCTTCTGATGTCTTGCAGAGTGATGTCCAGGGGAGCAGGGAGTGTACTGCTAACGTATATCATGCGTGAAGCTCAGAAGCAGGGCAAACAGATGCTTGCAGACTTCAGGGATACCGGAAGGAACCGGATGATGAATATCAGCTATCGCTTTGCCGGTTTCAAGCAGCAATCTGCAGATCAGGAAGGAAGAGTACTGTTTTATCATGATTTGCAGCAGGCTGTAGAGTTTCCAGATTACATTGAGGTTTTAGTGCCCGAGGGGCAACATCAATAACAAGGGGGAAGGGCAGTGGATTATCGTCAGGAAATTCGGGAGTTTATCGGGAACAACCTCACCATGGATCATGAGGACACTCAAATTAATGATAATGACAATTATTTTGAGCAGCGGTTCGTCAATTCGCTCTTTGCGATGCGTTTGGTGGACTTTGTAGAGCGTAGATTCCAGATTGAGATAGCAAATGAAGATCTGGATTTGGCTAATTTCTGCACGATTAACCGTTTGCATGATCTTATTGAGAGAAAGTTGACTGAGAAGGAGGCGGCACTATGATTACAGCTAATCAGGCATCCATTCGTCCAGTCACAAGTCCGGCAACCAGCCCGTCCAACAAATATATGTATTTGTTTTTGGGAATTTCCTTTGGCACATGTTATGGAATCGCAAGTTTGTTCATGTTCTTTGCGGATTTTATTGTACCCATAACAGGTGAGTTAACCTTGATGCATCCACTTGCGATCGTTGCTCTGTATTCACCTTCCATTGCCGGATTAATTACATGTTATGTGATGGGCGGAACGGAAGCGTTAAAAGGAATGTTTATGAAGCTGGTTCCGCGCAGACAGGACCTGTTCTGGATACCGCTCATTATTGGAATTTCCATCATCTTTGCATCAACAATGCACTTTGGTTCCTTGTTATTCGGCATACCGGTCCCTGAACTGACATATAGTGTACCTGAAATGATCTGGTTGGGGATTGTGAATCTGATCAAGGAGACGGGGCTGATTGGTGGGCTGTTTGGCTGGATCGGATTTTTGCTTCCATTCTTGCAAGGGAAGTTAAAAAATAATATAACAAGTGGTCTGATTACCGGCCTGTTGTTCGGATTATGGGTGCTTCCGGGATACTTGATTTCCTCTTTTGGCACCTCAACCACTTACATATACTACGTTGTTCAGCTTATGGCATTTATCGTGTTCCAAAGTTATATCTTCAATGCTACCAAAGGTACACTTCTGTTTTATCTGCTTGCATTCTGGCTTGTAGCCACAGGAAGTCAAATTGATTTGTACTACTTTAATCCGCAAGTTCAAATTATGCAATTCTTCTTTTTTGCAATATCGGCTATTGTCATACATGTCATCTTCAAGCGCAAAAATGTGGATACTTCACTTCAGACATTCCCTGCATATGTTCTGGAAAGAAAGTAAGCCTGGTTATGGTGGTGGATAAGTGATGGAACCGATCTATTTGGAGCAGCTACAAAAGGGGGAGGGAAACAGACAAATGGTCTGTTTTCCTTATCTCGGTGGCAACTCCAACAGTTTTCAGCCCCTAGTGCCGTACCTTCCTGACACGGAAATTTGGGCGTTTACGCCCCCGGGTCATGGTCTGAACACCGAAACACCCCTGGAGCATATGCAGCAACTCGTAGAACTGTATACCAGCAAGCTCCTGGATGTTATACAGCCCGGCAGTCTGTTATTTGGACATAGTCTGGGAGGGATTACAGCCTACTTCGTTGCGCAGCGCTTATGTCAGGAACGTCCAGATGTAGCTAAAACGTTACGGCTTGTGTTATCTGCCTGCAACACGCCTGACGAATGCGGGATGCAGAATTATGATCGGATGTCAGACGAAAATCTGATTGATCATCTGTTTTCCTATGAAGCTCTCCCGCAAGAACTGATACATGAAAAAGAATTATTGAATTATTTTCTGCCCGTCATCCGGGCGGATTTCAGGATGCTGGAATCTGCAGCAACGCTTGAATATGAGCCGCTCTCATTGCCGGTGTTGTATCTGTGGGGAGAACGGGATCGTACCGTTACCCTTCAATCAGCGTTGAGATGGGGCCGATATTTTGGCACATCCATGAAGCTTCAAACCATCAAAGAGGGTGCTCACATGTTCATGATGCATCAACCTTCAACGGTGGCGCATTGTCTGACAAGCTTTATGACTCCAGATAAATAGGAACAACTTGTAGATGAGAGGAGCCATGTTCGTTTATGCTGCTACGAATGCTGAGAAACGATATAACGAGAAAAAAAGGGATTACGGCTGCGTTGTTTATTTTTGTACTGCTGGCCGCCTTGCTGGTATCTTCGGGGTCACGAATGATTATGGAACTGACGAGTTCCATCCAATATCTATTTTCTGAATCCAAAACACCACACTTTGTGCAAATGCATGCCGGAGAAATCGATCAAGCCAAAGTGAACACATGGGCTGAAGAAAATGCCATGGTCCAGCAGCATCAGATTGTGGAAATGGTCAACATTGACGGCTCTAATCTGTTTCTCGGAGCAGAGTCTGAAAAGAACAGTGTTATGGACATTGACTATGTTACACAGAATCAGGGTTTCGACTATTTGTTGAATCTGGACAGTGAGATTATTCAGGTCAACGATGGCGAGATCGCGGTTCCGGTATATTACATGCAGCAAAAAAAATTGAGCGTGGGCGACCAGGTTCGGATCGATAATGGTCAATTTGAGCGTTCTTACACCATCGTTGATTTTGTCCGTGATGCTCAGATGAATCCATCGGTTGTGCACTCCAAACGTTTTATCGTGAGTGCAGGGAATTTGCAGGAACTGAAGCAGAGCATCGGAGAGATGGAGTATCTCATTGAATTCCGGTTGACCGATCCCGGACTGACAAGTGAATTTACCCAGGCTTACCAAAATGCCGGACTTCCCAATGCGGGTCCAGTCGTAACCTATGGGCTGTTCCAGGTACTGAATGCCATGACCGACGGAGTTATTGCAGCCGTTATTATTCTGGTCAGTCTTGTGCTGATTCTGATTGCCATGCTCTGCATCCGATTCACGATGCTTGCGACCATCGAAGAGGATTATCGTGAGATTAGTGTCATGAAAGCGATTGGAATCGCAGAGAAGGATATTAAGAGACTGTATCTGATGAAGTATGTATTTATGGCCGGATTTGCATCCGTGCTTGGTTACATTGCATCACTTGGCGTTAACAGACTATTTGTTTCCAACATCATGTTGTATATGGGAAAAGCACCTGCAACCCTGTTGCATTTCGCGATTCCGTTATTAGCCGCTGGAATAATATTTGCCATGGTTGTTCTGTTCTGTCGAACGGTACTGCGGCGTTTTCGTTCCATCTCCGCGGTGGATGCTCTCCGTACCGGGAGCCTGGGAGATACACAGATCATTCGAAACCGGCTTAGTTTGTCCCGCAATCGCTGGTCTTCCGTACCTGTCTTTCTTGGTCTGAAGGAAGTCATACAGCGAATCAAGATGTTCCGATTATTGTTGTTCGTCTTTGTAGTCAGTTCATTTATCATGATTGTGCCGGTCAACTTCCTGAACACTTTGCAGGCGCCAAGTTTTATTTCTTATATGGGTGTTGGACAAAGTGATATTCGCATTGACTTGAGGCACACAGATGATGTGGAGCAGCGTTATGACAATCTGGTTGCCCAGATCCAAAATGATAAAGACATTAAAACGTATTCCCCATTGGTAACAAGTCAGTTCAAGATTAAAAATGCGGAAGGAAGTTACGACAATCTGAGTGTAGAAACTGGAGATTTCAGTATTTTCCCATTGTCTTATGTTAGCGGTAATGCGCCAACAACCGAGAATGAAATTGCGTTATCTGATGCCAACAGTAGCGAGCTGCGCCTGAAGACTGGTGAGCAACTTACCTTGCTGGTTAATGGCAAGGACCAGATGATGACGGTCAGCGGAATATACCAGGACGTAACGAATGGTGGGAAAACGGCGAAGGCCTTATTACCTTACAACAAGGATAGTGTGTTGTGGTATGTGGTCAGTTTGGATCTGAATAATCGCGGGGACATGGCTACCAAAATTGCTGAATATGAGGCGGCTTTCTCGCCAGCCAAAGTAACCGATCTTCAAGGTTATCTGGATCAGACGTTAGGCGGAACCATCCAACAATTGAAAATGGTGACGATGCTGGCCTTGGTCATCGGTGTCTTCATATCTATTTTAATTACAGCACTGTTCCTTCAGATGTTAGTAGCCAAGGACAACAACGACATTGCTGTACTAAGAAGCCTTGGGTTTGCCTTGTCTAAAATCAAGTTCAAGTATGTCGTGATGTCACTTGTCATATTAATCTTAGGGGTTGTTACTGGAACGATATTGTCCAATACGTTGGGTCCATTGCTAGTTAGTGCCATTATGTCGACGTTTGGTGCTTCCAATATTGTCTTTGTTGTTAACCCGTTACAGGCATATATTTTGTGTCCATTGTTACTTGCAGGCACGATTGTACTAACAGCATGGATTAGCATCCAATCGATCAAGGAAACGAGCATATCCAAAATGATTGTCGAATAGGGAGGATCAACGATGACAACTATACTTGAGGCTAAAGACGTGAATAAATCCGTAGCGATCGGCGAGAATGAAGAACATAACATCTTGAAAGATATCAACCTTCAATTAAAAAAGGGAGAATTTGTTTCCATCATGGGGCCATCTGGCTCAGGCAAGTCTACCTTACTGTACAACATAAGTGGTATGGATCAGATTAGTGCTGGAAGTGTCTATTTTAATGGCAAAAAAATATCGGCATTTGAGGAGAGGGATCTGGCAAGTCTACGTTTGACCAAGATGGGATTCATCTTTCAAAATATTCATCTGCTCAAGAATCTGAATCTATTAGACAATATCGTACTTTCCGCGTATCTAGCCAAGAATAGCAGCAGAGAAACGATTAATACACGGGCAATGTCATTAATGAAAAAAATGGGGATTGATGAGCTTGCTGGGCATAACATCACCCAAGCCTCAGGCGGACAGCTTCAACGGATTGCCATCTGCCGTGCGCTGATCAATAATCCAGATATTTTATTCGGCGATGAACCAACGGGGGCGCTGAATTCCAAATCAACGTATGAGATCATGGATATTCTGGGCGATATTAATGCAACGGGTACAACCATTCTGCTGGTGACCCATGATGTGAAAGTCGCTGCCAGATCGGAACGTGTACTGTTTATGATGGACGGTAAGCTGGTTGCAGACAGAAATATTGGAAAATATGCAAGAGAGCGTCAGGATCTAAAAACAAGGGAAAGCCATTTGGCGCAATGGTTGACTGAAATGGGGTTCTAAAAAAAGAACTCCATGACTACAATAGACCGACAGTCGGTCGAACGTATCGGAGGTCAGGATATGAGACTGATAAAAAACCCGGAAGAACGCAGGAACGAGATTTTGGATGCCGCCGAGATTCTGTTCATAACAAAGGGGTACACCAAAGCTACGGTCATGGATATCCTTCAGGCGTGCAACATTGCCAAGGGTACATTTTATTATTATTTTCAGTCCAAGGAAGAGGTTATGAACGCCATCGTTATGCGTTTTATTCTGAGTGGGGAGGCATCGGCCAGGCACGTGGTGTCCGATCCCAAACTGAATGCCCATGACAAAATTTTTCGCATCATGATGGCGCAGAATCAGCCTGACGGCAGAAAACATGATCTCATCGAGCAATTGCACAGTGTTCATAATGTGGAGATGCACCAAAAGAGTCTTGTAGAGACGGTAATTCGATTAAGTCCCATCTTGGCCGAGGTGGTAGAGCAGGGCATTCAGGAGGGGGTATTTCATACACCTAACCCAAAGGAATCCATCGAATTCCTGCTCGTATCGTCACAATTTTTGCTGGATCGAGGCATCTTTCAATGGGAGGAGGAAGAACTCCAAAAAAAGGTTGAAGCATTCACACATATTATGGAACGTGTGCTGGGAGCAGAACAAGGAAGCTTCGCCTACGTCACTCGTCTTTATTTTCCGAATCAAGGTTAGCCGAGAAAGGAGTATTATCCATGGAACATACCGTTCAAAAATCATTTAAAAAGTTTCTGGTCGTATGGTTTGGTCAGCTCATCTCCATGATTGGGATTGGACTTACAGCCTTCTCCCTGGGGGTGTATGCCTTCGAAAAAACGAATACGGCAACAAGTGTTGCATTGATTACCTTATTCACGTTTCTGCCGAATATCCTGCTTCGACCTATTGGAGGGGTACTGGCAGACCGATTCGACCGTCGAACGATGATGATTATCGGCGACCTGGGGTCGGCAGCCGGTTTGATTTTCATTCTGTCCATTATGCTCACAGGTGATATCCAATTATGGCATATCTATGTGGGAGTGGCCTTTAGTTCCGTGTTTTCCGCGTTGCAGAGCCCGGCATATAAGGCCTCTGCTACGGACCTGCTGGATAAGGAACAATTCTCGAAAGGAAGCGGTCTTGTACAACTGGCTGAATCCTCGAAGTTTCTGTTTTCACCGATCATTGCGGGCATTCTGCTTAGTATAACAACTATTGAAGTCATTCTGGTCATTAATATTCTGACATTCCTGGTTGCCATTCTGGCTGTGCTGGTTATTCGGAAGAGCATGAAGGTGGAGCGAGAGGATCGAGAAGGAAAAAACTGGATCACCGATATTCAAGAGGGCTGGAGAGAAGTTGTAACCAACAAGGGAGTACTGTTGCTGGTGGTGATTATTTCACTTGTCACCTTTTATCTGGGATTCCTGGAGACACTCATTGGTCCGATGCTTCTGTCATTCACGGATGCAAAGACACTTGGAACGTTTCAGTCTGTTAGCGCCATCGGCATGCTGATTAGCAGCTTGTGCATCGGCATATTTACAATAACAAAGAGATATGCAAGTGTACTTGTGATGGGGCTGATTTTGTGCGGCTTGTCTTTCTCGCTTCTGGGGATATCCACCAACATTTATTTTATTATCTTCGCAGGTTTTCTGTTCCTGTCATCGCTGCCGTTTGTCAATATGAGCGCAGATGTACTGGTGCGAAACAATATCGCCAACGATAAGCAGGGCAGGGTATGGGGAATCATTGGTATTCTGTCACAACTCGGGTTTATTATCGCGTACAGTTTGGCTGGTTTTCTGGCCGACCATGTGTTTAATCCGTTACTAATGGAGGGGGGAGCACTGGCTTCGTCTGTTGGTCAAATTATTGGAACTGGGCCAGGCAGAGGTATTGCCTTTCTGTTTATCATCGCGGGTCTGTTTGTTATTCTGATCGCAATAATCACATCCCGTTTGAAAATGATCAAATCTCTGGAGCAGAGCCCAGATATAGCGGCTCCATCCGATGTTGGCGGGTTGGCGCACGATTAATTCGAATCCAACAGCGTAAGCCCTTGTCCGCAGCAGTGTGTGATACTTCTTCTGTACGAAGAAGTTATTCACACGATGAGCAGACAAGGGCTTTTTTGTGCTGAGGAGTCAGAAGATGTACTTAGACAAGAGTGTTTGTGTATTTGGATTGTTCGGTGGAGCTTACCCTTTAACCGCCCCTGAAGTTAGTCCTCCTACAATATACTTTTGCCCAATGAGGAACACAATCAACACAGGCAATGACGTGAGCACGATATCGGCACTGACCAGATTCCACTGGGCACTGAATTGTCCAAAGAAGTTATATACAGCCAGCGTCATCGGCCACATCTCCACTGTATTCAACATATAGAGTGGGGCAGTAAACTCATTCCAGACACTCAGGAAATTAAGAACAAATACCGTTACCAGCACCGAGGTTAACAAAGGTACAATGATTCTCAGAAACAGTTTGATCCCATTACATCCGTCCATGATCGCGGCTTCATCCAGCTCCTTCGGGATGTTAGACACAAACGCATATGTAATGAACAGCGAGATTGGAATACCCATAGCCGTATAGAGCAGAATCATGCCGACATGTGAATTGATCATACCCATCGACTTCATCACTTCCATCAGCGGAATGTAGTTGAGTGGCAGCGTGATGCCAAGAATCAGGAAGAAGTACAGAAACTTGCTGAACCTCGAATGGTTACGGGATAACGTGAAGGCCGAGAAAGCCACAACAAACACCAATAGCAGGGAAGAAGCCCCGGAATGCAGCAGACTGTTGAAAAAGGAACCTCCCAAGTGTCCTTGTTCATAGACGATTTTGTAATTTTCGAAGATAAACTTCTCGGGCAGCGTCAGCTTCAGCACTTTGGCCTCGGCGTCCGACTTGAATGAATTCAGTACAATGACGACAAAAGGAATCAGGACCACCAGGCTAAGCAGCCAGGCGAGTGCATTTAACCCGATCGAAGCCAATCTTTTTCTCAATGGCATGTCAGTATTCCACCTTTCGGTTCATCAAACGAATGATGAAAAAGGAGATGATTGCCATGATGACAAACAGGATGGTGGATAGTGCACTTCCGAGTCCCCAATACCCTTTGGCAAAAGAGGAATAGACCGCTGTGTTAATCACATCTGTTGCGTTACCGGGTCCACCATTGGTTAACACGTATACGGCATCGAAAACTCTCAGCCCATATGTAATATTAAGCACCGTGGCGATGGTAATGGTAGGCATCAGCATCGGAATCGTGATTCGGAACAGCTTCTGCCCGGATCCGGCGCCATCAATGGATGCTGCTTCGTAATAATCACGGGGAATGGCGAGCAGTCCGGCGATGAACAGCACCATGATGTATCCCATGCCTTTCCACGTATCCACTGCCATAATGGATGGCATGGCCCAGGTCAGGGAGCCCAGCCAGTTCTGGGCGAGAACGTCCAGTCCCATGGAACGCAGGGTTACGTTAACGAACCCGTTGTTGGGGTCAAGCAGACTTTTGAACACAAGTCCAACAATCAGGAACGATAGCACCTGTGGTGAGAAGATAATCATCCGATGCAGATTGGCGGCCTTTACACCGCTAACCAAGAGTAGAGCCAGAAATAAGCCCAGCACGGTCTTGGCGATGGATGTAACCAGGGTGAAGAGGACTGTGTTTTTGATAAAAAGCAGATAGGTCGGATCCCCCGCCAGAATGGTGCGGAAATGCTCCAGACCGATAAAGTTCTTCTCCGAACTATAACTGTTCCAGTCGGTGAAGGAGTAATAGATGCCCAGCAGGGCGGGAGCAACGATGAACAGCAGATATAATACAATCGCTCCAGATGAGAAATACCAGGGATAGATTTTCTTTGCATTCATAACCGGTAACACCTTTCCTTCCTGCCAAAATACATGAGCGGGCAAACGCCCGCTGCATGTAACGTTGTTCAGCGTTTATATTTATCTGAGATGTGCGCTGTTACTACCACTTCTCATCTTTCAGCACTTTGGCTTGTTCAGCACGACGTTTATCAATATTTTGCAGAATCTGATCCGGTGTCATTGCGCCAGCGAACATGCCTGACAAGTCCTTGCCAATATCCATCCATTGTGGATCAATGTATTTCACAGCGGCCTGCATGACCGTACCTTTTTCATGATTTTTCTCATAATCAATATAGTCCTGTGTCAGCTTTGGTTCGATTTCCGGCCAGCAGATCGTCAGATTGCCTTCACCTTCATCGAACACACGCTGCAGATGATCATGCTGGGTAATCCAGCGGAAGAATTTCAGCACTTCTTCGGGATGTTTACTGTTTTTGTTACCAAACATCGCAGCCGATCCGCCCGGGTTCACACCAATCGTCTGATTATCTCCCCATGGCATGACGAAGAATCCCATATTGTCTTCCATTTCCGGATACGCTTCGGAAACTTCCTTTTCCGTCCCTGGCACCCGCAGCAACATCGCTGCTTTCTCCTGACCAAACGCTTCAATGCCCGCTTCTACCGTATTGGACAAGAAGTCTTTGCCGAAATAACCGAGATCCGCAAATTCTTTCAACTGTTCAATGACCGTCTTGAGTTGCGTCATATCTGCGACTTTCATCTCATTGTTGTTTAATTTCTCGTAGGTTCCCGCTGTTGTTTGCTCATAGTTAGGTCCCGTTTCGAACAAAGGCAGAACCTGATACCACCCGCTTGCAGGTGCTTGATAGAACGGAATGATGTCTTTATCCTTAATTTTCTGGCTGATGGCCTTGAATTCGGCATAGGATGTAGGAGGCTCTATGCCGAGCTCTTGGAAGATACGTTTGTTATAGTACACATACCAGATTTTCGTTGGTGCAAAAGAAACCCCGTACACCTTGTCATTATGACTGACAGTTGGCAAAATCTCTTCAGACATCCGACCTGTGAATTCCTCATTGGTCAGGTCAATGGCATTTTCCTCCGGTCTTACGTTGGCCGGCATGCTCAGTGGGTCCACATCGACATTAAAAATATCAGGTGCTTCGCCAGAAGCGAGCTTCACCTTGATCAGGTCACGCCACTGTGCGTCAGGTACGACCTGGAAGTCAATTTTGACACCCGTCTCCTGCTCATATTCCTTGGCCATCGTCTGCATGATGCCTGTACGCGGAATACCGGATTGACTTGTTCCAAACGTGAGAGTCACCTTACCCGAACCTTCCGTACTTTTACCTGAGTTGCACCCGGCAAGCAGCAGAGTGGAGAGCAGGAGCACACTTGCAAGCGAAAATAGAAATCGTTTTCTCATCATTGAACCTCCCGGAATATAAAGAAAATTGTCACTTGCCGAAACGCTTAATGTAAGCGTATTCTTATGTGGATAACTTTACTGTGAACAAGGGATGTGCTCAATAGACAAAAGCGTTCTGTTGGGTGGACATTTTCGAATGGTGTGACAGATATCATCATAGGACGAGGTGTGTGGGGATTGCGATATCGATTTGGAACGCTTCAGCAAAGTCTGTTTGCCTATTACTCTGCGGTATTCATTATTTTTTCGCTCATTGTGGCAGGACTCCTGTATGTTTTTCTCGCGAGTGACATCCGTCATCGAAGTGAAGAACAGCAGAGACAACTGGGGGTATCAATCGTCAGTAACTTGGATCAGGAAGTGGTGAAAATGAACAACTTCTCCATGAATATCGTGTACTCCAATCTGGTCAAAGAACACTTCAGTCACTACTTGGCACCAGCGGAGAATAGCGAGCAGACAATGACGAGTGATCCGGCATTGTATAAGGATACAACCACATTAATTGATGTCATTCTTGCGATCATCAGCAGCTCCAATACAGCCAAGCAGGCCAATATCTATGATGTGAATGGCAAGATGCTGGGAGCGGGTGCATTCAACGGTCAACTGTCTGTAGATCTGACTCAGCGACCGTGGTACAAGGAAACCTGGGAGCGGAGCGGCTGGCGGGTGATTCAACTGTTAGAGGGCGGAGCTTTGCCCATGCCGACCGGTGAGGGGAAATCGGATCAACCTTACATTTCTCTTACCCGTGTATACAAAGATGGCAATTATGTCAGCCAGGGTGTTGTTGAGATTTTGCAGGATGCCGGAACCCTGTTTCAGCATTTGAATGAATTGCAGGCGAATAACAACGATCTTCGGATCTATGTAGTGGATGAACAAAATACAAGGTTGTTTCCACTTTCTTCGGCTGCCGATGCTTCTCAAGCAGGCCATTTCGATGATGTGGACTTGATTCAAAATCTTTCATTTCCGCCTGATACGATGCAGGAGATTAGCGATCCTTTGAGTCAGTCCAAACAGATGATGACGTACATGACGTCACAGGAGACGGGATGGACCGTTATTGTCATGCAGTCCAAACAGTCCCTTTTTGCGAGTCTCAACCGGATGGCTGTGATGTTTATCGGTGCGACGTTAGCTACTCTCATGCTGATTCTGGTTCTCTCGTATCTGATCTCCAAACGGGTTACTTTGCCGCTACATCGTTTGCAGCGCATTATTCAGAAAACGGGTGTGAATGATCTGGTGTCGGGTCAGGATTCCGGTCAGTTGTTCAAGCTGGAGCATCCCGGTTCTATTCGGGAGATGGATGAGCTGAATGATACGTTTATCCGGCTGAATCAACAGCTTGTGCAATCGTTTCAGGACAGGCTGGCGATGAAATCTCAGGAGACAGAAGCGAGATTACTGGCGCTGCAATCCCAGATGAACCCGCATTTTCTCTATAACAACATCACTAATATTAGCATCATGGCGGAAGAAGGCATGAATGAGCAGATTGTCGCGTTCTGCGCCAATATTGCGTCTATGCTACGTTATATTCCTACTCCGGGTAAGAACGGGGTTCCCCTGTCTCAAGAATTGGATTATTGTGAGCGATATCTGGAGTGTATGAAGATTAGGTTTGAGGATGATCTGCACTACGAGTTTCATATTCCGGAAGAGATGAAGTATATCCAGGTTCCGATGCTGATGGTACAACCACTACTCGAAAATGTCATGAAATATGGACTGGGTGATACCCCTCCATGGAAACTGAATATTACTGGAGATATGGATGCGGTACAGCAGACCTGGCAGATCCACGTGGAAGACAACGGACCTGGCATGGAACCCGAGGCATTTGCCAAGATCATGCATTACATCGAACAGTCACAGGAGTGGGAGCGTATGCCTGACCTCGAAATCAACGGCATGGGACTCAAAAATATATGGGTCCGATTGAAATTATGGTATGGCACGGCAGCCCACATGCAGATTACGAACAAGCCTTCCGGCGGTGTCCAGATTACCATAGGTGGTTCCATTCGAAAGGAGCATGACTGAACCCATGACAATCAAATATAGAACGATTATTGTGGAAGATGAAGCCCTGATTCGCCGTAATGTCTCACGCAAATTCAGGGAACTGGGCACCCGGTTCGAGGTGATCGGTGAGGCGAGGAACGGTCAGGAAGCGTTACAGCTGATCGAACATTCCGTACCTGATCTGGTTGTAACTGATATACAGATGCCGGTAATGAATGGATTGGAACTCGCCAAACATCTGTACTTTGCCTATCCGCATGTGAAAATTGTCATTCTGAGTGGTTATCATGAATTCGAATATGCACGGCAAGCGATCAGTTACAAGGTGGAGGATTATCTGCTCAAACCATTGTCCGAAGAACAGCTTCGTACATTGCTGGATGCAATGGAATTGAAGCTTGGGAGTGCAGTGGATTCGCTTGCCCATGTCAGTGCCGTGCTGGATGAGCAGGTGAAGCCGGAGGATATCGCAGAGGCCGCTAAGCTGTATTTGAAGCAGAATTACATGCATGAGATTACACTTCAGGACATGGCGGGACAGATGCATTTTAGTGTGGACTATCTAGGAAAGTGTTTTAAAAAAGTAACGGGTGAGACTCCGCTAAAATATATGACAGGTCTGCGGATTAATGAAGCAAAACGCATGCTCGTTACTCATGAGAATATGGATATCAAGACCATTGGTGGAGCGGTAGGGTATAGTGATTCCCACTATTTCAGCCGGATCTTCAAAAACAAAACGGGCATGTACCCTAGCGAGTACCGACTGCAATTGCAAGAACGAAAAAAAGCCCTGTCCATGGATGATGAGCACCATGTTGACTTGAGCTGATTACTGGGCCAGAGCTTCTTCGGTTATTTTGCGAATATCAAACGGGGAGCGGATACCTTCTTCGATCATGTCGGGGAGAATCTGTTCCAGGAAATACTGCACACAGTGGAGGTCGATATTTTTGATTTTGACCAAGGCATAACGGTACATAACGATAAATTCTTTCTCCGTATTGCCACGTTGGAGCTCAGCAAAGGCTTCATATACTTGATCCATCTTGTCTGCGACTTCGAGAATCAGTCCTTCAACCGATTGGTCTTTGCCCTCACGCAGCTGTCTGCGGAAAATAGGCTGGAACTCTTCAGGAATATTTTCATTAATAAAATGTTCAACCATGCCTTCTTCCACCTTTTGCAGCATCGAACGAAGCTCCAGTGAATAATGTTTGACGGGTGTTTTAATATCACCGATGAAGATTTCGCCATAATCATGACTGCTCGTAATTTCGTATAATTTCTTCCAATCGATGGTGGTTCCATGTTGCTCCTCAATATCTGCGAGCGTTTTGGCGTACTGTACGACTTTCCAGGAATGGGCGGATACGCTGTGTTCTTCGAATTTGAATTTGCCAGGTGTACGAATAATACGTTCAAGATCATTCAGTGACCTGAAGTATGTGTGAATTCCCATATAAGCGATCATCCTTTGCTGGTTGAGTATAAGTGTGAGTATGAGTCGACTATACGCCAGTTATGTCAACTGTGGATTAACGCGGATAGCGACGAAGGTAAAATGAAGTTTTAATTCTCTATAGAAGGACGAGAGGATGAAAGGGAAACGTACAAGAGAGTAGCAGCTTATCGACAAACAATAAAAAGCCACGATGTGTGACTGAACGTGAGTTCGGCATCCATCGTGGCTTCAGTGTGTGTAGATGTTGTGCTCTAGGCTACATAAGTGCAGTTGAATCAAGAATTATGACTTTTTACGTACCGGAGAAGTATACCAATACGCCATTCCAACAAAGAGGGCACCGCCGATAATATTACCAAGCGTTACCGGAATCATGTTATGGAACCAGCCTGCCATCGTGATTGTATCCGGGTGGTTTGGCAGCAACCAGGATAAAGACAGCAAAGTCATATTGGCAACACTGTGCTCATAACCACTTGCGATAAATGCGTACAGACACCACCAGATCAGAACAAGTTTGGCGATATCTTCTTTGGAGCGAGCTGCCATCCAGATCGCCAGACAGACGAGCCAGTTACAGAGAATGCCTCGGAAGAACAACTCAGACACGGGCGCCGCCATCTTTTTGGCAGAGACAACGAATAACAGATGTTCCGGTGTGGCCGTTTTGAACAGGCCGCTACCGACAATGAGTAGACTTAATAGAATTGCGCCGAGCAGGTTACCAACAAAGACGAGCCCCCAGTTCTTCAGCGTTTCATTCACTGTGGTTCGGCCTGCCAGTGTACTCATGGTAAAGAACATATTGTTACCTGTAAACAGTTCCGATCCGGCAAAGATGACCAGCGTGAGCGCGAGTCCGAAGGACATGCCCATCAACATGGTTTGCAGTGGTGACTGTGCCGCTAGGAGCGGAGCACCAATACTGAAGATCAGAACGATGCCAAGCCCTACATAGGCACCAGCCATCAAGGCAGCAACCATATATCGTGACAGGCTTGCGTTCATTTGATCCCGTTTTTTAACCGCAGCTTCAATAATTCCCTCAACACTTGGTGTATACATCACGGTTTCCCCCATTATTTTGCATCAATCTTTGAACGTTTCGCTATATTTCGATCCAAACCTGGCCGTTCTCTACCTTTACCGGATACATCTGTACTTGACCGTTGTCCGGTGCTTGCACAAGACCTGTAGTCAGGTCAATTTTCCAATCATACAGCGGATCGTACAGATAATGCCCGGACACGATGCCTTCAGCCAGCGGCCCACCCTTAGGATGGGGGTTGTGATTATCCGCAGCGAAGATGGTACCATCCGATGCAAGAAAGACAGCAAGCTGATGGTCCTTAATCTCAACTACTCTTCCGATTCGTGGCAGGAATTCTTCAACTACTCCGGCAGGGAAGTAGGTGCCTGATTGTTTTGTCGTCATCTTAAACCACTCCTTATCTATATTTAACATTCCGGCAGTATTAATCTGCAAGCTTACTTATGGACGAGCTGATACTTCGATGCCATGGAACATTTTACTTTGGCCTTCTTCATTGCGAATCGCTTTTTGCCAAGGTTCTTCAACATGCTCAAGTGCAAATTCAATCCGCTGCATCAACGCTTTACGTTCCTCAAGGTTATCCACAACAACCGAACGAATATGCTCCAGACCCATGCGTTCCACCCACTCGGACGTCCGTTCCAGATAGTTACCTGTCTCGCGGTAATATTGCATGATGGCGCCGCACAGTTCAATCAACTCTTCATCCGTTTTCACTTTGCATAAGGGATCAGCCAGTCTTGCTTTAATACCGCCGTTACCACCGATGAAGATCTCCCAGCCTCCGTCGTTACCAACGATACCGATATCTTTGGTACATGCCTCTGCACAGTTTCGCGGACAACCGTTGACGGCATATTTAAACTTGGCTGGCAGATCCAGACGTTCGAATTTACGTTCGATGCGAGCACCCATGGCCATGGAATCCTGTGTACCGAATCGGCAGAATTGGGAGCCGACACATGTTTTGACCGTACGCAGCGATTTGGCGTATGCATAACCTGAAGGCATATCCAGTTCAGCCCAGACTTTGGTCAGATCTTCTTTTTTAACACCAATCAAGTCGAGACGCTGACCGCCGGTAACTTTGACTGCTTTCACATCATATTTGACTGAAACGTCAGCGATGCGTTTGAGGTCCGCTGGTGTAGTCACCCCGCCGTACATCCGAGGTACAACCGTATACGTTCCATCTTTTTGAATATTCGCGTTCATCCGTTCGTTAACAAAACGGGATTCTTTCTCATCTTCGTGTGTGTCTGGTGCAATCATGCCAAGGTAGTAGTTGATCGCCGGACGACATTTGGAACAACCTTCTGGCTGACTCCAACCCAGTACATTCATGACCTCTTTGGTCGTTTGTAATCCTTTTTCACGAATCTCGGCTACAATCTCATCCCGTCCCATGGAAGTACATCCGCAGATGCCCTGTTTAGCCCCAGTACTGAAACTGTCTCCAAGTACATATTGCAGAATCTGTTCCACAACCGGTTTACACCCACCACAAGAGCGTGTTGCACCGGTACAGGCTTTGATTTCATCAACAGTGGTAAGGCCCTGGTTTGTAATTACATCAACAATGGTTCCTTTGGTTACCCCGTTACATCCACAGACGATTTCGTCCTCGGGCATCGTTTCAACAGAGGTTGCTTTCTTATGACCGCCGCAGCCTGTACCCATGAGTGAACCATACAATTCTTCGGTCATTTCGGTTTGATTTTTAATCAGTTTCTGCAATTCGGCAGAATCCGTAATGTCACCGAAGAGAACAGCGCCGACCATTTTATTATCACGAAGCAGAATTTTTTTGTAGGTCCGTTTCCAGTCATCTTTGTGCGAAATGACGGTGTGCTCTGGGCTGTCGATGAATTCACCAGTTGAAAACACGTCCACACCCGAAATTTTCAATTTCGTGGATACAACTGAACCTTCATAAGGAGCGGTCTCCACACCGCAGATATGTTTCGCCAGAATCATACCTTGTTCAAACAATGGGGCAACGAGGCCGTAACATACCCCGCGGTGCTCTGTACATTCCCCGACCGAATACACATTCTCAAGTGAAGTCTGCATATAGTCATTCACGACAATACCCCGGTTCACTTCCATACCGCTTTCGCGGGCTACAGCCGTATTGGGTTTGATGCCTACAGCCATGACCACAAAATCAACATTCAGAACCGTATCATCTGCAAAACGTATCCCTTCAACGCGTTCGCCGCCCAGCAGTTCGGAAGTCTGCGCACCCATCTTGAACCGGATACCCTGACGTTCGAGTTCTGCCTTCAACATGGATGAAGCTTGCGGATCAAGCTGACGCTCCATCAGATCTTCCATCAGATGCACTACGGTAACTTCCATGCCAAGTTGTACCAACCCTTTGGCAGCTTCAAGGCCTAGCAGTCCGCCCCCGATAACGGCCGCTCTTTTATACTGCTTAGCAGCTTCCAGCATGACATTGCAATCGGCGATATCGCGAAAACCAACAACACCCTCTTTGTCATGTCCCGGTACGGGGAGAATGAAGGAGTTGGAGCCTGTTGCAATGATGATTTTGTCATAAGGAACGCGAGTTCCATCTTCAGTCACAACTTCGTGTGTCTCGGCATCGATTCGTGTAACCGTTGTGCCTGTGTGCAGCGTAATGCCGTAATCTTCATACCAGTGAAGGTCGTTCAGCACGATATCGTCCAGTGTTTTGCTTCCTTCCAGTACATAAGACAACATAATGCGGTTGTAGTTAGGATAGGGCTCTGTGCCAAAAACGGTAATATCAAATCGCGTAGTTAATTTTAAAATTTGCTCAACGGTACTAATTCCTGCCATTCCGTTACCTATGATAACGAGTTTCTCTTTTTTTCCGTTCATGTGTGTATGCCTCCTTGGATAGACGCTGTACATTACCAACAATTTTAGTGGTTTATATTTGAAATTATACAAGTAGTTGACGATAGTTTATGTGATTTAATTCACTAATAAAGATAGAAGAGTCATAAATATAATAGTGTGAGCCCCATCACAGAAAGTTATATTTATTTTCATACAAATAAGAAATGCGAACTATTGTTCTTATTTTGTTTTCGTTGTAAAATCGGAACTGGGCCGTATTGTTCCCGATTTCTTCGAAAGGACGTTTTTGCATCATGATGGGAAGATCCCACCTTATTATCGGGACAGGCGTGTCGCTTTCTGTTCTGCAGTTGGCCGGTATGCCAGTGACCGCGCCAGCAGTTACGGTTGCTCTGATTGGTTCTTTATTGCCTGACATTGATGAGCCTAATTCGCTGCTGGTATCCAGAGCCTTGCCTAACAGTCTGATCAGGTTGTTACAGACGATTCTGTTGCCCACAGCTGTATTTGTGTACTTCTATGTTCATGCCAAACCATGGAACCTGTTGCTTGCGATCCTCATTGCGCTTGTGTCATTCCTGCCTTCGCGTTCGCTTCGCAAAGTGTTGATGTTTGCGATTGGACTTGGGCTGGTTTTCTATGGTCACGCGTTCGCACCGTGGAATCTGATTGCAGGCAGCCTGCTTATGCTGTGCACCACGCTAACTCATAGGGGATTAACGCATACCTTATATGGAACTGCGGTATGGGCTGGTTTACTCTACAGCACGACCCAGCAGCAGGGCCCGGAGATCTGGGTAGCGGGAGGCACGGCATATGCGATGCATCTGTTGGCCGATTCACTCACCAATCGGGGTATTCGTCCGTTACCACCGCTCAAGTGGCGCATACGGGTGAATCTGATGAGTACAGGGACCAAGCGTGGGGCCGTTGTAGAGAATGTCTGCATTGTGCTCACACTCATTTTGGCGTGGTTCGCGTTCTCGCCATTATTTCTGTAATGACCAAATACCAGTCCTACATAAGGACTGGTATTTCTCTTATCTTATTTTACCTGTAAGCCATGAGAAGAGGGTTATGAGATCAAGTCGCTGTTGGAGTGCTGGATAAACTTTCAATATCGGAGGAGCCAAATACAAATAAAACAACAAGAATAAGCACAATTAACAGTTCGGCAAACCCGGTTCCATCAAACTCGGACATGATGTCCACCTCATTTCTTGGCCATTAAGAATTGATCCTCTGCTGAAATGCCTGTATAACATCATTAAGCGTCATATCGCCGCCAGTTTCATCCAGGAATTGTACCAGTTTGTCTGAATTGGAGGGTGTGACCTTTTGAAGTGTTTTATATTGACCAACCAATTCTACAACCAATGTAGCCTCACGAAACAACGTGACGGCATCCACTCTCAACTTTCCGCTCACCAATAGCGCCGCTACAATCAGTTCGAGATTTTTCCCTTTGAGGCTTCCATTAAGGAGGGTGTTAGCAGCGTTTGGTTTTTTGTTAGAACCTTTATTTGATTTTCCGTTCCTTCCCACTGCCATAACAGGTCCCCCACTGGTTGGTGTTTGGTTATTGATCTTCCATTATCGTATATCTTATGTGGCATTCTCCATAATGTTCGACCTATTAATCTAGTTGATTACAAAAAAAGAGACATCCCGGTCTGACGGGACATCTCTTTCAGGTACATCCTATTTAAGGACTTTCCGTTTAACCTTTACTACGCGTTATTAATTATGGTATTCATCGTTGTCCGATCAAGACCTTTGACCAGTTTCACGATCAGTTCTTTGGCCGCATCGTAGTCATCCGTATGAATGATGGAAGAAGAGGTATGGATATAACGTGCGCAGATACCAACAACTATTGATGGTACACCAATGCCACTCAGGTGAACTTGACCTGCATCGGTACCACCTGGTGAGATGAAATACTGCATTTTAACCTGATTGGATGAAGCCGTATCTTGAACATATTCCACCATTCCGCGATGGGTGAACATACCCGGGTCAAAAATACGAAGCAATGCGCCTTCTCCGATATGTCCAAATGACTGTTTGTCACCTGTCATATCATTCGCCGCGCTACAGTCCAGTGCAAAGAAGATATCAGGCTGAATCAGATTGGCCGCCGTACGTGCACCGCGAAGCCCCAGCTCTTCCTGAACCGTTGCACCAGCATAAAGCGTGTTAGGCAGTTTTTCCTTGTGCAGCGCTTCAACCAGTTCAAGTGCAAGTCCTACGCCGTAACGATTATCCCACGCTTTGGCCATAATTTTTTTCGGGTTCGCCATAGGCGTAAATTCACAGATCGGCACGATCTGCATCCCTGGATGAATGCCCCAGGATTCTGCTTCCGCACGGTTGTCTGCTCCAATATCGAGATACATGGAATTCAGATCCACAGGTTTGTTCCGCTGGGACTCGTCCAGCAAGTGTGCAGGTGTAGAACCTACAACTCCGGTAATCCGACGATCAGGTGTGATGATTTCCAATCGTTGAGACAGTACAGCCTGACTCCACCATCCACCCAGTGGACGGAACTTGATCATACCTGTTTCGGTAATGCCAGTAGTCATGAAACCTACTTCGTCAAAGTGTCCGGCTACCATAACTTTAGGACCGGATTCCTCCCCGCGTAATACACCAAATAGACTCCCCAGGCGATCCTGGACGAACTCATCGGTATAAGCGGAAAACTTATCTTTCATCCAGCCGCGAAGCTCACGTTCAAAACCGGATGCTGAAGGAAATTCCGTCAACGTACGAAACATATCCATCGTTTTTTCATTCATGTGTCAACAACTCCTCTGTTGGTATGTATTTCAGGTCACAGTAGAACGGCTACCCGCCTGTTGTCCTTTAAGATGTAGTTCAAAAAGTCTTTTATCTTTTTGAACACGCACTTTAATATGCTGAGGACTTGTTATTTAACCACTGGTCACATTACAGTATGAACCTTGCGCAAGTGATTGTCCATGTTTATGTCACGTATTTAAGGCATATTTTGGGCACTTACCGTGTCCAAGTTTCATGACTCTATCCGCTGTAGTCGTAGTCCTGATACCACTTCAATGAATATGAATATATGGAGGAGATGTCATCATTTTGTGAAGTTCTTATTTCAATATTTGTTTGTCTGTCTACAGGAAGGAGCTAAATATCCAATGAAGCCTCCAGAAGAGGGCACGGAAAAAGTACTGTTTATCGTTCTTTTTATCTTGCTCGTGATTGTTCTTCTTTATTTATAGACTATCTAAAAGTCCTCAGATCCGGCGTATTCCCACTTTGCTTTCACAACATAATCTTGTTGGAAACATATGCTGTCTGTCGCCGGATACATAACCTTCCGATTATTAACAAACAATGAATATAGGATTACACACATTGGCATTCAGCCGTAGCTTTGAACCATTTTCACATAGAGGAGGTCTTGTAACTTGCCAGCTCAATCTACATCCGGAAGCGAAAAAAAATCATCGTCCCTGTCCATGGATGAAAAGGAGTACAAAAAAGTCGCAAAAAAACATGAGCCGCCTCGTCCAATCCTGAAAAATTGCCTCAAAGCATTTCTGGTTGGGGGTACCGTCTGTTTGATTGGACAGGCCATTCAAGAGGCTTTTATGGCCGGTTTCGACATGACATCGAAGGAAGCTTCCAGTCCTACGGTGGCAGTCATGATTCTCATATCGGTTATTCTAACGTGTCTCGGCGTTTACGATAAAATGGCTCAATGGGCAGGAGCGGGAACGGCTGTACCGGTTACCGGATTTGCCAATTCCATGTGTTCTGCTGCACTGGAACATCGTGCTGAAGGACTGGTGCTCGGTGTAGGGGCCAACATGTTTAAACTTGCTGGTTCCGTTATTGTGTTTGGTGTCGTGGCAGCATTTGTCGTAGGGATCGTTTATGCCTTTTTGGGATTTGGAGGTGGGCACCTGTGAAACGATTGGGTCGCCAGACATGGCAGTTTGAGAATCGTCCGCGGATCATCGGTAAATCCGCAGTTGTAGGACCAGAAGAAGGCGAGGGTCCACTGTCATCTGATTTCGATTATGTCTACGACAACCTCGAGATCGGCGAGAAAACGTGGGAAAAGGGAGAACGTAAACTGCTCGAACAGGCCTCCCAACTGGCTTTGATAAATGCAAATATCACCAAGGAAGAGCTTCAATTTTTTGTTGGTGGAGATCTGATGAACCAGATTATCAGCAGTTCCTTTTCAGCGCGAAAACTGGGTGTGCCTTACTTGGGTGTCTTTGGAGCCTGTTCTACTTCCATGGAAACGTTAGCGTTAGCGTCCATGATTGTTGACTCCGGAGCTGGCGATTATGTCCTTGCAGGAACGGTGAGCCACAACTGTACGGTGGAGAAACAATTTCGGTATCCGACGGAGTATGGCTCACAGAAGCCGCCTTATGCGCAATATACCGTCACAGGAGCAGGGTGTGGTGTGGTCTCCCGTACTGGTGATGGTCCCGTTGTTACCAAAGCCACCATTGGACGCATTATGGATTTGGGCATCAAAGATCCCTTTAATATGGGTTCAGCCATGGCGCCAGCAGCAGCCGACACTATAATCTCTCATTTCAGGGATACGGGATTGGAACCCGGCTATTATGATCTCATTGTGACCGGGGATCTGGCTTCCGTCGGTCTGCCAATTACGAAAGAGCTTTTGCAAAAAGAAGGCATTCCAATGGAACAGACGCTTTTTAATGACTGCGGCCTGATGATCTATGATCGGGAGAAACAGCCTTATGTGGTTGCCGGGGGAAGTGGCTGCGGATGTTCTGCCACCGTCACCTATGGTCACATTTTGAACCGGATGCAGAAGGGTGATCTTAAACGGGTGCTCGTTGTTGCTACCGGGGCGCTGTTATCTCCGATTTCGTACCAGCAGGGTGAAAGTATTCCTTGTATTGCACATGCCGTAGCCATAGAAAAGGAGGGATAAAGGTAATGCAGTTCTTGTGGGCATTTATTGTTGGCGGTTTAATCTGTGTTATCGGACAGCTTCTAATGGATGGGGTTAAACTGACGCCAGCTCATACCATGAGTACACTTGTTGTGACAGGTGCGCTTGCGGATGCATTTGGCGTGTATGACCCCTTGGTTAAATTTGCAGGTGCGGGTGCTACCATCCCCATCACAAGTTTCGGTAATTCCTTGGTGCACGGGGCATTGACGGAGCTGGAAAAAGAGGGATGGCTGGGTGTGATTACAGGGATTTTCGATCTGACTGCTGCGGGAATATCGTCAGCGATCATCTTTTCTTTTCTCGCGGCATTGGTCGTTAGACCAAAAGGCTAACATAGAATGAGGAATCTCCTTGAACATATTGCGATTCAGCAGAGGCTCCGGATAACTTTTATCCGGGGCTTTTTTGTCGTATTCATGCGAGAACTGCGGTGAATCTGACGGGCTGGAAACAAATTGTGAGTTCCTTCGAGTGTACTCGTGACTCTGGATCATGTACAATAAAAGGAAATCTGTATGCTTTTTTAGGAGGTTAGACCACATGCCTGTGCGCAAAGAGTCGATCCAAATCATATCCGCAGTTCGTTCTAATCTGGAATCCTGCATTATGGGGAAATCCTTTGAAATTCAACTTTTACTTACAGCTTTGCTTGCAGGCGGGCACGTTCTGATTGAAGACGTACCGGGAACTGGCAAAACGCAGTTAATCAAGGCATTATCGAAATCCATGCGCGGTGAGTACCGACGTATTCAATGTAATCCTGATATTTTACCTAGTGATATTACGGGCGTATCTGTGTTCCATCCGAAGGATGAGCGTTTTTATTTCCGGCCAGGTCCTGTGATGACCAACATTTTGCTAGCTGATGAGATTAACCGGGCCACAACAAAAACCCAATCGGCTCTGCTCGAAGTGATGGAGGAGCGCAGCGTAACCGTTGATGGCGATACGTATGATCTGCCACATCCATTCATGCTCTGTGCAACTCAGAATCCGATTGATTTTGAAGGTACGTATACGTTGCCGGAAGCACAACTCGACCGGTTTATGTTGAAAATAAGTCTAGGTTATCCCGATAAGGAAATTGAGAAAATCCTATTGAAACAGCATCAGCTCGGTCAGCCTGTAGATCGCCTTGAATCCGTGACTCATATGGACCAGATCTCGGCAATTCAGCAGGAGATTAAAGAGGTCTTTATCGGTGATCCGGTTATGGACTATTTGCTGGATGTTGTTCGTCAAACCCGCTCCCACCCATCTGTATTGCTGGGTGCCAGCCCACGGGCAGCCATATCGTTCATGATGGCCGTAAAAGCCTTTGCATTCTTGCAGGAACGTGATTATGTGCTTCCGGATGATGTGAAAACGATGGCCCCTTATGTGATCTCTCATCGTATTGTGCTTCGTCCCGAATCGAGACTGGACAGTATGAGTTCCGAGGCCGTTTTGAATGCCGTACTCCAGCAAGTACGCGTGCCCGTCTCCATGGGGCAATAGTTCATGAAGCCGCTTTTGAGAACAGTGAATAGAGGGTTACGCCACCCACGCGTATGGAGCATCGCAATGGTGTGGATGTGCTGTCTGGCTTATGTTTTGTTTCAGGGCGGGAAGACATCCCTTATGTTGCTGTCGATGGTGACCCTGCTCTGTGTATACCTTGCCATTGCTGGATTTAGCGGGGTAAGACGTGCTCAAGGAGTTCGTAGGTTATCTTCTGGTCCAGACCACGAGGAATTGCTGCATGCGGGTGACCAGGTTCAAGTACAGCTGAGTCTGACGATTCCGGGATTCCTCCCGCTTCCCTATGTTGTTGTGCGTGAAATGCTGCATCGGCATAACGGAGAATCGTGGTCGTTCAAGGAAAGTTTGATTCCCAATATGCGAGGTAATGGGGAGCTGTCATTCCAGACGCCACCACTTGAGCGGGGGAAGTATGTTTTTTCAGAAACGGAATGTGCCAGCGAGGACATATTCGGACTGATTGAACATCGAGGAAAGTTTAAGGCCAAAGGTGAGTTTCGCGTACTGCCAAGAACGGTATTTATTCCATATTGGCAGCTTTACGACCGCAAATCACGGTTATCCGGTCCTCAGACGGCGTTAACCCGCTCACGGAGAGAGACCACTCAGATCAATGGTGTACGTGACTACGTATACGGAGATCGACTTTCCCGCATTCACTGGAATGCAACGGCAAAGACAGGGAACTGGAAGTCCAAGGAGTTTGAACATGAGTCTGTGCCCAAAACCGTTCTGGTTTTGGATGCGCTGGCATCAAGTTATGAACATGGGGATGCATTTGAAATTGCCGTTTCCACGGCTGCCTCTCTGCTGGAGTATGGTGTCAGGGAACGAATGGGGATGGGGTTGTTGACATTGTCAGACCAGACATCCTTCATGGCCCCCAGTGAAAGTCTGATGGAACGACAGAAGATGATGCATCATCTGGTGGATATTCAATATAACGGTCAGGATACCCATCTGTTGCCCGGCGTGGAAAGAATTGCACGTCAACTGCCTCAGGGAGCTTACTTTGTCGTGATTTCTCCCCAGAAGGATGAAAAAATAATGGAACTGTTGCGCTGGGCCGATACGCGGGGCATGACGCCATGTCATATTCTGATCGATACCAGTGAATCTCGCCGGAGTGCCGAGTGGAATGCCATGTTGCGTGGAAGAGGCACGAGGTCATTCACTGTTTCTCACTTGCAGGAGCTTCCAACGGTGATGGGGGGAGGTTCTGTATGAGTACAAAAGGAAATGAAAGTGTTACAGGCAAGCGATCCTGGTATCATGCAGCGTCATTGCTCTGGATTTTCCTGATTGGAATGCAGTGGATTTCATTTACGCAGGAATCGTGGTACACGGAGACAACTTCTCTGGTGTTATGGACACTTGCAGCGGTCAGTGTACTGGAGGTCATTCTGCCCTTCAAAACGATCTATCGGGCGATCATCAAGGCGGTCGTTGTTGGTTACATTTTGCATAAAACGCTGATTGATTACACGGTGTACATCCCTTATGGCTCTTTAACGGACCGAGCGGAACAATTCATATTACACATGACGCCGTACATCTGGTTCTCCCTGTGTGCATGGGTGATGCTTGAAGCTGCGCTTCGACTCGTGACCACCACACGTCGCATTCTTGTTTTTCTAGGTGTCAACATCATTTCGATGGGGATTCTCGATTCTTTCACCCAGATTCCACTCTGGATTGAAATCGCGTGGGTGATGTTTGCGGGGATGGGATGGCTCGTATGTCAGCATTTCCGTAACTATCAGCTACAGTATCCTCAAGGTTGGAAACGAATCATCCGGTATCCTTATAAAGTCCTGGCCAATATTGCCATTATCTTTTCTTTGATTATTGTAGCCAGCGTTAATATGCCGGAGATTCCACCCACCTTGACGGACCCATATACGGCGTGGCGTAACTATACCGGAACTTCCACAAGTCAGGCTGGTAACGGAAACCTTGATATTCCCGCGGCTACCGAATCGGGATACAGCAGGGAAGACAATCAGCTTGGTGGAGGTTTTAACTTCGACTATACCCCTGTCATGTCTGTCACGACCAATGAGCGTAGTTACTGGCGCGGTGAGACACGTGCTGAGTATACAGGCACAGGTTGGGATGACCGTGGACGGGGTACGACAGAGAATGTTCAAGCTGGACAGCCTCTGGAGAACCAAGAATCCGGTAATGTGAATACCAAACAAGTGACTCAGAACGTAACGATGCTGAATGATAATGTCTATCCGATTCTCTTTGGTGCTTATTCGATCTCGGAAGTGAGCTCCATTAATGGTGAGGACAGAACGGAACGGATGTTGTGGAATGCTGAACAGGCTGAACTGCACGTGGTGACAGACCGTCAGCAACCGCAGTATCCCAAGACGTATACTATCGTATCGGAAGCCCCTGTGATTGTGGAAGATGAGCTTCGTACGAAGTCATTTGAAGATCTGTATAACAGTAATCCGGCAGATGATATGTACTTGCAGTTACCATCCCGTTTCCCTGACCGGGTTTCGAATCTGGCAGCCGAGATAACGGCATCTGCGAATACTCCGTATGAAAAAGTGGCATTACTGCAAAACTATTTACAAACTAATTTTGAATACACAAACAATCCGGATTTATCTCGAAAAGTAAGCAGCGACTTTGTGGAAGGTTTCCTGTTCGATATTATGGAAGGCTACTGTGACTATTTCTCCACTGCGCTGGTGATGATGGCGCGCTCGGAGGGCATTCCTGCAAGGTGGGTTAAAGGTTATGCGCCTGGACAATTGTCCCTGAATTCGGACATGCAGGCCCCACGTCAACCTGGTGCGGAGATTGAGACGACCTACACCGTTACCAATGCAGATGCACACTCCTGGGCAGAGGTTTATTTTGGTGAGTATGGCTGGATTCCTGTTGAAGCAACGCCGGGCTTTGATATGCCGCTGCTGACGGAACAGCCTGATGTACAACCTGTAGATGAGCCTGAAGAAGAGCCAGAAGAGGAGCCGGTACAAGAGGAAGAGCAGACCCCTGCACCTGAGCAGACATCGTCTGCCATCCCGACTTTTGTTATCTGGGCTGCAGGAGCCATTATTGTATTGTGGGTAGCATACATGTTCTGGCGTAATCGTTTCTCCATGCGATTCTTCCTGCTTCGTCTACGGACAGGTGGACCGCTCACCCCTGAACAGAAGGTAGTGGCAGAGACCGAGCGTTGGATTCAGTATGTGAAACGCAAAGGGTTGACCCGGAGCGGAGACGAGACACTTCGGGAATCGGTAGCCCGCTGGAGCCAGGCAAAACCTGCTGCAGAAGCAACATTGTATGAGCTTCTCACGAAGTTTGAACAGACTCGTTACAGTCCGGCGTCCGTAACTGCCGACGACTGGAAGGGCGTCTATCAGACCGCCTTGAAGCTGCGGAAGGAACTGAAAGCGGAACGGGCATAGTTGTTGCCCGTCCCGTTTTTCCTTTTTTCCTATGCCATCAGGCGCTGTATGCATTTTCAGGAAAGACGGATTTGTGATATAGTGTGTCGTATGAAACTGAGGTGACTTCTTTGTTTAAAATGTTAATGCCCAAGCTGCGTGTAGACACGGTTTTTGACATTAATCTGGAAGAGCTGTACGCTCAAGGCTACCGTGGAATTATAACTGATCTGGATAACACACTCGTTGGAGCCAAAGCCCCTGACGCTACGCCCGAACTGATTGAATGGTTTGCACGTGTGAAAGAGGCAGGTTTCAAGCTGATGATTGTGTCCAATAACAATTTGAATCGTGTATCCCTGTTTGCGACCCCGCTGGATATCCAGTTTGTGCATAGTGCACGCAAACCATCGAATGTACCGTTTCGTAGAGCAATGAAAATGATGGAGTTATCTCCTGAAAACACGATTGTAGTAGGCGATCAGATGCTTACGGACGTTTATGGAGGGAACCGAATGGGGTTATATACCGTTCTGGTACTGCCAATCTCCATTGGGGACGAAGGTTTTATGACCCGCTTCAATCGACGCGTGGAACGGATTGCTCTAACGAGTTTACGCAGGAAAGGCTTATGGCTTGAGGAGGAAAAGAAGAAATGACAGAACCGCATAACGGCAATCTTGCCGTAAGGTGCAGCGGATGCGGCGTGCATCTGCAAACAGAAAATTCGGAATTACCAGGGTTTATCCCCGAGAAGGCATTGGATCGTGAACCGGTTATATGCCAGCGCTGTTTCCGCATCAAAAACTACAATGAGTCATCATCCGTTACGGTGGATCAGGACGAATTCCTGGCGCTGCTTAGCAAAATCGGGGATAAGGATGCACTTGTCATCCATATCGTTGATTTGTTTGACTTTGATGGCAGTATTATCTCCGGTCTGCAACGTTTTGTAGGCAACAATCCGGTATTGCTTGCTGTGAACAAAACGGACTTGCTTCCGAAAGTAACTAACTGGAACAAGATTCGCAACTGGGTACAAAAGCAAGCCAAAGAACAGGGTTTGCGTACCGTGGATGTAGTCTTGTGCAGTGCAAAGCAAAATCAGGGCTTCGACCGTCTGCTTGAGCTTGTTGGAACGTATCGCGAAGATCGTGACGTATATGTGGTTGGCGGCACCAATGTGGGCAAATCCACACTGATTAACCGTCTGATCCGTGATTACAGCGATCTGGAGCAGGAACTGACCACATCCCGTTATCCGGGAACAACGCTGGACATGGTGAACATTCCGTTGGATGATGGAAAATATATCATTGATACGCCTGGAATCGTGTATCCATGGCGTTTCAGCGAGATTGTTTCACGTAAGGATCTCGCTGCCATCATGCCGGAAAAACCGCTTAAACCCGCTGTGTATCAGTTGAATTCCGGTCAGACGCTGTTCTTTGGCGGCATGGCTCGATTTGACTTTGTGGAAGGTGATCGCCAGTCGTTCACTTGTTTTATCAGCACTGCGCTTGATATTCACCGGACGAAGCTGGAGCGTGCAGATGATCTGTACCGCGACCATCTGGGAGAATTGTTGTCTCCGCCAACCCGTGAGGATGCAGCAGAGATGGCTGAATGGACCAGACATGAATTCCGCATCAAACGCGGCAGTCAATCGGATGTATTCATCTCGGGTCTGGGCTGGATTAAGGTTAATGGCGATATTGGAGCGCTTGTTGCTGTTCATGCTCCAAAAGGCATTCGTGTACAGATCCGCCCATCCTTGATCTAGTAATCTCAGAAGCTGTACATCAGATGGATCGGAGGCGGACCTATGTCTGAGCAGAACAAATTCAACTCTTCACTTCCCGTGTTGCTTGGTGTTATGGGTGATCCTATTGCTCACTCCAAGTCTCCGGCAATGCACAATGCGGCTCTGCAGGCTGCAGGAGTGAATGGAATGTATATGCCACTGCATGTTCATCCGGATCAACTGGAAGCGGCAGTTCGCGGAATTGTGGCACTGGGCTATCGTGGTGTTAATGTGACCATCCCGCACAAAGAGCAGGTGATGCAGTATCTCGATGTGATCGATGAAAGTGCTCGCCTGATTGGTGCGGTGAATACCATCGTTAATGAAGGTGGAACACTGACAGGGTACAATACGGATGGTATTGGTTATGTCCGATCGTTGAAGGAAGAGGCTGTGCCTGAGCTTGCGGGTAAACGTATTGCTGTACTGGGCGCAGGTGGAGCAGCGAGAGGTGTCATATATGCACTTGCATTGGAGAAGCCTGAACGCATCCACATTCTGAACCGTACAGCGGACAGAGCTATTGCACTTGCTTCGGATTTACGAGGCCATGGCTTGGGAGAAATCTCGGGCAGTGGCATGGAAGACGCTGCAACGGTACTGGCTACGGCTGATATCGTGATTAACACAACGGCTGCCGGAATGCATCCTCATGTGGATGACGTACCAGTTGATCCTGCACTGATCCGTGAAGGAGCAGCGGTGAGTGATCTGATCTACAATCCGCTGGAGACCCGTCTGCTTCGAGAGTCGCGGATGCGAGGATGCACGGTGCACGGTGGTTTGGGTATGTTTGTATACCAGGGCGCAGTGGCCTTTGAACATTGGCTCGGCATTCCCGCTCCTGTGGAGACAATGAGACGAGCGGTACTAAACAGTTTTGAAGTGTGAAAATAATAATTGAATGGTCAGGTCCGGACAGTTTTTGCGCTGTCGATCAGGGCCTGCTCAACATAAGGAGTATGGAGTATTCATGTTAAACGGTAAACAAAAGCGCTTTTTGCGGTCACAGGCACATCACCTGACCCCTGTATTTCAGATTGGTAAAGGTGGAACCAATGAGCACCTGTTCCGTCACATCGAAGATGCGATTGAGAAGCGCGAATTGATGAAAGTGCAAGTGTTGAACAACAATGACGAGGACAGAAAAGAGATGGCAGAAGAAGTTGCCCGTGAAACGGGAAGTGAGCTTGTACAACTGATTGGTAACACAATCATCCTGTACAAAGAATCTCGCGATAACAAACAAATCGAACTACCTAGATAAGGGAGCGTGACGCAGGTGAAGATCGGCATCATGGGTGGTACGTTTGATCCGATCCACATGGGACACCTCCTGGCAGCTGAAGCGGCAAGGGATTCACATGCACTGGATGAGATCTGGTTCATGCCTTCCCATGTTCCACCTCACAAACGCGGAGCCGGAGCTTCGGGACAGCAACGTCTCGATATGACGGAAGCGGCTGTGAAGGGTGTGCAGCAATATGAGGTGCTGGATATCGAGATGGAATTGGGCGGAGTGTCTTATACCATCGATACGATGAAGGAACTGTGGCGTCGCCATCCTGAACATGAATTTTATTTCATTATCGGGGCGGATATGGTGAACTATCTTCCCAAATGGGAGCAGATTGAAGAGCTTGCAGAACGCTTAACCTTTATCGGAGTTGGTCGGCCGGGCTTCCAGTTACATCTGGATGATTTACCAGACGAGTTACAGGATCGGGTCCTGCTGGCCGAGATGCCCTTGGTCGATATTTCATCGACAGCCGTACGCAGACGTCTGGCCAAAGGACATTCGGTACGCTTCATGATTCCCGATGAAGTGCACCAATACATTGTAAGGAGCGGTTTATATGGGACTAAGCCGTGAGGAACTGATTCAAGCCGTATCCGGACAAATGCCGGAGAAACGCTGGAAGCATACACTGGGTGTGATGGAATCGGCAGTGAAGTTGGCTGAAAAATATGGTGCTGATCCTGTAAAAGCGGATCTGGCAGCGATATTGCATGATGTGGCGAAGTACTGGCCCGTAGCGGAGATGGAAGCGGTCATCCGTGATAACGGATTAAACCAGGAACTTCTGCAGCATGACAAGCAGCTCTGGCATTCCGAAGTCGGTGCTTTTGTAGCCGAGCGTGATTACGGTGTGGAAGATTCCGAAGTTATTAATGCCATCCGGTGGCATACCTCGGGTCGGGTAGGCATGAGCTTGCTGGACAAAGTGGTATGTCTTGCCGATTACATTGAACCGGGACGAGATTTCCCGGGAGTAGATCACATTCGCGAACAGGCTGAACGTAGTCTGGAGGAAGGTTTAATTGCCGGATTCGATTCGACGATCAGCTTGCTGATCTCGCAACGACGTGTCATTTATCCTTTGACCATGCTGTCGCGGAATGACTTAATTGCACAATTATAGATTATGGAGGTTGGTTCATGACAGTATCATCGAAAGAACTTATGAATATGGCGGTTGCTGCCGCTGACGACAAAAAGGCATCCAACATTGTAGCGTTGGATCTGATTAATGTTTCCCTGGTGGCAGATTATTTTGTTATTTGTCACGGGAATTCCGATACACAGGTACAAGCCATTGCCACTGAAATTCGGAAACAGGCTCATGCAGCCGGAGCGACGATCAAAGGTATCGAAGGTATGGATTCCGCACGTTGGGTATTGATGGACATGGGCGATGTTGTTGTTCATATCTTCCACCGCGACGAGCGTGAATACTACAACATTGAACGACTATGGTCTGATGCCAAAGTGGTGGAAACTGTATGAGTTTGATTGCTGGAACAGTCGTCTCTTTGCCGGTTTCACGTGAAGTGTCTCCGTTTGGCTTCTTTTTGACGACAGGATCGGAAGATGTACTGCTTCACTACACCGAGTTAACACGGGATATTAAAATTGGTGAGACGCTTGAGGTATTTGTGTTCTTTGATACTGAAGATCGTCTGGCCGTAACGATGAAAAAGCCTTATCTCATGCTTGGCGAAATGGCACGACTGGTTGTGGCTGATGTTCACCCACGACTGGGCTGTTTCCTGGAAATGGGCCTTGGACGGCAATTGCTGCTTCCTATTCGTGAATTGCCTGAACTGGAAGAACTGCGTCCTCAAGTGGGGGATGAAGTCTTTGTCATCATGGAACATGACAAGCAGGGACGTCTGCGTGCCAAATTGGCCGGGGAACGTGAGCTTTCACCATTGTCTTTCCATGCGCCAACTTCATGGTTAAACGAGTGGGTTGAAGCGACGGTATACAAGCCACTGCAGATGGGTACTTTTGTACTTGTAGAGGGCGGTGTACTGGGCTTTGGCGCGATTGGTATGATTCATTCATCTGAACGTAGTCATATGCTGCGTCTTGGTGAGAAAGTGAAATGTCGGGTGACACTGGTACGTGAAGACGGACGTGTGAATCTGGCCATGACTCAACTCAAACAAGTTGGACGTAACGAAGATGCAGACAAGCTGCTCGCTTTCATGAAAGAACGCCCTATGGGTGGCATGCCATACTCGGATGCAACTCCGCCGGATATCATCAAGCAACGCTTTGGCATCAGTAAGTCTGCCTTCAAGCGTGCCTTGGGCAAATTGATGAAAGACGGATTGGTGGTCCAAAAGGAAAGCTGGACGTATCTGTCCGAATCTGCTCCTGCGGATCAAAGTGAAAACACGTAATCTTCCTGATTAAATAGTTGTAATATGGAACTCGGATAAGGCAGGGATAGGCTGGGTAAACACCGGATGCCCCTGCTTTTTCTTTTGTTAACAGGATTGGAAAATGAAATTGAAAGTGCGGTGCCTGACATGTCTTACCGGAAATTTGCCTATGTGTATGATGAATTAATGGAAGATATGCCTTATCCGGACTGGATAAGGTTTGCAAGAACAGCATGGGAAAAGCATGGAATGCCCAAAAGTGTCGCTGAACTTGGCTGTGGAACGGGCTCCATTACGATCCCGCTCGTGAACTCCGGTTTCGAAGTTACAGGCATTGACCTCTCATCAGATATGCTGTCGGTTGCACGCAGCAAGATGGAGGCTACGCCTCAGGGTCATCGCTTGTATCGCGAGGGCAGTGTCCGTTGGGTGCAGCAGGATATGCGGGAATGGCGAGTTCCGGAACCTGTGGATTCGGTGATATCTTTCTGTGATTGCGTCAATTACCTGCTTGAACAAGAAGATGTCGTTCGTACTTTCCAGCGGACATACGAAATGCTGAAGCCTGGTGGAACGTTCCTGTTTGATGTGCATCATCCGAGTACCCTTATTCGTTATGATGAGGAGCAGCCTTTTGTACTGGATGAGCGCTCCGTATCTTATATTTGGACTTGTGATCTGGACCAGGATCGCTGTGAGATTGAGCATCATCTCAGTATTTTTTCGTGTGTGGATGATGGTAATAAGGATATGTATCAGCGGTTTGAAGAAGTTCATGTCCAGCGTGCATATAATCCGGACTGGATGAAGCTGGAATTGTCCAAGGCAGGTTTTAGAGACGTGAAGGTATATGCGGATTTTGAATGGAAAGAGGCCGGAGACAGCGCACAGCGCTTGTTCTACGTGGCTGTGAAGTAAGAGCGAATAATGAGAACTGTCCTTATGGTGCATAAGGGCAGTTTTTTGTTTGATTTTTTATGGAGAATGAATAGCAATAGTCTTAAATAGGATAAAGGAATGCAAGAAAAGACATAATCACGTGACAAAAAGTATTGCCAGTTAAAGTAAAGGAGGCGATAATAGTCGGATAGAAAGCGTTTTCTGAGAAGATAAATCAATTGTCAATGTGAGGTGTAAAAATGGAAAGTACATATAAAACAAGACTTTCGTCAGAACAGTTGAATGCCATAATAGAGCAGCATTTCTCTGCAAGTATACAGGACTACAAGGAAATGGTGGATGGCTGGGCCAATCATGCATATCTCATTAAACTGAGTGACGCACAGCGAGTGGTACTCAAAATTGCACCGTCAGCTTCGACAAATCTGATGCGCTGTGAACAGGATCTCATGATTGCCGAAGTTGAGGCACTACGCCTCATTACGGAGCTACAGGATGTTCCCGTACCCCAAGTGTTGGCTTATGATGATTCGTTAACTATGGCTTCAGCGCGTTATTTTATCATGGAGTACATGTCTGGAGCGCCCTATAATCAGGTCAAGGATCAATATTCTGCGGAAGAGCAGGAAGTCATTGAACACCAGCTGGGTCGGTACAATCGTCGAATTAATGAAATCAAGGGTGAGAAGTTTGGATATTTCTCGGAGCAAAAACAGCGATATTCCACATGGAAAGAAGCATTTATGAATCTGATGGATGACATTCTTACCGACGGGGAAGAAGCCGGGATTACATTTTCGATCGATTACCCTGAATTGAGACGCCTGATTGAAGAAAAATCGGATGTGCTGGACGATGTCAAAGAACCTGTGCTTATCAGTTGGGATCTGTGGGATGGCAATGTACTAGTGGACGCGGGTCGCATCACAGCGATTATTGATTTTGAACGTTCACTGTGGGCAGATCCTCTGATGGAGCATTATTTCAGTCATTTTAACTATACGCCTGGTTTTGTGAAAGGGTATGGGCATGCGATTACGACTGAAAGTGAGCTGAAAAGAAGAAGTCTCTATGACTTGTACTTTGACCTGGTGCTGCGTATTGAGTGCGCTTATCGTCAATATGATAATCAGGAACATGTGAATTGGACCATTCATAATCTGGAGGAAGGCATTGAGCGTTTTCGGTTATCCTGAACAGCAACGAGTATTATTGAACGGTACGTACTGTGGACTTCAAGATGGCGATTATAACGTGTAATATTGACTTTGGGCTTGCTTTTTTATATAATGGTCCCGATATTGTATACATATTTCGATGATAAGGATCAGTAGTAATTCCTGTACATAACAGAGAGCCGGCGGTTGGTGCAAGCCGGTTGACAGTGATTTGCGAACTCGCCTTGGAGAAATGCGGTGATTACACCATTCTGTTTAACCTACTTGTATAAAGCTTGGGTTCAGGAATGGAAATCCGCATCGGTTAACCGCCGTTACAGGTCCAAAGGGAGTGGATGACGAAGCACGTTCGTCCGCTAACTAGGGTGGTACCACGGGAATTCAACCTCTCGTCCCTAGCGCTGCAAACGCTACGGGATGCTGAGGTTTTTTTGTTGCAATTAAAGCTAAAGTGAATAACCTGAAGGAGGAACAATAGATGAGTGAGAATAACCAGCCGAAACACGGCTATCAGCCACAAGTCATGGAAAAAAGTTGGCAGCAATATTGGGATGCAAATAAAACGTTTAAAACGGGTGAGGACCCTGCTAAACCGAAATTTTATGCACTGGATATGTTCCCTTATCCATCCGGTTCAGGTCTGCACGTAGGTCACCCGGAAGGATATACGGCAACGGATATCGTTTCCCGTTACAAACGTATGCGCGGTTACAACGTATTGCACCCAATGGGTTGGGATGCTTTTGGTCTGCCTGCTGAGCAGCATGCACTGGATACAGGTGAACATCCACGGGATATTACATTCCGTAATATTGACAATTTCCGTCGCCAGATCAAATCGCTTGGTTTCTCCTATGACTGGGATCGTGAGATCAGCACAACGGACCCTGAATACTATAAATGGACGCAATGGATCTTTATTCAGCTGTACAACAAAGGTCTGGCTTATGTGGATGAAGTTGCAGTTAACTGGTGTGAAGCCCTTGGAACGGTACTTGCTAATGAAGAGGTTATTGATGGCAAGAGTGAACGCGGAGGACATCCGGTTGTACGCAAACCGATGCGTCAATGGGTTCTGAGAATTACCGAGTATGCAGAGCGTCTGTTGGAAGACCTGGAAGAGCTGGATTGGTCTGAAAGCATCAAGGATATGCAGCGCAACTGGATCGGTAAATCGACAGGTGCAGAAGTTGTATTTGCCATTGAAGGTCGCGAGGAAGTCATCAAGGTGTTCACTACCCGTGCGGACACATTGTTCGGTGCGAGCTTTGCAGTACTTGCTCCAGAACATGAACTGGTAGAAGCAATTACAACCGATGACCAACGTGAAGCTATTCAGGCTTATCAGGAGCAGGCTTCTCGTAAGAGTGATCTGGAACGTACAGATTTGGCCAAAGACAAAACAGGTGTATTCACTGGAGCTTATGCAATCAACCCTGTTAATGGTGCAAAACTGCCGATCTGGATTGCTGATTACGTTCTTGCTGGTTACGGTACAGGTGCGGTTATGGCAGTTCCGGGTCATGATGCACGTGACTGGGAATTTGCGAAACAGTTTGGTCTGGATATCATCGAAGTTATTCAAGGTGGAGACGTTACACAAGAGGCGTATTCGGGTGATGGCGCGCATGTGAATTCCGATTTCTTGAACGGACTGAATAATGAAGAAGCGGTTGCCAAGATGATTGCTTGGCTGGAAGAGAATGGTAAAGGGCAAGGGAAAGTAACCTATCGACTGCGCGATTGGCTGTTCAGCCGTCAGCGTTACTGGGGTGAGCCAATCCCGATTCTGCATCTGGAAGACGGAACGATGAAGACAGTACCTGAGGATCAACTTCCACTGCTGCTGCCTGATATCGACCAGATCAAACCTTCGGGTACAGGAGAATCACCACTGGCGAATGTTACGGAGTGGGTGAATACGGTAGATCCGGAAACGGGAATGAAGGCACGTCGCGAGACCAATACCATGCCACAATGGGCGGGTAGCTGCTGGTATTACCTGCGCTTTATCGATCCGCGCAATGACAAGGAACTGATCTCTAAGGAGAAACAGCAGCAGTGGCTGCCAGTTGATCTGTACATTGGCGGAGCAGAGCACGCCGTACTTCACTTGCTGTACGCTCGTTTCTGGCACAAAGTGCTGTATGATCTGGGTGTTGTGGATACCAAAGAGCCTTTCCACAAACTGGTGAACCAAGGTATGATCCTGGGTACCAATAATGAGAAAATGAGTAAATCACGTGGTAATGTCATTAACCCGGATGAAATCGTCAATGAATTCGGCGCAGATACATTGCGTCTGTACGAGATGTTCATGGGACCATTGGAAGCGACAAAACCGTGGAATGCAAACGGGGTTGAAGGCATGCACCGCTTCCTGTCACGTGTATGGCGTCTCTTCATTAACGAAGACACAGGAGCCATCAATGACAAGATTACGGTGGACGGTGGAACGGATGAGTTCAAACGGACTGCTCACAAAACGATCAAAAAAGTTACGGAAGATCTGGAACATCTGCGCTTCAACACATCCATCAGCCAGCTGATGATTTTCATCAACGATGCATACAAAGCGGACACACTGCCTCGTGAAGCGATGGAGAAATTTGTGCAGCTGTTGTCACCACTGGCACCACATATGGCAGAGGAACTGTGGAGCCGTTTGGGTCATGAAGGTGGAATCTCTTACGTGGCTTGGCCTGAATATGATGAGTCCATGACAGTGGATGCGGAAGTAGAAATCGTTGTTCAGGTAAATGGTAAAATTGTAACTCGTGCTACGATCGCGAAGGATCTGGATGCACAGGGTATGCAGGACTTTACGATGGAGCTGGCACCTGTTAAGCAGGCGCTGGAAGGCAAGACCATTCGCAAGGTCATTGCCGTTCCAGGCAAACTCGTTAATATTGTTGCCGGTTAATCTCACCGGCTCGGAATAGTTCATCCAGCTTTAACAAATCTTCATCATATTTGTCATGTGTCGTATGGATCAGGCTGTCGAAAACGCCGTCAAGACTAACCTTCAGCAGTGCAAGTGCCTGAGCGGTAATACCGCCAGGTACAGCGACACGAGCCTGAAGCTCTTGCGGGGTGTATCCTCCTTCGGTGAGCAGCTTGCCTGTTCCCAGGAGCATTTCGCCAGCCAGAGCGCAGGCATCTGCCCTTTTGATGCCTGTCAGCTTCACTGCACTTTCGATCCACTGTTCCAAAAAGAACGATATGAATGCAGGTCCGCAGCTGGAGAAGTCGGATGTGATGCGTGTACAGGCTTCATCCACTTGGTACGGCCTGCCTATATGACTGAGCAGACTTTCCAACACAGCGCGGTCTTCACTGGTCATTCGTTCGCCATGTATGCAGAGGGATGCTCCACTCCCGACTTGGTGTGTGACACTGGGAATTACCTTGGAGACTTTGCAAGGAAGTGAAGATTCCAGATGTCGCAGCTGCACGGGACTGGTGATCGAGACAATTATATGATTGGGATTCACGACAGGCAGGATGTCGTCAATAACATGTTTGAATTCAAGCGGCTTCACGCACAGGAAGATGATATTACTTCGGATCACCGTTTCCCGATTGCTCTGGGATTCATGCAGACCGGGGTAACGGAGGGATAACTGACGTACTTTGGACGGGGTTCGATTGCTGGCCGCGATCTGCCGGGGCTCAAGTGCACCCGATTGGATCAGGGCATAGATTAGCAGGCTGCCCATGCTGCCGGTTCCGATAAATCCAACCTTCATTGTTTCAGGCCTCCTTTCATGCTTTACGGTACTGGCGCAGTTCATTCCCTCTATTCTATGCGTGAGGACCTGTTTCACATGACATGAAAAATGCACAACTTGTTTCATCAGGAAAGTTCAACGGTTCGGAAGCACCGCCCGTGTTCGAAATGAATGATTTTGAATTCAGGGAGAGTGTGGAAGAATGAGATGGAACAAAGGGATGACTATTGCTGCTGCGGTGGTTGGAAGTATACTTATATTATTGTCGGGCAAAAGTGAACAACCACCTAGTGGCTGGGAACCCTTGCAGCTCGGCACCGAGAAGCCGACGATAGAGCAGGAACTCCCTGTTGTACAGTCGGCTACTTCGGTTCAGGGCAATACAGGAGCATCTTCGGGAGCGGATGCAAGTGGGATGCAGACTGGGAATGTGACAAAGGCAGAAGAGTCTAAAGAGCTTGCGAGCATTGGGGTTGAAGGTGAATCAGTTGTTCAAACTACAAGTCAGACGAATAATAATCCACCGGACACCTCAAATTCGATTGAACCAGTTACGCAAAGTACGAATTCGAATCCTTCGGTTACCTCCGAGACGGGCTCGAACAGTAATCCACCTGTAGTTCGTGAGGAAGCTAGCGACAATGGCAAGATTGATGTGAATACCGCTCCTGTCTCCAAGCTTATAGAGCTTCCCGGAATCGGAGAGAAGAAAGCTCAAGCTATTGTGGACTATCGGAATGCACATGGTCCTTTTGCAAAAGTCAGTGATCTGACAAAGGTCAAAGGAATTGGGATGAAGATGCTGGAGAAGATGGCGCCGTATGTGCAGATCCGGTAATATTAGAATGAAAAATGTATTAAGCGGGAGGAAAGCAGCATGAGTACAGAGGTACGCAAGGACTGGGATACGTATTTTATGGACATCGCGTATATGGTTTCCACCCGTTCCCGCTGTTCGCGTCGTCATGTGGGTGCCGTTCTTGTTCAGGGAAAGAAACTGCTGGGAACAGCCTATAATGGTGCACCCACCGGCGTCCCGGATTGTTCTGAAGCAGGTTGCATGATATCGGAAGAGTATGAGTTGGTCGTGACCGATGGGCAAGAAGAAATGGTGAAAAAACAACGATGCATTCGCACAATTCATGCGGAGCAAAATTTACTTTTATTCACAGATCGAATCGACCGCGAAGGCTCGTCCGTGTATGTGACCGACGAACCGTGCTGGACATGTGCCAATATGCTGGCGAATAGCGGGATTACAGAAATCGTGTTTCATCGTTCTTATCCTAAAGATACCGGCAAGGTTACCAATATGATGGAACAGAAGGGCATAACGTTCCGCAGGCTGGAGAATTACCAGCCCCCGCGGGAAACGATGATGACCGTGAGCAATTAATGTAAATATGATCGAATACGTGAGGGAGAACCTCCGGCAAGCCTGAATTGGCTTTCCGGGGGTTTTTCTGCGTTCAACGGGTGAAATGAAGGAGGGGTAGAGATGAAAGGCAGACCATTATTAAGTTTTACGATTTGTTGGTTGTGCGGGAGCGGGATAGCAAGCGCGTTAACAGGCTGGACGTTAATCTGGGGGTTAATTGGAGCTCTGGCATGTCTGCCACTTTTGCTTCGTTTTATGGATGTGCGTGGATGGTCTGTTTTATTTTTACTCGCTGCCTTTATTGGAGGTGCTGCACATTGGGAGTGGAATGACGTAAGCAATCATAGCAGTCTGCCGGAGACCATGCATATCGCTGCTCATGAGTTGGACGGATGGTCAGCTGAAATTCAGGGTGAGCTTGTGTCAGATGTACGTATTGATGGAGATCGGGCTGACTTTAAGATTCAGATGTCTTCAATATTGGCAACATCGGATTCGTCAGCAGATGCAGATCTGACAGCATCATCTGCATTCAAAATAGATGAACAATTGATGGTACAAGTCAGACTGTTGGAGGAAGAAGAACAACAGGTAGCAGCGGGCTGGAAGAGGGGCGATTTGATTACGCTTAATGGTTCTTTTGTCCTTCCTGGTGAAGCCAGGAACTTTGGCGGATTTGATTATCGCAGTTACTTGCGCACCCTGCATATCCACTGGTTGTTCAAAGTGAAAGGAGCCAGTTCGGTAACAGCAGTTGCTCCTGAGGGACTTGGGCAATATAACATACTAAGGTGGACGGATTGGACTAGGCATAAGTTGGGCTCGGCGGTTGAGCAGTTATTTCCTGAGCCTCATGCTGGATATATGAAGGGTCTTATTATCGGGATGGCTACTGATATCGATCCAGGTACCTATGGTCAGTTTTCACAACTCGGTCTAACGCATATCCTGGCAATCTCCGGAACCCATGTCGCTGTATATGTTGCTTCGTTGCTTCTCATTCTATCTTGGCTAAGGCTTACCAGAGAGACGGCACTCACGATTGTTCTGATCCTGGTGCCAGCTTATGTACTGTTATCCGGAGGTTCACCTTCAGTGATTCGGGCAGGAATTATGTCCATGATTGGGTTGTACATGGCACGTCGTGGTCTCGCCAGAGACGGTCTTCAGATGATCAGTGCAGCAGCGTTGCTGATGATGTGGTGGGACCCGTACTTTTTGCTAAGCGTGAGCTTCCAGTTATCCTTTCTCGTGACCGCAGGTTTGATGATCTACATGCCATTGATTAACCGGCTGTTCAGCGGCTGGCCGAAATCTCTGGCTGCAACGGCATCCGTTACAGTGACCGCTCAGTTGATTTCGTTCCCAGTAACCATTCTGTATTTCAATCAATTCTCATTACTCTCATTTGTGGCCAACTTTCTGCTGGTTTCTTTGATTAGTGCCATTGTATTACCTCTGGGGACGGTCGCCATGTTACTGTCATTCATATGGGTTCCCTTGGCGAAACCCCTCGCATGGATAGCGATGCAACTGAATCAACTGACTTTTGTAAGCGTGGAGTGGATGAACAGCCTGCCAGGTTTTGTATTGATCTGGGAAACACCGCCCTTGTTATGGATTGCCGCCTATTATGCTGTGTTGTATGCCTTACTCTACCTGTTGCATCGTGGCAATGGTGAGCAGCAAGAAACAGCGTTTGTTGAGGAAGAGACGGCTCCTCTTGTGAGGGGGCAACCTTCAGTTTCAATGGCGAATATGGGCATTCGCTCTTCGATGTCTACCGTGGTACAGGATCAAGGTAAGAACCGTGTAGATGGAAAAGAAACTTCATTAACGACATTAGGAGCCAGTATTGCCTGGCCGGAGTATACAAGTGCATTTACTACACGAGGTGCAGGATATTATGCACATGAACGAATGAGTAAAGCTCAGCAATGGTTGTGCGGGTTGCTCGCAATCAGCTTTATTGCTGGATTATGGTGGGCATATCAGACTCCGCAGCCTGCTGGAACCGGCATCGTGCAGTTTGTGGATATTGGGCAAGGGGACAGCACATTGATTACAACCCCGGAAGGCAAACACATTCTGGTGGATGGCGGGGGAACAGTTAGTTTTGGGAACAACGAACAATCGTGGAAAACAAGGCGTGATCCGTATGAGGTGGGAGCCAAGGTGGTTGTTCCTCTATTGAAAAAGAGAGGCATCCATCAACTGGACACTGTAATTGTCACACATGCCGATCAGGATCATGCCGGAGGACTACAGGCTGTGCTGGAACAGATTCCGGTTAAACGTTTCATATTTAATGGCACAACCAGTGGTAAAGAAAACTTTGATAAATTACTGGACACAGCCATGGAACGTAAAATTCCTCTGTACGCCATTCAGCAGGGCATGTCCTATAAGGCTGATAAAGAGACAAGTTTACATTTTATAGCTCCGGATCTGGCACATATGGATGTAAATGAATCAGGCAATTTGCCTGTATCTGAACACCAAAATCATGATTCCGTTGTCTTTTTGCTGGAAATGGCGGGGGCTTCCATGTTGTTCACCGGAGATATGGATGCAGCAGCCGAGCAGGACCTGCTCTATATGATTCAGGATGGCTCGTTGGCTGCCCAGTTTGAACAGAATGTTGCAGATATTGGAGTTACAGAGGGAGTTGTACAAAGGATACTTACACGACCGTTGCAGGTTGATTCAAAAGATGCTTCAGCATCTGTCTCCATTGATGTTCTAAAGGTCGCTCATCATGGCAGTAAAACGTCGTCAACCGAAGCCTGGCTCCAATACTGGAGCGCCAAAACCGCTGTGATATCTGCAGGAGTTAACAATACATATGGGCATCCCAATCCGGGAGTGATGGAACGTCTGGAGGCTACCGGGTCAGATATTTATCGGACAGATCAGATGGGTGAGGTCCAGATGAGAGTGAAAGATGGGAAGATTGATGTTCGATACAAGTTGTTTGGAGTTGAGTGAAGGCAGGCAATCTATTTATCGGTATGAAGATGAGTGAAGAAAACTCCGATTTAATACCAACTGGAAGGTTAAAAAGACAAGAGAACATACAATAATGTGGATAGTTTGAGCAGAAAAAGTACTGAAGTTACGTGTAAATATCGAGTAGATGATCCCACCTATGAAGCCTAATAGACCATATGCAACGATTGCAACGAGCAATCTTTTATACGTATTATCTTTTTTTCTGTATAAAAGTAATCCATCCACCAATATAGAAAGTGGCGTAAGTAAGAAAAGTAAAATAGCGAGATTAATCAATAATCCAACCGCAAATGTATACCCGAATGAATAATAGTAGGTATTCTCTAATCTTTCATCTATAGGGACATAGTGATATATCCCCATTGCAAGTGAAATGAACACTGCAGTTAATACAGCTGCAACTATTTTTCCGCGTGGCCTATTGATTCTATGGGTTTTTGTCATTATGAGCATTAACCTCCATCTTGAATAACTATATTCAACAACTGATAGACTTAGGGAGTTATTATATTTTAGCATACACAGGCTGAGAAAGAATGAGTGAGGGACATTGAGAAAGTAGTATTTGGTTAACCAATAACAGAAAAAAGTCGTTCCGCTGCGAACGACTTCTTTTTGAATTTCATGATAATAACACATTTCAATCGTTATGCGTTATGAGGATAGTTTGGTTGTCAGTTAGTGTAGTTGACTAGGGAGGAACGACTCTCACTCTCTTGCTTTTGAGATACTAATCGGCAAGCTAATTATAGTTGCGCTGAAAAAGTTTAGTATATGATCAATTGGATCCCAACTTTTATGCCAAATTATCATATTAAATACAATGAATAAAGCACTACTGAGTAGAAAGAATCCCAGGAAGTATTTGAAAAACATTTTTAGATTCATTTAATCACCCTATATTCAATTGAAATTTTGTTGCGGTTGTACGTTTATATGCCATTTTAGATTATTGAATAGAAGTATTTGTATGTTATTCGTTAATTTCGTGTGAAAATATGGTTGTAGTTGCGGTTTTTATTAGTGTTAAGTAATTTTATTGCAGGATTATGGTTATTTTTACCGAATATTAGTTAGGCCCGCCTTGAAGAAGGGCTAGAGATACCAAAGTGACCATATCAGATATCAAAATTGAAAAGATTAAATACGGTGATCGAAGTTACTCTATTATCTTCCGTAATGCAAAAGGAAAAACCGGTTCTGCCTACGCAGGAGGTGCACCTTCCAGTGTGACGGAGATGCTTGCCGATTCCAACCAATTCTTCTCTTCTGACTCGTATAAGAAATACAATTGGTCCAAGTCCACTTGGAATAAAATCATTGCTGGAGAAGTAGCTTTAGGAATGAACATAACTCAGGTGCGCCTTGCTTGGGGAGATCCATCGAGCATTACGTATGAAACGAGTTCAAAAGGCAAAATCGAGGTTTGGGTGTATGCCAGCTCCGCAGGCATAAGAGCTTTAGGGTTTCTCAATGGCAAACTGATGGCAATTTACTGATAAATATACCAATTAATCACTTCAATTGATTGCAAGTTACAGCACAGCACAAAAAAAGCCCGCTTTCCGTTACACTCCAGGAGGGAGAATATCGGAAAACGGGCCATTTTTTCAAAATGTAGAAGAAATATAAGAACTACTCTACGCCATCCTTAAAGTGTTTGCTCCAGTGTTTGTCGCCCTTGTGCAACAGATCTTCTACCGTTTTCTCAAGAGTCATCAATAGCTGTGCTCTGACATCCAGTACGGTTTCTCTGTACAAGCGTTCTTCCGATCCAACGATTTTATCGCCGTATAATGCCTGTGCAGCTACGTACTTCCGATGTTCCTCGACCAGAGTATCAATGGACTCCAATGCATGTTCAACAAAGTGGGAAATACTTTGATATTCTTTGGGCATTTGTTCTTTTAAAGCTTGAATTTTCGCAAGAGCTGGCATGCTCATCACCTCGTGTTTATGAATGTAAATTTACAATACACTATTTTCATGAAAATTGCATTAAAATCAGCTTAAATTTGGACAAATTTCGACTTTTTTTATTTTAGGAACCAAAAAAGTGCTTATCTATAATGTATGCCATTGCATTTGAATTGAGTCGTGTAAGTAATGGAATCCCTTTTGGATACGTTTGGTGACTCGTTATGCAATTTCTGTTATTCTAAGAGAAGATTTCAGCGGCCCTAATACATACGCCGTTATTTTGTTATGGCAAATTAAAAAAATACTTAACTTTGCAACAATTTTATTGATGATCACGTCTGTAAGGTTGCAGGGAGAGGGGGATCCTTTGTGGTAGAGCCGGAACTCATCAGAGCCGCTCAATCGGGCGATCGCGACGCTCTAATTACCCTATTGCGGGAGATTGAACAACATGTCTATCGGACCGCATATTACATTCTAAATAATGAACAGGACGCTTTGGATGCTGCGCAGGAAGCGTTGATCCGAATTTACACCAAAATCAATTCATACGAAGAAAAGGCCCAATTCAAAACATGGGTACAACGCATCGTCACGAACATCTGTATTGATAAATTCAGAAGAACCAAACCGTCTGTCTCCATTGACGAACATGACATGGTTTTTCAGGATAATCAGGATGTGGAGTACGAGGTCATGTCTACATATGTGGCCCAGGACATTCAGGATGCGATCAACAAGCTTCCCGAGCATCATCGTACCGTTATTGTTCTAAGATATTTGCAGGACTTATCCTACAATGAAATTGCGGATTGTCTCGATCTTCCGTTGAATACGGTGAAATCTTATTTATTTAGAGCCAGACAGCAGTTACAGAATCTACTACAGGAATATCAGAAAGGTGGTGTGACAGGATGAAATGCGATGAGGTGGTGGAATGGATGCACCGCTATCTGGATCATGATCTGGGCGAGGCGGAAACCGCGCAGATGCTACAGCATGTGGCAAAGTGTCCGGAGTGCGCCGAGAATTTTAGTTTACTCAGAGCTCTTTCCAGAGAACTGGAAGAATTACCGCAAGTAAGCCCGAAATTTAGTCTGGTTGATGCGATTATGCCACAGCTCGATGCCATTGACGAAGCGCGGAAGGAACAAAGTAGCACCATACAGGAAATGAATCCTGTCCCCGCTGCATTTGAGAATTTACAACGTTCAAGTGAGCGGAAAACGAAGCAAAAATGGCTTAACTCGATGGCAGGACGTATGTCCATGGGTGCAGCGGCTGCGGCAGTTATATTGGGATTCGCCATCTGGGGGAATCCGCCTGAACAGATTGAGAATGCCGATTCCATGCTGATGAGCTCTGGAGCTTCTCAAGAGGGCGGCAATTTGGATGAGAATTCATTAAGCAAGAATATTGAAAATTATGATCCTGCCACTTCGTCCCAACCAAGCAGCAACGATGTGTTTGTGGGTCAATCGAATGATTCACCAACTAAACCAGATAACCAAGACGTAGAAACAATGCCTGAAGAGAACGGTGGAGATGAGGTACAGGAGCCTGAAGTTCAGTCAGATCCGACACCTAAACAACCGGCCACTGAATCAACGCCTGCTCCGAATAAAGGACCGCAGGATAATTCGTCCAGAACTCCTTCGACCGATAATCAGAAGAATCCGGCTCAAAACCAAGATTCTGAGCAGAGAATTCAGGGATCAGGAGATTCTCCTAAATCTTCTGCAGATGGGGAAGAGAGTGGAGTAACAGAAACAGAAAATGGAGATGCGCAATCCTTCACTTCTCAGGATACAACACCTAATATAACTGAAGATGCTCCGGTTGAAGGTAACACTGTACCTGATTCCAGTGCAGGTGCAGACGCTTCTGGAGGAAACAAAGGATTCGCAGCAGGACCGGATCAGGGAATGGCTACAACAGCAGCACCAAAAGAATGGAAATCACCTGACGGCTCCTATGTAGTTATGCTTATTGGTGATCAAATCAGCATATACTCCAAACCTGTGAGCGAACCGGATGTTCTAAATTTGGTTGAACAACGCAGCATAGAGGGGACACTGAAGTCAGCGAGTTGGTCAAAGGATGGTACCCTATTTAATTACGAAACGGACAAGGACGGAACAACGGCGAAGAACTCGTTTAATGTACCTGCTGTTTCAGGTGGAGCTCCTGCGAAATAATTAAAAATGGGGAGTGCGCTCCTCTAAAACGAAAGAACATTTTCAGTATGACAAGCATATAGTGGAAGTAACAAAACGTCCTATCTCAGTTCAAGCAACTGACGTCGTATGACCGCGCACCGGCTTTTTCTAGAACTGCCGGTGTCAGCGTTTATATAGATGTAGGACAGGGGACCTTCATCCATAACTGGATGTAAGGTCCCTTTGTTGTCTTGCGCTTTTTCTGGTAGGATAAGAGGGATAAGGAGGCGCCGTGAATGGATGTAAAAAGTGCAACAAAGGCAATACGTAATGGAGAAACGGCACCGATCTATGTGCTGTACGGAACGGAGAAGTACCAGATACAGCAATTTACGGATATGTTAAAAGAACAGGTTATTGAAGAAGAACATCGTGATTTTGCGATTATTCCATATGATTTGTCTGAAACGGCTGTGGAGGTCGTTATTGAAGAAGCAGAGACCGTACCTTTTCTGGTTCCACGCAAATTAATTATTGTAAGGGATGCGAGCCTGTTCACCGCAGGTAAAGAATCCAAGATTGAACATCAGGTTGATCGTCTGCTTACATATATGGAAAATCCGGCAGATTACAGTACGATTGTTTTCCTGGCCCAAGGGGATAAGCTGGATGAGCGTAAGAAACTGGTGAAAGCTGTCAAGAAACAGGCAGTAGTTCTTGCTTTTGCTCCACTCAGTGGAGAAGAGTTATTGAATTGGATAGTGAAACTTGCGAAGCAGCGGGATGTTTCCTTGGAGACGGGAGCGGCGGAAACGTTGATCAGCTATGCAGGAACAGGTCTTCAGACCCTGTCTGCTGAAGTAGATAAGTTATGTTTGTTTGCGGGTAATGGGGGGACAATCAAACGTGCTGATATCGAGTCACTGGTTGCCCGTAGTACAGAGCAGAATGTATTCTCGCTAGTGGAGGAACTCGCTAATTTGCGACTGGAGAAAGCGTTGGCTCTTTTCTATGAGTTGCTGAAGCAGCGGGAAGAACCGATTAAAATTGCGGCTTTAATCGCACGCCAGTTTCGGATCATGATCCAGGTGAAAGAGTTGGGACAACAAAGTTACTCCCAGCAGCAGATTGCCAGTCAGCTTGGTCTGCATCCGTATGCTGTTAAGATTGCAGGTGAGCAAGCCCGTAAGTTTCAGCCGGAACGTCTGAGAATGATTTTGAGTCACCTCAGCGAACTGGATTACCAGATGAAAACAGGAGCGGTGGATAAAGTTCTTGGTCTGGAACTGTTCTTATTGAGACTTGGTGCATGAATGGATAAGTAAACGTAATAGATTACTAGTGTGAATAACAAACAAAGCGACCTTTGCTCCATGATAGTTAAATCATCGGAATAAAGGTCGCTTTATGTTTGTCTTATACTTATCGAATCAGATACTAAAAAATCCTGAAAGCCTATGCTGTTCAGGATTTTTCCATTGGATCGTATAAGTAACGCTTCTTACGCTTGTGCGGAAAGAGCGTTCAGTTTTTTCGCCAAGCGAGACTTTTTGCGTGCTGCAGCATTTTTATGAACCAGACCTTTAGTTACAGCCTTGTCCAGCTTTTTGGAAGCAGCTTGAATCGCAGCTTTTGCAGTATCAACTTCGTTACTTACCAGAGCAGCATCAGCAGCTTTAACAGCTGTACGGAGTGCAGACTTCTGGGAAGCGTTGAGTGCGCGGCGCTTGTCGCTCGTTTTTACGCGTTTAACAGCGGATTTGATGTTTGGCATTACATTCACCTCCTGTAAGGCATTTGCATGAATACAAACGTTTCACAACTTAAAATATTCTATCACGCTAGCATGTAAAATGCAACAGATATTCCTACGATGTTCGACATGCTGTATAAAGAAACCCTTTTTCCCACACAATATGCTCAAATGCGGTAAGGGAGGCAAGGACAGAATGACACTGGATTTGCAAAACTATACAGTTCGTACCGATTTGGCGATCGACTCCAAGGAAATGGCGCAAGGTGGACAGAAACAGACGATTCCCGGACTACAGGAAGATGTAGAGAAAAAAGAGGGCATTACGATTACACGTATTGATGTCCTGACTGAAGAAGCAGCCACGGCTATTGGTCGGGTGAAAGGTCATTATGTCACTTTGGAAGTACCTTCACTACGGAATGGTGATACCGAGTTACAGGAGCGAGTTGCTGCCGAGTTCACCCGTGAAATGGAAGATTTTATGGTTAAGGCCGGAATTAACAAAACATCCAAGGTCTTGATTGTTGGCTTGGGCAACTTAAATGTCACCCCGGATTCACTCGGGCCACTTGTTGTGGAAAATCTGATGGTGACGCGTCAGTATTTCGAATTGGTACCAGATCAGGTTGCGCCAGGGTATCGGGAAGTCAGCGCGATTGCTCCCGGCGTGTTAGGTACAACGGGCATTGAATCCAGTGACATCGTACAGGGGATAGTAGATCGGACCAAGCCGGATGCCATTATTGCGATTGATGCGCTGGCCTCCCGTTCCTTGGAACGTGTAAATACAACGATTCAGGTAGCGGACATTGGTATTCACCCTGGTTCCGGTATTGGGAACAAACGGCGTGGCCTGACCCGTGAGATATTAGGTGTGCCTTGCATCGCCATCGGAGTACCAACCGTATGTTATGCGTCCACCATTGTGAACAATGTGATTGAGATGATGCGCTCACACTTCCGCCAGGAAACGGATCAGACCAAACAGATCATGGGTATGCTGGACGACATTGGTGAGCAAGATCGCTTGAGTCTGGTGAAAGAGGTACTGGAGCCACTAGGTCATGACCTCATTGTTACCCCAAAGGAAATCGATGAGTTTATTGAGGGAATTGCCAATGTTATTGCTACAGGACTTAACGCGGCACTCCATGATGCTGTGAATCCAGATAACGTAGCGGCCTATACACATTAAAACTTAAAACTGCTGAGAAGAAGGTCCGAATCTATCGGACTTTCTTTTTTTTGTTTTTGGAATCTTTCATTTTCCTGTTCTATCAAATTGGGCGGGCTCATAGAGTTGAAGTATAAGAGTTGTCCAGCAGGGAAGGAGACAGCAGAATGAACAAGATATTGGCCTGGAATATTGGGAAGTGGAAAAAAAGATGTCTGCACGTGCTGGCCATGGGCCGTACGTTGTTGTTGCTTATGATCATATCTGCTTTGTTTTTTGTCGTACTTGGTCTCGGGGGAATGGCAGAGAAACGCTTGAATAATTCACCCGTTTCTTCCATGAAAGGATTTGCGAGTGCCGTATCAAGCCGCTTTTTCGTCGATATGCTCGGTATGGAGATGCCTCATCTCACCCAGAAGGAACAGACCTCTGCTATATCCGGTGAAAACCTCACCTCATTTGTTTTCCAATTACTAACGAATGTAAATCCTCAAGATCCGAAGAGCCTGATTGCGAGAGAAATGCCGGGCATGGGTTCCAACCAACCTGTTCTTCTCCGTCCTGGATCTGGTAACGAAAAAGCCGAGGCTCCCGAAGATTATCAGCCTGGTCCCGGTCTTACGGATACGGCTTCCGCAGGTGGAGGAAAACCCGGTAGTGAGCTGCATGTTCCACCAGGCCAGGACAATACGGATCCACCTGAGTCGAGTGAGCCTGGAGATGGAGAAGGTAAAGAGGATCCCCCAGCGAAGAATGGTGAGAAAGACAATTCAGGCTCACCGACAACAGGCAAAAAGTCAATTCTTATCTATCATTCCCATCCACGGGAAGGCTACAACCCACTGCTAGGTACGAAAAGTGATAATCCATCATCAGGCAAATCAACAGGCAATGTATTTCAAGTGGGAACCTACCTCTCAGACAGTCTGGAGAAGCTGGGAATCGGCGTAGAACACGCCAAGGATGATTACCCCACTAAAGTTAAGGACTACAACTGGAACTATTCTTATAAATACTCCCGTCAAACGGTAAAAGCGGCACTCTCCCAAAATGATGATCTGACGTATCTCATAGACATTCATCGCGATTCACAGCGTCATGGCAAAACAACAACCATTATTAATGACTTGGGTTACGCCAAAGTGTATTTCATTATTGGACATGAAAATCCGAATTGGCGGCAAAATGAAGCCTTTGCAGCGAAAATTCATAAGAAACTGGAAGCCAAGTATCCTGGGGTATCCCGTGGTGTGTGGGGCAAAGATGGTGGAGGAGCCAACAATGGAGAGTATAACCAAACCCTTTCACCCAACAGCATTTTGATTGAGATTGGCGGCATCGACAACACAGGAGCTGAGCTCCAACGGACATCGAAGATTCTAGCGGACATGATTGCCCAAGTGTATTGGGAAGATCAGAAGGTGGACAAAGCCAGTGCCAAAACCTCGTCGCAGGGTGGATAGGAACCATATATGTAAAAAGGAAAAATAGTAGAGAGTGACAGGAGGCAATGCACATGTCCAGATTCGGTAAAAGACTGTTATCCATCGCTGTATTAATGTTGCTGGGTGTTCTGTTTGGAATGCAGCTGGCTGGCAGCAACTTTCATATGGGCAATCCATCAGACGGCACGTCAACCGTTGTGACAACTGAGCCAACTTCATCGGTGACCGAATCTGTTACGACTGCACCTGTCCAAAAGGAAATTAAAGAACCACCATTTGTACCTGTTCAGTCACCAAGCCAAGTGCTTGGGGCAGATCAAAATAAGGCTCCGGTTGATGTGTTGGCAGACAAAACGGCTGGATTATTGCAAAATCTCTCACACAGTGGGATCAAGTGGGTTGTCTCTCTTTTTAGCGGCGTTGCTGAATAAAATACTATAATTTTAAGGTACAATATAACCTCTGGGAGTGCATGTTGACACTTTATTATAAAGTTGAGACATCACGGGATTGATGCAGTGTGCTTCAACTGTTATAATGAAGTGATTGACACTAGGCTGTTTCTGGGGGTAAGGAATGACTGACATTCGGGCAAGACAACGTAAAATTCGTAACTTTTCTATTATTGCACATATAGATCACGGCAAATCAACACTTGCGGACCGGATCTTGGAGCACACAGGTGCGCTCACTTCACGTGAAATGCAGGAACAAGTTCTGGATAAGATGGACCTTGAACGTGAACGTGGAATAACGATCAAGCTACAAGCAGTAGCCTTGACTTACAAAGCGGACGATGGTGAAGAGTATTTATTGAATCTGATTGATACACCGGGACACGTAGACTTCACGTATGAAGTATCACGCAGTCTTGCTGCATGTGAAGGTGCTCTTCTGGTTGTGGATGCGGCTCAGGGAATTGAAGCCCAAACACTTGCCAACGTGTATCTGGCATTGGATAACAATCTTGAAATTTTACCGGTTATTAACAAAATTGACCTTCCGAGCGCTGATCCTGAACGGGTGAAGCAGGAAGTGGAAGATGTTATTGGTTTGGACACAAGTAATGCGGTTTTGGCTTCGGCCAAATCAGGAATCGGAATCAAAGAAATTTTGGAGCAAGTGGTGAAAAGTGTTCCGGCACCAACTGGTGATCCTGAGCAGCCTTTGAAAGCGCTGATTTTTGACTCGCACTATGACCCGTACAAAGGTGTAATCGTATATGTGCGTGTTGTTGACGGCAAAATCAAATCCGGTTCCAAAATCAAAATGATGGCAACGGGTAAATCATTTGAAGTCATTGAAGTTGGAGCGTTCAAACCTCGTATGACCATCGTGGACGAGCTGAACGTCGGGGATGTTGGATTTATCGTTGCAGGTATCCGGCATGTTGGCGATACACAAGTCGGGGATACGGTAACGGATGCCAAAAATCCAACACCGGAACCTTTGCCGGGTTATCGTAAAATTAACCCAATGGTGTATTGTGGTCTCTATCCGATCGAAACATCGGACTATGTTGATCTGCGTGAAGCGTTGGAGAAATTGCAGTTGAACGATGCGTCTCTGAGCTTTGAACCGGAAACATCCAGTGCTCTCGGTTTTGGATTCCGTTGCGGATTCCTTGGACTGCTTCACATGGACGTTATCCAGGAGCGGATCGAGCGGGAGTTTAACATTCCGTTGATCACAACGGCACCAAGTGTAATCTATCACGTTACCTTAACGAATGGTGAAGTGATGAAAATCGACAACCCATCCAACTATCCTGAGGTGGGACGGATTGATTACGTCGAGGAACCATACGTCAAGGCAGATATTATCGTACCGAATGATTACGTAGGCACCATTATGGAGCTGTGTCAGACTAAACGCGGTGAATATGTAAATATGGAATATCTGGACACAACCCGGGTTACCATTACCTATGAGATTCCGTTGTCCGAGATTGTATATGACTTCTTTGACCAGTTGAAATCCGGTACCAAAGGATATGCATCCCTGGATTATGAACTGTCCGGTTACCGTCAGTCCAATCTGGCGAAAATGGATATTGTACTCAATGGCGAACAGGTGGATGCTCTGTCCTTCATCGTTCACCGTGACCGTGCCTATAACCGCGGACGCATTGTCTGTGAGAAACTGCGCGAGCTGATTCCACGACAAATGTTCGAGGTACCAATTCAGGCATCTGTAGGTACCAAGGTTGTTGCTCGTGAGACGGTAAAAGCAATGCGTAAAAACGTACTTGCCAAGTGTTATGGTGGTGACATCTCGCGGAAACGGAAACTGCTTGAGAAGCAGAAGGAAGGTAAGAAGCGGATGAAGCAGGTTGGTAACGTTGAGGTGCCACAAGAGGCATTCATGGCGGTACTGAAAATTGATGACTAGGACGTTTGCTTGCAAACGTCACGTGAATCCTTTTGGTACATCAATAATTTGTGTATGAAAGGATAAACGATATTTTGTCTCGGGTACAACACAGAATGTGTGTATCGAAATTGAATTGTAGGACGTTTGCTTGCAAACATGGTTACAACACAGAATATTAAATAACTAAGCTGAAAGGGAAGCCGGATGGCTTTCCTTTTTTCAAATAGAGGGGGACTTGCCATGACATTGGCAGCACACAGCCGGAAGACAGGTGCGCCCCAAGCGGTGTATCTTCACATTCCCTTTTGCACGAATAAATGTTTTTATTGCGACTTTAACTCCTACGTTCTGAAAGATCAGCCCGTGATGCAATATCTCGAAGCGCTGGAACGTGAGATGGAACATACAGTTAAGGCCAATCCACCGGGTGAGATCAAGACCATATTTGTAGGTGGGGGTACGCCAACGGCTCTGAAACCGGATGAGATGGCCGTATTTCTTCGTTCCGTGAAGACGTATTTCCCAAATTGGGCAGACGATATTGAATTTTCGATGGAAGCCAACCCGGGAACAACGGATGCGGAGAAACTCGCTGCGATGAAAGAAGGCGGCGTCAACCGCGTCAGCTTTGGCGTGCAGGCTTTTCAGAATGATCTGCTGACAGGCATTGGCCGTATTCATAATACGGATGATGTATATCGCAGTTTGGAAAATGCTCGAAAAGCAGGCTTGAATAACCTGTCCATTGACCTGATGTTTGGTTTGCCAAACCAGACTGTTGAAATGTTGAATGAGAGTATCGACAAAGCGCTGGAACTGGATCTGCCGCATTACTCCATCTACAGCCTGAAAGTGGAAGAGAATACACTTTTCCATACCCTGTATCAGAAGAACCAGTTACCACTTCCTCATGAAGATGATGAGCTGGAGATGTATCTTCTATTAATGAGACGTATGAAAGAAGCGGGCTATGGACAATACGAGATTAGTAACTTTGCCAAGCCGGGCTTTGAGAGTCGTCACAATATTACCTACTGGCGTAATGAGGACTACTATGGTCTGGGTGCAGGTGCGCATGGATATGTGGGCCGCGAACGGCATATGAATATTAAAGGTATAAATCCTTATGTTGAAGCTTCACGAGCAGGGCTGCCTCGTCTGGATCATTTTGAGATTGCTCGCCCCGAAGCCATGGAAGATTATCTGATGGTTGGACTGAGAATGTTGGAGGGAGCTTCGGCCTCACGCTTTAGCGAACAGTTCGGAGAGTCCATGGAAGAAGTGTTTGCGAAGCCTTTGGGCAAAATGTTGAACGCAGGGTTGCTTGAGCGGACGGCAGACGGCTTCCGACTGAGCGAGCAGGGTATCCTGTTCGGAAATGACGTTTTTGCGGAGTTTATCGGGTCCATATCGCTGAATTCATAGCTTGAAATTCTATACGCTCTGTTGTATATTTATTCATATTGATTTTACAGAGCGTGTTAATTTAACAACTACGAAGTCAGCTTTCCTCTGGAAAGCTTGGTAATAGGAGGAGAGCAGGATGTCGGTAATATGCAGAAAAGCCGTGCCGGAAGATGTTGAACCACTGTATGAAATGATTAAGGGCTATGCAGAGCGTGGGATCATGCTTCCGCGATCACGGGAAATACTGCACCGACAGCTGGAGCACTTTGTTGTAGCCGAAGTTGATGGTGAAGTGGTGGGTTGCGGATCGCTTTGTCGTCTGGGGAATGATTTGGTGGAAGTCAGATCACTCGGTATCTCGGAAGGGCACAAAGGGCTCGGTATTGGCTCCCGATTGCTGGACCGACTTGTAGAAGAAGCGGAGAAACAACAGATTCCTAAGGTTATGGCGTTGACATATGAAGTATCCTTCTTCCTCAAAAACGGCTTTGCCGTAGTGGAAAAAGAGATTTTCCCTGAGAAAGTATGGACCGACTGTGTTCATTGCAGCAAGCAGGATTGTTGCGATGAGATCGCGGTATTAAAAGAGCTTAACGTTTCAGCATAACAACTGAATGGACTGCATGAATCGAGCCGAGTCAGCCTCTGCCCTACATGCAGTCCTTTTTTACTTCAAAGTATGTTCAATAAAGTTGTTAGGACTCGTCGACATTGGTCTATACTATAAATAGATGAGCCCACTCATCAAACTCACTTGACAATGTTCACGTCAGTTTGGTATTTTTGTATTACCGCTTAGCACTCATCTAACCGGAGTGCTAACGACATGGGACAGTACAGTCAGAAGGAGGGATACTCACCATGTTAACAGAGCGTCAACGAATGATTCTGAACGCTATAGTGGATGACTATATCCGTTCAGCTGAGCCCGTAGGGTCCCGGAGTATTTCCAAAAGGGGAGATGTTGGATACAGTCCGGCGACGATCCGTAATGAAATGGCGGACCTTGAAGATATGGGTTTCCTGGAACAGCCGCATACATCGGCAGGACGCATTCCTTCTCATAAAGGCTATCGATATTATGTCGATCATTTGGTCCCTTGGAATCAGGTGGAGCCTCAGGAGTTGGATGATCTGAAGTCGTTCTTTGCTGAAAAACTGAACGTCATGGAACAAGTTATTCAGCATGCATCCAATATTTTGTCACATATGACGAATTATACTTCGATCCTGCTGGGACCGGAAGTATTCCATACGTCCTTACGTCACTTTCAATTGCTTCCGCTGAACGAGAGTGAAGCTGTGGCAATCATCGTGACCAATACAGGTCAAGTGGAGAACAAGACGGTTCAGATTCCACCAGAAATCTCGGTAGCTGAGATGGAAAATGTGGTTCGCTTGTTAAATACCAAACTTGTGGGCGTACCAATCTACAAATTGAAATCCCGTCTTTATACCGAACTTGGGCAAGAGATGGAACGGCATATTACACGTTATGAGGAAGTTATGCAGGTGCTCAACAGTGCCTTTGACAATGAACATGATAATCGTCTGTTCCTCAGTGGTGCCACTAATATGTTGACTCAACCGGAGTTTAAAGATATCGAAAAGGTAAAAGATATTCTTGACCTGCTGGAAGAGACACCAACACTCATGAAATTGATGATGCCCGTGCCGGGTGGATCTGGTATTCAAGTGCGAATCGGCACTGAAAATGATCATGAAGCCTTTGCCAACTGCAGCCTTATTACAGCCTCCTATTCATTGGACGGTGAGGCTTTGGGTTCGATCGGTATTCTAGGACCCACGCGGATGGATTATGCACGTGTCATTCATATTCTAAATACACTATCCCGTGACTTGACGGCGATGCTAACACATCGTTTCAAATAAGATTCGGGAATGAACCATTTCATTCGTATAAGGAGGTGAACATCTTGAAAGAGGAGCAATCATTTACAGAAGAACAAGAGGTAACAGCAACTGAGCAGGAGCCTATTAATGAAGCTGGCGCTGCAGAAGCACAAGCTGAAGAGATGGCTGGTCAGGAGCAGGATGAGCTTGCACGTCTGAAGGCAGAAGCTGAGGAGCAACAACAGCGTTATGTCCGTGCACAGGCTGATTTTGATAACTTCCGTCGTCGTACGCAGAAGGAAAAAGAAGAATTGGCTAAATACGCTTCGATGAAGCTGGTCACCGAACTGGTACCGGTTATTGATAACTTCGAGCGCGCCATGGCTACTGTACCTGAAGGAGCAGAGGTCGAATCTTTCTCCAAGGGCATCCAAATGATTTTCCGTCAATTGGAAACCGTGATGAATAATGAAGGTCTGACGGCTATGGAATCGGTAGGACAACCGTTCAATCCTGAATTCCACCAAGCAATTATGCAAGTGGAGAGCGACGAGTACGAAGAAGGTATCGTTGTTGAGGAAGTCCAAAAAGGCTACATGCTGAAAGATAAAGTGCTTCGTCCAGCTATGGTTAAAGTCAGCTCATAAATTCCTTATAGGAAGGAATGAGTCGGCTCCATGGTTGAACAATGTGGGCGAAGTTTAATATAAAGGTTTGTACACATAGAGCACGATTAGCAACATGAACATCTAAATAAGGGTCAGATCAGACCCATTCATTTTAAATTGTTGAGGGAGGAAATTTTCGGATGAGCAAAGTAATTGGTATTGACTTAGGAACAACAAACTCATGCGTAGCAGTAATGGAAGGCGGCGAGGCTGTCGTAATTCCAAATCCGGAGGGCGCACGTACAACTCCATCCGTAGTTGGTTTCAAAAAGGATGGAGAGCGCGTTGTTGGTGAAACAGCAAAACGTCAAGCCATCACCAATCCGGATCGTACCATCATGTCGATCAAACGTCACATGGGTACTTCCCACAAGGAAACAATCGATAGCAAAGACTACTCCGCACAAGAGATCTCTGCAATCATTCTGCAAAAATTGAAATCCGATGCTGAAGCTTATCTGGGTCAAACGGTAACTCAAGCAGTTATCACTGTACCAGCTTACTTCAATGACAGTCAGCGCCAAGCGACTAAAGATGCGGGTAAGATTGCAGGTTTGGAAGTTCTGCGTATCGTCAACGAGCCAACAGCAGCAGCTTTGGCATACGGTATGGAGAAATCCGAAGACCAAACGATCCTCGTATATGACCTGGGTGGCGGTACGTTCGACGTATCCATTCTTGAACTGGGTGATGGCTTCTTCGAAGTTAAAGCAACTAGCGGGGACAACAAACTAGGCGGGGATGACTTTGACCAAGTGATCATTGATTACCTCGTAAGTGAATTCAAAAAAGATCAAGGCATTGACTTGAGTAAAGATAAAGCAGCGGTTCAACGTTTGAAAGATGCAGCGGAAAAAGCGAAAAAAGAACTTTCCGGCGTATTGACTACAACGATCTCCTTGCCGTTCATCACAGTTGCTGATGGCGTTCCTCAGCATTTGGAGTTGAACCTGAGCCGTGCGAAATTTGAAGAAATCTCTGAAGGTCTGGTTGAGCGTACGCTTGAACCAACTCGTCGTGCATTGAGTGATGCGGGTATGACGCCTAACGATATCGACAAGATCGTATTGGTTGGTGGTTCGACACGTATTCCAGCAGTACAAGAAGCAATCAAAAAACTGACGGGTAAAGAGCCTCACAAAGGCGTTAACCCGGATGAAGTTGTAGCTTTGGGTGCTGCTGTACAAGCGGGCGTACTGACAGGTGACGTGAAAGACGTTGTATTGCTCGACGTAACGCCATTGTCCCTGGGTATCGAAACAGCGGGTGGCGTATTCACTAAAATGATCGAGCGTAACACTACGATCCCTACAAGCAAATCTCAAGTGTTCTCCACGTATGCAGACAATCAACCAAGCGTTGAGATTCATGTTCTGCAAGGTGAGCGTGAGATGGCAGCGGGTAACAAATCGCTTGGACGTTTCATGTTGGGTGATATTCCACCAGCTCCACGTGGCGTTCCACAGATCGAAGTTAGCTTCGATATTGATGCCAACGGTATCGTTAACGTATCTGCAACAGATAAAGGTACGAACAAAACTCAAAAAATCACAATCACTTCTTCCAGCGGTTTGAGCGATGCTGAAGTTGAGCAAATGATGAAAGATGCTGAGTTGCACGCTGAAGAAGATAAAAAACGCAGAGAACTCGTTGAAGCGAAAAACAGTGCAGATCAATTGATCTACTCTGTTGACAAAACGATCAAAGATCTTGGCGAAAAAGCAGATGCTGGCGAAGTTGAAAAAGCGAATGCTGCCAAAGAAAAACTGCAAGGCGTTCTGGCTTCCGACAACCTGGAAGATATCAAAGCTGCTACAGAAGAACTGACAGAGATCGTTCAACAACTGTCCGTGAAACTATATGAGCAAGCTCAGGCGCAAGAGCAAGAAGCACAAGGTGCTGAAGAGCAACAAGGTTCTGCTAAACGTGACAACGTCGTAGACGCTGATTACGAAGTTGTGGATGAAGATAAAAAACAAAACTAATTCGTAGTTCTACGCGAATTAAACATCGGTGACGTTCGAATTAGAGGGAAAGTCATAGCCGGGGCTCCCGCGCTTTGGCTTTCCTTTTGTCACGATGTGCGATATGGTGAATGATATGGGGGTGGAAGAGTGGCTGAAAAGCGTGATTATTATGAGGTGCTTGGCGTTAGTAAAACGGCTAACGACGATGAGATTAAAAAGGCTTACCGTAAGCTTGCCCGTCAGTATCACCCTGACGTAAACAAGGCTGCTGATGCGGAAGCTAAATTTAAAGAAGTTAAAGAAGCTTACGACGTAGTGAGTGACGGTCAGAAGCGTGCACAATATGATCAATATGGTCATGTCGATCCGAATCAAGGTGGATTCGGTGGTGGCGGTGATTTTGGCGGCGGCGGATTTGGCGACATCTTCGACATGTTCTTTGGCGGCGGTGGCGGTGGACGACGTGATCCAAATGCTCCGCAACGGGGGAATGATCTGCAGTACACGATGACAATTGAGTTCAAGGAAGCTGTATTCGGTAAAGAAACCGATATTACGATTCCGCGTACCGAAGGCTGTGATACCTGTCATGGCTCAGGTGCCAAACCTGGAACGAAACCGGAAACCTGCTCGGTCTGCCAAGGTAGCGGTCAGCAGGAAGTCGTGCAAAATACACCGTTTGGTCGTATGGTTAATCGTCGTGCATGTTCGAACTGTAGCGGTTCGGGCCAAATTATCAAAGAAAAATGTACAACGTGCAGTGGTAGCGGTAAAGTCCGCAAGCAACGCAAAATCCATGTTCGCATTCCAGCGGGTGTAGATGATGGCGCGCAACTGCGTATGACAGGTGAGGGTGAAGGCGGCCTGCGTGGCGGACCAGCGGGAGATCTGTATATTGTCATTCGCGTGAAATCACATGATTTCTTCGAGCGTGAAGGCGACGATATTTATTGCGAAATCCCACTTACCTTTGCTCAGGCAGCTCTGGGAGATGAAGTTGAGATCCCAACGTTGACCGAGAAAGTGAAGTTGAAAGTACCAGCTGGTACACAAACGGGAACGTATTTCCGCCTCAAAGGCAAAGGTGTACCACGCCTGCGCGGTATGGGGCAGGGGGATCAGCATGTGAAAGTGGTTGTGGTTACACCTAGTAAGCTGAATGACGAGCAGAAGGATCTGCTTCGCCAAATTGCTTCGCTGGATGGAGAACAAACACATGAGCATGAACAATCTTTCTTTGATAGAGTGAAACGCGCCTTCCGCGGCGACTGAGAATAAAATAAAGTAAGTTCAAAAGGACACCACAGCGGTTTTTACCGCGGGGTGTCCTTTTTTGTACGCCTTTTTTAGTAGTTCAGTGGTTTTTGTGAAATCCATGGATTTATGCTACAAAGAACGACAGCAATTTGTGGGAGCATTTCGGTATATTCTGAGCGAACTTGCGGAAAGATAGCATGGCGAGAATGATATGCATAGCTGATATGCGAGAAATTAGGGAAGCAGGTGAAGCGGATGACCGAGAAAAATATTTTGGCGTACTTTCACAGCCCGGAGCAGGCTCAAGGGGCGGCCAAAAAACTGGAGGCATTGCGAGTGGAGGACCTGTCAATTAATCGATTCAGCCGATATGCGGGTGTAGGACCAAGCGGGGCTTCCTACAAGCCGGGCGTTTCCGGCAGTTTTTCATCATGGGTGCCCGATTCGATGCAAACAAATGCCAGTGCTGGAATTATGGCTGCGGCGGACCCTTCTGCAAGCGGCATGAGTGATGGTGGACAGGGTGGCCCTACAGGAAGAGATGTATTACTAACTGTCATCGTAGATGAATCGGTACATCACCGCGCTATGTCTATAATCGAACAAGCCGGTGGAATGATCTAGTTTCAGGAAATGTATATAAGATGGACAGATAATTACACTTTAACGGAGAGTGTAGAACCAATCTGAAGAAGCGAAGCGTGCGCCTTTATCCCCGGATTTCTCCCTTTAAGGAGGGAGTTGAAGGAATCTGGGGATAACAGCGATCGGAGGATGGGGCTACAATCGGAGTCTTACAGTGTAACAAATATTAGTTCATTTTAATTTGAAGGAGGAGCATTACAATGGCAGAACATGAACGTCCAGGCAAGATCTTAACAAAAACGGAAAAGATGAAACGTATGCAATCCGCGAAAAATGAGGACGTGGAATTCAGCGCTGAAGCTGCGGATCATGAAGATATAGAAGCACTACGCCGCAGTGAAGCGGCTGATCGACGTCAGGGACGGGAGCTTCATGACTGAAGATCGCTCGGCAGTGACTCTCGAAGCTGTTTTTACAAGCTGGACTGAGGCTGAGTCTGCACGCAGAGCCCTGGAATTGTTACACCCGAACCAATTAAGCATTGAGAGCCTTGGCAATGAAGCGTCTGCATTGGGCTCAAACGATGTTACGGGCTCCGATAATTCTCCTACGGCCGTCGTCGGAGGATTTAGTGGCGAACTGAATGTACTTGCTTTGATTAGTGATGAAACGGAAATGTTGTCCAATGGTCAGGTGTATGATACACCCAAAGAGGACTCGGCCAACAGGCTAAAACAAGAAATTTTGCTGACCGTGTCCGTATCCAACGATTCGCTCCCGCAAGCCGCAGAGATGATCACTCAGAATGGTGGGCGTTTTTGCTAACTGAGATTCAAATTATGCAAAATGCTTAAGTATATGAAAAAGATATGTATGAATAGATGACAGGATATTCGAGCAGTCAGGCTGCGGATATCCTGTTTTGTTTTTCTTTTACTGGTGCGGCTTTGTGCTCCGGCTAGCTTGTGTAGTACAATAGTTGGGATGTTTGAATAATGAGGAGGAAAAACCAAGTATGTTATGGCATGAACTAACAATACATACCACAGAAGAAGCTGTGGAGATGATTTCTAATTTTTTACATGAAGCGGGTGCTGGAGGGGTTTCGATTGAAGAGTCCGGTACTTTAAATAAAAAACGGGACACGACATATGGTGAGTTATACGACGTTCCTTTGAATGATATTCCGGAAGGCTTTGCAGTCATCAAAGGGTACTTCTCCGAAGGTACGGATATGGTTGCATTACAGTCAGAAGTTAATCCGAGAGTTGAGGAACTCTCCGAATTCGGAATTGATACAGGTGAGGTTCGTTATGAGACGCGTACAGTGGATGAAGATGACTGGGCAACAGCCTGGAAACAATATTTCAAGCCGGTACGTGTATCGGAACGTTTGACGATCAAGCCAACGTGGGAAGAGTATACGCCTGAAAGTCCAGATGAGAAAATTATTGAGCTTGATCCAGGCATGGCTTTTGGTACAGGAACCCACCCAACGACCTCCCTCTGCTTGCGCACACTGGAAACGGTTATTCAGGGCGGCGAGGAAGTTATTGACGTAGGTACAGGCTCTGGTATTTTGGCTATTGGAGCGATAAAACTTGGGGCAAAACATGTACTGGCGCTCGATCTTGATCCAGTTGCCGTAATTAGTGCCAGGGAGAATGTGGAACTGAATGGGCTGGAGCAACAAATTACGGTTAAAGAGAGTGATCTGTTGTCCGTCCTTGGGAGTCAGGACCCTGCACTTGGTGTACAACTGCCGGTTAAGGTTGTCGTGGCGAACATTCTGGCTGAGATCATTTTGTTGTTCGTAGACGATGTCTATAATGCGCTTGAGTCTGGTGGCACCTATATTGTATCCGGCATTTGGAAGAACAAAGAGCAGGTTGTGCATGATGCACTGGTAGCCTCCGGATTTGAAGTGAGTGCGATCCACCGTGATGAGGATTGGCTGGCATTTGTAGCCAGAAGGGGGTAACGTATGGACTTTTGGAATTCGTTCTTTCGTTATCCGATCGATCAGCTTCCGTTTTTCCTGCTGACCATTCTGATCGCATTTACGGTGCATGAATTCTCGCATGCGTATTTTGCTAACAAATTTGGTGATCCAACAGCGAAGCTGTTGGGTCGGGTCACGCTGAATCCGGTTGTACACTTTGACTTGTTAGGTGTGCTGCTGCTCATTATTGCCGGCTTTGGTTGGGCACGTCCAGTTCCCGTTAATCGGGCTAACTTCGACAAACCTAGATTGATGGGCATCATCGTATCTGCAGCAGGGCCTCTGAGCAATCTGTTGCTCGCGATCATCGGTACAATCATCTATGCTTCACTGGTTGGTTCGGGAGCACTCGGTGGGATTGATAATGAGCGTCTGCTCACAGCAATCACGACGTTTTTCGCTATCTTTAACTTAACCAACTTTTTCCTGTTCCTGTTTAACTTGATTCCGTTGCCACCACTGGATGGTTATCGGATTCTAGAGGATCTACTGCCACCTTCAATCAGCCTCAAGCTGCAAGGGGTGGAGCAATGGTCTATTTTTATCTTCCTATTAATTCTTGTTATACCTCCGTTGCAAAATGTGACGATTCAACCTTTGTATGAGTTTGCGCAAACGATGTATGTGGATCTGGCAAAGGTGATTATCGAATTATATCGCTAAAAGCGCATTGTTTATGAACCGGAATACTGGTCATAAACACGTAAAAGTTGTATGATCATCTGTGGCGATTGGATTCACGCCTGCCATCAGGCGGGGTGAATTCCAGTCATAACAGGACAGAATGGGTGGATTGACTAATGCAGCGATATTTTGTATCTGCAGAACAGTTTAATGAACACGCTGTGATTATCACAGGTGATGATGCACGCCATATTGGCAAGGTCATGCGTGGTAAACCTGGAGATAAACTGATTGTCAGTGACGGAAACTCCAGAGAAGCACTCGTGGAAATTGAGAGTATTGAAGTGGGCCAAGTGACAGCCAATATTGTGGAACCTCTCGAGATGGACCATGAAGCACGGATTCGTGTAACCGTGGCACAGAGTTTGCCCAAGGGCGACAAGATGGAAACAGTCATCCAGAGATGTACTGAGATTGGGGCGGTATCATTTGTACCCTTCCTATCAGAACGTACGATTGTGCAATATGATGCCAAGAAAGAAGGCAAACGGTTGGAGCGGTGGCGGAAAATTGCCAAGGAAGCTGCCGAACAGAGTCACCGGAATCGTATTCCATCCGTCGAGCAGCCGCTTTCCTGGAAAGGGCTGTTATCTTCTTTTGAGGGCTATAGCCTTGTATGTTATTGTTATGAGAAAGAAAATGGTAAACAGCTGAGAGATGCATTGAAGCCGTTTATAGAGCAGCTTGCACCTGATGCAAGTGCAGAAGTTTTGATCGTGGTTGGACCGGAAGGTGGATTTTCTGAGAAGGAGACGGCAGAGGCTGATCAGGCAGGTGCTGTATCTGTTGGACTGGGCAAACGCATTTTGCGTGCTGAGACAGCTGGAATGGCAGCACTAACTTGCGTGCTATATGAATCCGGAGAAATGGGAGGAATGTAATTATGCCATCCGTGGCGTTTTACACCTTAGGCTGCAAAGTTAATTTCTATGATACAGAGGCGATTTGGCAATTGTTCAAAAACGAAGGTTACGATCAAGTGGACTTTGATGAACAGACAGCGGATGTATACTTGATTAATACTTGTACAGTAACCAATACCGGCGACAAAAAGAGCCGTCAAATTATTCGTCGTGCCATTCGGCGCAACCCGGAGGCGATTGTGGCCGTTACAGGCTGCTACGCGCAGACTTCTCCGGCAGAGATTCTGGACATCCCAGGGGTGGATCTGGTTATCGGTACACAGGACCGTGACAAGATTCTGCCATATGTTAATGAAATTCAGGAGTCCCGTCAACCCGTTAATGCAGTGCGTAATATTATGAAAACCCGTGTATTTGAAGAAATGGATGTACCTGATTTTGCTGATCGTACCCGAGCTTTCCTGAAAATTCAGGATGGATGCAATAACTTTTGCACGTTCTGCATCATTCCGTGGTCGCGTGGTCTCTCACGCAGCCGTGAGGCGAACAGCATTATTCAACAGGCGCATCAACTCGTACACGCCGGATACAAGGAGATTGTTCTGACCGGTATTCATACAGGTGGGTATGGCGATGACATGGAGAACTATGATCTGACCGATCTGCTGTGGGATTTGGATAAGGTAGAGGGTTTGGAGCGTATTCGAATCAGCTCGATTGAAGCCAGTCAGATTGACGACCGTATGCTCGACGTGATCAAACGTTCCGATAAACTCGTTCGTCACTTTCATATTCCGCTGCAAGCGGGTGATGATACGGTGTTGAAACGCATGCGCCGCAAATATACGACAGAAGAGTTTTACAACAAGATGCTTCGCATTCGGGAAGCAATGCCGGATGTAGCGATTACAACAGACATCATTGTTGGATTTCCAGGTGAGACGGATGAGATGTACCGTAATGGCTATGAGTTGATGCGGAAGATCGGTTTTTCCGAAATGCACGTATTCCCTTATTCCAAGCGTACGGGTACACCAGCAGCACGAATGGAAGATCAGGTGGACGAAGAAGTCAAAAATGCACGTGTGCATGAACTGATTGACTTGTCTGAACAGATGCAGCTGGAGTACGCTGAGCCGTTTGTTGGACAGGTACTGGATGTTATTCCCGAAGGTGAAGCCAAAGGCCGCGAGGGAAGTGGCAAGCTGCACGGTTATAGCGACAACTACATTCAACTGGTCTTTGACGGAACGATGGATATGGTCGGTAAAGTGTGCCGAGTCAAAGTGGTTAAAGCCGGCGTCAACGAGAGTCAGGCTACGCTGGTACGTGTGCTGGAAGAGAATCTTAAGTCCGCCGCGATGTAATCGAGGCGTCAGAAACAAGGATTTCATTTCCTTGGGGAGCTTACCCGGGGAGATGAGGTCCTTCTTTTGCAAAAAATAAGATAAAGATATCGAAGTTGATGGGGGAGAGCACGATGAACAAAAAAGAAATTTCAGCAGGCGGAGTTGTTTATAGAACAGGGGAAGACGGACGTCTTCAAATTCAGCTTATCGTAGATCGTTATGGTAAAACAACTCTCGCCAAGGGCAAAATGGAAGATGGAGAAACAATCGAACAGACGGCACTGCGCGAGATTTTGGAAGAGACAGGTATGGTGGGCCGCATTGTAGAGCCGGTTGATATCATTGCTTACACGTACCAACATGCAGATTTTGGCCCGGTGGACAAAGAAGTTCATTATTATCTCGTTGAAGCCGAGAGTGGTGATCTACAGCCTCAGATTGAAGAAATCAAGGGTGTGGATTGGTATGCTCCGGAAGAAGCATGGTCCTTACAGCAGCAGAGCGGATATGATAATAACGATGATATCTTGCGTGTAGCCCTGAACAAGTTAGGCGTTAACGTATAACGCACTATTGTTCGAGTCAGTTAGCCGCGCGCTCTGTGGGTCTGGATAGGCAGATCATCAAGCCACGGGTGACTTCGCCGCGGGGGCGTGGACCGGTGGTTTTTTGTGCCAGATTGGCAAGTAACAGAACGGTAAAGCAAGCAGTGAACTGGTGATGTTAAAAAGGGTCTGGGCATGCGCAATCTGTGCCCCGTTGTCCGCTGACAGCCAAGCCGAAGCTGCATGCAGCTGGCCGATCAGCGGCATAAACAGCAGCGCTCCCGCAATGTTTAATACAACATGGGAGGCTGCGACAAATTTGCCTGCGGATGCTCCACCCGCGGCAGCGATTACAGCGGTGATACAGGTCCCTACGTTGGATCCGATCACAATGGCGATACCGATCTCCACAGGTAATACCCCTGTGGCTGCGAGCGTAATCGCCATGCTAATGACAGCAGCGCTACTGTGAATGAGCGCTGTCAGACAGGCACCTGCCAGGAAGCCCCACCACAAGCTGTCGGCCGAGCGGTCAAGAAACCATTGAAATACGCCCATGCTCCGCAAGGGTAAGGCAATGGATTGCATCACCTGAATACCTGTCATAACAAGTGCAAATCCCGCAGCTGCGAGGAAGCTGTACTGGATGTTAAACAGAGTCTGACGCGTGCGTTCAGGAGCGGCCAGATTGCGTTCACCAAGAACAACAAACATGGCCCAGCCCGTCAGCGACAGGACGAGTAGCGGCAGGGAAGCACGTCCGATCTGCAGTCCGACCAGCTCCGTTGTCAGGCATGTCCCGATGTTGGTGCCAAGGATGATGCCGAGCGTGCGTCCATAGGTAATTAATCTGGCATTAGCCAGTCCAATGGTGAGTACGGTGACCGCAGTACTGCTCTGTAACAGGGCTGTTGCGCCTGCACTGAAGGCCATGCCTTTCCATGGAGCAGAGGTGGCACGATTGAGCCAATCTGCCAACATGGGCCCTGCCATGCGTTGCAAGGCCGTTTCCATCAGCTTCATGCCACCAAAAAAGATAATAAGCCCATAGAGTAAGGGCAATATAACATCTCTAAACATAGAAATATCATTCCTTCCGTCCGGTTCCTTAACTCATCCTATGAGTAAGAAAAGACAACCATGACAAGCCTAAAGGAATTCAGAGGGAAGCGACCTAAATTACCCCACCCCAATTCGAAAGATACGGTGATTCGTGCAAACGTAGTGGAGGGGACGAAATCGAATCTGAAGAAGCGAAGCGTGCGCCTTTGTCTCCGGATTTTCCCTTTAAAAAAGGGAATCAAAAAAATCTGGAGACAACAGCGATCGGAAGATCGATTCGAACCCGGAACGCCACCTGCGCGCCGCACCAAACCTATCTTTTGAACTATTAAATTAAAGGAAGTGGATCTACCTTGCCATCAGTTACACTCGAACGCAGTCGCAAAAAGCGGCTTGAACATGCACATCCATGGATATTTAACAATGAAATTGCCTCTGTTGACGGAAACCCGGAACCGGGAGATCTGGTCAATGTATTGAATCATCAAGGTCGCTATCTGGCGACAGGTTATTACAATCCTGCATCTCAGATCACTGTAAGGGTTGTAGCGTATCAACCTCTGGAGTCCGAACAGATGGACACCGCGTTTTTTGCAGCGCGTTTCCGCGATTGCTTGCGTCACCGGGAACGTTTTATCCAGGATGGAGAGGCATACCGTCTCGTTTACGGCGAAGCTGATTTTCTGCCAGGCTTAATCGTTGACCGATTCGGCAGCATTCTCGTTGTACAGTTGCTTACACTTGGCATGGATCGTTGCCGTGAAGCCATCGTACAGGCACTCATTGAAGTAATGCAGCCGGAAGGTATATACGAGCGCAGTGATGTCTCGATTCGTGAACTGGAAGGTTTGGAGCAGACCAAAGGTCCACTGTACGGAGATTGCCCAAGACATGTCACGGTTACAGAGAATGGACTACTAATTAAAGTGGATATCGTGGAAGGGCAGAAGACAGGTTACTTCTTCGACCAACGCGAGAATCGTGCAGCCATCGAACCGCTTATGAAGGGTTGGGGCTACAAGAGTGGAATCACACTACAAACGACCGAGCAGGATGGCACAGAGCAGCTCTTGCCTGTGAATAAAAGTGGTAAAGTAGTTACATTCCCATATTGGGATGGTGCCACTGTACTGGAGTGTTTCTCACACACGGGTAGCTTTACGTTGAATGCTTGCAAGTATGGAGCCAAAAAAGTGACTTGTCTTGATATTTCGGAGCATGCCATTGAGAGTGCACGAACAAATGTGGAGCTGAACGGTTTCACTGACCGGGTCGAGTTCGTAGTTGCTGATGCATTCCAGTACTTGCGTGAACAAGTGAAAGGGCTGGATGAACGTACCTCACGTGCACGTGCAGGCGAACAGAAAGTGGATACATCCAAAGCGCTTGCAGCTGGCGGTAAAACATTTGATGTGGTCATCCTTGATCCTCCTGCATTTGCCAAAACGAAATCAGCAGTTAAAGGTGCATGTCGCGGTTATAAAGATATCAATCTGCAAGGAATGAAACTGGTCAATGAGGGTGGATATTTGGTAACAGCCAGCTGTTCGTATCACATGCGTCCTGATCTTTTCTTGGACACGATTGCTGATGCAGCGGAAGATGCAGGCAAAGTGCTTCGTTTGATCGACTGGAAAGCAGCCGGTAAGGATCACCCACAAATTTTGGGCGTGGATGAAGGACATTACCTGAAATTTGCTATTTTCGAAGTGCGCAGTAAAAAGAATTAATCGTATGATTTTCGTTCCAATCAAGTATAGATCAAGTCAAAAGTCCACAGTGTGATAGCTGCGGGCTTTTTGCTGTTTTGCTGTGTTAACGGAGATGATCTCCGGTTTTACCGGATAGTGGCAAACGTATGTTCCGAACCAAGTCAGATATGTTATACTGGGAATTAAAATCTTGTACGTGTGGTTTGGAGGATTAGACATGTCCGTTCGTTTTGTTATTGGCCGGGCAGGCAGCGGCAAAAGCTCGCTGATTACCCGGGAAATTACATCCCTGCTTCAACAAGAACCGCAAGGCACACCTTTGATTTTGCTCGTTCCCGAACAGAGTTCTTTTCGAACAGAGCAGGCATTGGTGTCTTCTGGAGCAATTAAAGGTACGATGCGTGCAGAAGTGCTTGGCTTTCGCCGTTTAGCCTATCGTGTAATGCAAGAAGCAGGTGGTTCTGCTCGTATTCCGATTGGAGCCGAGGGCAAAAAGATGCTGCTCTATAAAGTAATCCAGCGTCGTAAGGAAGAATTAAAGCTGTTTGGTGCATCCGGCAGCCAGCTGGGTTTTATAGGCGAATTAAATGACTTATATAGTGAATTTAAACGTTATGAAGTTGATCCATCATTGCTGGAAGAAGGGATGTCTGGAGGGAATACCTCATCCACTTCGCCGATTCTGGAGGACAAGTTGCATGACTTGAATCTGATATATCGTGACTATGAACAGGAACTGACCAATTTATATATTGATGATGAAGACACGTTGACCGAGCTGACAGATCGTTTGTCGGAAAGTGCATTGCTGCAGGATGCCCAGATCTGGATTGATGGTTTTCAGGGATTCACACCACAGGAGATGAGTGTGATTGGTCGGCTGATGTTGCAATCCTCATCCGTGACGATTGCCCTGACATTGGATCGCCCTTATGATCATGGTGCGCTGCCTGGAGAACTGGAACTGTTCTATCCTACGGCGAGTGCCTATGCGCGCCTGAAAGGGATGGCTGACGAACTGGGTGTACCGAGCGATATAACCGTGCTAGATTCGGAGATTCCACCGAGATACAAGGATCGTCCGGGACTTGCTCATCTGGAGGCTGGTTTCGACCGCCGAATTCGTTGGAAAAGTGATGGCCTTGATTCCGGAATCCGACTGGTTGCAGCGGAGAACCGACGAGCTGAGATGGAGGGAGCACTGCGTGAGATGCGGCGTCTGGCGCAAAACGAAGGTGCGCGTTATCGGGACATGGCGGTACTTGTTCGTCAGTTGGATACCTACGCTGATATAGCTGAACCTCTATTCAGGGATTATGGCGTACCCGTCTTTCTGGACCGCAGAAGAAATGAACTTCATCATCCATTATCCGAGTTTATCCGTTCCGCACTGGATATTGTTCGGCGCCACTGGCGTTACGAGGATGTATTTCGTTGTGTCAAAACGGATCTGCTGCTTCCGCGTGATGGTTCCATCACTCGTGAAGATATGGACCAGCTTGAGAATTATGTACTGGCTTGTGGTATTCACGGGTATCGCTGGACTGACGGCAAACCGTGGAAGTATGTACCAAGCCTGTCGCTGGAAGACAACGGTCAGGATGGCCGTAGTCGAGGACGGGACCAGATGCTTTCTTTAATGGAGAGCTGCCGAACGGTCATTACAGATTCTTTGGGTGTTTTTGAGAAACGAATGAAAAAGGCAAAGACAGCCAAAGCCCAGTGCGAGGCACTATACAGATTGCTGGAAGATGCTGAAATCCCATGGAAGCTGGATAACATGTCTGCTGAAGCTAAGGCACAAGGTGACCCCGAACGGTCGAGAGAACATCGGCAGATGTGGGGAGCTGTGCTGGATTTATTGGATCAGATGGTCGATATGATGGGGAATGAACGGCTGGATATCACGCTGTTTGCCGGGATGATTGAGACCGGATTGACGGAACTGAAGCTGGGTCTGGTACCACCAGCACTTGATCAGGTATTGGTTGGTTCTATGGACCGTACACGACTTCAGGACATCAAATACGTATTTATCCTTGGCGCGGTTGATGGTGAATTACCTGCCGTACCTCAGGATGATGGCGTATTAACGGAACTGGAGAGATCGTTACTGACGGAAAGAGGCGTGGCGCTTGGACCAGGTGCAACAAGGCAGATGCTGGATGAACGTTTCCTGATCTATACGGCACTTACAGCGGCAAGCAGCCAGTTGTGGCTGAGTTACCCGGTTGCTGATGATGAGGGGAAAGCACTGCTTCCTTCCGAGATTGTCCGTCATGTACGGAAGATGTTTGGTTTACAAGAACAGCCATTGCTCGCTCAACCGCCGGTTGCGAACTCGGAAGAAGCGCATTGGTCCTATGTCACCCATCCGGGTCAGAGTCTGTCAACGCTCATTGGACAATTGCGCAAATGGCGCCGCGGAGAAGAAATCCCTGAAATGTGGTGGGCGGTCTACAATTGGCATGTATCTCGAGAGACAAGCAGACCTCAGCTGGAACGGTTGATGGGATCAATCTTTTATCGTAATCGGGCATTACCACTACGTACAGCTACCAGTCGCAGACTGTATGGTACAGAGGTGAGGACGAGTGTCTCGCGAATGGAGCGGTTCGTCGCTTGTCCGTTCTCCCATTTTGCTTCGCATGGGCTGCGTCTCAAAGAACGGCAATTGTACCGCCTTCAGGCTCCTGATATCGGACAGCTGTTTCATGCTGCACTAAGCCAGTTGGCTATGCGATTGCGCGAAGAAAATCGTAGTTGGGGTAGTTTGACTCCAGACCAGTGTCGTCAGGAAGCCGAGCAAACTGTGGAGCAGATTGCACCACAGCTGCAAGGGGAGATTTTGCTAAGCACCAAGCGATACGGTTATATTTTCCGCAAATTGAAGGACATTGTTAGCCGGGCATCGGTTATTCTTGGTGAACAGTCCAGACGTGGAAGTTTTGAACCGATTGGATTGGAGCTTGATTTTGGACCCGATAAAACACTGCCGCCACTACGTTTTGAACTGGAGAACGGCTGTGTGATGGAGATCGTGGGTCGAATTGACCGTGTAGATGTCGCAGAAGGAGAGAATGGTCTGCTCCTGCGTGTCATTGACTATAAATCAAGCCAGACGGACCTCAAGTTACATGAAGTGTACTATGGTCTGTCATTGCAAATGCTCACCTATCTGGAGGTGCTGCTTAGTGCTGCCGAAGAATGGCTTGGGGAAACGGCGATGCCGGGAGGAACGTTGTATTTCCATGTGCATAACCCGCTGTTGCAATCCGCAAACGGCATGACATCAGAGCAGGCAGGACAAGAACTACTGAAACGGTTCAAAATGAAAGGTTTGCTGCTGGCGGATCGGGACGCAATCGCTCAAATGGACAACACCCTGGATAAGGGGTATTCAGCAATTATTCCAGTTGCCCTTAAGGCGGACGGAAGCTTTTATAGCAGCGCCGCTGTAGCTACGCCAGAGCAATGGGATACGTTGCTTGCTTCGGTTCGCAGTAATATCCGTGAGATTGGTACCCGAATTACGGATGGGGATGTGGCCATTGAGCCTTATCGTATTCAGCAGGAAGTGGCGTGCACGTTCTGTCCGTATAAGCCTGTTTGTCAGTTTGATGAGAATATAGAAGGAAATGAGTATAACCTGTTGTCCAAACCGGGCAAACAGCAAATCTGGGATATGTTATCTCACACCAAGGGAGGGGAAACATCATGACGAATATGCCAAAACCGGAGGGTAGCTTCTGGAGTGATGACCAGTGGAGTGCCATCTCGGAAAGCGGAGAAGACATACTGGTTGCCGCAGCGGCGGGATCAGGCAAGACAGCCGTGCTGGTTGAACGAATTATTCGCAAGATCGCAGATCCCTCCCGAGGATACAGTGTGGATCGTTTACTTGTAGCTACGTTTACCAAAGCGGCCGCCGCCGAGATGAAACAACGGATTCGGGAAGCGTTGGAACGTGCGCTGGAAGAACAGCCTGGAGAAGAGCATCTGCGTAAGCAGCTATCGCTGCTTGGACGAGCATCTATTACAACGCTGCATTCATTCTGTATGGAAGTCATTCGCCGTTATTATCAGCAAATTCCGTTGAACCCGGCTTTCCGTATCCTGAATGAAAATGAAGCGGAAATCATGCGGCAGGAACTGCTTGAAGAACTATTTGAGGAAAAGTATGGCGAAGAAGATGAAGGGAGTACATTCCGCGAATTAGTAGACTGGTTCAGTGGAGAACGAAACGATGATGCGATGCATCGACTGGTGCAACGTTTGTATGATTTCTCCCGCAGTCATTCCTGGCCGGATCATTGGCTCTCGGAGATGGCATCTGCTTTTCAGGTGGAAAGTGTAGAGGCACTTGGACATTCAGCATGGGTTCAGAGTATTTTGCGTGATGCGGCTCTTGCTTTAAGTGGTGCAGCAGGATTGCTCCGTCAAGGCATTCATATTTCCATGCAGCCTGAAGGTCCGGCACCTTATGCAGATACGTTAAAAGAAGACCTGGTGATGGTAGAAGAACTGTTGTCTGCGGCCCAGGTTATGCCATGGGAAAGGTTGCCTGAAGTGTTTCAACCCGCTACATTTGGCAAATTGAAACCTTGCAAGAAAGATCAGACGGACCCTGCTTTACAAGATCAGGTGAAGGAACTCCGTGAGGCTGCGAAAAAGGCAGTTACCGACCTGAAAGGTTCATTGTTCGGGAGAAGTGCGTTTGCGTTCTGGCAGGAGTTGGAGCAAGCGGCACCACTCATGCAGGAGTTGTCGAGGTTGGTTAGTACATTTGGAGAACGTTATCGACAGGCCAAACAGGAACGTGGGCAAGTTGACTTCAGTGATCTGGAGCATTACTGTCTTCACATTTTGCGACATGAGGATTCAACGCCTGAACTGTCGATGCCTTCCGATGCGGCTATGGAGTACCGTTCGCGATTCGATGAAGTGTTGCTTGATGAATATCAGGATACCAATACGGTTCAGGAAGATATCGTGAAACTGATCTCCAGAGAAAACCCGGGTAACCGATTCATGGTCGGTGATGTCAAACAGAGTATCTACCGTTTCCGGTTGGCTGAGCCAGGTCTGTTTATGAACAAGTATCGCCAATATGGAGCGAGCACAAATGAGGACGGAATGGTGGAAGAACGTCTGCATCGTACAGGTCAACGTATTGATCTTGCGCGGAATTTTCGTAGTCGAGCAGAAGTCGTGCATTCGGTCAATATGATATTCCGGCAACTCATGAACGAAGGTGTGGCAGAGATTGCTTACGATGAACGAGCTCAACTGGCATATGGGGCTACCTTCCCGTCAGAAACACTTGGTGATGAGGCGTATACACCTGAACTCATGCTGATCGATCGTCAGGGTGGTGGTCCTGATCTGACAGAGAGTACGGATGAGAATGGGGATGCATCGGTCTCCGCAGAACTGGAGAGTGCCGAACTTGAAACAGCCCAGTTGGAAGCGAGGGCAATCGCAAGGCGTATTCGGGAGATGGTTGGAGACACGGACAAACCTGCCCTTCATGTATATGACAAAGCTCTGCAAACGATGCGCCCGGCACGTTACGGTGACATGGTCATCTTGTTGCGTTCAACATTGATGTGGGCTCCGCTCATGATTGAGGAGTTCAGACAGCAGGGAATTCCTGCTGGAGGAGAACAGAGCAAGGGTTATTTTCAGGCTACAGAAGTGGAAATCATGATGTCTCTGCTTCAGCTTGTTGATAATCCAAGGCAGGATATTCCGCTTGCTTCCGTGCTTCGTTCCCCGATTGTTGGACTGGATGAAGAGGAACTGGCACAGATTCGGCTTGGTGACAAAAGACAGTCATTCTATGATGCGGTTATATCGGCTGCGGGAGATTGGAGCGATTCCTCCACTAATGCTGTACAACAATCCCGGCAGGATAATCATCCTGATTCCAATATGGTCCAGTTGCAGTGGCCGGAAGCCTGGGCAGAGATGGAACAGGGACAGCGGGAGACAGCAGCTTCAGTCGAGGCAGAGATCCTGGATGATGTCTATGAATCCGATGTGCATACATTGCATACAGATGGAATGCAAGATGCTGGTGTTGCGGGACATGCAAGTGAGGATTTGGGCATAACGGAGATCTCAGGCTCGGAATTACAGCAAAAGTTAATTCGTTTTATGCGTCAATTGGAGCAGTGGAGACTTGAGGCAAGGCAAGGCAGTCTAAGTGAACTGATCTGGCGTATGTATCGGGAAACCGGTTATTTGGACTGGGTTGGTGGTCTTCCAGGAGGGCTGCAACGTCAAAGTAATCTTAAGGCATTGTACGACCGCGCACGACAATATGAGGAATCAACTGCGAATCGCGGCTTGTTCCGTTTCCTGACCTATGTTTCCAGACTGCGGGAAAACGGGGGAGACCTCGGAACTGTAGCAAGTAGCTCTGGTGAGCAGGACAACGCCGTACGTATCATGACGATTCACCGGAGTAAGGGTTTGGAGTTTCCAATTGTCTTTGTCGGTGGCATATCCAAGATGTTTAATCAGCAGGACTTGAACGCACCGTTTCTAATGCATAAGGAACTGGGATTTGGTCCGAGGTTTGTGGATCGTGAGAATCGGGTTGCCTATCCTACATTAGCCAATCTGGCGATTCGTCGTCGTGCGCAATTTGAACTGCTTGCTGAAGAGATGCGTGTGTTGTATGTTGCGTTGACCCGTTCCAAAGAGAAAATGATTTTGCTGGGTACTGTAAAAGATGCCGCGAAAAAAGCGCTCGCGTGGTCTCAGGTCAAGGATAGCCCTGAATTGGCATTGCCAGACTATCTGCTTGCTGCTGGACGGAGTTACCTGGACTGGATTGGACCATCCCTGATGAGACATCCAGATGCGGCTGTGCTGCGTGAACTTGCTGGAAGCAATGATTCGTTCTCAGCTTGTCTTGCAGATGATCAATCACGATGGGCGATCTCTATTATTTCCGCCGATCAGGTATCCCGTGACCATGTGGTAGATCTGACACTCGGAGAAGAAGACGGGATAAATGAGGTACGGAAAGAACGAATTGCTGCACTAAAAGCCGTCCAACCCGTGAAGTTGGTTACATCTTCAACTGTAGAAGAGCTGACGAAGAGTGCACAAGATACGGCTAACCAAAACATTGGAGATGAAGGTGCAGACATAGTAGCTCTTCAACAAGAGGAGACACGGCTGATCAACGAGGTTGATCAACGACTTTCATGGACGTACCCCTATGAAGCAGCAACTCAAGTAGCAGCCAGTACATCTGTCACGGAGTTGAAAACGTTACTTGCGATGCAGGATATCCAGTCCGTAGAGGTGATGGAGGAACTGGGAGAACAGTCCGAGAAATTATTGGCTCACAACAACCCAGAAATCAATTACACCAAAGATGAAGCAGGCCATGTACTACGTGGCGTATCCGATGAATCTAACGAGCGTGAGACTGGATCATGGACAGATTCAAACGGTACGGTGAACCTTCAGGATGCGGGATCTGCAGGTACGTCTTTCAAACTGCACCTGCGTCGTCCCAAATTCATGGAGGCAACGCAGTTGACAGGGGCAGAACGGGGGAACGTGTATCATACGTTGATGCAGCATCTTCCTATAGATGGATCATCTGTTGATTCACAACTTATTGAACAGACAATTGAGCGATTGATTAAGCTTCAGATTTTGCTGCCCCATCATGCTGCGGCTATCGAACCTGAAGAACTGGCCGGATTTTTCAATACAGAACCAGGGAAAGAATTATTGCGTGCAGCGTGGGTGAAACGGGAGATTCCGTTTGTGTATGGACTTCCGGCACATCAGTCTCCTGTGGAATGGCTACATGAACGGGCGGCGAACTCAGATATGCAGATAATAAATGAAGATAGCAAAATGCAGGCAACGATTGAAAATGAAACCGTGCTTGTACAGGGGATTATCGATTGTCTGTATGAGGTGGACGGCGAGCTTGTCTTGCTTGATTACAAGACGGATCGGGTATTGGAGCATCGTGGTGGTTTGGATGAACTCACCAAAAATTATCGCTTCCAGCTAGATCTGTATGGACGGGCCATTGAAGATATATTGGGTCGGAAAGTTGACCGGAAATGGCTGTACTTTTTTGATGGTGGACATGCAGTGAAATTGTAAAAGATCGGAATTTAAAACCATGGATTTCATATGGGAGAGGGGTGGAACGGACGATGCGTATTTTGCATACAGGGGACTGGCATTTGGGAAAAACGCTGGAAGGACGAAGCCGACTGCGTGAACAGGAAGATTTCGTTGATGAACTCGTCAGGGTCGCTGATGAGCAACAGGCAGATGCCATATTGATGGCCGGAGATGTGTATGATTCGGTTAATCCTCCCGCAGCGGCGGAACAACTTTTTTATGAAGCTGCAGCACGTCTGACGGAGCATGGAAGACCTCTTGTGGTGATTGCAGGGAATCATGATCAGCCAGAACGTGTAGCTTCTGTAACTCCACTTGTGAACAGACAGGGCATTACACTCGTAGGGATGCCTACTTCAGAAGCGGTAACCATCCATGCAAAGCGAACCGGAGAAATTGCACAGATTGCCGCATTACCTTATCCTTCTGAAGCCAGATTGAATGAACTGCTGACAACAGATGGGGACGAAAATGTGCTTCGTCAGGCATACAGTCACCGGGTGGGCATGTTAATGCAGCGTCTGGCAGCTTCTTTTCGCCCGGATACCGTGAACTTGGCCATGAGCCATATCTATGTGCTCGGCGGACTTGAGAGTGATTCGGAACGTCCGATTCAGATCGGTGGGGCCTACACGGTGGACCCATCATCTTTATCGACTGGTGCGCAATACACGGCGCTTGGGCATCTTCATCGTGCACAGGCTGTCAAAGGAGACGGTGTGATTCGATATAGCGGTTCTCCTCTCGCCTACAGCTTCTCGGAAGCAGGGCAGAGCAAGTCTGTCACGATGGTTGATCTGGCGCCGGGTGGAGCAGCACAGGTAGAAGAAGTTTTGTTAACGTCCGGGCGTCCGCTTGTACGTTGGCAGGCCCGTGGTGGTCTGGCAGAAGTATATCGCTGGCTGGATGAGGGGCGTGATCCACAGGCTTTTATCGACATGGAAGTGTGGCTGGATGAGGCAATGTCCCTGAAGGAGATTCAGCAGCTGCGAAAATCACATGAAGGTATCATTCACATACGCCCCGTGTATCCCGAGATGGCTGCAGCAGGACTTTTGGAGCAACGATCCGAGCTACCTGTACATGAACTGTTCCGTAAATTCTATCAGCGTCAGACCGGTGGTGCACAGCCGGAAGACAGCCTAGTACAGCTTTTCCTGGAACTTGTGGATGAAGACGAGCCGGGTGTGCGTGAGGAGGTCGAGGAAAGATGAAGCCAATTCTATTAAAAGTTGCCGGACTGCAAAGTTATCGGGAGATGCAGGAGATTGATTTTACCGTGCTGACGGAGACGGGACTATTCGGTATTTTCGGTCCAACGGGTAGTGGTAAATCTTCCTTGCTCGATGCCATCACACTCGCCATGTACGGAAAAGTGGAACGCGCGGTGAACGGGACGCAAGGCATTATGAATCATGCAGAGGATTCGTTGTCGGTTGCTTTTACATTTGAACTGATGTCGGCGGAAGGCACTCGAAGGTTCCGGGTAGAGCGACGTTTCAAACGAAATAATGAAGTTTCGGTGAGTAACACGATCAGCAAATTCATAGAGACGGTTAATGGCGAAGAACAGGTACTTGCCGACAAATTGGCAGATGTGAATCGCTGCGTTGAAGATGTGATCGGTTTGAAGATGGATGATTTTACACGGGCAGTGGTGCTTCCGCAAGGGAAGTTTGCCGAGTTTTTGTCACTCAAAGGCAGTGAACGTCGTCAGATGCTGCAACGATTGTTCCATCTGGAGAAGTATGGGGATCAGCTGGCCATCAAATTAAGTCGGCGGGTTAAGGATAATGATATGGTTCACCAATCTCTTGCTGCGGAGCAACAGGGACTTGGGAATGCCAGCAAGGAGACGCTGGAAGAAACGAAACGTCTTCTTCAAAACGCTGTTCAGCAGTCTGAATTGTCCCGCAAAGCGCTGGATGAAGCTGTGAAGGAAGCTGAACAACTGGGCAAAATTCGTGAGTTAAGTCACGAACGGCAGGCCCGGACGGATGAACAGCAGAAGCTGAAAGCACTAGAACCACAGATAGAGGTAGGCGAACAACGGCTGAAACAATCCGTTGCGGCAGATGCAATACTGCCTGCATTGCAGACGGTTCGAGATGCCATGGCTACACAGAAGCAGCGGCAGGATACTGCCGAGACAGCTCATCAGCAAGCACTGGAACATGAGCGTCTGGCTGTTCAGGAAGCGGAGAAGGCTGAGACGGCACGCAAGCAAATGACTGAGGAAGAACCGAAACTTCTGCTGCGCCTGGAGCAACTCGAACAAGCGAAAGAGCTGCAACGTGAACGGGACGGACTTCAAGCCGATTGCTCGCGCCTCGCGCAGTTGCTGGAACAGGGGCAGAGCGAACAAACTACGCTGGGACAGCAGCTTGAGAAAGAAAAGGAACTGCAACAGCGCGGACGCAAACGGCGAGAGGAACTACAGGAGAGCCTCAAGCCAAATGAAGTGAAGTCAGAGGAACGCAGGCAACTTCAAGCTGCGCTAGAACTGAAACATCGTGTGGATACTGCCGCGGAGCAATTGCAGCAAAATAAGGCTGACATGCAAGCCTATAAGCAATCGGCAGAACAGGGAGCCGACAAGCTGAAGGCGGCGGCTGAGGAAGAAAAACGCCTGAGTGATCAGCGTCAGCATCTGGTAGAACAGGCGTCAGCAGGCCTTGAGGCCTTGCTTGCCTGTGAGCAGGATATTAGCCGCGAACAAAGCCTGCTGGCCCTTGCGGAGGAACAGCTACGTGGCACGATGCGGGAGCAGGAGCTGCACCGGCTGTCCTCCGCCTTGCGCGCCGAGCTGCGTGACGGCGAGCCATGCCCTGTGTGCGGCTCGCCGCATCACCCGCTCCCGGTTGCGCCGCCGGGAGAAGGTCCGCACGCAGGCGATGCGGACCTGGAACTGCTGCGCAGCCTGCACGCGGAGCTGCAGGAGCTGCGCTTTGGGCTGCGCCAGCAGCTGCACGAACGTCGCAGCCTGCTGACGCAGCTTGGCGCTGCGGCCGGCGAAGCTCCGGCCGCAGCCGAGGCCGCGCCTGCGGCAGCGGAGCCCGAGCCCGCCGGGTCGCCCGAACACGGGCGCTCCCCGGCAGGCTGGGCATCGCGTGCCGCTGCGCTGCGCGAAGCCGCGCAGGCGCTGGCTACCGCAGCAGCGCCGCTCCAGGCCGAAGCCGCCGCGTTGCAGCAGGCGGCTGTGGGCGCGCAGCAGCGCCGCATGGAAGCGGCAGCTGCGCAAGAGGCCGGCCGTGCCGGGCTCACTCAGGCGGAGCGTAAGCTGGCCGAGAGCGAGGCCGCAGCGGCTACTTTGCAGAGCCGCTGGGCCGCGGAACTACCGGGCATCGCTCAGGAGGAGGCCAAGGCCCTTTATCAGGCGATGCAAGAGCGCGATGCGCGCGCCGAAGACATCAAGGAACGTCTGAACAAAAGCGTGACGTTCCTTGAGGAAAAAGACCAAATCATTCAATCTCTCCAGCAGAAGCTGGTTGAATTGGATAAACAACTGATTCAGTGGCAAACGGAGTGGCAGGGCAATAGCAAACAGCTGGCCGAGAAGGAAGAACGCTTGCGCCAGTGGGTTGGGGAGCAACGGGTAGAAGATCTGATTACTGCGGCTCAGGCTCGTCTGGATGGACTGCGGAAAACAGCTTCGGACTCGGCACAACGCTTCAAAGAAGCGGACACGCTGAAGCAGGAATCAGCTAAAAAAGACGTTATGGCTCAGCAGGCAGCTGCCTCGGCTACAGAACATCTGCAACAAGCACAGGAACGGTGGAAGCAATTGCTGGAACAATCTCCGTTTGACTCGGATGATGCAGTTGTATCCGCGGCAATTCCTTCACAGGAAGCAGAGCGACTGGCAGGGGAGATCCAGCAGCACCGGGAACGTGAGCGTGAACTGGCATCCCAGTTGCGTGAACTGGAACAAAAGCTGGGTGGTGCTGTCGTATCGGAGGAACAGTGGTTAGCCTGCACCGAACGTTTGCAGCAGGTCCGAATTGAGGACGAGGCTGCCCTTCGTGCCAAAGCACGTGCAGAACGTGATCTGGAGGATGTGGAGCAGCGACATGTTCGCTGGACCGAACTGGAGAACAAGCGGGTGGAGGTAAGCCGTCAAGGTGAGCTGCTCAGCAAATTGCAATCCGCGTTCAGAGGCAATGCTTTTGTCGAGTATATTGCCGAAGAACAACTGATGCAGGTTAGTCATGCGGCATCTCAGCGTCTGCGTTTCCTGACCAAACAGCGTTATTCACTGGAGGTGGATTCCGGTGGTGGTTTTGTAATCTGTGATGATGCCAACGGGGGTGTCAAACGACCGGTATCAACGTTGTCAGGTGGCGAGACGTTTTTGACTTCGTTGTCACTGGCCTTGGCACTGTCGGCCCAGATTCAGCTGCGAGGTCAGTACCCGCTCCAATTCTTCTTCCTGGATGAAGGGTTTGGTACACTTGACCCTGAGCTGTTGGATACCGTCATTACTTCTTTGGAAAAATTGCATGACGACCGATTGGCTGTTGGTGTAATCAGTCACGTGCCTGAACTGCGCGCACGCTTGCCGCGCAAACTTGTGGTGATTCCGGCAGGTGAGGCCGGAAACGGCTCACGTGTGGTCTTGGAGACCCTGTAGAGGGCAATGTGTAAGCAATATAGATCATAGAAGCGCCTCTAATAGTCCAAGCAAAATGAATATTAGAGGTTGTTCAAAAAGTCCACTTTTGATTACGAATGGTGCCTAGCGGCATCATCAACATCGAATATGGAATTCAGCCGAAATAAGTAGGGGCTTACGAAGGTTGTTTCCTTCGGAAATATTGCGGTTGCTCACGTAGCTCTATCTATGCTCCGCTACTCCATTTCTAGCTTTATCCCGTCTTTTTGGTACTGAAAACCGCCCTTTTTAAACACGCACTATTACGGAATATTATCTTGTAAAAATATTTCATTTCTTTTCTTGCTTTTATAACTTAGCGGAGTGAGTTACATCACAGATACAGGTTCATCCCGCTGTTATACTACAGTTAAGCCGACAAGCTTTATTTAAGTACCCCGGCGGACATCTGATCAGGACGTTTCCTGAATAGATGTCCGCGCAGCAGCCTTCCAAGGAAGCCGCTCACGGGGTGCTTCTTTTTTTGTGTTTTTTCGTCAGTAGTGTCAATTCGCCCAGTTCTGAATACCATGAAAAGGTGATCAAGAGCAGAATCAGGGAGGCGTTGGCAAGTGGAAAAAGTGGAAGCAAAGAAAATATGTAAGGAACACATGCACCGTTATGTATGTGTACAGATGAATGACGGTATGCACTACGATGGCATTATGGAAAATGTGGATGACGAAATGATCTACCTGGCTGTTCCCGTTGGACCGGAAGCCATGGTGAATCATGCGAACTGGGCTCCAAATGCAATGCCTGGAGCAAACTATCCGATAGGTCATACTCGCGGATTTTATCCAGGTTACGGCTACCCTACACCTTATCCGTATTATGGTTATGGCCGTAGACGTTTTAACCGACTGGTGCTCCCGTTATTTGCGCTTACAGCATTAACCCTTTTACCGTACTATTGAAATTAGAAAAAACAGTCATAACTAAAGTGACACATTCTTATCCACCCTATGAAAATCCTTGAAAATAACAAGCTGAGGATGGATGTTTCATTCATAGTACCGTACAGCATGAAATAGAGAGGTCTTATCACATATGTAGTCTCAGCCTGATGTATCGCGATAGTCATTGCAATACAACTGGCAACATACCGAATATCCAAAAAGGTCATGCCTGTGCAGAAGCGAACTTCTGTAAGGCATGACTTTTTTTAAAACCTAATTAGTGTAAGATCGAAGATGAACGGGTAGCACTTAACGTGTCCGCAGCAGCAATGGGTGTACTGAATCCTGAATATGCGAGAACGTTCATATGTGCAAGCTAACGATCAGGACACCGGAAAGCTTTAATTCTCTATTCCGATAAAAAGCTTCGATTCGTGTGGAATCGATGCTGTTCTCTTACCCGCGGTTGGAGGAGCGGAGCATGATGTGAGCTCTGACGAATCTCAGGCATCTTATTCAAGGCTTTGAAGCGCCCTCAGAATTTTAAGGAATCTGATACACGTTATAACCGAATAAAGAGCCGCTTTCAGCATTTTTTTGAGGTTGTTTTGGGAAATATCGTGCCTGCTGTTCTTTATAATTTCAAATGAGAGCCTGAACGCCAAATAAGACGTCCTGTGTTCCTTAGAAAATCTTCGACTACCCATTCGCGAGTATCGGCCAGCATGGACTTCAAAATGCCCTCAGCTTAATGCAGATTTCATATCCTCAAGTAAATCCTCAACATCCTCGATCCCAACGGAGATACGAATCAAACCATCCGTGATCCCCAATTCTTGCCGACGTTCATAGGGAATGGAAGCATGTGTCATTCGGGCAGGGACAGAAATTAAACTTTCCACCGCGCCCAGACTTTCAGCCAATGTGAAATAACGGACTTTGCTTAACACGTCATCTACTTTTTCAGCACTGCCTACATCAAAGGAAACCATACCGCCGTATCCTCTCGCTTGCGTGGAAGCAAGCTTATGCTGTGGATGGTCGGGCAGCCCGGGATAATAGACTCTGCTCACTGTTGGATGTTGATTCAAAAATGCCACAAGCTGCTCTGTATTGCGTTCTTGCGCTTCCATCCGCAATCCCAATGTTTTAAGGCCACGCATTAACAGCCAGGAATCCATAGGTCCGAGAACTGCGCCAATTGCATTTTGAATAAAATGCAGATCTTCACCAAGTTGATCGCTGTTGACAACCGCAAGTCCTGCCACGACATCACTATGCCCACCGATATATTTTGTTGCAGAATGCAGTACAATATCTGCCCCAAGAACCAGCGGAGTTTGCCAATAAGGTGTACTAAACGTGTTATCCACGATGAACAGCAACTCATGTTGTTTTGACCATTTCGCTACAGCAGCAATATCGGTGACCTTGAGTAACGGATTGGTAGGTGTTTCTACATAAATGGCCTTTGTATTGGATTGCAAAGCCTTTTCCAGTGCTTGTGGTGAGGTAGTATCTACAAAGGTAGACTCGATCCCCAGACGACTCAGCACCTTGGTGAAAATACGGTAAGTCCCGCCGTATACATCATCCGTCAGAATGACGTGATCTCCAGTTTTCAGCAGAGACAGTACAGCGTGAATCGCAGCCATGCCCGAACTAAAAGCAAAACCTCGAACGCCATCCTCCAGCTCTTTAATGACTTCTTCCAACGCATGACGGGTAGGGTTGCCTGTTCGTGAATACTCGTATCCTTTGTGTACGCCAACCGATTCTTGCTCATACGTGCTTACTTGATAGATCGGTACACTCACTGCTCCAGTGTGTGGATCACCAACAATACCTGCATGAATCAGCTTGGTTTTTGGTCTCATTTCATTGTCCTCCATTATAGATATTTTGGCTTAAATACCGTTCGCTGCTATCCGGGAAAATAACGACGATGTTACTTCCGGGAGCTGCGTGAACAGCTTCGTTTAATGCGGCTTGCATAGCTGCACCTGAGGAACTTCCTACCAGTAAGCCTTCCAACAAGGCCAGATCCTTTACCCGCTCAAAGGCATCTTCATCTGAGATCGTATGAATGGCATCAAAGTAACTCACATCCATAAAAGAAGATAACGTTTCGACCCCTATTCCTTCTGTACGATGTGGTCCCGATGGACCTCCTGCGAGTATCGAACCTTCGGGTTCTACGATACATGTTTTAATTAACGGTTTTTGCTCCTTCAAATAGCGAGATACTCCCATGAAAGTTCCGCCAGACCCGGCTCCGGCGATATATACATCCACCTGCCCGTTCAGATCACGCCAAATCTCAGGGCCCAGATGTTCATAATGTGCGAGTGGGTTATCCGCATTGGAGAACTGACCTGGAATATACGAACCCGGTATTTCTTTCGCCAGCGATTCCGCCTTGCGTATGGCACCAGTGATTCCTTCGGATGTGGGTGTGTTGACGACCGTAGCACCGAGGGCTTTCATCAACTGCTGCTTCTCAAAGCTGAACTTCTGAGGTACCGTGAAAATGACCTTTAAATTCAGGCCTACAGCCGCCATTGCAAGACCAATTCCTGTGTTGCCAGCGGTAGCTTCAATCACTGTTCCACCTGGCTTAACATCTCCTCTTGCCAAGGCCTTCTCCAATAAAAACTTGCCGATCCGGTCTTTCACACTTCCTCCGGGATTCATGAATTCCAGTTTGGCGAACAGGCGGATTCCTTCCGGTAATGGATAACGAGTTAATTCAAGCAGAGGTGTATTACCTATAAGTTCCTGCACATGTTGATAAACGGTCAAATTAACCAATCTCCTTTTGTGTGTCATTAACCATACATATTTGTTTAATTGGGAAAAGTGCGTGATAAAACCATATTTCGATAAAAGAGCTTGGTATACAATCCAATGTTGTATAGTGTTCGGCTCGATGATAGATGGAGAGTTGACCTAGAATACCTGGTTGTGTGTCTAAAGATTGGACGTGGGTTTTTACTTTTAGTATGATAGAGGGGAATACATACACTGGAATACAAAGGAGGGTATGAACTATGGATTGCTTATTTTGCAAAATTGTAGAGGGCAGCATTCCCTCCAATAAAGTACTGGAGAATGACCATGTTATCGTTTTTCATGACATCCAGCCCGCTGCACCGACACATGTTCTTGTCATTCCGAAGAAACATATTGCTTCCATGAATGAAGTTACTGCAGAAGATCTGCCATTGATCGGCGAGATTCATCTGGCTGCTCAAGAAGCGGCGAAGCGTCTTGGCGTGGAGGAAACAGGATATCGATTAATCAACAATTGTGGTAAGGATGGAGAACAAACCGTTCATCATCTGCATTACCACTTGTTGGGTGGTACCAGACTTGGCGTGTTAACAAGTCTGTCCGATTCTCACAAATAAACGAGCTGATGGGTACTACTATTGAGGATTTAGTCATATGCATTAAATCCATGAATGTGTGACCAAATGCTTATATAATGAATCCATTTCATAATACCTTTGAGTTATAAAATGGATTCAAATAAGTGATCATTACATTGAGGTTGACACCTTTATTATCTTTCGCCTATAATGTAAGATGATGAACCGTGTTATTGCTCTTGGACGGTCTGGTCGGAGGGAGGGAAAACTGGTGTCTGAAACTAAAGTTCGCAAAAACGAGACTATTGATGCTGCACTTCGTCGTTTTAAACGCTCCATCGCTAAAGATGGCGTATTGGCTGAGGTGAAGAAACGTAAGCATTATGAGAAGCCAAGCGTAAAGCGCAAGAAAAAGTCCGAGGCTGCTCGTAAGAGAAAGTTTTAGGAGGATTTTAATTACATGAATCTTAGCGAACGATTGAACGAAGATATGAAGCAAGCGATGAAGAGTAAGGACAAGTTCAGACTCTCCAACATTCGGTTGATTCGTTCGACGATCAAGAATCTTGAAATAGATTTGAAAAGAGATTTGGATGACAACGAAGTGCTTGATATCCTGAGTCGTGAAATCAAACAGCGCAAAGATGCCCTCCAAGAATTTGACAAAGCGGGCCGTGAAGATCTCGCGGCAAATGCAAAAGCGGAAATTGAAGTACTCATCCAGTACCTTCCCACACAGCTTACCGAAGAAGAAATTAAAGTTATTGTACAGCAGACCATCCAGGAAACCGGTGCTTCTTCGAAAGCCGAGATGGGGAAAGTCATGGCGGCCCTTATGCCGAAAGTTAAAGGCAAAGCGGACGGCAAACTGGTAAATCAAGCAGTTCAACAATTTCTGCAATAAAGCAAATCAATAAACACCTTCTGACTTGTCAGGAGGTGTTTTTTCCATTTATCAGAAGGCATCATGTCCTTGGGATGACGAAATTTCTTTTTAATGGTTAATATATATTATTATGGATTTTTATTCTTGCAATTGATTGAGTTTTCAAATATAATTTTAAGATTTTGAAACGAAATGTTGCATTGCACGTAATAAATACCATAAGCTGGACAGTATAACATTAATGGAAAAGGGGGGACTATTGTGAAGGGAAAGCGCCGGAAGAAGCTTACGGGGCCATTGATGCTCTTAATGCTGCTGACGCTGTTGCTTCCTGTCTGGATTGGATCACCGTCAGCGCATGCAGCTGAGAAGAGTGGTGCCGTATATATTATTCCGGTTGATAAACCAATCGAGCAGGGACTTGGCAAGTTCATGGAACGCGGGTTCAAGCAAGCAGAAGAGATGAATGCTGGCCTGATCGTTCTTGATATCAATACGCCGGGAGGCCGTGTCGACACTGCAGAAGCATTGGGTACCCTAATTAAGGACAGTCCGATTGAGACTGTTGCATTTGTTCGTGGAGATGCTGCTTCAGCAGGGAGTTTTCTGGCTCTGAATGCAGATAAGATCGTAATGTCACCAGGCAGTATGATTGGTGCGGCAGCAATGGTCGACAGTACGGGTAAACATGTTGATGATCCAAAGCTTGTTGCATTCTGGAAAAGCAAAATGCAGGGAGCGGCTGAAATCAGTGGTCGTGATGGCAAGATTGCAGCTGGAATGACGGATGTTAACATCGTTGTTGAAATGCCAGAGATCAATAAAACCAAGCAAAAAGGTGAAATTATTGCTCTCTCGGCTGAAGAAGCGCTGAAAGTTGGTTATGCCGACCACATCAGCAACACACCGGAAGAAGCGGCAGCTTGGCTCGGTTACAGTCAGGATGACGTATTTAAGGTAGAACGAACAACAGCGGAGAATATCTCCTCTTTTCTTACCAATCCGGTTGTGATGACTGTGTTATTGTTCCTCGGAATCGCGGGTGTGATCATTGAATTGATTGTTCCTGGTTTTGGAGTTCCTGGTATTGTAGGTATCGTGTGTTTCGTGTTGTATTTCTCGGGTAATTACATTGCGGGATTTGCCGGAGCAGAGACATGGGTGCTATTTACCGTTGGACTCATCATGATGATTCTGGAGATGTTTATTCCGAGCTTTGGTATTCTGGGGATTTTGGGATCAATTGCGCTTGTGGCCGGTGTTGTAAGGGCTGCTTATGATACGAGTGATGCATTTGTATCTCTAGGTATCGCTTTTGGAGCAGCACTGGTAGTCATTGCGATCATCTCAATTATCTTTAAGGATCGAGGGATATGGAATCGCTTCATACTGAGTGATAGCATGTCTGCGGATCGGGGTTATTCATCAGCTACAGAACGCAAAGAGCTGGTTGGTCTGCAAGGAATCAGTCTGACACCACTTCGTCCTTCTGGAACAGCGATGTTTGAAGGGGAACGAATTGACGTTGTGACCGACGGAGATTTTATTCCCATCGATACTCCGATTATTGTGATTAAAGCGGAAGG